>NZ_CP038635.1:0-1200000 GCF_004768545.1 Cupriavidus oxalaticus | reverse complement strand
CGCTTACAGGCCTCCAGGTCGTGCGGCAGCGGGTCGGTGGCCGGCATCACCGGCACGCCCGCCTCGATCGCCGCATTGCGCGCGGCCACCTTGTTGCCGAGGCGGCGCATGACCTCGGGCGACGGGCCGATCCAGCGGATGCCGGCATCGATCACGGCCTGCGCGAAGTCCGGATTCTCCGACAGGAAGCCATAGCCCGGATGGATCGCATCGACCTTCGCATGGCGCGCGATGCGCAGGATGTCTTCGATATCGAGATAGGCCGCCAGCGGCTTCTTGCCCTCGCCGACCAGGTAGCTCTCGTCGGCCTTGAAGCGATGGAGGGCGAGGCGGTCTTCCTTGGAGTAGATCGCCACGGTCCGGATATTCATCTCGGCGGCGGCCCGCATGACGCGGATCGCGATCTCGGAACGGTTGGCAATCAGCAGCGATTTGATGGGAGCGTAGTTCATGGCACGCACAAGGAAACTGAGGGCAACCGAAACGCCGCGCAGGCAGCACGGCGGCTCGGGTCATTCGAAGGGACCGCGCCACGGCAGGTGCCGTGGGCGGCGGCTAGTCGAAATGCGCAAACTGCGCAAACGGGCTGTGTGAATCCATCCAGTCGTCATGCCTGGCCACGGCCGCCCAGGCCCAGTTGGTACGCTGTGGCGCCGGCTTGCCGCCGCAACGATCGTCGTGGTGGCGGCCGGCACGTGGCTGGCTGTCATCTGCGGCAAGCGCGCGGCTTTCTGCGCCAGCTGCGCCGGCTGCATTCGTTCCGTAGTACATCGCGGTGCATTCCTGTTCAAGACCAAGGGCGCCTGCCCTGCAACGCAATGCGATCGTCGGGTCACGGCAGCTTTGCCGGCACGACGGCTGGACGTGCGGCGGGTCTCGGAGCGCAAAAAGCGGGCCATACCGGATTTGGTTGATTTGCGAGGATTTCGCGCCGCAAACCCGGCATACGGGTTTCAGAATTGAAACCCCGGATTTCATCACTGCGCATAACCCTATCCCGGGCGGGGTCCCGTCGACGTGGCCCGGGCACGCCGGCCGCTGCCGTTTTACAATACGCGTCGAAGTGGATCATTGCGTTCCCGTGATCCGCCGCCTTTGCCGGTAACTGCCGACAGGCGCACATGTCCGGTCACCATCCTCCCCGGCGGCTTGCCCGCGGGCCTTGGCGTTTCCTCCGATGAGCAACCTCTACCAGCAATCCATCCTCTCCGTTCACCACTGGACCGACACGCTGTTCAGCTTCACCTGCACGCGCGACCCGGGTTTCCGCTTCGAAAACGGCCAGTTCGCCATGGTCGGCCTGGAAGTCAATGGCCGCCCGCTGCTGCGTGCCTACAGCATCGCCAGCGCCAACTATGAAGAAACCCTGGAATTCTTCAGCATCAAGGTGCCGGATGGCCCCCTGACGTCGCGCCTGCAACACCTGCGCGAAGGCGACCAGATTTTTGTCGGCAAGAAGCCCACCGGCACGCTGCTGGTCGAAAACCTGCTGCCCGGCAAGACCCTGTGGCTGCTGGCCACCGGCACCGGCCTGGCCCCGTTCCTGTCGATCATCCGCGATCCCGAGGTGTATGCCCGCTACGACAAGATCGTGCTGACCCACACCTGCCGCTATGTCGATGAACTGGCCTACCAGCAACTGCTGAACGAGCACCTGCCCGAGCACGAGTACCTGGGCGAGATGGTGCGCGAAAAGCTGGTTTATTTCCCCACCGTCACGCGCGAAGACTTCCACACGCGCGGCCGCATCACCGAGCTGATCGAGTCGGGCGAACTGTTCGAGCGCCTGGGCGTGCCCCCGTTCTCGACCGAGAACGACCGCCTGATGCTGTGCGGCAGCCCCGACATGCTCAAGGAAATCCGCGTCATGCTGGAAGAGCGCGGCTTCGAGGAAGGCAATATGAGCGAGCCCGGCCACTTCGTGCTCGAGAAGGCCTTCGTCGGCTAAGCGCCGGCACTTCGCAGGCGCAGGCCTGCTGCCTGCGGGTCGTCGCGCCCGCAGGTCCTTCCCGCCTATTCGAAGCGCTCCGTGAGCACCATTGCCTCAACCTGGCGCTTCTTCCAGAACAGATGGTTGATGCGCGGCTGCAGCATCCGCAGCGCGGCGTCCTCTACCGCGTTGAAATGCACCGCCACCGCCGGGCGCGAGCCATCCCCCGGCAGTCGCTCGAGCTCGTCGAACGCCGGGAAGCCGTAGCGGATGAGGAAGTCGCGGATCTCGTCGTCGGTGGTTTCCATATCGACGTTCGAAAGCATCAGCACACTCATTGGCTTCTCCTGAAGTCCTGGAAGCCCTTGCGGGCATGTCCCTGAACTAGGTTTATGGCAGGCAAGGCCAGAACGCAAATCGTGGCCCGGGCGGCGTGCCATCGCCCTTCCCAGCCCCGACAGGCGGCCCCGCCCTGCCGGCACCGGCGCCATCGGATTCTGGCAATTCCGGGCGCGGCACATATGATGGTTCTAGGAAGCCGGCCGGCTGCCCGGCAATCGAGGAGGGACAACATGCCGATATCGACAAGATGGCTGCTGACCGGCTTGCTGGCACTGGGCAGCGTCGCGACAGCCCTGGCACAGCAATCCCCGCCGAAGGGGGGCGCCGCAGGTGCCATTTCGGAAGCCGTGCAGGAAGGCGCCAATCCCTACCGCCCGCCGTCGGCTCCCACACTCGACCCCGACCAGATCACGCGCGACAAATGCGAATCGCTGAAAGAGCAGTTCAACGCCACGCCGAAGAAGCGCACGTACCAGTCGACCACCTCGGCGACGCAGAACGCGCAGGGCCGGCCGATTCCGAAGGTCGAGCGCGACAAGTCGCGCAAGGAGCTGCAGCAGGCGTATCGGGATAATTGCACGTAGCGGTGCATGACGGCGCCGGCAGGTCGATGCAGCGGGCCACAGGGAACGGCGCGGCGAATATCGGATCGGCAAATATCGGCGCCACAAAAAACGCGCCACAAAAAACAAAACCCCGGAAGACCGCGATCTTCCGGGGTTCCGCCGCCAATACAGATGTAGTGGCGGAGACGGAGGGATTCGAACCCTCGATCCAGGTTTTGGCCCGGATGCTCCCTTAGCAGGGGAGTGCCTTCGACCTCTCGGCCACGTCTCCCAAACTTGCGTTGTGTGAGGGAGCCACACAACGAAGCGCGTATTCTAGCGACGCCACGCGGGTTGGTCAATGAAAAATCGATGACTCAACACAAAATCTGCAGCGCCGCCAGAAAATGCTTACGAACGGATCACGCCTGTTCCAGTTCGAAGGCCTTGTGCAGGGCGCGCACGGCCAGTTCCATGTACTTCTCGTCGATCAGCACCGAGATCTTGATTTCCGAGGTGGAGATCATCTGGATGTTGATGCCCTCTTCCGACAGCGTGCGGAACATCTTGCTGGCGATGCCCACGTGCGAACGCATGCCAACGCCCACCACCGACACCTTCGACACCTTCGGGTCGCCCGACACGCTGCCGGCGCCGATATGCGTCTTCACGCCGTCGTCCAGGATCGCCAGCGCGCGCTGGTAGTCGGCGCGCGGCACGGTGAAGGTGAAATCGGTCTTGCCGTCGACGGACTGGTTCTGGATGATCATGTCGACGTCGATGTTGGCGTCGGCGATCGGGCCCAGGATCTGGTAGGCGATGCCCGGCTTGTCCGGCACGCCCAGAACGGTGATCTTGGCCTCGTCACGGGCAAAGGCGATGCCGGAGATGACGGCTGCTTCCATTTCAGACTCTTCCTCAAAAGTGATCAGCGTGCCCGAGTGCATTTCCTGCTCGAGCGGCATAAGCGGGTCGGTCAGCGACGACAGCACGCGGGTCTTCACGCGGTACTTGCCGGCGAATTCCACCGAGCGGATCTGCAGCACCTTGGAGCCGAGGCTGGCCATTTCCAGCATTTCCTCGAAGGTGATCTGGTCCAGGCGGCGGGCGTCCTCGACCACGCGCGGGTCGGTGGTGTACACGCCGTCGACATCGGTGTAGATCAGGCACTCGTCGGCTTCGATCGCGGCGGCGATGGCCACGGCCGAGGTGTCCGAGCCGCCGCGGCCCAGCGTGGTGATGTTGCCGTCGTCGTCGATGCCCTGGAATCCGGTGATCACGACCACGCGGCCGGCGTCGAGGTCGCCGAGGATGCGCTCGTCGTCGATCGATTCGATACGCGCCTTGGTGTACGACGAGTCGGTCTTCACCGGCACTTGCCAGCCGGTGTAGCTGACCGCGTCGATGTTCTCGCCGTGCAGGGCGATAGCCAGCAGTGCCACGCTGGCCTGCTCGCCGGTGGAGGCGAGCATGTCCAGTTCACGCGGATTGGGCTGCGGCGAAATTTCCTTGGCGAGTCCCAGCAGGCGATTGGTCTCGCCCGACATGGCCGAAGGCACCACGACTACGCGGTGACCGGCGCGGTGCCACTTGGCAACGCGCTTGGCGACATTCTTGATGCGTTCCGTGGAACCCATCGAAGTGCCGCCGTATTTGTGAACGATGAGAGCCATCTTCTTGTCGACGCCAGCGATTGTGCAAAGCCCTTGAAAATACACGAACAAGGCTTGTCAGGCAAGGCGAAGCCGAGGTTTGCGGGCTTTCCCGATGTGATCGACGCGCTTCGTCATTGCCGCGGCGAGGCGTTCAGCGCGCCGCGCCCGGCACTTGCGGCGGCTGCGCATGCCATTCGACGCGCCAGCGCGGTGCCGCCGCCTCGGCCGGCCAGCGGCGGTGCATGCCGAGTCCGGCGGCAAGCACGAGGGTGTCGCCTGCCCACAGCAGCGGCAGCCACGCCCGGCGCCAGGCGGGGATGCCAGCCTCCTGGCAGGCTTGCTTGAGCGCGCGTGCCGGGCCTCCGGGCCGCAGCACCAGCCGTTCGCCGCCGGCACGCGGCGCCAGCCGCAGCGGCTGGCGCAGCACGGCTTCGGGCACGCCGAAGCTGTCGTCGCGGAAGAAGCGCAGCTCGCCGCGCCATGCGGGCACGACGATGCGGTCCTCGCCGCGCCAGTCGAGCGACACGGTTTCGGGAGGCTGCGCGGGCGGCGGCGTGCACGCCAGCACGCGGCCGCGGAAGCGGCGCAGGACTAGGCCGTCATGGGCGATGGCTGGCTCGCCGCCCTCGTGCGCGACCAGTTGCGCGCGCATCGCCGCAAGGCGCGCGGTCGATGGCGCGCGCGTGCCGAGGTCGCGCAGCCACAGCCGCAGCACCGCATCGGCCTGCGCCGCCGGTAGTGCGCGCAAACCGGCTAGATCGAGTTCGGCGAGCGTATCGGCATCGCGGCCCGGATGCGCCAGCTGCGCCATCGCGGCGGCGGCCAGCTGGTCGATCAGCTCGTTGGCCTGCGCGAAATGCGCCGCGGCCTGGGCCACGTTGGCGCGCAATGCAGGGAAAGCCGTCACCAGCGCCGGCAGGTGCGCTCGCAGGGCGTTGCGGGCATAGCGCGCGTCGGCATTGGAGGGATCGTCGATCCAGCGCAGCGCATTGGCGGCGCAGTAGGCATCGATCTCATCGCGGCTCAGGTCCAGCCACGGCCGCAGCAGCATCACGCCGCTGTGCGCTTCGAGCGGGCGCAGCGCGGGCATGCCGGCCATGCCGGCCACCCCGGCGCCGCGAAACAGCCGCAGCAGCACGGTCTCGACCTGGTCGTCCTGGTGATGCGCGAACAGCAGCAGGCGCGCCCCGCTGTCGGCGCACATCGCCGCCAGCGCTGCATAGCGCGCGCGGCGCGCGGCAGCTTCCACGCCCTCGCCCGCCGCCTGCCGAACCGCGACCCGGCGCACGAAATAGCCGATCTGCCACTGCCCGCACAACTCCTCGCAGAAGCGGTCCCATTCGTCGGCGGCATCCTGCAGGCCGTGATGCACGTGCAGCGCGACCACGCGCGCCGCCGTGCCCTGCGTGGCGGCGCGCGCGGCATGCAGCAGCGCGACCGAATCGCGTCCGCCCGACAGCGCCACCGCGATCACCGGCGCGCCGCTCCCAGAAACAACAAAGGCCGCACCGCCCTGCAGGGCCTGTGCGACCTTGTCGGTCAGCCGGGCGGACGGATCATTCCGGGGCGCCGGTTTCCTTGAACTTGCCATAGGCCAGCAGGCGTTCGTAGCGGCGCGCCTGCAGTTCCTTCACGCTGATGCCCTGGAACTGGCGCAGCGACTCGGCCAGGGTGCGCTTTAGCAGCGCCGCCATGGCCTTGTGATCGCGGTGCGCGCCGCCGAGCGGCTCGTTGACGATCTTGTCGATCAGGCCCAGCGCCTTCAGGCGGTGCGCGGTCAGGCCCAGCGCCTCGGCGGCTTCCGGCGCCTTCTCGGCGGTCTTCCACAGGATCGAGGCGCAGCCTTCCGGCGAGATCACGGCATAGGTGGCGAACTGCAGCATCTGCACCACGTCGCCGACGGCGATCGCCAGCGCGCCGCCCGAACCGCCTTCACCGATGATGGTGGCGATCAGAGGCACCTTCAGGCCGGCCATCACGTACAGGTTGTGGCCAATGGCCTCGGACTGGCCGCGCTCTTCCGCGTCGATGCCGGGGAATGCACCCGGGGTGTCGACGAAGGTGAAGATCGGCAGGCCGAACTTGTCCGCCAGTTCCATCAGGCGCTTGGCCTTGCGGTAGCCCTCGGGCTTGGGCATGCCGAAATTGCGCAGGGCGCGCTCTTTCGTGTCACGGCCCTTCTGGTGGCCGATCACCATGCACGCCTGGCCGTTGAAGCGCGCCAGGCCGCCGACGATCGACAGGTCGTCGGCAAAGGTGCGGTCGCCGTGCAGTTCGTGGAAATCGGTAAAGATCTCGCGCACGTAGTCCAGCGTGTAGGGACGCTGGGGGTGGCGGGCGATTTGCGCAACCTGCCACGGGGTCAGGTTGGCATAGATGTCTTTGGTCAGCTGCTGGCTCTTGCCGGCCAGCCGCGAAATCTCTTCGGAAATATCGACAGCCGAATCGTCCTGCACGAAGCGCAGTTCTTCGATTTTTGCCTCGAGTTCGGCAATGGGCTGCTCAAAATCCAGGAAGGTGGTTTTCATAAAATCACACGTACCTGTCTGTGAAGGGGCGCATTCTACCGGAAATTGGCCGCTATCTTAGCGCCTGCCAGATAGCGTGCAACGCACCTGCTTCTGATTTTTGTTGTTCCGATGCCTAGTACGTCACAGGCAACGGGTCCAGACTACGCCACATATACCAGGTTGCCACCGTCCGCCACGGTTCCCAGTTGGCCGCCACCTCGCGCGCCTCGCTGCGCGTGACCGGTTCTCCGCTGA
Source organism: Cupriavidus oxalaticus (assembly GCF_004768545.1). Taxonomy (NCBI): domain Bacteria; kingdom Pseudomonadati; phylum Pseudomonadota; class Betaproteobacteria; order Burkholderiales; family Burkholderiaceae; genus Cupriavidus; species Cupriavidus oxalaticus. The sequence goes on along the minus strand of NZ_CP038635.1, from coordinate 1,192,763 downwards.
AATAGTTGGCGGAAATCGCATTGATCAGGCCGATATCGTCGAGCGGCAGCACGTTGGGCCGCATCAGATTGAACATCAGGAACATCTCGGCCGTCCAGCGGCCGATGCCGCGGATCTGCGTCAGCTCCGCGATCACCGCTTCGTCGTCCATCTGCGCCCATTCGGCCACGTGCACCCGGCCCGCCTTGAAGTGGTCGGCCAGGTCGATCATGTACTCGGCCTTGCGCTTGGACAATCCGCAGCCGGCCAGCTTCTCGGTGCCCGCGCGCAGGAACTGTGCCGGCGTCAGCTTGGGACAGGCCGTGTGCAGGCGCTCCCACACCGACTGCGCCGCCTTGACCGAGATCTGCTGGCCCACCACGGCGCGCGCCAGCGTGACGAACGGATCGCCGCGCGACACCAGGTGCGCCGGGCCGTAGCTCGGGATCATCTTGCGCAGGATGCGGTCGCGCTTCATCAGGTCGGCGCAGGCTTCGTCCCAGTAAGCGGGACGGACCGCGTCAATGACGGTCTCGACCGGCAGCGGCAGCGCGTCGGCCTCGGGCAATACCGCCTTGGCGTTGCGCGTGGACTTGGCCACCGCCTTGCCCGCCGCCTTGCCGTCGGACAGCGGTGCCTCGCTGGCGCTCGCCTTGGCCGGACGCGGGCCGGCCGCCTTCGACCGGCCGGCGGCTGCCGGCACGGCGGTGGCGTTGGCGGGCTTGCGCGCGGCAGCGTTCAAGCACGCCTCCACTCGGTCGCGCCACCCGGCTTGTCTTCCAGCACGATGCCGGCGGCAAGCAGTTCGGCGCGGATGCGGTCGGCTTCGGCGAAGTTGCGCTCGGCCTTGGCCGCCTTGCGCGCGGCGATGCTGGCTTCGATTTCCTCGGCGCTGGGGCCGTCCGCGGACTTGCCGCCCTGCAGGAAGGTATGCGGATCGCGCTCGAGCAGCCCCAGCGTGCCGGCCAGCGCCTTGAGCTGGCGCGCGGCGCTGGTGGAGCCGGTGCGGTTGATCTCGCTGGCCAGGTCGAACAGCACCGACATCGCGATCGGCGTGTTGAAGTCGTCGCCCATGGCTTCGGCGAAGCGCTTCGCGTGCGGCTCTTCCCAGTCGACCGCGCAGCCGCCGGGCTGCGTGTCCTTCAGCGCGGTGTACAGGCGCGTCAGCGCATGGCGCGCGTCGTCCAGGTGCGCGTCGCTGTAGTTGAGCGGGCTGCGGTAGTGCGCGCGCAGGATGAAGAAACGCACGACTTCGGCGTCGTACGCCTTCAGCACTTCGCGGATCGTGAAGAAATTGCCAAGCGACTTGGACATTTTTTCGTCGTTGATGCGCACGAAACCGTTGTGCATCCACATGTTGACGAACGGCTTGCCGCTGGCCCCTTCCGATTGCGCGATCTCGTTCTCATGGTGCGGGAACTGCAAATCCGCCCCGCCGCCATGGATGTCGAAATGCTCGCCCAGCAGCGCGCAGCTCATGGCAGAGCATTCAATGTGCCAGCCCGGCCGGCCGCTGCCCCACTTCGACTCCCACTTGGTCTCGGGCGGCTCGCTGGCCTTGGCGGATTTCCACAATACGAAGTCGAGCGGGTCCTGCTTGGCGTCGTTGGCACTGACGCGCTCGCCCGCGCGCAGGTCTTCCAGCGACTTGCCGGACAACTTGCCATAGCCGTCGAACTTGCGCACCGAGTAGTTCACGTCGCCATCGCTGGCCTGGTAGGCCAGGCCCTTCGCTTCCAGCTTGCCGATCATGTCGAGCATCTGCGGCACGTAGTCGGTCGCGCGCGGCTCGTGGTCGGGACGGATCACGCCCAGCGCGGCGGCGTCTTCGTGCATGTACTGGATGAAGCGCGTGGTCAGCGCGCCGATGGTCTCGCCATTCTCGGCGGCGCGGCGGATGATCTTGTCGTCGATATCCGTGATGTTCTGCACATATGTCACCTCGTAGCCGGCGGCACGCAGCCAGCGATGCACCATGTCGAACACCACCATCACGCGCGCGTGGCCGACGTGGCAGTAGTCGTACACCGTCATGCCGCAGACATACATGCGGACTTTGCCGGGTTCGATGGGCACGAATGGCTGCTTCTCACGCGCGAGCGTGTTGTAGATGTTCAGAGGCTGCATGAAACGAAGTGAATGGTCGGGGGAGGCGGCACTGGCGCCACTGGCGCAATTCCGCCGCGCCCCATATCTTACCGGAAGGCGATGTGCCGGTAGACCGCGCGCCGGGGATTTGCCGCGGCCGCCCGCGCTTGCCGACGCTTGCCCGGACCATGGCTTTAGTGCCGGCCGTGCCGCTTTGCTAGAATGCCGCGGAGTATAACGGACCTGTCTTCAATGAGCCTGCTGCTGCCCTCCTCGCCTACCGCCGCGCTCGCCGCCGCGCTCCGCCCGCGTCCCGCATTGGCCGCCACGGCTGCCCTGGCCCTGGCCGCGGCGCTGGCCGGGCCCGCGCAGGCCCAGCAGGGACCGCTGTCGCTGCCCGCGCCCACGTCGCCGCTGGACGGCATCCGCTCGACCGACCCCGGCATGACCCAGGCCCAGCAGGCCGCCAACGCGCGCCGCTATGACGACGCCATCAAGGGCTTCGACCGCGTGATCGCGGCCAATCCGCGCAACGCGCAGGCACGGTTCCAGCGCGCCTGGGCGCTGGCGCAGTCCGGGCGCGAGGACGCCGCCATCCAGGCCTTCACGGAAATGGCGGCGGACTTCCCCGAATTGCCCGAGCCGCACAACAACCTGGCGCTGCTCTATGCCAAGCGCGGCGACCTGAAGCGCGCCGAGGCCGAACTGCTGCTGGCCACCGAGGTCAAGCCGGCCTTTGCCATCGCCTACACCAATCTGGGCGACGTCTACCGCCGCCTGGCCGAGCAGGCCTATGCGGAGGCGCTGCGCCGCAATCCGGCCGATACCCGTGCCAGCGCCGGGCTGCGCCAGTTGCGCCCGGAGGCAGCCACCGGCACGCCCGCGGCGACGGGCACGACCGGGACCGCGGGCGTGCCGTCCGGCAACCGCAAGCCGGCTCCGGCACAGCGCGCGGCCCCGGCCAGCGCCCCGGCAGCCAACTGACGCCCCTGCCAAGAATGTCCGGGCGCAATGGCGTCCGGGCCGTTTGCATCCCGACTCACCGGAGTTCCACCCATGATCCGTTCCCGTCGCATCGCCCTGGCCGCACTGACCGCAGGCGCGCTCGCGTTGTCGTCGTTCAGCGCGCTGGCGCAGCAGAAGGCCGCCGAGCGCGTCCAGTTCGTCACCAGCGCCGGCAAGTTCACGGTCGAACTGTACCCGGACGTCGCGCCCAAGACCGTGGCCAACTTCCTGGAATATGTAAAGAGCGGCTTCTATAGCGGCACCATCTTCCATCGCGTGATCAACGGCTTCATGGTGCAGGGCGGCGGCTTCGACCGCGACATGAAGGAAAAGCCCACGCGCGCGCCGATCCCGCTGGAAGCCCGCGGCGGCCTGAAGAACAAGGCCGGCACGCTGGCCATGGCGCGTACCAGCAACCCCGACTCGGCCACCGCGCAGTTCTTCGTCAATGTGGTGGATAATCCGAATCTCGACTACCCGCAGCCGGACGGCAACGGCTACGCAGTCTTCGGCAAGGTGGTGGAAGGCATGGACACGATCGACAAGATCAAGAGCGTGCCGACCACGGCCTACGGCCCCATGCGCAATGTGCCGGCCTCGCCGATCGTGATCGAGTCGGCCACTGTCGTCAAATAACACACCGAACAGAGGAAACCATGTCCAAGGTCCAGCTTCAAACCAACCAGGGTGTCATCACCATCGAACTCGACGCCGAGAAGGCGCCGAAATCGGTCGAAAACTTCCTGTCGTATGTCCGCAAGGGCCACTATGACAACACCATCTTCCACCGCGTGATCAAGAACTTCATGATCCAGGGTGGCGGTTTCGAGCCCGGCATGAAGCAAAAGGGCACCGACGCGCCGATCGAGAACGAAGCCGGCAATGGCCTGAAGAACGACCGCTACACCGTGGCCATGGCACGCACCAACGCGCCCCACTCGGCCACCGCTCAGTTCTTCATCAACGTGGTCGACAACGACTTCCTGAACTTCACCTCGCCGACGCCGCAGGGCTTCGGCTACGCCGTGTTCGGCAAGGTAGTGGAAGGCACCGACGTGGTCGACCAGATCAAGGGCGTGCGCACCGGCAGCTCGGGCTTCCACCAGGACGTGCCGCTGGAAGACGTGGTGATCGAGAAGGCCACCGTCGTCGAGTAATTGTCGACTAAATCGTCGACCAAGCGTCGAGCAAGCCATGCACCCTGATTGCGGTTACGTGCACCCGGCCCGGCCGGCACTTCCCTCCCGGCCCCGCGCATGACCGCAATCCCCCGCACGCCGGTGGCCGGTCCCCTCGAGGTACAGGCGCCGGCGTGGTTCATTTCAGACCTGCATCTCACGCCCGGCATGCCACGTACGCTGGCAGCCTTCGAGCGCACGCTCGAGCGCGCCGCGCACGACGCGCGCACGCTGTTTATCCTGGGCGATTTCTTTGAATTCTGGATTGGCGACGAGGAAACCGACTCGCCGTTCGCACAACGCGTGGCCGGTGCCCTGCGCGCGCTGGCCGCGCGCGGCGTTGCCGTGTACCTGATGCATGGCAACCGCGACTTCCTGCTGGGCACGCGCTTTGCCGCCGCCGCAGGCGCGCAGTTGCTGCCCGATCCCACGGTGATCGATTGCGCCGGCCAGCGCGTGGTGCTCAGCCACGGCGACATGCTGTGCATCGACGACGAGCGCTACAACCGCTTCCGCCGCTGGACCCGCAAGGGCTGGGTGCAGCGGCTGTTCCTGGCGCTGCCGCTGCGTACGCGCCTGGGGATCGCGCGCAAGCTGCGTGCGGACAGCGAAGGCAACCGCGCGCGGCAGGCCGCCGAGGGCAACGGCGTACCGATGGTCTACGGCGACGTGACGCCCACTGCCGCGGCCGAACTCTTCGGCATGGCCGGGACCAGGCTGATGGTGCATGGCCACACCCATCGCCCGGCGCGCCACGAACACGCCGCGGGCGTGCGCTGGGTGCTGACCGACTGGGACCTGGACGGGCGCCATCCGCGCGCCGCCGTGCTGCAGCTCGACGGCGGCGGTTTCCGATTGCTGCCGCAGACCGACTGAGATCGCGCAAGATCGCGCGAAAAAAAAGCGGCCGTTGCCGGCCGCCCTCTTTCCCTACTTCATCAGCTTGCGCAACTCGCTCGCATCGAAGCGGTCGTTCGGCGTGTTCTCCAGGTGCTCGCCCAGCCGGTCCAGCGCGGCCAGCACGGCCTCGATGCGCTCGTGCTGGCGCGCGGCATTGTCGATCAGGCTCTTGAGCGCCAGCGACACCGGGTCGTCGGCGTTCGGCGTGATGCCATAGGCCGAGAACTCCTGCTTGGCGCCCTGCTGCGCCGCCGGCGCATCGGGCAGGATGATGCGCGCCGGCACGCCCACCGCGGTTGCGCCCGGCGGCACCGGCTTGAGCACCACGGCGTTGGAGCCCACGCGCGCGCCGTCGCCCACCACGAAGCCGCCCAGCACCTTGGCGCCCGCGCTCACCACCACGTTGGCGCCCAGCGTCGGATGCCGCTTCTGGCCCTTGTACAGCGAGGTGCCGCCCAGCGTCACGCCCTGGTAGATGGTGCAGTCGTCGCCGATCTCGGCGGTCTCGCCGATCACCACGCCCATGCCGTGGTCGATGAACACCCGGCGCCCCAGCCTCACCGCCGGATGGATCTCGATGCCGGTCAGGAAGCGCGACCAGTGCGAGATCCAGCGTCCCAGCCAATGGAAGCCCCCGTTCCAGCACGCGTGCGCAAAGCGGTGGAAGACCACGGCGTGCAGGCCGGGGTAGCAGGTCAGGATTTCCAGGCGGCTGCGCGCGGCGGGATCGCGCAGCATGATCGTGTCGATATCTTCCTTAAGGCGAGAGAACATCTTGGTCGTGTCGTGTTGGCGCGCCGTGCGCCGCGCCACGCGAGGCTTGCGCCTGGGGCAGGGTCGCCGGCGAGGTCGGTGGCCGGTGGGGACGGGATCAGGGAGTGTAAGTGATTTGCGGCCGGCGTTCTGGCGCCGGCCATTGGCCCCGGATCCGTCAGGGATTTTGCAGCGGCAGTGCGGCGATCAACATCGCCCCGGCGCGCGCCAACCCGCCGCGACGGGCCGACAGCGTGCGCGCTTGCCACGTACGCCTGCGTCGTCCGTTCTCGGAATGCTGCGGGTTGCTGCCACTGTGCGTCTCTCCAGTTACGACTTGCGGTCCGGCTGGCCCTGCGCCATCAGCATATGCTTGGCGATGCCGCGCAGGATGTTGACTTCCTCGCGCTCCAGCCCGCTGCGGGCAAGCAGCCGGCGCAGCCGCGGCATCAGCTTGCGCGGATTGGCGGGGTCGAGAAAGCCGATCGCTTCCAGGCCCGCCTGCAGGTGCCCGAACATGGCCTCGACCTGCTCCGCCGTGGCCGGCTCACCAGCATAGCCGATATTGGCGCCCGCGTCCGCCGCCGCAACGGCAGGCGGGGCTGCATCGAGCAGCGCCAGCCGCATCTCGTAGGCGATCAGCTGCACGGCCTGCGCCAGGTTGAGCGAGGCATAGGCGGGATTGGCGGGGATATGCGTGACCGCCGCGCAGCGCTCGACCACGTCGTTGGGCAGGCCATAGCGCTCGTTGCCAAAGACAAAGGCGATGTCGCCGCTGCCGGCCAGCGTCTGGCATGCGCGCGCCGCAGCGGCGCGCGGCAGCAGCCGCGGCGGCCCGAACTCGCGCTGGCGCGCGGTCATGGCCACGGTCAGCGCCGCGCCGGCCAGGGCCGCGTCGATCTGGTCGACGATCACGGCGCCAGCCAGCACATCGTCGGCGCCGCTGGCCATGGCGATGGCGTCGGCATGGCCCAGCACGCCGGGTTCGCGCGGCAAGACCAGCACCAGGCTGCCGAAGCCCATGGTCTTGATCGCGCGCGCGACCGAGCCGACGTTGCCCGGGTGGCTGGTCTCGACCAGCACGAAGCGCACACGGCCGAAGGCATCGGGTTCTGCACCGGCTGCGTGCGGCGCATCAGGCTCGCCTGTTGGGCGGCTCGTATCATTTGCCGGGTTCATATACAATTCGGGGTTCTTCTCTGGCGCGGCGCCAGGTCATGACGTGCCTGCGAGACTCTCGCGGCACATCCAGTAACCAGACCGGCGACGCCCTGCGTTCTTCTACAATCCGTTGTGTTGTCAGCTGCCCATGAGCGGGCGCGCGGTGCCGTGGCGCCCCGCCGCATCTTCATGGCCGGCCTGGAGAGATTCATGCATCCGATGCTCAATATCGCCGTCAAGGCGGCCCGCAAGGCGGGATCCATCATCAACCGCGCGTCGCTCGACGTCGATCTGGTGCGCGTCTCGCGCAAGCAACACAACGATTTCGTTACCGAGGTCGACCGCGCCGCCGAAGCCGCGATCATCGAGATCATCCGCACCGCCTACCCGGAACACGCCATTCTAGCGGAAGAGTCCGGCCAGTCCTGGGCCGAAGGCGAAGACGCCCACGAATACACCTGGGTCATCGACCCCCTCGACGGCACCACCAACTTCATCCACGGCTTCCCGCAGTACGCGGTCTCGATCGCCCAGCTGCACCGCGGCACGCCGGTGCAGGCCGTGGTCTACGATCCGACCCGCGACGAGCTGTTCACCGCCAGCAAGGGCGCCGGCGCCTTCCTGAACAACCGCCGCATCCGCGTGACCCGCCGCGACAAGCTGGCCGACTGCCTGATCGGCACCGGCTTCCCGTTCCGCGACCTGGAAGGCGTGGATGAATACCTCGAGGTCTTCTCGCTGATGACGCGCAGCTGCGCCGGCCTGCGCCGCCCGGGCGCCGCCGCGCTGGACCTGGCCTATGTCGCCTGCGGCCGCCTGGACGGCTTCTTCGAGCGCGGCCTGAAGCCGTGGGACATGGCCGCCGGCATGCTGCTGATCACCGAGTCGGGCGGCCTGGTCGGCAACTACAACGGCGAGCCGCGCCAGATGGAGCAAGGCGAAGTGCTGGCGGGCAACCCCAAGGCCTTTGCCCAGATGGTGCGCCTGCTGTCGCCGTACTCGCTCGACAACGCCAAGCCGGCCACTGCCTGAGTCGGTGGCATGGCCTGATGGCCATCGCCCGCAACACAAACGCCCGCCGCGCCCCGGCGGGCGTTTTGCTTTGCGGCCGCAGCGCTTGCCGGCGCGCAGAGACTATTCGCATATTTCCCGCCGCCCCGGCCGACCATGATCCCCGTCAAGGTCGCGCCGCCCTGCCCTCCCCAGAATGAATCCAAGCGCCACGCCCCGTGCGCGCGGATCAAGCCGAGGAGAGCCCGCATGTTTCCCGAATACCGCGACAAGATCTCGCTCCTGAAGACGCAGGACGCCCACTTCGCCCGCCTGTTCCATCGCCACAATGCGCTGGACCAGGAGATCCACAACATGGAGTCCGGCTTGGTGCCGGCCTCGGGCTTCGAAATCGAGCGGCTGAAAAAGGAGAAGCTGCAGATTAAGGATCAGCTCTACCAGATCCTGCGCCAGCGTGTGGCCTGAACGAAGGACTGCACATGACCGATCGCAATACGCCTGCCGCCCATGCCCACGCCCATGCGCACGCTCATACCCACGTCACTTCGCAGCCCCATGTCCGCCCTGCTGCGCGCGGCGATGTGCTGCCGACCAACACGGCCCTGTCGGCCGAACGCAATGAAATCAGCGATGCTGTCGATGCCGCCGTGCAAGTGGCCGCCAGCAGCATGCAGGACGTTCTCGCCAGCCGCGCCGGCCAGGGCGCCAGCATGCTCGACGCCATGCGCACGCTGCTCGACGGCCTGGCGCCCGATGAGGCCGCGCGGCTGCGCAGCCTGATCCTGGAAGGCGATCCCGGCGCCTGGCAGGCGGGCCGCCGGCGCCAGCCCGACGATGAACTCGCGGCCGGCTGGCGCGACGGGGCGTACCCTTACCAGAACCTGATGTCGCGCCGCAATTACGAAAAGCAGAAATACCGGCTGCAGGTAGAACTGCTCAAGTTCCAGGCCTGGGTGCGCGAGACCGGGCAGCGCGTGGTAATCCTGTTCGAAGGCCGCGATGCCGCCGGCAAGGGCGGCACCATCAAACGCTTCATGGAACACATGAACCCGCGCGGCGCCCGCGTGGTGGCGCTCGAAAAGCCGACGGAATCCGAACGCGGCCAGTGGTATTTCCAGCGCTACGTGCAGCACCTGCCGGCCGCCGGTGAAATCGTGCTGTTCGACCGCTCCTGGTACAACCGCGCCGGCGTCGAACACGTGATGGGCTTCTGCTCCTCGCGTGAGTACCAGGACTTCCTGCAGCAGGCCCCGGAGTTCGAGCGCCACCTGGTACGCAGCGGCATCCACCTGTTCAAGTTCTGGTTCTCGGTCAGCCAGAAAGAGCAGCGGCGCCGCTTCCGCGAACGCGAGATCCATCCGCTCAAGCAGTGGAAGCTCAGCCCGGTCGACATTGCGTCGCTCGACAAATGGGGCGAGTACACGCGCGCCAAGGAGGCGATGTTCGCGCATACCGACACCGCCGACGCGCCGTGGACGGTGATCCGCTCGGATTGCAAGAAGCGCGCGCGGCTCAATGCGCTGCGCTACATCCTGGCGCGCTTCCCCTATGCCAACCGGGACACCACCGCCATCGGCCAGGCCGATCCACTGATCGTCGGGCGCGCGCTGGCCAACTGATTCCCGGGCGGCAACGCAGGACGCCCGCCTGCCCTCTTTCGCCTTACTCACCAGAAAAGGACCCCATGTTCAAGCACATCCTGCTCCCCGTCGACGGCTCGGAGCTTTCGCACAAGGCCGTTTCCGCCGCCATCCAGTTTGCCCGCACCACGGCGGCCAGGCTCACGCCATACATGTGCGTGGAGAGCTATCCGTATGTGCTGTCCAGCGACAGCTCGCACGAAAAGCGCGAGGTGTACCAGCAGCGCGTGGAAGCCGAGGCGCGCCAGGAACTCGCCAAGGTCGAGGCCGCGGCAGCGCTGGCGGGGGTGCCGTGCACCAGCCACGTCTCCAGCGCCTCGGTGCCGTACCAGGGCATCATCCATGCCGCCAGGGAACTGGGCTGCGACGTCATCTTCATGGCCTCCCACGGCCGCAAGGGACTCAGCGGGCTGCTGCTGGGCAGCGAAACGCAGAAAGTGCTGACCCATAGCGACATCCCTGTGCTGGTATTCCGCTGATCCAGGGCCGTACACCCCGTCTGCGGCGCATCGGCGGCGGCACCGTGCTGTACCATATCGCCCATATTCGAAAACGCCCCTTCGTGCCGCGGCCACAGGCCGCCGGACCAGTGCCCGGCCGCCCCCGCGGGGGCGCTTTTCCGCGACACGCAAGGCGGCGCTCCGAGCGGATCGGGCGGCACAACGCAGGCCCACCGCCAGACAGGCTAAATGGCAATGGGATTGCAGAAGAAAACCGACCCTGAACAGGCACAGGCAGACGCCGCAGGCAGCCGCCACACGCCAATGATGCAGCAATACCTTCGCATCAAGGCAGACCACCCCGACACCCTGCTGTTCTATCGCATGGGTGACTTCTACGAGCTGTTCCACGACGACGCCGAAAAGGCCGCGCGCCTGCTCGACATCACGCTGACCGCGCGCGGCGCCTCGAATGGCGTGCCGATCCGGATGGCCGGCATTCCCTTCCATTCGGCGGACCAATACCTGGCACGGCTGGTAAAGCTCGGCGAGTCGGTGGCCATCTGCGAGCAGATCGGCGATCCCGCCACCAGCAAGGGACCGGTAGAGCGCAAGGTGGTGCGCATCGTCACGCCGGGCACGCTGACCGACGCGGCGCTGCTGCCGGACAAGGTCGACACTTTCCTGATGGCGGTGCACCAGCAGACCACGCGCCGCGGCATCAGCAAGACCGGGCTGGCGTGGCTGAACCTGGCCAGCGGCGAACTGCGCCTGATGGAGTGCGAGGTGGCGCAACTGGGCCGCGAGCTTGAGCGCATCCGCCCGGCCGAACTGCTCTATGCCGACGGCATCGACCTGCCGGCGCTGGCCTGCGCGCGCACGCGCCTGCCCGAATGGCATTTCGACCAGGATGCGGGCTCGCGCCGGCTGCGCGAGCAGCTGGGCGTGGCGAGCCTCGATCCGTTTGGCTGTGCCGGTCTGGGCGCGGCGATCGGCGCCGCCGGCGCGCTGCTGAACTACGCAGCCACCACGCAGGGCCAGTCGCTGCGCCACGTGCAGGGCCTGAAGGTAGAGCGCGAGTCGGAATACATCGGCCTGGATTCGGCCACGCGCCGCAACCTGGAACTGACCGAGACGCTGCGCGGCGGCGAGTCGCCGACGCTGTTCTCGCTGCTGGATACCTGCTGCACCACGATGGGCAGCCGCGCGCTGCGCCACTGGCTGCACCATCCGCTGCGCGACCCGGCCGTGCCGCAGGCGCGGCAACAGGCCATCGGCGCGCTGATCGACCAGGGTACCGATACGCTGCGCGCCGCGCTGCGCCGGCTGGCCGACGTCGAGCGCATCACCTCGCGCCTGGCACTGCTGAGCGCGCGCCCGCGCGACCTGTCCTCGCTGCGCGACACGCTGCGCGCACTGCCCGACGTGCAGGCCTGCATCCGCGACGAACAGGACAGCGCGCTGCTGGCGCAGACTCTGCAGGACCTGGCCGTACCGCAGGCGTCGCTGGACCTGCTGGTGCGCGCGGTCGCCGAGGAACCCGCGACCGTGGTGCGCGACGGCGGCGTGATCGCACGCGGCTACGACACCGACCTGGACGAGCTGCGCGATATCTCCGAGAACTGCGGCCAGTTCCTGATCGACCTGGAAGCGCGCGAACGCACGCGCACCGGCATCGCCAACCTGCGCGTCGAGTTCAACCGCGTGCATGGGTTCTATATCGAGGTCACCAACGGCCAGGCCGACAAGGTGCCCGACGACTACCGCCGCCGCCAGACGCTGAAGAATGCCGAGCGCTATATCACGCCCGAGCTGAAGTCGTTCGAGGACAAGGCGCTGTCGGCGCAGGACCGCGCGCTCGCGCGCGAGAAGCAGCTTTACGATGGCCTGTTGCAGGCACTGCTGCCGCATATCGGCGAGCTGCAGCGCGTGGCCGGCGCGCTGGCGCGCCTCGATGTGCTGGCGGCGCTGGCCGAGCGCGCGCAGACGCTGGACTGGTCCGCGCCCGAGCGTGTGCGCGAGAACGTGGTCGACATCGTGCAGGGCCGCCACCCGGTCGTGGAAGGCCAGCTGGCAGCGGAATCGGTGGCGTTTATCGCCAACGACTGCCAGCTCAACGAAGCGCGCAAGCTGCTGCTGATCACCGGCCCCAACATGGGCGGCAAGTCGACCTTCATGCGCCAGACCGCGCTGATCGTGCTGCTGGCCTGCGTGGGCGCCTACGTGCCGGCGCGGCGGGCCGTGATCGGCCCGATCGACCGCATCTTTACCCGCATCGGCGCGGCTGACGACCTGGCCGGCGGGCGCTCCACCTTCATGGTGGAAATGACCGAAGCCGCCGGCATCCTGCACCACGCCACGCCGTCTTCGCTGGTGCTGATGGACGAGATCGGCCGCGGCACGTCCACCTTCGACGGGCTGGCGCTGGCGTGGGCGATCGCGCGCCACCTGCTGTCGCACAACCGCAGCCATACGCTGTTCGCGACGCACTATTTCGAGCTGACGCAGTTGCCGCAGGAATTCCCGCAGGCCGCCAACGTGCACCTGTCCGCGGTCGAGCACGGTGACGGCATCGTATTCCTGCATGCGGTGCAGGATGGCCCCGCCAGCCAGAGCTATGGCCTGCAGGTGGCGCAGCTGGCCGGCGTGCCGCAGCCGGTGATCCGCGCCGCGCGCAAGCACCTGGCATGGCTGGAGCAGCAATCGGCCGATGCCACGCCGACGCCGCAGCTCGACCTGTTCGCGGCGCCGACGCTGCCGGACACCGATGACGACGATGACGACAAGGGCGAAAGCCATGCCGCGGCCACGCCGCAGCGGGCCGCACTGGCTCCGGAGCATGCCGCGCTGATCGACACGCTGGCCGACCTGGACCCGGACAGCCTGACGCCGCGTGCCGCGCTCGATGCGCTGTACCGGCTCAAGTCGCTTGCAGGCGAGGCGGTCGGTACGGCATGAACGCCAGGCGCCGGCACGCCGGCCGCATCCTAGCCGCGGCATTGCTGCTGTGCGCGGCCAGTACCGCATGGCCGGCACCCGCCGGCCGCGGGGGCAAGGCCGCGCCCAAGCCGAAGGTGATGCGCGTCGCGCTGATCGCCGACCTGCCGCAATGGCCTGCCGCCGAGGCCAACGCCACCGCACTGCTCGACAGCTTTGCCGAACGCAGGCTCGACCTGGTGATCCACGCCGGCGGCATCAAGGGCGATACCGAATCCTGCAGCGACGCCATCCTGACGAGCCGCCAGCAGCTGCTGGCGCAGTCGCCGTTGCCGCTGCTCTACGTGCCGGGCGAAACCGACTGGGCCGAATGCCGGCTCCCGGTCAACGGCAAGTTCGACTCGGTCGAGCGGCTGAACCGCCTGCGCGAGCTGTTCTTCCCCGAGGACGCCACGCTGGGACAGCATCCGCGCCCGGTGGTGCGGCAGTCCGACCAGGCCCTGTTCCGCACCTTCCGCGAGAACGCGCGTTTCGTGCTCGGCGACATCCTGATCGTCGGCCTGAACGTGCCTGGCGACAACAACCACTACCGCAACGAGGGCGGGCGCAACAGCGAGTTCGAAGACCGGCGCGAGGCTAACCGCCAGTGGCTGGCACGCGCGTTCTCGCTGGCGCGGCAGCGCGACATGAATGGCATCGTCGTGGTGGCCCATGCCGACCCGCACTTCGCCAACGGCTGGGAGAAGAAAGGCCGCCCGACGCTGCTGGACGGGTTCATGCGCCACCGCACGCGCGACGGCTACCTGGAATTCAAGCGCCAGCTGCGCGACCTGAGCGCGCGCTTTCCCGGCCAGGTGCTGCTGGTGCATGCCGGCGAGAGTGGCTTCGGCATCGACAAGCCGCTGCGCGACAACGCCGGCAAGGTGCTGCAGAATTTCACGCGGGTTTCGCTGCCGGACAATACGGTGGCGCAATGGACCGAGCTGGTGATCACGCCGAACGCGGCGGCGCCGTTCTCGGTTTCGCTCCGGGACGCGCCGGCCACGCCCTGAGCCGCGGTGCCACGCCCATGCAAAACGCCCATGAAAAAAGCCGGCTAGGCCGGCTTCCTTCATGGGCCACGGAGGGCGCGGGATCAGTGCAGCGTGCGCGGGGTATCGTCGTCCTCGTCCTCGTCCACCACCTCGATACCCGAGGCGCCGTGGGCGTGGCCGTGCTCGATTTCCTCGGCGGTGGCCTCGCGCACTTCCGAGACCTTCAGCCAGAAGCGCAGCGCCATGCCGGCCAGCGGATGGTTGCCATCCAGCACCACCTTGTCTTCGGCCACGTCGGTCACGGTGTAGATGACGGAGTCTTCTTCATCGCCGTCCTCGGGCATGCCTTCGAACTGCATGCCGACTTCCAGAGGCTCGGGGAAGCGATCGCGCGGCTCGACCTTGACGAGTTCGGCATCGTAGTCGCCGAAGGCATCTTCGGGCTCGAGCTGCAGCTGGGTCTCGAAGCCGGTGTCATGGCCGTCGAGCGCTTCCTCGATCTTGGGGAACGTGCCATCATACCCGCCGTGCAAATAGACCATGGCTTCATCTGACTCTTCGATCAGATTGCCTTGCGCGTCCGACAGCTTGTACATCACGGACACTACCGTGTTCTTAGCGATTTTCAATTCTTGACTCCATGAACGATTCCGCATTATACGCACAGGCCCTGCCCCCTGGCCCCGTCGATCCAGACACTCCGCTCGACCTGCTTGGTGGCATGACGCCGGCTGCATTCATGCGGGATGTCTGGCACCGCAAGCCACTGCTGATTCGACAGGCGGTACCCGGAATCGTGCCGCCTGTGTCGCGCGATGCGCTTTTCGACCTTGCCGATCGCGACGAAGTCGAATCGCGCCTGGTGACGCACTTCCGCAATCGCTGGAAGCTCGAACATGGTCCATTTGCGCGCGAAAACCTCCCCGCCGTCAAGACCCGCCAGTGGACTTTACTGGTGCAGGGCGTGAACCTGCACGATGCCGCAGCGGCCGAGCTGATGGGCCGCTTCCGCTTCGTGCCCGACGCGCGCCTGGACGACCTGATGATCAGCTACGCGTCCGATGGCGGCGGCGTCGGTCCGCACTTCGATTCCTACGACGTATTCCTGCTGCAAGTCTCGGGCCGGCGCCGCTGGCGCATCTCGTCGCAGACCAGCCTGGAGCTGGTCCCGGACATGCCGCTGAAGATCCTTGCCGATTTCAGCGCCGAGGAGGAATGGGTGCTGGAGCCGGGCGACATGCTGTACCTGCCGCCGCAATACGCCCACGACGGCGTCGCCGAAGGCGAATGCATGACCTGCTCGATCGGCTTCCGCGCGCCGGCCTACCGCGAACTGGCGGGTCACTTCCTGGCGTGGCTGTCCGAGACGGTGGAGGACAACGAAGACCTGGGCGGGCGCTACGCCGATGCCGGCGAACGTGCGGCGACGAAGCCCGCGCAACTGCCCGCCGGTATGGCCAAGGCCGTGGCCGAGCGGCTCAAGGCGCTGCAATGGAATTCGCAGATGGTGTCGGAATTTCTTGGCTCCCATCTGTCAGAACCGAAACCCGGGGTCGAATTCGCGGAGATATCCGACCTGCCGCAGCGCCGTTATGAGAAACTTGCGGCCCAGCATGGCGTCGTTCTTGCACCCGCCTCGATTGCACTTTACGACCGGAACAATTTCTTCCTCAATGGGGAAGCCTACGAGCCGCCGGCCGAATTGATGCCCTGGCTGAAGAAGCTGGCCGATAATCGCCACCTTAGTGGCGATGATGTTGCCGCATGTGCCGTTCTTCCTGACCTGATGGAGACTTTTCATCACTGGACACAGGAGGGATGGCTACAATTGGGACCCCGGCTGTAATAATGCGTAACATTGCAATTCAGTAAATTTCGGCGCTACACAAGCCGGGAAAACGCGGATATAATCGTTGGCTGGCTAGTACTGTGGACCACTGCATATGTCGGCACCCGGGAGGGCCTCTATTTTGCAGTTCAAGAGCGATAATTACCGGTAATTATTCATCGCCTGTTTTCCGTTATTACAAGTTAAAGGACGAACAATGAAGAAGTCTCTCCTGATCGCATCGCTGCTGGCCGCTGTTGCTCTCGCCGCTTGCGGCAAGAAGGAAGAACCGGCTGCTCCGGCCGCTGACACGGCTGCTCCGGCTGCCGCCGCTCCGGCTGCTGAAGCTTCGGCTCCCGCTGCTGAAGCCCCGGCTGCTGCCGCTGCTGACGCCTCGGCCCCGGCTGCTGAAGCCTCGGCTCCGGCTGCTGACGCTTCGGCTCCGGCTGCCAAGCAGTAATCGGTTTCGACCGACAAAAAAACCGGCCTTCGGGCCGGTTTTTTTTATTGGGCGCCGCAAGGCGCGTCGTGCTCGGTTCAGGCACGCACCGCTTGCCAGTCCAGCCCCATTTCCTGATCGGCTACCAACACTTCCGAAGGCAACGCGCCCAGCGCCGCAGCCAGCGCGCCCGTTGCCAGCTCACGCGTGTTGTTCTGCTTGCTCAGGTGTGCCGCCACGACGCGGTTCAGGCCGGCATGCGCGACCTGCCCCAGGATGCTCGCCGCCACCTCATTGGCCAGATGGCCGAAGTCACCGCCAATCCGCCGCTTCAGCGACGCCGGGTAGACCGAGTTGCGCAGCATCTCGCGGTCGTGATTGCACTCCAGCACCAGCGCATCGACACCTGAGAGGCGCGCCGTCACATAGGGCGTTTCCATGCCCGCGTCGGTCAGCACGCCCAGGCGCGACTGCCCATCGGACAGCACGAACTGCAGCGGCTCGCGCGCGTCGTGCGGGACCGTGTATGGCATTACCTGGATGCCGCCAATGGCAAAGGCGTGGTCTGCGCCGCAGACGCGCACATCGGCAAGGTCGGCGCCACGCATATGCGAGGTCGCCAGCCAGGTGCCGTGGCTGGTGTGGACCGCCAGCCGGTGCCGTGCCGCAAAGGCGTAGGCCGAGCCGACATGGTCGCCATGCTCGTGCGTGACCAGCACGGCGTCGAGTTGGTCCGGCGTGACGCCAAGCCGCTCCAGGCGCCGCGCGGTCTCGCGGATGCCGAAGCCGCAATCAAGCAGCACGCGCGTGGTGGTGGTGTCTTCGCGGGATTCGATCAGCAGCGAGTTGCCCTCGCTGCCGCTGCCGAGGAAGGCGAAGCGCATCATGGCCACGCCCTCCCCGCCGTGCAGTTGGCAGGCCGGCCAGAACGGCCGGTGGTTGAGCCGGTCACCGCCGGCTCAGTGCAGTTGCTCGTCGAGCAGCGACAGGATGCGCTTGCCGATTTCGCCGTTCTCAGGCTGGCCGGCATCGTTGAGCACCGTCACCAGCGTGCCGCTGCCGGTACCCTTGAGCGCCACGCGGTATTTCTTGGCGGTCTTGGGATCATCCGGCTTGGTGAACAGCTTGGAGAAGAAGCCACGGTTGTCGACGTTGGTGCGCGGATCCACGTAGCGCACGTAGTACAGGCCCTGGGCACGGTCGCGGTCTTCGATGGTGAAGTTGACGCGATCCAGCGACAGGCCGACCGAGCGCCAGGCGCGATCGAATGGCTCCGGCAATTGCAGCGCCGGGGCGCCATTGACCTGGGCCAGGTAAGACTTCTGTGCAGCGCCGCCGGCTGCGGCAGCCGTAGCACCGGCTGCGCCAGCCGCGGCCGCATCGGCCGTCGCGGCGCTGCTGCCGGCCGCCGCCGGATTCTTGGCCATGCGGTCGGCCTGTTCCTTCTGCACGCCCAGGCGTTGCGCCAGGCGCGACAGGAACTCGGCTTCCAGCTCGGGATCGGCCGGCCGCGGGGTCCAGACGGTGCTGGACTTGTCGATGCCGGTCAGTTGCTCCTGCGCGCCGCGGTGGCTGATGAACACTTCCAGCGTGCCGTTCTGCGCACGCTCGACGCGGGTGCGGAACTTGTCGCGCTCGGAGGTCGAGTACAGGCCGTCGAACACCTTGCCGATGGTATTGCGGATGATGTCCTGCGGGATCTTGGCGCGGTTCTCGGCCCAGTCGGTCTCCATGATGCCGGTCTCGGGCGAGTCCTGCACCAGCAGGAAACCGCTTTCCTGCCAGAAACCACGCAGTTGCTGCCACAGCTGGTCGCCGCGCATGCCGTTGCTGATCACCAGCCAGCGCGTGTTGCCGTCGCGCTCCATGCGGATGCCCTGCGCCGAGGGGAGTACGTTCTCGGTCGGGGATTGCTCGCGCACCTTGGTCGCCTGGCTATAGGTCGACAGCGTCGAAGTGCCGTTGGCATCGGGCACCGAGTAGCGGCGGTCGCCTTCCAGCTTGGTCAGGTCGGGCGGGATGTCCAGCGTAGGGGTGCGCTTCGACGCCGACGACTTGTAGTCGATCTTGTCGGGCTGCATCGCTTCGTTGAGGCTGCTGCAGCCGGTGATCACGCCCGCGGCCAGCACGGGCACAACCAGGGCGGCGCGGCGGACTTGCGTCGCGCCGCGGCGGTTAAGCTTCGATTTCATTGACACGCAATCCTAGTTGAGGGAGCGACAGCAAGACGCCGCGGTAAATCAGGCCAGCAGGCCGGCGGCGGCCAGTGCCTTGCGTACGGTTTCGTGGTTGGATTCCGACAGCGGGGTCAGCGGCAGGCGGATGCCGCCTTCCATCTTGCCCATCTGCTGCAGGGCCCACTTCACCGGGATCGGATTGGCTTCGACGAACATGGCCTTGTTCAGTCCGATCAGTTCCATGTGCAGGCGGCGCGCGGTGACGACGTCGCCCTTCAGTGCCGCCGCGCACATCTCGTGCATCTTGCGCGGGGCCACGTTCGCAGTGACCGAGATATTGCCCTTGCCGCCCAGCAGGATCAGCGCGACCGCGGTGGGATCGTCGCCGCTGTAGATGGCAAAGCTTTCCGGCGCGTCGTTGATCAGCTGCGCGGCCCGGTCGATATTGCCCGTGGCTTCCTTGACGCCGACGATGCCCGGCACCTGCGCCAGGCGCAGGATGGTGTCGTTGCTCATGTCGGCAACGGTGCGGCCCGGCACGTTGTACAGCAGCACCGGCAGCTCCACCGCTTCCGCGATGGTGCGGAAATGGCGGTACATGCCTTCCTGGGTCGGCTTGTTGTAGTACGGCACGACCTGCAGCGATGCGTCGGCACCCACCTTCTTGGCGAAGGCGGTCAGCTCGATGGCCTCCTTGGTGGAGTTGCCGCCGGTGCCCGCGATGATCGGGATGCGCTTGCCGGCCTGTTCCACGGCCACGCGGATCAGCTCGCAGTGCTCCTCGACGGAAACCGTCGGGGATTCACCGGTCGTGCCGACGATCACGATGGCGTCGGTACCCTCGGCGACGTGCCAGTCGACCAGTGCGCGCAGGGCCGGGAAGTCCAGGCTTCCGTCCTCATGCATCGGAGTGACGATGGCGACGATGCTGCCGGTAATCTGTGTCATAACGTTAAGGAATTCGGGATGCGAATAACGGGATTGTACCGGAACCGCAGGCGGCTTCGACCGCCGGCGGCAGGCAGGATGACTCGGGGTTGATACCAACTGTTTCAACGTGTGCAGCGCATTCTCGCCGACAGCGCACACGCGCTTTCAGGGGTCCAGGCGGTAGCGTGCCGGGGTGGCCGCATCCGGCACGGCGGCGGCCTCGCGCACCGCACACAGGCGCTGCACGAAGGCCGTTTTCGGCACTTCCTGCACGCCGTCTTCATAGGCGATGACGCGCAGTCCATGCGTGCGCGCCACATCGAGCAACTCTCCGGGACGGAGCAGAAAGTCGGGCCGCGACGGCTTGCCGACGGTCTCGTTGCCCGCCGCGAAGGTCTCGTAGAGCCACACCCCGCCCGGCGCCAGCGCCGCGGCCAGGTGCGGCCACAGCGGCCGGTGCAGGTAGTTGGTGACGACGATGGCGTCGAACGGCGCCTCGTCGGCCAGCGGCCAGGCCCCCTGCTCCAGGTCGGCCACGCGCCCGGTCACGCCGGACGGCAGCGCGGCAATGGCGGCGGCATCGCGGTCAACGGCCAGCACCGCATGCCCGCGCGCGGCCAGCCAGGCGGCATGGCGGCCGCTGCCACAGGCCAGATCAAGCACGCGGGCACCGGGACGCAGCAGGTGCGCCCAGCGGGTGACCCAGGCGGAAGGTGCGGACAGGCCGGCATGCGGCGCTGGAACGTCGCTCATGGCGCCCCCGTCAGTGCAGCAGCATCACGACCGGGCGCAGCATCAGCTCGATCAGCGACATCAGCACGTTGACTACCGGCGTCATCCAGATAGTGGTGATCACGCCCGCGGCGACCAGCGCCAGCACCACGAAAATCCCGTAGGGCTCGATGCGCGACACCGCGCGCGCCACGCCCTGCGGCAGCAGTGCGGTCAGCACGCGGCCGCCGTCCAGCGGCGGCACCGGGAACAGGTTGAAGGCGGCCACCACCAGGTTGACGCGCACGCCGGCCAGCGCCATTTCGCCAAAGAAGGGTTCGCGCACGCCGGCCCACGTCAGGCCGATCGCCAGCAGCACCCAGACGAAGGCCTGCACCACGTTGCTGGCGGGGCCTGCCAGCGCCACCCACATGCCATGCCAGCGCGGATTGCGCAGGCGCTCGAACACCACCGGCACCGGCTTGGCATAGCCAAACACGAACTGGCCGCTGGTCATGATGTAGAGCAGCAGCGGCACCGCGATGGTGCCGATCGGGTCGATATGGCGGATCGGGTTCACGCTGACGCGCCCGAGCGAATAGGCCGTGTTATCGCCGAATACTTTGGCCACATAACCGTGCGACGCCTCGTGCAGCGTGATGGCGAACAGCACCGGCAGGGCATAGACCGCGAAGGTCTGGATAAGGGAGGAATCCATGTCGGCTATTGTAACGGGCCGCCGGCTTGCCAGGCGCACGGCGGCGCACCTGTGGCGGCGGCGCACCGCGGGCCTGGCGCCCGAAGTCCAGAGCCCGGGTTCAGAGCCCGGGTTCAGAGCCCGAAGCGCGAGATGTCGCCGCGGCCGGCGCGCACCAGCTCGGGCTCGCCGCTGGTCAGGTCGATCACCGTGGTCGGCTGCGCCGGCGCCGGGCCGCCGCAGACCACCAGGTCGAGCTGCTTCTCCAGCCGGGCGCGGATTTCCGCCGGATCGTTGAGCGGCTCGTCGTCGCCGGGCACCTGCAGCGTGGCCGAGATCAGCGGCTCGCCCGCTTCGCCCAGCAGCGCCAGCGGGATGGCGTGGTCGGGCACGCGTACGCCGATGGTCTTGCGCGCCGGGTGCGACAGGCGCCGCGGCACTTCCTTGGTGGCTTCCAGGATAAAGACGTACGGCCCGGGCGTGGCGCCCTTGATCCAGCGGTACTGGCGGTTGTCGACGCGAGCGAAGTTGCCCAGTTCGGACAGATCGCGGCACATCAGCGTCAGGTGGTGGCGATCGTCGATGCCGCGCAGCCGGCGCAGGCGCTCGACCGCGTGCTTGTCGTCGAGCTGGCAGGCGAGCGCGTAGCTGGAATCGGTCGGCAGCGCGATCAGTCCGCCCTTCTGCAGGATCTGCGCGGCCTGCTTGATCAGGCGCGACTGCGGGTTGAGCGGATGGATCTCGAAGTACTGGGACATGCAGGGCGCCTTTGGTTTTGCTTTTCGTTGGGCTGGCTGGTTACCAGTCGTGCCAGACCGGCGTGACCGTGGACGGCAGCGGCGGCAGCGTGCCGAGTTCGACCCGGCCTTCGCCGGGTCCGTGGAAATCCGAGCCGCGCGAGGCCAGCAGCCCGTAGTGGCGCGCCACCTCGGCATAGCGGCGGTACTGGTCCGGCGTGTGGCTGCCGGTCACGACCTCGACGGCGCCGCCGCCGAGCGACTTGAACTCGTCGAACAGGGCATCGTGCTGGGTGTCGGTGTAGTGGTAGCGGCCTGGGTGCGCCATCACGGCGATGCCGCCGGCGGTGCGGATCCAGCCCACGGCTTCGGACAGGCTGGCCCAGCGATGGCCGACATAGCCGGGCCGGCCTTCCGACAGGTATTCGCTGAACACGTCGCCGATGGTTGCGCAGTGGCCCTGGTCAACCAGCCAGCGCGCGAAATGGGTGCGCGAGATCAGGTCGGGATTGCCAACGTACTTCAGCGCGCCCGCGTAGGCGCCTTCGATGCCGACCCTGGCCAGCGCCTCGGCGATGTCGCGCGCACGCCGGGCACGTCCCGAACGGGTGTCGGTCAGGCCATCGATCAGCTCGGGACAGAACGGGTCGATCTGCAGGCCGACCACATGCACGGTCTGCCCGGCCCACGTCACCGATATCTCCACGCCGGGCACATAGCGCATGCCGAATTCTTCGGCCGCGGCGCGCGCCGCGGCCTGCCCGCCGACCTCGTCGTGGTCGGTCAGCGCCCAGTACTGGACGCCCGCATCGCGCGCGATCTCAGCCACCGCGCGGGGCGACAGCGTGCCGTCGGACACGGTGGAATGGCAGTGCAGGTCGGCGTTGATGGCGTGGGCGTTTTGCATGGGGCTCATTCTACTCCGATCGCCCTTTGCCAGCGTGGCGCCGGCGGCCTGCCGGAGGTGGTCCGGCGCCCATGGCAAAGCCCTGCCGGCAACGCTGGCGTCGCCGGGAAACGGGCTGGCGCGGGGTATAGTCGGGCTTTGCACCATCTTCCGCGGGCCGTCCGTGCCCGCCTTGCCCACCATGTCTACCGACGCCACCACCGCCGCGACCACGTCCGCCGTCACCACCACTGACGTCCTGATCGTGGGCGCCGGCCCGGTCGGGCTGTTCGCCGCCTTCCAGGCCGGCGTGCTCGGCCTCAAATGTGAACTGATCGACGTGCTCGACCGCGCCGGCGGCCAGTGCACCGAGCTGTATCCCGAGAAGCCGATCTACGACATCCCGGCCGTGCCCGGCTGCCTGGCGCAGGAACTGGTGGACCGGCTGCTGGAGCAGTGCGAGCCGTTCGCCTTCCCGATGCATTTCGGCCAGCGCGCCGAAAGCGTGTCCGAAATCCCCGGCGCCCCAGCGCAGGACGGCCATCCGGCGCACCAGCGCATGCTGGTCACCACCGATGGCGGCAAGCGCTTCGATGTCGCGGCGGTGCTGGTCTGCTCCGGCGCGGGCGCGTTCGCGCCGCAGCGCGTGGCGCTGCCCGAGGCCGCGGCGCTGGAAGATCGCCACGTGCACTACGCCGTGCGCGATGTATCGCGCTTTGCCGGCAAGCGCGTGATCGTCGCCGGCGGCGGCGATTCGGCGCTGGACTGGGCGCTGGCGCTGCGCAAGGTGGCCGCGCGCGTGACGCTGCTGCACCGGCGCGAGGGCTTCCGCGCCGCCGATGGCACCGTGGCCGAGATGCGCGCCGCGGTGGCGGCCGGCGAGATGGATTTCGTGGTCGGCATGCTCGGCACCCTGCGCACCGACGGCGATGCACTGGCCGAAGTGGAAGTGCGCACCCGCGACGGCAGCCAGATGCTGCCCGCCGATGAGCTGGTGGCGCTGTACGGCCTGGTGTCCGAACCCGGCCCGATCGCGCAATGGGACATGGACATGCGTGCCGGCCGCATCCTGGTCGACACCACCACGTATGAAAGCTCGCGCCGCGGCATTTTCGCCGCGGGCGATATCGCCTTCTATCCCAACAAGCAGAAGCTGATCTTGTCAGGCTTCCACGAAGCCGCGCTGGCGCTGCGCAAGGCGTATCACTACGCCTTCCCGGAGAAGGCGCTGGTGCATGTCCACACCAGCAACAACGCCGCGCTGAAGGAAAAGCTCACCCACGCCTGAACGCGGGCGCCGTCCCTAGCGGCAGAACGACTCGACCAGCTCGGCCACCGCGGCCGGCTGGTCATGGTGCAGCATGTGGCCGGCGTCATCGATCACGGCCTCGCGGAAATCGCGGAAGGCGCGGAAGCGCTCCTTGAACTCGTCGATGCCCTGCTTGTGGGCGATATGGCGCAGCGTCTCCGAATCGCGCGCCTCGACATGCAACACCGGCGCGCTGACCTGCTCCCAGATCGCCATCACTTCATCGAGCCGGTACAGCAACGGATTGACCAGCTTGTGCGCCGGGTCGCCCAGGATTTCCCAGCGGCCGTCGGCATTGCGGCGCGACCAGTGCGCGGCCAGGAACGCGGCGCGGTCGTCGGGCAGGCGCGGGTTGGTCTTCTGCAGGCGCGCGGCGACGCCGTCGACACTGTCGTAGGTCTTCAGCTCGGCGCCAATGCGCAACTCGTCCAGCCAGCGCGCGTAGCGTTTGGGGGCATGCGCCGGCCGTGTCGCCGTCATGCCGAAGCCTTCCAGGTCCACCACGCGGCGCACGCGTTCGGGGCGGATGCCGGCATACAGGCAGATCACGTTGGCGCCCATGCTGTGGCCGAGCAGGTCCACCTGCCCTTCCGGCTGGTAGTGGTCGAGCAGCGCCTCCATGTCGGCGATGTAGTCCGGGAACCAGTACGACTGCGTGCCGGGATAGCGCGAAGGCCAGTCGGTCTCGCCAAACCCGCGCCAGTCGGGAGCGATCACGTGCCAGTCGCCGCGCAGGTGGTCGACCAGGAACTGGAACGAGGCGGCCACATCCATCCAGCCATGCAGCATGAACAGCTTGCGCGCGCCGGGCGTACCCCAGTGGCGCACGTGGTAGCGCAGCCCGCGCAACGTGATAAATTCAGACCGCGAGGTTTCCTTGATTGTCATTGTCTCCACCCTGGCGTCGGGTCTTCCTGCCGCGGGGGCTGGCGAAGGGAAGCCGACAAAATAGAACGATCGTTCGCTTGTTGGCATTATAGCGGCCAGCGCCATTTGCAGCTTGCCGCGCAGGGCGAACGGACAGCAGACCTTCAGGAGACCTTGGATGGCCGCAGCTGCCTTGCCGGCAAGCCGGCGCGACGACTACCGCGCGCTGTACGAATCCTTCCGCTGGGAAATCCCCCCGAACTTCAACATTGCCGAAGCCTGCTGCGGCCGCTGGGCGCGCGATCCGGCAACCATGGACCGCATCGCCGTCTATACCGAGCACGAAGACGGCCGGCGCAACGCGCATACCTTCTCCTACATCCAGGCCGAAGCCAACCGGCTCTCGGCGGCGCTGCGCGACCTGGGCGTGGCGCGCGGCGACCGGGTGGCGATCGTGATGCCGCAGCGGATCGAGACCGTGATCGCCCACATGGCGATCTATCAGCTGGGCGCGATCGCGATGCCGCTGTCGATGCTGTTCGGGCCCGAGGCGCTGGCCTACCGCATCGCGCACAGCGAAGCCAGCGTGGCGATTGCCGACGAAACCTCGATCGACAACGTGCTCGCCGCGCGCCCGGAATGCCCGGCGCTGGCCACCGTGATCGCCGCCGGCGATGCGCATGGCCGCGGCGACCATGACTGGGACGTTCTGCTGGCCGCGCAGCTGCCCACCTTCACCGCCGAAGAGACCAAGGCCGGCGAGGCCGCCGTGCTGATCTACACCAGCGGCACCACCGGCCCGCCCAAGGGCGCGCTGATCCCGCACCGCGCGCTGGTCGGCAACCTGACCGGCTTTGTCTGCTCGCAGAACTGGTATCCGCAGGACGCCGACGTGTTCTGGAGCCCGGCCGACTGGGCCTGGACCGGCGGGCTGTGGGATGCGCTGATGCCGGCGCTGTACTTCGGCAAGCCCATCGTCGGCTACCAGGGCCGCTTCTCCGCCGAGCGCGCCTTCGAGCTGCTCGAGCGCTACGCCGTCACCAACACCTTCCTGTTCCCCACCGCGCTCAAGCAGATGATGAAGGCCTGCCCCGAGCCGCGGCAGCGCTACGACATCAGGTTGCGCGCCTTGATGAGCGCCGGCGAAGCGGTTGGCGAGACCGTGTTCGGCTGGTGCCGCGACGCCCTTGGCGTGATCGTCAACGAGATGTTCGGCCAGACCGAGATCAACTACATCGTCGGCAACTGCACCGCGCAGAACGACGACGAGCGCCTGGGCTGGCCGGCGCGGCCCGGCTCGATGGGACGCCCCTACCCCGGCCATCGCGTGCAGGTGATCGACGAAGAAGGCCGCCCCTGCGCGCCGGGCGAGGACGGCGAAGTTGCGGTCTGCGCCACCGATAGCGCCGGGCATCCGGACCCGGTGTTCTTCCTCGGCTACTGGAAGAACGAGGCGGCGACCGCGGGCAAGTACGTCGAGCGCGACGGCCTGCGCTGGTGCCGCACCGGCGACCTCGCGCGCATCGATGCCGACGGCTACCTGTGGTACCAGGGCCGTGCCGACGATGTGTTCAAATCCTCGGGCTACCGCATCGGGCCGAGCGAGATCGAGAACTGCCTGCTCAGGCATCCGGCGGTGTCCAACTGCGCCGTGGTGCCCTCGCCCGATCCCGAGCGCGGCGCGGTGGTCAAGGCCTTCGTGGTGCTGACGCCGGCGGTGGCGCGCTCATTCGACGCCGACGCGGCGCTGGTGGCGGAACTGCAGGCACATGTGCGCGGGCAGCTGGCGCCGTACGAGTATCCGAAGGCGATCGAGTTTATCGACCAGTTGCCGATGACGACCACCGGGAAGATACAGCGGCGGGTGCTGCGCTTACTGGAGGAAGAGCGGGCGGCGCAGCGCCGGCAGTCGGCCTAGCCAGCCGACGCTTCCAGCCAGGCCAGCTCATCCTCATCAAACCCGGCCGCGCGCCGAGCATCGAGGTTGAATGGCCCGCGCAGCTTCGGCGCACGGTACTGCTCGGCCAGTCGCGCATAGGTAGCAACCGGCTCCAGCTTGCGCTGCGCGCACAGCCAGCGGTACCAGTGGTTGCCGATCGCAACATGGCCGACCTCGTCGCGCAGGATGATATCGATGATCGCCGCGGCGGCATGATCCCCGGCGCCGGCCAGCCTGGCGCGCACCGGCGGCGAGGCATCGAGCCCGCGCGCTTCCAGCGTGCGCGGCACCAGCGCCATGCGCGCCAGCACGTCGCCGGCGGTCTTGTCGGTCATCTCCCACAGGCTGTTGTGCGCGGGAAAATCGCCGTAGGCCGCACCCAGTGTGCCCAGATGCCCGGCCAGCAGCGTGAAATGCAGCGCCTCTTCGTCGGCCACGCGCAACCAGTCGCGGTAGTAGGCCGGCGGCATGCCGGAGAAGCGCCACACCGCATCCAGCGCGAGGTTGATAGCGTTGAATTCGATATGGCACAGCGCGTGGATCATCGCCGCGCGGCCGGCGGGCGTATGCAGCGAGCGGCGCCGTTCGACGCCCTGCGGCGCCACCAGTACCGGCCGTGCCGGACGTCCCGGGATGGTATGGCCCGCGCCGGCATCGATCGCCTCGTCCGCATGCAGCGCCGCATCGGACAGCGCCATGGCATCGCGGTACAACGCGCGCGCGGCGCCGGCCTTTTCGCGCGGATCGGTCATGCACAGCACCGCCAGCGCGCGATGGCGCGGCGAAAGTGACGGATCAGGCAAAGCGGCGGCGGGAGTTTTTTCTGGCATGAGCGTAAAATCCGGACTGCCGCCATTGTAGGGCCTCGCCGGCACCCACCCTTGTGCCTGGCCATGCAGTTCCCCACAGACCCGCTGACTCTTTAAAGTCCGGCGGCAACCCCCACTTCAACAAAAGCCTTTCGTGCAGGAGACCTCATGGCGCTTTACCAGCTCGGCGACGTCAAGCCCAATATCGACAGCGAAGCCTACGTGGCCCCGGAAGCCACCGTCATCGGCAACGTGACCCTCAAGTCCCGCGCCAGCGCCTGGCCCGGTGTCGTGATCCGCGGCGACAACGAGCCGATCATGGTGGGGCATGACACCAATATCCAGGAGGGCGCGGTGCTGCACACCGACCCGGGCTGCCCGCTGACCCTGGGCGACAAGGTTTCGATCGGCCACCAGGCCATGCTGCATGGCTGCACTGTCGGCGAAGGCTCGCTGATCGGCATCCAGGCCGTGGTGCTGAACCGTGCCGTGATCGGCAAGGAATGCCTGGTGGGCGCGGGCGCCGTGGTCACCGAGGGCAAGGTCTTCCCGGACCGCTCGCTGATCCTGGGCGCGCCGGCCAAGGTGGTGCGGCAGCTGACGGATGAGGACGTCGCCAACCTCTATCGCAACGCCGAAACCTACGCCTCGCGGCAGGCCATGTACAAGCAACAGCTCAAGCGGATCGGCTGAACGCAGCCGCGACCGCGTCCATCGCATTACTCGACAGACAACGTGACTCAGACTACCCCCACCACCCCCGACACCCTGCAGAAGTTCCTGTTCGACGCCGCCCCGGTGCGCGGCGAACTGGTGCGCATGGAAGCCACCTGGCAGGAAGTGCTGGGCCGCCACCGCTACCCCACGCCGGTGCGCCGGCTGCTGGGCGAGATGATGGCCGCCGCGGCACTGCTGTCAGCCAACCTGAAGTTCAACGGCGCGCTGGTGATGCAGCTGCACGGCGACGGCCCGGTGCGGATGCTGGTGGTGGAATGCCTGTCCGACCTGTCGATGCGGGCCACCGCCAAGCTGGCCGAGGGCGCCGAGATTGCCGACGACGCCACGCTGGCCGACCTGGTCCATGCGCACGGCCACGGCCGCTTTGCCATCACGCTCGACCCCAAGGACAAGCTGCCGGGACAGCAGCCGTACCAGGGCATCGTGCCGCTGGCGGACGAGCACGGTCCGCTGCCGTCGATCAGTGCGGTGCTGGAGCACTACATGAAGGCCTCCGAGCAGCTCGACACGCGCCTGTGGCTGGCCGCCGACGATCGCGTGGCCGCCGGCATGCTGCTGCAGAAGCTGCCCTCCTACGGCGGCACCGCCGACGTAGGCGAAACCGGCGCGCCGCTGGCCAGCCATGCCAGGGCCCAGGACCTGGATACCTGGGATCGCGCGGTGCAGCTGGGCTCCACGCTCAAGGCCGAGGAACTGCTGGCCGAATCGCCCGAGACGCTGCTGCGCCGCCTGTTCTGGGAAGACCTGCAGGACGCCGGCCTGCGCGTGTTTGAGCCGATGACGCCGCATTTCCATTGCTCGTGCTCGCGGCCCAAGGTGGCGGGCATGCTGCAGTCGCTGGGGCGTGAAGAGATCGAGGGCATCATCGCCGAGCGCGGCAACGTGGAGATCCATTGCGATTTCTGCGGCCAGCGCTATGAATTTGACCCGGTCGACTGCGCCCAGCTGTTCTCGGCCACGCACATCGCCACCGGCGCCGGGGCCGGCGCGCACCAGCACCACTGAGGCGGCATTCCTCGGCTCGGCCCGTGGCGGGAGCGGCAGGGAGCGGCAGGGAGCGGCGAAATGGAAACATCCGGCGCGCCGCCCGGTCCAACGGCTGTACGATCGCTATACCCGCGAGCCGTGAGCCTGAGGACCGTCATGAACGCCGAAGCCTCCCTCCCGTTACCAGAATCCGGCGCCACGACAGCGGCCGCCACGCGCGGCTGCTTGCGTGGCGCTTTTGTTTTGGCCGCGGCAGTCGCCCTGCTGCTGGCCACCGGCTGCGCGCAGATCCCGCGCGACGCCAACGGCTCGCCCCCGACGGCGCGGCTCGCCCCGAATGCCATGCCGCCCGCCCGGCTGACGCCCGAAGCACGGCAAAAGCTCGATGCCCTGAACCAGGAGGTGCTGCGCGAGCAGGCCGACGCCATCGCGCGGCAGCAACAGGCCGAGGCCTATGCGCGTGCGGCATATGCCTATCCCAATACCAGCTGGAACCTGTTTTACGGAGGATGGGGGGGCGGCCACTGGGGTGGCGGCGTCAGCGTGGGAATGCCCGGCTACTGGGGCGGCTATCCGTACTGGTGGTGACGGCCACGGTGCCGCCGGGCAGGAAGCAGAACGTTGATCAGTGTCCGCCGCGCCCGGCGACGGAGTTCGCCGGCGGCGGCAGCGGCGGCGTGGCGCTGACCTTGGGAGCCGGTGCCACGAACTGCACGAACACCTCGCCTTCCCTCACCATGCCCAGCTCATAGCGCGCACGTTCCTCGATCGCGCCGGTGCCGTCCTGCAGGTCGGCAACTTCCCCTTCCAGCTTGGCATTGCGCAGCTTGAGCGTCTGGTTGCGGGTACCTTGCTCGGTCAGCTGGCGGTTCAGGTCCCAGACGCGCAGCCAGCCACCCTTGCCCAGCCAGAGCGGATACTGGACCGCGAGCAGCAGCACGAACAACAGCAGCGAAATCAGACGCATGAAAGGTTGCGGACGAGAAATTCCGCACAATGATCTGCGAAGTCGGCCCGGAAGGCAATTGCCAGGCAGATTTCGATACAAAAACGGCGGTGGCCGGATGTTATCCGTGCCACCGCCTTTTCACAGCCATCACGTCATGCCGCACTAACGCACTAATGCGCTAACGGGCACGACGGGCAAGGTTCAGCGCAGGTTGTAGAACGCGCCCTTGCCCGGGTAGCTGGCGATATCGCCGAGGTCTTCCTCGATGCGCAGCAGCTGATTGTACTTGGCCATGCGGTCCGAGCGCGACAGCGAGCCGGTCTTGATCTGGCCGGCGTTGGTGCCCACGGCGATGTCGGCAATGGTGCTGTCTTCGGTTTCGCCCGAGCGGTGCGAGATCACGGCGGTATAGCCGGCGCGCTTGGCCATCTCGATGGCGGCGAAGGTTTCGGTCAGGGTGCCGATCTGGTTGATCTTGATCAGGATCGAGTTGCCGATGCCCTTCTCGATGCCTTCCTTCAGGATCTTGGTGTTGGTGACGAACAGGTCGTCTCCCACCAGCTGCACGCGCTTGCCCAGCTTGTCGGTCAGCGTCTTCCAGCCGTCCCAGTCGCCTTCGGCCATGCCGTCCTCGATCGACACGATCGGGAACTTGTCGCACAGGTTGGCCAGGTAGTCGGCGAACTGGGTCGAGGTCAGCTTCAGGCCTTCGCCTTCCAGCTGGTACACGCCTTCGCCTTCGTGGTAGAACTCGCTGGCGGCGCAGTCCAGCGCC
This sequence comes from Cupriavidus oxalaticus, assembly GCF_004768545.1. Classification (NCBI taxonomy): domain Bacteria; kingdom Pseudomonadati; phylum Pseudomonadota; class Betaproteobacteria; order Burkholderiales; family Burkholderiaceae; genus Cupriavidus; species Cupriavidus oxalaticus. The sequence goes on along the minus strand of NZ_CP038635.1, from coordinate 1,161,859 downwards.
AGCAGCACGTCTTCACCGGCGCGGTAGCCGGCCTTCTCGATGGCTTGCACGATGGTGTTCAGGCATTCCTCGTTGGACGAGAAGTTCGGCGCGAAGCCGCCCTCGTCGCCCACCGCGGTGGACATGCCCTTGTCGGCCAGGATCTTCTTCAGCGCGTGGAAGATTTCGGCGCCGCAACGCAGCGCTTCGCGGAAGCTGGTCTGCGACACCGGCATGACCATGAATTCCTGGATGTCCAGGCTGTTGTTGGCGTGCGCGCCGCCGTTGACGATGTTCATCATCGGCACCGGCAGTTGCATCGCGCCCGAGCCGCCGAAGTAGCGGTACAGCGGCAGGCCGGCTTCTTCAGCGGCGGCCTTGGCCACGGCCATCGACACCGCCAGCATGGCGTTGGCGCCCAGGCGGCCCTTGTTCTCGGTGCCGTCGAGGTCGATCAGGGTGCGGTCCAGGAAGGCCTGCTCGGAGGCGTCCAGGCCCATGATGGCTTCGGAGATTTCGGTGTTGATGTGCTCGACGGCCTTCAGCACGCCCTTGCCCAGGTAGCGCGACTTGTCGCCGTCACGCAGTTCGATGGCTTCGCGCGAACCGGTCGATGCGCCCGACGGCACCGCGGCGCGGCCCATCACGCCCGATTCCAGCAGCACGTCGCATTCGACGGTGGGGTTGCCGCGCGAGTCGAGAACCTCGCGACCGATGATATCTACGATTGCACTCATGAATTCCTCTCTGACTGTTGATTCTTGCTGCTGCTGATTACTTCAACCTGTGCCTGTGTCAGGCGCGTGTCAAACGGCCCGACAACCCTCAGGCAGCGCCTTCCACCACGATCATGTTCATCTTTGCCGCATGCTCGCGCGCCTTGCGGGCCGCGCGATAGGCTTCGCCGTCGTGGAACGACTTGGCGGCTTCATAGCTGGGGAATTTCAGCACCACGACGCGGCTCGGCGCCCACTCGCCTTCCAGCGGCTCGGTCTTGCCGCCGCGTACCAGCACCTCGGCGCCATGGATCTGCATGGCCTTGCTCGACAGCACTTTGTATTCTTCGTACTGCTGGGGGTCGGTCACGTCGACGTAGGCGATGATATAGCCCGCGGCCATGGAGAATCTCCCGATTTTTTGTATTGTCTTTCGATATGGTTTGTCACCACCGGCATTGCGGTGGTGACAAGACCGGGCCTGCTCAGGCGCAGGCCGGCCAGCCGAAGTTGTCTTCCAGGAAACCGGCGCGCTTGACCAGCGTGTCCAGTTCCTTGAGTACGGCCAGCAGTTCCTTCATGCGCGACAGCGGCACCGCGTTGGGGCCGTCGGACATCGCCTTGCTCGGATCCGGGTGCGTTTCCATGAACAGGCCCGCCACGCCGGTGGCGACGGCGGCGCGCGACAGCACCGGCACGAACTCGCGCTGGCCGCCGGAGCTGGTGCCCTGGCCGCCCGGCAGCTGCACCGAGTGGGTGGCGTCGAACACCACCGGGGCACCGGTCTCGCGCATGATCGCCAGCGAGCGCATGTCGGACACGAGGTTGTTGTAGCCGAACGAGACGCCGCGTTCGCAGGCCATGAAGACGTCATCCGGCAGGCCGGCTTCGCGCGCGGCGTCGCGGGCCTTGTCGATCACGTTCTTCATGTCGCCCGGCGCCAGGAACTGGCCCTTCTTGATGTTCACCGGCTTGCCGCTCTGGGCGCAGGCACGGATGAAATCGGTCTGGCGGCACAGGAAGGCCGGGGTCTGCAGCACGTCGACCACGGCGGCGACGGGCTTGATCTCGTCGATCTCGTGGATGTCGGTCAGCACCGGCACGCCGACTTCGCGCTTGACGGTCGCCAGGATCTCCAGGCCCTTCTCCATCCCCAGGCCGCGGAACGATTTGCCGGAAGAACGGTTGGCCTTGTCGAACGACGACTTGTAGATGAACGGGATGCCCAGTTCAGCGGTGATGGCCTTGAGCTCGCCGGCGGTATCCAGCGCCATCTGCTCGGACTCGATCACGCACGGACCGGCGATCAGGAAGAACGGCTTGTCGAGGCCGACCTCGAATCCACAGAGTTTCATGACAGACTCCTCTCTTGCCGCCTGGCCTCAGGCGCCCTTGCGCTGCTGGCTGGCAAGCGCGGCTTCGACGTAGGCCTTGAACAGCGGATGGCCGTCACGCGGCGTCGAGGTGAATTCCGGGTGGAACTGCACGCCGACGAACCACGGGTGCATCGACTCCGGCAGCTCCATCATTTCCGGCAGGTTCTCGGTCGGGGTACGGGCCGAGATCACCATGCCGGCGTTTTCCAGCGTCGGCACGTAATGGTTGTTGACCTCGTAGCGGTGACGGTGGCGCTCGTTGACCTCGGCGCCGTAGATGGCGTTGGCCTTGGTGCCTTCCTTGACCGGCACGCGCTGCGCGCCCAGGCGCATGGTGCCGCCCAGATCGGAATCGGCCGAGCGCTGCTCGACCTTGCCTTCGCGGTCGACCCACTCGGTGATCAGCGCGACCACCGGGTGTTCGGTTTCAAGGTTGAATTCGGTCGAGTTGGCGTCGGCCATATTGGCCACGTGGCGGGCAAACTCGATCACGGCCAGCTGCATGCCGAGGCAGATGCCCAGGTACGGCACCTTGTTCTCGCGGGCGTACTGGATCGCGCGGATCTTGCCTTCCGTGCCGCGCTTGCCGAAGCCGCCCGGCACCAGGATGGCGTCGAGCGGGGCCAGCACTTCGAGGTGGCCCGATTCCAGTTCCTCGGAATCGATGTACTCGATGTTGACGCGCGTGGCGGTGTGCATGCCGGCGTGGCGCAGCGCCTCGATCAGCGACTTGTACGACTCGGTCAGGTCGACGTACTTGCCGACCATGCCGATGGTGATTTCGTGCTCGGGATGTTCCTGGGCGTTGACCAGCTTCTGCCACATCGACAGGTCGGCCGGGCGCGGGTCCAGGCGCAGTTCCTCGCAGATCAGGCGGTCGAGGCCCTGCTCGTTGAGCATCTGCGGAATCTTGTAGATGCTGTCCGCATCCCACACCGAGATCACGGCGTCTTGCGGGATATTGGCGAACAGCGAAATCTTGGCGCGCTCGTCGTCCGGGATCGGGCGGTCGGCGCGGCACAGCAGCGCGGTCGGCGAAATGCCGATTTCACGCAGTTTCTGCACCGAGTGCTGGGTCGGCTTGGTCTTCAGCTCGCCGGCGCTGGCAATGAACGGCACCAGCGTCAGGTGCACGAAGGCAGCGTGGTTGCGTCCCATGCGCAGGCTCATCTGGCGCGCGGCTTCCAGGAACGGCAGCGATTCGATGTCACCCACGGTACCGCCGATTTCCACCAGCGCCACGTCGGCCTTGCCGTCGTGCGAGGCAGCGGCGCCCTTCTCGATGAAGGCCTGGATCTCGTTGGTGATATGCGGAATCACCTGCACGGTCTTGCCGAGGTATTCGCCGCGGCGCTCCTTGCGGATCACCGATTCGTAGATCTGGCCGGTGGTGAAGTTGTTCGACTTGCGCATCTTGGCCGAGACGAAACGCTCGTAGTGGCCGAGATCGAGGTCGGTTTCCGCACCGTCTTCCGTGACAAACACCTCGCCATGCTGGAAGGGGCTCATCGTGCCGGGATCGACGTTGATGTAGGGATCTAGCTTGAGGAGGGTGACTTTGAGGCCGCGCGACTCAAGAATGGCCGCGAGCGAGGCAGCAGCGATGCCCTTGCCGAGAGAAGAGACGACGCCACCGGTGACGAAGACGAATTTGGTCATAAACCGAGCTTGCCGGGGAAATCGGGATTATACATGAGAGCCCGGTCCGCGCCGACCCGGAAATTGTGACAGCCCCGCCCGCCAATCGCCTGGCGGGCGGGGCTCTATGGGGATCTTCCGGGCCGCGCGGCAGGCTGCGCCGCATGCGCCGCTTGAAAATGATCAACGAAGGATCAGCGCCCGTCGCGGCGCATCGCTCCGATCAGGTCGCGCACCAGTTGCGCCGTTTCCTGCGGCCGCTCCATCGGGTATAAATGGCCGCCCTCGATAAAGCGCAGGTTTTCGCCCACGAGCTTGCGGGTCGCGGCAAGGCCGCACTGGCGCACCTCGCGCGAGCGCGTACCGGCGACAAAGCCGACCGGCACCGGCGCGCCCCGCCTGAGCTTGCGCCCCAGGCTGGTAGGCAGCGTGCGGTAGATCGAGTACTCGACCTCGCGGTCGAAGCGCAGGCGCCGCTCGTTGCCCTTGCCGGTCGGCTCGGTGCCATGGAGCGCATAGTCGCGCAGCACCTCCTGGTCCCACACGGCAAAATTCGGCTTGCCGCGGAAGTGCTGCCACACGGCCTCGGCATCGGGCCAGTGCGTGCGCCGGTTCTTCGTCACCGCCGCCGGGCCGGGCTTTTCGTCGATGCCGAGCACCTGCGCCGTCTTCAGCAGCGAGGCGCGCCAGCCGGCAATGATCGGCGAATCCAGCATCACCACGCCGCGCACCCATTCGGGCCGGCGCAGCGCCGCCATCATCGACAGGAAGCCGCCCAGCGAATGGCCCACCAGCCAGACCGGCTCGCGGTACTGGCGCCCCACTTCCTCGAGCAGTTCTTCCACCAGATGCGGCCAGCCACGCGTGACCGGAAACTGGGGCCGGTGGCCGTAACGGTCCACGGCGCGGAACTCGAACTCGCCGTCCAGTTCGCCGAACAGCTTGCGGTACGTCGTGACCGGAAAGCCGTTGGCATGTGAAAAATGGATGATCTCGCGCACCGCCCCGCCCCTCATTCCTGGGTGCGGGAGGGATTGCGCCTGGCGCGCACGGGCTGGCCCCAGCAGTCGCCCTCGCCGCTGCGCGCCAGCGGGAAGTCGGCCGGCAGGGCCGGGTCCCATTCGGGGTTGTGGATTTCGCCGAACACCTGGCGCAGCCGGTGGCCCCAGGTATCGCGGATCATGCGGAAATAGGCGTTGCGCTCGTCGATGTTGACGAAGCGCGTCACGCGCAGCGAATCCGCCTCGTAGACCAGCAGGTCCAGCGGCAAACCCACTGAAATATTGGACTTCAGCGTCGAATCCATCGAGATCAGCGCGCATTTCGCGCCCTCGGCCAGCGGCAGCGACGGATGCACGACGCGGTCGATGATGGGCTTGCCGTACTTGGCCTCGCCGATCTGGAAATAACAGTTTTCCGGCGTGGCTTCGACGAAGTTGCCGGCAGCATAGATGTTGAACAGCCGCACCCGCTCGCCGCGGACCTGGCCGCCGAAGATCAGGCTGACGTTGAATTCGATGCCGGCATCGCGCAGCGCATGCGCGTCGCGCTTGTGCACCTGGCGCACCGCGTCACCGACGATGGACGCGGCTTCGAACATGTCCCGCGCGTTCCACAACGAGCGCTTGTCGTCGTGGTTCTCCGCCAGGATCTGGCGCACCGACTGGCTGATGGCGAGGTTGCCCGCGGTCATCAGCACCATCACGCGGTCGCCTGGCTCTTCGAACACGGTCATCTTGCGTGCCGTCGAGATGGCGTCCACCCCGGCGTTGGTGCGGGAATCGGACAGGAATACCAGGCCGGCATCCAGCCGCATGGCTACACAGTACGTCATGGTCTTGTTCTGGTGTTCTTGTCGGACGGCCGGGAGTGGCCGGCCGGAGGGCTGCATTAACGGATTCTAGCGCCGCTGCCGTGTCTCGGTGCCGGTTCTGGAATGTGGCACCTAATTGGCGCGGCCGAAGCTAGACCGGATCGGCAAGCGGCGTGATCACGACATTGACCTCGAGCGTCTCGCCGGCACCGCCCTCCAGGATGCCCCGGACCGGTGCGGCAGACTGGTAGTCGCGCCCCACGGCGAGGCGGACATGGCGCTCGTCGGTGAGGCAGCCGTGGGTGATGTCGATGCTGCACCAGATCTCGCGCTGGGGATCCAGACAAACGTCGGCCCATGCATGGCTGGCCAGTTCGGTCGCGGCGGGATCGTAGAAGTAGCCGCTCACATAGCGCGCCGGCACACCGAGCGCGCGGCATACCGCCACCATCACTTGCGCCTGATCCTGGCACACGCCGCTGCCCAGGCCGAACGCCTCGGCGGCTGAAGTCCCGACATCGGTGGTATTGGGCTTGTAGCGGACGCGTTCGCCGATGGCCTGGGCCAGCGCCAGCAACGCGGGAATTTCATGGCCCGAGGCCAGGAAAGGCGCGGCGAAGGCCTGCATCTCGCGCGGCGCCGTGGTCAGCGGCGTGCTGCCGAGGAAGTACAGCGGCGACACGCGCGATTCGCCGGCCGGCGGCGCATCGCAGAAGGCATGGTGGCCGTCGCGGTCGAGGTCGCCATGCGGAGGCAGCACTTCCACTTCGCCGCTGGCTTCGATGGCAATGGTGTCCGCCGGGCCCGCCACGGTGAAGTTGTGCACGATGTTACCGAAGCCGTCGCACGCCGCCGACGGGTTGCCCGGCGTGCTCAGCTGCCAGCTGTGCACGGTCTGCAGCGGGCCCGAGCGCGGCTCGAGCCGCAGCTCGTGCACGCTGCGGCGCACCGGCTCGGCATAGCGGTAGACAGTATGGTGGTGGATCTTGTATTTCACGGTATCAGGGCGCGGCGCGGCGGCGGCAGCACATGGTCGTTGCCGGCGCGCCCATGTCAGGCCGCCTGCAGCGGTACCAGGAAGTCCCGGCTGATGCCATTGCCGAGATCGCCGATGCGCTCCAGGAAGCTGGTCAGGTACGCATGCAGGCCGACGGCAAAGATGTCGTCGATGCGCGCGTATTTGAGGTCGGCGTGGAGTTTACCAGCCTGCCGCTCGGTCTCCGCCGACTGCTGGTTGCGCACCATGGCCAGGATCGTCACCACCTCGTCCATGCTCGACACCAGCGAGCGCGGCATGTCGGGGCGCAGCACCAGCAGTTCGGCCACGCGCTGTGGCGTGACCACCGCGCGATACACCTTGCGGTAGACCTCGAAGCCGGACACCGAGCGCAGCACCGCAGCCCAGTGGTAGAAGTCGTTCTGCTCGCGGTTGGGATCGCTGTCGTCACTGCCCGAGGCCTGGAACTTGACGTCGAGGATCCGCGCGGTATTGTCGGCGCGCTCCAGGAAGGTGCCCAGCCGCATGAAGTGAAAGGCATCGTCCTTGAGCATGGTGCCGAACTGCACGCCGCGCGCCAGGTGCGAGCGGAACTTGACCCATTCGAAGAAGCTCGACGGGTCTTCCCTGAGTACGCCGTCGGCGATCATGCGCTGCACGTCGAGCCAGGTCGTGTTGACGGTTTCCCAGACTTCGGTGGTCAGCGAGCCGCGCACCGCGCGCGCGTTCTCGCGTGCCGCGCGCAGGCAACTCATGATCGACGACACATTGGTCATGTCGCGCACCATGAAGTCGATCACGTCGTCGCGCGACAGCAGGCCGTACTTGTGGTCGAAGGCCTGCGTCAGCTCCGAGATATCGAGCATCGCCCACCAGCCCTGCTCGGCCACCTCGGCCGACTGCGGCAGCAGCGAGGTCTGGTAGTTGACGTCGAGCATCCGTGCGGTGTTTTCCGCGCGCTCGGTGTAGCGGGCCATCCAGAACAGGTGGTCGGCGGTACGGCTCAGCATGTGGGCTCTCCTGGCATGGCAGCGGCGGTGTTGATCGCGGTGTTGCTCGCGGTCTTGATCGCGTGAGGGGCTGTCGTCGTCATCGTTCGAGCACCCAGGTGTCCTTGGTGCCGCCCCCTTGCGAGGAATTGACCACCAGCGAGCCCTCGCGCAGCGCCACGCGCGTGAGCCCGCCGGGCACCATGCGCACCTCCTTGCCCGACAGCACGAACGGGCGCAGGTCGATATGGCGCGGGGCGATGCCCGACTCCACATAGGTCGGGCAGGTCGACAGCGCCAGCGTCGGCTGCGCGATGTACTGCTCGGGCCTGGCCTTGACCACCTCGCGGAAGGCATCGATCTCGGCGCGCGTCGCGGCCGGACCCACCAGCATGCCGTAGCCGCCGGCGCCGTGGGTTTCCTTGACTACCAGCTCTTGCATATGGTCGAGCACGTACTGCAGGTCGTCGGGACGCCGGCACATGTAGGTGGGTACGTTGTTGAGGATGACCTCTTCGCCGAGGTAGAAGCGGATCATGTCGGGCACGTACGGATAGATCGACTTGTCGTCCGCCACGCCGGTGCCGATCGCATTGCAGATGGTCACGTTGCCGGCACGGTAGACCGACAGCAGCCCGGCCGCGCCAAGCGCGGAATCGTGCCGGAACACCAGCGGGTCGAGGAAGTCGTCGTCGACGCGCCGGTAGATCACGTCGATGCGCTGCGGCCCCTGCGTGGTGCGCATGAACAGGTGGTCGTCCTCGACGAACAGGTCGCTGCCTTCGACCAGTTCAACGCCCATCTGCTGCGCCAGGAAGGCGTGCTCGAAGTACGCCGAGTTATACATGCCCGGAGTCAGCACCACCACCGTGGGATCGGCGATCGCCTGCGGCGATACGCCGCGCAGCATGTCGAGCAGCAGGTCGGGATAGTGCGCCACCGGCGCGACGCGGTTGCGTGCGAACAGGTCCGGGAACAGCCGCATCATCATCTTGCGGTTTTCCAGCATGTACGACACGCCGGAGGGCACGCGCAGGTTGTCTTCCAGCACGTAGAACTCGCCCTCGCCGGCACGCACCACGTCGATGCCGGCCACGTGCGCATAGATGTCGTGCGGCACGGTGACGCCGAGCATCTCGGGTCGGTACTGGGCGTTGTTGTAGATCTGATCGGGCGGGATCACGCCGGCCCGGATGATGTCCTGGCCGTGGTAGATGTCGTGGATGAACCGGTTCAGCGCAGCCACGCGCTGGCGCAGGCCTTTTTCCAGCAGCGCCCATTCGCTGGCCGGGAAGATGCGCGGGATCACGTCGAACGGGATGGTGCGCTCGGTGCCGCTGTTGGCTTCGTCCTTGTCGCCATAGACGGCAAAGGTAATGCCCACGCGCCGGAAGATCAGGTCCGCCTCGGCCCGCTTGTTGTCCATGGTGCCGCCGGACTGCCGCGCCAGCCAGTCAGCGAAATGCCGGTAATGCGGGCGTACCGCCCCGTCGGGCAATGCCTGCCCTGCCTGGATGACCGTGGGCGCCCCGTCGGCGCGCCAGTCCAGCATCTCGTCGAAAAACCGCCCTGCCATGATGGCCGTTCCTCCATGTAGTGGGCGTCGGGTGCTGCCACTGCCCCGCATCCGGCCGCCCTGGTTTGACCTGGCTGTCCTGCCACAAGCCCGCCGCGTTATTGCCCCGGGGCCCGGGAGGGTCTCCGATGGCATTGGCGCGGCGATACTGTCGAGTCACTGGCCCTTTCAGCATACCTGTACCGGCGAAAGCCGCAAGCTGGCGAATCCTGGCCGGCACGGAAAGTGAGCTAGCAAGATGTCTGCCAGCGCACGCAAAAACGGCCGCCGGCGAGGCTGGCGGCCGTCATTGCGATGGCGCGGTGGATCGCGGGCGAAAGGCTCAGCGAGCGGAAGCCTGCAGGATGGTGTCCACCAGGACTTCGGGCGACTGGCGGATATCGAGCTCCAGCGCGTCGCGCGGCGCTTCCAGCGTATCGAACTGGCTCTGCAGCAGCTCGGGATTGAAGAAGTGGTCGGTGCGGGCGGACAGGCGCCCGGCGATCAGTGCGGCATCGCCCTTCATGTGGACGAAGGTCACGCCGCCGTCTGGCGGCGTGAGCCGGTCGCGGTACGCCTGGCGCAGGGCCGAGCAAGTGAACACGTGGGTCCGGCCTTCGGCGCGCGCCGTGTCGATGGCGGCGCGCATCGCCGCCAGCCAGGGCCAGCGGTCTTCGTCGGTCAGCGGGATGCCCGCGTGCATCTTGGCCTTGTTGGCCTCGCTGTGGAATTCGTCCGCGTCATGGAAGCCGCAGCCCAGGCGCTGCGCCAGCAGCTGGCCGACCGTGGTCTTGCCGCTGCCGGAAACGCCCATCAGGATATAGATCATGTCTGCTCCGTCGGTCTTGGTATCGTCTTGCTGTCGTGAGGCAGGTGCGCAAGGCTATTGTGCGACGGTTTGCGCCGCCACGGCAGCGGCGGATGCGCCTGGCGCGGCGCCGGCATCCGCTTCGGACAGGTCGAGTGCGCTGCCCCCCTCTTCCGCGATGCGCGCATGGCGCCGGAACGAGCCAAACAGGCCGCGCCCGAGGCTGAACCGGGCAAAATCGTCGGCCGGGGCCGGCGCCGGCTCGCGCGCCGCGAACTCGCCCTCGTCGCCCAGCCATTGCAGCACGCCGGCGACCGCGTCGACGCGGATGCGGTCGCCGTCGCGCACGCGGGCCAGCGCGCCGCCGGCCAGTGCCTCAGGGCCGACGTGGATCACCGCAGGCACCTTGCCCGACGCGCCCGACATGCGCCCGTCGGTCACCAGCGCCACCTTGTGGCCGGCGTCCTGCAGCGCGCCCAGCACCGGCGTCAGGCGGTGCAGCTCGGGCATGCCGTTGGCGTTCGGCCCCTGGAAGCGGACCACGGCGACCAGGTCGCCATTCAGTTCGCCGGCATCGAACGCGGCCTGCAGCGCTTCCTGCGCATCGAAGACGCGCACCGGCGCCTCAACCACGCGATGCTCGGGCGCCACGGCCGAGACCTTGATCACACCGCGGCCCAGGTTGCCCTGCATCAGCCGCAGCCCGCCTTCGGGCGAGAACGGCGCCGCGGCGCTGGCAACGACCTGGGCGTCGCCGCTTGCCGTCGCCCCCTCGCGCCATTGCAGCACGCTATCGCGCATCACCGGCTCCTGCGTGTAGCGCGCCAGGCCCGGGCCCGCGACGGTCTGCACGTCCTCATGCAGCAGCCCGGCCTGCAGCAGCTCGCGGATAATCAGCCCGGCCCCGCCGGCGGCATGGAAGTGGTTCACGTCGGCGGAGCCGTTCGGGTACACCCGCGCCAGCAGCGGCGTGATGCGCGACAGTCGGTCGAAGTCGTCCCAGTCGATGATGATGCCGGCGGCGCGCGCCATGGCCACCAGGTGAATGGTGTGGTTGGTCGAGCCGCCTGTCGCCAGCAGGCCGACCATGGCGTTGGCCACGGCGCGCTCGTCGACGATGCGCGCCAGCGGCAGGTAGTCGCTGCCGCGCGCACTCAGCGCAATCGCGCGCTGCGCCGCCGCGGCCGTCAGCGCATCGCGCAGGCCGCTGTCCGGGTGGACGAAGGCCGCGCCGGGCAGGTGCAGGCCCATGATCTCCATCAGGAACTGGTTGCTGTTGGCGGTGCCATAGAAGGTACAGGTGCCGGCCCCGTGGTAGGCCTGGCATTCGGCCTCGAGCAGCGCATCGCGGCCAACCTGGCCGGTGGCGTAAAGCTGGCGCACGCGCGCCTTCTCCTTGTTGGACAGGCCGGTGGCCATCGGGCCCGCCGGCACGAACACTACCGGCAGGTGGCCGAACTGCAGCGCGCCCATCAGCAGGCCCGGCACGATCTTGTCGCACACGCCCAGCATCAGCGCCGCATCGAAGGTGTTGTGCGACAACGCGATGGCCGTGCCCATGGCAATCGCATCGCGCGAGAACAGCGACAGCTCCATGCCGGCGTTGCCCTGCGTGATGCCATCGCACATCGCCGGCACGCCGCCCGCCACCTGCGCCACGGCCCCGACCGCGCGCGCGGCTTCGCGGATGACGCCGGGGTAGCGCTCATAGGGCTGGTGCGCCGACAGCATGTCGTTGTACGCGGTGACGATGCCGAGATTGGGCGCATGGTCGACGCGCAGCTTCAGCTTGTCGTTGGCTGGCAGTGCGGCGAAGCCGTGCGCCAGGTTGGCGCAGGACATGCCGCGCAGCGGTCCCAGCTCGGCTTGCGCACGCTCGCAGCGTGCAAGGTAGGCGGCACGGCTGGCGCGGCTGCGGGCAACGATGCGTTCGGTGACGGCCAACAGCTCGGCATGGACGGCAATGGGCATGGCGGAGGCGTTCCTTTTGTCGGGGCGTAGCACCAAAGCGGCGCGATCGCATGTAGATTTTCTACATTATTACCGATAGCAATGCCGCCGTCGACTGGATCATGCATCACAATGGCGCTCAATCTTGCTTGTTTTCCCACATCACGGGCAAACCCTGACAGCCAGGCGGGCACGATTTCGGGCACGATGCCTCGCCAACGGATGTAGAATCTCTACATTAGAGAATCCCGAACAACCTGATATCCGCCCGCCGCCATGCGCGACCGAATCCTTGCCGTCTACGACACGCTCCGCCCCTCCGAACGCCGTCTGGCGGACTACGTCGCCGAGCACGGCGCCGCCGTTATCCGCCTGTCGATGCCCGAACTGGCCGAGCGCGCAGGCGTGTCGCAGCCCACCATCGCACGGTTCTGCGCCGCACTGGGCTACGACGGCTTCCGCGAGTTCAAGCTGCAATTCGCGCAGAACGTCGGCGGCGGCATGCCATTCGTGCACCAGGATGTGGACGCCCACGACCGCCCCGCCGACATCGCCGGCAAGGTGTTCGACCGCACCATCGCCACGCTGATGAGCGTGCGCAACGCGCTGTCGGCCGACCAGATCGAACACGGCATCCACCTGCTGGCGCGCGCCCGCCGCATCGAGTTCTACGGCTGCGGCAATTCCGGCATCGTCGCGCTCGACATCCAGCACAAGTTCTTCCGTCTCGGCATCCCGACCGTCGCCTATTCCGACCCGCATGTCTTCAGCATGTCCGCCGCGCTGCTCGGCGCCGGCGACGTGGCGGTGCTGGTGTCCAACAGCGGCCGCACCTGGGACATGCTGACTGCCGCCACGCTGGCGCGCAGCAGCGGCGCCAGCGTGCTGGCGATCACCCACAGCGGCTCGCCGCTGGCCAAGCTGGCCGACGTTTGCGTGTTTTCCGATGTCGAGGAAGACAGCGAGGTCTATACGCCGATGACCTCGCGCATCAGCCACCTGGTGCTTGGCGACGTGCTGGCCGCGGGCGTGGCACTGGAGCGCGCGGAAACGGTTGCCGCCGGGCTGCAGCGTGCCAAGGCCCACCTGCGCGAACGCCGCATCGCGGGCGCCGAGCCGGCACGCACGCTGCCGCCTGCCCGAGGCCGCGCCAAGCCCCAGCCGGCTGCCGCCGACGCGCAACCTGCCCCGGCGGCCACCCGCGCGCGACGCCGCAAGGCCCGCTAGCGCGGTAATGCCGTTCAGTTAAGTCTGAACGGCATTTTTCTTTGCAGGGGTTGTAAACAAGGTGTCGAGCTGTTAACTTGCCGTTCCGATGCTATCGGAACAAGTCCACGCCACCCTTGAGCTTAGTGAGCCGGCCAGTTTTGCCCGGCTCAGCGAGCACCTGCCGATGGCTTGGATTGAGCAAGCGCTGGCAGCCTCGGGGACAGCGTCCGTTCGCCGGCGCCGACTGCCAGCAGAGCAGGTGGTCTGGCTGGTCATCGCGCTGGCGCTCTATCGGCACCAATCGATTCCCGATGTGCTGGAGACGCTGGACCTGGCACTGCCCAACGATGCCAACGCCTGTGTCAGCAAGAGCGGGATCGCCCAAGCCCGCGAGCGGCTTGGAGACAAGCCTCTGTTGTGGCTGTTCGAGCAGACCGCACGGGCGTGGGTGGCTCAGGATGCTGCGCACTACAAATGGAAGGGCTTGGCGCTTTACGCCATGGATGGGACCACCTTCCGCACTGCCGATAGCCCTGAGAATCGCCTCCACTTTGGCGCGCAGAGCTACGCCAGCGGCAAGGTCGCCAGCTATCCACAAGTCCGCGGGGTCTCGCTCACGGCTGTTCCCACCCATCTTGTTGCCGATATCGCCTTTGGCTGCTATGGGCGCAACGAGATGCTCTATGCCAAGGAGCTCATTGAGCGGATCCCGGATCATTCGTTAACGATCTTTGACAAGGGCTTTCTGGCCGCAGAGATCCTGTGGGGCTTGCGCATGGGCGGCAGCGAGCGCCACTTCCTGATCCCCGCTAAGAAGAATCTGCAGTGGGAGTTGCTCTCAGGCAACGAGGGCGATGGCATCGTCCAGATGAAGGTCTCGCCTCAGGCTCGCCGCAAGAATCCTGCCTTGCCAGAGACTTGGACAGCTCGCGCGATCCGGGACGAGGACTCAGACCGCGTCCTGTTGACCTCGTTGACAGACCGTCGGCGCTTCAAGGCAGCCGACATCATTGGGTGCTACAAGCGCCGTTGGGAAATCGAAACCAGCTATCGAGAACTGAAGCAGACGATGCTCGGGGCCGAACTGACCTTGCGCAGCCGCCAGCCTGAGGGCGTGCATCAGGAAATCTGGGGGGCACTGATTGCGTACAACCTGGTGCGTCTGGAGATGGCCAAGGCTGCGCTCGAGGCCCGCGCCGAGCCCACCGACTTGAGCTTTGTGCTGGCCTTGCGCCTGATACAGGGCGAGTTGATCTGGGCAGCCGGCATGGCCCCAGGCAAGCTGCCGGCCCATCTGCAGCGCATGCGCGCCAAACTTCAGTTGGCGATCGTCCAAAAGCGACGGGGGCGTAAGTGCCCCCGTGAAGTCAAAGCCCTGCCTAAGCGCTACACCGTCCGGTTCCTCAGAAAGGACCTTAACTGAACGGCATTACCGCTAGCGCGGCGCATCCGGCCTGGTGCGCCAATAGCGCGGCTCAGCCTGCCGGAACACCGACAGCGTATAGCCCGCCGGCGCGGTGGCCATGGTCACCGCGCCGGTTTCGTCAGTGCGGTAGCGCGCGATGCCGGCGCGTCCATAGCGCTCCCACACGTCGGCGCGGGGGTGGCGGTAGCGGTTGGCATAGCCAAGCTGGAATACCGCCGCCCGGGGCCGCACCGCGTCCAGCCACGCTGCACCGGAAGAGGTGCCGCTGCCGTGGTGCGCCACCACCATCACGTCGGCATGCAGCGCTTCGGGCGGCAGCCTGTCGATCAGCGCGCGTTCTTCGGCCACGCCGATATCGCCGGTCAGCAACAGGCGATGCCGCGCGGTCGCCACGCTCAGCACACAGCTACGGGCGTTGCTGGCGATCGCCGCCTGTTGCGACTGCAATGGCAACGGATGCAGCACCGTGAAACGCACGCCGTCCCAGTCCCATTGCTGGCCGTCCGCGCACGGCGCCCAGCCGGATGCTGGCGGCCCGAGCAAGGCATGGTGCGGCGGCGCGCCGGTACTGCGCGCCGCTACGGCCACCGCCGCCGCCACGTCAGCCACACCACCGGCATGATCCGCGTCTTCATGGCTGACCATCAGCTGGTCGAGCCGGCCGAGACCCAGGCCGCGCAGCACCGGCACCACCACTTGCGCGCCCGCACTGGAGCCCGATGCATAGCCAGGGCCCGTGTCGTACAGCAGCGCATGCGTACGCGTCTGCACCAGCACCGCGGTCCCCTGCCCCACGTCGAGCATCACCGCACGGAACTCGCCATGCGCCACCGGCGGGCCGCGCGCCAATACGAGCGGCAACACCAGCAGGCCGCCATGCAGGCGCGCCGCGGCACTGGCAGGCGGCGCCAGCAACAGCGCGATCCCGAGCAGGGCGAGCAGCAGCGGCAACGGCCCCGATGCCGGCGCCTCCCACATGGCCCACGGCAGGCCGGAAAGCCAACCCAGCAAGGCGGCCAGCCATACCATGGCCTGGTGCGCGACGGCCAGCAACGGCGTGGCCAGCATGGCCGGCGCGGCGGCGGCAGCCAGCGACAGTGGCGTCACCAGCAGGCTGACCACCGGGATCGCGATAGCATTGGCGAGCGGCGACACCACCGACACCTGCTGGAACAGCAACAGCGTCAGCGGCACCAGCCCGGCTGTGACCGCCCATTGCGTGCGCGCCGCGGCGGCAAGCGTGGCACGCATGCGTTGCCAGCGAGTTTCCGGCGCGCCATGCCCGGACCGGGCAGCGTAGAAGATCACCGCCACCGCGCCGAAAGACAGCCAGAAGCCCGGCGACATCACCGCCCACGGATCCAGCAGCAACGCCGCCAGTGCCGCACAAGCCAGCACCACCGACGCCGGCGGTGCCCGCCCACTCCACACCGCCAGTGCGGCCACGCATAGCATCGCCACCGTGCGCAACGCGGGCACCTGCATCCCGGCCAGCAGCCCGTATGTCACCGCACCGGCTACCGCCGTCACCAGGGCCGCGTGCCTGGCCGGCAGCCACAGGGGCAGCGGCCGGCGCAGCCGGCGCCCCAGCCCGAACGAATGCCGCCACAGCATGCCGGCGAACGACCCCGCCATGCCAGCGATCATGGTGATGTGCAGGCCTGAAATGCTGACAAGGTGGCTGATGCCGGTACGCCGGAACAACTGCCAGTCTTCCGTATCGATGCCGCGCTGGTCGCCGATCACCAGCGCGACCAGCACCGGGCCATAGCGCGCATCATCCGGCAGCGCCGCGCGCAGGTGATCGCGCACTGCCGCGCGCCACGCTTCGATGCGCCATGCGAGCCGTTCCCGCGTTGCCTCCTGCGGCGGACCATGCGCGCGTCGTACGTAGCCCGTCGCGCCATAGCCCTGCGCCAGCAGCCAATAGGCATAGTCGAAGCCGAAGGGATTGGCCAGTCCGCGCGGGCGCCGCAGGCGTATGGTCAGGGTATAGCGCTGGCCGGGGTACAGGTCAGGCGGCGCGTCGCGCCAGTGGAGAAGCAGCCGGCCGGGCAACGTCAATCCTGGTTCGTCCGCCCCATCCGGCACGGTCTTCCCGACGGTGAAGGCAAAGCGGACGCCGCCCGCTGATTCGGACGGCAATCCGGAAACCACACCCTGCACGTCGAGATCGCGCGATTCGAGCGATGCGGGCAACCACTCCCGCAAGCGCATATCGGCGCGCCATGCCGCCCAGCAGAACGCGGCACCAACGGCCACCGCGGCCACGGCGGCCAGCACCAGTCCCCGCCATGCGGCACGCAGGCGCCTGCCACGCAGCAGCATCGCGATGGCCGCCAGCACCAGACCGGCAGCGGCCACGCGCACGACGTCCTGCCGCGGCAGCGTTGCCTGCTGCTGCAGCAGCCAGCATCCCGCGACGAACGCCACCACGAACACGCGCACGGCATCTCCCCGGCTGATTGCACACAGCCAGAGTTGTAACCGCACGATGCAGCGGAAAGCTTGTCAGCCTGTCAGGAAATCGTGGAAGTTGTGTGTGTGGCCGGCGCCATGGATTCGGCGAACGCAGCCAGCCGCGGCAGTGCCTCGACGGCATTGCGCCAGGTTGCCTGCGCCAGCGCCGCGGCATCGATGCCGCGCAGATCGCTCAGCACGCGCGCCACGCCGGCGACTTCGGCGGGGGTGTTGCGCACCTTGTGCTGCTCGCCGAACTGGTCGTCGGCAAGCCACGCGGGTGCGATATCGGGAGCGTCGGTTTCCAGCACCAGCGCCTCCAGCGGCATGTCCGTAGCCAGCCGTCGGATCTGGCGCGCGCGGCTGAAGGTCAGGTTGCCGCCGAAGCCAAGCTTGAAGCCCTGCTCGACAAAGCGCCGCGCCTGCTCATGGCTGCCGTTGAACGCATGGGCGATGCCGCGCTTCACGCCCAGCTTGCGCAACTGCGCGCCGACCTGGTCCTGCGACTTGCGCACATGCAGCAGCACCGGCAGGTCAAATTCGCGCGCGATCTTCAACTGTTCGGCATAGAGCCAGGCCTGGTGATTGCTATCGAGACCGGCGACAAAGAAATCGAGCCCGATCTCGCCAATGCCGACGAAGCGCGGATCGCCCATGCTGGCCGCCACCTCGCGCCGCAGCGCATCGATATCGGCCTGCCCGGTACCGGGCGAGCAGAGCGGATGGATGCCGAGTGCGTAGACACAGCGCGAGTCGTCGTGCGCCAGCTTGCGCACCGCCTCGAAATTCCACACCGCCACCGCCGGCACGACCATGCCGCGCACGCCGGCGGCCTCGGCCGCGTCGGCTACCTGGCGCCGGTCAGCGTCGAATTCGCGCGCGTCGAGATGGCAGTGGGTGTCGATCCACATGGTGCAATGGCGGGGGCCCGGCCTAGCGTTCCTGGTGCAGGTGGCCGTCGCGCAGCCGCAGCACGCGGTCGCAGCGGCCGGCCAGGTCGAGGTCGTGGGTGACGATGACGAAGCTGGTGCCGAGCGTGCGCGACAGTTCGAGCATCAGATCGTAGACGCCGCCGGCGGTATGGTCGTCGAGGTTGCCGGTCGGTTCGTCGGCCAGCACGCAGGCGGGTTGCCCCACCAGCGCGCGCGCGATCGCCACGCGCTGCCGCTCGCCGCCGGACAGCTCGCCCGGCCGGTGTTTGGAGCGGCCGCCCAGCCCCACGCGCTCCAGCATCGCCTGCGCCGTGCCGCGCGCATCGTGCTGCGTCATGCCGCGGATACGCATCGGCATCGCCACGTTGTCGAGCGCGGTGAATTCCGGCAGCAGGTGATGGAACTGGTAGACAAAGCCCAGCGAGCGGTTGCGCACCACATTGCGCTCGCGCTCGCGCAGCGCCGTGAACGGCTTGCCGAGCAGCGCAACGCGGCCCGAGTCGGGATTGTCGAGCCCGCCCAGCACATGCAGCAGCGTGCTCTTGCCCGAGCCGGATGCACCGACGATGGCGACCTTCTCGCCGGCATTGACGCGCACGTCCACGCCGCGCAGCACTTCGACATCGAGCCCGCCCTGGCGAAAACGCTTGGTCAGGCCCTCCGCCACCAGCACCGGCGAACCGGCGACCGCCTGGCCCGCCGCATTGGGGGCGGTATCCGCTTGCAGCACGGCTTCACTCATAGCGCAGCGCCTCCGCGGGGTTGACGCGGGCGGCACGCCAGCTGGGGTACAGCGTGGCCAGCGTGGCCAGCACGAAGGAAATGATGCCGATGGTGGCGATGTCGTTCACGCGGGGATCCGAAGGCAATTCACTGATGAAATAGATGTCGCGCGGCAGGAACTGCACGCTGAGCACGCGCTCGATAAACGGCACAATCACGTCGATATTGGTCGCGATCAGCGTACCGCCGGCCACGCCCAGGATGGTGCCGATAAAGCCGATGGCGACGCCCTGCACGATAAAGATCTTCATGATCGAGCGGGGCTGCGCGCCCATGGTGCGCAGGATGGCGATATCGGCCTGCTTGTCGGTCACGGTCATCACCAGCGTCGACACCAGGTTGAACGCGGCCACCGCGATGATCAGCGTCAGGATGATGAACATCATGCGCTTCTCGGTCTGCACCGCGGCGAACCAGTTGCGGTTCTGCTTGGACCAGTCGCGCAGGTACAGCTCGCCCGACATGGTGCCGGCGAGCTGCTGCGCCACCTGCGGCGCGCGCTGCATGTCCTGCAGCTTCAGCCGCACACCGGTAGGTCCGCTCAGGCGGAACAGCGTCTCGGCGTCATGCATGTTGACCAGCGCCAGCGCGCTGTCGAACTCGAAGTGGCCCGACGAGAAGATGCCGGTCACGGTGAACTGCTTGAGCCGCGGCAGCACGCCGGCCGGCGTGATGGTGCCCTGCGGCGCGACCAGCGTAACCTTGTCGCCGACCTGCACGCCCATGGCATTGGCCAGCTCGTTGCCCAGCGCGATGCCGAATTCGCCCGGCACCAGCGCGTTCATGCTGCCGGACTTGAACTGGCTGCCGATGTCCGAGACCTTGGGTTCCTGCGACGGCTCGACACCACGCAGCAGCACGCCGCGCACGGCATCGTCGCGGGTCAGCATGGCCTGCGCCGCCACATAGGGCGCGGCGCCGACCACTTCCTTGTTCTGCAACGCCTCGGCCGCGGTGTGCTGCCAGTCGGGCAGCGACGACGGGCCGATGACCTCGATATGCGCCAGCACCGACAGCATGCGGTCGCGCACTTCTTTCTGGAAGCCGTTCATCACCGACAGCACCACGATCAGCGCGGCCACGCCCAGGGCGATCCCGAACATCGAGATCATCGAGATAAACGAAATAAAGGTGTTGCGGCTGGCGCGCTTGCTGGCGCGGGTGTATCGCCAGCCGATCTGCCACTCGTAGGGAAAGTTCAAGAGGATTCCTGTTGTTTCGGGATATCGCCGCCGCCCTTTCAAGGGGCGCCGGCGGCACTCAGGGAGCCGTGGCGAACGCCTTCCACGATGCACGGAAGCGGCGCGGGACTGGCATCGACCAGCCGGAAGTTTACAATCTCGCCACCATGATGACGCACCTGACCCTGATTGTGCCCTTTTCCGTCCCGCCGGGCGCCGGCGACGACGGCCGTGACGACGTCATTCCCGGCGCGCTGCTGCGGCAGTTGGAGCTGCCAGCGCTCGGAAAGTTGCTGACGCGGGCCACGCCGGGCCCGCGCGAGCGGCACGACGACCCGTTCCTGCGCAGCCTGCCGCAGGAACGCTGGCTGGCCGCCAAGACGGGGCTCGACACAGGCCGGGTGCCGTCGGCGCCTTATATGCGGCTGGCCGACAGCAGCGCAGCCGCCCTGGCGGCGGACGGCCAGTCCTGGGCCTGCCTGCAGCCGGTGCACATCCACGCGGCACGCGACCACCTGGTGCTGATGCCGCCGGCGCATCTCGGCATCCGGCCGGATGAGGCGGCCGCGCTGCACGCCGCCATCGAGCCGCTGCTGCAGGAATCCGGCATCGCGCTGCAGACGCCCTGCCCGGTGCGCTGGTACCTTCCCGAGTCAGTGTTCGGCCCGCTGGTAGCGACCACGCCGCTGCGCGCGGCCGGGCGCAACATCGATATCTGGATGCAGGCCGGCGAGCGTGCGCGCGACTGGCGCCGGGTACAGAACGAGATCCAGATGACCTGGTTCGACCATCCGGTCAACCAGGCCCGCGAGGCGCGCGGCGAGCTGCCGGTGAACTCGGTCTGGCTGTATGGCGGCGGCACGCTGCAGGCCGTGCCGCGCCTGGCCGACACGGTACTGAGCGACGACCCGTTCCTGGCCGGGCTGGCGCTGGCCGCCGGCAGCCGCGTATTGCCCGTGCCAGCGGGATTGGCCGGCGTGGCGGCGCCCGGGGGATCGGCGTTGGCGATGCTGGAACTCGCCACCGAAGCCCATATCACGGAGGACTGGGGCCTGTGGATCGAGCGCATGCATGCGCTCGATGCCGACTGGTTCGCACCGGCGCTGGAGGCGCTGGCCGCAGGCGGCATCGGCGGCGTGACGCTGGTGCTGGGCGGCGAGAACCACTTTGCCGAGTTCACCGTGACCCGCGCCGACCTGCGCAAGTTCTGGCGCGGCATGGGCCAGCGCGGCGACTGGCGCGCGCTGCTGTCCGACCTCGCCTTTGCCGCCTGAACCTCGCCGAACGCCAGCCAACGACCCATCGCAAGAACAAGACCGCCCCGCCATGACCCGGATCGCCATCCGCACCTATTCCTCCGAACACGTCTCCACGCTGGCCGCCGCCGGACTGCATCCCACGCTGGCCCGCATCCTGGCCGCGCGCGGCGTGGCCCGCACCGCCGAGCTGGCGACCGACCTGCCTGAACTGGTGCCACCGGGCGCCATGAAGGGCATCGGCCATGCCGCCGCCTACCTGGCCGACGCCATCGCCGCCGGCAAGCGCCTGCTGATCGTCGCCGACTATGACTGCGACGGCGCCACCGCCTGCGCGGTCGGGGTGCGCGGACTGCGCATGCTGGGCGCGCGGGTCGAGTACATCGTCCCCAACCGCTTCGAGTACGGATACGGCCTGACGCCGGAGATCGTGGCGCTGGCGGCCAGGCAGCAGCCGGACGTGATCGTCACCGTCGACAACGGCATCGCCAGCGTCGACGGCGTGGCCGCGGCCAATGCGCTGGGGATCGACGTGGTGGTGACCGACCACCACCTGCCGGGCGCCGAACTGCCCGACGCGGCGGTGATCGTCAACCCGAACCAGCCGGGCTGCGAATTCCCGAGCAAGAACCTGGCGGGCGTGGGCGTGATGTTCTACGTGCTGCTGGCGCTGCGCGCCGAGCTGCGCCGGCGCGGCGTCTACACCCAGGCCACCCAGCCGCCGCTGCAGACGCTGCTCGACCTGGTGGCGCTGGGCACCGTCGCCGACGTGGTCAAGCTCGACACCAATAACCGCATCCTGGTGGCGCAGGGCCTGCGGCGGATGCGCGCGGGACGCATGCAGCCGGGCGTGGCGGCGCTGTTCCGCGCCGCGGGCCGCGAGGCGTCGCGTGCCAATACCTTCGACCTCGGCTTCGGGCTGGGCCCGCGCCTGAACGCGGCCGGCCGGCTGGCGGACATGTCGCTGGGCATCGAATGCCTGCTGACCGACGATGCCAACCGCGCCTGGGAAATCGCCCAGGAGCTCGACAGCATGAACCGCGAGCGGCGCGATATCGAGGCCGGCATGCAGCAGGAGGCCTTGCAGATCCTGGAGCAGCCCATGGCCGGTCTTGCCGGCCCGGATCCGTCGGCGCGCTTTACCGTCAGCGTGTTCAACGACACCTGGCACCAGGGCGTGATCGGCATCGTCGCATCGCGGCTCAAGGACAAGTACCACCGCCCCACCATCACCTTCGCGCCCGGCGATGAAGCCACCATCAAGGGCTCGGGCCGCTCGATCCCGGGCTTCCACCTGCGCGACGCGCTCGACCTGGTGTCCAAGCGCTGCCCCGGCATGATGGTCAAGTTCGGCGGCCATGCCATGGCGGCCGGCCTGACCGTGCGCGCCGAGCGTTTTGCCGAGTTCCAGGAAGCCTTCGAAGCGGTCGGCAAGGAATGGCTGACCGACGACCAGCTCGCGCGCGTGATCGAGACCGACGGCGATATCGAGGACCACTGCTTCAGTCCAGAATTCGTCACCCTGCTGGAGCAGCAGGTGTGGGGCCAGGGCTTCCCGGCACCGACCTTTTGCGGCGAGTTCGACGTGCTGCGCCAGAGCGTGCTCAAGGGCAAGCACCTGAAGCTGCAGCTCGGGCGCGGCAGCCAGCGCTTCGATGCGATCTGGTTCAACCACGCCGAATCGCTCGGGGCCAGCGCGCAGGTGGCCTACCGGCTCGACAACAACACCTTCAACGGCGTCACGCGCGTGCAACTGGTGATCGAGCACGCGCAATAGCGTGCCGGCCGGGGCATCGCCCCGGTCCTAGCCGCGCGCGGGGAGATAGGCCGCCGGATCGACCGGCTTGCCATTGGCGCGCACTTCGAAATGCAGTTCGCTGGCGCTGGCGCCCATGCGGCCCACGTCCTGCCCGGCCGCCACCGTGGTGCCCTCGCTGACCAGCGGCTGGTCCAGGTTGCCGTAGACGGTCAGCCAGTCGTCGTTGTGCTTGACGATCACCAGCATGCCGTAGCCGCGCAGGTTGCCCACATGGATGGCCCGGCCGGCCGCGGCGGCGCGCACCGTGCCGTTGGCCGGCACGGCAATGGTCAGGCCCTTGCTGGCGGGCGGCGAGTAGCGCGCGATGACGCGGCCGTCGGCCGGCCATTGCAGGCGGATGCTGCTGGCGGGCGGCCTTGACGCGCCGCTGTCGGCGCGTGGGGTATCGGTGACGGCCTGGCCGGTGCCGGTCGAGGCGGTCGAGCCGGCCGAGGCGGCGGCACTGCCGCCGGGCGGCCGCACGCGGATCAGCTGGCCCACTTCGATCTGGCTGGGGCTGGCGATGTCGCTGTTCCAGCGGGTCAGGTCGCGCACGGTGCGGCCGTGCTTGCGGGCGATCGAATAGAGCGTATCGCCGCGTTCCACGCGGTAATAGCCATCCGGCACGGGGCCGCCGGTGGTGCCGCAGCCGGCCGCGACCGCGGCGGCGGTGGCGGCCAGCAGCAGGCCCAGCGCGCGGCGCCGGCCTGCCTCGATGTCATGTCTGGTTTTCGTCATGCGTCCCTGTTTGTCTTCATGCCGGGGGGCGGCTTGCGAATGCGTATTATCGCCGCGTGCGCTGCCCGGCACCGCCGGATAGACCATCGCATGGCCTTTCCGTTCGCCGCGCGGCACGCCATGGCCGCCGCAAATGCCCGAATCCGCGACCGATCCCGGGCACCAATCCGCTATAATTCAAGGTTTTCGAAGCGCAGGAACATCATGGAAGCAGAACGCCTCAACGCCATCTCCAGTGCCATCTCCGATCTCCGTTCCCGGACGGAAGATCTACGGGGGTATCTTTGACTACGATGTCAAAGTAGGAAGGCTGGACGAAGTCAACGGCCTGCTGGAAGACCCGGACGTCTGGAACAACCCCAAGCGCGCCCAGGATCTCGGCAAGGAAAAGAAGGCCCTCGAGGGCGTGGTAAGCGTCCTCGGCAAGCTCACGGACGACCTTAGCGGTGCCGAGGAACTGTTCGAGCTCGCCAAGGAAGAAGGCGACGACGAGACCCTCGAATCGATCGAAACCGACGTCCAGGGCTTCGAGGAGATTGTGGCGGGCATGGAATTCCGCCGCATGTTCTCCGGCGAAATGGACCAGGCCAACGCCTTTATCGACATCCAGGCCGGCGCCGGCGGCACCGAAGCCTGCGACTGGGCCTCGATGCTGCTGCGCCAGTACCTGAAGTACTGCGAGCGCAAGGGCTTCAAGGCCGAGGTGCTGGAAGAGTCCGAAGGCGACGTGGCCGGCATCAAGAGCGCGACCATCAAGATCGAGGGCGAATACGCCTTCGGCTACCTGCGTACCGAGACCGGCGTGCACCGCCTGGTGCGCAAGTCGCCGTTCGATTCGTCGGGCGGGCGCCATACCTCGTTCTCGTCGGTGTTCGTCTACCCCGAGGTGGACGACTCGTTCGAAGTGGAAGTCAACCCGGCCGACCTGCGCGTGGACACGTACCGCGCCTCGGGTGCCGGCGGCCAGCACATCAACAAGACCGATTCGGCCGTGCGGATCACGCACATCCCGACCGGCATCGTGGTGCAGTGCCAGAACGACCGCTCGCAGCACCGCAACCGTGCCGAGGCCATGTCGATGCTGAAGTCGCGCCTGTACGAGCACGAGATGCGCAAGCGCCAGGCCGAGGCCGACAAGCTGGAAGCCGGCAAGACCGACGTGGGCTGGGGCCACCAGATCCGCTCCTACGTGCTGGACCAGAGCCGCATCAAGGACCTGCGCACCAACGTGGAAATGTCCAATACCCAGAAGGTGCTGGACGGCGACCTGGACCCGTTCATCGAGGCCAGCCTCAAGCAGGGACTGTAAGGCAACGACCGTTGTCCGCGCCGCCCGCCCTGCCGGCGCGGCCGGCGGCGGCACAGCAATCCATCCAACGCTGTACCGCCGCCCGCGCCGCACCGCACGGCGGCAGGGCGACATCTCCGACCGGGGCACCATGAGCGAAGCCAATCACCTCTACATCATCACCGGCGCCTCGCGCGGCCTGGGCGCGGCACTGACCAACGCCCTGCTCGTGCCGGGCAACCGCCTGATCTGCGTGGCGCGCAGCCGCAACAACGAGCTGGAGCGCATCGCCACCATGAGCGGCGTGCCGGTGGCCTGGCACCTGCAGGACCTGTCCCAGGCCGGCCCCGCGGCCACCTGGCTGGCCAGCGTGATCGATACCCTCGACCAGCCGCCGGCCAGCGCCACGCTGATCCTGAACGCCGGCGTGGTCGAGCCGATCGGCCCGGTCTCGCGCCTGCAGGAAAGCACGCTGGTACCGCACTTGCTGACCAACCTCGCGGCGCCGATGACGATGACCGCTGCGTTCCTGGAGCGCACCGAGAAGTTCGACTGCCCGCGCAAGGTGCTGGCGATCTCTTCCGGCGCGGCACGCCGCCCGATCGAGGGCTGGAGCGCCTACTGCGCCGGCAAGGCGGGCCTGGACATGTTCATGCGCTCGGTCAACGCCGAGTATGCGCAGGCACCGGCACCGCGCACCGTGCGCGCGGTGGCGCTGGCGCCGGGCGTGATCGATACCGGCATGCAGAACGTGATCCGCAACGCCGACTTTGCCCAGGTCCAGCGCTTCCGCGACCTGAAGGCGAACGAACAGCTCGCTTCCGCCGAGGAAACCGCGGGCCGCATCGTCGCCTACCTGCACCGCCCGGATTTCGGCAGCACCGAGCTGGACGATCTCCGCAATTACTGAAGCCATACTGATCCCGCGCGCGGCCCGCCGCGTGCGACGCTAGAAGACATCATGACCGAACCGAATCACGACCAGGCCAAGTCGCAGACCAAGCCAGCCGCCGCGGACACGCCCGCCGTCGACGAGAACAAGATCATCGCGGAGCGGCGCGAGAAGCTGGCCGCGCTGCGCCAGCAAGGCGTGGCCTTCCCCAACGATTTCCGCCCCACCCACCAGGCCGCCGCGCTGCACGCGCAGTATGGCGAGTCCGACCAGGCCGCGCTCGAAGCCAGCCCGGTCGAGGTCGCGATCGCCGGCCGCATGATGCTCAAGCGCGTGATGGGCAAGGCCAGCTTCGCCACCGTGCAGGACGGCAGCGGCCAGATCCAGTTCTACATCACCCGCGACAAGGTCGGCGAAGAGGTCTACGCCGCCTTCAAGCACTGGGACCTGGGCGACATCATCAGCGCCCGCGGCGAGCTGTTCCGCACCAACAAGGGCGAGCTGTCGGTGCAGGTGCGCGAGCTGCGCCTGCTGTCCAAGTCGCTGCGTCCGCTGCCGGACAAGTTCCACGGCCTGGCCGACCAGGAGATGAAGTACCGCCAGCGCTATGTCGACCTGATCGTGTCGCCGGAAACGCGCAACACCTTCCGTGCCCGCACCAACGCGATCTCCTCGCTGCGCCGCCATATGGCCGACGCCGGCTTCATGGAAGTGGAAACGCCGATGCTGCACCCGATCCCGGGCGGCGCCGCGGCCAAGCCGTTCATCACGCACCACAACGCGCTGGACATGCAGATGTTCATGCGCATCGCGCCCGAGCTGTACCTGAAGCGCCTGGTCGTCGGCGGCTTCGAGCGCGTGTTCGAGATCAACCGCAACTTCCGCAACGAGGGGGTGAGCCCGCGCCACAACCCCGAGTTCACCATGATGGAGTTCTACGCGGCCTACACGGACTACCGCTGGCTGATGGACTTCACCGAAGACCTGATCCGCAAGGCCGCGATCGACGCGCGCGGCAGCGCCGTGCTGACCTACCAGGACCGCGAGCTCGACCTGTCCAAGCCGTTCCATCGCCTGACCATCTGCCAGGCGATCCAGAAGTTCGCGCCGCAGTACACCGACGCGCAACTGGCCGATGCCGAGTTCCTGCGCGTCGAGCTGAAGAAGTTCGGCGTCAACACCAACGCGCCGCAGTTCCTCAATGCCGGGCTGGGCACGCTGCAGCTGGTGCTGTTCGAGGAAACCGCCGAGAGCCAGCTGTGGGAGCCGACCTTCATCGTCGACTACCCGGTCGAGGTCTCGCCGCTGGCGCGC
The DNA here is from genome assembly GCF_004768545.1 of Cupriavidus oxalaticus. Classification (NCBI taxonomy): domain Bacteria; kingdom Pseudomonadati; phylum Pseudomonadota; class Betaproteobacteria; order Burkholderiales; family Burkholderiaceae; genus Cupriavidus; species Cupriavidus oxalaticus. The sequence goes on along the minus strand of NZ_CP038635.1, from coordinate 1,134,761 downwards.
GCTTCGGACACGGTGCCGGGCATCACCGAGCGATTCGAGCTGTTCATCACCGGCCGCGAGATCGCCAACGGCTTCTCGGAGCTCAATGATGCCGAGGACCAGGCCGACCGCTTCCGCAAGCAGGTCGAGCAGAAGGATGCCGGCGACGAGGAGGCGATGTATTTCGACGCCGACTATATCCGCGCGCTGGAATACGGCATGCCCCCGACGGGCGGCTGCGGCATCGGCATCGATCGCCTGGTGATGCTGCTGACGGATAGCCCGAATATCCGCGACGTCATCCTGTTCCCGCACCTGCGCAAGGAAGACTGACGGTGTGCTCCCTCTCCCGCAAGCGGGAGAGGGAGCACACAAGCGGTAGGTCAAGACACGCCGCACGGGCCATCCTCTGTTACAGCCCCACCTCCCCGCCGCACCAAGCCACGCCCAACCCATTGATACAAAAGGCCTTTTCCGCCTACATATATTTACAAAAACAAACGGAAAACGCCCCCCGCTTCCGCCAAACTGGTTCCATCCCATCGCGGCCATCGCCGCACCGGAGCCACAATGCAGAGCCAAGCCACTTCGCACGACCACACCCCCACACCGCTGCAGCCGCTGCCGCCGCTGCGCCGGCTGCATCCGCTGATCGGCGCGGCAGCCGTGGCCGTGGTCATTGCCAGCCTGACCGCCGTCGCCGCCGTCACCGGCGTGCTGCCGCTCGGCAAGGCCGACCCTGATCTGCACGCACCGCAAAGCCAGCAAGCTGCACAGGCGCCGCAAGGGCCTTTGCCGGTCACCACGCAGACCGCCCCGCCGCCAGGCAGTACTACGCGTCCGCCTGTCTACGACGACGGCCAGCCCGCGCAATCGCGCCAGAACGCCACTTCCTCGCAGCCGACGCAAGCGGCACCGCGCACCGCTCCCGCGCGCCAGGCCGCCCAGCGCGATAGCGAGCCCCGCGCCAGCCAGAGCGCCGCCACCGAGCGCCCGGCCGCCAAGGGCAGCCCATATGCCGGCCGCATCGTCGCCGTCACGCCGATAGAGACCCAGAAGCCCAACACCAGCGGCCTGGGCGCGCTCGGCGGCGCCGTGGTGGGCGGGCTGCTGGGCAACCAGGTGGGCAAGGGCAATGGCCGCATCGTCGGCACGGTTGTCGGTGCGGTGGGCGGCGGCGTCGCAGGCAACCAGATCGAAAAGGCCGTGAGCAAGGACACCCACTATCAGGTGCGCGTCCGCATGGATGACGGCAGCCACCGCACCTTCACGTATGAGCAGGACCCCGCGGTGCAGGTCGGCGAGCGCGTGCACATGGAAAACGGTGCGCTGGTGCGAGGCTGACCCTCCAAATTCGCGCTGCACCAATGCAAAAGGCCGGCGATCACGCCGGCCTTTCTGCTTCATTCCGATACCGAGAGCTTATTCCGCTTCCTGGATCCAAGCTTGCTGGATCGCCTCCAGGATCTTCTCGCCCGAACGCGCCGGATCGTCGGCGAAGCCGTCGAGCTCCAGCACCCAGCTGCGCAGGTCGGTAAAGCGCACGCCGGCCGGGTCGACGTCAGGATACTTGTCGTACAGCGCGGCGGCGATATCGTAGGTATCGGTCCACTTCATGGGTTCGTTCTCCGCTGAGATCTGTGCCGGCGGCTCAGTGGCCTTCCTTGGCGTGGTTGATGGTGTACTTGGGAATCTCGACGGTCAGGTCTTCCTCGTCGACGATGGCCTGGCAAGACAGGCGCGAATTCGGCTCCAGGCCCCAGGCCTTGTCGAGCAGGTCCTCTTCCTTCTCCTCGGCCTCGTTGAGCGAATCGAAGCCTTCGCGCACGATCACGTGGCAAGTGGTGCAGGCACAGGATTTCTCGCACGCGTGCTCGAGCTCGATACCGTGGGAAAGCAGCGAGTCGAGGACGCTGACGCCCTTCTCGGCTTCGATCACCTTCCCTTCCGGGCAGTATTCGACGTGGGGCAAAACAATGATCTGTGGCATGTCGTTTCCTGGGTTCTGTAGTGCGGTGCAGGCGCGGTGATCAGCCCAGTTCCTGTACCTTGCGCCCGGCCAGCGCGCTCTTGATCGAGCGGTCCATGCGGCGGGCGGCGAATTCATCGGTGCCGTGCGACAGTTTTTCCACCGTGGCGCGGATCGCCAGGTGATCTTCACCCCTGGCGATCTCGCGCACGCCGGCGATCAGCGCTTCGACCTGTGCGCGCTCCTCGGCCGACAGCAAGTCGCCATCGGTCTGCAGCGCACGCTCGGTGGCCTCGACCAGGCGGTCGGCCTCGACACGTTCCTCGGCCAGCGCACGGCTCTTCATGTCGTGCTCGGCTTCGCGGAAGCTGTCCTGCAGCATGCGCGCGATATCGTCGTCGGCCAGCCCGTACGACGGCTTGACCGTCACCGAGGCTTCCACGCCCGAATGCGTCTCGCGCGCGGTCACCGACAGCAGGCCGTCGGCGTCGACCTGGTAGGTCACGCGGATGCGCGCCGCGCCAGCCACCATCGGCGGGATGCCGCGCAGCTCGAAGCGCGCCAGCGAGCGGCAGTCACTGGCCAGCTCGCGCTCGCCCTGCAGCACGTGGATCGCCATCGCAGTCTGGCCGTCCTTGAAGGTGGTGAACTCCTGCGCACGCGCCACCGGGATGGTGCTGTTGCGCGGGATGATCTTCTCGACCAGCCCGCCCATGGTCTCGACGCCCAGCGACAGCGGGATCACGTCGAGCAGCAGCCAGTCTTCGCCCGGCGCATGGTTGCCGGCCAGCAGGTTGGCCTGCATCGCGGCGCCCAGCGCCACCACGCGGTCGGGGTCGAGATTGGTCAGCGGGGTCTGGCCGAAGTAGTCGCCGACCGCCTTGCGGATCGACGGCATGCGCGTGGCGCCACCGACCAGCACCACGCCCTTGACGTCGTCGGGCGTCACGCCGGCGTCGCGCAGCGCCTTGCGCACCGGTGCCAGTGTCTTCTGCACCAGATTGGCGGTGATCTTCTCGAAGGTCTCGTCGGTCAGCGTCAGGTGGACGATCTCGCCGGAGTCGAGCACTGCGTCGATCACGGTGCTGTCCGCTTCCGACAGGGCTTCCTTGGCGGCGCGCGCGCGCACCATCAGCAGGCGCATGTCCTGCGCCGACAGCGGCTGCAGGCTGGCCTGCTCGACGATCCAGCACAGCAGCCGCTGGTCGAAGTCATCGCCGCCCAGCGCGGAATCGCCGCCGGTGGCCATCACTTCGAACACGCCGCGCGTGAGCTTGAGCACCGAGATATCGAAGGTGCCGCCGCCCAGGTCATAGACCGCGTAGACGCCTTCGGCGGCGTTGTCGAGGCCATAGGCAATGGCCGCGGCGGTGGGCTCGTTCAGCAGGCGCAGCACTTCCAGGCCGGCCAGGCGCGCGGCGTCCTTGGTCGCCTGGCGCTGTGCCTCATCGAAATAGGCCGGCACGGTGATGACCGCACCGACCAGGTCGTCGCCCAGCGTGTCTTCGGCACGCTGGCGCAGCGTGGCCAGGATCTCGGCCGAGATTTCCACCGGGCTTTTCACGCCCGCGGCGGTCTTGATCTGCACCATGCCCGGCGCATCGACGAAATCGTACGGGCTGTGCTCGATATTGGCCACGTCGCGCAGGCCGCGGCCCATGAAACGCTTGACCGAGACGATGGTGTTCTTGGGATCGCGCACCGCTTCGTCCTGGGCCCGGTAGCCGATATGCGCGGTACGGTCCGGCAGGTAGCGCACGACCGAAGGCAGCAGCGCGCGGCCGCGCTCGTCGCCCAGCACCTCGGGGATGCTGCTGCGTACCGCGGCCACCAGCGAGTTGGTGGTGCCGAGGTCGATGCCGACGGCCAGGCGGCGTTGGTGGGGCGCCGGCGACATGCCGGGTTCGGAAATCTGGAGCAGTGCCATGGTAATTCTTCGCTGTCTTGTACGGCAGGGGAAACCGCCATGCGGGCGGCATGGGTGCGGTTTTCAAGCCGGGCGCCATTGTGTCACGGCCCCGGCAATCGTGCCGGTCAGTCTTCCAGCCGGTCGATAGCCTCGCTGGTATCGTGCTCGATCTTCTCGATAAACATCAGCTGGCGGACCGCGCCACCGGCGGCTTCGTTGTCGCCGGCGTCGAGCAGCGCGCCCATTGCGGCGTGGCGCTCGCGCTTTTCCCGGCGCAGCTCGCGCAGCAGCGCATCGAGGCGGTCCACGTCGCGCGCTTCCACCGCTTCCTGCAGTGCTTCACGCCACTCCATCTGCTGCATCAGGAAGGCGGGCGACATGGCGGTGTTGTTCTCCGCCTGCACGTCGACGCCGCGCAGCTTCAGCAGGTAGGTCGCGCGGCGCAGCGGCTGGCGCAGCGTGCGGTACGCTTCGTTGGCATGCGCGGCCCACTGCATGGCCACGCGGCGCTCGGCATCGCCGGCGTTGGCGAAGCGGTCCGGGTGCGCCTGCGACTGCACGGTGCGATAGGCCGCGTCCAGCGCGGCCTCGTCGACGCCGAACTGTGCCGGCAGGCCGAACAGCGCAAAAAAATCGTCTTTCAACTGCTTCCCCAAGAAAAAAGAGCGGCCGCGCCGCCCCTTCGTCCATTCGCCGCCATCACCGGCCGGCAGGCTGGCTGGCCCGCGCCAGCGCCCACTCCGCCGGCGCTTCATTGCGGTCGCACTTCAGGCAGTTCACCCGCGTGCCGATCATGCCGGCGCGGCCCTGCACGCTCTGCGTCCACGGCCGCAACTGCCACGGCGGATCGTGCCGGACGTGCTGGCCATGGCCGCAATCGAGTTCGGCCACCCAGTGGCCTTCCTCGTCCCGGTGGAACCCGGTGATGCTGCGCTCCACCGACGCTACCGCGATGTGCTGCTCAGACCGTGAAGGACTCGCCGCAGCCGCACTCGTCCTTGACGTTGGGGTTGTTGAAGCGGAACCCTTCATTCAACCCTTCGCGCGCATAGTCGAGCTCGGTGCCGTCGATATACGGCAGGCTCTTGGCGTCGACGATGACCTTGATGCCGTGCGACTCGAACACCGCGTCTTCCGGCAGCAGCTCGTCCACATACTCCAGCTTGTAGGCCAGGCCCGAGCAGCCGGTGGTCTTCACGCCCAGGCGCAGGCCCACGCCCTTGCCGCGGCGTTCCAGGTAGCGGGCGACGTGCTTGGCCGCCTTCTCGGTCATCGTGATCATCGTTGCGTCTTCCTTCGTGCTTCGCTTGTCGATCGACAGGATCAGGCGGCCTTCTGCTCGGCGCCGTGCTTCTTCTTGTAGTCTTCGACAGCGGCCTTGATCGCGTCTTCAGCCAGGATCGAGCAGTGGATCTTCACCGGCGGCAGCGCCAGTTCCTCGGCGATCTGGGTGTTCTTGATCTCCAGCGCCTGGTCCACGGTCTTGCCCTTGACCCACTCGGTCACCAGCGACGACGAGGCGATGGCCGAGCCGCAGCCATAGGTCTTGAACTTGGCGTCTTCGATCACGCCAGCCTCGTTGACCTTGATCTGCAGCTTCATCACGTCGCCGCAAGCCGGGGCGCCGACCATGCCGGTGCCGACCGCATCGTCGTTCTTGTCGAACGAACCGACGTTGCGGGGGTTTTCATAGTGGTCGAGAACCTTCGTGCTGTATGACATTTTGCTTACCTCTTGCGTATCTTTTGCGGGGGGTCTTGCTGTAATTTTTTCTGATCCGTCGGGCGCTCAGTGCGCGGCCCACTGGATCGAATTCAGGTCGACGCCGTCCTTGAACATTTCCCACAGCGGCGACAGGTCGCGCAGCTTGCCGATCTTCGACTTGAGCAGCTCGACAGTGAAGTCGATCTCCTGCTCGGTGGTGAAGCGGCCGACCGTGAAGCGGATCGAGCTGTGCGCCAGCTCATCGTTGCGGCCCAGCGCGCGCAGCACGTACGACGGCTCCAGCGAGGCCGAGGTGCAGGCGGAGCCCGACGACACCGCCACGTCCTTGATCGCCATGATCAGCGACTCGCCCTCGACGAAGTTGAAGCTGACGTTCAGGTTGTGCGGCACACGGTGTTCCAGGTCGCCGTTCAGGTAGACCTCTTCCATGTCCGACAGGCCGTTCCAGAGGCGGTCGCGCAGCATGCGGATGCGTTCGTTCTCGGTGGCCATTTCCTCGCGGGCGATGCGGAAGGCTTCGCCCATGCCGACGATCTGGTGCGGGGCCAGCGTGCCCGAGCGCATGCCGCGCTCATGGCCGCCGCCGTGCATCTGCGCCTCGATGCGCACGCGCGGCTTGCGGCGCACGTACAGCGCGCCGATGCCCTTGGGGCCATAGGTCTTGTGGGCCGAGAACGACATCAGGTCGCACTTCAGCTTGTTCAGGTCGATCGCCACCTTGCCGGTCGCCTGTGCGGCGTCGCAGTGGAAGATGATGCCCTTCTCGCGGCAGATCTCGCCGATCTGCTCCACGTCCTGGATTACGCCGATCTCGTTGTTGACCAGCATCACCGACACCAGGATCGTGTCCGGGCGCAGTGCCTGCTTGAACACGTCCATGTCGAGCAGGCCGTTTTCCTTCACGTCCAGGTAGGTCACCTCGAAGCCCTGGCGCTCCAGTTCGCGCGTGGTGTCGAGCACGGCCTTGTGCTCGGTCTTCACGGTGATGATGTGCTTGCCCTTGCCCGAATAGAAGTTCGCGGCACCCTTGATCGCCAGGTTGTCCGATTCGGTCGCACCCGACGTCCACACGATCTCGCGCGGGTCGGCGCCGACCAGTGCGGCGACCTGCTCACGCGCTTCTTCCACCGCGCGCTCCGCGTCCCAGCCGTACGCATGGCTGCGCGAGGCGGGGTTGCCGAACTGCTCGCGCAGGTACGGAATCATCTTGTCCGCCACGCGCGGGTCCACCGGCGTGGTGGCCGAGTAATCCATGTAGATGGGGAAATGTGGGGTGCTCATCGTTATGACTGCCTTTTAGGGACCGCTGTATCGCTGATTACTGTCGTTGCCTGCCGCGTGCGTTGGTAGACGCTCAGGACTGCGCCAGGCTGAATACTGAATTCACCACCCTCGCCCGGACCGGCTTTTCCTGCTTGTCGGCCTTGCCGCGCGCGGCGGCGGCGGCCGGCTGCGCGGCTTCCTCGCGCATGTCGTGCAGCACCGCGGGTTGGCGGGCACGCTGCTGGTCGACCAGGTTCTTGAGGGAGACGGAGTCGAGGTACTCGACCATCTTCTGGTTCAGCGTTGCCCACAGTTCGTGGGTCATGCAACGCCCGGAGCCGTCATCTCCGTTACAATTACCCTTTCCGCCGCACTGGGTGGCGTCCAGCGGCTCGTCGACGGCGATGATGATGTCCGCCACCGTGACGTCTTCGGCCTTGCGCGCCAGGCTGTAGCCACCGCCCGGGCCGCGCACGCTTTCGACGATCTCATGCCGGCGCAGCTTGCCGAACAGCTGTTCCAGGTAGGACAGCGAGATCTTCTGGCGCTGGCTGATGCCGGCGAGCGTCACCGGTCCCTGATCCTGGCGCATGGCCAGGTCGATCATCGCAGTGACCGCGAAGCGGCCTTTGGTGGTCAGTCTCATGGTGCAGGGCTCTGGGGGGTAAAGCGAATACTTGATCGTTTCCGTCAAGTATAAAGGTACCCGACTAATTCAGTCAACTACCCTGCCGCAGCGCATCAAACCCCGCGCCCTCCTCCCGGCAGCCCTCGCCGGGCTTGCCGCACGCGGCGGCATGACCCGCGCCCGTGCCGGCTCAACCGGCGGCGGCCTGCAGGCGCTGGCGCAGCATCGCGACCAGCCCATCGCAGGCATCCTCGACATAGTCGAGCACGCGCTCGAAGCCGTCGCCCTCGCCGTAGTACGGATCGGGCACTTCTTCGGCATCGTGGCAAGTGGCGAAGCTCATCAGCAGGCGAAGCTTGTCACCGGCGCCGGGATGCAGCCGGGACAGGCCGGCGAGGTTTTCGCGGTCCATCGCCAGGATCAGGTCGAAGCGGTCGAAGTCAGGCAGGCCGACCTTGCGGGCGCGCAGCGCCGACAGGTCGTAACCGCGGCGCAGCGCGGCGCGCTGGGTGCGTGGATCGGGCGCACGGCCCAGGTGGTACTCATGGGTGCCGGCCGAGTCCAGTTCGACCAGCTGCTCCAGCCCGGCCACGGCGAGCTTGGCGCGCAGCACCCCCTCCGCCGTTGGCGAGCGGCAGATGTTGCCCATGCAACACATCAGAATGGCGTATTTCTTCATCGGTCGATCGACAGCGGGGCTGGAGAAAGCGCAGGCGCGGCCACGGCACGGCGGCGCTCAAAGGCCCCTTGCCCGCCGGGCCTGGTGGTTCCGAGAGGCAGAATTCTAGCCGCCTGCACGGAACGGACGCCAAAGCCCTCCGGTGCCCGCGCCGTGGCGGCGGGCCGGCCTATGCGAGCTGCTTGGCCAGGCGCTCGCCGTGCGCAAACCCGGCCACCAGGGCAGCTTCGGCGGATTTGAAATGATCGGTGATGCGCGAGGTCTCGGTCAGCGTGCCGGCGGCGCGGATATTGGTCCCCGGGCGGCAGACGCGCACCGTGTACGACCATTCGCTTTGCGAGCGTTGCTTGACCTGGACCTGCACCTCGTGGGTTTCATAGACCTTTTTCTTCCACTCGCCGACTTCGGTCATTGTGTTTTCTCCTCGGGAAATGGGACAGGATAGCGGCTAATTGACCTCACCGGCATCGATGGCCCGCATTGCCGCGGCCTCGGCCAGCGCAACGGCCGCCTCCTGCGTGGGCGCATCGCCGGCGATGGCCTCGTAGGTGGGCCCGGCCGGCTCGCCAAAGGCATCGGCAATGCGCATCTGCCCGGCAAAGCCCCCTGCGGCATTAGGCACCGCGCTGGCCACGACCAGGTAGCCCCCGTACTCGAACTGGCGCTCCATGGCAGCTCCTTGAGCCCGGCTCACGCCGGCAGCTTGGCCGCCAGCACTTCCAGCTTCTGGATCGGCGGCGTACCCATGAACAGTTCCGGCGCCCGGGCCATCAGCGCGGCGGCAACCTTGCCGGCCAGGTGTGCCTCGCGCGCGGACTCATCGGCAAAGGCATCGAAGATGCCGAACATCGACGGCCCCAGGCGCAGCGCGAACCAGGCTGCGGTGCCGGTCTCCTGCTGCACCAGCGCCAGTCCGTCGCGCAGGAACTGCCCGACTTCCTGCTCCTTGCCGGGCCGCGCTTCCAGCGGCACCCACAGGCCAAGCTTCACCATGATGCGTCTCCGGGATCGGTGATGACGCTTTTCACTATAGGCCAGCCGCGGCGCGCGCCGGCGCCACTGCCGGACCTCACGCCGGCGGCAGCACGCCCTCGCCGCTGGCGCCGAACACCTGCGCCTTGAGCTTGGCCAGCTGATCGCGCACCTGTGCCGCCTGCTCGAACTCCAGGTTGCGGGCATGGTCGAGCATGAGCTTTTCCAGCCGCTTGATTTCCTTGGAGACCTGCTTCTCGCTCATGTCCTCGTAGCGCGCCTGCTCCTGCGCTGCCTGCAGCTCGGCCCTGGCATCGCTGGCGTTGTAGACGCCGTCGATGATGTCCTTGATGCGCTTGACCACGCCGCGCGGAACGATGCCGTTGGCCTCGTTGAAGGCCATCTGCTTGGCGCGGCGGCGCTCGGTCTCGCTGATGGCCTTCTGCATCGAGTCGGTCATGCGGTCGGCATACAGGATGGCGGTGCCATTGACGTTGCGCGCGGCGCGGCCGATGGTCTGGATCAGCGAGCGCTCGGCGCGCAGGAAGCCTTCCTTGTCCGCGTCCAGGATCGCCACCAGCGAGACTTCGGGGATATCCAGGCCCTCGCGCAACAGGTTGATGCCGACCAGCACGTCGAAGGTACCCAGGCGCAGGTCGCGGATGATCTCGACACGCTCCACCGTATCGATATCCGAGTGCAGGTAGCGCACCTTGACGCCGTTCTCGGACAGGAACTCGGTCAGCTGCTCGGCCATGCGCTTGGTCAGCGTGGTCACCAGCACGCGCTCGTTGACCTCCACGCGCGCGTGGATTTCCGACAGCAGGTCGTCCACCTGCGTGGTCGCCGGACGCACGATGATGGTCGGATCGACCAGCCCGGTCGGGCGCACCACTTGCTCCACCACCTGCCCGGCGTGGTCCTTCTCGAACTGCGCTGGCGTCGCCGTGACGAACATCACCTGGCGCATCTTGCGCTCGAATTCGTCGAACTTGAGCGGGCGGTTGTCCAGCGCCGACGGCAGCCGGAAGCCGTACTCGACCAGCGTGGTCTTGCGCGCGCGGTCGCCGTTGTACATGCCGTTGAGCTGGCCGATCAGCACGTGCGACTCGTCCAGGAACATCAGCGCATCGGACGGCAGGTAGTCGACCAGCGTTGGCGGCGGCTCGCCCGGGCGAGCGCCGGACAGGTGGCGCGAATAGTTCTCGATGCCCTTGCAGAAGCCCAGCTCGGAAAGCATTTCGAGATCGAAGCGGGTACGCTGCTCCAGCCGCTGCGCCTCCACCAGGCGGTTTTCCTTGTGGAAGAACTCCAGCCTGTCGCGCAGCTCGTCCTTGATCGCCTCGATCGCGCGCATCACGGTCTCGCGCGGCGTTACATAGTGGCTCGAGGGATAGACCGTGAAGCGCGGGATCTTCTGTTTCACGCGTCCGGTGAGCGGATCGAAAAACTGCAGCGACTCCACTTCGTCGTCGAACATCTCCAGCCGCACCGCCATCTCGGCGTGTTCCGCCGGGAAGATGTCGATGGTGTCGCCGCGCACGCGGAACGTGCCGCGCTGGAAATCGGTCTCGTTGCGGGTGTACTGCATGGCGATCAGGCGCGCGATCACGTCGCGCTGGCTGATCTTGTCGCCGGCCCGCAAAGTGAGAATCATCTGGTGGTATTCGTTCGGGTTGCCGATACCATAGATCGCAGAAACCGTCGCCACGATCACCGTGTCGCGGCGCTCCAGCAGGCTCTTGGTCGCCGACAGACGCATCTGCTCGATATGCTCGTTGATCGACGAGTCCTTCTCGATGAACAGGTCGCGCTGCGGGACGTAGGCCTCAGGCTGGTAGTAGTCGTAGTAGCTGACGAAGTACTCGACCGCATTGCGCGGGAAGAACTCGCGAAACTCGGCATATAGCTGGGCCGCCAGCGTCTTGTTGGGCGCGAACACGATCGCCGGCCGTCCCAGCCGGGCGATCGTGTTGGCCATGGTGAAGGTCTTGCCCGACCCGGTCACGCCCAGCAATGTCTGGTACGAGAGGCCGTCCTCCACCCCCTCCACCAGCTGGCGGATCGCCTCCGGCTGGTCCCCGGCGGGCGGGAACGGCTGGTACAGCTGGAACGGGGAGCCGGGAAATGTGACGAATTTGCTTTCGTCCAGGGCCGGCGCGGCTTCTGCGAGGTTCGACATAGGGGGCGGAATAGCGGGAGAGGTAATTAAGAAGTAACGAAAGAAGTGATGGCGAGACTAGGGAAAAACCTCAGGAAAACGGGCGGATACGCTAGAATCTTGGGGTTGACAGCCCCCGCTTCAAACCGTTTCAGGCCCGTCCCGAACGGCATGGGGCCGATTCCGCCCAGAACGGAACGGGGCCTGCCAGCCGCCAGCGCAGTCCGAAGCATTCTACGCCTTCCCGTTTTCTTTCATTGCCGACCACGAGATTCCAAATGAGTTTGTTTTCTGCCGTCGAGATGGCCCCGCGTGACCCGATCCTGGGCCTCAACGAAGCCTTCAATGCCGACACCCGCGCCACCAAGGTCAACCTGGGCGTTGGCGTGTACTTCACCGACGAAGGGAAAATCCCCCTGCTGCGCGCCGTCCAGGAGGCAGAAAAAGCCCGTCTGACCACCGCCACCCCGCGTGGCTACCTGCCGATCGAAGGCATCGCCGCCTATGACCAGGCAGTGCAGACGCTGCTGTTCGGCAAGGAATCGCCGCTGATCACCGAAGGCCGCGTGGTGACGGCCCAGGCACTGGGCGGCACCGGCGCGCTGAAGATCGGCGCCGACTTCCTCAAGCGCCTGTACCCGGACGCCAAGGTCGCCATCAGCGACCCGAGCTGGGAAAACCACCGCGCGCTGTTTGAAGCCGCCGGTTTCCCGGTCGTCAACTACGCTTACTACGACGCTGCCAGCCACGGCCTGAACTTCGCCGGCATGGTGGAATCGCTGAAGTCGTACCCGGCCAACACCATCGTCGTGCTGCACGCCTGCTGCCACAACCCGACCGGCGTCGACCTGTCGGCCGAGCAGTGGAAGCAAGTGGTGGAACTGGTCAAGGAACACAACCTGATCCCGTTCCTGGACATGGCCTACCAGGGCTTCGCCGACGGCATCGACGCCGACGGTGCCGCCGTGCGCCTGTTCGCCGACTCCGGCCTGCCGTTCTTCGTGTCCAGCTCGTTCTCGAAGAGCTTCTCGCTGTACGGCGAGCGCGTGGGCGCGCTGTCGATCGTCACCACCGGCAAGGAAGAAGCCCAGCGCGTGATGTCGCAGGTCAAGCGCGTGATCCGCACCAACTATTCCAATCCGCCGACGCACGGCGGCACCGTGGTCGCCACCGTGCTGAACAGCCCGGAACTGCGCGCCATGTGGGAAGAAGAGCTGGCCGAGATGCGCGACCGCATCAAGCTGATGCGCCATGCGCTGGTGGACAAGCTGGCCGCCAAGGGCGTGCCGGGCGACTTCTCCTTCGTCAAGGCGCAGCGCGGCATGTTCTCGTACTCGGGCCTGACCTCGGCCCAGGTGGACCGCCTGCGCAACGAACACGGCATCTACGCTGTCGGCACCGGCCGCATCTGCGTGGCGGCGCTGAACAGCCGCAACATCGATGCGGTGGTCGATGCGATCGCAGCGGTGATGTAAGGCTGCCAGCGTTGCTGCGCGGCAACGGGCGGCAACACGTGACAGTGCGTTGCAACTGGCGCAAGCATCACAAAGCGTCATTAAAAAAGCGGCCTCGGCCGCTTTTTGCATTTGTTTTCAGTCTTGTAGGACAGTGTCATCCAAATATCAGGCGAATGCCTTATTGTGTTCCGCAGATAGGGAAGTACCTTAAGGTATATGCTGCAAAGCAAGATCGTTAGCACGGTCGTTCGATAACGGGCATAATCCGCGACGATCCCAGGTGTATTGTCAGTACATTAGTACTTGGTGGTACGTGACCAAAAGTAAGACAGGCAGAAACGGCATGCTCTACCAACTGCATGAGTTCCAGCGCTCGATCCTGCACCCGCTCACCGCATGGGCCCAGGCGACCGCCAAGACTTTCACCAATCCCCTCAGCCCGATGTCGCTGGTTCCCGGCGCCCCCCGGCTTGCGGCGGGCTATGAGCTGCTGTACCGGCTCGGCAAGGAATACGAAAAGCCGGCATTCGACATCAAGTCGGTGCGCTCCAACGGCCGCGACATCCCCATCGTCGAACAGTCCGTGCTGGAAAAGCCGTTCTGCAAGCTGCTGCGCTTCAAGCGCTATGCCGACGACCCGGAAACCATCAAGCTGCTGAAGGATGAGCCGGTGGTGCTGGTGTGCGCGCCGCTGTCGGGCCACCACGCCACGCTTCTGCGCGACACCGTGCGCACGCTGCTGCAGGACCACAAGGTCTACGTGACCGACTGGATCGACGCGCGCATGGTGCCGGCCGAAGACGGTGCCTTCCACCTGTCGGACTACATCTACTATATTCAGGAATTCATCCGCCATATCGGCGCCGAAAACCTGCATGTGGTGTCGGTGTGCCAGCCGACCGTGCCAGTGCTGGCCGCGATCTCGCTGCTGGCCTCGGCCGGCGAGACCACGCCGCGCACCATGACCATGATGGGTGGCCCGATCGATGCCCGCAAGAGCCCGACCGCCGTCAATTCGCTGGCCACCAACAAGTCCTTCGAGTGGTTCGAGAACAACGTGATCTACACCGTGCCGGCCAACTACCCCGGCCACGGCCGCCGCGTGTACCCGGGCTTCCTGCAGCATGCCGGCTTCGTGGCGATGAACCCGGACCGGCACCTGTCCTCGCACTATGACTATTACCTGAGCCTGGTCGAGGGCGACGCCGACGACGCCGAGGCGCATGTGCGCTTCTACGACGAGTACAACGCGGTGCTGGACATGGCCGCCGACTATTACCTCGACACCATCCGCGAAGTGTTCCAGGAATTCCGCCTGGCCAACGGCACGTGGGCCATCGATGGCAAGCCGGTGCGGCCGCAGGATATCGAGGGCACCGCGCTGATGACGGTGGAAGGCGAACTGGACGATATCTCGGGCGCGGGCCAGACTGCCGCCGCGCACGACCTGTGCAGCGGCATCCCGAAAGACCGCAAGCAGCACATCACCGCGCCGCGTTGCGGCCACTACGGGATTTTCTCGGGCCGGCGCTGGCGCGAGAACATCTATCCGGACCTGCGCGATTTCATCCGCAAGTATCACCAGACCGCGGCGAAGTAACGCTGCCGCAGACAGGACAACGCCCGCAATCGCGGGCGTCTCCTTTCAGGTCGCGCTCTCGGGACAGCAGGAGCGCTTCAGGTAGCAGAGCAGCATCTCGGAATGCAGCTCGGCAAAACGCTCGTGCTCATGTTGCGAAGCCACGTCGCGCCCGGTCACGGCGCTGATGGTGTAGCGGTTGGACAGCACGTAGTAACCCAGCGCCGAGATCGTCAGGTAGAACTGCGGCACGTCGATGTTGTCACGGAAGACGCCCTGCTGCTGGCCCCTGCGGATCACGTCGGCCAGCACATCCACGACCGGGTTGATCAGCTGCTGCAGCTGCGCGGATTTCTTCAGGTGACGGGCTTCGTGCAGGTTCTCGCTGTTGATCAGGCGGATGAACTCGGGGTGCTCGTAATACCAGTCCCAGACAAAGCGGGCCAGCGCGCGCACGCCGGCGATCGGGTCTTCGTCGACCAGGTGCAGCCTTTCTTCAGCGGCGCGGAATTCGGCGTACTGTTTTTCCAGCACGGCCAGGAACAGCCCTTCCTTGCTGCCGTAGTAGTAATACAGCATGCGTTCGTTGGTTTCCGCGCGCCGGGCAATCTGGTCGACGCGGGCGCCGGCCAGACCACCCTTGGCAAATTCCTCGGTGGCCGCAGCGAGGATTCGTCGGCGCGTCCCTTCGGGATCGCGTTTGGTCTTGGTCTCTGTTGACATGGATGGCAGGTCGATCGTTGCGCGGATTATGGCACACACCGGAATGCGGCAGTCCGGCTGCGCGACGCGCATCATCGCCGTTTCTGTCCACCGGCGAAATCGGGGATAATCCTTGCGGCGCGAGGGCTCGAAGAGGCCCGCCGGCGACGGTTACGCCGGATTATTGTGCGCCGGCGCAGTCCCGCCGGGTGTTTCCCGGGCGGCAGTTGTGTCGCCAAACACGCATAGCGCCGCCCCATAAACGTCCAGTCCTGTCCTGATCCGGTTTGTCTCCTGAATTCCAGCCTGTTGTCGTGAATCCCGCCGTCAAATCCCTCGCCGACCGCATCGAGGCACTGTTGCCCCAGACTCAGTGCACCAAATGCGGATTCAACGGCTGCCGCCCGTACGCCGAGGCCATGGCCGCCGGCGAAGCGGCCTGCAACCGCTGCCCGCCGGGCGGCGCGGAAGGCGTGCGCCGGCTGGCCGGGACGCTTGGCGTCGAACCCATGCCGCTCGATCCGGAGCGCGGCAACGAGCAACCGCGCGCGGTCGCGCTGATCGACGAGAGCCTGTGCATCGGATGCACCCTTTGCATCCAGGCATGCCCTGTCGATGCCATCGCCGGCGCCGCCAAGCAGATGCATACGGTGATCCCCGAACTGTGTACCGGCTGCGACCTGTGCGTGGCGCCCTGCCCGGTCGACTGCATCGCCATGGTCCCGGTCACCGGCGACCGCACCGGCTGGGACGCCTGGTCACAGGCCCAGGCCGACGCTGCCCACGCGCGCTACCTGGCGCGCCAGGCCAGGCTGGTGCGCGAGCGCGAGGAAAACGACGCGCGCCTGGCCGCCAAGGCCGCGGCCAAGCTGGCCGCGGTGCAGGCCGAAGCTCCGCAGGACGACGCCGAGCGCGCCGCGCAGGAACGCAAGCGCGCCATCATCCAGGCTGCGATCGAGCGCGCCCGCCAGAAACAGCAGGCCGCGCGTCCGCGCAATATTGAAAACGTCTCCCCCGCCGTCCAGGCGCAGATCGATGCCGCCGAAGCGCGCCGCGCGCGCGCCGGCCTGACCGAGCCGGGCGTCGGCCCCAACGCCAAACCCGACCCGGAACGACAACAATGAACGCCGCCAAGTGCCGTGCCATTTTCGAGACGCTGCGCGAAGTCAACCCGGCCCCGGCCACTGAACTGGAATACAGTTCGCCGTTCGAGCTGCTGATTGCCGTGCTGCTGTCGGCGCAGGCCACCGACGTCGGCGTCAACAAGGCCACGCGCCGGCTGTTCCCGGTCGCTCACACGCCTCAGCAGATGCTCGACCTCGGCGAAGCCGGGCTGAGCGAATACATCAAGACCATCGGCCTGTACAAGACCAAGGCCAGGCATGTGATCGAGACCTGCCGCATCCTGGTCGAGCGGCACGGCGGCAAGGTGCCGCCCGACCGCGAAGCGCTGGAAGCGCTGCCGGGCGTGGGCCGCAAGACCGCCAACGTGGTCCTCAATACTGCCTTTGGCGAGCCCACCATTGCGGTCGACACGCATATCTTCCGGGTCGCCAACCGCACCGGGTTGGCGCCGGGCAAGAACGTGGAGGTGGTCGAGCAGAAGCTGCTCAAGTGCGTGCCGCATGAATTCCTGCACGATGCGCACCACTGGCTGATCCTGCACGGCCGCTACGTGTGCAAGGCGCGCAGGCCGGAATGCTGGCACTGCGTGATCGAGCCTTTATGCGAGTTCAGGGAAAAGACGGAAGCGCCGCAGCTGTGAAGCGCCCGGCGGCGGGCCTTAGTGCGGCTCGCGCGCCAGCACCATGGCCAGCTGCAACGCCGTGCGTGCCACCACTTCGACATCGGGTGTATAGCCCTGTCCGATCCAGCGCAGGGCGACATGGATGACCCCACCCGCAACGCCAGCGGTCAGCAACGGATCGAGCCGCCGGCCCGGCGGCAGCAGCGCCTGCGCCAGCAGGCCGCCGAATTCGCCCAGCGAATCCGCCAGCGCGCCATCGACCAGCTTGCTGACGCCGCGGATCTCCACCAGGAACACCCGCGCCGAACGCGGCTCGCACTGCAAGGTCCCGAAATAGGCGCGCAGCATGGCCAGCGCCCGGTTGGGGCCGTCGCCGCCGGCCGCCTCACCGGCGCGCGCCAGTGTCTGCAGCAGGCGGTGGGTGACCGCCTGGAACGACGCCAGCAGCAGCGCCTCGCTGTTGGCGAATGACTCGTAGAAATAGCGCTCGGTCAGGCCGGCGGCCTCGCAGACGGCCTTGACCGTGGCGTTCTGGTAACCGCGCTCGCCATAGACCTGCACCGCCGCGGCGATCAGCTGGCTCCGGCGCTGAGCGCGCCGTTCTTCGGCTTCGGCGCCGCGGTAGCGGCGTGCGGGGGTGAGCTCGGGGGTCATGTGCGCCATTATGACATTCCCTATTGTCAGATGCCTTGTCTTATCGCTTCTGACAACCTATGTTGTCAGAAGCGCCACTCGCCCCCGGATGCCTGACATGACCGCAGCCCATCCTGATGATGCCGTCCTCGATGTCCTGATCGTAGGCGCCGGCCTGTCCGGCATCGGCGCCGCGCGCCACCTGCAGATGCGCTGCCCCGGCAAGCGCTACGCCATCCTGGAAGCCCGCGACGCCATCGGCGGCACCTGGGACCTGTTCCGCTACCCGGGCATCCGCTCCGACTCGGACATGTACACGCTGGGCTACCGCTTCAAGCCCTGGCGCGGCGCCAGGGCCATCACCGACGGGCCGTCGATCCGGGCCTATATCCGCGAGACCGCCGAGGAAGCCGGCATCACGCCGCATATCCGCTTTGGCCACAAGGTCGTCAGCGCCGCATGGGAAAGCGCCGCCGGCTGCTGGACGGTCGAGGCCGAGCGTACGGCAAATCACAGCCGCCTGCGCCTGCGCACCCGCCTGCTCTATGTCTGCGCCGGCTATTACAGCTATGCCGAGGGGCACCGCCCGGCCTTTGACGGCGAGGAGCGCTTCCGCGGCCGCATCCTGCATCCACAGTTCTGGGACGAATCGCTCGACTACGGCGGCAAACGCGTTGTGGTGATCGGCAGCGGCGCCACGGCGGTCACGCTGGTGCCGGAGATGGCAAAGCGCGCCGCGCAGGTGACCATGCTGCAACGCTCGCCCACCTACATCGTGACGCGCCCCGCCGAAGACGCGATCGCCCACAAGCTGCGCAGGCTGCTGCCCGAGCGGCTGGCCTACGGCGCCACGCGCTGGAAGAACGTGCTGCTCGGCATGATGTTCTTCCAGCTGGCGCGGCGGCGGCCCGCGCGCACCAGGGAAAAGCTGATCGGCATGGCGGCGGCGCAGCTGGCACCGGGTTTCGACGTCGCGACGCATCTCACGCCGCGCTACAACCCATGGGACCAGCGCCTGTGCCTGGTGCCCGATGGCGACCTGTTCGGCGCCATCCGCGACGGCCGTGCCACGGTGGAGACCGATACCATCGAACGGTTCACCGAAGACGGCATCGTGCTGGCCAGCGGCAAGACGCTCGCCGCAGATATAGTAGTCGTGGCCACTGGGCTGAAGCTGAACATGCTGGGCGACATCGCGGTCAGCGTCGACGGCGAGCCGCGCCGCCCCGCCGACTCGTTCGCGTACAAGGGGATGATGCTGAGCGGCGTGCCCAACCTGGTGCTCGCCTTCGGCTACACCAATGCCTCGTGGACGCTCAAGGCCGACCTCACCGCCGAGTACGTCTGCCGCCTGTTGCGCCATATGGGCCGCCATGGCCACCGCATGGCGATGCCGCGCGCGCCGGCCGGCATGCAGCCCACGCCGTTCCTGGATTTCACGTCGGGCTATGTGCAACGTGCCGCCACCGTGCTGCCCCGTCAAGGCGACCGCAAGCCCTGGCGCGTCTATCAGAATTACTTGAAAGACATGCTGACGATCCGGCACGGGCGCATCGCCGACGGCGTGCTGCAGTTCGATGTCCCGTCTTTCTCCTCCCCGGCTGGCCGGCCACACCGCGACAGCCAGGAGCCTGCCGAAACCAATACCGTGCCGGCCGTTGCCGGCAACGAGGTGCAATCGTGACCATCGCCCTGACCGTCGCTGGCCTGCTGATCGGGCTGCTCGTGGTGCTGGGCGCCGCGCTATGGCTGCACACGTTGCGCACCGTCCGGCGCATCGAGGCGGCAATGCCGCCGCGCGGACGCTTTGTCGAGGTACCCGGCGCGCGGCTGCACGTGGTCGAGCGCGGCCAGGGTCCCGCCGTGCTGCTGGTGCACGGCCTGTCCGGACAACTGGAGAATTTCGGCTACGGCATGATCGAACCGCTCGCGCGCCATTTCCGCGTGATCGCCGTCGACCGCCCCGGCGCGGGCCACTCGACGCGCGTGGCAGGCACCGCTGCGGATCTGCCGGCACAGGCCGAGTCGCTCGCGGCACTGTGCGACCAGCTTGGACTGGACAAGCCGCTGGTGGTCGGCCACTCGCTTGGCGGCGCGATCGCGCTGGCACTGGCCATCCATCACCCCGAGCGCGTCGGCGGCCTGGCGCTGATCGCGCCGCTCACCCATCCGCCCAAGGCGATTTCGCCGGTCTTCCAGGCGATGACCGTGCCGGGCGCGCTGCGCCGGCTGCTGGCGTGGACGCTGGTGGTGCCGATGTCGGAACGGCGCCGTGAAGAAGTCATGGATATCGTGTTCGGTCCCGACCCGTTCCCGCTCGACTTCCCGACGCGCGGCGGCGGCCTGCTGGCGCTGCGGCCCTCCCATTTCCTTGCCGCTTCCGAGGACCTGATCGGTGCCGCGCGAAGCCTGCCGGCAATGTTGCCGCACTATGGATCGCTGCGCGTGCCGGTGAGCGTGCTGTACGGGCGCGATGACCGCATCCTCGACTTTGCCGAGCATGGCGAAGCACTGGTCGCCAGGGTGCCGGGCGCCACGCTGACGCTGGTCGACGGCGGGCATATGCTGCCGGTGACCGCCATCGACACCTGTGTCGACTTTGTGCGCGACGCCGCCGCGCCGCGGCATGCGCCGGCGCCGGGCCCGGCCCAGTTCGCCTGAACCACGGAGTTCCTGCCATGACCACCCCGACCGCCTCCAATCCCTACAAGCAGGATGTCTTCACCGCGTTCCGGGCCGTGCGCAAGCTGCTGGCCAATGGCAACGACACCGAGCAGGTGTTCCGCATCATGCGCGCGCTGAACGGCCCGTCGATGCCGCGCAACTTCGGCCGCCTGCTGTCCACGCCCGACGGCAGGCGCATGGTCTACCAGCGCATCGAACTGGCCGAGCGCCTGTCCGATCCTGCCTATGTCGCGAGCTTCGCCCCGGGCACGGTCGGCGCGGCGTATCGCGCTTTCCTGGAACAGACCGGTTACAGCGCGGACGGGCTGGCCAAGGTCTCCAACCTCGACCAGGAGCCGGTGATCGAGGACGCGTACATGTGGTTCGGCCGGCGTACCCGCGACATCCACGACATCTGGCATGTGCTCACCGGCTACCGGGCCGACGAAAGCCTTGGCGAAGCCGCGCTGGTGGCGTTCAGCTACGCGCAGACCGGCGGCAAGGGATGGGCGTTCATTGCCATCGCGGCGTCGCTGAAAAGCCTGCGCGTGACCGGCCGCCTGGCCTTTGCGCGCGCCGTGCTGGAGGGCTACCGGCTGGGGCGCCGCGCCGGGTGGCTGCTCGGCGAGGACTACGAAAGACTGTTGCACGAGCCGCTCGACGCCGCCCGCGCACGGCTCGGCATTGCGGAGCCGGGGCGCTATCTCGCCTGCAATGCGGTGCAGGAATGGACTGCCTGACGCAGGCGCGCACCAGTACAAAAAAAGCGACCCGACGGGTCGCTTTTTTTTGGTTCTGGCGCGCGGCCTCTTCAGACGATGCGGCAGGCTTCGTCGAACGGCAGGCGCGGCAGGCGCGGATGCAGCTTGTCGGCAACGCCGTAGCCCAGGTTGACCAGGAAGTTGACCGACCACTTGCCATCGGGGAAGAAGGCCGCGTTGACCTTGTCGGCGTCGAAACCACCCATCGGGCCGCAATCCAGGCCCAGCGCACGTGCGGCCAGGATGAAGTAGCCGCCTTGCAGCGAGCTGTTCATCAGGGCGTCGCGGGCGATCTTCTCCTCGTTGCCGGCATACCAGGCACGCGCGTCGGCGTGCGGGAACAGGCGCGGCAGCTGGTCGTGGAAGGCCTTGTCGAAGGCGATGATCGCCGTGACCGGCGCCGAGCGGGTCTTGTCGACGTTGCCGGCCGATACGCAATCCACCAGGCGCGCCTTCTCGGCCGCGCTCTTGACGAAGACGATGCGGGCCGGGCTGCTGTTGGCGGCGGTCGGGCCGAACTTCATCGCGTCATAGACCTGGTGCAGGACGGCGTCGTCCACGTGGCGGTCCTGCCACACGTTGTGGGTGCGGGCCTCGGTGAACAGTTGCGCCAGCGCGGCTTGGTCGATCTGGGACATGCGGCTCTTCCTATGCATGAAGTGAAAGAAGCGGCGATTTTACCCAAGCGCCAGGATGTGCCGTGCCAGCGTCTTTGACCAACCCGTTCAATTCTCTTGCATGTCGCCGCGGGCCGGTGCCGGCGCGCTGCTGCGCCGTGTCAGCCATAGCACGCCGGCCAGGATCAGCCCGCCGCCGAGCGCCTGCGTGCCGCCGATGTGCTCGCCCAGCAGCAACGCCGCCAGCAGCACCGTGACCACCGGCTCGAGCGTCGACAGCATCGAAGCCTGCGCCGCGCCAAGCCGCTGCAGCCCGGCGAAGAAGGTCAGGATCGCCAGCACCGTCGACAGCAGCGCAATCGCCGCCAGCGCCAGCCAGCCGCCGGCGCTCGCCGGGAACTGCGGCGGCACGCCCGCGCCAAGGCGCAGCAGCCCGACCGCACCGTAGACCAGCGCGGCCGCGCTGCAGATCACCGTGGTGGTGGCGATCGGGTTGACACCGGCGGTCACGCGCGCGCCGACGATGATGTAGACGGAATAGATCACCGCCGCCGCCAGCCCCAGCGCGATGCCCAGCGGCGAACCCTCGCCGCCGCCGACCGTCAGCCCGGCCCCCACCGAGCACAGCACCAGCGCGATCACGGCCGCCGTGGTCAGCCGCTCTTTCAGGAACACCGCGGCCAGGATCGTCACAAACAGCGGGTACAGGTACAGCAGCAGCGCCACCAAGCTGGCCTGCGCATGGTTCAGCGCACTGAAAAAGCAGAACGACTGGCCCACATAGCCAATGCCGCCCATCGCCGCCAGCGCCAGCACGCGCCGCCACGGCGGCAGGCCGATGCCGCGCGTGCGCATCACCCACGCCAGCGCCCCCGCCGCCAGCACGAAACGTACGAGCAGCAGGCCATAGACGTCGGCACCGGCCGCATAGGCAAAGCGCGCAAAGATCGCCATGGCGCCGAAGGCGCTGGCCGACACCGCAATCAGCAGCACCCCGGTGAGCTTGGCGCGGGCCTGTTCGTGGGCGGTGGCGGAGGCGATCATGAAGATGGCGGGAAGTCGGCGATCCCGCATTCTACTTGGCGCCGCCGGCGCGCCAGCGCTCGCCGCGCCCCTCGTTTACAATGGCGCCACCATGTTTAATCCCTCACGAGAAGAAGTCCGCCGTTTCTTCTGCGAAGCCTGGCAGAAGCAGATCGCGGGCAGCGTGCTGACGCCGCTGGAAGTCATTGCCGTCGACTGGATCGGCGAGCATCCCGAGTACCACGACCTGCTGCGCGACACCGAAGGCGCGCTGACGCAGGACTACACCCCCGAGCAAGGCCAGACCAACCCGTTCCTGCACCTGGCGATGCACCTGTCGATCTCGGAACAGGTTTCCGTCGACCAGCCACGCGGCATTCGCGAGGCTTATGAGGCGCTTGCACGCCGACTCGATTCGCCGCACGAAGCCCAGCACCAAGTGATGGAATGCCTGGGCGAGATGCTGTGGCAGGCACAGCGCAGCGGCCTGCCGCCGGACGGCGAACAATACGTCGACAGCGTGCGCCGGCGCGCGATGCGCTGAGCCCGCCACGCTAGCCGGTTGCTGGCAGCCTGCTAGCCGTCTGCAACGGTTGCGTACATTTCGTCACAACCCGCTTTCTATCGCGTGGTAGGCTTTGCGGGTTCCGAAATTTCCCGATGCCGCAGCGCGCCGTTCCAGCCGCGCCCGCGGTGCCCAGCATCATGTCCCGATTGACCCTGCCCCGCCGGCTGGCGCCTGCCAGCCGCGCCGTCGCCCCCCTTTGCCTGTCACTGGCGCTGGCTTTTCCTCTGGCCGCCCACGCCGGCGTGGCGCTGCTGCAGCCGCCACGCGTGATCGACGGCAACCAGCCCCTGACGCTGACGCTGGTGGTCAGCGCCGACGGCGCGACGCGCCGTTACCGGATCCCCGATACGCTGGAAGTGACCGCGTCGAGCGAAATGCAGGCGCCGGTACGCCTCGTACTGTGGCGGGAGGTCTCCGCGCCGCCCGTGGTCAACCTGCGCCGCGGCGAGCACCGCGCCATCCGCTACAGCGCGACCCTGCCGCCGCAGCTGCGCGGCCAGGTGCGGCTGGATGCGACCGGCATCGACGCCGCGCCGGTGGTGGTCACTCTGAACCGGCTGCCGCAGCCGGGCGAGGCCACCACCGCCGCCCCGCCCGCGGTAGCCGCTACGGCCGGGGCCGCTGGCGAAGCCGCGGAGACGGTCCCGGTTCCGATCACGCCGGTGACCAGCGCAAGCGCCACCGCCCCGGCGCCCGCGGACCTGCGCGACAGCGCGCGCCTGTCGTTCTACGACCCGATGTACTTCATCGTCGGCGCGCACGATGGCGCCAATGCGAAGTTCCAGTTCAGCTTCAAGTACCGGATCTTCGAGGGCGAGGATCCGGCATCGAAGAGCCTGTTCGACAACCTCTACCTCGGCTTCACCCAGTTCTCGCTATGGGACCTGTCTGAGCAGTCCAAGCCGTTCCGCGACACCAACTACCGGCCGAGCCTGTTTTACTACCTGTCGGATACCGGCGTGCGCAACCGGGCCATCAGCCGGCTGTCGCTGGCGGCCGGCGTGGAGCACGAGTCCAACGGCCGCAGCGGCGACGAGTCGCGCAGCATCAACACCGTGTTCGTCAAGCCGACGTTCTACATCGGCGACCAGAACGACTGGCACTGGCGCGTCGCGCCCAAGCTCTATGCCTACGTGGAAAAGGGCGACAACCCTGACATCGCCCACTACCGCGGCTATATGGACCTGGGCATCGCGTATGGGCGCCCGGATTCATGGGAGTTTTCCGCCACGCTGCGCAAGGGCACGCGCAAGTGGTACGGCAGCGTCGATGCGCAGGTCACCTATCCGCTGGCGCGGCTGCTGCCGGGTACCGCGGGTTACCTGATGGCGGGTTACTTCGTCGGCTATGGCGAAAGCCTGCTCGACTACAACCACAAGCTGCCCTGGCAGTTCCGCATCGGCTACGCGCTGTCGCGCTGAAGGCCTGATGCCGCCTGGCTGGCCGGTTCACCCCGCCAGCGGTTTGCCGCCCGCCTTCAGCCGGGCATTGGCGACCGCAGCGGCAAACTGGCCGTGGCCATGCCAGCCGGTGGCACGGCCCAGCTTCTTGCCGTTCTGGAAGAACATGAACACCGGGATGCCGTGCAGGCCGAAGCGCTTGCCCAGTGCGGGGTGCTCATAGACATTGGCATGGAGCCAGTGCAGGCCGAGTGCCCGGATCGGCTCGGGATTGGCGAGCATGGCTTTCTTTGCCATCTCGCAATTGAAGCAATCCACGCCCCAGAAGAACACGCACACACCAGCGCATCGCCGGCCTGCGCAATCGCGGCGTCGATGCCGGCGTCGTCGACCTGGCGCATGCCAAAGGCCTCGAAGGCGCGATGGTCGAGGTGGGCTGCCGCGGCCTGGTCCGCGGACGGCTCGCCGGCCGGCGATTCGCTTGACATGATTCGCTCCCGCAAAGGCAAGAAAGCAAAACGCCCGGGCCTGGACGGCACCGGGCGCAGCCTCAGCCGCTAAGCAGTCCGGCTTACTTCGGTGCCGCCACCGTCACCAGCGCCGGGCGCAACACGCGGTCGGCAATGGTATAGCCGCGCTGCAGCACGGTGACGACGGTGTTGGGTTCCTGGTCGGCCGGCACCATCGAAATGGCCTGGTGGCGGTGCGGGTCGAACTTCTCCCCGACCGGGTTCAGTTCCACGATCTTGCCGCGCTCGAACGCGGCTGCCAGCTGGCGCGCAGTCAGT
The DNA here is from genome assembly GCF_004768545.1 of Cupriavidus oxalaticus. Taxonomy (NCBI): domain Bacteria; kingdom Pseudomonadati; phylum Pseudomonadota; class Betaproteobacteria; order Burkholderiales; family Burkholderiaceae; genus Cupriavidus; species Cupriavidus oxalaticus. Next base: position 1,109,537 of record NZ_CP038635.1, on the reverse strand, counting down.
TCGACGCCTTCGCGCAGCTTGGCAATATCGCCGGAACCGTCAGCCAGCGCGGCCTCCAGGCTGTCCATCACCGGCAGCAGGTTGTCGGCGAAGTTCTCGATGGCGAATTTGTGGGCCTTGGCAACGTCTTCCTGCGCCCGGCGGCGGATGTTTTCGCCCTCGGCGACCGCGCGCATGTACAGGTCGTAGTGTTCACGCGCCTTGGCTTCCAGGGCGGCCAGCTGGGCCGCCACATCCTCCACGGCGGCAGCCTCCGGCGCGGCGGTCTCCTGCGCGGCAGGGGCGCTGGCTTCGTCGTTGGGCGTCGGGTTGGATGGCGTCTGCTTCTGTTCTTCCATGTCGATCCGTATCAATGCATTGGCGCGGCCGTCCGTGGGTACGGCCGCGGTGGGTCAATCGGCGTGTTTAGCGGGCAATTGGTGGCGTCGCGCCGGATTTCAAGAGTGGCGCCGGCGAGACGCGGAAACAAGCGGTTACAAAGGCGTGAGTTATGCAATTGACGCCTTATTGCCTTGCTGCACTGCACTCACTAACATTCTCTTACGAAAAATGACAAAAATGCCGGGGGCCTGGAGATGGTTCATTTTTGTGCCTCTTCCGAAAGGTTGGCCATGCATAAGCTGCCAGTCGTGACGCTCTGCCTCGTGGCCGCCCTGGCGGTCATGACCGCCTTTATCTGCCTGTCCGACGCCTTCTCGCCGCGCGATACCGAGTATGGCAGTGGCAAGGCGGTGTTCAAGCACTACATCGTTCCTATCATCAGCCAGGAAGTCTCGCAGGAATAAGCGCCAGCGCAACTTTCCGGCACACACGCTCGCACCGCGGCGGCCCCGGCATTGTGCCGGCGCCGCCGCGTGTCGTTCCTGCCAGCCTCAGTGCCGGAAGTCATCGATGCGGCGGCGGTCGCGCTTGGTCGGGCGCCCCTGCAACTGCGCGGCGGGCTCCGGCTGCAGGCGGCGCCGCTCGGCCTCGGCCTGCCGGCGTGCCTGGCTGTCGGCACTCTCTTCATACAGCGTCTGCGCCACCGGTGCCGGTCCGCGCGCCGGGGCAATGCCCTTCACCTGGAGTTCCCAGCGCTGCTGGTGCGCTTCGAGCGCGACCTTGTCGCCGGGCCGCACTTCACGCGAGTTCTTGACCAGTTGGCCGTTGACGGTCACCTTGCCCCGCTCCACCGCCTCGGCCGCAAGCGAGCGCGTCTTGAAAAAGCGCGCGCACCATAGCCATTTGTCGATGCGCTGGCGCGCATCCGCTTCAAAATCCACGTTCATGCTGCGGCTCCCCGGGTCTGCGCACGCGAGCGACGCGCTTCCAGCTCATGCGGGTGCGGCGTGTTGAGCGGCCATCCCTGCAGGTGCTGCAGGGCAATCTCCGCCATCGCCGCCACCCACGGCGCCGCGTCGTTCATGCAAGGAATAAAGTGGAAATCCTTGCCGCCCGCGACCTTGAACTCGGTCTGCCCTTCCATCGCGATTTCCTCGAGCGTCTCGATGCAGTCCGCCGGGAAACCCGGGCAGAACACATCGACCCGGCCGGCGCCAACCTTGCCCAGCTCCGCCAGCGTCGGGGCCGTGTACGGCTGCAGCCACTCCGCCTTGCCAAAACGAGACTGGAACGTCACCTGATATTGCCCCGGCTGCAAGCCCAGCGCGTCGCCCAACAGCCGGCCGGTCTTCAGGCACTCGCAGTGATACGGGTCGCCCAGCTCGAGCGTGCGCCGCGGCACGCCGTGGAACGACAGGATCAGCTTGTCGCCGTGCGCAAAATCGGGCATGCCGTGCCGTGACCAGTAGGCCCCGACCTGCTGGTGCAGCGCCGAGATATAAGCGGGATGGTCATGGAAATGTTTGACCAGCCGCAGCTCGGGCTGGTTGCGCCATTGTCCCAGCACGCGGAACACTTCGTCGAAGGCGGTGGCGGTAGTGGTGCCGGAGTACTGCGGATACATCGGCAGCACCAGCACCTGCTCGCAGCCCTGGCGGCGCAGCGCTTCCATCACCGAGGCGATCGAGGGGTTGCCGTAGCGCATGGCGCACGCCACCGTCACCTCGTGGCCGTTCTGGTTCAGCAGCCGCTGCAGCGCATGGGCCTGGCGCTCGCTGTAGACCAGCAGCGGCGAGCCGGTCATATGCGCCTCGCGCAGCCAAATCGACTCGTACTTCAACGCCGACGCACGCGAACGCAGCGGCAGGATCACGCCATGCAGCAGCGGCAGCCAGGCGGCACGCGGGATCTCGACCACGCGCGGGTCGGACAGGAATTCCTTCAGGTAGCGCCCCACCGCCCTGGGCGTGGGCGCATCGGGGGTACCCAGGTTGACCAGCAGGATCGCCGTGCGCGGCGCCTGCCCGTGCTGGTAAACCGGTTCGGGTGAAAACGTCATGTCGCTTCCGGGTTGGCGCGCGGCCGGCAACGCGCCATGGCGGCGCGCCAGCGCAGGTGGCGCTCGGTAGGAATGGGGCAGCTTGTCAGACCGGCCAGCCGCGTCACTGGTTCTGGCTCAGCGCGCTGGACAGCAGCCGCGCGGTGATGTCTACGATCGGGATCACGCGCTCGTATGCCATGCGTGTCGGGCCGATCACGCCGAGGGTGCCGACGATCTGCCCGTCGACCTCGTACGGCGCGGTGATGACCGCCATGTCTTCCAGCGGCACCAGCTGGCTCTCGCCGCCGATGAAGATCTGCACGCCCTGGGCGTGGCTGGAGACATCGAGCAGCTGCAGCAGGCTGGTCTTGTGCTCGAACACGTCGAACAGCCGGCGCAGCTTGTCCATGCTGGAAGACAGGTCTTCCACTTCGAGCAGCTTGCGTTCGCCGCTGATATAGACGTGGTCGTCTTCCTCGTCGTCGGCCACGCTGCCGGCCTCGACCGCCGCCTGCATCAGCTGCGACATGTCGCGGCGCAGGTCCTGCAGCTCGACGCGCAGGTGGCTGCGCACGGCGTCGAAGCTCATGCCGGTGTAGTGCGAGTTGAAGTAGTTGGCGGCCTCGATCAGTTGGGCCGGGGTATACGACAGCTCGGTCTGGATGATCCGGTTCTGCACGTCGCCCTCGGGGCTGACGATGATCAGCAGGATGCGCTTGTCGGACAGGCGCATGAATTCGATCTGCCGGAACGCCTGCGCGCGCCGGGGCGTCATCACCACGCCGGCGAAGTGCGACAGGTTGGACAGCGTGCGCGCTGCCGCCGTGATCATGCGCTGCGGACCCAGCTGCTGGGCGCCGAGCTGGCCCTGGATCTGGCCGGTCAGCTCGGCCAGTTCGGTGTTGCGCTCCAGCGGCTTGGCCGTCAGCATGGAATCGACGAACAGCCGGTACCCGCGCGGCGTCGGGATGCGGCCGGCCGACGTGTGCGGGCTGGCGATAAAGCCCATTTCCTCCAGGTCGGACATCACATTGCGAATGGTCGCGGGTGACAGGTCCAGCCCCGAGAATTTCGAGAGGGTGCGGGACCCGACCGGCTGGCCTTCGGCGATGTAGCGCTCGATCAGGGTCTTGAGCAGCGTTTTGGAACGTTCATCCATGATGCCCCGATTTTACGCAAGTTTTAGACCTTCTGGCGCCCCGCCTGGGTTGCGGCGCCGGCGCCTGCTGGCAACGGCAGCGGCGGTATGGTCTAATCCCGGCATGTCCGCCCCCCCGAGAGCCAGCGCCTTGCGCACTTCGTTCAACACCGTCGCCCTGGTGGGCCGCTACTCGACTGCCGGCATCGAAGGACCGCTGGAGGAGATCGCCTCTTATATCCTGCGCAACGGCCAGGATGTGGTGTTCGAGCGCGAGACCGCGCTGGCCACCGGGCTGACCGCCTACCCTGCCCTGTCGGCCGAGGAAATCGGCCAGCACGCCGACGTGGCGGTGGTGCTGGGCGGCGACGGCACGCTGCTGGGCATTGCCCGCCAGCTGGCCGGGTACGACGTGCCACTGATCGGGGTCAACCACGGGCGGCTCGGCTTCATGACCGACATCGCGCTGGAAGACGTGCACACGGTGCTGCCCGACATGCTCGACGGCCGCTACGAGGCCGAGAACCGGCTGCTGCTCGAATCCCGCGTGGTGCGCGACGACAGCGTCATTTTTTCGGCGCTGGCGCTGAACGACGTGGTGGTGAACCGCTCAGGCATTTCCGGCATGGTCGAGCTGGCGGTGTCCGTTGACGGCAACTTTATGTACAACCAGCGTTCGGACGGCCTGATCGTGTCGACCGCGACCGGCTCGACCGCCTACGCGCTGTCCGCCGGCGGCCCGATCCTGCACCCGACGCTGTCGGGCGTGGTGCTGGTGCCGATCGCCCCGCACGCGCTGTCGAACCGCCCGATCGTGCTGCCGCACGATGCCGAGGTCACCATCGAAGTGGCCAGCGCGCGCGACGCCAGCGTCAATTTCGACATGCAGTCGCTGACCTCGCTGCTGCCCGGCGACCGCATCGTGGTGCGGCGCTCGGAGAAGAGCATCAACCTGCTGCACCCGGTGGGCTACAACTACTACGCCACGCTGCGCAAGAAGCTGCACTGGCACGAATACCCGTCCGAAGACAACCGCCTCTGAGCCGCCCCCAGAGCCCGAGCTAGCCACCCCGATCCTACGCCAGCCCGACTTTCCGGACCGATCTCACTTTCGCCACGATCCGCCACGATGCTGCGCAGCCTGTCCATCCGCGATTTCGTCATCGTCGACACGCTCGACCTCGATTTCACCCCTGGCTTCACCGTCTTTACCGGCGAGACCGGCGCCGGCAAGTCGATCCTGATCGACGCCCTGGCCCTGGTGCTGGGCGAGCGGGCCGACGCCGGCATCGTGCGCGAAGGCGCCGCACGCGCCAGCATCAGCGCCACCTTCACGACCCACCCGGCGCTCGACGCCTGGCTGGCCGAGCGCGAGCTCAATGCCGAAGACGATGACGGCGCCGGCGCGGTGCTGCTGCGGCGTACGGTCGATGCCGGCGGCCGCAGCAAGGCCTTTATCAACGGCGCCGCGGCCACGCTGGCGCAGCTGCGCGAAGTGGGCGACCAGCTGGTCGACATCCACGGGCAGCACGCGCACCAGCTGCTGCTGCGCCCGGACGCGCAGCGCCTGCTGTTCGACGCCCACGCCGGGCTGACCCAGCAGGCCGGCGCGGTGGCCGAGGCCTGGCGCGCGTGGCGCGCCTGCGTGCGCCAGCGCGAGGCGGTCGAGCACCAGTCGCGCGAGATGCAGCTCGAGCGCGAGCGGCTGGAGTGGCAGGTCGGCGAGCTCGACAAGCTCAACCCGCAGCCGGGCGAATGGGAAGAGATCCAGGCCGAGTACAACCGCCTGTCGCATGCCGCCGGCCTGATCGACGGCAGCCGCGCGGCGCTGGAGGCGCTGTCCGAAGCCGACGGCTCGGTGCTATCGGCGCTGAACACCATCGTGCACCGGCTGCAGCAGCTGGCCGACGTCGACCCGGCGCTGCGCGACGTGCTGGCCGCGCTCGAGCCGGCCCAGGTGCAGGCCGAGGAAGCCGCGCATTCGCTGACCCGCTACGTCGACCGGCTCGAGCTGGATCCCGAACGGCTGCAGGCCGTCGAGGAACGCATGCAGGCGCTGCACGCCACCGCGCGCAAGTACCGCCTGCCTCCCGAGCAGCTGCCCGATGAGCTGCTGGCGCGCCGCCAGCAGCTCGACGACCTGCAGGCCGCGCAGGACCTGAACAAGGTGATGGCGCGCGAAGCCGCCGCCAAGGCCGCCTACCTGACGCTGGCGCAGCACCTCAGCCATGCGCGCTCGCAAGCGGCGCAGGCGCTGTCGGCCGCGGTCACCGAGGCCATGCAGGGCCTGTCGATGGCGGGCGGCAGCTTTGTCGCCGCGCTGAACACGCTGGAAGACGGCCAGAGCTACGGCCTGGAGCAGGTCGAGTTCCTGGTGGCCGGCCATGCCGGCGTCAGCGCGCGGCCGCTGGCGCGGGTCGCGTCCGGCGGCGAACTGGCGCGCATCAGCCTGGCGATCTCGGTGATTACCAGCGAGGCTTCGCCCACGCCGACGCTGATCTTCGACGAAGTCGACACCGGCATCGGCGGCGCCGTCGCCGAAGTCGTCGGCCGGCGCCTGCAGGAACTGGGCCGCGCGCGCCAGGTGCTGTGCGTGACCCACCTGCCGCAGGTCGCCGCGCAGGCCGGCACGCACCTGCTGGTCAGCAAGGAAACCACCGATGGCGGTGATGGCTCGGTCACGCGCTCGGTTACGCGCTCACGCATCCGCGTGCTCGACCCGGCCGGGCGCGTGGTCGAGACCGCGCGCATGCTGGGCGGCGCAACCGTCACCGCGACCACGTTGCAGCATGCCGAAGAGATGCTGGCGCAAGGCGCCGAAGCCCAGGCCGGCGCCCCGGTGCGCGGCACGGCCAAGGAAAGCCGGCGCGGCCGCCGCGCCGCCGGCTGATGCCCCGGCATCGTCGCCCACATCGCCCACGTCGCCCCCACATCGCGCTTGCATCGGCGCACCCGAACCAACTTTCACAGGAGCCTCACCATGACCCGCCACGCGCCGCCGGCAGGCCGCCGCCACCGCCCCTTGCGCGCCGTCCTGGCCCTGGCCACAGCGGCCACGGCCGCACTGCTGGCATTGTCTGGCTGCAAGGCCCAGTCGGGGCCTTACGCCCCGCCGCCGGGAAGCATCACCGACGACCGCGCGGTGGGCGACATCATGGTCAAGTTCAAGCCGCCCGCGGTCGAAATGTCCGAGGATGCCGGGAAGTTGCTGGCCGAGATCAAGGGCCCGATCCGCTATGTGGTCAAGCGCCCCATGTCGGGCGGGGTCTGGCTGGTGACGGCGATCTCCAAATCGGCGGATGCCACCATCGACCAGGCGGTTGATACGCTGCGCGCCATCCCGCGTGTCGAGACCGCCGAGCCGGACCGGATGATCCAGCCAAACCGCACCATGCCGACCAGCCGGGATATGCCCAAGAGCTGAGTTGCCCGCGGAGTCCGTCCGGAAGCGGCGGGTTCTAAACCTTCGGTATCCCTTGCGCAACCGGCGCGGATCGTATTCCCTACATTCGATCCCCCTGCGCGCCCGATGACGTGCGGGGTGCCTCTGGAGGAATACATGCTGCATCCCGCGCAGTCCGTCTTCCGTCACTGCTTCGCGTTGCCCCACTGGCGGGCAGCCCTGATCACCATCGCTGCGCTTTGTGGCGCAGCACCGGTCGCCGCAGGCGCCGCGCCCTCCTCGACTTCAGCCGCGGCCCCGGCCTACACCGGCCAGATCATCGTGCGCTGGCGCGATGGCACCACCTCCACCGTGAGCAGCAAGGAGCCGGCCGCATCAGCGACGAGTCCGCTGCAGCAACTGCGCGAGCGCACCGGCATCGCCGCCACGCTGCGCCGCCCCATGGGCGGCAACATGGACCTGCTGCAGGTGCCGGACGAACTCGCCTCCGACCCGGAAGCCGCCGCCGCCCGCCTGCGCCAGGACCCGCGCGTGGCCGATGCCGTGCCGGACCGCTGGCTGCACCTGCACGATACCCTGCCCAACGACCCGCAATTCTCCGCCAACCAGCCTTACCTGATGGGCACCGGCACCGCCGTCGGCGGCGTCAACCTGCCGCGCGCCTGGGACCGCACGCGTGGCAGCGGCGGCATCGTGATCGCGGTGGTCGATACCGGCGTGCTGCGACACCCCGACCTGGCCTCCCGGCTTCTGCCGGGCTTTGACTTCATCAGCAGCGCCATCGTCTCCAATGACGGCGACGACGGGCGCGACAGCGACGCTACCGATCCCGGCGACAATGTCCCGGCCGGCTTCACCTGCCCCGGCAGTTCAACACCGACCACCGAGGCCACGTCCAACAGCTGGCACGGCACGCGCGTGGCCAGCGTGATGGGCGCGGTCACCAACAACGGCGAAGGCATTGCCGGCGTCGACTGGAGCGCCCCCATCCTGCCGGTGCGGGTGTCGGGACGCTGCGGCGCGCTGCTGTCCGATACGGTCGACGGCATGCGCTGGGCGGGCGGCCTGCCGGTGCCGAATGTGCCGGCCAATCCAACCCCGGCGCGGGTGGTCAATATCAGCCTTGGCGGCGGCACCTGCAGCAGCATCGAGCAGCAGGCGGTCAACGACCTGAACGCGCGCGGCGTGGTGGTGGTGGCGGCGGCGGGCAACAACCGCAGCGCGGTCGAAGCGCCGGCCGATTGCAGCGGTGTGATCGCCGTCACGGCCCACGCCAACGACGGCGAGAACGCCACCTATGCCAACATCGGCCCGCAGGTGGCGATCAGCGCGCCGGGCGGCGGCTGCGGCAATTCGCGCGTGCAGAACGGGGCATGCACCACCACGCTTTCGGTAATCCGCACGCTGGGCAACAACGGCACCACCTCGATCGGGGCCTACACGATATCGTCGTCGCAGGGCACCAGCTTCGCGGCACCGATGGTGTCTGGCGTGGTGGCGATGATGTTCGCGCTGAACGGGTCGCTGACGCCGGCGCAAGTGACCGCGGCGTTGAAGGCCTCGGCGCGGCCGCATCCATCCGGCACCTTCTGCACCACCAATCCAGGCGTGTGCGGCGCCGGGCTGCTGGATGCCGACAACGCGCTGGCCGCGGCGGTGTCGGCCCCGCCGGCGGCCGCCGCGCCGGCACCGTCCGGCGGTGGCGGTGGCGGCGCGGTGCCACGCTGGCTCGCGCTCGCGCTGGCCGGCACCGGCCTGCTCGGCTTCGCGCTGCGCCGGCGCGCATAAAGCTTGCCCTGCCAGCTTGCCCTGCCGCGGATGCGGCTCAGTCGCCGTCGGCGCTGCGCAGCGGCCGCCGCGCCAGCCACCACTCCTGCACGACCCAGCACAGCAGTCCGGCCACCGCGCCGGCTGCGTGCGCGGCGCGCACCACGCCGAACCCCCATGACGGGTCAAAGATCACCGGCGCCAGCCACGATTGCTCCAGCCACACCTTGGCCAGCACGCCCAGGCACAGCAGTACGCCGAGCACGCGCGACAACCCGGGCGCGCGCAACAGGCTGAGCCCGCCCCACAGCGCCAGCCCGTGCAAGGCGCCGGACAAGCCGCCATACCAGCCGACCGATGGCACGCGCAGCAGCGCGGCCTGCACGGCAAGGCCGCACGCCAGCAACACCAGCAGCATGGCGCGCGCCCGCGCCGCACGCCCGGCCAGCGCCAGCAGCCCCGCGGCCGCAAGTGCGTTGGCCAGCCAGTGCATCGCGCCCAGGTGCACCCACATGGCGGTGGCCAGCCGCCACCACTGGCCGTCGAGCCGTACTGCATCGCGCAGATAGAGGCCGTGGGCGTGCCACCACGGCAGGAAGGTGAAGCAGGCCGACAGCGCCCACACCAGCGCGCTCGCCGCCAGCAGCCCCGGCCACGAGGCACCGGCGGGACGGCCCGGGGCCGCCGCGGCGGGCGTGGCCTTCGTGGCCATGGTGGCCTCAGTCCTCACCGAACACGGCCTGCCACAGCGTGCGCACCTGCGCCCTCTGTCCGGCGACCGATTCCGCCGCCAAGCGCGCGTGCGCCTGGCCGTCGAGCCGCAACTGGTGCTGGCGCGCGCGGAACAGCCGGTAGGCGTCGCCCACCGCCACGGCCAGCGCGGCATCGATCAGCCCGAGCGCGCCGGCCTCGCGCAGCAGCGCGATATTGCCCGCGTTGCGCGTCAGCTGCGGATGCGCGCGGCTGTGCAGCAGCACCAGGTACTGCACCGTGAACTCGATGTCGACCATGCCGCCGCGGTCGTGCTTGAGGTCGAACAGGCTGGTGGGATTGGGATGGCCCTCGGCCACCTTGCGGCGCATCTGCACGATCTCGCCGCGCAGCACCGCGGCATCGCGCTCCTGGCGCAGCACCTCGTCGCGCAGCGCCTCGAAGCGCTCGCCGATGGCCGCATCGCCGGCACAGAAGCGCGCGCGCGTGAGCGCCTGGTGTTCCCAGACCCATGCGGTGTTGTCGCCCTCGCGCAGCTGGTAGCGGCGGAAGGCGTCGAAGCCGGTGACCAGCAGGCCGGCCGCGCCGTTGGGGCGCAGCCGCGTATCGACGTCGAACAGCGCACCCGCCGCGGTATGGCTGGTGAGCCAGGTGATCAGCCGGCGCGCGAAGGCGGCGTAGACATCGGGCGCCCTCTCGTGCTCGTCGTCATACAGGAAGATGATATCGAGGTCCGAGGCATAGCCCAGCTCCTTGCCGCCGAGCCGGCCGTAGGCGATCACCGCGAAGCGCGGCGTGTCGCAATGGCGCGTGGCGAGCTGGCGCCACACCGTCTGCAGCGTGGCATCGAGCATGGCGTCGGCCAGGTCCGACAGCCGGTCGGCCACCTGTTCCACCGTCAGCATGCCCTGCAGGTCTTGCAGCAGTACGCGGAAGGTCTCGGCGTGGTGCTCGCGGCGCAGGATGTCCATCTGGTGCTCGACCTGCCCTTCGGCGGCCAGCAGCCGCTCGTGCAGGCGCTTGCGGAACGCGGCCCAGTCGGGCGCGCCGGCCAGCGCATCGCTGTCGAGGAGTTCGTCGAGCAGTTGCGGATGGCGCGTCAGGTAGGCCGCGGCCCAGCGCGAGGCATGCAGCGTCTGCGCAACGCGGTCCATCGCCTGCGGGTACTCGGACAGCAGCGACAGGTAGGAGGCGCGCCGGCTGATGGCCTCGAGAAAGTCGATAAAGCGCGCGATGGTGCTGTCGGCGTCGTCCTGGCGCGCGGCCAGGTCGAGCGCGCGGTTCACCAGCTGGTCGAAGCGGGCGCGGCTGGACTCGGACAGCGCACGGTAGCGCAGCGACGACGCGATCGCGCGCAACCGGTCGAACAGGCCGGTGCAGTCGGTGAAGCCGGCCGCCTGCAGGCGCCGGCACGGCGTGGCATCGTCGCACGCATCCTCCCCGCCCTGCGCCGGCGCGGCGGCGTCCTGCTGGTTGTCCTGCGCGCGCGCGGCGTTGTCGTCGAGCACGATGTCGGGCCACAGCGCCTCGCAGGGCGCGGCGTCGGGGTCGGAGAAGGTGGCCTCGAACTGCTGCGCCACCGGCTCCTGCAGCGCCGCCAGCCGCGCCAGCAGTTCGTTCCAGCTGGCACAGCCCATCATCCGCGCCACCGCCAGCCGCTCGTCTTCCGAGGTCGGCAGGTGATGGGTCTGGGCGTCGTCGCGGTACTGCAGGCGGTGCTCCAGCTGGCGCAGGAAGCGGTAGGCGTCGCCCAGCTGTCCGGCCTGGCCGGCGGGCAGCAGGCCGCGCTCGACCGCCACCCCCAGCACTTCCAGCGTGGGCCGCACGCGCAGCGCGGGATCCTGGCCGCCGCGGATCAGTTGGAACACCTGCGCCATGAATTCGATCTCGCGGATACCGCCGCGGCCGAGCTTGATATTGAACGAGCGCTGGCTGCCGATATTCATGCCGTGGCCCGCCAGCCCGCCGCTGCGCTTGGCGGCCTCGCTGCGGATCTGCGCATGCAGCGAGCGGATCGCCGCGATCACGCCGTAGTCCAAGTAGCGCCGGAACACGAACGGCGTGGTCAGGCGCGCCAGCAGGCCGGCGGTGCGCTGCGCGTGCGGCGTGCCGAGCGCCGACACCACGCGGCCCTTGATCCAGGCGTAGCGCTCCCACTCGCGCCCCTGCACCACCAGGTATTCCTCCAGCATGCCGAGGCTGCACGCCAGGGGGCCGGCGTCGCCATTGGGCCGCAGCCGCATGTCGACGCGGAACACGTAGCCATCGGCGGTCACCTCGGCAAGCAGGTTGATCAGGCGGCGGCCGAGGCGGATAAAATACTCATGGTTGGACAGGCTGCGCGTGCCGCCCTGCGTGTCGCCGTCTTCGTCATACAGGAAGATCAGGTCGATGTCGGACGAGACATTGAGCTCGCGCCCGCCGAGCTTGCCCATGCCGACCACCACCAGCTCCTGCACCTCGCCGCTCTGCTCGCCGACCGGGCGCCCGAAGGTAGTGGCGAGATCGGCGCCGAGCACCGCCAGGCCATGCTGGATCGCCAGTTCGGCCAGGTCGGTCATGGCGCCGGTGATTTCGCCCAGCGCGGCCAGGCCGCGCAGGTCGCGCTCGATCACCGCGCACATGACTTCGGCGCGCAGCCGGCGCAAGGTGCGCTTGGTGGCTTCCTCGGCATCGGCCGAAGGTTCGTGCAGCGCCTGCAGCCGCGCCTCCATCCACGCGCGCGTAAGCGGCTGCCCGGCCGCCGCCGCGATCACCGCGGGCAGTTCGGGGCGGGCCAGCAGCACACGCCGCGCGTAGTGCGAATACGCTGCCGAGTACAATACGTGGCCGCCACAGCCGGCCGCCTGCAGACCCTGCGGCAAGGCCTGCGCCGCAGTGACGGCAAAGGCGCCGGCGGTCATGGTCCCGGGGCCTTCGCCGGGGGCAAGCGCCGCCGCCGGATCCGCCAGGTAAGCCGGTCCCGGTGTGGCGCCCGCGCCATGTTGGTCGGAGGGATCGCCAGCGGCGGAACTCGTCGGGTCAGAGACAGTCATTCCAGTAATTTGAAATGCGAGAAAAGGTGCGGCCGGTACCGGCGGCAAAGCGGGCGAGCCCGGGTCATGCCGCATCGGTTCACGCCGCGCGCGGTGCGCGCATTCTTGTTGTAGCCGGCCGGGCACCAGATTGGAGAGCGGCTAGTATTGTCGGATAATCTGCGCATGTCCAGCCGCGCCCCACAACCCGCTGACGGTGCTCCCCCCAATGGCGGCGCGGGCGGGCATATGGCCGCCGCTACGCTGCCGGCTCCGGCCAACGACACCGTCAAAAGCTCCGCTACCAGTTCCGCCAACAAATCCGCTGACAACGCCGCGAACAACCCCGCTTCGCCACCACCCGCTCATTCCTTGGCTGCTACAGGTATCGATTCCCCTGCCCTGACGCGCCCCGCGTCGGGCCTCGCGCGGCTGCGCGGCCTCGCCGGCGCCGGCGCGCGCGCGGTCGTTCGCATGGTGCGCCACCCGTTCTGGCGCGGCCTGGGACGCGCGCTGGTACGGCTGGCGCTGGTGCTGGGCGTGCTGGCGCTGGTGGCGGGCCTGCTGATCCGCTTCGTGCTATGGCCGCAGGCATCGGCCGCGCGCGAATGGCTGGAGGAACGCGGCTCGCTCGCGCTGTCGGCACAGGTCACCATCGGCGCGCTCGATACCTACTGGGACGGCTGGCACCCCGCCTTCCGCGCCCGCGACCTGCGCGCCGTGGACAATGGCAAGCGCGTGCTGCTTGCGACCGCCACGCTAGACGGCAAGCTGTCGTGGCGCTCGCTGTTCAGCATGGGCCTGCAGTTCGTCAGCCTGGGCGCCACCGGCACCGACATCCTGGTGCGCCGCACGCCCGAGGGCAAGCTGCTGGTCGGCGGCATGCAGGTCGATGCCACCGGCGGCCAGCAGGAAGACGACCGCTTCCTGGGCTGGCTGATGTCGCAGGGCCGCGTGTCGCTGTCCGACGGCAGGCTGCGCTGGCTCGACGAGAAGGCAGGCCTGCCGCAGCTCGATATCGGCGAAATCCTCCTCGACACCCGCCGCGACGGCTCGCGCCATACCGTGACGCTGGAAGCGCGCTCGCCGGCGCTGGGCCCGCGCCCGCTGGTGGTCAAGTCCACCTTCAGCAACGATTACCTGCACAGCGCCGGCAACTGGCGCTACTGGAGCGGCCAGGCCAGCTGGGACGTGGCCCAGCTGGAATTGCCGGTGCTGCAGCGCTACCTGGCCATGTTCGAGGGCGTGGCCAGCGGCACCTTCAGCACCGACGGCAGCATCGAATTCCGCCAGGGCCGCATCGTGCGCAGCCAGACCCGTCTGCGCGCCAGCAGCGTCGACCTGCAGCTGGCCGGCGCCGCCGCCCCGCTGCGGCTGGCCAATGCGCAGGCCTTTTTGCTGCACCGGACCGAACGCGACGGCAGCAACCTGCTCACCGTCGACACGCTGCTGTGGCAGCCGCAGCCGCAGCCTGCCAGCGGCCAGGCGGCTCCGGCCGACGCCAGCTGGCGCGAAGGCATGCGCAAGGTCGAGCTCGGCTGGGCTTATGCCAAGGACGGCAACCTGCGCAAGTTCACGCTGAAGGCGCCCACGCTGGACCTGAACACGGTGCGCGCGCTGGCCAGCTCGATGCCGCTGGAGACCGCGGTGCTGCGCCGGCTGCGCGCGCTGCAGCCGGCCGGGCACATCGACAACCTCAACGTCAGCTGGAGCCGCGAGCGCGCGGGCATGCTCGACCGCAGCGGTGGCAAGCCCCACTACAGCCTGCAGGGCACGCTGCGCGAAGTCTCGGTCAACGGCCAGGCGGCGGTGCCGGCCCTGGATACCAAGGGCCGTCCGCGGCTGGGCACGCCCGGTTTCTCGCACCTGTCGGGCACGTTCTCGTTCGACGACCAGCAAGGCAGTGCGCGCTTCGAAGGCAATAACGCATCGCTGGTGATGCCCGGGCTGTTCGAGGAGCCGCGCGTGCCGTTCGACCAGATCGGCGGCGACGTGCGCTGGCACCATGCCGGCGGCAAGCTGGTGGTGACGCTGGACGGCATCCGCTTTGCCAACGCGGATGCGGCGGGCTCGGTGCGCGGCACCTGGCGCGCCGGTGGCGACGGCACCTCCGGCATCGCCGACCTGAGCGGCGAGATGACCCGCGCCCAGGTCGCGCGCGTGCCGCGCTACCTGCCGCAGACCATCCCGGCGGGCACGCGGCACTACCTCGCGGGCGCGCTGATGAGCGGCGACGCGGCCGGCGTCAGCTTCGTGCTCAGGGGCGACCTGGAGCATTTCCCGTTCCACGCGCCGTTCGAGAAGGCGGGCGAGTTCCGCGTCGACGTGCCGATCGAGCGCGTCAGCTACCAGATTGCACCGCACGAGACTGGCGCGGGGGGCGCGCCGCTGTGGCCGGTGTTCACCGACATCGCCGGACAGGTCACATTTGACCGCGGCGGCATGACCTTCCTGGCACGGCGCGCCTCGGTGCACGACATCCCGGGCGTGGTGCTGCAGGACGTCAACGGCCGCATCGACGACCTCAGCGAGCATGGCCGCCTCGCCATCGACGGCGGTGCCAGCGGGCCGGTGCAGGGCTTCCTGCGCTATATCGCCGCCTCGCCGGTGCGCGAATGGACCGCGCGCGTGGCCGACGCGGCACGCGCGCATGGCAACGGCGAACTCAGGCTCAGGCTCGACATGCCGCTGGAGCACGCCAACGCGGCCAAGGTGGAGGGCCGTTTCCGCTTCCCCGGCAACGACGTGGTGCTCAGCCCGCAGCTGCCGGCATTCGGCAATGCCAGCGGCGACATCACGTTCAACGAGCACGGGTTCGGGCTGGAGAACCTGCGCGCGCGCTTCCTGGGCGGCGAAGTCAAGCTCGGCGGCGGCACCCAGCCGGAAGGGGGCACGCGCGTCACCGCGAGCGGCACCGTCTCGGCCGCGGGCCTGCGCGAGGCCGCGGCAGGCTCGGCACTGGCGCCGCTGGCGGCCAGGCTGGAAGGCAGCACCGGCTACAACACCGTGATCGCGATGCGCGAACAGGAGCTGCAGGTGCAGTTGAATTCATCGCTCAACGGCATGGCGATCGGATTGCCGGCACCGCTGGCCAAGGCGGCGGCGCACGACCTGCCGCTGCGCGTCGAGCTGCGCCCCGCGCCCGGCCGCGCCGGCATCGACGAACTGGCGCTGCAGCTGGGCAACGCCCTCAACGCACGCTACCTGTTGCGCCGCGACCAGAACGGCGGCAATGGCATCGAAGTCGTCGCCGGTGGCATTGGCGTGCAACAGGCGGCGCCCGCGCCGATGGCCGGCGTCAGCGCCGCGGCGACCTTCGACCGGCTCGACATAGACGCCTGGCGCGCGGCCTTTGCCGGACCGGCCTCCACGGGCGACGGCGGGCGCCCCTCGCCCTTCCTGCCCGGGCGCATTGCGCTGCGCGCCGGCACGCTCCATGGCATGGGCCGCACGCTCGACGACGTCGCGCTCGACGCCACGCGCGAGCGCGACGGCTGGAATGCCAGGATCGAATCGCGCCAGATCGCCGGCGCCGTGCAGTGGCAGCCGGCCGCCGGTACCGCTGGCGCCAATGCCACGGGCGCGCTGCAATTGCGACTGTCGCGCCTGAACGTGCCCGACGCCAGCGACGAGCAGAACGTGGTCGACGCCCTCGCCAGCAGCATCGACGAACTGCCCGCCATCGACCTGGTCGCCGAGCAGTTCATGCTGCGCGGCCACGACTTCGGCAAGCTGGAGGTCAAGGCGCATACCGGCACCAGCGGCACCGACCCGGTCTGGACCCTGGACAAGCTGAGGATCGAACAGCCCGATGCCACGCTGACCGGCCACGGCAGCTGGCGCGTGCCGCGCCGGCTGCGCGCCGACGGCAGTACCGAGCGCCGCACCCTGCTGTCGTTCGTCATCGACATCGGCGACGCCGGCGCCACGCTCGACCGCCTGGGGCTGCCGCACACGCTGCGCGACGGCAAGGGCAAGCTGGAAGGCCGCGTAGCCTGGCGCGGCTCGCCGCTGTCGATCGACTACCCGACGTTGTCCGGCAAGCTGTCGCTCGATCTGGAGAATGGCCAGATCCTAAGCGTCGAACCGGGCGCGGCGCGGCTGCTGGGCGTGCTCAGCCTGCAGGGGCTGCTGCGCTTTGCCACGCTGGACTTCCGCAGCCTGTCGGGGCGCGGACTGCTGTTCGACCGCATTTCGGGCTCTGGCACGATCGAGAACGGGGTCGGCACCATCCAGGATTTCGAACTCAAGAGCCCGCAGATCATCGCCAGCATGAGCGGCACCGCCAACCTGCTGCGCGAGACCCAGGACCTGCGCGTGGAGGTGGTGCCGCGCATCAATGCCACCTCGACCTCTGTGGCGGCCGCCTTTATCAACCCGGTGCTGGGCATCGGCACGCTCGCCGCGCAACTGCTGTTTGCCGACGAGTTCTCCAAGGTATTCACCCAGCACTACCGCATCACCGGCAGCTGGGCCAACCCGCAGATCGGCAAAGTGGAGGAGAATAATATGCAAGCCCCCCGCTTCCAGAACCGCGCCGAGCCCGCGCTCCCGCACTGAAGCCGCTGCCGTCCGAGAGAACTCAAGAGAGTCCAAAGAGGAAACCAACGCCCATGACCGCCCCCGCCCCGTTCCGCGTGGCCGCCGTGCAGACCGTTACCGGCACTTCGCTCGATGCCAACCTCGCGCGCGCCGAGGCGCTGATCGCCGAGGCCGTAGCCGGCGGCGCGCAGCTGGTGCTGCTGCCCGAATACTTCTGCATGATGGGCCGCTCCGAAGCGGACAAGGTGGCGGTACGCGAGCACGACGGCGATGGCCCGGTGCAGCAGTTCCTGGCCGGCGCCGCGCGCCACCATGGCATCTGGCTGGTGGGCGGCACGCTGCCGATGTGGTGCGACGACCCGGAGCGCGTGTACAACACCTCGCTCGCCTTCGACCCGCGCGGCGAACGCGTGGCGCGGTACGACAAGATCCACCTGTTCGGCTTCACGCGCGGAGCCGAAAGCTATGACGAATCGCGCACCATCCTGGCCGGCCGCACCCCGGTCAGCTTCGATGCACCGTGCGGCCGCGTGGCCATGTCGGTGTGCTACGACCTGCGCTTTCCCGAGCTGTACCGCGGGCTGGCGTCCGGCGCGGGCACCAGCCTGATCCTGATGCCGGCCGCCTTCACCTACACCACCGGCCAGGCGCACTGGGAAATCCTGCTGCGCGCACGAGCCATTGAAAACCAGTGCTATGTGCTGGCCGCCGCACAGGGTGGCAAGCATGAGAACGGCCGCCGCACCTGGGGCCATTCGATGCTGGTCGACCCGTGGGGTGAAGTGCTGGCCATGCTGCCCGAAGGCGAAGGCGTGGTGGCCGGCACCATCGACCCGGCGCGGCTCGAAGAGGTCCGGCAAAACCTGCCGGCATTGCGTCACCGGGTGCTGTAGCATGTACGCAACCGCGGGGCCGCATGTGATCGCGCATTTGATCTCATCCGGCACCCGCACCAGGTATTTCATGCCACCGGCAATTCCATGGCTTGCCGGGGCGGCAAACAGAAGAAAGGACATCTCATGAACGCCGGCGATCTCGGAATCCGCAACCTGGCCACCGCGCAGCAACTGCTGCTGGCGCCATACGGCCTGGACGAGGCCAAGCTGCAGCGCGTGCTGGCCGATATCTTCACGCACAAGGTCGACTACGCCGACCTGTACTTCCAGTACACCCGCAACGAGGCCTGGAGCCTGGAAGAAGGCATCGTCAAGTCGGGCAGCTTCAGCATCGACCAGGGCGTGGGCGTGCGCGCCGTGTCGGGCGACAAGACCGCCTTTGCCTATTCGGACGACATCAGCCTGGCCGCGCTGTCGCAGGCGGCTGCCGCCACGCGCACCATCGGCCGCGCCGGCAACGGCCGCGTCAAGGTGGCGGGTGAACTGGCCTCGCACGCGGGCCGCAACCTGTACGCGCCCAACGACCCGCTCGATTCGATGACCGCCGCCGAAAAGGTGGCGCTGCTCGAGCGCATCGAACGCATGGCGCGCGCCAAGGACCCGCGCGTGGTGCAGGTGATGGCAGGCCTGGCCGGCGAGTACGACGTGGTGCTGGTGGCGCGCAGCGACGGCGTGATCGCCGCCGACGTGCGCCCGCTGGTGCGCGTGTCGGTGACGGTGATCGCCGAACAGGGCGGGCGCCGCGAGATCGGCTCGTCGGGCGGCGGCGGCCGCTATGCCTATGGCTATTTCACTGACGACCTGCTGCAGAAGTACGTGGAGGAAGCCGTGTCGTCGGCGCTGGTCAACCTTGACGCCCGCCCCGCCCCGGCCGGTGCCATGACCGTCGTGCTGGGCCCGGGCTGGCCCGGCGTGCTGCTGCATGAGGCGGTCGGCCATGGCCTGGAAGGCGACTTCAACCGCAAGGGCTCGTCGGCATTTTCCGGCCGCATGGGCGAACGCGTCGCGGCCAAGGGCGTGACGGTGGTTGACGACGGCACGCTGGCCAACCGCCGCGGCTCGCTCAACCTGGACGACGAAGGCAACCCGACCCAGTGCACCACGCTGATCGAGGACGGCATCCTGCGCTGCTATATGCAGGACACGCTCAACGCGCGCCTGATGAAGATGCCGGTCACCGGCAACGCGCGCCGCGAAAGCTATGCCGCGCTGCCGATGCCGCGCATGACCAACACCTACATGCTCAACGGCGACAGGGACCCGCAGGAAATCATCGCCAGCGTCAAGAAGGGCTTGTATGCGGTCAACTTCGGCGGAGGCCAGGTCGATATCACCAACGGCAAGTTCGTGTTCTCGGCGAGCGAGGCGTACATGATCGAGGATGGCAAGATCACGTACCCGGTCAAGGGCGCGACGCTGGTCGGCAACGGCCCCGAATCGCTGAAAGACGTGACCATGATCGGCAACGACATGCGCCTGGATTCCGGCGTTGGCGTCTGCGGCAAGGAAGGCCAGAGCGTGCCGGTGGGCGTGGGCCAGCCGACGCTGCGGATCGAAAATATGACGGTGGGCGGCACGGCCTGACGCCGCATCGCCACAACGAAACGGGACCCGCGGGTCCCGTTTCTCATGGTGTGTCGGGGGCGAACGGCCGCGCCTCGTACACCAGGTTGAACGGCGTCTGCGCCGCCCTGCGGAAGCTGCCGAAGCCGGCCTGCTCGGCCACGCCGCGCATGCGCGCCTCGCCTGCCTGCGCACCCAGGCATAGCCCCACTTCCTGCGAGCGCGACGCCGGCGTGCAGATGAACGTGGAAGCGGAATAGAACACGCGTCCGACGGGGTTCAGGTTGTCTTCCAGCTTGTCGTTGGCAAACGGCTCGACAATCATCCATGCGCCGTCCGGCCGCAGCGTCTCGCGCACGTGCCGTGCCGCGCCCACGGGGTCGCCCATGTCGTGCAGGCAGTCGAACACCGCCACCAGGTCGTAGTCCTTGCCGGCGTAGTCCTTGGCGCTGGCCACTTCGAAGCGCACGCGGTCGCCCACACCGGCGCGCCGCGCGGCCTCGGTGGCATGGCGTACCGAAGGCTCGTGGTAGTCAAAGCCGACAAAACGCGAGGCCGGATAGGCCTGCGCCAGGATGATGGTCGACGCGCCATGGCCGCAACCCACATCGGCCACGCTGGCCCCGCGCCTGAGCCGCGCCTCGATGCCGTCGAGCGCGGGGATCCATTCCGAGACCAGGTGCGCGGAATAGCCCGGCCGGAAAAAGCGCTCGGTGCCGTGGAACAGCGCCGGGTCGTGTTCATGCCAGCCCAGCCCGCGCCCGTTGCGGAAGATGTCGATCATCTTCGGGATAGCGCGGAACTGCGCCACCGCTATCTGGAACGCGCCTGGAATGAACGCCGTGCTGCCCTCTTGCGCCAGTGCAAAGGCCTGCTCTTCGTTCAGGCTGAATTCCGCGCTGTCGGGATCGTAGTCGACGTAGCCGCTGGCGGCCTGGGCCGACAGCCATTCGCGCAGGTAACGCACGTCGGTACGGGTTTTTTGCGCCAGCATATCGGCGGTCATCGGCTTTTCCGCCATGGCCTTGTACAGGCCCAGTTCATCGCCGACCACCACGGTGGCGGCGTGCATCACCGCGCCGATATCGTGGACGAACTTCTCCATGAAGGCATTCAGCCTCGCCTCGTCGACGCTCATGATGCACCTCCCCGTGCGCTCCCTCCCGTTCAATATAGGCGGCGGCCTCAGGCGATACAGCAGGAAGCGGCGCGCCACGACAGCTACCGTGCGGTGCCGCACGCGGCGCCGCGGACACTTGCCAACCCCGGCAAAAGGCGCTATAAAGATGCTTCGTCGCGCCGCAGGCAACCAAGGCACGCCGAACAATTGTCGACCGGCGCGCAATTTTCTGCCTTTCTGCCACGCAGTGCAGCATGAATCCAGCGCCTATCCACAAAATCGAATCAAGCTGACCTCAGCCAACATCCTTTTCCGCCATGTCCGCTAAGTTTTACTTTTACTTCTTTAGCGATCTCACACCGCTGGCGGATAGGGAGGGACGGCTGTAAGCGCCCCGAATACAAAAAAAACCGCCAGCGACCCTGGCGGTTTTTTTATACCCCATTGCTTCCCCACTCTCACGACCTCACAAGATTCACGGAGCCATCATGCTGAAGAACACCGACGACCTGCGCATTCGCGAACTCAAGGAGCTGCTGCCGCCGGCGCACCTGATCCGCGAATTTGGCTGCTCAGAAGCGGCTTCGGACGTGATCTACGGCGCGCGCCAGGCCATGCACCGCATCCTGCATGGCATGGATGACCGGCTCATCGTCATCATCGGCCCGTGCTCGATCCACGATACCCGCGCCGCGCTGGAATACGCCAAGCTGCTCAAGGTGCAGCGCGACCGCTTCGCCAACGAGCTGGAAGTGGTGATGCGCGTCTACTTCGAGAAGCCGCGCACCACGGTGGGCTGGAAGGGCCTGATCAACGACCCGCACATGGACGGCAGCTTCAAGATCAACGACGGCCTGCGCACCGCGCGCGAGCTGCTGCTGAACATCAGCGAGCTGGGCGTGCCGACCGGCACCGAGTACCTCGACATGATCAGCCCGCAATATATCGCCGACCTGGTCAGCTGGGGCGCGATCGGCGCGCGCACCACCGAGTCGCAGGTGCACCGCGAGCTGGCCTCCGGACTGTCGTGCCCGGTGGGCTTCAAGAACGGCACCGACGGCAACGTCAAGATCGCGGTGGACGCGATCAAGGCCGCGTCGCAACCGCACCATTTCCTGTCGGTGACCAAGGGCGGCCACTCTGCGATCGTGTCGACCTCGGGCAACGAGGACTGCCACGTGATCCTGCGCGGCGGCAAGGCGCCCAACTACGATGCCGCCAGCGTGCAGGAAGCGTGCGACGCCATCGCCAAGGCCGGGCTGGCCTCGCGCCTGATGATCGACGCCTCGCATGCCAACAGCAGCAAGAAGCATGAGAACCAGATCCCGGTGTGCGAAGACATCGGCCGCCAGATCGCCGGCGGCGACCAGCGCATCATCGGCGTGATGGTCGAATCGCACCTGGTGGCGGGCCGCCAGGACCACGTGCAAGGCACGCCGGTGGAAAACCTGACCTACGGCCAGTCGGTCACCGATGCGTGCATCGGCTGGGATGAATCGGTCAAGGTGCTGGAAGGCCTGGCGGAGTCGGTGCGCCAGCGCCGCCTGGTGCCGGGCAGCGGCAACTGAGCCATCAGAGGCGCGCGCCTCGCATGACCGCCGGCTACATCCGGCTGTCGTGCATGGCGCCGCCGCCGAGGTCCGCCAGTTCCGGCGTCACCTCGGCGTAGCGCCGCAGCCTGCCGCCATGGCGGGCGATAAAGGCGCTGGCATCGCTCTCGGCGCGGAAGCTCGCCAGCGTCGGCCCCATCGATCCGTGGCGCCCGCTGCCGGCGACATACACGCCGGTGGTGGCATCGAACCAGTGGCCGCGCGGCCGTTCCCAGTCAGCCCGCGCCATGTCCTGCACGAACACCGCGCGCACCGGCCTGACCTGCTCGGGCCGCAGCAGTGCGTGGAACATTTCCACTGTGTCGCAAAACCACTGCGGGCGCGCGTCGCCGGCGTAGAAGATCTGCGCCTTGGGGCCGGGATAGTCGGCCAGCAGCATGCCATCCAGCACGCAGGCGGTGGCGGATTCGATTTCCTGCGGCTGCGCGGTGCCTTCCGGCTTCTTGCCGCAGGCGGCAACGAGGACCGTGGCGCCGGCCATGGCAAGCATCAGGTGGCGGCGGCGCAAAGAGGATGGGGAACACATCAGCGGAATCTCCTGGCAGCAAGGACCAGCGGCACGGCAATCCACGCCAGCAGCGCCGCGCCGGTGGGCCAGGGGCTGGCCAGCGCCGGCGGCACGATGCTGGCAACGCCGCCGGCGCTGCGCAACTGGTCGAGTGAAAAGGCATTGACGATGCGGAACAGGTCCGCGGGGTTCAGCAGCAGCAGCCACGCGATCCAATCGATGCCGGACCCGCTGGCGCCGCCCTCGCCCGCGCCGGCGACCAGCAGCCCGAGCAGCAGCAGGTCGAACACCAGCACGAAAAAGAACCACAGGCCGATCGCCAGGCCCGATGCCTGCGCGCGGTCGCGCGACAGCACCGACAGCCACAGCGCCAGGCTCAGGAACGCCAGGCCGAGCAGCCCGGCGCTGGCGACAAAGCCGAGGTAGTGGTACAGGCCGGCCCAGCCGAACTGGCGCGCCAGCAGTAGCGCCATCAAGGCAAAGCCGCCGGCGGTGGCAAGCAGCAATGCGGCGGCCAGCCCGAGGTACTTGCCCAGCAACAGCTCGCCGCGCGTCAGCGGCAACGACAGCAGCAGGTCCAGCGAGCCGCGCTCGCGCTCGCCCACCACGGCATCGAAGCCGAGCAGCAGCGCGATCATCGGCACCAGGTAGATCACCAGGCTCGCCAGGCTGGTGATGACGAACTCCAGCGAACGCGGTCCGAGCACACCCTGCTCGGCGCCGCCGAAATAGCCGATCGCCACCGACAGCGCGGTGAAGACGACGGCCACGGCCAGCACCCAGCGGTTGCGCATGCGGTCGCGGAATTCCTTGGCGGCGATCGCTGCCACCTGCCTTGCATCGATGCGCGCGCTCATGCTTGCCCCCGCATGCCGAGGAACAGGTCTTCGAGCGAGGGCTCGCGGATCTGCAGGTCACGCAGGCGGCCCGCAAGCGGCTGCAATGCGGCGAGCATCGGCATCTTGGCGGCAACGGGACAGCGCACGGTCAGTTCATCCGGCCCTTCCTCCATCTCGTCCACCACTTCGATCATGCCGTACGCTTGCGTCCGCAGCAGGCGCAGCGCGTGCTCGCGCGCGCCCGGTTCGAGGCGCAACCGCAGTGTCAGCGGCAGCCCCGCCTGCGCGCGCAGCGCCTCCAGGCTGCCGGTGGCCTGCAAGCGGCCGCCGGCAAGAATGGCGAAGCGGTCGATGCGCTGCTGCAGCTCGGCCAGGATGTGCGAGGTGATGACGATGGTCACGCCGCGCTCGCGCAGCGCGTCGAGCATCCGGTAGAAGTCGCGGATTGCCGCCGGGTCCAGCCCGTTGGTCGGTTCGTCGAGAAACAGCACGCGCGGTGCGCCGAGCAGCGCCTGCGCGAAACCGAGCCGTTGGCGCATCCCTTTCGAATACTCGCGCACCGGCCGTGCGGCGGCGGCGGACAGGCCGACCTGGTCGAGCATCGGCGCGCAGGCATCCGCGTTCACGCCCTTCAGGCGCGCGAAGAAGCGCAGCGTTTCGAGCCCGCTCAGGTTGTCATACAGCACCAGATGCTCGGGCAGGTAGCCGATGCCGCGCCGCGCGGCGCGAAAGGCGCGGCTGCCCACGTCGGCACCGGCGACGCGCAAGGTGCCATGCGTGGGCGGCAACAGCCCCAGCATCATCCTGAACAGCGTGCTCTTGCCCGCGCCGTTATGCCCGATCAGCCCGATCAGTTCGCCCTGCCCCACGCTGAGGCTGACATCGTCCACGGCGCGCAGCGAGCCGAAGTGCCGGCTGACGCCGGTCAGCGCAATGGCATCCGTGATCATTTCAGTTGCCGGTCTGAGCATCCCAGTCCCTCCAGTTGGCGCGCACCGGGCGCATCCGCGGATAGGCATCGACCACGCCCGGCGCCCGGATCACCGGGAACTGCCGTGCCGTCAGCCGCAGCGCCTGCAGCGCCGGACTGCCCAGCAGCAGCGTCACCCCGGGGTAGCGCCAGCCGAGCCGGTCGACGAGGTCATTGGCCTGGTATGGCACGTCACCCACGCCATCGCCGTCGCGGTCCCAGCCCAGGTAGCCGCTCCAGTAGTTGCCCTGTCCGCGCCCGCCCCACGGCTCGTCGCGCGCGCCCACGTAGCGCACCGGCTCGCGGTTGCCGATGAAATCGTTGCCCTGCACCACGTTGCGCGTCGAGCCGGCCGACAGGTGCACGCCGATCGCATTGCCCAGCACCAGGTTGCCGCGCAGCGTCGCGTACTCGACGTCGTAGATAAAGAAGCCGCGCTGGTTGCCGGCGACTACATTGCCTTCGATCACCGAGTCCTGCAGCGTGCGCAGCATGATGCCGTGGTCGGCATTGCCCCAGGTGCGGTTGTTGCGCACGACCTGGTCGCGCACCTCCATCAGCGCCAGCCCGCCGCGGTTGCGGTAGCTGTCGTTGCCTTCCCACAGGTTGTGGTACGAGTTCATGTAATGGGTGCCGTAGCGGCTGTGGTGCAGCCGGTTGCCGCGAAAGATGGCGTGGTGCGAGACATCGACATAGAGTGCATCGCGCACGAAGCTGATGTTGTTGTCGAGGATGCGTGCGCCGCGCGTGTTGTAGAGCTGCACGCCGTTGCCGCGCTGCGCCGAGTTGTAGTCGCGCTTGCCGGTGATGGTGTTGCGTTCGATGCGGACATCGTCGGCCTTCTCGATCCACAGCCCGAACAGGTTGTAGGTCAGGTCGCAATGGCGCACCACGGCGCGGTGCGCGCCGGGGCGGATATAGATGCCGGCGTTCTGGTCCTTCAGGCTATCGCCGGAGTCGCGCACGATCAGGCCTTCGACGGTCACGTCCGGCGCCGTGATGCGCAGCGTATCGCCGCGCAGCGCGCCGCCGAGCGTGGGCCGCGCGATGCCGCGCAGCACCAGCGGCTTGTCGATGACGAAGTTGCCGGTGTAGTGGCCGCGCGCGATCTCGATGGTGTCCCCCGCGCCGGCGGCATCGATCGCTGCCTGCAGCGACTGGCCGGGCTGCACGCGCCAGGTCGCGGCCTGCGCGCAGCTTATCCATAGGAGCACGATACCAGGCAGCAGCTTCATGCGGCCAGCATCCCCATCGCCTTCAGCGCCAGGAACAGCAACGCACCGACCAGCAGGTTCTTGAAGCCGACATAGCTAAGCATGTCCATCACAGTTGCGCGCCGGTAACGGCCGCGCCACCACGGGCCATCCTTGACATAGCGCTTGCCGGACAGGCGGATCAGCACTTCATAGAGGCTCCAGCCCAGCCACCAGCCGATCACCGCGCCGGCGCGCATCTGTCCGCTGGCCGCCAGTGCCCACGCAACGGTTGCGGCCAGCGCCACCGCGAGGCCCGCCAGCTGCAGTGCGGCAGCGGTGCGCCAGCCCTGCCCGCTCCATGGACACAAGTGGTCCCACAGCTCGGCGACCCAGCGCGCGACGCCGGCCGTTACCGCGTAGGGGGGCGCCACCGGGTCCGTCGGCATGCGCGGATCCGGGCCCGACGGCTGCGCCGCTTCAGCCGGCACCGGCACCAGCGGGATGAAATACCCGTTGCGTCCCACCGGCGTCAGCGGCAGCGCGTCGCGTTCGCGCCGCTTGCGCTCGCGCGCCAGCGGCGGGCAGCCGCGCGTATCGGTATAGAGCACCATGCAGTCGAGGCAATGCAGGCATTCGCGATGGTCGATGCGGCCATCGGCATCGATCGCCTGCGCGCCGCAGCCCACCGCGCATGCCTTGCAGTGGTTGCAGTCGGGCTTGCGCCGCAGGCCAAACCAGCGGAACGTGCTGGGCATTGCCAGTGCGGCGCCGAGCGGGCACAGGTACTTGCAGTAAGGCCGTTCAATGAACAGCGACAGTCCCAGCAGCGTGCAGGCGAACAGCCCGTAGGGCCACGCGCGGTTCGGGATGCCGACCAGGAAGGTCGTCTTGAACGGCTCGATCTCCGCCAGCATCTCGGCCAGCGCCATCGAAAACACCGACACCGCCAGCAGCCCGAAGAACACGCCGTACTTGACCCACTTGAGCCGGTCATGCCAGCGGCGCGGCAACTGCCGCTGCCATCGCTTCAGGCCCTGGAAACGGCCCAGCTTGTAGATCGCCTCGGACAGCGAGCCGAACGGGCACAGCCAGCCGCAGAACAGCCCGCGCCCGAACAGCAACACGGTGATGATAATGAAGATCCAGAAGCAGAAGATAAAGGGATCGCTGAGGAACAACGCCCAGTCCCAGCGCAGCAGCAGTGCATGGAACCACGTCAGCACCTGCGTGATCGATGGCTGCGCCATCGCGCCGAAGCCGACAAAGACAATGCTGAGCGCCCAGGCGGTGTATTTGAACGCATTGACCGGCCATTTGTTTTTGTGTGTAGCGCGCCGCGTCAGGCGCTCGCGCAGTGCGTAGACCAGCGTGACCGCGCCGAGCAGCGCGATGAACAGGCCAATTGCGGTGGCCTGCTTGCGCCAGACCTTGCGCCACGGCGCCTCGGGTTCGTCGAGCTGCGGCCGGCCGCCCTGCAGCATCGCTGCCGGCAGCCAGTATGGCGCATCGAAGCTGGCGAAGCTGCGCGTGCCGGTGGCGCGGTCGACGCGATTGCCGAGGAATGACAGCTTCCACGGATACGCCGCGGAAAACGCCGGCGACCGGATCACGAAGATCGCCGACTCCGTCACCGCCGGCGCGCCCTCCGCCGCGACGCCGTAGAGGTTGAGGTAGTCCAGGTCGCGGAAGGTGAACGCGTCGGCACCCTGGCGCACCTGCACGCGATCGTAGATGCCGCCGCGCACGAAGCCCGAGCCCTTGAACGATTCCGCCCCCCGGGTGCGGACCACGAAAATGGCGTGCTCGCCGGGCTTTAGCTGCGCGCGCAGCCCCTGCCAGCCGGCATCGCCCAGCACGCTGCGGCCGATGTCGGGATGATTGAGATCGCCAAACCACAGTTCGATAAAGGGCTCGCCGCTGCCGGGCAGCCCGACCTGCGCCGGCTGCACGAGCAGCCGCTGCACCAGTCCGCCGGCCACCAGTTGCTGCCAGCCATATTGTTTTCCGCTTTCGGCGAACCGCGCCGGTGCCCGCTTCGCCGGCGCCAGGATGCCGACCTGCCGCGCCACTGCCGCGCCCGACGTGGTCAGCACCTGGTTCTGCGCGATCACCGTCACGGTGGCGCCGGAAATCGCATCGACACCGACCACGCCTTCGTCCGGCCGCGACTGCCCGACCTCGATCTTGTCGGCAACCGATTTGCCGACGTACTGCTGGTTGAAATCGAGCAGCGCCGATTCCGGGATGCCCAGCAGCAGGATCGGCTCGGAATGCTTCAGCACCCTGACTCCGGTGTACTGCCCTCGCGTATCCATGCCGATCAGCGTCACCACCGGCTTGCCGGAATACGCTGGCGTATCGGTGATGTCGGTGGACAACATCACGTACCCGATCACCTCGCGCTTGCCGTCCGCGCCAGTGCGATAGCCTTCGACGTAGGGCGGTTGTCCCTTGCGCGGAGAGAAGCTGGTGGCGCCGGGCAGCACTTCGGTGCAGGACACCAGCGCGCACAGGTCCGCCGCGGTGGACAGTTCCGGCGGCAAGGCCGCCTCGTAAGCGCCGGCGTGCGCCGGCACGGCAAAGCCAAGCGCCAGCAGGCACACGGCGAAGCCCGCCGCAAGCCGTTCGAGAATTGCGTGGATCATGGGAATTGGGGGCAAGGGACGACCGGCGCAGCAGCGGGCACCGCGCCAGGTCATCCACGCATGCCGTCTCAGGCCTCGACGATCATGCGGCTGCGCATCTCAAGATGCAGCGCGTGGCAGAAGTGGGTGCAGTAGCACCAGAACACGCCCGGCTTGTCGGCGACAAAGGTTACCGACGCGGTCTCGAGCGGATTGACGATGAAGTTGATGTTGTATTTGGGGATGGCAAACCCGTGCGTCAGGTCTTCGATCTTGTCCAGGTTGGTCAGGATCAGCGTGACCTCGTCGCCCTTCTTCAACTTGATTTCGCGCAGCGAGAACACCGGCGCCTGCGACGTGATCTTCACCGTCACCTTCCTGCCGTTGCGGAACACGCCCGACTGCTGCGGATCCTTCACCGCCAGCGGGAAATCATCCAGCGCATAGACCTGCTTCGGCCGCAGCAACTCGCGACGGAAGATGATGAAATCGTGCGGCTCGCTGTGCACCGGATGGTCCGCCAGCAGCACCATCTTGTCGCCCGAGATATCGATCAGCTGCTCGTTCTCGGCATGCAGCGGCCCCACCGGCAGGAAACGATCCTTGGAGAACTTGCAGCCCACTGCCAGGAACTTGCCGTCGGCGGCGACGGTTTCGGACTGGGAGGCGTTCAGGTGGCCGGGCTGGTACTGCACGTCGAGTCGGTCGACCACGTACTTGGCGTTCTTGTCGCCCTTGTGGAAGCGGATCGCCGCGTCGATATTCCACTTGACGATCTGGCTGTCGAGGAACAGCGTGGTGTAGGCATTGCCGCGCCCGTCGAAGGCGGTATGCAGCGGCCCCAGGCCCAGCTCGACCTCGGCGACGATGGCATCGTCGGGCGTCTCCAGCTTGCCGTCGAACCAGTCCAGCACCTTCGCCAGTTCGATCACGGTGCCGGTCGGCGACAGCTTGCCGGCGCAGATGAAGTACTTCTGGTCCGGGCTGGCATTGACGCCGTGCGGGTTCTTCGGCACCGAGACGTAGGTGGTCAGCGCGGTCTTCGGGTCGGCGTTGGCCGCGTGCGTGCCGTCGACCACCGGCACCTTCGAATCGCCGATGGTCTTGAATTTCCCATCCTTGATCGCAGCCTCGATGCGGGCGATGTTGAAGAACAGGCAGGCATCGCGCTCGGCCGACATCATGTCTTCATAGCGCGCGCCCATCTCGACGTTGTACTGGTTGGTGGCAGCCAGCTTGCCGTCGTACGAGGATGCGACCAGGTCGCAATTGCCGTCGATCAGCACCTGCCAGCGCACCGCCATCGTCTCCGCATCGACACAGGTGAACAGCGAGCGGTACTTGCCGGCGTCCTCGGTCGGCGTATTGGGCAGCGGCAGGGCGAACTCCGCGCCGCAGAACACGCGCGTGGTGTAGTTGATGTTCGCGTCGACGGGGTCGCGCTTGTCCGGAAAAATGCCGTGGAAGCCCTGCACGTTGGGCAGGTCGGTGATCTTGTCGCAGACAAAGTAGTCGAGCCGGATGCGCGCCAGCCGCGCGTTGATCTTGTCGTTGATCCACGCGTAGCGGCCATCGTAGTTGCCGTCCTTGTAGGAGGCATGCACGTGGTGCGTGTCGCCGACGGTGTACAGCACGTTGCCATCGGGGCGCGTGCCCATCACGCGCTTGGATTCATTGGTGATGCCCCAGCCGGTCAGCGCGTCGGGCACGAAGCACGGGATGCGGTGCAGCTCGCGCCCCGAGGGCAGGCCCAGCACGCGCACGTCGCCCGCATGGCCGCCGCTCCACAGGCCGTAGTAAGTATCGAGCTCGCCCGGCTTCAGGTGCACCGACACGCCGGCAGGGGCGCCGCCATGTCCTGCCTGGGCAGCGCTTGCCGCGGTGGCCGCGGCGGGCGCGGCGCCCTTGTCCGTGCACGCCGCCACGCCGGCCAGCCCGGCCAGCGCCGCGGTATTGATAAAGCGCCTTCGTCCCGGTGCCGCCGGTGCATCGGTGTGTGCCAGTGGGTGTTGCGAATGCCTCGTCATCTTCGATCCTCGAACCGTCATTGCAATGGGCGGAGGGCTCCGCCTGCTCTCTTCGTTGTGTGGGTGGCCTGATGTTGCCGGTTACAGATAGTCGAAGCAGTTGGCGTGAACGAGGTTGACGGTCGTCATGGATATCTTAAATATTCATTTTTGATGCATGTTTTTTTGAAGACTGCCCGGAGAATGGCGACACCACAACGTCAACGACTAACGCGGCATGCGCCGCCCACCCTGTCATGCGCGCCAAGACCCTGCCGGCAACGCTGTCTTCCTCCTCTCGCATCGACGCCATGCGGCGCAACGTTCTGCGCGCCGCCGCGGCCACCATGCCGATGCTTGCCACCGCCATGTTCGTCAGGCCCGCGTTGGCCGATGCCACGGTCACGCGCGCATCGCGGCGCCTGCTGGGCACGCAGGTCGATATCGTGGTGCAGGACAGTTCTTACCAGGCTGCAAGGTCCGGCATCGCCGCCGCCTTTGCGGAAATGGCGCGCCTGGAGCAATTGATGTCGCGCTACCGGCCGGACAGCCAGGTCAGCGCGCTGCAGCGCGCAGCGGGCCGGCAGCCGGTGCCGGTCGCACCGGAACTGATGGCAGTGCTCCAAGCGGCGGCAGCACTGTCGGCGCGCACCGGTGGCGCGTTTGACATCACCGTCGGCGCCTTTGCCGGCTGGCACTTCGGTGAAGGCAATGCACGCGTGCCGGCTTCCGCCGAGCTGGCACGCGAACGGACGCTGGTGGACTACCGGCAGGTCATGCTCGACGAACGCCGGGGCGAAGCGATGCTGCTGCGCCCCGGCATGCGCCTGGACCTGGGCGGCATCGCCAAGCTGCCGATCCTGCAGGCCGGCATGCAGGCACTGCGCAGGCATGGATTGCATCATGCCATGATCAATGGCGGCGGCGATGTGCTGGCGAGCGGCCAGCTGCAAGGGCGCGACTGGCGCGTGAGCGTGCGCGATCCGCGCGCACCGGCACGGCTGCTGGGCGTACTGGAGGTATCCGACGCCGTGGTAGCGTCATCGGGCGACTATGAGCGCTGCTTCGTCGCCAACGGCAGGCGCTACCACCACGTGCTCGACCCCGCCACCGGCATGCCGGCGTCGGGTCCGCATGGCGTGACGCTGGTGGCTTCACCGGCTGTGGCGGTCAATGGACTCGGTGCCGCGTTGATGGTGGCTGGCAAGTCCGCCGCGGCCGGCCTGCTGCTCGATGCGGCCGGCGTCGATGCGTTGGTCGTCGGCGACGGTGAGCCGTGGCTTACGGCAGGGATGCGCCGCCGGCTGGCAGGTGTGGCAGCGTAGGCCGCGCGGGCGCGCCGCCCAAAGAAAAGACCGCCTGTCCAAGGCGGCCTTTTCCTCTGCAACGGCGCGACGGTCGCCGCTATGGCTTACTTCTTAAGCACCAGGTCGCCCGGCAGCGACTCGATATACGCTGCGATATCCTTCAACTCCTTGCGCGTGAACGGACGCGGCTTGCCATCCTTGCCGGTCACGGCCGGATTGGCGTTGACCTGGCCGGCCATGATCGCATTGGAGCGGCCCACCAGCGCGTTGCCCGACACCTGGTACGACGCCATCGCGTGGTACAGGTAGTCGGCATGCTGGCCGGCCAGCTTGGGATAGTCGGGCGAGATCGGCTTGTTCAGGCCCTCGCCGTGGCAGGCCACGCAGGCACCCTTTTGCACCAGCGCCTTGCCGTTGGCGAGGTCGGCGGCCGAAGCCGGCAGTGCGGCGGCACCCAGCACGAGTGCGCCGAGCGCGATCGAAAGCGTCTTGAGCGTCTTCATGATGGGTCTCTTACTTCAGGGCGTTGTTCTGGGTATTCGGCTTCTGCTGCGAGTAGTAGGCCGCCACGTCGGCGATTTCCTGCTCGGTCAGCGTGGCCGCGATGCTGCGCATGGTCGGGTGCTTGCGCTCGCCCTTCTGGTACGCCTTCAGCGCGTTTTCGATGTACTTGGCGCTCTGGCCGCCCAGCATCGGCACTTCATAGATCTCGGGGAACGACGCACGGTAGCCCGGAATGCCGTGGCATCCGATGCACATTGCAACCTTGTCCTTGGCAGCGTCTCCATTGCCCTTGACTTCCTGTGCCTGCGCGCCCATTGCAGCCGCGCCCAGCACCACCATCGTGAGGAGCTTTTTCATTGTCTTTGCGGATTGGAAATTAAACCGTGCGTGACCTGCCCTGCCGGGCGGAGACGGTTTCAGAATGCTTCTGGGGGAAAGCCTGGCTTGTCGGTGGGGTTGCAAGAGTTGCAACCCGCCAGACCCGCCCAGACATTCGGCATCCGGGATCATTGCCGTGATGTGGAACACATTCTGGAACCACCTCGCGCAATCGCCGCGACCCGGACGGGCCGCTGGGACTTCTGAGCGCGGACTGCCGGATACTGGAGAACTGGACGTGGGGGCGCGTCAAACCGGCGCATTGTACAGCAGGCGGCACCTGGCAGTCCAGCTACCGCCCCTGGATGCCGGCCGTCTGTCAGGCCCGCCCAACACGAACCGCAAAGGTCTTTTATACTGGCCCATTCCGGGAAAGCGCACGACCGTTCGCAGACGCTCGATGGCAGGCCCGGACGAACCATACCGCCCATGATGAAAGCGCGCGTGACAGCGCGAAGAGACTGCGCCAAACACGCCAACCCGGCCCGAACCGACCAAGACAGGGCCGTCACCTCCAGGTTGCCTCATGTCAAACACCGCCAACGCTTCCGCCCAAGCTTCTTCCGCCCAGCAGGCCCGTTTCGAGGGCAGTGACCAGTATGTCGCCACCGACGACCTCAAGCTGGCCGTCAACGCCGCGCGCACGCTGCAGCGCCCGCTGCTGATCAAGGGCGAGCCCGGCACCGGCAAGACCATGCTGGCCGAGGAAGTGGCCGCCGCGCTCGGCATGCCGCTGCTGCAGTGGCATATCAAGTCGACCACCAAGGCGCAGCAGGGCCTGTACGAGTACGACGCGGTCTCGCGCCTGCGCGACTCGCAGCTCGGCGACGACCGCGTGCACGACATCCGCAACTACATCGTCAAGGGCGTGCTGTGGCAGGCCTTCGAGGCCGACCAGCAAGTGGTGCTGCTGATCGACGAGATCGACAAGGCCGACATCGAATTCCCCAACGACCTGCTGCGCGAACTCGATCGCATGGAGTTCTACGTCTACGAGACGCGCGAACTGGTCAAGGCGAAGCACCGTCCGCTGGTGATCATCACCTCGAACAACGAGAAGGAACTGCCCGACGCCTTCCTGCGCCGCTGCTTCTTCCACTACATCAGGTTCCCGGACGCCGACACCATGCAGCAGATCGTCGACGTGCACTACCCCGGCATCAAGCGCGAGCTGGTCGCCGCCGCGCTGGAATCGTTCTACGAGATGCGCAACCTGCCGGGCCTGAAGAAGAAACCGTCCACCTCCGAGCTGATCGACTGGCTCAAGCTGCTGATGTCCGAGGACATCCCGCCCGATGCGCTGAAGAGCCCCGACAAGAAGGCCGCGATCCCGCCGCTGCACGGCGCGCTGCTGAAGAACGAGCAGGACGTGCACCTGTTCGAGCGCCTGGTGTTCATGAACCGCGCCAACCGCTGAGCGAGCATTCTGTCATGACCGCTTTTGCCAAACCCGTGACCCTGGCCGGCAAGCACGCCACGCTGGAGCCGCTGCGACCCGAGCACGCCGACGGCCTGCGCGCCGCCTGCGCCGACGGCGAGCTGTACAAGCTCTGGTACACCAGCGTGCCCGCGCCCGAGCGCATGGAAGCCGAGATCGTGCGGCGCCTGGGCCTGCAGGAGCAGGGCTCGATGCTGCCGTTCGCGGTGCGCGACGCCGCGGGCGAACTGGCGGGCATGACCACTTACATGAATATCGACGCGGCCAACCGGCGCGTGGAGATCGGCTCGACCTGGTACGCGCGCCGGGTCCAGCGCACGCCGCTGAACACCGAGTGCAAGCTGATGCTGCTCGGCCATGCCTTCGACCAGCTCGACTGCATCGCCGTTGAATTCCGCACGCACTGGATGAACCAGCAGAGCCGCGCCGCGATTGCGCGCCTCGGCGCCAAGCAGGACGGCGTGCTGCGCAACCACCAGCGCATGCAGGACGGCTCGTTGCGCGATACCGTGGTGTTTTCGATCATCGCCAGCGAATGGCCGACGGTGCGTCAACACCTGCAATTCCAGCTTGACCGTCCGCGCTGAAGCGGCCGCCTATCACCTGAGCAAGGCATCATGCTGATCGACTTCTTCTTCTCGCTGCGCCACGCCAAGCTGCCGGTCTCGGTCAAGGAATACCTGACCATGCTGGAAGCGCTCAAGGCGCAGGTCATCACGCCCTCGATCGACGAGTTCTACTACCTGTCGCGCATGACGCTGGTCAAGGACGAGAAGCACTTCGACAAGTTCGACCAGGCCTTTGCCGCCTACTTCAAGGGTGTGGAAAGCCTGGTTGACTGGAAGTCCGACATCCCGCTCGACTGGCTGCAGAAGACGCTGGAGCGCGAGCTGTCGGCCGAGGAAAAGGCCAAGATCGAGGCCATGGGCGGCCTCGACAAGCTGATGGAACGCCTCAAGCAACTGCTCGAGGAGCAGAAGGAAAAGCACGAGGGCGGCAACAAGTGGATCGGCACCGGCGGCACCTCGCCGTTCGGGCACGGCGGCTACAACCCCGAAGGCATCCGCATCGGCGGCCCGAGCAAGGGCAACCGCACCGCGATCAAGGTGTGGGAAGCGCGCACCTACAAGGACTATGACGACCAGGTCGAACTGGGCACGCGCAACATCAAGGTGGCGCTGCGCCGCCTGCGCCGTTTTGCGCGCGACGGGGCCGACACCGAGCTGGACCTGGACGACACTATCCACTCGACCGCGGCCAATGCCGGCCTGCTCGACATCAAGCTGCGGCCCGAGCGCCACAACAAGGTCAAGGTGCTGATGCTGATGGACGTGGGCGGCTCGATGGACGACCACATCAAGCGCGTGGAAGAACTGTTCTCGGCCACCAAGACCGAGTTCAAGCACCTGGAGTACTACTACTTCCACAACTGCCTGTACGACTACGTGTGGAAGAACAACCGCCGCCGCCACGCCGAGAAACTGGCCACGTGGGACCTGCTGCACAAGTACACGTCCGACTACAAGATCATCTTCGTCGGCGACGCGACCATGAGCCCGTACGAGATCCTGCAGCCCGGCGGCTCGGTCGAATACAACAACGCCGAGGCCGGCGCGGTGTGGCTGAACCGCATGACCGAGCAGTTCCCACACTTCGTCTGGCTCAACCCCGAGCCCGAAGGCCTGTGGCAGTACCGCCAGTCGATCACGGTGATCAACCAGCTGATGAAGGGGCGCATGTACCCGGTCACGCTGGCGGGGCTGGAATCGGCGATGAAGGTGCTGTCGAAGTGAGTGAGTGAATGCCGCGTTAGGGACGATCGGCCTGTTCCCTTGCGCGGCATCACCCGCCGCTTTCGTACTGCAGCAGCGCAGACCACTCGCGGCAGGCCTTCTTGTCGGCCGGGTTCTCCCCGGCGCAGTTGGTGCCGGCCGGGCTCGGGCCGGCATTGACACCATGGCCTGGCGCCCGAACAGCCGGCCGCCCTGGTTGGAGTTGCCGGCGTCGAGCGCTGAGCCGCGCAGCGGCGCCCGCCTTGGCTGCGGCGAGTCAGTCCACCGTGATCCCTGCCTGCCGGATGAACCTGCCATAGCGCGCCCGGTCGGCGATCTGCCGCTCACCGTACGCGCGGATGCTCATCGGCTCCGCCGTGCCGCCCAGCTTCCTGACGCTTTCCTGTAGCGACGCAGCGGACAGTGCCTGGTTGATCTCGCGGTTCATGCGCTCCAGGATGGCCGGCGGCGTGCCTGCAGGCGCATAGACCCCGAAGGTCGAATCGCCGTCCACGTCCCGCAGGCCGGCTTCGGCCAGCGTGGGCACATCGGGGAACTGCGGTGCGCGCCGGGCGCTGGCCACCGCGAGCAGGCGCAGCTTGCCGCTGGCAACGTATTGCAGCCCCGGCCCCGGGTCGAACATGAACTGGACCTGCCCCGCGAGCAGGTCGCCCAAAGCCGGCGCCGCGCCCTTGTACGGCACGTGCACGGCATCGAGCCCACCCGACCGCTTGAACATTTCCGCCGCGATATGCGGCGTGCTGCCGTTCCCGGCCGAGCCGTAGCTGAGCTTGCCCGGATGCTCGCGCACGTAGCTGACGAACTCGCCCAGCGTCTTGACCGGCAGCGAGGGATGCACCAGCAGGTAGACCCGCACCAGCGCCACGGATGCCACGGGCGTCAGGTCCCTGAGCGGGTCGTAGGGCATCTTCTTGTAGAGGAAGGGATCGATCGCCACCGCACCGCCGGAGGTCAGCAGGAAGGTGTATCCATCCGGCTGTGCCTTGGCCACGGCATCGCCGCCGACGATGCCGTTCGCGCCGGGCCGGTTATCCACCACCACGGGGCGTTTGAGCGCTTCGGACAGGGTCGGTGAAATGCCGCGGGCCAGCGTGTCGGCCGCGCCGCCGGCCGGGAAGTTCACCACCAGCCGGATCGGCTTCACGGGCCACGGCGTGGCATTGCCTTGTGCAGCCGCGCTGCCGGCCAGGCCCAGCGCGCACATTGCCACGGCAATGGGGCGCGCAATGCGGGAAGGGAATCGCATATGCTTTGTCTCCTGAATGTTCTCGTTATGTGCGGGCGGCCAGTGGCCGCCACCGGCCACCACCGGCCACCACCGGCCGTCCTGCTCAGAACGGATACTGCCTCGGCGTGGTCTGCATCGTGATCCAGCGCAGTTCGGTGAAGGCCTCGATGCCGGCCTTGCCGCCAAAGCGGCCATAGCCGCTGGACTTGACACCGCCGAACGGCATCTGGGCTTCGTCATGCACGGTGGGCCCGTTGACATGGCAGATGCCCGACTCGATGCGCCGCGCGACCTGCATGGCGCGCGCGATGTCGCGCCCGAACACGGCGGCGGAAAGCCCGTACTCCGAATCATTGGCGCAGGCGATGGCCGCTTCCACGCCACTGATGCGCACGACCGCCTTGACTGGCCCAAACGATTCCTCGTGGTAGATGTCCATCTCCGGCGTGACATGATCGAGCACGGTCGCGGCCATCAGCGTATCCGTGGCCTTGCCGCCGCAGGCGAGCTTCGCGCCCTTTGCCAGCGCATCGTCGATCATGGCGTTGCAGCGTTCGACCGTGCTCATGTCCACCACCGAGCCCAGCACCGCCGGCCCCGAGCGCGGATCGGCAAGCGGCAGCGCGGCGGCACGCGCGGCAAACCATGTCACGAATTCATCGGCCACGGCGGCATCGACCACGATGCGCTCGGTGGACATGCAGATCTGCCCGGAGTTGGCGAAGGCGCCGAAGATGGCGGCGTCGACCGCGGCATCGAGGTCGGCATCATCGAGCACCACCAGCGGCGCCTTGCCGCCCAGTTCGAGCACCGCCGGCTTCAGGTGGCGCGCGCAGGCCTGCGCAATCAGCCGGCCCACGCGCGTCGAACCCGTGAAGTTGACGCGCCGTACCGCCGGATGGGCCACCATGGCCTCCACCACCTCGGCGGCGTCGGCCGGCGCATTGGTGATGAAGTTGACCACGCCCGGCGGAAAGCCAGCTTGCGCGAGCGCATCGATGATCAGGCCATGCGTTGCCGGGCAGATCTCCGAGCCCTTGAGCACCACGGTGTTGCCGCAGGCAAGCGCGGTCGCCACCGCACGCACGCCGAGGATGACCGGCGCGTTCCAGGGCGCGATGCCAAGCACCACGCCCGCGCCCTGCCGCACCGCCATGGCAACGCTGCCCGGCACGTCAGACGGAATCACGTCGCCATGAATGTGCGTGGTCAGGGCGGCCGCCTCCTGCAGCATGCCGACGCCCAGATGCACGTTGAAGCCGGCCCACTGGGCCGAGGCGCCGGTCTCCGCCGCCATCGCCGCCGCGATCGCCGCCCCCTTGCTTTCCAGCGACTGCGCGGCGCGCATCAGCAGCGCCCGGCGATCGCCCGGGCCCGTATCGCGCCACGCCGGGAAGGCATCGGCCGCTGCCGCCACGGCGGCCAGCGCATCCGCCTTGCCGGCGGCCGGGGCGCGCGTGGCGACGCTCTGGTCCAGCGGGTTGCGGCGCTCGAAGGTTGCGCCGCTGGCGGCCGGCGTACGCTCGCCGCCGATCAGCATGGTGATGGTCTGCATGGTCTGTCTCCTCTGTTGTTCTGGCATGCCGGCGCGGCATGGAAAGGGAAAGCGGCTAGGCCACCTCGATCTCGACCACGGTCGGCACGCTGGATTGCAGCGCCGTGGCCAGCGCATCGGGCAGCGCTGACGCGGTGCGGATCCGCACCGCCTCGCAGCCATGGCCGCGCGCGAGCGCCACGAAATCGAGGTCGGGCAGAGCCGTGCCCACCAGCGGATCGCCGTGGCCGAAGCCGAAGGTGGGCGCGAATTCCTGCAGCGCCGCGTAGCGGCGGTTGTTCAGCACGATGAACGTGATCGGCAGTTTCAGCTGCGCGGCGCTCCACAACGCCTGGATCGCGTACATGCTGGACCCGTCGCCGACCAGGCCGATCACCTTGCGCCCTGGCTTGCCCAATGCCACGCCAACAGCCGCCGGCAGCCCGAAGCCCAGGCCGCCGCTGCACATCGTGTAGAAGGTCTCGCTGCGCACGATCGGCAGGTAGCGATGCATCACCGGGCGCGCGCTCGGCGCTTCCTCGACGATGATCGACTCCGGATCGCGCAGCTCGGCCAGGGTCTGCAGCACGTAGGCCACGCTCATCGGCGCGCCCGGCTGCGCGCGCGGCGCGGGCTGCCTTGGCGGCGGGGCTTCGCGGCGCGGCGGGGCGGGACGGGCCAGCAGGCCGGCCACACCCTGGCGGATGCTGCCGACCGCGCTCGTGCCCGCCGGTGCCCAGGCTGCGGCACTGGCGTCCTCGGTCAGCTGGACCAGCTGCGCGCCCGGCGGCACGTGCGGGCCGAAGCCCTCCACGTGATAGGTGAACGCGGGTGCGCCCACGGCAAAGATCAGGTCATGCCCGGCCAGCAGCGCGACGATCTTCTCGCGCATGGCCGGCAGGAATCCGGCAAACAGCGGATGGTCTTCGGGAAAGCCGCAGCGCCCTGACATCGGCGCGACCCACACCGAAGCCTGGTGCCGCTCGGCCAGCCGCACGACGTCATCCCAGGCGCCGTCACGATCGACGGCCGCGCCGACCACCAAAGCGGGACGGCGGCTGGCGTCGAGCGCGTCGCCGATCTGCGCGAGCAGCGCGGGCTGGGCCCCGATCTCGGTGCTGACCGTGCGTGGCAGTACCGGCTCGCAGGGACGGGCCCAGTCATCGGCCGGAATGGAGATCAGCACCGGCCCGCGCGGCGGCTGCATGGCGATGTAGTAGCCGCGCGCAATCGCCAGCGGCACGTCTTCGGCGCGTGCCGGCTCGCAGCTCCACTTCACGTATGGCTTGGGCAGCTCCGTTGCCTGCGCCGAATAGAGGAACGGTTCGTACGGCAGGATCGAGCGCGCCTGCTGGCCGGCAGTGATCACCAGCGGCGTGCGGTTCTTGAAGGCAGTGAAGATGCTGCCCATGGCATGCCCGACGCCGGCGGCCGAGTGCAGGTTGACGAAGGCGGCGTTGCGCGTGGCCTGGGCGTAGCCGTCGGCCATGCCGACCACGACCGACTCCTGCAGGCCCAGCACGTAACGGAAATCAGCAGGGAAATCCAGGAATAGCGGCAGTTCGGTCGAGCCGGGATTGCCGAACACCGAAGTCATGCCAAAGGCCCGGAGCAGGTCCAGGACGGCGCCGCGGACAGTGACAGGCAGCTGGGGTGGGCTGGAAGGGGCGATAGGCGCCATGGCGGTCGGTTCCTAGGGCTGGGATGGGTTGACTTGCGCCACAGTATGGACACGCTGCCCTTGCCTGAAAATTGCCAATTCCGGGCAAAGTCATTACCATTCTGCATGACCCTCGATCTGCGCCAAATCCAGGCCTTCCTTGCTGTCTGCGAGCACCG
This sequence comes from Cupriavidus oxalaticus, assembly GCF_004768545.1. Classification (NCBI taxonomy): domain Bacteria; kingdom Pseudomonadati; phylum Pseudomonadota; class Betaproteobacteria; order Burkholderiales; family Burkholderiaceae; genus Cupriavidus; species Cupriavidus oxalaticus. The sequence goes on along the minus strand of NZ_CP038635.1, from coordinate 1,069,247 downwards.
CAGCCTGGGGCGCGCCGCGGCCCACCTGAACCTGACCCAGCCGGCGCTAAGCCGTACCATCCAGCGGCTGGAAGCCCAACTGGGTGCCCCGCTGTTCGAACGCTATTCCACCGGCATGGTGCTGACCGCCTACGGCGAGGCGCTGCTGCCCCACGCCACCCTGCTGCGCCACGAAGCCGACCACGCCATCGAGGCCGTCCGCGCGCTGCGCGGGCTGGCCAGCGGCACCATCCGTGTCGGCGCCGTCGCCAGCGTGGTCAGCGGCGTGCTGCCGCAGGCCATCGAGGCCGTGCTGGCGCGCTGGCCCAATCTGCGGCTGCGCATCATCGAAGGAGTGGGCGATTTCCTCGCCGATGCGCTGGCCAAGCGCGAGATCGACCTGGCCATCGGCATTGCCCTGCCGGAAAACGACGAGATCTGCGCCGTCAGCGATGTTGGCTGGAGCGATACCAGCTACGTGGTGGCCGCAACCGGCCATCCGCTGATGGGCAAGCGCGGCCTGAAGCTGGCCGATACGCGGGGCTGCCACTGGGTGATGCCGCCGCGCGGCACCGCGCCGTTCGAGGAACTGCTGCGTCTGTTCGCGCGGCATGAACTGGCGCCGCCCGAGATCGTTGCCGAAACGCGCTCGATCATCGCGCTCAAGAGCCTGGTCGCGCGCGCCGGCTTCCTCAGCTGGATTGCCGAGCCGATGTACCAGGCCGAGCAGAAGGCCGGGCTGATCCACCCGCTGCCGATACCCGGCGCCAGCGCGCCGCGCCGGCTGACCGTCTACCGGCGCCGGCACGGCATCCTGCCAGCGCCGGCAGTCAGGCTGCTGGAGCAACTGCGTAACCTGACTGCAACGCAAGCCTAGCGCGCCGGACCCGCTTGCCCGGACGAGGCGGCCCGTGATCCGGCGGCCGGCACATCTGCACCCTCCATCACCCACTTGCGGAAAATCTGCAGCGCCGGCAGGTGCTGTTTCTGCTCCGGATAGCACAGGTAATAGCCTTTCTTTGCCAGCACCTGCGCCGGATGCGCGACCACCAGCGCCCCGCTGGCGAGTTCCTGTTCGATCAGGCAGCGCGGGATCAGCGCAATGCCCAGCCCCGACAGCGCGGCCTGCGTCAGCAACGAGAACTGGTCGAAACGCGCGCCGCTCCACGCCTGCCGCGTGGTTACGCCGAGCGTGGCGAACCAGTCGGGCCAGGCCTCGGGCACGGTGGTGTGGTGCAGCAGCGGATAGTGCAGCAAGGCGGCCGGCGTGCGCGCGACGCCGTGCGGTTCCTGTGCCAGCAGGCCCGGCCGGCATACCGGTAGCACTTCGCGTCCGGTCATGTAGTCCGCCAGGCTGCCTGGCCAGACGCCATCGCCGAAGCGGATCGCCGCATCCAGATCCGGCTCGGAAAAATCGTAGCCCTGCGCATGCGGCACGAATTCCAGCGTTACCTCCGGATGCCGCGCAAAGAACTGCGGCAGGCGCGGGATCAGCCACTTCGCGCCCAATGTCGGCATGCTTGCGATATGCAACACGCCGCCGCGGCCCTGGCGCGCCATCAGTTCGACGGTGGCGGCCTCCAGTTCGTTGAGGCTTGGCCCGATGCGCTCCAGGTAGCGCTCTCCCGCCGTGGTCAGCACCAGGCGCTGACGCACGCGCTCGAACAGCTCCACGCCAAGGTAAGCCTCCAGGCTGCGCACCTGCTTGCTGACCGCCCCCTGCGTCACATGCAGTTCGCGTGCGGCGACGGTGAAACTGTTGTGCCGGGCCGCGGCCTCGAAGGCCTGCAACTCGGTCAGCGACGGACACATGCGTCGCATAATTCACCTCTACTTCACGACCAAATGGAATGAGCTAGGGATTTTATTTCGTTTGCGAGGGTCCTGCCTGGACGAGCAGAATCGTGAAAACGCCTTTGTCTCTTTCTCGATACCTTTCCCCACACATCATGCAACGTCGCCACCTCCTCCGCGTCCTGGCCGCCACCTCGGCCGCCCTCGCCACCGGCCTGTCGTTCAGCGCCGCCGCCCAGTCCGGCTACCCGACCAAGCCGATCACGCTGGTCGTGCCCTTCCCCGCCGGCGGCACCACCGATATCGTCGCGCGCATCGTTGCCGACAAGCTCGGCCAGCAACTGGGCCAGGCCGTGGTGGTCGACAACCGCGGCGGCGCCGGCGGCAGCATCGGCACCACCTTCCTGTCGAAGGCGGCGCCCGACGGCTACACGCTGGGCATTGCCACGGCCTCGACCCACGGCATCAACCCTGCGGTCTACCCGCGCCTGTCCTACGATGCAACCAAGGACTTCACCACCATCACCAACCTGGCCTCGGTGCCGAACGTGATGAGCATCAACCCGGCGGTCAAGGCCACCGACATGAAGTCCTTCATCGCGCTGGCGCAATCGCAGCCGAACAAGCTGGCCTATGGCTCGGCCGGCAACGGCAGCGTCTCGCACATGATGGGGGAACTGTTCAAGATGAGCAGCAAGACCGAACTGCTGCACGTGCCGTACAAGGGCGTGGGCCCGGCGCTGAACGACGCGCTGGCCGGCCAGGTGCAGGTGCTGTTCGACAACCTGCCGTCGTCGCTGCCGTTCATCGAAGGCGGCAAGCTGCGCGCGCTGGCCGTGGCCGCGCCCAAGCGCGTGGCGGCGCTGCCGAACGTGCCGACCTTCGCCGAGCTGGGCCTGGGCGAGGTCAACGACGCCGCGTGGTTCGGCCTGATCGCGCCGGCCAACCTGCCGGCCGACATCCAGAACAAGCTGCATGCCGCCGCCGTCAAGGTGCTGGCAACGCCGGAAGTCAAGGCCAAGCTGGAAAAGCTGGGCGCGACCCCGGTGGGCGACACCCCGGCTCACTTCGCCGCGCAGATCAGGAGCGAAGTGGCCAAGAACAAGCGCGTGGCCGCGGCCGCCAAGATCTCGCTCGACTGACCACTGGCGCAGCACCATGACCGATACCGACCGAACCACCGCGGATAGTCCGTACTTCCTGTACCAGCCGGAGGGCGAGCCCGCCCCGCTGTTCCTGGATTCGCCGCACAGCGCGACCACCTACCCGACGGACTTCCGCCCCGATCCCGCCCTGCCGCTGCAGCTGCTGCGGCAGGCCGAGGACACCTTCGTCGATGAGCTCTACGCCGGCGCGCCGGCGCGCGGCATCCCGCTCTTGTGCGCGGGCTTCCCGCGCAGCTACCTCGACGCCAACCGCGCGCTGGAGGAAATCGACGAAGCCCTGCTCGACGCCCCCTGGCCCGGCGCGAAGCAGGAAACCTCCAAGACCCGGCTTGGCAAGGGCCTCGTCTGGCGCGTGCTCGACAGCGGCGAGGCGATCTACGACCGCAAGCTCGGCGTCGAAGAAGTGCAGTCGCGCATCAACCGCTGCTACCTGCCCTACTACGCGCAGCTGCAGAAACTGGCCGATCACGCCGTCACCAGCCACGGCAGCGCCTGGCACATCAACTGCCATTCGATGCCGAGCCACGCCGCGCCATACGCGACCGAGTTCCCCGGCCTGGAGCATCCCGACTTTGTCGTCGGCGACCGTGACGGCACCACCTGCGACAAGCGCTTCACCGACCGCATCGAAGGCGTGCTCAAGGACATGGGCTACGAGGTCTGGCGCAACCACCCCTACAAGGGCGTGGAAATCGTGCGCGTGGTCGGCCAGCCGCAGGCCGGTCGCCACAGCCTGCAGCTCGAGGTCAACCGCAAGCTGTACATGGACGAGGTGGGCCTGACCCACACCGCCGGCTTCGCCAAGCTGCGCCATGACCTGAACGCACTGCTCGACGATTTGCTGCGCTTTACGCGCGCGATGCCCTCGCGCGTGGCCTGAGGCGTTTGCCAACGCACCACGGCCGGGCCGCGCGGGATCACCGCGGACCGGCCGTGCGGGTTCCCCGCAGTTGTGCGGCGTGGGAAATATCTGCTAGAAAGCAGGCCCGTTCCTGCGCGTCGTCATTGCGTTAGAAGAATAGGTAACAAGATTTAGGAACTTTGCCGGATAGGTTTCCTCTATCATGGCATTCCTTTGCGAAGCTACCCGGCCTGCCGGCCCCTGCGCCGGCAAGCCAATCCCAGAACGCGAACACCGCAAACACTGTGATCCGACGAATTTCCGAACTGCTCGGCAGCCGGCTCCGCATGTTGGCTGCCGCGGTGGCCGGTGCGATCGGGCTGGCGGGCTGCGCCAACATGCCGGCCGACGAGGCCGCCGCGCAGGCCCCTGCTGCCGCCGCCCCGACGGCCGCTCCTGCCCGGCCCGCCCCCGCTCCTGCCGCTTCCTCCACCCCGCCCACCAAGACCATCACCCTGCCCGATCGCGGCCGTGTCAGCCTGTCCGAGTACCGCGCACGCATGCGCGAGCAGCTGATGAAGACCGAGAACGCCAGCAGCGACGTGGCCGACTGCGCCGCGCACGCCAGCTGGGTAGTGCCGCGCTCGGCCAGCTACGATGCCCTGAAGATCCCCACCGGCGCGCTCGCCGCCGGGCAGGCCACGACCGAGCCCTGGAGCGGACGCTTCTCGCCCGGCAAGCAGGCCGTGCCGGTCAGTACCGTGGTGACGTTCAACGCCACCGCACACAAGCGCCGCGGCGACGACTGGCAGCCCGTGCGCGTGCGCTGCGGCTACGACGACGGCATGATGCTGGCGTACGAACTGCAGGACCCCGGCGGCGCCACCATCAGCGAACCCGCTGCCGCGCCTGCGGTGCCCACGTCGAGCCAGGCCACGTCGTCCGGCAAGAGCCGCAAGGGCAAGGGCAAGAGCACGGCGTCGTCGAAGTCGGGCAAGTCTTCGGCGGCCAAGTCGACCAAGTCGGCTTCGTCGAAAGCGGCGTCAGGGTCGGCGAAGACGAGCAGCACGGCCAAGAAGAAGCAGTAAGCTCGCTGGTTGTCTCCCCTCTCCCGCCCCTCTCCCATCAGGGAGAGGGGAGCAAACCCTCAGCGTGCGAGAGAGACACCACCTCAGCCCAGGTAATCCAGGATCGCCTGCAGCATCGCCGTACCCAGCAGCGCGCTGCGCGCGCCGTTCCAGCCCACCGCCGGATCGGGCAAGTCGGCGTTGTCCTTGAACGGCATTTCCAGCGTCAGCGCCAGGCAGCCGAAGGTATGGCCGATGTACTTGGACGCGAGCTTGAGCGCGTCGGCGTTGTACTTGCTGGCGGCATAGCCGTGCACGTCCTGGAAGTCCGGCGAAGCACGCTTGAAGGCTTCGATGAAGCGCTGCTGCTCGCGCCGGCGCGCTTCGGTAAAGCCGGGCAGCATCTCGCTGCCGGCGACGAAGTTGTACGGCAGGCCCTCGTCGCCGTGGATATCGAAGAACATGTCGCACCCCGTGGCCTCGATGGCGCGGCGCACGTGGTAGACCTCCGGGCTGGTATCCGCGCTGGGCGACATCCATTCGCGGTTCAGGTTGGCGCCGGCGGCGTTGGTGCGCAGGTTGCCGCGCGCCGAGCCATCCGGGTTCATGTTCGGCACGATATGGAACACGGCGCGCTCGAGCAGCCTGCGCGCGACCGGATCGCCGGCCCAGATGCCGGTGCCGGTCAGCCGCTGCAGCACGCCTTCGACAAACCATTCGGCCATGCTCTCGCCCGGATGCTGGCGCGCGATCATCCAGATGGTCTTCTTGCCGGGGCCGGGCTGGCCCAGCGTGGCGCGGGTCATGTCGCGCCCGTCGACGGTGCTGCCCAGGTGCGACAGCTGCGCCAGCGGCGAGCGCTGGCAGCTCGCCAGCAGCGACAGGTGGCGCTCGTCGGGATAGGGCTCGAAATACGCGAACCAGACGCTGTCGTGCTCCGGCGTGAACTCCACCGTCATCACCTTGCCGTCGAAGCTGGTCGGCACGCGGAACCAGTGCGCGCGGTCATACGAGGCCACCGCGCGGTAGTCGCGCCAGCCATCCGGATAAGTGCAATCGCCCGCGTTGAGGAAGTGCATCCGGCACGCCTGCCCCGCCGCGCCCTGCAGGCGGAAATGGAACCACTGCCGGAAGTCGGCGTGCGAATCGGCGCGGATGCGCAGGCGGATATCGTCGGCACGGTCGAGCGCCTCGACCTCGATGGCACCCGAATCGAAATGCGAGGAAATATGCAGGGCGGAAGGCATGGCTGGCGGTCTCGTTTCGTTAGGGTTCGGTCTTCCGGGGTTCAGTCTTCCAGGCGGCGGCGGAACACCCAGCGGCCGGCGTCGGAAGCGGAGGCGTCGAAGGCATAGCCGTCCCCGGCGAAGCGCTTGAGCTTTTCCGGCTCGGTGATGCGGTGCGTGACCGCGTAGCGCGCCATCGTGCCGCGCGCGCGCTTGGCGTGGAACGAGATGATCTTGTAGCGCCCGCCCTTCCAGTCCTCGAACACCGGCGTGACGATGCGTGCCTGCAGCACCTTGGGCCGCACCACCTTGAAATACTCTTCCGAGGCCAGGTTGACCAGCACTGGCGAGCCTTCCTGCTTCAGCGCAGCCATGTCGCCGTTGATCGTCTGCGTGACCTCGTCGCCCCAGAATGCATACAGGTCCTTGCCGGCTGCGTTGTCGAGGCGCGTCCCCATTTCCAGCCGGTAGGGCTGCATCCAGTCCAGCGGACGCAGCACGCCGTACAGGCCGGACAGGATGCGCAGGTGCTTCTGCGCGAAGCCGAGGTCCTCGGCGCTCAGCGTCTTCGCGTCGAGACCGTCGTAGACGTCGCCGTTGAAGGCCAGCACCGCCTGCTTGCTGTTGGCGGCGGTGAACTCGGGCGACCACTCGGCATAGCGCGTGACGTTGAGCACGGCAAGCTTGTCGGAGATGTCCATCAGCGTGCCCACGTCCTGCGGCGCGAGCTTGCGCAGGCGCTCGATCAGCGTGGCGGAACGGTCGATGAAACGCGGCAGCGTATGGGTCTTGATGCGCGGGGGTGTCTCGTAGTCCAGGGACTTGGCGGGAGACAAAACGATGAGCATGGCAAAATCGCGGCTATAGCCAAGGACAAACCAGCCAAGATTGTAGCGAATGCGCCTCGACAGTACCGGAACCGACCATCCCGCCAGCCCCGCCGGCATCACATCCGCGCCAGCGGGCGCACCCTGCGTGGTGCTCGACTCCAATATCTGGGTCGACCTGCTGGTGTTTCGCGACCCGCATGTCGAGCCGATCCGGCACGCGCTCGAAGCCGGCGCCATCGCCCCGGTGATCCGCGCCGATTGCCGTGAAGAACTGCGCCGGGTGCTGGCTTATCCGCAATTTGCCCGCTTCGAGGTGGATATCGACGCCGCGCTGGCCACCGTCGACCGCCTGGCCCGCCTCGAACCGCTGCCGCCGCAGGACGAGGCCGACGCCATCAGGCTGCCCCGCTGCAAGGACACCGACGACCAGAAGTTTGTCGAACTGGCCCACTTTGCCGGCGCGGCGTGCCTGGTGTCGAAGGACAAGGCGGTGCTCAAGCTGCGCAGCCGGCTGCGCCGCTCCAGCGGCGTCGAGGTGCTGACGCCGCCGGGCTTCGGCGCCTGGCTGGCCGCGCGGGTCGACACCGCCGCCAGCACCGCCGACATCACAGCCAACACCACGGCCGATCCGCTTTAGAATTGCCGGATCGCGCGCGCGGCCGGTCCGGCACGCGCGCCCTCCCCTTACCGCATCGATACGCCCGCAACATGTCCGCAGACACCACGCTCCCCCCGCTGACCCCGCCACCCTCGCGCCTGCCCGGCGTCGGCACCACCATCTTTACCGTGATGTCGGCCCTGGCCATCGAGAAGAACGCCGTCAACCTGGGCCAGGGTTTCCCGGATTTCGATTGCGACCCGAAGATCGTCGATGCCGTCGCAGGGGCCATGCGCGCCGGTCATAACCAGTACCCGCCGATGGCGGGCGTGCCGCGCCTGCGCCAGGCCATCGCCGACAAGATCGCCGCGCTGTACGGCCACCAGTACAGCTGGGAGTCGGAAATCACCGTCACCGCCGGCGCCACGCAGGGCATCCTGACCGCGATCCTGTGCGCCGTGCACCCGGGCGACGAAGTGATCGTGCTCGAGCCCTGCTACGACAGCTACCTGCCCGCGATCGAACTGGCCGGCGCCACCGCCGTGCCGGTCACGCTGGAGGCGCCCGAGTTCCGCGTGCCCTTCGACAAGCTCGCCGCCGCGATCACGCCGCGCACGCGCATGATCCTCATCAACACGCCGCACAACCCCACCGGCACGATCTGGCGCGCGGGCGACATGGACAAGCTGGCGCAGATCCTGGCCGGCACCGACATCCTGCTGCTCTCCGACGAGGTTTACGAGCACATGGTCTACGACGGCCAGCGGCATGAATCGGTCTCGCGCCATCCCGAGCTGGCGCGGCGCAGCTTCGTGATCTCGAGCTTTGGCAAGACTTATCACGTGACGGGCTGGAAGGTCGGCTACGTGGCCGCGCCGGCCGCGCTGATGGCCGAGTTCCGCAAGGTGCACCAGTTCAACGTCTTCACCGTCAATACGCCGGTGCAGCATGGCCTGGCCGACTATATGGCCGATCCCGCGCCGTACCTGGAGCTGTCGGCCTTCTACCAGGCCAAGCGCGATTTCTTCCGGGCGGGACTGGCCGGTTCGCGCTTCAAGCTGCTGCCCTCGGATGGCACCTACTTCCAGTGCGTCGACTACTCGGCCATTTCCGACCTGAGCGAGGCGGACTTCGCCATGTGGCTGACGCGCGAGATCGGCGTGGCGGCGATTCCGGTGTCGGCGTTCTATACGCAGCCGCGCGAGTCGGGCGTGGTGCGATTCTGTTTTGCCAAGAAGGAAGAGACGCTGGCGCTGGCGCTGGAACGGCTCGCCAGGCTCTGAGCAGGCCCGCGGACCCTGCCCCCAAAACATAAACGCCCACGATGTCATCGCGGGCGTTTTGCTTTGTCGCGAGGATGCGCCGACGCTTACTTGCTCCGGCTCATCATCAGTTCCGTATTCGCCTTCCGGTCCGCATTGACCTTCTGCACCGACTCGCGCTGCGACAGCGTCTTCAGGTAATCCTTGACCGGCAGGTCAGCCAGCATGTCCGTGCCATAGATGATCTTGGTGCACGACGACACCAGCGGCAGGTGCACCGCCGCCGCGCAATCGGCCAGCGTGAAGCTCTCGCCCGCGATATACGGCGAGAATTTCGCCAGCCTGGCAAACGCCGGGATATAGCGCGTCAGCAGCTTGTGCTGGCGCTCCTTGACGTTGTCGCTGACCTTGCCGCCGAAGAACGCTTCCGGATACAGCTCGCGCGCCGTCAGCTCCAGGTACAGCTCCAGGAAGGTGACGATCTCGCGCACCTTGCCGGCCTGCAGCGGGTCCTTCGGCAGCAGCGGCGTCTGCGGGAAAGCCGCCTCCAGGTATTCGACGATGACTTCCGACTCGCACAGCGAGCCGGATTCGGTGATCATGTAGGGCACCTTGCCTGCGGGCGAAGCAGCCGGGTCGGTCTCGCCGATCCAGGCGAGCACCTCTTCGAACGGCACGTTCTTTTCCAGCAGCGCCAGCTTCACTTTGTTGTAGTAGTTGCTGGCGGCAAAACCGCAGAGCTTCAGCATGTCGTCTCTCTCCATTGTTGGAATGATCGCCCGCGCGAGCACGGGTCTGAGGGGGATTGTGGACCATCCGTAGCCTGCCGTGTCCGGCCTGGCCGATCAGCGCACGCCGCCTGCCCTTCCGGTCTGTTCGGAAAGATGCAAAAAACGTACGATCGTGCTAATTTAACCACAACTTTTGGGACGAATGATGAGCACTTTCACCATCGACACGCTGGGTGTCGTCGGCACCGGCGCCATGGGACGCGGCATTGCGCAGATCGCCGCCCAGGCTGGCCTGACCGTGAACCTGTACGACGCCAACCCGCAAGCTGTGGCCGCCGCCCGCCAGTACCTGCAGGACACGCTGGCCAAGCTCGCCGACAAGGGCAAGATCAGCGCCGCCGACGCCCAGGCCACGCTGGCCCGCGTCAAGCCCTGCGGCGCGCTGGAAGACCTGGCCGGCTGCGACATGGTGCTGGAAGCCATTGTCGAGAAGCTCGAAGTCAAGCGCGACCTGATCGCCAGGCTGGAAGCGATCCTGCGCGAGGACGCCATCATCGCCTCTAACACCTCGTCGCTGTCGATCACCGCGATTGCCGTCGGCGCGAAGCACCCGGGCCGCATCGCCGGCTACCACTTCTTCAACCCGGTGCCGCTGATGAAGGTGGTCGAAGTCATCGACGGCCTGTCGGGCGACCCCGCGGTGGGCGACGCGCTGATGGCGCTGTCGCGCCGCATGGGCCATACGCCGGTGCGCTGCAAGGACATGCCGGGCTTCATCGTCAACCATGCCGGCCGCGGCATGAACATCGAAGGCCTGAAGGTCGCGCAGGAAGGCGTGGCCGAGTTTGCCGACATCGACAACATCATGCGCGAGCAGGCCGGCTTCCGCATGGGCCCCTTCGAGCTGATGGACCTGACCGGGCTGGACGTGTCGCACCCGGTGATGGAGTCGATCTACAACCAGTTCTACCAGGAGCCGCGCTACCGTCCGTCGCCGATCACCGCGATCCGCGCGGTCGGCGGGCTGATCGGCCGCAAGGCCGGCGCCGGCTTCTACCGCTACGCCGATGGCCAGAAGCAGGTGCCGGCGGCCGCCGCTGTGCCGGGCGCGCGCCCGTCGAGCGTCTGGGTCAGCCATGACAGCGAGCGCGGCCACGCCATGGTGACCAAGCTGCTGGGCGCGCTGGGCGTGACCCCGGAAGGCGGCAACAAGCCGTCGGCCGACGCGCTGATCATCGTCACGCCGCTGGGCCTGGATGCCACCACCAGCGCGCTGCAGCAGGGCCTGGACCCGGCCCGCACCGTCGCCATCGACACGCTGCTGCCGTTCGAGGCCACCAAGCGCCGCACGCTGATGACCACGCCCGCCACCAGCGCCGCCGCGCGTGACGCCGCGCATGGCCTTTTTGGCAGCGACGGCGTGCCGGTCACGCTGATCCGCGATTCTGCCGGCTTTGTTGCCCAGCGCGTGCTCTGCTGCATCATCAATATCGCCAGCGATATCGCGCAGCAGCGCATCGCCACGCCGGCGGACATCGACCTTGCCGTGAACCTCGGCCTCGGCTACCCGAAGGGCCCGCTGGCCCTGGGCGACGCGGTCGGCCCGCAACTGGTGCTCGAGACGCTGCGCAACATGGAAGCGCTGACCGGCGACATGCGTTACCGCCCGAGCCCGTGGCTGTGGCGCCGTGCCGGCCTCGGCCTGTCGCTGCTGGCCGAAGAGCAGTAAGCCCGTTCCTTATCGTTTTAAGAGCCCGGTTTTCCAGAGTCCGCCCCCATGCCCGCACAACTGCTATCCGAACGCGTCGACTCGACGCTGGTCCTGACCATCTCGAACCCGGAGGCGCGCAACGCGCTGCACCCGGACATTTATGCGGGCTCCAAGGCGGCGCTGGACGCGGCCGCCGCCGACGATACGATCCGCGCGGTGATCTTCACCGGCGCCGACGGCATGTTCTGCGCCGGCGGCAACCTGAACCGGCTGCTGGGCAACCGCAGCCAGCCGCCCGAGGTGCAGGCCGCCAGCATCGAGGTGCTGAACGGCTTTATCCGCTCGCTGCACGCCTTTCCCAAGCCGATCATCGCGGCGGTGGAAGGCGCGGCCGCGGGCGCGGGCCTGTCGCTGGTGCTGGCGTGCGACTTCGTGGTCGCGGCCAGCGACGCCAAGTTCGTGATGGCCTACGTCTCGGTCGGCCTCACGCCCGACGGCGGCGGCTCGTACGAACTGGCGCGCGCCCTGCCGCGCCAGCTCGCCAGCGAGATGATGATGGAAGGCAAGCCCGTCAGCGGCGAGCGGCTGGCCCAGTTCGGTCTCGTCAACCGCGTCACGCCGCCGGGCGAGGCGCTGGCCGAGTCGCTGCGCCTTGCCGCAGGGCTGGCCAGGCAATCGCCGCATGCGGTCGGCCGCATCAAGGGCCTGATCAACTATGCGGCCACGGCTTCGCTCGACGAACACTTGCTGGCCGAGCGCGACAATTTTGTAGCCGCGCTGCATCACCCGGATGGCGGCGAAGGCATCAGCGCCTTCCTTGAAAAGCGCAAGCCGCAGTACCGCTGACGGACCCGGACGGGCGGCTGCCCGTCTTCATGGCAATCCCGCGGCAGACGGGCAGGCCAGCTACAACACAAGGAGACAACGCATGGAATTGCCGCCGTCCTCGCGTCGCCGCATCTACCTGATGCGGCACGGTGCCGTCTCGTATTTCGATGAAGCCGGGCGCCCTGCCCTGCCGGAGATGGTGCCGCTCAACGAAACCGGCCGCATGCAGGCCACGGCCGCCGGACGCGCCTTTGCCGCGGAGCAGATCCGCTTCGACCGCGTCATCGTCAGCGGCCTGCCGCGCACCGTGGAGACCGCCGAGCGCGTGCTGGCCGAACTGCCCGACATGGACGGCGTGGTGCCCGAAGTCTGGCCCGAATTCCAGGAGATCCGCGGCGGCGATCTGTCCGCGATCGCCGACGCCGACCTGCGCGACGCCTTCGTCGGCGCCTTCGAAGGCGAGGTGCCGGAAGACAAGCGCTTCCTCAACGGCGAGACCATCGGCGCCTTTCTCGACCGCGTGCTGCCCGGGCTGGATCGCCTGCGCGAAGACCCGGAATGGGATACCGTGCTGATGGTGCTGCACGGCGGCACCAACCGCGCCATCCTGTCGCAGGCCATCACCTGCGGGCGGCGCGTGCTGTTCGGCTCGCTGCTGCAGACGGCGGGCTGCATCAATGTGCTCGACATGGGCGACGGCCCGCTCGACTGGGTGGTCCGCATGACCAACTACTCGCCGCCCACGCCCGTCCACAGCGGCTCGCGCCACACCACCATGGAAGTGCTGCTGCACCAGTATTTGCGCGGACGCCAGCCGGCCGCCTGAGTCACCCCAGCCATCCAACCGAACCCGAACAGAAAACCAACGGAGACAGCATGACGAGCAACGTATCGCACTTCGAGGGCACGCGCCCGGTGGCAGACCAGCAACGCTTCGACACCGGCGCGCTGGAAGCCTGGATGCGCCAGCACGTGGAGGGCTTTGCCGGCCCGCTGACCGTCGAGCAATTCAAGGGCGGACAGTCCAACCCGACCTTCAAGCTGGTCACGCCGGGCCAGACCTATGTGATGCGCGCCAAGCCCGGCCCCAAGAGCAAGCTGCTGCCGTCAGCGCATGCCATCGAGCGCGAATACCGCGTGATGGCCGCCCTCGCCGGCACCGACGTGCCGGTGGCGCGCATGTACGCGCTGTGCGAAGACGAATCGGTAATTGGCCGGGCCTTCTACATCATGGAATTCGTCGCCGGCCGGGTGCTGTGGGACCAGTCGTTGCCCGGCATGGACAATGCCGAGCGCAGTGCCATCTATGACGAGATGAATCGCGTCATCGCCGCGCTGCATACCGTCGACTACAACGCCATCGGGCTGGGGGACTACGGCAAGCCCGGCAACTACTTCCAGCGCCAGATCGAGCGCTGGACCAAGCAATACAAGCTGTCGGAGACCGAGTCGATCCCGGCCATGGATGCGCTGATGGACTGGCTGCCGCAGCATATTCCCCAGGAAGACGCGGACCTGACGTCGATCGTGCATGGCGACTACCGGCTCGACAACCTGATGTTCCACCCCACCGAGCCGCGCGTGCTGGCGGTGCTGGATTGGGAACTGTCCACGCTGGGGCATCCGATGGCGGATTTCAGCTACCACTGCATGAGCTGGCATATCGCACCGGGGCAGTTCCGCGGGATTGCGGGGCTGGACTATGCGGGGCTGGGGATTCCTGACGAGGCGACGTATCGCCGCATGTACGAGCAGCGCACCGGGCGTGCGATCACTGGTGACTGGAATTTCTATCTTGCCTTCAGCATGTTCCGTATTGCCGGGATTCTGCAGGGGATCATGAAGCGCGTGGTGGATGGAACGGCTTCGTCGGCGCAGGCTACGGATGCGGGTAAGCGGGCGCGGCCGATGGCGGAGATGGGGTGGGAGTATGCGAGGAAGGCTGGGGGGTAAGGAAATAGTTATGCTCGGGCATCTTGGTCGCTAGCCGTTGAACCGCTGTTGTCGCTGATGGTGACATGTTATCGGCCGTTGCTGCGTCGCTGTCGCTGTTGGTGACATGCTGTCGGCCGTTGATGCGTCGCTGTCGCTGATGGTGACATGTTATCGGCCGTTGCTGCGTCGCTGTCGCTGTTGGTGACATGCTGTCGGCCGTTGAACCGCCTGGTTCCGCCCTCCTGGGCGGGTCACTTTTTGGCCGAGCGCCAAAAAGTAACCAAAAAACGCGTCGCCTGAGCGGCTGGCTATCAAGTTGGCGGCGTGGGTGGTTCGGCCGGCGGTGATTTCCGTTTGGGCTTCGTCGCCGTTCGAGCCTGCTAACGCCAGGTGAGTTAGGGATAGTGCCTGGCGTTAATCGACTATTGAACGATCCCCATGCCGGGCGTAGGCAACCTGCTGCATGCCATATCGGTGGGACGCCTTCGGCTGCGCTGCGCGCGGACCCTAATGTGGCAGAGCGCCGATCTCGCCCTGGCCATTGCCGTCGCCGCCCAGCGAGCGCAGCGATGCGGGTTCGGGCCAGGACACCTCACCCGCGAGACTGAGCCGCGCGCAGCGCAGCCGTAGGCGATGATGCGATACCGCAGGGAGCAGGCGGCCTACACCCGTCCTGGGGATAGTTCAAAAGTGGGGATTCGTCAGGCACCCACACTCACTCACCTGGCGTAGCAGGCGGGCATCGCGACCACGCTTCACTGAGACCAACGCCGCCCATATAGCCAGAAGCGCCAAATTGGCTCAGCCAGCCGCAGGCGACGCGCTTTTTGGTTACTTTTTGGCGCTCGGCCAAAAAGTGACCCGCCCAGGAGGGCGGAACCAGGCGGTTCAACGGCCGACAGCATGTCACCAACAGCGACCACGATAGCACGCTGAAAACCGCCCCCTTAATCCCCCACCGCCACCCCCTCCCTCCGCGGATCCGCCCCACCCGCCCAAACGACCTTCCCATCTGGCCCCTGCCGACGCACGATAGCCTGCGTGCCGCTGGTCATCTCAATCTCGGCAACCTGATGCCCGCGCTGCTGCAGCGCCTGCACCAGCCCCGGCGACACCAGCCCCTTCTCCACTTCAGTAGGCCCATTGCGGCTGCCGAAGTTACCCATGCCGATCGCAGCCTGCGGATCCATATTCCAGTCCAGCATCCCGACCAGCGTCTTGGACACATACTCGATGATCTGTGAGCCGCCGGGCGAACCCACCGTGGCCACGAGCTGCCCGGTCTGGCGGTCAAACACCAGCGTTGGCGCCATCGACGAACGCGGCCGCTTGCCCGGCTCGACACGGTTGGCCACCGGCTTGCCATTCTCGCTCGGCAAGAACGAGAAGTCGGTCAGCTGGTTGTTCAGCATGAACCCACGCACCATCAGATGCGAGCCGAAGTACGACTCGATCGTAGTGGTCATCGAGATCGCGCCGCCGCGGTCATCGACCGCGACGATCTGCGAGGTGGACATGCGCGGCGGCGAGCGGTCCGGGGCATACGCCACCGCAGGGCCCGGCGGCACGCCCGGCTGCGCCTTGCCCATGCTCTTGTCGCCGATCAGCTCGGCGCGCGACGCGAGGTAGTTCGGGTTGACCAGGCCGGCCACGTCGATCTGCACGAAATCGGCATCCGCCACGTAGAGGCCGCGGTCGGCATAGGCCAGGCGGTCGGCTTCGGAAATAGCGTGGACCGCGTCCGGATTGGCTTCCACCTGCGCGGGCGTGTTGACGTTTTGCGGCTTGAGCGCTGCCAGCGCGTACTTGGGATTCTTGGTCTCCAGCGCCTGCAGCGTGCCCAGGATCTGCGCAATCGCGATACCGCCCGATGACGGCGGCGGCATGCCGCAGATCTTCCAGCGCTTGTAGTCGGTGCAGACCGGCACGCGCTGCTTGGCCCGGTAATCGCGCAGGTCAGCCATCGACAGCGAGCCCCGGTTGGCACTGCCGTTGACCTTGGCGACGATGTCCTGCGCGATCGGGCCACCGTACAGCACACCCGCGCCGCGCCGCGCAATATCGCGCAGCGTCTGTGCGAGCCTGGGGTTCTTCAGCACCGTGCCGGCCGGCTTGGGCTTGCCCTGCGCATCGAGGAAATACGCGGCCATCTCCGGCGAGTTGGCCAGGAACTTGTCGGCCGCCACCTGGGTGTACAGGCGCTGCGAGATCGGAAAGCCCTTCTCCGCCAGCGAGATCGCCGGCTCGAACAGCTTGGCCCAAGGCAGGCGCCCGTGCTGCCGGTGCGCCATCTCCAGCGCGCGCATCACGCCCGGCGTGCCGACCGAACGCCCGCCAATCTGTGCCTCGCTGAATTCCATCGGCTTGCCGTCGGTGCGCATGAACAGGTTTTCGGTGGCACCCGCGGGTGCGGTCTCGCGGCCGTCAAAAGCCTGCACGCGCTTGCCGTCCCAGTACATGATGAAGGCGCCGCCACCGATGCCGGTGGCTTGCGGCTCGACCAGCGTCAGCACGGCCTGCATGGCGATGGCGGCATCGATCGCCGAGCCGCCCTGGCGCAGCATGGCGCGCCCGGCCTCGCTGGCCAGCGGATTGGCCGCTGCGGCCATATGGCGCTGCGCATAGACCGTCGACATGCCGGCGCGGTAGCCGGAAGCAACCTCCGGGGCAGGCGGCATGGGTGCCGCGGGCGCCGCCGCGGCCGGGGCGGCAGCTGGCTCAGCCGTTGCGGCGGGCGTCCCTGTCCCTCCGCCCTGCGTTCCACACGCGCCAAGCAGCGCAGCCGTAGTCAGGGCCAGCGTGCTGCGCCACACCATCGAATCGAGGTCAAAGCGGGCCATGCGATGTCTCCTGGGGAAGGAATCAGGCGATTGTAGTGGCGATCGCCGCATGCGGGGGTGGGGCGAAGTCTGATTTCCGTCACCTGACAGAGCGTGCAGCGAAAAAAACCGGAGGGTTTAACCCCGCCGGCTACCGTGCGCCGTTTCATGGACAGGCCTCCACGGCGTCCCGCCAGCGGCCCACCAGGAGAACAACATGCAACTTCACGCTCCGGTCGTGACCACCGTTGGCGCCCGGCGGACCCGGGCCGCAGCTGCCTGCTGCGCAACCGCGCTGGCACTGGCGCTGTCGGCCTGCGGCGGGCATTCGCCTGCGCTGACGCAGGCGCCGCAATCCGCTCCGCCGGTCCCGACCCCGGCCCCGGCGCCCGCGCCGGTCCTGGACCACGCCGCCGAAGTGGCCAAGGCCGCAAATGCCGCGCCCGCGGCCGAAATGCGCGCCATCGCACCCCGTGCACCGCTGGCCATGCCGCGACCCTACCACCTGCCGCCACCCCAGGCCGCGGACCGCGAGCGCTACGGCCAGATCGAAGAGAACGGCGTCAAACTGGTCGCGCAGGCCCCGGTATCCACCTTCAGCATCGATGTCGACACCGGCAGCTACAGCAATATGCGCCGCCTGCTCAATGCCGGCCGCCTGCCTCCCGCCGATGCCGTGCGCGTGGAGGAATTGCTGAACTACTTCCCGTACGACTACGCCCAGCCCGCCGACGGCCGGCCCTTCGCCGTGCATACCGCGCTCGCGCCCGCGCCCTGGCATCCGTCCAACGTGCTGCTGCGCATCGGCATCAAGGGCAAGGACATCGCCAGCGGCGCGCTGCCGCCGGCCAACCTGGTGTTCCTGGTCGACGTGTCGGGGTCGATGGACTCGCCCGACAAGCTGCCGCTGCTCAAGTCGTCGCTGAAGCTGCTGGTGAACAAGCTGCGCGCGCAGGACCGCATCACGCTGGTCACCTATGCCAGCGGCACCCGCGTGGCGCTGCCGCCTACGCCGGGCAGCGACAAGGCCGCAATCAGCGCCGCCATCGACCAGTTGGTGGCCGGCGGCAGCACCGCTGGCGCCAGCGGCATCGCGCTGGCCTACCAGGCCGCGCAGCAGGGCTTTATTGCGGGCGGGATCAACCGGGTGCTGCTGGCCACCGACGGCGATTTCAATGTCGGCGTCACCGACTTCCGGCAGCTCAAGGGCATGGTCGAGGAAAAGCGCAAGTCCGGCGTGTCGCTGTCGACGCTGGGCTTCGGCACCGGCAACTACAACGAGCAGTTGATGGAGCAGCTGGCCGATGCCGGCGACGGTGCGTACTCGTATATCGACAACCTGATGGAAGGCAACAAGGTGCTGGCCAACGAGATGAGCTCGACACTGGCCACCATCGCGCGCGACGTGAAGATCCAGGTGGAATTCAACCCGGCGACGGTGAAGGAATACCGGCTGATCGGCTACGAAAACCGCATGCTGGCGCGCGAGGATTTCAACAACGACAAGGTCGACGCCGGCGACATCGGCGCGGGCCATACGGTGACCGCGCTGTACGAGCTGACGCTGGCCGGCCAGCCCGGGCTGGTCGATCCGCTGCGCTACCAGCCCCCCGCGCCCACCGCGCCCACCACGCCCACCGGGCCCGCATCCGGCCGCGACGGCGAACTGGCGCATGTGAAGCTGCGCTACAAGCTGCCTGCGGCCAGCACCAGCCAGCTGATGGATATCGCCGTGGCGCGGCAGGCGATCCGGCCCCTGGCCCAGGGCGACGACGACTTCCGCTTCGCCGCCGCCGTCGCCGGCTTCGGCCAGGCGCTGCGCGGCGGCAAGCACACCGGCAACTGGGGCTACGCCGAGGCGCACGCGCTGGCGCAGGGCGCGCGCGGCGCCGACCGCTTCGGCTACCGCGGCGAATTCCTCAAGCTGGTCGACCTGGCGCAAAGCCTGGCCACCAGCAAGCCGGGAGATGCGGCTGGCGCGGTTCCCGAGCGTGCGGCGCGCTGACAACGTCCCGGCGCAGGGCAGCGCAGCGCTTGGCTGCCCCGCCCTGCGCTCTCCTATACTCGGGCGCATGCAGGCTCCAGACCCCGCCCCCCCTCGCCCACTGGCACCATTGGCCCCGTTGGCCCCGTTGGCCCCGTTGGCCGCGCTGCCGGACCAGGACCTGATGCTGCTGGTCGCTTCGGGCATCATCGAGCAACCCATCGCCGAACTGTTCCGCCGCCATAATGCCGGCCTCTACAACTACGTGGCGTGGCTGTGCCAGGGCAACACCGGCGAGGCCGAGGACATCGCGCAGAAGGCCTGGATCAAGCTGATGACGCGCTGCGGCGACTACCAGCCAGCCGCGGCGTTCCGCACCTTCCTGTACCAGATCGCGCGCAATGCCTGGCTCGACCAGATGCGCAGCGCGGATGTGCGCCAGCGCCACGACACGGACGACGGCGAGCCGCCGGAGCTGCCCGCCGATGACCTGTCGCCGGAAGCCGAGCTGCAGTTGCGGCAGCATGCGCACCACGTCCACCGCGCACTGCTGCAACTGCCGGCGGCACAGCGCGAGGTGGTGGTGCTGCGCTTCTTCAGCGACATGAGCGTCGAGGATATCGCGCAGATGCTGGGCGAGAAGTTCGAAACGGTGAAGAGCCGGCTGCGCTACGCCTTCGCGCGGTTGCGTGCCGAGCTGGCGGGCGGCGTCCCGGGCGCGCGGGAGCGTGGGCCATGAGCGCCGCCGACCGCTTCATCGACGGGCAGGACCGGCTTGCCGCGTTGCTGAAGGAATTGCCCGCCTACATGCCACCGGAGCGGCTGGCCGCCGCCGTGCAAGCGGCGGCGCACGCGGCCCAGCAGGAAGCGGACGCGCGCCGCGCCGGCACCCTGCCATTCGGCCTGCCATTTGCCGCGCCGCCGGGGCTGGCGTCCGCGGTGCTGGAAGAAGCCGCGCGGCTGCAGGCAGCGCAGGCGGGCCGGCGCGATGCGGTGCTGGCCGGCATCGCTGCGGGCCAGCCGGCGGCGCAGGCGCTGGGTGCGCCTGTCAGCGATGCCACGCGCGACTGGCTGGCGGCGCAGGCGCGCAGCGCTGCCGCCGCGCAGGCAGTCGAAGGGGCGAAGCACGCCGGACGAACAGAACAGGCACGAACGGCACGCGCACGCCGCTGGTGGCGCTCACTCGGTGCGGTAGCCAGCGTAGCGGCCGTGGCCGGGCTGACCACCAGCATCGTGCTGCGGCAGATCGACGAAGGCGCCTTGCAACCGGCCACCGGCGTCGCAGTCGGCGAGGCTGCGGCACCGGCGGCCGGGGACGCTCCTGCGTCAACGCATGAAGCACCCGTCGCCGCTCCGGCGAACCCCGCCCCGCCAGTGCCCAAGGCCTCTTCGTCGGTATCGCGGGAGCAACGGCAGGAACGCGAAGCCACCCCGCGCCAGCGCGCGCAGCCGCCCGCCGAGCGCAAGGCGACGCCACGCGGCGAAACGCGGGCCATGCCCGCCCCAGCCCCAGCCCCAGCCCCAGCCCCAGCCACCGACAGCTTGCCGCCACAGGCTCCCGCCGTCGCAGCGGCTCCGCCAATGCCCGCGTACTCCGCCATGGCGGAATCCGCGCCTGCTCCGGCGGCACCACCCTCACCGCCCTCACCGCCGGCGGCAGCCGCCCCGCGTGCCGATTTCGCGCGCAAAGCCGCCCCGCCGCTGGCAGCGGCGCGCGCACCCGCTGCCGCCGCGGCGATGGTCGTGTCGGTACAGGAGGATCCCGCGGCGATCGCGGCGCGCATGCAGGCAACCATGCCGCTCGGCGTATGGGCAGCGGAACCGGACAACGCGGAAATCAGGGAATGGGTGGAACGGCTGTGGCAGTCGCTGCCGGCGGGGCAGCGCCCACCGTTGCCGTACGCGGTGCAGCCTGACCGCACGCTGGCGCCGGGCCAGGTACGCATCGGGCTGCAGCACCGCGCGCCGCAGTGAGCGCGGCGGTGCCTGGTTGGTCGGGGAAGATCAGCGCGTGGTGAACGACCAGGCCAGGTCCACCGGCTGCGAACCCAGCCGGCCGGTCACGCGCACGTTGTAGCGCTGGCCGCTCGCCAGCGGTGCCACCGGCGTGCAGATCGCCAACCCGCGCGCGGCGCTGGACAGGCCCGACGAACGGCTGTCGACCTTCAGGCAATTGACGCTGGCGCCTTGCGCGTCGGTGATGGCGAAGTTGTCGGCATCGAACTGCAGCGAGGTGTTGATCGCCTGCAGCGAGACCGGGTAGCCCACGGTCTTGCCTTCGTAGCCCGGCGCCGGGTTGGGGCTTTCGGAGTTGACCCAGCTCGCCGGCACATCGGCCTGGCCGTTGAACGGGTAAGCCACCATCTGGTTGTCGCTGCCGCCCTTGGACGCATCCGCCAGGTCGATGGTCTGGTAGTAGCTCGCCGAGGTGCCGCTGCCGTTCGGGCCCACGCTTTCGGCAAAGCCGCTGCCGGCCGAGCCGTAGCTGCCGAGCAGCGCGGCGCGATGGAACGGTGCGTTGATCAGGTCGGAGACCAGCGCATCCTTGGGCGTCATCGACAGGTTGGCGTTGGCCACCGAGGTCCAGCGATTGGCACCGGCCACCACTTCCGCGGTGGCATTGGTCGGATAGGCAGCCTGGATGCGCTCGTTCGGCGTGGCACCGGTATAGCCAGGCTTGCCGCTGACTTCGTCGTGCGTCAGCGTGGCGTTGGCCAGCATGTATGCCGTGTGGTTCTGCGCCACGGTGTTGAGCGGGTCGCGCGCGGCCAGCGGCGGCAGGCCGACCTGCTCGCGGCGGTAGTTGGCGTAGCACAGGCCCGCACTGCGCGGTTCGTCGAGCACGCGGTAGTTGCTGACCGCGCTGCCGCGCGGCGGCAACAGCGTGATGCCGCTGCCTGCCGCGGGCGCCGGTGCCGCACCGCTGACGGTGTAGCAGCCGCCGGCCGTGGTCGGCGTGGAAGACGTCGAGCCAGGCGTCGAGCCAGGGCTCGTGCTGGACTGGGTGCCGGATTGCGAGGAGCCCTGCGGCGTGCCGGCGGACGTGCCGCCGCTGCCGCCGTCCCCACCGCCGCCACAAGCGGACAGGGCCAGCACGGCAGCGGCGCAGAGGCCGGTCAGGGTGAACGTGGTGTGCCGCGCGCGTCGCGGCAGCGTCGGTTGGCAATCAGCAAGCAAGCGTGTCCCGGTCATCGGTCTGGATGTGTCGTAGTCGTGGAATAAGGCATCTGCCTGAGGGATCCGCACGCGCGGACGACCGACGCGTGAGGCGCCGGAGGCAGAAAGACCGGTCGATGGTATGAGCGTGACCCGGCAGGGTCTAGCGTGCGAACAAATGCTTACGTGTGAACCGCGCGCGGAGCACGGGGGCGGCGTCCGGCGCACGTTGAGGCAACCAGCATGCGGCGCGCACTCCGCTTAGCCAGCAGGCGTCACATCGGCGGTACCGCCACCGAGCGATGTCATCACCGCCATCAATTGCTCGCGCAGCCACCTGTTGGCGCCATCGTTCTCGCCGCCCGCATGCCAGTACAGGTGCAGTTCCAGCGTCGGCACCTTGAACGGCAGGGACAGCAACCGGTTGGCGTAAGGCTCGTTAGCGATGCGCGCATAGCGCAGCGGCAGCGTGGCCAGCAGATCGGTGCAGCTGACCACGCGGCATGCGGCGGCATAGTGCTGGCAGCGCAGCCTCACGCGCCGCGTCAAACCCATGCGGTGCAGCGCCTGGTCTTCCAGCCCCGCGCCGCGGCGGCGCGATGACACGTGCACGTGCTCGGCCGCCAGGTAGCGCTCCAGCGTCAGCTCCTTCTTCACCAGCGGATGATCGCGGCGTGCCAGCACCACCATCGGGTCGTTCATGAACGGCGCGTGGTGGATGGCCGGCGACACCGGCAGCAGGATATCGATCGCGGTGTCGATGGTCCCCGCCAGCAGCTCGGACTCCATCTCGCGCCGGTCAAAGCGGATCGCGGCGATTTCCACGTGTGGCGCCATCGCCGTCACCCGCGCCATCAGCGGCGGCAGCAGCGTCGATTCGAGCGCGTCGCGCATGCCGATGGTGAAGCGCCGCACCGTATTGGTGGGATCGAAGTGCGGCGTATCCTGCAGCGTCCGGGCAAACGACTGCAGCGCGCCGCGCACCTCGCCGGCCAGCGAACGGGCCAGCGGCGTGGGCGCCATGCCCTGCCCGCGCCGCTCGAACAGCGGGTCGTCGAACAGCGTGCGCAGCCGCCCCAGCGCATGGCTGACAGCCGGCTGCGTCAGATTGAGCTGGCGCGCGGCCGCGGTGATGCTGCCTTCGCTGTAGATGGCGTCGAACACCACGAAGAGATTGAGGTCGATGCGGGAGAGCTGCATGGCAGCGATTCTGTCATGGAATGCAGGGAATTGATACTGCCAAATCCAGAAAATTCATTTTTCTAATTACCAGCTTTCAGATAGAGTGCATTGCATCGGCGAAGTCTGCCCGAACGACGAAGCCAACCAGCGCCGTTGCCCGCCGTTGCCAATGCGCGGCGCCCATCGATCCGTAGCGAGGAGACCACATGGATTTCGAGTACAGCCCGAAGGTCAAGGAAATGCAGGCCAAGCTGCTGGCCTTCTTCGACAAGCACATCTATCCGAACGAGAAGCGCTTCGCCGAGGAGATCGACGCGAACCGCCGCGCCGGCAACGCCTGGGTCCCGACCAAGGTGATCGAGGAGCTCAAGCCGCTGGCGCGCGAAGCCGGCCTGTGGAACCTGTTCCTGCCGCGCTCGCCGCGTGCGCCGCAGGGCCTGTCCAACCTGGAATACGCCACGCTGTGCGAGATCATGGGCCGGGTGCCCTGGTCCGCCGAGGTCTTCAACTGCGCCGCGCCCGACACCGGCAACATGGAGACGCTGGAGCGCTATGCCTCCGAGGAACTGAAGGACAAGTGGCTGGAGCCGCTGCTCGCCGGCGAGATCCGCTCGGCCTTCCTGATGACCGAGCCGGCGGTGGCCTCGTCGGACGCCACCAACATCGAATGCCGCATCGAGCGCGATGGCGACCACTACGTCATCAACGGCACCAAGTGGTGGTCCTCGGGCGCCGGCGACCCGCGCTGCAAGGTCTACATCGTGATGGGCAAGACCAATCCCGACGCCGGCCGCCATGAGCAGCAGTCGATGGTCGTGGTGCCGGCCGACACCCCGGGCATCACCATCAAGCGCTTCCTGCCGGTGTTCGGCTACGACGACGCGCCGCACGGCCACATGGAGATCGAGCTGAAGAACGTGCGCGTGCCGGTCTCGAACATCCTGCTGGGCGAAGGCCGCGGCTTCGAGATCGCGCAGGGCCGCCTCGGCCCGGGCCGCATCCACCACTGCATGCGCAGCATCGGCGTCGCCGAGCGCGCGCTGGAACTGCTGTGCAAGCGTGCGCTGTCGCGCGTGGCGTTCGGCAAGCCGGTGGCCAGCCAGGGCGTGACCCAGGAACGCATCGCCGAAGCGCGCTGCGAGATCGAGATGGCGCGCCTGCTGACGCTCAAGGCCGCGTACATGATGGACACTGTCGGCAACAAGGTGGCCAAGGCCGAGATCGCGATGATCAAGGTGGTGGCACCGAACGTGGCGCTGAAGGTAATCGACTGGGCCATCCAGGTGCATGGCGCCGCCGGTGTTTCCAGCGACTTCCCGCTGGCCAACTGGTGGGCGCACCAGCGCACGCTGCGCCTGGCCGACGGCCCGGACGAGGTGCACCGCAACGCCATCGCCAAGCTGGAACTGGCCAAGCACATGAACGTGAACCCGGACAGCATCAAGATGCCGGTGGCGCGCGGCTTCTGAGCGCCCGGCCGGGCGCTGGCGCTTCGTGCGCCGGCCCCGGGAATGCTCGCCCCTGACGCCAGTATGGAAACGCGCAGCCAGCCTGCGCGTTTTTTTCTTCTGTGCTTAAATCGCCCGGTTCGCCACGTCAGTGGTTGGCGTGGCAGTCACCACGATCGCAGCCAGGGGAGCCATTGCGATGATCGACGTCTATACCTGGGCAACGCCCAACGGCCACAAAGTCCACATCATGCTTGAGGAATGCGGCCTGGAATACAAGGTCCATCCGATCAACATCGGCGCCGGCGACCAGTTCGGCGACGACTTCCTGAAGATCAGCCCCAACAACAAGATTCCCGCCATCGTCGATCCCGACGGTCCGGACGGCAAGCCGATCTCGCTGTTCGAATCGGGCGCGATCCTGCTGTACCTGGCCGGCAAGACCGGCAAGTTCCTGCCCGAGGACGTGCGCGGCAAGTACGACGCGCTGCAGTGGCTGATGTTCCAGATGGGCGGCGTCGGCCCGATGCTGGGCCAGGCGCACCACTTCCGCATCTACGCGCCGGAGCAGATCGAATACGCGGTCAACCGCTACACCAACGAAGCCAGGCGCCTGTACGGGGTGATCGACACGCAGCTGTCGAAGCACGAATGGCTGGCCGGAGACCAGTACACCATCGCCGACATCGCCACCTTCCCGTGGCTGCGCAGCTGGCAGAACCAGGGCGTCGAGCTGGACGAATACCCGAACCTGAAGCGCTGGTTCAACGAGATCGCCGAGCGTCCCGCGGTCAAGCGCGGGGTCGAGGTGCTGGCCAGCGCGCGCAGGGCGCTGCAGGACGACAAGGCGCGCGAGGTCCTGTTCGGCGCCACTCAGTACAAGCGGCACTGAGTGCCGGCCCGGGCATGGCCCCGGGCCGCCGCGGTGTTCAGGCCGCCACCAGTGCCGGCATGCTGGCATGCCCCCTGGCCAGCCCGCCGGTGCACCGCGCGGCCTGGCCGTTCCCGTCTTCGTTTTCGTTTCCGCCTGCGCGGTCGTTCCCGCCTTCGCTCTGGTTCCCGCGCCCGGCCGACGGTCCGAAGCAGCACAGCAGGCCAGTGCCAGGCATGAGCACGTGGAGACGACAGGGTTCATTCGCATCCGGCGCGTAAAGCGCGCCGGGCTGCAGGAACGCCGCCTCGTCAGCCTCGTCCGCCGCCGCAGACTCCGTCCCGCGCCAGTACAACCCCGCAGCACCGCGATAGCACAGCGCCCAGCGCAAGCCGCTCGCGCGCAGCCGCTGCGCCCAGTCGCCACTCGTGTCATCGAGCTGGACGAACCCAGGCCGCATGCCTGACGGGCCTTGCAGCGCGCCTCCGCCCCGGGCTGCGCCGGCCATGCCGTCAGGGTCGTCCGCACCCACCTCCCCCAGCTTGCAGCCACGCGCGCCAGCGGACAGCGACACCGGCGCCGCGGCGGCGTCCTGCGCCACCGCGCGCACCAGGATCGTATCGACCGTCGCGCGGACCTGCATCGGCACGCCGGTGGCAGGCGCGAACAACTCGCCGCCGCCCGTCAGCAGGCTGCCGCGCCCGGGCGCCGACACGCGCAGCCCGCCGCGCAGGCAGGCCCACCACTCGGGCCGCTGCGCTGTGAATTCGGGCTGGGCCTCTCCAGCGCGGAGAAAGACGTAGTCGCAGGTTTCGCCAAGCCCCGCCGTGGCAGGCAGCAAGCGCGACTGGAAACCGATGGTCAGGTCCGCCACCGCATGGTGGCCGGATGGGAAGGCGCGCATCCGCGCCTCGAACAGCGTGAAGATCTGCATGGTAATTCCCTGAGCGGGGCGACAGGATGCGGTCATCCTGTCCGCGCAATGCGGCGCCCGCGCGAAAGCGTCGCGCCGGCATCGCACATTGGTCCCGTCTGGCACGGCCATGCAAGCCGCCCGATGTCATGCCATCGTGCCGCGCCATATGCACTGGCGCATCCCTTATTCCGCGGATCGGGCATCGATAGTGAGGGGGAGAATAAGTTGTCGTGGCCTCAAGGTCAAACCCTTAGCCTCAGAACACTCTGAACTTCCTACGATCCCATGACTACTCGAAATCTCAGACTTTTCGGATTGCATCTCGCCTGGCTGCGCAAGCAGCGCGGCTGGTCCCAGGAAACGCTGTCGCTCGAAAGCGGTCTGGCGCGCTCCTACCTGAGCGGCATCGAAGGGGGCAAGCGCAACCTGGCGCTGATCAACATCTGCACGCTGGCCGAGACCCTTGCGGTCCCGCCATCCGAAATGCTGGACTTCGCCCGCCACGATGTCAGCGAGTTGCAGGTGGAGCAGCCGCCGATGCCCTACGGCAACCGGCAGCAGGCAGCCATCGAAGCCACCGTCCGCCATATGGCCGAACTCAACGAGCCCGAGTTGAACCTGGTGGCGGCGGTTGCGCGGGCGCTGGCGGGCAAGGGCAGCTTCCGCCCGCCGGTGAGCTATGTCAAACCCGGCGCCAGGGCCGCCGCGGGCGACGTCGAGTCCTAGACGCCGAGCATGCCCTGCCGTTCGATGAAGCGGATCACTTCGTCCAGGCCCTGTCCGGACTTGACGCTGCCCATCACGAATGGCCGGGCGCCGCGCATCTTGCGGGCATCGCTCTCCATCACTTCCAGGGACGCGCCGACGTACGGCGCGAGGTCTGTCTTGTTGATCACCAGCAGGTCGGACTTGGTAATGCCAGGGCCGCCCTTTCTCGGAATTTTCTCACCGCCGGCTACGTCGATCACGTAGATCGTCAGATCAGAAAGTTCTGGGCTGAAAGTTGCTGCGAGGTTGTCGCCGCCGGACTCGATGAACACCACGTCGGCATCCGGGAATCTCGCCAGCATGCGGTCCACCGCTTCCAGGTTGATCGACGCATCCTCGCGGATGGCGGTGTGCGGGCAGCCGCCGGTTTCCACGCCCATGATGCGTTCGGCTGGCAACGCGCCGGAGATCGTCAGCAGGCGCTGGTCTTCCTTGGTGTAGATGTCGTTGGTGATCGCGACCAGGTCATAGCGGTCGCGCATGGCCTTGCACAGCATCTCCAGCAGCGTGGTCTTGCCGGAGCCAACCGGGCCGCCGACGCCGACGCGCAGCGGAGGGTTCTTCTTGGTACGGGCCTGGGTCATGGTGGTTGTGGAATCAGGAACGGAACAGCCGGGAGTACTGCGTTTCGTGTCGTGCGGAAAGCAGGCCCAGCATCGGGGAAAAGGTCGACAGTTGCGGTGGCGTGGAATCGGCACGGCGCGTGGCTTCGTCCACGGTTTCCAGCACCGCCGCGTGAAGACGGCGCAGCATGTGTTGCCCCGCGACCTGGCCGAGCGGCACCGCCTTGATCGCGGCGGCAACCTGGTTCTCGGCCCAGTTGAAGCAATAGGCTGCCAGGCCGTCGCGGGCGTCGACGTCCAGTGCAACGCACGCTGCCGTGAAGGCGGTTGGCAGGCAGACCGGCGATAGCGATGCCAGCGCCTCGCGCAATGCTGGCGTGCCCCACTCCATCTGGCCGATCAGCTTCGACAGCGACCAGCCCATCTGCTCGGTCTCGAGGCGAAGCTCCGAGGTTTCACGGGTGGCGTGGAACCAGTCGTTCCAGGCCTGCACCGCAGCCGTGTCGCCGGCACGCCAGCAGCGATGCAACAGCAGCCACAGCGGCGCTTCGCATTGGGCCTGGACGTGCAGCAGGTTGTCGCGGACCCAGCGCTCGGCCGTCCGGGCATCGTGGATGCTGCCGGCTTCGATCGCGGCTTCAAGGCCTTGCGAATAGCTGAAGCCGCCGATGGGCAAGGCAGGCGATGCGAGATGCAGCAGGGAGATGAGTTGGTGGAGGTTGGTCATCACCGGATCACTGGCTTACCGCCCTACGTCTCAATGCTTATGCCTGCAATTCGCATCGTGAACATGATCCGCCTCGCCATGCTCGTGATCATGACCATGTCCGTGCGAGTGCGAGTGCGAGTGCGAGTGCGAGTGCGAGTGCGAGTGCGAGTGCGAGTGCGAGTGCGAGTGCCCATGATGCTCATGAAACACCGCCTGCGCCGCCGCATAGTCCTCGGCAAACGTAGCATCGTGCCCATGCTTGTGCCCGCCGCCATACGCCCCGGCTTCCGGCTCGAACGGCAGTTGCACGCGCCCGGCGCGCACGCCCAGTCGCTGCAGCATGTCGGCCAGCACCGGGTCGTACTCGAGCCGCAGATAGTCGCGCCCGATCTCCACCGGCGTGTGCCGGTTGCCAAGATGATACGCCGCGCGCATCAGCGCGTGCGGATCCTCCGAACGCACATCCAGCACGGCCTCCGCCGCGGCCTGCACTTCGACAAAGCTGCCATCCTCGGCCACCAGCAGATCGCCACCCCGCAGCACCGTGCCGCGCGGCAGGAACAGCGCGGCCTCGGTGCCGTTGTCGAGCATCGCGCGCAGGCGGCTCTTGCTTCGTTCGTTGAAAGGCAGGACCAGCTTGGGAGCGCGGCGCACCAGCACCGGCGCGATGCCGTGCGGGGCGCTCAGGAACTTGTCGATCTTCAGCATGCGCGATGCGGGGCGCGGGCCCCGGCGGTTCAGAACAGGAAATAGCGCTGCGCCATGGGCAGCTCGGTGGCGGGCTCGCAGGTCAGCAACTGGCCGTCGGCGACGACCTGGTAGGTCTCCGGATCGACCGTGACATGCGGTTGCCAGTCATTGTGCACCATGTCGCGCTTGCTGACCGTGCGCGTGCCGCGCACCGCCGACAGCGTCTTGGCGAGCCCATAGCGCTCGCCGATATCGGCCGCCAGTGCCGCCTGCGAGACAAAGGTCAGCGAAGACCGGTGCAGCGCCCCGCCCGCCGACGCGAACATCGGCCGGTAATGCACCGGCTGCGGTGTCGGGATCGACGCATTGGGATCGCCCATCGCCGCGGCGGCGATCATGCCGCCCTTCAGGATCAGGCTCGGCTTGACGCCAAAGAACGCCGGACGCCACAGCACCAGGTCGGCCCATTTGCCGACCTCGACCGAGCCAACCTCATGCGCGATGCCATGCGTCAGCGCCGGGTTGATGGTGTACTTGGCGACATAGCGCTTGACGCGGAAGTTGTCGTGCCCGCCGCGCGCATCGTGCGGGTCGCCGGGCAGCTTGCCGCGCTGCAGCGCCATCTTGTGCGCGGTCTGCCAGGTGCGGATGATGACCTCGCCGACGCGGCCCATGGCCTGCGAGTCGCTGGAGATCATCGAGAACGCGCCGAGGTCGTGCAGGATATCCTCCGCGGCGATGGTTTCGCGGCGGATGCGGCTTTCGGCGAAGGCGATATCCTCGGCGATCGACGGATCGAGGTGGTGGCACACCATCAGCATGTCGAGGTGCTCGTCCAGCGTGTTCACCGTGTAGGGCCGCGTCGGGTTGGTCGACGACGGCAGCACGTTGGCCTCGCCGCACACCTTGATGATGTCCGGCGCATGGCCGCCGCCGGCGCCTTCGGTGTGGTACGTATGGATGGTACGGCCCTTGAATGCGGCGATGGTGGCCTCGACAAAGCCGGCCTCGTTCAGCGTATCGGTGTGGATCGCCACCTGCGTATCGGTCGCGTCCGCCACCGACAGGCAGGTGTCGATCGCCGCCGGCGTGGTGCCCCAGTCCTCATGCAGCTTCAGCCCGATCGCACCAGCCTCGACCTGCTCCAGGATCGGCGCCTGCTGGCTGGCGTTGCCCTTGCCGAGCAGGCCGATATTCATCGGGTAGGCGTCCGCCGCCTGCAGCATCCGTTCCATGAACCACGGCCCCGGCGTCACGGTGGTGGCGAAGGTGCCCGTCGCCGGGCCGGTGCCGCCGCCGATCATGGTGGTGACGCCGCTCATCAGCGCCTCTTCGATCTGCTGCGGGCAGATGAAGTGGATATGGCTGTCGATGCCGCCCGCCGTGACGATCATGCCCTCGCCGGCGATCACCTCCGTACCAGGCCCCACCACGATGGTCACGCCCGGCTGGATATCCGGGTTGCCGGCCTTGCCGATCGACGCGATGCGCCCGTCCTTCAGCCCGATGTCGGCCTTGACGATACCCCAGTGGTCGACAATCAGTGCATTGGTGATGACCGTGTCGACGCAGTCCTTCGCCATGCGCTGGCTCTGGCCCATGCCGTCGCGGATCACCTTGCCGCCGCCGAACTTCACTTCCTCGCCGTAGATGGTGAAGTCCTTTTCGACTTCGACGATGAGCCCGGTATCGGCCAGCCGCACGCGGTCGCCGGTGGTGGGTCCGAACATCTCGGCATAGGCCTGCCTGGAGATCCTTGCCATCACAGCGCTCCCATGATCTTGCCGTTGAAGCCGTAGACGATGCGGTCGCCGTCCAGCGCCACCAGTTCGACGGTGCGGGTCTGGCCGGGCTCGAAACGCACCGCCGTACCGGCCGCGATATTCAGCCGGAAGCCGCGCGTGGCTTCGCGGTCGAACGACAGCGCGGTATTGGTCTCGTAGAAATGGAAGTGCGAGCCGACCTGGATCGGCCGGTCGCCGGTATTGGCCACCGTCACGCTGACCGTGGCGCGGCCGGCGTTGAGTTCGATCTCGCCATCGGCGGGTATCAGTTCACCGGGGATCATGGTGTGTCTCCTCAGGCCACCAGCTGGCCGGCGCCGTACAGCGCCACGCCGGCACCGGCCAGGCGGGCGAGCCAGCTGGCATGGCGGCGCAGCAGCATGCCGGCGCCGATGCCGAGCAGGTGCAGCGCCATGGTCGCGACGGCAAATCCGCCGACGTAGGCCAGCACCGCGGGCAGCGCCTCGGCAGTGGCCGGCAGCTCCGCGCCATGCGCATAACCGTGGAACACCGCAAAGCCGCCAACCAGCAACGCGCTGGCCCAGGCCGGCAGTTTGGCGCGCAGCGCCAGCAGCAGACCGACCACCAGCAACGACACGGCAATCATCGGTTCCACCGCGGGCAGCGCCATGCCGGCCAACCCAAGCGCGGCACCGGCCAGCATCAGCGCGACGAAGACCAGCGGCAGGCGCAGCGTATCGGCGGCCGAGCGGGCCACCAGCGCGCTCCATACGCCCACCGCCGCCATCGCCAGCAGGTGGTCGGCACCGGTGAACGGGTGCGCCAGGCCGGCCCACAGGCTGGCGCCGACGGTGGCGGCGTCATGGCCGGGGTGCGCCAGCGCGGCGGTGGCGGCAACGGTCAGGGTGGTGCCCAGGGCAAGGCGCAGGCAGGCGGAACGGTTCATGTCGGCTCTCGGTTTGATTTGTTGTTCGAAGCGGTCGAAATCGGACGTCAAGGCGAAGGCTCAGACGATGGGGTGGTGCACGGTCACCAGCTTGGTGCCGTCCGGGAACGTCGCCTCGACCTGAATCTCGGGGATCATCTCGGCGATGCCATCCATCACGTCGTCGCGCGTCAGCACGGTGGTGCCTTCGTGCATCAGCTCGGCCACGGTGCGGCCGTCGCGCGCGCCTTCCATGATGGCGGCGCTGATCAGCGCCACCGCTTCCGGATAGTTGAGCTTGAGCCCGCGCGCCTTGCGCCGTTCGGCCAGCAGCGCGGCGGTGAAGATCAGCAGCTTGTCCTTCTCTCTCGGCGTCAGTTCCATCTCTTGTTCCTTGTCTGTCTTGTTGTCCGGTCGTGGCCTAAGTTGCCCACAGCCGCAGCGGCCGCGCCGCCACGCCGTGCATCGGCTCGCGCAGCGCGCTCCAGCCGTCGACCATCACGTGGCGCACGGCTTCCATCTGCCGGCCGAGCACGCGCACCAGCAGCATCGACTGGCCATGGGCTGCCAGGCAGGTCACGCCTGCGCGCAGTTCCGGGCCATAGGGCAACTGCTCCGCCAACGCTTCCGCCAGTTGCTGCGTGGCGCCCTCGCCCACCGCCCACAGCGTGCCCTGCACATTGAGTCCGTCGAGTCCCGCCACCGCGGTGCGCAGCGGCGAACCCGCATCGAGATGCGACTGTTCGATCCACAACGCGCGCTCGCCGGCGCCGACGCGGGTATCGAGCCACAGCGCGCCACGCGCCCATTGCTCGCCCGATGCCTGCCGGCCCAGCACCACGGTATCCCAGCCGATCGCGCTGCCGCCCGGCGCAACGTCGAGCACTGTCGAGATACGTGCGCGCGCATCGTCGAACACGATGTTCTCCTGCGGCAGCCAGTCCAGCCGCGCCCCCGCGCCGACCGACAGCCGCACCTGCTGCGCCGCGTCGCGGCCGAGCGACTTGTACCACTTGGTGGCGCCGGGCGTGGCCAGCACCGCGTGGGCACCGGCCTCGACCGTCACCTCGATATCCAGGCTGTCGCCGCCCGCCACGCCGGCCGGCGGATGCAGCATGACGGCATGGCAGATGCCGCCTTCGGGATACAGCGGTTTCTGCACCAGCAGCGGCCCCTGGTGGCGGCGCTCGACCAGCGCGGTGCGTTCGCCGCGTTGCGCAAAGCGCAGCCGCAGGCTGGCCTGCCATGCGGCGGGCACGGCGAGTGATGAAGGAAAATCGGGATGACGCATGGCGTGGCAAAGCCGGCGGCGGGCGCGCGATGGCGGGGTTGCAGATAATCATAGCGCGCCGCCTGCCTGGGCGGAAAGCGGCGTGCGATGCGCATTCCCCGTTCCACGCCTACACGGCAATCAGCTCCCGTACGCCGTCCTGCTCCATGCTGGCCCCGGCACCCCGCGCGACCACCTCGCCCCGGCTCATCACCACATAGTGGTCGGCGATATGGCGCGCGAATTCGTAGTACTGCTCGACCAGCAGCACCGTCATGCCGAACTCGTCCACCAGCAGCCGCAGCGCGCGGCCAATGTCCTGGATGATCGATGGCTGGATGCCCTCGGTCGGCTCGTCGAGGATCAGCAGCTGCGGTTCGCTCATCAGCGCCCGGCCGATCGCAAGTTGCTGCTGCTGGCCGCCGGACAGGTCGCCGCCGCGGCGCTGGCGCATGGTGCGCAGTACCGGGAACAGCTGATAGATGCGATCCGGCACACCCGCTGGACGCGCGCGGCTGGCGGCACCGATCAGCAGGTTCTCCTCGACCGTCAGCCGCGGAAAAATTTCGCGCCCCTGTGGCACATAGGCCAGCCCGGCGGAAACGCGCTCGTACGGCGCCTTCTTCTCCAGCGGCTTGCCGTCCCAGTGGATGCTGCCGCTGCGCGTCGGCACCACGCCCATCAGGCATTTCAGGAGCGTGCTCTTGCCCACGCCGTTGCGGCCGAGCAGCGTGGTCAGCCTGCCCGCCGGCACGTCGAAGGAGACGTTGCGCAGGATATGGCTGCCGCCGTAGAACTGGTTCAGTGCGTTGACCTGCAGCATGCCTATCTCCCCAGGTAGGATTCGATCACGCGTTCGTCGCGCTTGACGCTGTCGAGCGTGCCTTCTGCCAGCACGCTGCCTTCGGCCAGCACCGTGACCTTGCCGGCAGCGCCGGCCAGCGCGGCGACGAACTCCATGTCGTGTTCCACCACCATCATCGAGCAGCTGCCGCGCAGGCCGTTGAGCAGGCTGGCCAGCTGCATGGTCTCTTCATCGGTCATGCCGGCCACGGGCTCGTCGAGCAGCAACAGCTGCGGCTGCTGCATCAGCAGCATGCCGATCTCCAGCCGCTGCTTCTGCCCGTGCGACAGCAGGCCCGCGGGCCGGTAAGCCTCGTCCTCCAGGCCGGTCAGCGCCAGCGTCTCCTCGATGCGGCGATGCCCCTCGCCGGTCAGCCGCGCGCGCAGCGACGACCACCAGCGCTTGTCGGCCTTCATCGCCAGCTCCAGGTTCTCCCACACCGCGTGCTGCTCGAACACGGTCGGCTTCTGGAACTTGCGGCCGATGCCGACCTGCGCGATGCGCGGCTCGGTCATCCGCATCAGGTCGATGGTCTGGCCCAGGAACACGCGCCCGCTGACATTGGCATTGCGCGGCCCGGTCTTGCCGGTGATGACATCCATCATCGTGGTCTTGCCCGCGCCGTTGGGACCGATCACGCAGCGCAGTTCGCCATGGTCGATCGACAGGTTCAGCTTGTTGAGCGCGCGGAAGCCGTCGAACCGCACGGTGACGTCTTCCAGGTACAGGATCGGGCCGTGCGACACATCGATGGTGCCCGGCTCCAGCACGCGGCCCAGCCCGGTGGCATCGCCGCTTTCGGCCTGGCCGTGTTCGAGTGCGGCGTTCATGCTTCACCTCCGGTGCGGCCCGCCACCGCGGGCGTGGAAACGGGCTCAGGCTCGGACGGCACCGCGGCGGCAGCGCGGCGCTCGCGCAGGCGCTTCCACAGGCCAATCACGCCATCGGGCAGGTACAGCGTCACCAGCACGAACATCGCGCCCAGCAGGAACAGCCAGTATTCGGCGAAGTGGGCGGTGAAGAGCGTCTTGGCACCGTTGACCAGGAACGCGCCGATGACCGGCCCGATCAGCGTTCCGCGCCCGCCCACGGCAACCCACACCGCCATTTCGATCGAGTTGCCGGGCGACATCTCGCCCGGGTTGATGATGCCGACCTGCGGCACGTACAGCGCGCCGGCGATGCCGCACAGCACCGCCGAGAAGGTCCACACGAACAGCTTGTAGCCGAGCGGGTTGTAGCCGGAGAACATGACGCGCATCTCCGCATCGCGCACGGCCGTGACCACGCGGCCCAGCTTGGACGTGACAATGTAGCGGCAGGCAACGAAGCCCCCGAGCAGCGCCACGAAGGTCAGCACAAAAAGCGCCGTGCGCGTCTGCGGCGCGGCGATGGCGAACCCCGCGATGCGCTTGAAATCCGTGAAGCCGTTGTTGCCGCCGAAGCCGGTCTCGTTGCGGAAGAACAGCAGCATTGCCGCATACGTCATCGCCTGCGTGATGATGGACAGGTACACGCCCTTGATGCGCGAGCGGAAGGCAAAGAAGCCGAACAGCCATGCCAGCACGCCCGGCACCAGCACCACCAGCAGCAGCGCATAGCCAAGATGGTCCGTGCCGTGCCAGAACCACGGCAGCTCCTTCCAGTCGAGGAACACCATGAAATCCGGCAGGTCGCTCTTGTACACGCCTTCGCGCCCGATCGAACGCATCAGGTACATGCCCATGGCATAGCCGCCCAGCGCGAAGAACAGGCCATGGCCGAGGCTCAGGATGCCGCAGTAGCCCCACACCAGGTCGAGCGCGATCGCCGCCAGCGCAAAGCACATGATCTTGCCGACCAGCGTCAGCGCATATGCCGACAGGTGCAGCGGATGGCCTTCCGGCACCAGCAGCGCGCACACCGGCACGCCGATGCCGACGACCACGGTCAGTACCGCCAGCGCCATCCAGCCGCGCGGCGAGAACAGCGACTGGCGTTCCGGCACGGCAAGCCGGAAAGGTGTCGCGGAAGAATCGGGTTGGAATCGCTGCATCATGCCTCCGCGCTGCGCCCCTTGAGCGCGAAAAGTCCCTGCGGCCGCTTCTGGATGAAGAGCACGATCAGCACCAGGACAAAGATCTTGGCCAGCACCGCGCCATAGAACGGCTCGATGAACTTGTTGATGATGCCCAGCCCGAATGCGCCCACGATGGTGCCGGCCAGCTGCCCCACCCCGCCCAGCACCACCACCATGAACGAATCGATGATGTAGGCCTGGCCCAGGTCGGGACCGACATTGCCGATCTGCGACAGCGCACATCCGCCGAGCCCGGCGATGCCGGCACCGAAGGCGAAGGCGTAGCTGTCGACCTTCCACGTGCGCACGCCCACGCACGCCGCCATGGTGCGGTTCTGCGTGGTGGCACGCACGAACAGCCCCAGCCGCGTGCGGTTGAGCACCGCCCACGCCACCGCCACCACCGCCAGCGCGAACAGGATGATGACCACGCGGTTGTACGGGATCACCAGTCCCGGCATCCATTCGAAGCCGCCGCTCATCCAGCCGGGATTGGCCACTTCCACGTTCTGCGCGCCGAACAGCGTGCGCACCGCCTGCATCAGCAGCAGGCTGATGCCGAAGGTGGCCAGCAGCGTTTCGAGCGGGCGGCCGTACAGGTGGCGCAGCACCAGCCGCTCCAGCACGAAGCCGACTGCCGCCGCCGCCAGGAACGATGCCGGCAGCGCCGCGGGCAGGTACCACGCGAACGCATCCGGCGCATAGGCGCGGAACAGCGACTGCACCACGTAGGTCGCGTAGGCGCCGATCATCAGGAACTCGCCGTGCGCCATGTTGATGACGCCGATCAGGCCATAGGTGATGGCGAGGCCAAGCGCTGCCAGCAGCAGCACGCTGCCCAGGCTCAGGCCGGCGAACAGGTTGCCGATCAGCTCGGCGCGGCGCTGGTCGCTGCGCAGCTGGTCCAGCGCCTGCTGCGCGGCCAGGCGCACGTCCGCATCCGCTTCGCGGTAGTTGCCGGCGCTGTCGCGCTCGACCAGCGGCGCAAGCTTCTGGCGGCTCTGCGGGTTGCTGTCCGTGGCGAGGATGCGGATCGCTTCGAGGCGCGCGTCATGCGCGGCTGCGTCCGCCGGCTCCGCCAGCATCAGGTTGGCCCAGATCACGTCCAGGCTGGCCCGCAGGCCCGCGTCGGCCTCGGCCTTGCGCGCGGCTTCCACGGCGGCCAGCGAGGCGCTTTCCGGCTGGTCGCGCAAGGTGCCGATGGCCTGCGCGCGCACCGCGATGTCGGGCGACTGCAGCTGCAGGCTGCTGGCGGCGCTGTCGACCAGCGCGCG
The DNA here is from genome assembly GCF_004768545.1 of Cupriavidus oxalaticus. Lineage (NCBI taxonomy): Bacteria > Pseudomonadati > Pseudomonadota > Betaproteobacteria > Burkholderiales > Burkholderiaceae > Cupriavidus > Cupriavidus oxalaticus. The sequence continues at coordinate 1,032,056 of NZ_CP038635.1, read as the reverse complement.
CAGGCTGTTGTTCAGGGTCAGGGATTCGAGTTCGTCCGGCTTGACCGTGACCGGCTTGCCGGTGATGGCATCGACCACCTTGTCGCCGTCCTGGCGCACCATGCCGACCGACGGCGCATATTGAAGGGTGTCGTCCTGCAGGGCCTTCAGGATCGGGCCGGCTTCAGCGGGCGATGCCTTGGTCACCGCGGACAGCGCGGCAGTCTTGGCATCGAAGTCGTCTTCGGCCAGCGGCTTCAGGTCGGCCTGCGTCAGCGCAGCGGCCCACGGCGCCGCGGCCAGCAGCAGCGCGGCCAGCAGGGCGCGCAGCCAGGGCACGACTTGAACGGATAAGGGATTGCGCATAGGAGCTTGCGATTGGCAGGAATGAAGCGAGCTTGTTGTTGCTCCCCTCTCCCGCAAGCGGGAGAGGGGAGCCGCATGGTGGCAAGCAAAAGAGGCTTACATCACCTTGTCCGGCTTCCCTTCATTGCCCGCGATGAACGGGCTCCACGGCTGCGCACGCACTGCCTTCGGCGTCTTCCACACCACCGAGAACTGGCCGTCGCCCTTCACCTCGCCGATCATCACCGGCTTGTACAGGTGGTGGTTCTCGCCCATGGTCAGCGTGAAGCCGTCCGGCGCCTTGAAGGTCTGGCCGTACATCGCCGCCCGCACCTTGTCGGTATCGGTGGTGCCGGCCTTCTTCACGGCCTGCGCCCACATATGGATGCCGACGTAGGTGGCTTCCATCGGGTCGTTGGTCACGCGCTTGTCGCCGCCCGGCAGGTTGTTGGCCTTGACCCAGGCCGCCCACTGCTTCTTGAAGGCGTCGTTCTGTGCGTTCTTGACCGACATGAAGTAGTTCCACGCCGCCAGGTGGCCGACCAGCGGCTTGGTGTCGATGCCGCGCAGTTCTTCCTCGCCCACCGAGAACGCCACCACCGGCACGTCCTTGGCCTTCAGGCCGGCGTTGCCCAGTTCCTTGTAGAAGGGCACGTTGGAATCGCCGTTGATCGTGGAGATCACTGCGGTCTTGCCACCCTGCGAGAACTTCTTGATGTTGGCGACGATGGTCTGGTAGTCGCTGTGGCCGAACGGGGTGTAGACTTCTTCGATGTCCTTGTCGGCAACCCCCTTGCTCTTCAGGAAGGCGCGCAGGATCTTGTTGGTGGTGCGCGGGTAAACGTAGTCGGTGCCCAGCAGGAAGAAGCGCTTGGCACCGCCGCCTTCCTTGCTCATCAGGTATTCCACCGCCGGGATCGCCTGCTGGTTGGGCGCGGCGCCGGTGTAGAAGACGTTCTTGGACATTTCCTCGCCTTCGTACTGTACCGGGTAGAACAGCAGCGAGTTCAGCTCTTCATAGACCGGCAGCACGGACTTGCGCGACACCGAGGTCCAGCAGCCGAAGGTCACCGCGACCTTGTCCTTGCTGACCAGCTGGCGCGCCTTCTCGGCGAACAGCGGCCAGTTGGACGCCGGGTCCACCACCACCGGCTCGAGCTTGCGGCCGAGCACGCCGCCGCTCTTGTTGATCTCGTCGATGGTCATCAGGGCCACGTCTTTCAGCGACGTCTCCGAGATGGCCATCGTGCCGGACAGCGAGTGCAGGATGCCGATCTTGATCGGCTCCTTGGACTGCGCCATGGCCAGCGGGCTGGTACCGATCATTGCCGCGGCGGCGATGGCCGACAGCTTCAGCATGTCACGTCGTTGCATTTGCAGCTCCCGTTTGTGGTGTTGGTCAGGGACTACGCTCCCCAGGGTGATGCATCTGCAACTAGCGTGCCACTTTGATAAACGAGCTGATACCCGCCCCGCCGGCGGCAGACGGCGTGCTGGCGCGCCGCGCGGGGTGTGCCGCGATCCGTGCCAGCCCCCGCGCACCAGAGCTGTGCGGGCGGCGAACGCACCACTCCCGTGCAGCGACGCAATTCTGTGCACGCCGCTTGCGAAAGGCGCCAGCCGGTGCGCACCACCGCACCAGGGCCGGGCACCATGCCAACGGCCGGCGGCGCAAATAAAAACGGGGCCCCTCGCGGGGCCCCGTTTTTCGATGCCAGGACGCCAGTCCTTACATCACCATCATGTTGGTGTTCAGGTTGTGCATGATCCACAGCGAACCCGCCACCACGATCACCAGGATCAGCGCCGTGAACAGCAGCGCGATCACGTTGCTGCGCTGGTCGGACGACGTGTCCAGGTGCAGGAAGTACTTCAGGTGGACCAGGATCTGGACCGCGGCCATGCCTAGGATGATCCACAGGATCGTGCCCTTGTCCATGCTGCCGTCCATCACCAGCTTGAACGGGATCACGGTCAGGATCACCGCCAGGATGAAGCCGATCGCGTAGCCCTTGAAGCTGGCGTGCGTGCTGTGCGAGTCGTGCGCGGCATGCGCGCCATGCGAATCACGAGTGGCGTGCGCCGCCGGTGCGTTGTGTTGTGCCATCACAGATGTCCCATCAGGTAGACCACGGTAAACACGCCGATCCAGACCACGTCCAGAAAGTGCCAGAACAGCGACAGGCACATCAGGCGCTTGCTGAGCGTCGGGGTGATGCCCTTCTTGCCCAGCTGCCACATCAGCACGATCATCCACAGCATGCCGCTGGCGACGTGCAGGCCGTGGGTGCCGACCAGCGTGAAGAACGACGACAGGAACGCGCTGCGGCCCGGCCCGGCGCCTTCGGCGATCAGGTGGTGGAACTCGTTGATTTCCATCGCCATGAACGCCGCGCCCAGCAGGAACGTCACGCCGAGCCAGGTCTGCACGTGCTTGAGGCTGCGGTTCTGCAGCGAGATCATCGCCATGCCGTACGTGATCGAGGAGAACAGCAGGATGAAGGTCTCCACCAGCACGTAGTTGAGCTCGAACAGCTCCTTCGCCGAGGGGCCGCCTGCCAGCTCGCCGCGCAGAACGGCGAACGTCGCGAACAGCCCGGCGAAGATGATGCAGTCGCTCATCAGGTAGATCCAGAAGCCATACACCGTATTGGCACTGGTATCGTGGTGCGCATGGTCATGCGCGTCGGCGTGGGCCGAGGCGCCGGCCTGCGCGGGGATGCGGTCTAGGACTTGAGTCGACATGGTTCTCAGGCTTGCGAAGCAATGCGCTGCAGATGGCGCGTTTCAATCTGCTCGACCTCGGTGGCCGGCACGTAGTAGTCGATATGGTCGTCGTTGCTGCGGTGGATAAACGCCCACACCATGCCCACCAGGCCAACGATGGCCATCCACCAGATATGCCAGGTCAGGGCAAAGCCGAACACCAGGCTGAAGGCACCGATGATGAAGCCCGCGCCCGTGTTCTTGGGCATGTGGATCTTCTCGTAGCCTTCGGTCGGCAGGGTCTCGCCGCGGGCCTTCATGTCGGCGAACGCGTCCAGGTCACGCACCACCGGAGTGTGCGCGAAGTTGTAGAACGGCGGCGGCGACGAGGTGGCCCACTCCAGGGTACGGCCGCCCCACGGGTCGCCGGTCACGTCGGCCAGCTTCTTGCGGTCGCGGATCGACACGACGATCTGCAGCACCTGGAAGAAGATGCCCAGCGCCACGAACACCACGCCCACCACGGCCAGGTACAGCCACGGCGTCCACGCCGGGTTGTCGGTGTGGTTCAGGCGGCGGGTCATGCCCATCAGGCCCAGCACGTACAGCGGCATGAAGGCGAAGTAGAAGCCCACCAGCCAGCACCAGAAGGCGCACTTGCCCAGGCGCTCGTTCAGCGTGAAGCCGAACGCCTTCGGCCACCAGTAGGTGATGCCGGCCAGGTAGCCGAACAGCACGCCGCCGATGATCACGTTGTGGAAGTGGGCGATCAGGAACAGGCTGTTGTGCAGCACGAAGTCGGCAGCCGGCACGGCCATCAGCACGCCGGTCATGCCGCCGATCACGAAGGTGATCATGAAGCCCAGCGTCCACAGCACCGGCGAGGTCATCTGGACCCGGCCGCGGTACATGGTGAACAGCCAGTTGAAGATCTTCACCCCGGTCGGGATGGAGATGATCATGGTCGTGATGCCGAAGAACGCGTTGACGTTGGCGCCCGAGCCCATCGTGAAGAAGTGGTGCAGCCACACGATGAACGACAGCACCATGATCGCGGCGGTCGCGTACACCATGCCCTTGTAGCCGAACAGCTTCTTGCCCGAGAACGTGGAGATGACTTCAGAGAAGATACCGAACGCCGGCAGGATCAGGATGTACACCTCGGGGTGGCCCCAGATCCAGATCAGGTTCACGTACATCATGGCGTTGCCGCCACCGTCGTTCGTGAAGAAGTGGGTGCCGATGTAGCGGTCCAGGCCCAGCAGCGCCAGCGTCACGGTCAGCACCGGGAAGGCGGCCACGATCAGCACGTTGGTGCACAGCGCGGTCCAGGTGAACACCGGCATGCGCATCAGGGTCATGCCCGGGGCGCGCATGCGCAGGATCGTCACCAGGAAGTTCACGCCGGTCAGCAGCGTGCCCAGGCCCGAGATCTGCAAGCTCCAGAGGTAATAGTCCACCCCCACGCCAGGGCTGTAATCCAGGCCCGACAGCGGCGGGTAGGCCAGCCAGCCGGTCTTGGCGAATTCACCGACGCCCAGCGAGACGTTGACCAGCATGGCGCCCGCCACGAACAGCCAGAACGACAGCGTGTTCAGGAACGGGAAGGCCACGTCGCGCGCGCCGATCTGCAGCGGCACGACCAGGTTCATCAGGCCGGTCATCAGCGGCATGGCCACGAAGAAGATCATGATCACGCCGTGGGCGGTGAAGATCTGGTCGTAGTGCTCGGGCGGCAGCACGCCGGTGGCGCCATTGGTGGCGAGCGCCAGCTGGGTACGCATCATGACCGCGTCGGCAAAGCCGCGCAGCAGCATGATCAGCGCGACCAGGCAGTACATCACGCCGATCTTCTTGTGATCGACGGACGTGAACCACTCATTCCAGAGATAGCCCCACTTCTTGAAATAGGTGATCGCGCCCAGCAGCGCGGCACCGCCCAGGGCGACGCCGGCCAGCACGACCATGATGATCGGCTCATGAAACGGAATCGCCGACAAACTCAACTTGCCAAACATCATTGCTCCCAGGATTACGCGCCCGCCGGCAGCTTGGCCGGCGTGGTCATCGACAGCTGCTCTTCACCGAGGGTATTGCGCGACGTGCAGATCGGGCCGCCCTTGAAACCCCTGTCGGCAACCGCAGTGCCGCTGTGGTCCATGTACTTGTGCAGGATGTTGTGGAAGAGCTGGTCTTCCACCTTGCCGTAGTACGTGACCGGCTCCCTCTCGCTGGGTTGTGCCAGCGTCTTGTAGCCTTCAACGCCCAGTTCGGTCGACGAGGCGCGAACCTTGGCGACCCACTCGTCGAACTCGTAGTTCGACATGGCGACCGCCTTGAACTTCATGCCCGAGAAGCCGCCGCCACTGTAGTTGGCGGACACGCCGTCATACGAGCCGGCATGGTTGGCGATCAGGTGCAGCTTGGTCTCCATCCCTGCCATGGCGTACACCTGGCTGCCCAGTTGCGGGATGAAGAACGAATTCATGATCGAATCCGAGGTGATCTTGAAGTTCACCGGGGTGTCGACCGGGAACGCGATCTGGTTGACGGTCGCGATCTTCAGTTCCGGATAGATGAACAGCCACTTCCAGTTCAGCGCCACCACCTCGACGGTGACCGGCTTCTTGTTCGATTCCAGCGGCTTGTACGGGTCCAGGTCGTGCGAGGACTTCCAGGTGATGATGCCCAGCGCGATGATGATCAGGCACGGGATCAGCCACACCACCACTTCGATCGCGGTCGAGTGCGACCAGTCCGGCTCGTAGCGCGCCTTGGTATTGGACGCGCGGTACTTCCAGGCGAACACCAGCGTGAGCACGATCACCGGCACCACCACCAGCAGCATGAGCCAGGTGGCGATCAGGATGATGTTCTTGATATCGACGCCAACCTGCCCTTTCGGGTCGAGCAGCGTCATGTTGCAGCCGGCCAGCAGGAGCAGGCCGAGGCAGGGCAGGAACCGCGTCCAACGCGGCAGTATTGGTTTCTTCATGTCACGACTGGTTTGGTTACACCGCGCTTTGGGCAAAAGCGTGGCTAAACCGCCTGATGCTCGCGCAAGAGGCGTGGGGCTATGGGAAAACCGGAAGGACGTGTCCTTAGCTGGCGTTGCGGTCGGGCGGCGAATCTAACGCCGGAGGACCATGCGGCCTTGCAACGCCATGAACACGGAAGGACAACTGACTGCGCGCGCTGCAGGCCCTGTGGGACCTTGCCGGCGCTGCGGCACCTGGTGGCCGAAACCGCGAACGGTCCCGGCTCAGTACAGCGGCCGGGTAGCGTTGGAATACGAGGTTTTTGCACTTCCCGACGGACTTGCCTTCAGCAACCTGGTGGCAAGCGCGGTTTTCGGCCGGGGAGCGCAACACGTAAAACATCGTGGGCGCGAATGTACCGCAACGCAACATTGAGGGTAAACCCAACGCCACAGAACACAGAGTTCAGATAAACGGACAATCATGTGCTGTCGCCGCATCGCAGCACTTGATTGCCGTCAAGATCACAATTTCGCCTATAAATATGCATAAAGCCGCGCATTGGCGCGGCTTTGTGGGTGCGACATTTTCGTGTGGCATATTGTCGCAGTGCGTCAGAACCTTTGTCGCACCTCAACACCACACGGTGGATGTGGGGTCATCCGTAGCGGCGGGAAATTGACTCCGCGACACATACCGGGCGCTCGCTGCCCTCGCGCTCGATCGTCACCTCCCAGGTGGACTGCGCACCCACCAGTTCCGGCGACTTTGGCAGCGGATCGAGCCGTTCGACCTTGAGCAGCTTGATTCGTGCCCGCAATTTGCTGCCCACCGGCACCGGCGCGGTGAAGCGCACGCGGTTCAGGCCATAGTTGACGCCGATCTTCGACGGCATGTGCAGCGCGTTGTGCATGAACTTGGGCAGCAGCGACAGCGTCAGGAAGCCATGGGCGATCGGGGCGCCATAGGGCGACTCCTTCTTGGCGCGCTCCACGTCGACGTGGATCCACTGGTGGTCGCCGGTAGCCTCGGCAAACTGGTTGACCTGCTGCTGGGTCACCTCCATCCAGTCGCTGACCGCGACTTCCTGCCCTTGCAGGCCTTCCAGCTCTTCCAGCGTTGCGATGGTACGCATTTCGGTTGTCTCCTCGATGGGTGGGTGGATGTGTCGTTATGCGGGGCGGCGGCCGTACATGCCCATGCCCTTGACGGTGCAGACCAGTTCGCCGCGCTGGTTGGTGGCTTCCCACTGGGTATGCACGATGCCGCGGTCCGGCTTCGATTGCGAGGCTCGCGTGTCCAGCACGTTGAGCACCACGGTCAGCGTGTCCCCGGCATAGACCGGCTTGATCCAGCGGATCTCGTCCACGCCGGGCGAGCCCATGCTGGCCGACTTGCCGGTGGTGCTCAGCACCAGCAGGCGCATCATGATCGAGCAAGTCATCCAGCCGCTCGAGATCAGTCCGCCGTAGATGCTCTTGGCAGCCGCTTCCTTGTCGATATGAAACGGCTGCGGGTCGTACTGGCGGGCAAAGGCGAGGAGTTCTTCCTCGGTGACGACGTAGGAGCCCAGTTCGCGGCGGCTGCCGACCTCAAAGTCCTCGAAATACAGCATTGCTTGTCTCTCCGTAATTGTTAGCCTGGGATGGCGACGGCCTTGTCCCGACGATGATCGCATGCATGCCACGGCTCAGCGTCCGTATTTGCCGAACCCGTCCCTAACAGCGCGCAAAGAAAAAAACCGCGCCTGGGAATACGGCGCGGTTTTGACTGGCATGGCAGACGAGAGGATCAGGCTGCTTCCTGGAACCCCGGCTGGGCGGCAAACCGGCCCAGGTGGTGATCCACGTCACCGAAGGTGGTGTTGATCAGCGTCAGGCGCTTGAACATGTGCGCGGCCGGCAGTTCGTTGGTCACGCCCATGCCCCCGTGGATCTGCACCGCTTCCTGGCCGACCGTGCGCGCTGCCTGCCCCACGCGCGCCTTGGCGGCGGAAACGTAGCGGCGGCGCTCTTCCGGCGTGGCCTCTTCAAAACGGGCGGCGGCCAGCAGCGTGATCGAACGCGACTGCTCGGCATGGATGAACATCTCGACCATGCGATGCTGCAGCGCCTGGAAGCGTGCGATCGGCTGGCCGAACTGCTGGCGCGTCTTGGCGTATTCCAGCGTGGCGGCGTTGAGCGTGTCCATCACGCCCACGGCCTCGGCGCACAGCAGCACCGCGGCATAGTCGGCCACCTGCTCGACCAGCGCGAAGCCCTTGCCGGCCTCGCCCAGCAGTTGCGCCGGCGCGTCCTGGAACGTGATGTCGGCCGCGCGCAGGTTGTCGATGGTGCGATAGTCCTTGATGCTGACACCGGCGCCCTTGGCATCCACCAGGAACAGCGAGATGCCGTCCTGGTCGGCATCGCCGCCGCTGCTGCGCGCCGACACGATCAGCTTGTCGGCCTGGCCGCCGTGCAGCACCACGGTCTTGCGGCCGTTGAGCTTGCCGTCGCGGGCTGTAACGCGCACGTTGTTCAGCTCATAGCGCGCCTGCGGCTCGTTGAAGGCCACGGCCAGCTTCAGCTCGCCGCCGGCGACCTGCTCCAGCAGCGCGTCCTGGCCGCCGGCCAGGCCCAGTGCGTAGGCACCCACCACGGTGGCCAGGTACGGCTCGACCACCAGGCCACGGCCCAGCTCCTGCTGGACCACCATCATGTCGAGCGCCTTGCCCGAGAAGCCACCCTGCGCTTCCGGCACCGGCAGCGCGGTCAGGCCGAGCTCGACCAGCGAGCCCCACGCGGATTCGCCGTAGCCGGCGGCGCTTTCGTAGTTCTTCTTGCGGTCCTCGAAACCGTAGTCCTTCTCGACAAAACGGCGGACGGCGTCGGCCAGTTGCTTCTGTTCGTCGCTGAGATTGAAGTTCATGTTACCTATCTCCTTCCTGTCCTCACAGCCCCAGAATCATCTGGCTGATGATGTTCTTCTGAATTTCGTTGGACCCGCCGTAGATGGAGGTCTTGCGATAGTTGAAGTAGTACGCGGACAGCGGCGCGGCGTCGTCGTAGCCGGTCACCGCATGCTCGGTCTCGCACTCCAGGTAGGCCGTGTCGAACGGCTGGGCGTACGGGCCGACGGCCTCGACCATCAACTCGGTCAGCAGCTGCTGGATCTCGGTGCCCTTGATCTTGAGCATCGACGCCTCGGGACCGGGGCCCTTGCCGGCGGCTTCGCTCGACACCACGCGCAGCACCGTGATCTCCAGCGCCATCAGTTCGATTTCCAGCGCGGCCACCTTGGCGCCGAACACCGGATCCTCCAGCAGCGGCTTGCCGTTCTTCTGCTGCTGGCGCGCCACGCGCTTCAGGAAGCCCAGCTCGCGCTTGGAGTTGCCCACGCGGGCAATGCCGGTACGCTCGTGGCCGAGCAGGTACTTGGCGTAGGTCCAGCCCTTGTTCTCTTCGCCGACGCGGTTCTCGACCGGCACCTTGACGTTGTCGAAGAAGACCTCGTTCACTTCATGCTCTTCGTCCAGCATGATGATCGGGCGCACGGTGATGCCCGGGGTCTTCATGTCGATCAGCAGGAACGAGATGCCTTCCTGCTTCTTGGCTTCCGGATCGGTGCGGACCAGGCAGAAGATCATGTCGGCGTGCTGGCCGAGCGTGGTCCAGGTCTTCTGGCCGTTGACGATGTAGTGCTTGCCGTCCGAAGTCAGCTCGGCGCGGGTCTTCAGCGAGGCCAGGTCCGAACCCGAGCCCGGCTCCGAATAGCCCTGGCACCACCAGTCGGTGCAGTCCAGGATGCGCGGCAGGTAGTACGACTTCTGCTGCTCGTTGCCGTACTTCATGATCACGGGCGCAACCATGGCCACGCCGAACGGCAGCACGCCGGGCGCGCCGACGCGGGCATTCTCTTCGTCCCAGATATGGCGCTGGGTGGCGTTCCAGCCGGTGCCGCCGAATTGGACGGGCCAGTGCGGCGCCGACCAGCCCTTGCCGGCGAGGATCTTGTGCCAGCGCACCAGGTCGTCGCGGTTCGGACGGCGGTGGTTGAGAATCTTGCTGCGGATGTCCGCCGGCAAGTTGGCTTCGAGCCAGCTACGCACTTCCTCGCGGAAGGCGTTGTCGGACGCCGAGTAGTTGAGATCCATGCCCGTCTCCATGATGGTGCCGGCATCGTCTCAGGCTGCCGGCGGTTTGTTCTGCCTTGCGCGTCATGCGCCGACAGCAACGGGCACAGGACGCAATTCAGTGAGCCGTCTGCTTCAGCGCATCCGGCACGATAAGCGGGAAAGTCTCGATGCCCTCCTCGGCCAGCGCCTGCACTTCCTCCGGCGAAGCCGAGCCGCGGATTCCGCGTTCCGGCGCTTCATCGTAGTGCATGCGCCTCGCCTCCTCGGCAAAGCGGTCGCCAACGTCCTCGGTCTGGGCCAGCACCTGCTTCACTGCCTTCATGTACAGCGCTTGCAGTGCCGCCGGTGCCGCGGCGGTTGCCGCTGGCTGCGCCGGCTTGCCAGCCGCCTTCGGCGCGGTCGCGCCTGACAGGTTCAGGCGCGGCGCGCTGGGCAGCCGCGTCACGGCATGGTCGCCACAGACCGGGCATTGGACGAGGTCGCGCGCGATTTGCGACTGCGCTTCTTCCTCCGAGGCAAACCAGCCCTCGAAACGATGGTCATGCGCGCAGCGCAGGTCGAGCACCTTCATGATCTTTCCAGCCCGTCAAAAGCTATATTATCCGCGAATCGAAATTTTGTGAACGGTCGTGCTAAATTTTTTCGAACGACCGTTCGTAGAACGAACATGCAGTGTTCAGCACATACGTTTATCGCCCCACAACCAGCTTAGCGCAGTGCGCGCCCCGCTGCCGGAGCGAGTCAGCCCGGCACCGTTTGCTCGCCCGGCTGCCACGCGCCGGAAACGATTTTCTCCAGCCAGAACGCGCCGATGATGGTCTTCACATCGCTGATGCGGCCGCTGCGCACCCAGTCGATCACCTGCCCCACCGGCGCGATGAACGTCTCCAGGAACTCGCCATCGTCCAGCTGCGCCTCGCCGTGCGTCAGGTCGCGCGCCAGGAAGACGTCGATGAATTCGGTCGAGTAGGAGATGACCGGGTGGATGCGAGTCAGGTAGTCCCAGCGCCGGGCCGTATAGCCGGTCTCTTCCTGCAGCTCGCGCTCGCCGCAGCGTTGCGCGCCCTCTTGCGGGTCGAGCTTGCCGGCCGGGAATTCCAGCATGACTTCGCCGACCGGATAGCGGAACTGCCGTTCCATCAGGACGGTGCCATCGTCGAACAACGGGATCATCATCACCGCGCCCGGATGCACGATGTACTCGCGCCCGGTCTGCTTGCCATCGGGCAGGCGGACGATGTCTTGCTTCAGGGTGAGGAATTTGCCGCGATGGACCGTGGCCGAGGCGACGCAGACTTCCTTCAGTGCGTCGTCGTTCGCGGTGTGGCCGGCGGGGTCGGCGAGAGACTGGGTGCCGCGTTGGATCTTGTCGGTCATGAACGCTCCGGATCAGGCAGGCCCGGCGCCGACAAGACCGGCTTCAGGCCGTGCGGTGTTTGACGAGGTATTGCCAGGTGAAGCCCGGGAAGGCGAACACCAGCATCATGCAGGCGGTGATGGCGTAGAACTGCCAGCCCTGCGGGAAGGCATTGCCGAGGCTGGCCTCGACGGCGAAACCGGCGGCACCGGCCACCGCGTACCAGACGATCAGCTCCAGCAGGCGCAGCCACAGCGGCTTGCGCGCCCACCGGAGCGGGATCGCCATGAACAGGCGCTGGTTCACAAACGGCAGGTTTGCACTGATCAGTGCCAGCAGTATGACAAACCAGCCGCTTGCGGATGCGCTCATGGACGTTGGCCGATCAGGAGCCCAGGGTCGAGCGGATGGCCTGGTAGCACAGGTTCATCAGCGCGGCCGGGAAGAAGCCCAGCACGATCACGGCGGCGCCGTTCAGCGTCAGCATCGAGCGCAGGCCGGCGGTCGCTTCCAGCTGCTCTTCGCCAGCCGGCTCATCGAAGTACATCAGCTTGACGATGCGCAGGTAGTAGAACGCGCCGATCAGCGAGAACATCACCGCCACCACGGCGAGCCAGCTCATGCCAGCCTTGATTACCGCGTCCAGCACGGCCAGCTTGGCGTAGAAGCCCACGGTCGGCGGGATGCCGGCCAGCGAGAACATCATCACCAGCATCAGGAAGGCGAACCACGGGTTGCGGCGCGACATGCCCTTCAGGTCTTCCAGCGTCTCGGCCTCGAAGCCCTTGGTGGTGCGCAGCAGGATGATGCCGAAGGTGCCCAGCGTGGTCAGCAGGTAGGTCACCGAATAGAACATCGCCGAGCTGTACGCATCGGCGGCGCCGTCAGCCTTGTTGGCCACCACGCCCGACAGCAGGCCCAGCAGCACGAAGCCCATGTGCGAAATGGTCGAGTACGCCAGCATCCGCTTCAGGTTGGACTGGACGATGGCGGTCAGGTTGCCGATCGCCAGCGACACGATCGACAGCACCACCAGCATCATCTGCCAGTCATTGGCCAGCGGCAGCAGGCCTTCCACCAGCACGCGGATAAACAGCGCGAACGCGGCAACCTTCGGGCCGCCCGCGATCAGCAGCGTCACCGCGGTCGGCGAACCCTGGTAGATATCCGGGATCCACATGTGGAACGGCGCGGCGCCCAGCTTGAACGACAGGCCGGCGACGATGAACACCACGCCAAAGGCCAGCATCGTGGTATTGACGCGGCCCGACTCGACCACGCGGAACACCTCGCCCAGGTTCAGCGAACCGGTGGCGCCGTACATCATCGAGATGCCGTACAGCAGGAAGCCCGAAGCCAGCGCGCCCAGCACGAAGTACTTCATGGCCGATTCCGAGGTCACGCGCGATTCACGGCGCAGCGCCACCAGCGCGTACGACGACAGCGACAGCAGTTCCAGGCCCAGGTACAGGGTCAGGAAGTTGTTGCCGGTGATCATCACGATCTGGCCGCCGAGCGTGAACAGCGCGAGCTGGTAGAACTCGCCGGCGAACATGTTGCGATCGGCCAGGTAGCTGCGCGTATAGACCAGCGTGACAAACAGGCCGGCGGCGCAGAACGCCGACAGCACGTTGGCCATCGGGTCGATCACCACCAGGTTGGAGAACGCGTAGTGCGTCTCGCCGCTGGCGGCGTTCAGGCCGAACCATACGGTCAGTACCAGGGTGGTCAGCAGCGACAGCGGATAAGCCACGCTTTGCTTGCCCCTGCCGCGTGCAAGGTCGATCCAGTTGACCGCGCCAATGGCGATCGCCAGGAAGATAATCGGCGCCACGGGGGCGAGTGTCGAGGACGGTTGCATAATGATTTCTCTCCCCGCTTACAGCTTGGACTGCGCCGCGTGCTGCAGCAGGTTGACCACGGACGGGTGCATCGCGTCGGTAAAGGGCTTCGGGTGCAGGCCCATATACAGCGTCATGATGGCCAGCAGGCCGAGCATGACGAACTCACGCTTGTTCAGGTCGACCAGCTCGCGCACGTGCTGGTGCACGACGTCGCCGAAGATCACGCGCTTGACCATCCACAGCGAATAGGCAGCGCCGAAGATCAGGGCGGTGGCAGCCAGCAGGCCGATCCAGAAGTTGAACTTGACGGCGCCCAGGATCACCATGAATTCACCGACGAAGCCCGAGGTAGCCGGCAGGCCGCAGTTGGCCATCGCGAAGAACACAGACAGCGCGGCGAACTTCGGCATGGTGTTCACCACGCCGCCGTAGTCGGCGATCTGGCGCGAGTGCACGCGGTCATACAGCACGCCGATGCAAAGGAACATGGCGCCCGAGATAAAGCCGTGCGAGATCATCTGGATGATGCCGCCTTCAACGCCGATATCGCTGAAGATGAAGAAGCCCAGCGTGACGAAGCCCATGTGGGCGATCGACGAGTACGCCACCAGTTTCTTCATGTCGGCCTGCACCAGCGCCACCAGGCCAATGTAGATCACGGCGATCAGCGAGATCGTGATGATGAACGGAGCCAGGTAGTGGCTCGCGTCAGGCGCGATCGGCAGCGAGAACCGCAGGAAGCCGTAGGCGCCCAGCTTCAGCATGATGGCGGCCAGCACCACCGAACCGCCGGTCGGCGCTTCCACGTGGGCGTCGGGCAGCCAGGTGTGCACCGGCCACATCGGCACCTTGACCGCGAAGGCGACGAAGAAGGCAATGAAGATCGCGATCTGCTCGTTCATCGACAGCTTGGCCTGGTGCCATTGCAGGATGTCGAACGTGCCGGTCTTGTTGTACAGGTACAGCAGCGCGACCAGGGTCAGCAGCGAGCCCAGCAGCGTGTACAGGAAGAACTTGAAGGCCGCGTACACACGGTTCGCGCCGCCCCAGACGCCGATGATGATGTACATCGGGATCAGCGTGGCTTCGAAGAACACGTAGAAGAGCATGCCGTCGAGCGCGCAGAACACGCCGACCATCAAGCCGGACAGGATCAGGAACGAGGCCATGTACTCGGCCACGCGCTCGGTGATCACTTCCCAGGCCGAGATCACCACGATCACCGTGATGAATGCGGTCAGCACCACGAACCACATCGAGATACCGTCGACGCCCAGCAGGTAATGGATGTTGAAGCGCTCGATCCAGTTCGCCTTTTCGATGAACTGCATCGCCGCGCTGGCACGGTCGAAGTGGAATACCAGCGGCAGCGTCACGACGAAGCTGGCGATCGAGCCGAACAGCGACATCCACCGCACGAAGCCCGGGCTGCGGTCCGAGCCGAAGGCCAGGATCAGCAGGCCGAAAAAGACAGGCAGCCAGATTGAGAAAGACAGAACCATTTCTATGTTTTCCTTACTTGGTGCCTATCACTTGGTGCCGATCACACCGGTGACCGTCAGCGTCAGCAGCACCAGCATGCCGACGATCATCGCAAATGCGTAGTGGTAGATATAGCCCGACTGCAGGTAGCGGCTGGCCGAAGCGAACGAAGCCACCACACGCGCCGCGCCGTTGACGAACAGGCCGTCGATCACGCTCTGGTCGCCGCCCTTCCACAGGCCGGTACCGAGCAGGCGTGCGCCGCGGGCGAACACGGCCTGGTTGATGGCGTCCATGTAGTACTTGTTGTCGAGCAGCTTGTACAGGCCCGAGAAGCGGTTCGCGATAGCCTCGGGGATATCCGGGCGCTTCATGTAGAAGAACCACGACAGCACGACACCGGCAATGGCCAGCCACAGCACGGGCGTGGTCAGCGAGTGCAGCGCCATCGGCACCCAGCCGTGGAAGGCTTCCTTCAGCTCGGCCATGGCGTGGTGGTTCTCGCCGACGAAGATCACGTCCTTGAACGCGACGCCCATCTTGAAGAAGTTGCCGAACAGCATCGGCTCGATCGCGATGGCGCCGATGATCACCGACGGAATCGCCAGCAGCACCAGCGGCAGCGTCACCACCCACGGCGACTCGTGCGGCTTCTCGCCGGCGGACAGGCCATGGTGGTGGTCGAGCGAGACTTCCTCGTCCTCGTGGTCGCCCTCATGGTGCTGGTGCGCATGGTTCTGGCCCCAGCGCTCCTTGCCGTGGAAGACCAGGAAGTACATGCGGAACGAGTAGAACGCGGTCACAAACACGCCAGCCAGCACGGCGTAGTAGGCAAAGCCCGAACCGGCGATATGCGACTCGGCCACGGCCTCGATGATCGAGTCCTTGGAGTAGAAGCCCGCGAAGAACGGCGTGCCGATCAGCGCCAGCGAACCCACCAGCGAGGTGATCCAGGTGATCGGCATGTACTTGCGCAGGCCGCCCATGTTGCGGATGTCCTGGTCGTGGTGCATGCCGATGATGACCGAGCCCGCGCCCAGGAACAGCAGCGCCTTGAAGAAGGCGTGGGTCATCAGGTGGAACACGGCCACCGAATAGGCCGACGCACCCAGCGCCACGGTCATGTAGCCCAGCTGCGACAGCGTCGAGTAAGCGACCACGCGCTTGATGTCGTTCTGGATGATGCCCAGGAAGCCCATGAACAGCGCGGTGATGGCGCCGATCACCAGCACGAACGACAGCGCGGCGTCCGACAGCTCGAACAGCGGCGACATGCGCGCGACCATGAAGATGCCGGCCGTCACCATCGTTGCCGCGTGGATCAGTGCGGAAATCGGGGTCGGGCCTTCCATCGAGTCAGGCAGCCAGACGTGCAGCGGGAACTGCGCCGACTTGCCCATCGCGCCGATGAACAGGCAGATGCACGCGACGGTGATCATCATCCAGTCGGTGCCCGGGAAAACCACGGTAGCCAGCTGGTCACGCGCGGCGAATACTTCGGTGTAGTTCATGCTGCCGCTGTAGGCCAGCAGCAGGCCGATGCCCAGGATAAAGCCGAAGTCACCGACACGGTTGACCAGGAACGCCTTCAGGTTGGCGAAGATCGCGGTCGGGCGCGTGTACCAGAAGCCGATCAGCAGGTACGACACCAGGCCCACCGCTTCCCAGCCGAAGAACAGCTGCAGGAAGTTGTTGCTCATCACCAGCATCAGCATCGAGAAGGTGAAGAGCGAGATGTAGGCAAAGAAGCGGTTGTAGCCGGGGTCTCCGTCCATGTAGCCGACGGTGTAGATATGCACCATCAGCGAGACGAAGGTCACCACGACCATCATCATCGCGGTCAGCGAGTCGACCAGGAAGCCGACCTCCATCTTCAGGTCGCCGATGGCCATCCACTCGTACACGGTGCCGTTGTAGCCGGCGCCGTTCATCACGTCGAGCAGCACCATCACCGACAGCACGAAGGAAATGGCCACGCCCAGGATGGTCGAGGTGTGGGCCACGATCCGGCCGCCGCGCGACTCCGAGGAAAACAGGCCAAAGAACTTGGTACCGAACAGGCCGGCGATCGCTGAGCCGGCTAGCGGCGCCAGCGCGATCGCGAGCAGCAGGTTGGGGTTGAGCGTGGTTGCCATAGGACGCTTATTGGTGTGCGGTCGGTGAGTCTTGGTTATCTGCGTAGTGCGGCACGGATCAGTACTTCAGGGTGTCCATGTCGTCCACGTTGATCGTATCCAGGTTGCGGAACAGCACGACCAGGATTGCCAGACCGATTGCCGACTCGGCGGCGGCCACCGTAAGGATGAAGAAAACGAAAACCTGACCAGCCAGGTCGCCCAGGTAATGCGAGAAGGCGACAAAGTTGATGTTCACCGCAAGCAGCATCAGTTCGATCGCCATCAGCAGCACGATCACGTTCTTGCGGTTCAGGAAGATGCCGACGATGCTGATCGCAAACAGGATCGCACCGAGCACGAGGAAGTGGGCGAGAGAGAGCACAGCGTTTCTCCGGGCTTTAGTTCTTATTGGCGGCAGCCGCGGCTTCCGTCTGCGGGTTCTGGACATCGGCCTGCATCGGCACCAGGCGCACGCGCTCGTCGCGGCGGGTGCGCAGCTGCGCCGACACGTCCTGGGCCTTGGTGTCCTTGCGGCGGCGCAGGGTCAGCGCCACGGCGGCGATGATGGCCACCAGCAGGATGATGCCGGCCACTTCGAAGGCGTAGATGTAGTCGGTGTAGATCAGCTTGCCGAGCGCGGCGCTGTTCGAGTAGCCCGGCTCCTGCGAACCGCTGGCGGCCACCGGCGTGGTGGTGCCGATGAAGTTGCGCACCAGCACGATCGCCATCTCGGCAATGATCAGCGCGCCCACCACCGAGGCCATCGGCACGTAGGTCCAGAAGTCGCGGCGCAGGTGCTCGATGTCGATATCGATCATCATCACCACGAACAGGAACAGCACCATCACCGCGCCGACATAGACCAGCACCAGCAGGATGGCGAGGAATTCCGCCTTGAGCAGCATCCAGATCGCGGCTGCCGTGAAGAACGACAGCACGAGGAACAGTGCGGAATGCACCGGGTTCTTCGCAGTGATGACTTTCAGTGCGGAGAGCACCAGCACCAGCGCAAAGACATAGAAGATGGTGGTCGTGAGTTCCATGGTTCCTATCGGATCCTCTCAGGGCCGTCCGGCACAAGCCTTCCCCTTCGGGTGGCCCGCTCCTGCGGCATCCTTGCTTTGGCCCCTCGCATTGGAGGGACCGTATTCAAATTCGGTGGCAGAAGCAGCCAGGTCTGTTACTGGTGGCCGCCCTGCCGTTTGGCGCATGCGCCGGTCAGCGATACTTGGCGTCGGCAGCCTTGGCCGCCGCGATCTGCGGCTCGTAGCGGTCGCCCACTGCCAGCAGCATGTCCTTGGTGAAGTACAGGTCGCCGCGCTTCTCGCCGTGGTACTCCAGGATCTGCGTTTCCACGATGGCGTCGACCGGGCAGGCCTCTTCGCAGAAACCGCAGAAGATGCACTTGGTCAGGTCGATGTCGTAGCGGGTGGTGCGGCGCGTGCCATCGTTGCGCACGTCCGACTCGATGGTGATGGCCAGCGCCGGGCACACCGCTTCACACAGCTTGCAGGCAATGCAGCGCTCTTCGCCGTTCGGATAGCGGCGCAGCGCGTGCAGGCCACGGAAGCGCGGCGAGATCGGCGTTTTCTCTTCCGGGAACTGGACAGTGATCTTGCGCGCGAAGAGATAGCGGCCGGTCACGGCCATGCCCTTGAAGAGTTCCTTCAGGAGCAGGCTGTTGAAGAAGTCCTTGATGGCGAGCAGCATGACGATTGCTTCCTAGTATTTCCAAACGGTGCGTGCCGCGGCACACACTGTCCTTTGGCCGTTCAATGCCAGATGTTCCAGGGCGACTTGATCCAGATCGCCACGATGATCAGCCACGCCACGGTCAGCGGAATGAACACCTTCCAGCCCAGGCGCATGATCTGGTCATAGCGGTAGCGCGGGAACGAGGCGCGGAGCCAGATAAAGACCGACAGCAGCAGGAAAACCTTGATCAACAGCCAGAAGAAGCCGGGGACCGCGTTGGTGATCACGCTCGAGAACGGAGGTGCCCAGCCGCCCAGGAACATCAACGAGGTCATCGCCGAGATGATGATCATGTTGATGTATTCGGCCAGGAAGAACAGCGCGAAGCCCATGCCCGAATATTCGATCATGTGGCCGGCCACGATCTCCGACTCGCCTTCCACCACGTCGAACGGGTGGCGGTTGGTTTCGGCCACGCCCGAGATGAAGTAGACACCGAACATCGGCAGCAGCGGCAGCCAGTTCCACGACAGGATGTTGATGCCCATGTCGGCGAAGTAGCCGGTGTTCTGGCCGTTGACGATGGCCGACAGGTTCAGGCTGCCGGCAACCATCAGCACCGTCACCAGCGCGAAGCCCATGGCGATTTCATACGACACCATCTGTGCCGCGGCACGCATGGCGCCGATAAAGGCGTACTTGGAGTTCGAGGCCCAGCCGGCCAGGATCACGCCGTAGACGCCGACCGAGCTGATCGCCATCACGTACAGCAGGCCGGCGTTGACGTCCGCCATCACCACATCGGCCTGGAACGGAATCACGGCCCAGACCGCGACGGCAGGCATCAGCACCATCAGCGGCGCGATCAGGTACATGCCGCGGCTGACCTGCGTCGGCATCATGACTTCCTTGAGCAGCAGCTTCAGCACGTCGGCGATCGGCTGCAGCAGGCCGAGCGGGCCGACGCGGTTCGGGCCCAGACGCACGTGCATCCAGCCGATCAGCTTGCGCTCCCACAGGATCAGGTAAGCCACGCACAGCAGCAGGGGCACCACGATCAGCACGGCGCGGATCAGGATCCACAGCGGCGTCCAGTACGCGCCCAGTACGCCCTGCCCTTGCGAGGTAATCCAGTCAATCATGTCTTCTTCTCGCTCTTGTTCTTACGCCGTGGCCACGGCGCCGGCTTTGGCCGGTGCCAGGTCGATGGCCTTCTCTACGGTGACCGTGCCGAACATGCCGCCCAGGCCCATGGCCGCCGGCGTTGCCGCCGGCACGCGCACGGTGTTGGCCGGCAGCGTGGCTTCGAGCACGGCCGGCAGCACCACGCTGCCCTGCCCTTGCGTGACGCGGACCGGGTCGCCCGACTGGATGCCCAGGCGCGCAAACAGGTCGGCCGGCAGCGCGATCTGCATGGCGCGGCGCGCGGCAGCGGTCAGCTGCAGCGAGTCGGCGCGGCGCACGATCGGGTCGGCGTGGTAGATCGGCACGTCGGCGATGCGTTCGATGCCGTTGGCGGCAGCGGCGGCAACGCGGATCGGCGCGTCGGTGGCATTGTCCAGCTGTGCCTCGACCGGGGCCGACAGCACTTCGGCACGGACCGACTCGGCGGTTTCGTAGTCGAAGCCGGCAACGTCCAGCAGGTTGCCCAGCACGCGCAGCACCTTCCAGCCCGGACGCGACTCGCCCAGTGCGCGAACCACGCCGTTGAAACTCTGTGCCTTGCCTTCGCAGTTGACGAAGGTGCCCGAAGTTTCGGTGAACGGCGCTACCGGCAGGATCACGTCGGCGTACTGCATGGCAGCTTCCGAACGGAACGGCGACAGCACCACCACCGTGTTGGCCTGCGACAGTGCAGCCAGGGCCTTGCCCGGATCGGCGGTGTCGAATTCCGGCTCGGTGTTCAGCAAGATGTAGGCCTTGCGCGGCGTGTCCAGCATTGCCTGCGCGTTGGCGCCGCCTTGCTTCGGCAGCGCGCCTGCGACGTAGCCGCCGACGGTGTTGGCCGCTTCGGTCAGGAAGCCCAGCGTCGCACCGGTTTCGGTGGCGATCCACTGTGCCAGCGCATGCAGCGCCGAGAACTGCGGATGACGCACGGCCTCGTTGCCGAGGAACACGGCACGGCGCTCGCCCTGCAGCAGCGCTTCCGCCACCTTGGCGGCGGTGTCGCCACCATCGAAACCATCGGTGCCGGCCGGGGCGGCGACGCCCTTGGCGGCGGCCACGGCACGGGCCACGCCGGCGAGCGCGGCAGTCCAGCCGGACGGCGCCACGTCGATGCGGGTCGCCGGCATCAGCAGGTCTTCACCGCCGGCACCCAGCACGGCCACGCGGGCGCCCTTCTTGGTCGCCTGGCGCAGGCGCGAAGCCAGCAGCGGATGATCCTTGCGCAGCGACGAGCCGATTACCAGCACGCGTTGCAGCGCGGTGACGTCAGCCACCGGCAGGCCGAGCCACGGCGCGCCCTTCAGCGCGGCCGAGAAGTCGGACTGGCGCAGGCGGAAGTCGACGTTGTCGCTGCCCAGGCCACGCACCAGCTTGCCCAGCAGGAACAGTTCTTCCAGCGTGCTGTGCGGGCTGGCCAGCGCGGCGATCTGGTCGGCGCCATGCTCGCGCTTGATGCCAGCCAGGCCATTGGCCACGTATTCCAGCGCGGTCTGCCAGTCGGTTTCCATCCATTCGCCGCCCTGCTTCAGCAGCGGGCGGGTCAGGCGGTCGGCACTGTTCAGGCCTTCATACGAGAAGCGGTCCTTGTCAGAGATCCAGCACTCGTTGATGTCTTCGTTTTCCAGCGGCAGCACGCGCATCACGCGCTGGTTCTTGGTCTGCACCACCAGGTTCGCGCCAAGGCCGTCGTGCGGCGAAACCGACTTGCGGCGGGCCAGTTCCCAGGTGCGGGCCGAGTAGCGGAACGGCTTGCTGGTCAGCGCGCCGACCGGGCACAGGTCGATCATGTTGCCCGACAGTTCCGAGTCAACCGTCTTGCCGACGAAGGTGGTGATCTCCGAGTGCTCGCCGCGGTTGAGCATGCCCAGTTCCATCACGCCGGCCACTTCCTGGCCGAAGCGCACGCAGCGGGTGCAGTGGATGCAGCGGGTCATCTCCTCCATGGAGATCAGCGGGCCCACGTTCTTGTGGAACACCACGCGCTTCTCTTCCTTGTAGCGCGACTCCGAGGCACCGTAGCCCACGGCCAGGTCCTGCAGCTGGCACTCGCCGCCCTGATCGCAGATCGGGCAATCCAGCGGGTGGTTGATCAGCAGGAATTCCATCACGGACTTCTGCGCCTTGACTGCCTTCTCCGAATTGGTGAAGACCTTCATGCCGGGGGTCACCGGCGTGGCGCAGGCAGGCAGCGCCTTCGGGGCCTTCTCGACCTCGACCAGGCACATGCGGCAGTTGGCCGCGATGGACAGTTTGCGGTGGTAGCAGAAGTGCGGGATGTAGGTGCCCAGCTTGCGGGCCGCTTCCATCACCAGGCTGCCCTCAGCAACCTCAACCTTCTTGCCGTCGATCTCTAGTTCAACCATGTTCTGCCACGCTTAGATGTAGGCCGGAACCATGCACTGCTTGTGTTCGACGTGATATTCGAACTCTTTCCAGTAGTGCTTGAGCATGCCGCGGACCGGCATCGCCGCGGCATCGCCGAGCGCGCAGATGGTGCGGCCCATGATGTTTTCCGCGACGTTGTTGAGCAGGTCCAGGTCTTCCTGGCGCCCTTCTCCGTGTTCGATGCGATTGACCATGCGATACAGCCAGCCGGTGCCTTCGCGGCACGGCGTGCACTGCCCGCACGATTCCTCAAAATAGAAGTACGACAGGCGCAGCAGCGAGCGGACCATGCAGCGCGTCTCGTCCATCACGATCACCGCGCCCGAGCCCAGCATCGAGCCGGCCTTGGCGATCGAGTCGTAGTCCATGTCGGACGCCATCATCAGGTCGCCCGGCACCACCGGCGCGGACGAACCGCCCGGGATCACCGCCTTGATGCGCTTGCCGCCGCGCATGCCGCCGGCCAGTTCCAGCAGCTTGGCGAACGGCGTGCCCAGCGGGATCTCGTAGTTGCCGGGACGCTCGACATCGCCGGAGACCGAGAAGATCTTGGTGCCGCCGTTGTTCGGCTTGCCCAGCTTCAGGTAGTTCTCGGGACCGACGGCCAGCAGGAACGGCACCGCGGCGAAGGTCTCAGTGTTGTTGATGGTGGTCGGCTTGCCATACAGGCCGAAGCTGGCCGGGAACGGCGGCTTGAAGCGCGGCTGGCCCTTCTTGCCTTCCAGCGATTCCAGCAGCGCGGTTTCCTCGCCGCAGATGTAGGCGCCATAGCCGTGGTGGGCGTGCAGCTGGAAGCTGAAGCCCGAGCCCAGGATGTTGTCGCCCAGGAAGCCGGCAGCACGCGCCTCTTCGAGGGCTTCCTCGAAGATCTTGTACTCGTTCCAGATCTCGCCGTGGATGTAGTTGTAGCCCACGGTGATGCCCATCGCGTACGCGCCGATGGCCATGCCCTCGATCAGCGAATGCGGGTTGTAGCGGATGATGTCGCGATCCTTGAACGTGCCAGGCTCGCCTTCATCGGTGTTGCAGACCAGGTACTTCTGGCCCGGGAACGTGCGCGGCATGAAGCTCCACTTCAGGCCGGTCGGGAAGCCCGCGCCGCCGCGGCCACGCAGGCCCGAGACCTTGACGTCGGCGATCACCTGCTCGGGCGGGATCTTTTCGGTCAGGATGCGCTTCAGTTGCTGGTAGCCGCCACGCTTGACGTAGTCTTCCAGGTGCCAATTCTTGCCGTCCAGGCCGGCCAGGATCAGCGGCTGGATATGGCGGTCGTGCAGACTGGTCATGTTACTTGCCCCCCTTGGCGGCTTCAGCCTTCAGCTCGTCGACAAGCGCGTCGAGCTTGTTGTCGCTCATGAAGCTGCACATGCGGGTGTTGTTGACGATCATCACCGGCGCGTCGCCGCAAGCGCCCATGCACTCGCCCTCTTTCAGGGTGAAGCAGCCGTCAGCGGTGGTCTCGTTGTAGTCGATCCCGAGCTTGCGCTTCAGGTACTCGCCAGCGCGCTCGCCACCCGACAGGGCGCACGGCAGGTTGGTGCAGACGGCGAGCTTGAATTTGCCCACCGGCTTGGTGTCGTACATGTTGTAGAAGGTCGCCACCTCTTCCACCCACACGGGCGGCATCTCGAGGTAGTTGGCGACGAACTGCATGACTTCGGGGGAAACCCAGCCCACCTCGCCCTGTGCCACGGCAAGCGCCGCCATCACGGCCGACTGCTTCTGGTCGGCCGGATACTTCGCGATCGCGCGATCGATTTCCTTGAGAGCTTCTGCTGATAGCATGGTCATTGCAGTAAAACGGCGGAGGCAGCGCCACTGGGCGTCCATCCGCAGGTTTGCAGCCGTCGCTGCCGTTCCGCCGGCGGGCCTTAGGCCTTGCCGGTCCGCCGCGGGTCTTCCGGGCCGCTCCGCTCGGCGGAGCACCTCGGAAAGCGCCCGGATCGTCGTCCGGGCCGGCGGTCCGTGATTAGCGGTCGATCTCGCCGAAGACGATGTCTTGCGTGCCGATGATCGTTACCGCGTCAGCAATCATGTGTCCCTTGGCCATTTCGTCCAGCGCGGCCAGGTGCGGGAAGCCAGGCGCACGGATCTTCAGGCGGTACGGCTTGTTCGCGCCGTCCGAGATCGCGTAGATGCCGAACTCGCCCTTCGGGTGCTCCACCGCTGCATACGCTTCGCCTTCGGGCACGTGGATGCCTTCAGTGAACAGCTTGAAGTGGTGGATCAGTTCTTCCATGTTGGACTTCATGTCCACGCGCGAGGGCGGCGCCACCTTGTGGTTATCGGTGATCACCGGGCCCGGGTTGCGGCGCAGCCATTCGATGCACTGCCTGATGATGCGGTTGGACTGGCGCATCTCTTCCACGCGCACCAGGTAGCGCGCGTAGCAGTCGCCGCCCACGCCCACCGGCACGTCGAAGTCCATCTTGTCGTAGACCTCGTACGGCTGCTTCTTGCGCAGGTCCCACTCGATGCCCGAGCCGCGCAGCATCGGGCCGGTAAAGCCCATCTGCATCGCACGTTCCGGGCTGACCACGCCGATGTTGACCAGGCGCTGCTTCCAGATCCGGTTGTCGGTCAGCAGCGTCTCGTACTCGTCGACGTACTTCGGGAAGCGGTTGGTGAAGTCCTCGATGAAGTCCAGCAGCGAGCCCGAACGCGCTTCGTTCATCGCCTTGATGGCGCGCTCATTGTGGATCTTCGAGGCACGATATTGCGGCATCGTGTCAGGCAGGTCGCGGTAGACGCCGCCCGGACGATAGTAGGCCGCGTGCATGCGCGCGCCCGACACCGCCTCGTACATGTCGAACAGGTCTTCGCGCTCGCGGAAGGCGTACAGGAACACCGCCATCGCGCCAACGTCGAGAGCGTGCGCACCGATCCACATCAGGTGGTTCATGATGCGGGTGATCTCGTCGAACATCACGCGGATGTACTGCGCGCGGACCGGTACTTCCAGGCCCAGCAGGCGCTCGATCGCCATCACGTAGGCATGCTCGTTGGACATCATCGACACGTAGTCGAGACGGTCCATGTAGGGCACGCTCTGGATCCAGGACTTCTGTTCGGCCAGCTTCTCGGTGGCACGGTGCAGCAGGCCGATGTGCGGGTCGGCGCGCTGGATGACTTCGCCGTCCAGCTCCAGCACCAGGCGCAGCACGCCGTGTGCGGCCGGGTGCTGCGGGCCGAAGTTCAGGGTGTAATTCTTGATGTCTGCCATGGCGCGTTCTCAGTGCTCCAAACCGCCGTACTTGTCCTCGCGGATCACGCGCGGCGTGATTTCGCGCGGCTCGATCGTGACCGGCTGGTAGATGACCCGCTTCTGTTCGGGGTCGTAGCGCATTTCGACAAAGCCGGAGACCGGGAAATCCTTGCGGAACGGGTGGCCGACGAAACCGTAGTCGGTCAGGATGCGGCGCAGGTCCGGGTGGCCGTCGAACACGATGCCGTAGAAATCGAAGGCTTCGCGCTCGAACCAGTTCACCGAGTTCCACACGTCGATCAGGCTGGCCACCACCGGGAAATCGTCATCCGGGGCGAACACGCGCAGGCGCAGGCGCCAGTTGTGGGTAATCGACAGCAGGTGCGAGACGGCGGCAAAGCGCGGGCCGTCCCAGGCGCCGTCGCCGAAGTCGGAATAATCCACGCCGCACAGGTCGATCAGCTGCTCGAAGCGCAGCGAGGGATCGTCGCGCAGGATGCGGGCGGCTTCCAGGTAGTCGTCGGCCTTGACGATCAGCGTCAGTTCGCCGGTCGCCTCGATCAGTTTCTGCACGCGCTTGCCGAGAGCCTTCTCGAGCGCGGCCTTCAGGATGTCGAGCTTCGCCATTTCAGCCCTTGCGCGCGATGGTGTTGGTACGCTTGATCTTGTTCTGCAGCTGGATCACGCCGTAGATCAGCGCCTCGGCCGTCGGCGGGCAGCCCGGCACGTAGATATCCACCGGCACGATCCGGTCGCAGCCACGCACCACCGAGTACGAATAGTGGTAGTAGCCGCCGCCGTTGGCGCACGAGCCCATCGAGATCACCCAGCGCGGTTCCGCCATCTGGTCGTAGACCTTGCGCAGCGCGGGGGCCATCTTGTTGCACAGCGTGCCGGCCACGATCATCACGTCCGACTGGCGCGGCGACGGGCGGAACACCACGCCGAAGCGGTCCAGGTCATAGCGCGCCGCGCCGGCATGCATCATTTCCACGGCACAGCAGGCCAGACCGAAGGTCATCGGCCACAGCGACCCGGTGCGGGTCCAATTGATCAGCTTGTCAGCGGTAGTCGTGACAAAGCCTTCGTTGAGAACGCCTTCGATTGCCATTTCACATCACTCCCAATCGAGCGCGCCCTTTTTCCAGATGTAGACGAAGCCCACGATGAATTCCAGCAGAAACACGCCCATGGCGATGAAACCCGGCCAGCCGATATCCCTCAGGGCAACACCCCAGGGAAACAGGAAGGCGGTTTCGAGATCGAACAGGATAAAAAGGATGGCGATGAGGTAGTAGCGCACGTCGAACTTCATGCGCGCATCCTCGAATGCTTCGAAGCCGCACTCGTACGGCGACAGCTTCGCGGGATCGGGCTTGTTCGGACCGAGGATCCGACCAATCGACATCAGTGCCACGCCGAGCACGACACCGAAGATGATGAAGATGAGAACGGGGAAGTAGGCTTCGAGATTCAAGGTACGGCCAGCCTTATCTGGAATGTTGTCAACAGCACCAGCTGAAGCGGCGTCCTGTTGCCCACCCCAGGCGCTAAGCCACGAGAATCATGGCGCGCCGCCTTGCGGACTGCCGGAGTCCCACGCTCGGGTGCATTGCCCGGCCAGGGACTCCGATCAAGTTGTTTGGTGCCGACGGCGAGACTCGAACTCGCACAGCTTTCGCCACTACCCCCTCAAGATAGCGTGTCTACCAATTTCACCACGTCGGCTGGGGGAGAAACAATATTGCCTGGCGCCGGGTTTTCAGGCCCTTCAGGACTCTCGCTGGGGCGTTTGCCTTCGCTTAAGCCCCATCGCTGGGGAATCGTTTCAAGCCTTGCATTCTAACCTAAATTTCTTGCTTTGTTCAACGCACAACTGCAAAAAAACTCAGGAATCCGCCGCAAGGCAATCGGATTATTTCGGTACAGCGGGACCTGCGGGCGCCGAAGCGTCAGCAGCGGCGGCCGGGGCAGCGGCCGGGGCCGATGCGCCTGCCGTGGCCGGTGCCGAGGCCGGGGCGGCACCCATCACGCCCAGCGACGCAGCGGGCTTGTAGTTGCCCAGCAGCGTCAGCGCCAGCGTGCACACGAAGAACAGCGTGGCCAGCACGGCGGTGGTGCGCGACAGGAAGTTTGCCGAGCCGGTGGCACCGAACAGGCTGCCCGAGGCGCCCGAGCCGAATGCCGCGCCCACATCGGCGCCCTTGCCATGCTGGATCAGCACCAGGCCAATCACGCCCAGGGCCGACAGCACCTGCAACACCACCAACAAAGTCTTGAAGATTGCCATTTGATTTAAATAAGCGTTACTTGCCTGGTTACTTCCTGATCGAAACGAACCGAACGATCGGAACGGCCGGCATTCAGGCGTTGCCGATCGCGAGAAAATCTTCCGACTTCAGCGAGGCGCCGCCAATCAGCCCCCCGTCGATATCGGCCATGGAAAACAGTTCGGCCGCATTGTCGGGCTTGACGCTGCCGCCGTACAGGATGGCCATGCGCTGCGCCACGCCGGCGTCGCGCGCCGCAACCTTGGCGCGCAGGAAAGCGTGCACGGCCTGCGCCTGCGCGCTGGTCGCGGTCTTGCCGGTACCGATCGCCCAGACCGGCTCGTAGGCCAGCACCACGCGGCTCAGCTGCTCCGCCGACAGCGCGTCCAGCACTGCCTGCAGCTGGCGGCCGACGACGGCCTCGGTCTGATCGGCCTCGCGCTCGGCCAGCGTTTCGCCGACACAGACCACGGGGACGATACCGAATTCCAGCGCGCGCAGCGCCTTGGCAGCCACAACCTGGTCGGTTTCGCCATGGTAGGTGCGGCGCTCCGAGTGGCCGACCAGGGCATAAGTGCAGCCGAACTCACCCAACATCGAGGCAGCAACCTCACCGGTGAAAGCGCCACGCGCTTCGGCCGAGACATCCTGTGCACCCCAGGACACTTGCGAGCCGTTCAGCAGCGCCTGGCATTGTGCAAGATAGGGGAACGGTGCGCACACCGCCAGCGACGCACGCGCCACGCCGCCCTTGATCCCCTCCAGCAGCGCCGCGTTCGCAGCCAGGCTGCCATGCATCTTCCAATTGCCGATGACGAGCTTTTGTCTCACGAGGTGCCCCTCCAAAATCAAACCCGCTATTGTAGCGTGTGGCAGGGGCGGGGGCTACCGCCGCCCGACAACGGCGGGCGGCGGCATTTTGTTGCGTGACTTCGGCGCCGTCAGGCGGCGCACGGCATCACCAGGTCAGCACGATCTTGCCGATATGCTCGCTCGACTCCATCAGGCGGTGCGCGTCGGCGGCCTGCGCGGCCGGAAAGACCTGGTGGATCACCGGCTTGATCTTGCCGCCGGCCAGCAGCGGCCACACCTGCTCGTGCAGCGCCGCGGCGATCTTGCCCTTGAACGAGGCCGGCCGCGGACGCAGCGTCGAGCCGGTCACGGTGATGCGGCGGCGCAGGATATCGCCGAGCGGGATCTCGGCCTTGGCGCCGCCCAGCAGCGCAATGATGACGATGCGGCCATCGTCGGCGATGCACTTGAGCTCGCGCGCCAGGTACGGGCCGGCGACCATGTCGAGGATCACGTCGACGCCCTTGCCGCCGGTCAGCGCGGCCACCTCGGCAACGAAATCCTGGGTCTTGTAGTTGATCGCGCGATCGGCGCCCAGGTCCTCGCAGGCCTTGCATTTTTCATCGGTGCCGGCGGTGACGAATACCTTGAAGCCCAGCGCCTTGGCGATCTGGATCGCGGTGGTGCCGATGCCGCTGGAGCCGCCCTGGATCAGCAGCGTTTCATCCTTGCCACGCGGGCCGTGGCCCAGGTAACCGCGGTCGAACACATTGCTCCACACCGTAAAGAAGGTCTCCGGCAGCGCGGCGGCTTCGATATCGCTCAGGCCATCGGGCGCCGGCAATACCTGCGCCAGCGGCGCGGTGCACAACTGCGCGTAGCCGCCGCCCTGCACCAGCGCGCAGACGCGGTCACCCACCTTGAGGCCGAAGCGGTTGTCGGCATGCGACAGGTCGCCACCGACCACCACGCCCGCCACTTCCAGGCCAGGCAGGTCCGACGCGCCCGGCGGCACCGGATAGTTGCCGGTGCGCTGGAATACGTCCGGGCGGTTCACGCCGGCGGCGGCCACGCGGATCAGCACCTCGCCCGGGGCGGGCACCGGATCGGGCCGCTCGGTCAGCTGGAGGACTTCGGGGGCGCCGTATTCGCGGATCTCGATGGCTTGCATGCTTCTTTGCTCCTTGTCTTTGCTCGGTGTGAGCGTTGGCTCGATGGGGGCTCGATGGGTTGCCGCAGTGTAAACAAAAAAACGGCCGGGCATCGCCCGGCCGTTTTTCCGCGGCACCGCCTTGCGGCGGCACCTGTGGGACATTACTGCCCCGCTTACTGCTGCTGCTCCGAGCCGCCGGCCGGTGCTGCCGGGGCAGCGCCTTCGCCAGCGTTGATCGGGCTGATGCTGCCGCCCTCTTCGGCCAGCGCGGCCTTCAGCGACAGGCGCAGGCGGCCCTTCTCGTCGGCCTGGATCAGCTTGACGCGGACCTGCTGGCCTTCCTTCAGCCAGTCCTTGATGTCCTTCACACGCTCGTTGACGATTTCCGAGATGTGCAGCAGGCCATCCTTGCCCGGCAGGATGTTGACGATGGCGCCGAAGTCCAGCAGCTTCAGCACGGTGCCGTTGTAGATCTTGCCCACTTCGGCTTCCGCGGTGATGCCCTCGATGCGGCGCTTGGCTTCGGCCATGCCTTCGGTCGAGGTCGAGGCGATGGTGATGGTGCCGTCTTCCTGGATGTCGATGGTGGTGCCGGTTTCCTTGGTCAGCGCCTGGATGGTCGAGCCGCCCTTGCCGATCACTTCGCGGATCTTGTCCGGATGGATCTTCATGGTGATCATGCGCGGTGCGTGCTCCGACAGCTCGGTGCGGGCGTGGCCCATGGCTTGCTGCATGTTCGACAGGATGTGCAGGCGGCCTTCCTTGGCCTGCGCCAGCGCGACCTGCATGATCTCCTTGGTGATGCCCTGGACCTTGATGTCCATCTGCAGCGCGGTGATGCCGTTGTCGGTACCCGCCACCTTGAAGTCCATGTCGCCCAGGTGATCTTCATCGCCCAGGATATCGGTCAGCACGGCGAACTTGTTGCCTTCCAGGATCAGGCCCATGGCCACGCCGGCCACGTGCGCCTTGACCGGAACGCCGGCATCCATCAGCGCCAGGCAGCCGCCGCAGACCGAAGCCATCGACGACGAACCGTTGGATTCGGTGATTTCCGAAACCAGGCGGATGGTGTACGCGAACTCATCGTCCTTCGGCAGCACCGGGATCAGTGCGCGCTTGGCCAGGCGGCCATGGCCGATTTCGCGGCGCTTCGGGCTGCCCACGCGGCCGGTTTCACCGGTGGCGAACGGGGGCATGTTGTAGTGGAGCATGAAGCGGTCGCGGTATTCGCCGGCCAGCGCGTCGATGATCTGCTCGTCGCTCTTGGTGCCCAGCGTGGCCACCACCAGCGCCTGCGTCTCGCCGCGGGTAAACAGCGCCGAGCCGTGCGCGCGCGGCAGCACCGACGAACGGATCTCGATCGGGCGCACGGTGCGGGTGTCGCGGCCGTCGATGCGCGGCTCGCCGTTCAGGATCTGGCCGCGGACGATCTTGGCTTCCAGGTCGAACATGATGTTGCCGACTTCCACCTTGTCGGCTTCCACGCCGGCTTCGGCCAGTGCGGCGGCCACGTTGGCCGTCACTTCCTTCAGCTTCTGGCTGCGGGCCGACTTCTGGCGCAGCTGGTAGGCCTCCTGCAGCAGCGGCAGCGCGACTTCGGTGACCTTGGCGATCAGCGGCTCGTTCTTGGCGGCCGCGGTCCAGTCCCACTCGGGCTTGCCGCCTTCGCGCACCAGTTCATGGATGGCGTTGATGGCGGTCTGCATCTGCTCGTGGCCATAGACCACGGCGCCCAGCATCACGTCTTCCGAAAGCTGGTTGGCTTCCGATTCGACCATCAGCACGGCGCGCTCGGTGCCGGCGACCACCAGGTCCAGGTCCGAGGTGGCGATCTGCGAGCGGGTCGGGTTCAGCAGGTACTGGCCGTCCTTGTAGCCCACGCGCGCGGCGCCCACCGGGCCGCTGAACGGGATGCCCGACACGGCCAGCGCGGCCGACGCGCCGATCAGCGCGGGGATGTCGGCCGGCACTTCCGGGTTCAGCGACACCACGTGCACCACCACCTGCACTTCGTTGTAGAAGCCTTCCGGGAACAGCGGACGCAGCGGACGATCGATCAGGCGCGAGGTCAGGGTCTCGTTTTCCGACGGACGGCCTTCACGCTTGAAGAAGCCGCCGGGGATCTTGCCGGCCGCGTAGGTCTTCTCGATGTAGTCGACGGTCAGCGGGAAGAAATCCTGGCCCGGCTTCGGGTTCTTGGCGGCGACCACGGTCGCCAGCACCACGGTGTCTTCCACATCGACCAGCACGGCACCGCCGGCCTGGCGGGCGATTTCGCCGGTTTCCATGCGGACCTTGTGCTGGCCCCACTGGAATTCCTTGACGACCTTGTTGAACATGGACATGTGCATTCCTTGTCTTGCGTGCACGCCGCGATCACTGCTTGCGATCGTTGCGCAGCGTGCCACGCCTGCGTTCTCAGCCGCAGGCTAACTGCCGGAGACAGCTGCAGTCGCAGGGAAGTGCTATGCCATTCCAGCGCGGCACTGTTGCCGATGCCGCGCTGGAATGACACAAAGCCCCGTTTCCTTGGCCGGTCCGGATACTAAAACCAGAAAAAAGAACAACTTACTCCGTTGCGCGCCTTGCCGCAACGGGGTCCGGCGAATCGAAATCCTCGCCGGAAGCAGTGAAGCGAAAATCACTCCAACCACCTGCAGCATTCCCGGCCGGCGCGGAATCGCCCGGCCAGAAAAGCAAAATGCCTGCCCCAGCAATGCTGAAGCAGGCATCCAGGCCTCACGCGAAACCGTGCAAACCCAGGAATCGCGCTGCCATCGTACGCAACCTCTTGCGCAAGCTTACTTGCGCAGGCCCAGCTTTTCGATCAGGGCGCGGTAGCGGTCGGCGTCGTTGGACTTGAGGTAGTCCAGCAGGCGGCGGCGGCGGCTCACCATGCGCAGCAGGCCGCGGCGGCTGTGGTGATCCTTCATGTTGGCCTTGAAGTGCGGGGTCAGTTCGTTGATGCGGGTGGTCAGCAGGGCCACTTGCACTTCGGGGCTGCCGGTGTCGTTGGCGCCACGGGCGAACTGCTTGATGACTTCGGACTTGTTGATATCGGCGACTGCCATGATGATTTCCTTTCACTTGCGACCGCCACAGCGCGGGATGCGCCGCATGCGTCGTGTCACGGATTTGCCGCCATCCGGCCAGGGGCCAGTCGACGACAGCCGCGCATTATAGCCGAAAATGCGCGCGAGGAGAATCGCAACCGCGGAGCCTGCCGGGGCTCAAGGGCGCTCCATCCGGCACGTGGTCGGCAGCGTGGTCTGCGCCGCCTTCAGCTTGCGCACGGTGCGGAAGCCGTAGCCCGAGCCCTCGTTATCGAAACGCACCGCACCGCCCTGCTTGTCCATCACGGACACATAGAGCGGCTGCAGTACCTGGTGGTCCTCCGCGCGGACGGTGGCCTCATGGAAATCGTTGACGTAGCGCATGTTCTCCAGCGCCCGCGCCACCTTGACCGCATCGGTGGTGCCCGCTTTCTCGATGGCGCGCGCCAGCATTTCCACCATCATCTGCATGCGCAGATGCACGTAATCGTCCTTCGGCTCGGGGTAACGCGCGCGGAACTGCTGGTAAAACGCATCCGAGGCAGCGCCACCCACGTTCGGGTGCCATTCGGCCACGGCCAGCACGCGGCCGACGCCGGCATCGCCCATTGCCGCGGGCGCCCCCAGGCCGTTGCCGTAGAAGGTGTAGAACTTGGCCTGCAGCCCGCCCTCGCGCGCGGCCTTGACCATCAGGGTCAGGTCATTGCCCCAGTTGCCGGTGATGACCGCGTCCGCGCCGCTTGCCTTGATCTTGGCGATATAGGGGGCAAAATCCTTGATCTTGCCGATCGGATGGAATTCGTCGCCGACGATCTGGATGTCCGGTCGGCGCGCGGCCAGCATCTCGCGCGCCGAACGCGCCACCTGGTGGCCGAAGCTGTAGTCCTGGTCGATCAGGTAGACCTTGCGCACGGACTGGTCCTGCCGGATCACCTCGGTCAGCGCCTGCATGCGCATGTCGGCGCTGGCGTCGAAACGGAAATGCCAGAAGCTGCAGTTCTCGTTGGTCAGGCTGGGATCGACCGCCGAATAGTTCAGGAACAGCACGCGCGCATCGGGCTGGCGCGCATTGTGGCGGTTGATGGCAGAAACCAGTGCGCCCGCCACGGCCGAGCTGTTGCCCTGCAGGACGAAGGGAATGCGCCGGTCGGTCAGCGCGCGCAACTGGATCAGGCTTTCGTCGACATTGCCCTTGCTGTCGAATGTCACCAGCTCGAAGAGCCGCGCGCCCTCGGCGGTCTTGACGCCGCCGCGGGCATTGACGCGCTCGATCGCCAGGCGCAGGTTGCGCGCCACCGCCTCGCCCGCGTTGGCGAACGGGCCGGAAAGGCCGTCGATCATCCCCAGCCGGATCGGCTCCTGCGCGGACGCGCCTGCCGGCACAACCGCCGCCACTGCCAACAACAAGCCACCCAGCCAACCTCGCAACCGCGCCACACCCTGCATAGTCTCTCCCGGAAAGCGGTGGATGGTACGGCAGCACGCCGGTAGTGCGCAAATCACGGCCGCCTCCACTGCATCTGCCGCGATTCGCGTCGAATGCCGTCGTATTCGGCGAAGTAGCGGAGGAAAGCAGCGCCAGGACCACACAAGGCAGGCGGAGAACTACACTTTCGATATCACCCAGGCATTGACCGAGGCCGTCATGAACCCTGCAATCGCCGGCGGCGCCCGCCGGTTCTTACTGGCGCTTGCTGCCGCCCTGCTCTGCGCCTGCTCCACGCTGATGCCGGTCCAGGAAGGCACCAAGCTTGTCGGCCAGCCCAAGGCGGCGGTCCAGGCCATGTTCGGGCCGCCCACCGATATCTACAACCTGCCCGACGGGACCTCGCGCTGGATCTACTCCAAGCAGCCGCTGGGCCAGTACGCCTATGGCGCCGAGTTCGACCGCAACGGCAACCTCACCAGCTTCCGCAATATGCTGTCGACGCCGGAGCTGTACAAGGCGCAGGTCGGCACCTGGACCCGGGAGGATGTGGCGGAGCATTTCGGCGTGACGCGCCTGCCGGTCGAATATTTTCCGCGGATGCGCAATGAAGTCTGGTCCTACCGCTTCCGCCATGAAGACGTATGGCCATCGCTGTTCCACTTCTATTTCGACGATGCCGGCGTCCTGCGCCGGACCCAGATCACGCCCGACCCGCTCTACGACCCCGATGAAAGATTCCGCCGATGGTAGGGGCGATGGCAGGCGCACATGAAAAAGCCCGCCATCCCCGGGTCGGGAATGGCGGGCTTGGTCCGTACGCTCAGGCCGGGTAAGCCGTCCGCCGTCTTACGCAGAAGCCTTGGTCAGATCTGCGGATTGATCTTCTGCACGGCCTTGTCGTGCAGCTTGTTCAACGCGGCCAGGTAGGCCTTGGCCGAGGCGGCGACGATATCCGGGTCGGTCCCCACGCCGTTGACGATGCGGCCGGCCTTGGACAGGCGCACGGTCACTTCGCCCTGGGCCTCGGTGCCGCCGGTGATCGCATTCACCGAATACAGCACCATCTCGGCACCGCTGGCCACGCGCGACTCGATCGCATGCAGCGTGGCGTCGACCGGGCCGTTGCCCTCGCCTTCGCCGCTCTGCTCCTGGCCGTCCATGCTGAACACCACGCGTGCATGCGGGCGCTCACCGGTCTCGGAACGCTGCGACAGCGAGATGAAGCGGAAGTGCTCGTTCGCGTCATGCTGGGCCTCGTTAGAGACGATGGCCATGATGTCTTCATCGAAGATCTCGGCCTTCTGGTCGGCCAGCTCCTTGAAGCGGGTGAAGGCAGCATTGACTTCGCTCTCGCTGTCGAGCTCGATGCCGAGTTCCTGCAGACGCTGCTTGAAGGCATTGCGGCCCGACAGCTTGCCCAGCACGATCTTGTTGGCGGTCCAGCCCACGTCCTCCGCGCGCATGATCTCGTAGGTGTCGCGCGCCTTGAGCACGCCATCCTGGTGGATGCCCGAGGCGTGCGCGAAGGCGTTGGCGCCGACGACGGCCTTGTTCGGCTGCACCACGAAACCGGTGATCTGCGATACCAGCTTGGAGGCCGGCACGATCTGCGTGGTGTCCACGCCGACGTCCAGGTCGAAGTAGTCGCGGCGGGTCTTCACCGCCATCACCACCTCTTCCAGGCTGGTGTTGCCGGCGCGCTCGCCCAGGCCGTTGATGGTGCACTCGACCTGGCGCGCACCGCCCAGCTTGACCGCGGCGAGCGAGTTGGCCACTGCCATGCCAAGATCGTTATGGCAGTGCACCGACCAGATCGCCTTGTCCGAATTCGGGATGCGCTCGCGCACCGAGCGGATCAGCGCCGCGTAGCCCTCCGGCACGGCATAACCCACGGTGTCCGGCAGGTTGATGGTGGTCGCGCCCTCGGCGATCACGCCTTCGAGCACGCGGCACAGGAAGTCCATGTCCGAGCGGCTGCCGTCTTCCGGCGAGAACTCGATATCGTCGGTGAACTGGCGCGCAAAGCGCACTGCCAGGCGAGCCTGCTCGTACACCTGGTCCGGCGTCATGCGCAGCTTCTTCTCCATGTGCAGCGCGGACGTGGCGATAAAGGTGTGGATGCGGAACGAGTTGGCGGGCTTGAGCGCTTCGGCCGCGCGGGCGATGTCCTTGTCGTTGGCGCGGGCCAGCGAGCAGATGGTCGAATCCTTCACCACCTGGGCGATCGAGCGGATGGCTTCGAAGTCGCCGTTCGAGCTGGCCGCAAAGCCGGCCTCGATCACATCGACCTTCAGGCGTTCCAGCTGGCGCGCGATGCGGATCTTTTCCTCGCGGGTCATGGAAGCGCCGGGCGACTGCTCGCCGTCACGCAAGGTGGTGTCGAAAATGATGAGTTTGTCAGACATTTTGTGGAGCTCCTGAGTAGCTTCTGGTGTGCCGTCCCCGGCCTGCCGTGTCCGGGGCTTACCGCCTGTTCCGCGCTCCACGGCTGTGGAATGCAAAACGCCCCGGCGTGCACGAGCAGGCCGGGGCGTTGGTGTTCCTTACGGATTCCGCGCTAAGGGTAGCGTTGTCCTCAGCGCGCGCGCGTCCCGACCTGATGGCCTAGTAGGCCACCTAGGGTGGTGCGGGCGAGTAGGACTTGGCGCGAAATCATGGGAGCGACTATAGCCGGTTTGGCGCGCCCGTGCAATACAGGGTTTTGCCGCACGCGCCCGCGGATCTGTGCGCGCCTCGCCTCAACCCTTGGGCGGGATGCGCAGCTTCTGGCCGGGGTAAATCTTGTCCGGATGCGACAGCATCGGCTTGTTGGCCTCGAAGATCTTGTTGTACTCGGCACCGTTGCCATAAGCGGCCTGCGCGATCGCCCACAGCGTGTCGCCCTTGACCACGGTATGCCATTGCGACTCTGCCGACTCGACGTTCACCGACATCTTGTCCTCGACCTTGTCCACGCCCTCGACATTGCCGGCGCACAGGATGATCTTCTCGCGCGTGGCCTGGTCCGGCGCCACGCCGAACACCGTCACCAGACCCCGCGAGCCATCCACCTGCACCATCAGCCCGGTGGCATCGAGCCCCATCTTCCTGATGTACGCCTCGATCGCATCGCCCGCGGCACGGTTGGCGGCATCGACCTTCTCGGCCGACGCATCCGCCGCCGCGGCCTGCTGCGCCGCCTTGGCCTCGCCGGTGCCGAACAGCTTTTCCCCCGCTTCCTTGATGAAGTCGAACATGCCCATGACATCCTCCTGACGGTAAGTGGAAAACACTGCAGAGTGCCACGGCCAGCGGCCGCGGCGTAAAAACAATTGTGAAACCGGGAAAGCACGAAGGGCGCCTTAGCGCCCTTCCCTGCCCACAACCATCAACCGTTGCCGCCGTTTCCGCCATTGCCGCTTTCGCGCGCCTTGCGGACCCCGCCCGGCTGCCCGTGCAGGGCACGCCAGCCCCACAGCACGTAACCCGAGATCGCGTAGGCGACGAACAGCCCGAACAGCGCCACCGGCGGATCGGTCGACACCACCACGAACAACACCAGGACCAGCACCATCATGCCGAACGGCACGCGGTAGCGGACATCCAGCGCCTTGCCGCTGTAGAACGGCGCATTGGACACCATCGACAGCCCAGCGTACAGCGTGATGCCGAACGCCACCCACGGCATCCACAGTTCCTTGACCGGCAGCTTGTTGTCGATCACCAGCCAGACAAAGCCGGCGACCAGTGCCGCGGCAGCCGGGCTGGGCAGGCCCTGGAAGAAGCGCTTGTCGACCACGCCGATATTGGCGTTGAAACGCGCCAGCCGCAGCGCCGCGCAGGTGCAGTAGACGAAGGCCGCGATCCAGCCCCACTTGCCGAGGTCATGCAGGATCCATTCGTACATCACCAGCGCCGGCGCGACGCCGAACGAGGTCATGTCCGACAGCGAGTCATACTGCTCGCCGAACGCGCTCTGCGTATTGGTGATGCGCGCCACGCGCCCGTCCATGCCGTCGAGCACCATGGCCGCGAAGATCGCGATGGCGGCCACGTCAAAGCGCATGTTCATCGCCTGCACGATGGCGAAGAAGCCGGCGAACAGCGCCGCGGTGGTGAACGCATTGGGCAGCAGGTAAATGCCGCGGCGGCGCGGCCGCTGGCGCTCATAAGCGATGTCGTGGTCGTCCGCGGCATCGTCGTCATAGTCCTCGGCACCGCGCAGCTGGTTATGGCGGAACGGGCGCAGATGCGTCACGTTGCCGCTGCTGCCCCGTTTGTTACGTCGATTGAAGGCAACCATCGCAGTCCTCCTGTGTTCCTGTCGTCCTGGTCAGGCCTTCGCTCACTTCACGTCGAGTTCGGCGAGGATCGTCGACGACGCCGACACCTTCTCGCCAATGGTCACGCGCGGACGCGCGTCGAGCGGCAGGTACACGTCCACGCGCGAGCCGAAGCGGATGAAGCCATAGCGCTGGCCGCGCGCGAGCTTGTCGCCGGCCTTGGTGTAGCAGAGGATACGGCGCGCCACCAGGCCGGCCACCTGCACCAGCGTGACCACCTGGCCATCGGTCGCGCGACGGATGACCACCGCATTGCGCTCGTTCTCGACCGAGGCCTTGTCGAGGTCGGCGTTGACGAACTTGCCCGGGAAATATTCGACCTTCTCGACCGCGCCGTCGACCGACACGCGGTTCGAGTGCACGTTGAAGACGTTCATGAAGACGCTGATCTTCAGCGCCTCGCGATTGGCGTACGGATCCATGGTCTTCTCGACCACGACGATGCGGCCGTCGGCCGGCGCCAGCACCGCGTTGGGCGCCGACGGGATCGGGCGCGGCGGATCGCGGAAGAACTGCAGCACGAACACCGTGATGATCCACAGCGGCAGCGCCCACCAGAAGCCCGCGCTGGCGTGCACCAGCAGCGAAATGACAAAGGCGCCGGCCAGGAACGGCCAGCCTTCACGGGCGATCAGCGGATGAGGATAGTTCATGCAGTACGTGTTTCGGTGGAGTCAAAATCAGGGCGAGGCGGTGCGGCAGCGGCGATATCCGCCGGGGCGGCGCTGGCCGGCTCATGTCGGTTACGTGCCACGGAGCAGCATCAGGCGCACGCCTTGCCCGAAAAGTTCGACAAGGATAACAAAAAGCCGTTCAGGTCCCGGCAGTCCCCTTCCGATGATAGAAGGGCAAGGCACGGAACGCTGAACGGCTTCGGCCCGCCGCCGTGCGGCGCGGGCCATCAGGCAGCGCTACAGATCAGTTCTTCGACTGGTCGACCATCTTGTTCTTGGCGATCCACGGCATCATCGCGCGCAGCTTCTCGCCCACCACTTCGATCTCGTGCTCGGCGTTCAGGCGGCGGCGCGAGATCAGGGTCGGGGCGCCGGCCTTGTTCTCCAGCAGGAAGCTCTTGGCGTATTCGCCGGTCTGGATGTCCTTCAGGCACTGCTTCATCGCCTTCTTGGTCTCCTCGGTCACCACGCGCGGGCCGGTGACGTACTCACCATATTCCGCGTTGTTGGAGATGGAGTAGTTCATGTTGGCGATGCCGCCTTCGTAGATCAGGTCGACGATCAGCTTCAGTTCGTGCAGGCACTCGAAGTAGGCCATTTCCGGCGCGTAGCCGGCTTCCACCAGGGTCTCGAAGCCAGCCTTGATCAGCTCGACGGTACCGCCGCACAGCACGGCCTGCTCGCCGAACAGGTCGGTTTCGGTTTCTTCGCGGAAGTTGGTCTCGATGATGCCGGCACGGCCGCCGCCGTTGGCGGTGGCGTACGACAGGGCGATGTCACGGGCGGCGCCGGACTTGTTCTGGTGCACGGCGATCAGGTGCGGCACGCCGCCACCTTGCGTGTACGTGGCGCGCACGGTGTGGCCCGGGGCCTTCGGCGCGATCATGATCACGTCCAGGTCGGCGCGCGGGATCACGGCACCGTAGTGCACGTTGAAGCCGTGGGCGAAGGCCAGCGCGGCGCCTTCCTTGATGTTGGCGTGCACTTCGTTCTTGTACACGTCGGCGATCTGCTCGTCCGGCAGCAGGATCATGACCACGTCGGCGCCCTTGACGGCCTCGGCCACTTCCTTGACCTGCAGGCCGGCGTTGGCGGCCTTGTTCCACGACGCGCCGCTCTTGCGCAGGCCGACCGTCACGTTGACGCCCGAATCCTTGAGGTTCAGCGCGTGGGCGTGGCCCTGCGAGCCATAACCGATGATGGTGACGTTCTTGCCCTTGATCAGCGAGAGGTCGGCGTCCTTGTCGTAAAACACTTTCATGATAAATCCTTCAATCTCTGTCTTTTATATGAGGGGGGCGGCATCCTCGTGCGCATTGTGTGCGCACGGATCGCGCCGCCCGGGGGATACTGCTTGAACCTGTGCGATTGGCTGCGAGCGGCGCCGGATCAGACCTTCAGGATGCGCTCGCCGCGGCCGATGCCCGAGCCGCCGGTACGGACGGTCTCCAGGATGGCGGTACGGTCGATCGCGTCCAGGAACGCATCGAGCTTGACGCCGTTGCCGGTCAGCTCGATGGTGTAGGTCTTCTCGGTGACATCGATGATGCGGCCGCGGAAGATGTCGGCGGTGCGCTTCATTTCCTCGCGCTCCTTGCCCACCGCGCGCACCTTGACGAGCATCAGCTCGCGCTCGATGTGCGCGCCTTCGGTCAGGTCGACCACCTTGACCACCTCCACCAGGCGGTTCAGGTGCTTGGTGATCTGTTCGATGATGTCATCCGAACCGGTCGTGACGATCGTCATGCGCGACAGCGAGGAGTCCTCGGTCGGCGCCACGGTCAGCGTCTCGATGTTGTAGCCGCGGGCCGAGAACAGGCCCACCA
This sequence comes from Cupriavidus oxalaticus, assembly GCF_004768545.1. Taxonomy (NCBI): domain Bacteria; kingdom Pseudomonadati; phylum Pseudomonadota; class Betaproteobacteria; order Burkholderiales; family Burkholderiaceae; genus Cupriavidus; species Cupriavidus oxalaticus. The sequence goes on along the minus strand of NZ_CP038635.1, from coordinate 991,157 downwards.
CGCGCGACAGCGCACCGGCTTCGTTCTCCAGCAGGACCGAAATGATGTGTCGCATTACAGGTCCTCCGCGCCGAGCAGCATTTCGGAAATGCCCTTGCCCGCCTGGACCATCGGCCAGACGTTTTCGGTGGGATCGGTCTGGAAGTCCAGGAACACGGTACGGTCCTTCAGGCGGAACGCCTCGCGCAGCGCCGGCTCGACGTCAGACGTCTTCTCGACGCGCATGCCGACATGCCCGTAGGCCTCGGCCAGCTTGACGAAATCGGGCAGCGCGTCCATGTAGGAATGCGAGTAGCGGTTGTCGTACTCGATCTCCTGCCACTGGCGCACCATGCCGAGGTAGCCGTTGTTGAGCGAGCAGATCTTCACCGGGGTGTCGTACTGCAGGCACGTCGACAGTTCCTGGATGCACATCTGGATCGAGCCTTCACCGGTGATGGTGACGACTTCCTTCTCCGGGAACGCCTTCTTGATGCCCATCGCGTACGGCAGGCCCACGCCCATCGTGCCCAGGCCGCCGGAGTTGATCCAGCGGCGCGGCTCGTCGAACTTGTAGAACTGCGCGGCCCACATCTGGTGCTGGCCGACGTCGGAGCAGATAAAGGCGTCGCCGTGGGTCAGTTCCCAGATCTTTTCCACCACGTACTGCGGCTTGATGATCTCGGAGCTGCGGTCGTACTTCAGGCAGTCCACCGAGCGCCATTGCTCGATCTGCTCCCACCACTTGGCCAGGGCTTCGCGCTTGGGCTTGACGTCGCTGGCCTTGAGTTGTGCGATCAGTTCCTGCAGCACGTCCTTGACGTTGCCGACGATGGGAATATCGACCTTGACGCGCTTCGAGATCGAAGACGGGTCGATATCGATATGGATGATCTTGCGCGCCTGCGAGGTGAAGTGCGACGGGTTGCCGATCACGCGGTCGTCGAAGCGGGCACCGATGGCGATCAGCACGTCGCAGTTCTGCATGGCCATGTTGGCTTCATACGTGCCGTGCATGCCGAGCATGCCGACGAACTGCTTGTGGGTGCCGGGGAACGCGCCCAGGCCCATCAGTGTGTTGGTCACCGGGTGGCCGGTCATCGCGGCCAGCTGGCGCAGTTCATCGCTGGCATTGGCCAGCACCACGCCGCCGCCGCTGTAGATGTACGGACGCTCGGCGTTCTGCAGCAGTGCCACCGCCTTGCGGATCTGGCCCGAGTGACCCTTGTTCACCGGGTTGTACGAGCGCATGTCGATCGACTTGGGGTACTCGTACTTGCAGGCATTGCGCGAGACATCCTTGGGGATGTCCACCACCACCGGGCCCGGACGGCCGGTGGAGGCAATGAAGAACGCCTTCTTGATGGTCGCGGCGAGGTCGCGCACGTCCTTCACCAGGAAGTTGTGCTTGACGATCGGGCGGGTGATGCCGACGGTGTCGCACTCCTGGAAGGCGTCCTGGCCAATGGCGTGGGTCGGCACGTTGCCGGTGATCACCACCATCGGGATCGAGTCGAGGTACGCGGTGGCAATGCCGGTGACGGCATTGGTCACGCCGGGACCGGAGGTCACCAGGGCGACACCCACCTTGCCGGTTGCGCGTGCATAGCCGTCTGCGGCATGGACCGCGGCCTGCTCGTGGCGCACCAGGATGTGCTCGAACTTCTTTTGCTTGTGGAGCTCGTCGTAGATATACAGCACTGCGCCGCCGGGGTAGCCCCAGACGTACTCGACGCCTTCTTCGGCAAGTGCGTGAACGAGGATTTCCGCCCCGATCATTTCGGGTGCGGCAGATGAATTGCTGTCTGCGTGGGAGAATTCCGCGCTGGGCATGTTCATTTCAGTCCTTTGCAATTTTCGGCAAAAAATTGTTTGGATGCTCTCTGCCGAACTTGTGGCTCGGGTTCAAGCGGTGCGCGTCTGCATGGAAGACCGCCTCATAAGCGGCCGGATGAGACAACCACTGATGTCGTGTGAACCGTCGATGATACTGCAATGCACCAGCGCGGTCTATGGTTGTTTTGCGCCGGTTTATAGGGTTTTACGCAGGGGCAGATGCCGGTTTCCCGCTGCACATTGTCTCTCCCTCAATACAAAGTGGTACATGCGCAGGTTTTTTTGCTAGCATCGCAGCACCTTGCGCATGCTACGGGCCGTACGCAGCACATTCCACATTCGCAAGGCTGAGCAATCGACGCCGCACCAAGCTGCACACCAAGCGCACTCTGCCTGAATGGCCACCGACCAGGAACTGACCGATTTTCTCGCCAGCGTCGAACGCCGCGCCTTCAAGCAGGCCGTGTTCGCGGTGCGCGACGACGAGGCGGCGCTGGATATCGTGCAGGACGCGATGATCAAGCTGGCCGAGAAATACGGCGACAAGGGCGCCGCCGAATTGCCGCCGCTGTTCCAGCGCATCCTGCAGAACACCATCCACGACTGGTTCCGCCGCCAGAAGGTGCGCAACACGTGGGTCACGTTGTTTTCCAGCCTGCGCGACGACCGCGACGGCGGCGACGATAGCGACCTGCTGGAAACGCTGGAGGCGCAGGCCGGCTCCGAATCGGCGGAAAGCAGCGCCGACAAGGTCGAGCGCGCGCAGGTGATGCACATCATCGAGCAGGAGATCCAGCGCCTGCCGGCGCGTCAACGCGAGGCATTCCTGATGCGTTACTGGGAAGATATGGACGTTGCCGAAACCGCAGCCGTCATGGGCTGCTCCGAGGGCAGCGTCAAGACGCACTGTTCCCGTGCCACGCATACTCTGGCGCAAGCCCTGCGCGCACGGGGGGTCCGACTATGAGCATAAACGAGAGAGATATCCGCGAACGCCGGTTCGCCCATGAGATTCGCACGGCACTCGATGCCAGTGCCGAGGCATTGCCGGCCGACATTGCCGAACGGCTCGCCGCCGCGCGCCGGATTGCGCTCGCGCGCAAGAAGGCCGAAGTGGCCGTGCCGGTGCCGCAATTCGCCATGCCGGGACCGCATGTCCCGGTGTTCGACGATGACGACTCGCCGCTGCACCGCGCCGGTGCCTGGCTGCGCCGCCTGGGCCTGATCTGGACGCTGGTGGCGCTGGCCGCCGGCCTGATGGGCATCTACCACTGGCAGCAGCAGAAACGCGTCGAAGAACTGGCCGATGTCGATGCGGCCATGCTGCTCGACGACCTGCCGCCCACGGCATACGCCGACGAGGGCTTCCACGTCTTCCTGAAACACGGGCAATAGCATGGCGCCCGCACTGCCCCGCCCCGACGCCCTGCACCGCCGGCTGGCCGCGCTGCTGCTGGCCGTATCCGGCGCCGCGGCCGGCTGGTCCCTGCTGCCAGCCGCCGCGCACGCGCAAGGCGCCTCCGGCGCCACGCCGGCACACGCGGCAGCCAGCGCGCGCCCGGCATGGTCCGAGCTGAGCCCGGTCAACCAGCGCATCCTGGCGCCGCTGCAGCCGCTGTGGGACACCCTGCCCGAACTGAACCGCCGCAAGTGGCTGCGCATTGCCGAGCGCTACCCGAAGTTCTCGCCGGAGGAACAGGCGCGGCTGCAGGCGCGCATGGCTGAATGGATCAGGATGACGCCCCAGCAACGGCGGCTGGCGCGCGAGAACTACCAGATCACCCGCGCGCTGCCGGCCGAGAAGAAGGCCGAGGCCTGGGACAAGTACCAGCAACTCCCGGAAGAGCAGAAGAAGAAGCTGGCCGCCGCGGAGCGCGTGCCGAGCCGGCCTGGTGCCGTCAGCGCGCTGCCGAGCACCAAGCGCCTGCCGGGCGGCACCAGCCACGCGGTCCGGCACGAGCCCAGGTCCGCCGGCGCGGGCGGCAAGCCTGCCAGCGAAGCCCAGGCCGCTTCTGCCGTGGCCGCATCGCCGGCAACGGCATCCGCGCCCGCAGCGCTGCCGGCCACTCCAGCCAGCGCCGCGACCGCCGCGGCCGCCAGCACCGCTACGGCTGTACCGGAAGCCGCTACCGAGGCCGCCGCGGCCTCCGAAGGCACGGCGCGGCAGTAGTCGGCCCGCCCGATGGGTGGCCGCCGTGCCCTTTGGCATAATGGCTGTCTTGCGCGTCCCGCGCGCGCTTGCGCCGCCCTTCTTCGCCTGACATGCCCGCTGCCACCACCCTCGACCCCAAGCCCGCCGCAGCTCCCGCGCCCGTGGCACCGCCGCTGCGCCGCCGCATTGCCTGCATGCTGTACGAAGGCGTATTGCTGTTCGGCGTGATGAGTGCTTCCACTGCCTGCTACCTGCTGCTGCGTCCGCTGCTGCGGCAGGTCGGCGCGGACGGCCCGCTGGCGATCCAGCTGTGGAGCTTCGTGGTGATGGGCCTGTATTTCACCTGGTTCTGGCAGCGCAACGGCCAGACCCTGGCCATGCAGACCTGGCGCATCCGCGTCGAGAACGCCGCCGGCGCGCCTCCGCGCTGGCCGCAGGCGGCGCTGCGCTACGTGCTGGCCTGGCTGTGGCTGCCGCCGTCGGCGGCGCTCGGGCACTGGCTGGGGCTGGTCAAGGGCCCGTTCGTCGGCGTGCTGTGCGCCGGCCTGCTGGTCTGGATCCTGCTGGCCTGGCTCGACCCGCGCCGGCAGTTCCTGCATGACCGCCTCGCCGGCACGCGGCTCGCGGACCTGCGCACGCCCAGGGCATGACGTTCGGCGCCGCCGGCATCCGCCGCCTGGCGGTGACCGCGCAGGCGGCCGCGGCGCTTGGCATCGGCGCCGCCCTGGTGCGGCTGGCTGGATGGCCCTGGCCGGGCGCGCTCGCCGCCGGCGTGGCGATGATCCTCGGCGGCTTCGCCGCCGGCATCGCCTTCGCCTTCGCCTTTACCGGGCGCGGCCTGTGGGTGGCGTCAGGCCACCGCCCGCCCGCGCCGCCGCAAGAACTCGCCGCTACACGCCGCCCGTTGCGCTTGCCTGAAGCACTGCGCTGCTACCTGAACGAGATCCGCTCCGTGCTGCGCATGTTCGACTGGCTGCAGCCGTTCCGCGCCCGCGCGCCCTTTGCCCCGCCCGCCGACGCCCTGCCCGGCCGCGACGCACCGCCGGTGCTGCTGGTCCACGGCTACGCCTGCGGGCAGGCGATCTGGCTCGACATGCAGCCCGCGCTGGCGGCCGCGGGCTACCGCTGCGAAGGGATCGACCTGCTGCCGGTCTTCGGCGATATCGACGACTACGCGCACGCGCTGCTCGGCGCGATGCGGCGCGTGACCGCAGATTACGGCCGTGCGCCATTGCTGGTGTGCCACAGCATGGGCGGGCTGGTGGCGCGCGCGGCGCTGCGGCTGGCTGGCGACGAGGACCTCTGCGCCGGCATCGTGACCCTCGGCACCCCGCACCATGGCAGCGCGCTGGCGCGCTTTGGCGGGGGTCATAACGCCAGGCAGATGCGCTGCGGCAGCCTGTGGCTTTCCGCGCTTGCCAGCGCGGAAAGCCCGCGCCTGCGCGCCCGCATGGTGTCGGTGTTCAGCTGGCACGATTCAATCGCCGGGCCACCCTGCACCGGCTGGCTCGAGGGTGCCGGGCATATCGCGCTGTCAGGCATCGGCCATGTGTCGCTGCTGCGGCATCCGGCGGCGATCCGGGCGGTGCTGGATGCGCTGCGGGAACTGTCGGCACGCGGACGCTAGCCGACATCGGAAGCATCGCGGCTGTCCTGCTTGCGCCACGGTTTCCCACGCTTCACAAGTCAGTCATGTTTCCGTCACGGCGCCGTCATCGCGCGCTGGCTGAATGCAGCCATCGCCGCTACCGGGACTGCCATGGTGCAAGCACTCCGATCCGCCCGCGGATACCTGTCGAAGGCCGCGCAACTGAAGCAACGGCTGCGCCGCAGTTTCGGCGGCAGCTGGGATACCGCGGCACCGCTGAGCGCGTTCCTGCCTCCGGGCCTTGACGCCGCCGCCCTCGCGCCGCTGCGCGAGCAGCCGGACACCTATCCGGCCGAGGCGCACAAGATCCACCGCTACCGCGCCATCTGGCTGTCCGACATCCACCTGGGCACGCCCGGCTGCCAGGCCACCTACCTGCTCGACTTCCTCAAGCACAACGAATCCGACCAGCTCTACCTGGTCGGCGACATCATCGACGGCTGGCAGCTGCGCCGCGGCTGGTACTGGCCGCAGAGCCACAACGACGTGGTGCAGAAGCTGCTGCGCAAGGCGCGCAAGGGCACCGAGGTGATCTACGTGCCCGGCAACCACGACGAAGCCGCGCGGCAGTTCGATGGCATGGCGTTCGGCGACATCACCGTGCGCGAAGAGGCGGTCCACGTCACCGCCACCGGGCGCCGGCTGTGGGTGGTGCACGGCGACCTGTTCGACGGCGTGGTACAGCACGCGCGCTGGCTGGCCTACCTGGGCGACTCGCTGTACACGATGATCCTGGCGCTGAACCGGCACTTCAACCGGCTGCGCGCGCGGCTGGGCTTCCCGTACTGGTCGCTGTCGCAGTTCCTGAAGCACCAGGTCAAGAACGCGGTCAACTACATCAGCGCCTTCGAGACCGCGATGGTCGACGAAGCGCGCCGGCGCGGCTGCGATGGCGTGGTCTGCGGCCACATCCACAAGGCCGAGATCCGCGAGGTCAACGGCCAGCTCTACTGCAACGACGGAGACTGGGTGGAAAGCCTGTCGGCATTGGTCGAGACCATGGAGGGCGAGCTGAAGATCGTCTACTGGACCACGCTGATGGATCCGCCCGAACCGGCCGCCCGCCGCCGGCGCCGTGCCGCGGTGGCAGGCTGATGCCGGCCCCGCATTCCTCCCGCGCCCCTGATTCCGCATTGCCCTTCCAACGCCCCCTAGGAGGCTGCATGAAGATCCTGATCGTCACCGATGCCTGGGAACCGCAGGTCAACGGCGTGGTGCGCACGCTCAAGTCCACGCGCCGCGAGCTGGAGGCACTGGGCCACACGGTCGACATGATCACGCCGCTGGAATTCCGCACGGTGCCGTGCCCGACCTACCCCGAGATCCGGCTGTCGCTGTTGCCGTCGGCGCGGGTGCAGCGGCGCATCGAAGCATTCGCTCCCGATGCCCTGCATATCGCCACCGAAGGGCCGCTCGGCCTGGCCGCGCGGCGCCACGCGCTGCGCCGGCACCTGCCCTTCACCACGGCCTACCACACGCGCTTCCCGGAGTACGTGCAGGCGCGCTTCGGCGTTCCGCTGGCCTGGACCTACCGCTTCCTGCGCTGGTTCCATGGCCCGGCGCAGGCGGTGATGGCGCCGACGCCGGTGGTGCTCGACGACCTGCACCAGCACGGCATCGACCACGGCGTGCTGTGGACGCGCGGCGTCGACCTCGACATCTTCACGCCGCAGCGCGCCAACGTGCTCAACACGGCGCACCCGATCTTCCTGTACGTGGGCCGCGTCGCGGTGGAGAAGAACGTCGAGGCCTTCCTGGCGCTGGACCTGCCCGGCTCCAAGTGGGTGGTCGGCGACGGCCCCGCGCTGTCCGCGCTGCGCGCGCGCTATCCGGGCGCCAATTACCTGGGCGTGCTGAGCCAGCCGGAACTGGCCCGGGTGTATGCTTCGGCTGATGTCTTCGTGTTCCCCAGCCGCACCGACACCTTCGGGCTGGTGCTGCTGGAGGCGCTGGCCAGCGGCCTGCCGGTGGCGGCGTACCCGGTCACCGGCCCGATCGACGTGCTGGGCGACAGCCCCGCGGGCGTGATGCACGAAGACCTGCGCGAAGCCTGCCTGGAAGCGCTGCGCATCGACCGCGCCACGGCCCGAGCCCATGCCGAACGGTTTTCATGGCGCGCCGCCTCCGAGCAGTTCCTGGCCCACTTGCGGCCGTTCGCTGCCGGAAAGCCCGGCGGCGCGGCGGCCCAACCCGCATCGCAAAGCCATGCCGAAACCCCATCCGGAGCTGCCGTCCGACCCGCCCCTGCAGAGGCCGCCGGCAGCCCAGACCGCTGACTACACGATCGAGCAGAACCCCCACAAGGGCAACCGCGGCCTGGCACGCGCCTGGCACGCCGCCATCAACTCGCTGTCCGGCCTGCGCTACGCGGTGCTGGAGGAAAGCGCGTTCCGCCAGGAGCTGACGCTGGTGGCGATCCTGGCGCCATGCGCCTTCCTGCTGCCCGTGGGGGTGGTCGAACGCATCCTGCTGCTCGGCACGCTGCTGGTGGTGCTGATCGTGGAACTGCTCAACTCCAGCGTCGAGGCGGCCATCGACCGGATCTCGCTGGAACGCCACAGCCTGTCCAAGCGCGCCAAGGATTTCGGCAGCGCCGCGGTGCTGCTGGCGCTGGTGCTGTGCGGCGGCACCTGGCTGGCCATTGCCGGGCCCCACGTGGTGCAATGGGTGCAGGCGCTGGCGGGCTGAATCCGGGGCAAGGCACCAGACGGGAGGTGGCCCGGGCCGATTGCTTATAATCGCAACCCTGCCACGATTCACCGATCGACCGATCGACCGACCGCCCGGACGCCCATGGAACCGAAACCGCAAACCGGCCCCCGCCGCACCAGGGACCGCATCCTCGACGTCTCGCTGCGCCTGTTCAACGAAGTCGGCGAACCGAACGTCACCACCACGACGATCGCGGAAGCGATGGAGATCAGCCCCGGCAATCTCTACTACCACTTCCGCAACAAGGACGACATCATCAACTCCATCTTCGTGCGCTTCGAGCAGGAGATGGAGCGCCGCCTGAAGATGCCGGACGACCACAAGGCGACCCTGGACGAAAGCTGGGGCTACCTGCAGTACATGTCCGAGTTCCTGTGGAACTACCGCTTCCTGTATCGCGACATCAACGACCTGCTGGCGCGCAACCGGATGCTGGAGACCAACTTCAAGCGCATCGTCGAGCAGAAGCAGCGCTTCGCGCACGAGATCTGCCGGCAGTTCCTGGAAGACGGCGAGATGGAAGCCACGCCCGAGCAGGTCGAGGCGATCTGCACCAACATGGTGGTGATTGCCACCTACTGGCTGTCGTTCCAGTTCGTGCAGCATCCGCGCCAGTACAACGATGCCGAGCAGATCCGCGGCTACCTGCACGGCTCGAGCTACCACATCTTCTCGATCCTCGCGCCCTACCTGCGCGGCCGCGCGCGCGAGGCCTTCGACCAGCTGGCCCGCGACTATGCGGCGTCCAAGGCAGCCGCCGAGGCGGCAAAGGAAAAGAAGTGAAATCCGTCTGCGTCTATTGCGGCTCCAGCCCCGGCAACCGCCCCGAATATGCCGAGGGCGCGCGCCTGCTCGGCCGCACGCTGGCCGAGCGCGGCCTGGCGCTGGTCTACGGCGGCGGCAAGGTCGGCCTGATGGGCACCGTGGCCGACGCGGTGCTGGAACACGGCGGCACCGTCATCGGCATCATCCCGGAAGCGCTGATGCAGAAGGAAGTGGGCCACCGCGGCCTGACCGAGCTGCACGTGGTGCGCAACATGCACGAGCGCAAGCAGATGATGGCCGACCGTGCCGATGCCTTCATCGCCATGCCCGGCGGCGTGGGCACCTTCGAAGAGCTGTTCGAGACCTTCACCTGGCTGCAGCTGGGCTACCACGACAAGCCGGTGGGGCTGCTTAACGTCGGTGGTTTCTATGACGGCATGCTGGGTTTCCTCGGCCATGCCGTGCAGGAAGGATTCCTGAAGCAGGTGCATGCAGACCTGCTGCATGTGGCGGACCTTCCCGGCACGCTGCTGGACCAGCTGGCCGCCGCGCCGCGCGTGCGCGTGGACAAGTGGCAGCAGGCCCGCGACAAGACCTGACGCCCGGCGCGGCTCCTGCCGCGCCTAGAACGACGAGCCCGGCCGCTGCAGGAATGCCAGTTCCTCCGCCGTGCCCGGCCTGCCCAGCACCGCGTTGCGGTGCGGGAAGCGGCCAAAGCGCACGATGATCTCGCGGTGCTTGTCGGCCCACTCCACCACATCCACCTTACCGCCACTGGACTCGCGCAGCTGCGTCATCAGCCGCACCGCCTCGTCCTGGTCTTCCAGCGCTTCCGAATGCTCGAACGGCATGTAGCAGAACATGCGGTGGTAGTCCGTCGGCAGCTCGCGGTCCATGCCGGTCGCGACGATGCGCCTGGCCAGCGCCAGCGCCTGCGCATCGGTGCCGAAGCTGCGCGGATCGTTGCGGAACATGTTGCGCGGGAACTGGTCCAGCAGCACCACGCGGGCACAGGCGCCTTCGGGGGTGACCGACCAGTCGTCCGGCGCGCCCTCGCTGGCGACCTGCCAGTCAGACAGGAAGTGCGTGCGGATGCGGTCGTCGAAATCATCCGACTTGGTGAACCATGCGCGGCGCTCGGTATTCCAGGCCGCCGAACCAGGCTGGTCGAACCAGAAATCGAGCACGCGGCAGGCACCTTCGGGCAGTTGCACGGACATGGGTGGAGATTCTTTCTCAGTGAGCAGGGGAAGGAAGGCGCCTCAGCGCGCCACGTTGCGCATCCAGTCGGCGGTCTGGAAGAACGCCTGCATCAGGCGCAGCTGCAGGTCCTCGGACAGGCCGATGTCCTGCATCGCCAGTGCCATGCAGCGCATCCACTGGTCGCGCTCGCTGATACCGATCTCGAACGGCATGTGGCGCGCGCGCAGGCGCGGATGGCCGAAGCGCTCGATAAAGTGGTTGGGGCCGCCCAGCCAGCCGCACAGGAACCAGAACAGCTTGTCGCGCGAGCCGTCTAGCGACGGCGGATGGATCGCGCGCAAGCCGGCAAACTGGGTTTCCAGGTCCATCAGGTCATAGAAGCGGTCGACCAGCTCGCGCACGCGCGCCTCGCCGCCGACCAGCTCGAAAGCCGTGACCTCGGGGGCGCCGTCGGCATTGCCGGATTGTTGATTGGATTCAGTACTCATCACAAACTCGAGGCGCGGCGCCGTTCAGGCGTCACGCAAGGTCGCCAGCGCCGGCTGGCGCAGCACTTCGCGCAGGCCCAGCCAGCCGCCGGCAAAAGCGCACAGCATGCCAGAAACCACGCCGACCGGCACGATCCACCCATTGAAGCGGTAGGGGAAGTCGAAAACGAACTGCGACAGCCCCCACCCCACCGCGATCGCTCCCAGGCTGGCCAGGAATCCTGCCAGGCCGCCCACCACGAGGAATTCCGCGTATTGGGTCTGCCGCACCAGCGCCGCCGACGCCCCCAGCGCCTTGAGCAGGCCGGCGTCGCGCATGCGCTCGTCGCGCGCGCCGGACAGCGCCGCGTACAGCACCGTGACCCCGGCGGCCAGCGTGAAGATAAACAGGAACTCCACCGCCGCGATCACCTGGTCCAGGATGTCCTGGATCTGGCGCAGGATCATGTCGGTGTTGACCACCGTGATGTTCGGGAAGGCCGCGATCAGCCGGTTGCCCAGCGCCGCGCTGGCAGCGGGCAGGTGGAACGAGGTGATGTAGGTCTCGGGCATGCCCTGCATCGCCGACGGCGGCAGGATCACGAAGAAATTGACCCGCATCGAGCCCCAGTCGAGCTTGCGCAGCGAGGTCACGCGCGCCTGCACCGCCTGGCCGGCCACGTCGAAGCGCAGCGTGTCGCCGAGGTGGATCCCGAGCGTCTTGGCGATGCCCTCCTCCACCGAGGCACCCGCGTCGGTGCCGGCGCTGCCGTCGGACCACCGCCCGGCGATCACGCGGTTGCCCTCCGGCAGCACATCGGTATAGGACAGGTTGAATTCGCGCTCGACCAGGTTGCGCGCGCGGCCTTCCTCGAAGCTGCCGGCCTGGATCGCACGCTCGCCGATATGGGTCAGGCGCCCGCGCACCATCGGATAAAGCAGGTCGTTGATGCCGGCGCCGGCCAGCATCTTGCGCAGCGGTTCGCGCTGGTCGGGCTGGATATTGATGATGAAGCGGTTGGGCGCGTCGGCCGGCGTGGCGCTGCGCCACGAATCGACCAGGTCGTTGCGGGTCATGCCGAGCAGCAGCAGCGCCATCAGCCCCACTGCCAGCGCCACGGTCTGCAGCACGGTGACGCCGCGGCGGCGCTCCAGCACCGCCAGCGCAAAACGCCAGCCCATCGACGCGGCACCACGCAGGCGCCCGCGCAGCAGGCGCGACAGCAGCGTGAGCAGCCCCAGCGCCAGCAAGCCGAACACCACGCCGGCGCCGACGAAGCCGCCCGCGGTGGTCAGCCCGAGCCGCAGGTCGCGCGCCGCCACCAGCAGCAGCGCGACGAAGGCACCCAGGCCGAGCGCGTACGCGACCCACGCGGATACCGGAGGCAGCCCGATATCGCGGCGCAGCACCCGCAGCGGCGCCACGCGCGTCAGCGCCAGCAGCGGCGGCAGCGCAAACCCCGCCAGCAGCACCAGTCCCGCCAGCACACCCACCAGCGCCGGCAATGCCGAAGGCTGCGGCAGCGACACCTTGAGCAGCCCGCCCAGCGACAGCAGCAGCCCGTAGTGCGCCAGGTAGCCGATCAGCACGCCGGCCAGCGCGCCGCCCGCGCCGATCAGCAGGAATTCCAGCCCGAACGCGCGCAGGATCTGTCCGCGCGACAGCCCCAGGCACTTGTAGACCGCGCAGGCATCGGTATGGCGCTGCATGTAGCGGCGCGCCGACATGGCGATTGCCACCGCCGCGATCATCGACGACAGCACCGCCACCAGCGACAGGAAGCGCTCGGCCCGGTCGAGCGTGGCGCGCATCTGCGGCTGGCCGGATTCGAGCGACTCGATGCGGGTGTTGCGCAGCTTGCGGCGGTCGATCTCCGCCTGCGCCCATTTCTGGTAAGCGGCACCGGCGGCGTCGGGGCCGGCCACCAGCAGCCGGTAGGTCACGCGGCTGCCCCAGCCGATCAGGCCGGTGCCTTCCAGGTCCGACAACGGCATCAGCACGCGCGGCGCAAAGTTCATGAAGCCCGTGCCGCGGTCCATCTCCTGCGTGATGATGCGGTCGATGCGGAAGGTGCGGCTGCCAAGCTGAAGCGCGTCGCCCACGTTCAATCCGAGCGCGCCCAGCAGCGCTTCGTCGACCCATACCGTGCCCGGCGCGGGAATCCCTTCGGCGGGCGCGTCCGGCGTGCCCGGCGCGTTGGCCACCCTGAGCCTGCCGCGCAGCGGATAGCCGTCGGTCACCGCCTTGAGCGCGGCCAGCTGGCTGGGCGCGTCGGCACCGGCGGCGCGCGCCTTGCCGCTGGCCGTGGCCATGCTCGGGAAGGTCACCGTCTGCGCCACCGCCAGCCCCTGCTGCCCGGCACGCTGCGCGAAGGCGGCGTCGAAAGGCTGGTCCGAGACCAGCAGCACGTCAGACGCGATCATTTGCCGCGCATCGCGCTCCAGCCCCAGCCGCATGCGGTCGGCCATGAAGCCGACGCTGGACAGCGCCGCCACCGCGAGCACCAGCGCGAACAGCAGCAGGTAGAGCTCGCCGGCGAGCCAGTCGCGGCGTGCCATGCGCAACGCCTGGCGCCAGGCGGAAAACCTGCCCGCTTGCGCGGTGCCCGCCCCGGCGGCGGGACTGGCATTGGTGGTCGGGGCGTCGATGGCGGACTCGGAGGGCATCGGTTGTTTGGTGAATTCTTCGGTGAATTGTTCGGTGATGGCTTGGCGCCGGTGCGCCGCGGGTCAGTCGGAAAGCCAGGAAACAGGGATACGGTCCGGCGTGAACGGCAACGGAACGGCAAGCGCTACGGAGGTCCCGGCCGCCCCGGCCGCGCGCTGCCGCCGCGCAGCGTGGCATGCAGCCGGCGCACGCCGCGCCACAGCCTGGGCAGCAGCCAGATGGCGGCCACCAGGAACAGCACCAGCACCACCAGGAACACTACCGGCAGGAAGAACGCCAGCATCAGGCTGCCGGTCGCGGTCAGGTCCTCGGTGAATGAGGCCGCCCAGTTGGAAAACGGTTCCGGCGAAACGTTGATCAGCGCGCGCGTGCCGGCCTTGGCCGCATGCGCGGTGCCGGCCAGCGTGCCGCCGATCAGGCCGGCAGCCACCACCCACTGCGGGTCGAGCTGGCCGAACGCGGCGGCCGCCAGGATCGCGCCGGCCGGAATGCGCACGAAGGTATGGATGCCGTCCCAGACCGAGTCGAAGCCCGGCACCTTGTCGGCGATGAACTCGGCCACGGCCAGCACCGCGGCCACGCCGATCACCCACCAGGATTCCAGCGGCTGCAGCCCGGGGGGCAGTTCCAGCCAGCCCAGGCGTGCCAGAACGCCGGCGGCGAACACGGCGAGATAGAGGCGAAAACCGCTGGCCCAGGACATGCCCGCGGCCAGCGCGGCGGTTTCCAGCATGTTGCTCCTTGCAAGGCCGGGCGTGCGCGGGGCACGCCCTGGCAAGGAGTGTAATACGAGCGGAGCGGGCGGGCAGCGCGCCCGCCATCCAGCCCATCATCCGCTCCTGCCGCCCGGCCCGCCGCTCAGGTGCCCTCCTTGCCGTCCGGCCCGAACCAGGGCAGCGCTTCCTGCGGCGTCAGCACCCCGGCCGGCTCGGCCATGGCGTAGCCGGGCAGCGCCTCGATGCGTTTTGCGAACGCCGGATCGGCCAGCAAGGCCAGCAGCGCCGCCATCCAGCCGGCGGTCTGGTCGTTCTTGCGCAGCGCCAGGTAGTAAGCCTCGCGCGTCAGCGGCACGAAGGCCAGGCCGTGACTTTCGGCGTTCATGCGCAGCCCGAAGCCAACCTGGGCGCGGCCGCCATGCACCGCCTCAGCCACCTTCTCGTTGCTGAACTCGGTTTCGTCATAGCCGGCGACCTGGTCCTGGTACAGGCCCTGTGCCGCCAGCAACTGGTCGAACAGCATGCGCGTGCCCGAACTGCGCTGGCGGTTGACGAAACGCGCCTGGGTGCGCACCAGGTCGCGCAGGTCGCGGATCTCGCGCGCCAGCTCCGGCGCCACCATCAGCCCCTGCTCGCGCCACGCCAGGCGCAGCAGCCGCACCGAGGCCGGCCGCAGCCACTTGCGCAGGGTCACATGCGCCACAGATCCCGCCGTCTGCACCGGCGAGACGTAGAAGCCCGCCAGCTCCGACTGCCGCTCCTGCAGACATACCAGCCCTTCCACGCTGCCGCAGAACACCGTGTCCAGCTGCAACGGCGCGACCGCCTGGCCGAGCGCGGCAGCCAGCACTTCCACGGCCGGGTCATGGCTGCCGGTGAAATGGACGCACGATTGCGGCTGCTGGGCATCGTCGAGCTCGGCGATGAAATCCGCCATGGCCTTCTGCACCACCGGTTCGACCGACTCGCGCAGGCGCAGCTCGGCGCGCAGCAGCCGCTCGCCAAAACGCGTCAGCGATGCGCCGCGGCCCCGCTCCATGTCGAGCATGGAGCGGCCCAGCATTTCCTCCCATGTGCGCATCACCCCCCAGGCATGGCGGTAGGACAGGCCGATCTCGCGCGCGGCCCGGTGCAGCGAGCCGGTCTCGCGCACAGCCTTGAGCAACTGGAACACCTTGTCGTTGGCGCGCGGGTTGTCGTCCGGCGCAATGACCGGAAACAGGTCAAAGCGGAACGTCATATGTTCCTCGCTTCATATTTACATCTGAAATTCCGCTGGATCACAATGAACACCCCTGTTTTATTGTCTTTCGCTGCATTCTCCCCGAGTCCTGTAGGGAAAGGCAATTATGTCCATCAAAACATAACTCAATGGGTTCCCCATGCAGCCGCGCCACACCTCCAGCCCGTTCCGCCACCTGCGCCGCGCCACCGCCGCCGCCTGCGTGGTCCTGATGTCGGCCGCGCACGCCGGCGAACTGAAGCTCGCCACCACCACCAGCACCGACAACTCCGGCTTGTTGAAGTACCTGCTGCCCCGCTTCGAGCAGAAGTCCGGCGTCAGCGTCAAGGTGATCGCCGTCGGCTCCGGCAAGGCGATGAAAATGGGCGAGATGGGCGACGTCGACGTGCTGCTGGTCCACGCCCGCAAGATGGAAGACGCCTTCGTCGCCGCCGGCTACGGCGTCAACCGGCGCGACGTGATGTACAACGACTTCATCGTGGTCGGCCCGGCCAACGACCCGGCCGGCCTGAAGGGCGGCAAGGACGTGCTCGCCGGCTTCCGCAAGCTGTCGGGCAGCGGCAGCAAGTTCATCTCGCGCGGCGACAACTCCGGCACCGACGTGATGGAGAAGGAGTACTGGAAAGAAATCGGCATCGAGCCCAAGGGCAAGCTGTGGTACGTCAGTGCCGGCCTGGGCATGGGCGAGGTACTGACCATGGCCGCGCAGATGCCGGGCTACACGCTGTCAGACCGCGCCACCTACGGCGCCTACCGCGCCAAGACCGGCCTGGCCATCGCCATCGAGGGCGACCCGAAGATGTTCAACCCGTACGGGATCATCGCGGTCAATCCGGCCAGGCACCCGGGCACCAACTATGGGGATGCGATGAAGCTGATGGAGTGGGTCACGTCGAAGGAAGGGCAGGACGCGATCGCCAGTTACAAGGTGGAAGGGGAACAGCTGTTCTTCCCGAACTACAAGGCGCAGACCGCGCAGAAATAAATCGCCCGGGGGCAGGGGGATCAACCCGCCTCCGCCTCCAGCCGCGGCAATTGCGGCAGGTCCGCCGCCACCTCCGCGATCATGCGCCGGATCCACATGATGTCCGGCGCCGCGTGGCAGCGCTCGTGCCACAGCTGGTAGAAGCGCATGCGCGGGAACGACACCGGCGACGGCACCATGCGGATCGGCAGATATTGCGCATAGTGCGCCGCGAACTGGCGGCCGGTGGTGAAGACCATGTCAGTCTTCATCAGCACATACGGCACCAGCCCGAAGTACGGCAGCGTCACCTGGATATTGCGCTTGTAGCCCTGCTCCGCGAGCGCCTGGTCGATCATGCTGCGCTGCATCGACGCATATGGCGCCGGGGCCAGGTGCGGCATCTCCAGGTAGTGCTTGAGCGTCAGTCCCTTGCGCGCCAGCGGGTGCTGCGCGCCCAGCATGCACACCACCTCATCGTCGAACAGTGGCGAGATATGCAGGTGTTCCGGCGGCGACAGCCAGTTGCCGACCACGATATCCAGCTGCCCCTGTTCCAGGTCGTCGAGGAAGTCCGACGACGACGTCATCGGATGCACGAACAGCTTGGCGCCCGGCGCCAGCCGGCGCACGCGTTCGACGATATTGGGCAGGAAGAAGGCGTCGAGGTAGTCCGGCGCCCCCAGGTGGAAGGTGCGCGTAGTGGTGGCCGGGTCGAACTGCTGCGGCGGGCGGGCAATGCGGTCCATCGCCGCGAGGCTTTGCTCGGCCAGCGCCAGCAGTTCGCGGCCGCGCTCGGTCGGCACCATGCCGTTCTTGCCCCGCACCAGGATGGCGTCGCCGGTGATCTCGCGCAGGCGCTTCAGGGTGTTGCTGATGGCGGGCTGCGACTGGCCCAGGCGCACGGCGGTGCGGGTCACGCTCTGCTCGGTCAGCAGGGTGTGGAGCACCCGCAGCAAATATGTATCGAGATGGTCGCGTCCGTGCATGGCGATGGGCAGCCCTCCGGCGGGGGCCGGATAGGTGGCGTGGGGGATGGGAACGGCGCATAGTGTATGACAAGCACCCCACAATCGGTCAAATCCGCATACCGCTCAGTGCGGCCGGGCACCGACCGGCGTGCCCGCTGATGGCGCATATCACCTGGGTCGAATATTGCATGAAACGTAGCGATGCTATGTTTCCGCCATCCCCAAGAGAGAGAAGACCATGGAGACGCAAACCATCCGCTTTTTCCACCGCGGCCAGGTCAAGGAAGTATCCGACGCCCCCATTACCCGCACCGTGCTGCAGTACCTGCGTGAAGACGCCCGCTGCACCGGCACCAAGGAAGGCTGCGCCGAAGGCGACTGCGGCGCCTGCACCGTCGTCATTGGCGAACTGCAGGACGGCGGCGACGTCGAATTCAAGGCGGTCAATGCCTGCATCCAGTTCCTGCCCACGCTCGACGGCAAGGCCCTGATCACGGTCGAGGACCTGCGCCAGGCCGACGGCACCCTGCACCCGGTGCAGGAAGCCATGGTCGAGTGCCACGGCTCGCAGTGCGGCTTCTGCACCCCCGGCTTCGTGATGTCGCTGTGGGCGCTGTACCAGCAGCACACCCCCGGTGGCGAGGCGCCTTCGCGCCAGACCATCTGCGACGCGCTGACCGGCAACCTGTGCCGCTGCACCGGCTACCGCCCGATCATCGACGCCGGCGAGCGCATGATGGCCCTGCCCGCCCCGACCGACGGCAAGCTGGACCCGAAGCAGATCGCCGACACGCTGCGCAACCTGAAGCGCGGCGAGACCTTCCGCTACCGCGCGCAGGGCCAGGACTTCTTTGCCCCGCGCACCGCGGCCGAGTTCGGCGCGATCAAGGCGGCGCAGCCCGATATCCGCATCCTCGCCGGCAGCACCGACGTCGGCCTGTGGGTGACCAAGCAGTTCCGCGAGCTGGGCAACCTGCTCTACGTGGGCCAGGTGGAAGACCTGAACCGGATCGAGGAACGCGACGGCATGGTCGAGATCGGCGCTGCCGTCACGCTGGAGAAGGCCTACGCCGCGCTAAATGCCGCGCACCCGGAACTGGAAGAGATGTGGAAGCGCTTCGCTTCGCTGCCGATCCGCAATGCCGGCACGCTGGGCGGCAATATCGCCAACGGCTCGCCGATCGGCGACTCGATGCCGGCGCTGATTGCGCTAGGTACGGAAGTGGTGCTGCAGCTTGGCGAAACCCGCCGCACGCTGCCGCTGGAAGACCTGTACCTGGCCTACCAGAAGACCGCCATGCAGCAAGGCGAATTCGTCGCCGCGCTGCGCGTGCCGGTGGCGGGGCCGCAGCACTTCCGCACCTACAAGCTGTCCAAACGTTTTGACGAGGATATCTCGGCCGTGTGTGCCGCATTCGGCATCACCGTGCAGGACGGCATCGTCCGCGAGGCGCGCATCGCCTTCGGCGGCATGGCGGCCACGCCCAAGCGCGCGGCCGCCACGGAAGCGGCCCTGATCGGCCGGCCGTGGAACGAAGCCACCGCCCGCGCCGGCATGGCCGCGCTGTCGCAGGACTACACCCCGCTGACCGACATGCGCGCGACCGCGTCGTACCGCAGCCGCGGCGCCGCCAACCTGCTGTACCGCTTCTGGCTGGAAACCACCAGCGAAGCGCTGCCCGCGGCAGCCGTCAATGTCCGTGCGCCCGGCGCCGGCACCATCGCAATCGTCACGGCCTGAGAGAAAAAGGAAAATCGGCATGAACAAGCAAACCGAACCCTTCCTGCTCGACGCCGGCATTGCCGCCGAGGCAGTGCCGCAGGTCGGCATCTCGCGTCCGCATGAATCCGCCCACCTGCACGTGGCCGGCACCGCCACCTATACGGACGATATCCCCGAGCTGGCCGGCACGCTGCACGCCGCGCTCGGCATGAGCAGCCGCGCGCACGCCCGCATCAAGTCGATCTCGCTCGACAAGGTGCGCGCCGCTCCCGGCGTGGTGTCCGTGCTGACGGTGGACGACATCCCCGGCACCAACGACTGCGGCCCGATCATCCACGACGACCCGATCCTGGCGCGCGACGTGGTGCAGTTCATCGGCCAGCCGGTCTTTATCGTGGTGGCGACCTCGCACGACGCCGCCCGCCGCGCCGCCCGCCTGGGCGTGATCGAGTATGAAGACCTGCCGCCGGTGCTGTCGCCGGAAGCCGCGCACGAAGCCGGCAGCTATGTGCTGCCGCCGATGCACCTGAAGCGCGGCGAGGCGGTCAGCCATATCGCCGGCGCTGCCCACAAGGACGGTGGCAAGATCCACCTCGGCGGGCAGGAACAGTTCTACCTGGAAGGCCAGATTTCCTACGCCGCGCCGCGCGAGAACGACGGCATGCAGGTGTGGTGCTCGACCCAGCACCCGACCGAGATGCAGCACGCCGTGTGCCATATGCTGGGCTGGCAGGCGCACCAGGTGCTGGTCGAGTGCCGCCGCATGGGCGGCGGCTTCGGCGGCAAGGAATCGCAGTCGGCGCTGTTCGCCTGCTGCGCCGCGCTGGCCGCGTGGAAGCTGATGTGCCCGGTCAAGCTGCGTCCGGACCGCGACGACGACATGATGATCACCGGCAAGCGCCATGACTTCGTGTTCGACTACGAAGTGGGCCACGATGACGAAGGGCATATCGAGGGCGTCAAGGTCCAGATGGTGTCGCGCGCCGGTTTCTCGGCCGACCTGTCCGGCCCGGTGATGACCCGCGCCATCTGCCACTTCGACAATGCCTACTGGCTGCCGAACGTGCAGATCGACGGCTACTGCGGCAAGACCAATACGCAGAGCAATACCGCCTTCCGCGGCTTCGGCGGCCCGCAGGGCGCGTTTGCGATCGAGTACATCCTGGACAACGTGGCCCGCAACGTCGGCAAGGATTCGCTCGAAGTGCGCCGCGCCAACTTCTACGGCAAGACCGGGAACAACGTCACGCCGTACGGCCAGACCGTGGAAGACAACGTCATCCACGAGCTGATCGACGAACTGGTCGCGACCAGCGCATACCGCGCACGCCGCGAGGCCACGCGCACCTTCAACGCGCAGAGCCCGATCCTGAAGAAGGGCATCGCCATCACCCCGGTGAAGTTCGGCATCTCGTTCAACGTGGCCCACTTCAACCAGGCCGGCGCGCTGGTGCACGTCTACAACGACGGCTCGGTGCTGGTGAACCATGGCGGCACCGAAATGGGCCAGGGCCTGAACACCAAGGTGGCGATGGTGGTGGCGCACGAGCTGGGCATCCGCATGGAACGCGTGCGCGTGACCGCGACCGATACCAGCAAGGTGGCCAACACCTCGGCTACCGCGGCATCGACCGGCGCCGACCTGAACGGCAAGGCCGCACAGGATGCCGCCCGCCAGATCCGCGAGCGCCTGGCCGCGTTTGCCGCGCGCAAGGCCGGCGTGGAGCCGTCCGAAGTGCGCTTCAACGACGACCTCGTAAGTGCCGGCGAACTGCGTGTATCGTTCGGCGAACTGGCGCGCGAGGCCTATGTGGCGCGCGTGCAGCTGTGGTCCGACGGCTTCTACACCACGCCCAAGCTGCACTGGGACCAGAGCAAGCTGCAGGGCCGCCCGTTCTACTACTACGCCTACGGCGCCGCCTGCTCCGAGGTACTGGTCGATACGCTGACCGGCGAATGGAAGCTGCTGCGCGCCGACGCGCTGCACGACGCCGGCCGCTCGCTGAACCCGGCGCTGGACATCGGCCAGGTCGAGGGCGCGTTCATCCAGGGCATGGGCTGGCTGACCACCGAGGAACTGTGGTGGAACAAGGACGGCAAGCTGATGACGCACGCCCCGTCCACGTACAAGATCCCGACGGTCAACGACTGCCCCGAGGAATTCAACGTGCGCCTGTTCCAGAACCAGAACGTCGAGGACAGCATCCACCGCTCCAAGGCGGTGGGCGAGCCGCCGCTGCTGCTGCCGTTCTCGGTGTTCTTCGCGATCCGCGACGCGATTGCGGCGGTGGGCGACTACCGCATCAACCCGCCGCTGAAGGCGCCCGCCACCAGCGAGGCGATCCTCGACGCCGTGGAAGCGGTACGCGAAGCGGCAGCGCAAGCGGCCTGAGCGCAGGCAACGAAGCGATCGCAAGGAAGCGCGCGCCCGCGGGTGCCCCGGACTTTCCCCCCGTGCCTGCCGTGACAGGCACGGGGCCGGCGGACGAAGCAGGCGCGCGCCCACCCTGCCCCAGGCAAGACCCAGTTTTCCGATAAGGCCCCCACATGCAGGACGCACCGCTCAAACCCTTCCGCTTCGCCGACGCCGCCCGCATGGTGCGCACCGGCGTGCCGGTGGCGATGGTGACCATCGTCGAGGTCAAGGGCTCGGCCCCGCGCGAGCCCGGCATCCGCATGCTGGTCAGCCCGGACGACCTGGTCGGGACCATCGGCGGCGGCCACCTGGAATGGCGCGGCATGGATATCGCGCGCGAGATGCTGGTGCGTCACGAGCAGCGCCGCATCGAGCGCATCCCGCTGGGCCCGGCGCTGGGCCAGTGCTGCGGCGGCGTGGTGCAACTGGCGTTCGAGGTGCTGGGCGAGGCCGACCTGGCATGGCTCGATGCGGTCGAACGCAATTTCGCCGCGCACCGCGCGCTGCAGCGCCACGTGCCGGCCAGCGGCGCGGTGACCTTTGCCGACAGCCGCGCCGTCCTCCCCGCCGTCGACCTGCGGCCGGACGGCAGCTGGACCGACACGGTGGTGCCCGACGCCATGCACGTGGTGCTGTTCGGTGCCGGCCACGTCGGCCACGCGCTGGTCAAGGTGCTGGCGACGCTGCCGTGCCGCGTGCACTGGGTGGACGAGCGCGACACGCTGTTCCCCGGCGGCCTGCCCGACAACGTCGAGGCCGAGGCCAGCGACACACCCGAGGCCGTGGTGACGCAGGCGCCGGCGGGCAGCTATTTCCTGGTGATGACGCACAGCCACGCGCTCGACCAGACCCTGTGCGAAGAAATCCTGAAGCGCACCGATTTCGCCTACTTCGGCCTGATCGGTTCCAAGACCAAGCGCGCCCGCTTTGAACACCGCATGGCCGAGCATGGCATCGACCCGGCCAGGTTTGCGGAAATGACATGCCCCATGGGGGTTCCCGGGATTACCGACAAAGCTCCGGCTATGATTGCGGTTGCTATCGTCGCCCAGCTGCTCCAGGTTCGCGAACAGCGCCTAGCCGCGCTGCGTGCGGGCCTGGCGGAGGCGGTGCATCCCTGAGAACCCGTGCCGCCGGCCCTGGCTGGCGGGCATAGAGAACACGAGGCCCCCATGACCATCGATGCCGCACTGGCGGACAAAATCCGCCGTACCCCCAAGGCCGAACTGCATGTGCATATCGAAGGCACGCTCGAGCCGGAACTGATCTTCCGGCTGGCCCAGCGCAACCAGGTGGCGCTGCCCTACCCCAGCGTGGAGGCGCTGCGCGCCGCCTACGCCTTTACCGACCTGCAGTCGTTCCTCGACATCTACTACGCCGGCGCCAGCGTCCTGCTGACCGAGGAAGATTTCTTCGACATGACCATGGACTACGTCAAGCGCGCCGTCGCCGACAACGTCCGCCACGCCGAGATCTTCTTCGACCCCCAGACCCATACCGCGCGCGGGGTGCCGATCGGCGTGGTGATCGACGGCATTGCCGACGCCCTGGCCCAGGCGCGTACGGAATATGACTTCTCCAGCAGCCTGATCCTGTGCTTCCTGCGCCACCTGTCGGAGGAAGACGCCTTTGCCACGCTGGAAGCCGCGCTGCCCTACCGGGACCGCTTCGTCGGCGTGGGGCTGGATTCCTCCGAGAAAGGCAACCCACCGGAAAAGTTCGAACGCGTGTTCGCCCGAGCGAAAGAGCTGGGCCTGCACCGGGTCGCGCACGCCGGCGAGGAAGGCCCGGCGCAATACGTCTCCGATGCGCTCGACATCCTCAAGGTCGAGCGCATCGACCACGGCGTGCATGCCATCGACGATGCCGCGCTGATCCAGCGCCTGGCGCGCGAGCGCGTCGCGCTGACGGTATGCCCGCTGTCCAACGTCAAACTCAAGGTCTACCCCGACCTGAGCGACCATCCGCTCAAGCGCATGCTGGATGCGGGCGTGGCCATCACGCTCCATTCGGACGATCCGGCCTACTTTGGCGGCTACATGAACGCCAACTGGGAAGCCACCTTCGACGCGCTGCCGCTGGATGCCGCCGACGCGCACAAGCTGGCGCGCAACAGCTTTGAAGCGGCCTTCCTGCCCGAGGTGCAGAAGGCCGAGTTCCTGGCCGAAGTCGACCACTTCTGGTCGGCCACGCCCAAGTCCCCGCCCGCGACGGCCCCTGCGGCCTGACCGGCGCATGCCAATAGACCGGCCCGCCGCGTGACGTAACGTCGGCACGCGCGGGCCGGCCACAAGAGACAAACGATGACGACCACCCCCACGACCGAGTCCACCACCCGTGCCATCCGCGGCCGCGTGCTGCATTTCCTGCGCGACCCGCAGTTCCATGAGGATGCGTACCAGTATTGGGACGACGGGGTGCTGATCGTCACCGACGGCCGCATTGCCGCCGCCGGCGAGTATGCAAAGCTGGCAGACCGCATCCCGGCCGGCGCCGAGATCGTCGACCACCGTGGCAAGCTGATCGTGCCGGGCTTTATCGACACCCACGTGCACTACCCGCAGACCGACATGATCGCGTCGCCGTCGCCGGGCCTGCTGCACTGGCTCGACACCTACACCTTCCCCGAAGAGCGCCGCTTCGCCGATCCCGACTACGCCCGCGGCGTGGCCGGTTTCTTCACCGAAGAACTGCTGCGCAACGGCACCACCAGCGCGGTGGTCTGGAGCACGGTGCACAAGGCCTCGGCCGACGCGCTCTTCACCGAGAGCGAGGCGCGCAACCTGCGCCTGGTCACCGGCAAGGTGATGATGGACCGCAACTGCCCCGAATTCCTGCGCGATACGGCCGAGACTGGCGCGCAGGATTCGGCCGACCTGCTGTCGCGCTGGCATAACAAGGGCCGCCTGTCGTACGCGATCACGCCGCGCTTCGCGCCGACCTCGACCGAAGCACAGCTGGCCGCCTGCGGCGAACTGGCGCGCGCCTACCCCGACGCCTTTATCCAGACCCACGTGGCCGAGAACCGCGACGAGGTCAAATGGGTAGCCGAGCTGTTCCCGGACGCGCGCAGCTACCTGGACGTCTACGACCGCTACGGCCTGCTGCGCCCCGGCGCGATGTACGGCCACGCCATCTACCTGGACCAGGACGACCGCCGCCGGCTGGCCGACAGCGGCGCCGCGGTGGCGCACTGCCCCACCTCCAACCTGTTCCTGGGCAGCGGTTTCTATGACTTCCACCTGTCCGACGCCAACCGCCTGAACGTGACGCTGGCCACCGACGTCGGCGGCGGCACCTCGTTCTCGATGTTCCGCACCATGAACGCCGCGCACAAGGTCGCGCGCATGGGCGGCTACTACCTGACCGCGCTGCGCATGTTCTACCTGGCCACGCGCGCCGCCGCCGAGGCGCTGGGCTGGACCGGCCGCGTCGGCAGCTTCAGCGAGGGCTGCGAGGCCGACTTCGTCGTGCTCGATCCCAAGGCCACGCCGCTGATCGCCCGCCGCAGCAACCGCTCGGAGACGCTGGAAGAAGAACTGTTCGCCTTTGCCATGCTGGGCGACGACCGCGTGATCGACAGCGTCTACATCATGGGCGAGCCGGTGCGCGCCGCCGCCTGATCCGTCACATCCGGCACTCCTGTCCGGTACCCAATTCCGGCACCACGGCGCCCGCCCTTCGCGGCGGGCGCGCTTTTACCGCTTAGCGCGTCCTTCCGGATTGACGCCCGTCAAGATCCCCACCGGCAAAGCCTTCTAACCTTGCGGTTTCGCCATGGCCGGCATGCGCCGGCCTCATTGGCAGCATTGGCTGCGTTGGCCAACGCCATCCGACCGCAAAACCAGAAGGTTCCGCATGACCGCAATCCCATCCACGCCCTCAGCGCATCCCGAGCATGCCCCGCATGCCCGGCAGTCCGCCAAGCCCGGCCGGCTGCCGCTGCCGGAGCCGATCGCCCCGGACGCGCCATTCCCGTCGCGCAAGGTCATCCGCGGCTGGCTGATCCCGCTGGGCGAGCGCAGCACGCCGCGCGCGCTGGCGCTGTTCGCCTTCGACTACCTGCTGTTCGCCGCCGTGCTGGCCGGCGTGGTGCTAGCCTCGCACTGGGCCGCCAAGCTGGGGCTGGGCGTGCTGGCCGGGCTGGTGATCGCGCGCCTGTTCATCATCGGCCACGATGCCTGCCACCAGAGCCTGACGCCGCGCCGCGGCCTGAACAAATGGCTGGGCCGGCTGACTTTCCTGCCGTCGCTGACGCCGTACAGCCTGTGGGAAGTCGGCCATAACGTGGTCCACCACGGCTATACCAACCTGAAAGGCTTCGACTTCGTCTGGGCGCCCTACTCGCTGGAAGAATTCAACGCGCTGCCGCGCTGGCGGCGCGCGCTGGAGCGCATCTACCGCACCGGCTTCGGCCCGGGCCTGTACTACCTGGTAGAGATCTGGTGGAGCAAGCTGTTCTTCCCCAGCAAGCGCCAGATGGCCACCCGCCGCCCGGTCTTCGTGCGCGATTGCCTGCTGGTGGCGGCCTTCGGCGTGGCCTGGATCGGCGCGCTGGTGGCACTGGCCTTTGCCACGGGCCAGTCGGCCTGGATGCTGGTCGGCGCCGGTTTCGTGCTGCCTTTCCTGGTGTGGAACGTGACCGTGGGCTTCGTGCTGTACGTGCACCACACCCATGCCAGCGTGGCCTGGTACGACACCAAGGCCATGTGGGCCAAAGCGCAGCCGTTTGTCTCGACCACCGTGCACCTGCGCTTCCGCCATGGCATCGGCTCCGCGCTGCATCACATCATGGAGCACACCGCGCACCACGTCGACATGAGCGTGCCGCTATATCGCCTCAAGCGCGCGCAGGCGCTGCTGGAGCACGCGCTGCCGGGCCGCATCATCATCGAGAACTTCTCCTGGCGCTGGTATTTCGACACGGCGCGCCGCTGCAAGCTGTATGACTTCAAGGCGCTGTGCTGGACCGATTTCCGCGGCCGCCAGACCAGCGAGCACGCGCCGGTGCCGGCCTGATCGCCATACCGACCGCGGCGGCGGTGGACGATCCACCGCCGCCGCGGTTATAATTGCCGCTTCCATTGGGGAGTAGCCGCCCTGCTCTCACCGCGCCGCGCAATGCGGATTCCGGGGGACAGGGGCGTACGTCAACAGACTTGACCGCTTGCGGTTATGGCGTGCGCAGCTCCGGACCCCGCCTGGCCAGACTGGCCCAGGCAGCGTCCACGCCTGGCGAGACCGATGACCATACCTTTCTGGCCGGGCCGGGAAAGGTGTGCGTCATTGGCATCTCGCGATGCATTGCGGCCTGGTTATCCCACATAACAACATGGAAGCCTTCCTCGTCTCCACAGGCATCGTCGCCCTTGCTGAAATGGGCGACAAGACGCAACTGCTGTCGCTGGTCCTGGCCGCGCGCTATCGCAAGCCCCTCCCCATCATCCTTGGCATCCTGATTGCCACGCTCGTCAACCACGGCTTTGCCGGCGCGCTTGGCGGATGGATCACGCATGTGGTCGGAGAAAACCTGCTGCGCTGGATCCTGGGCCTGGGCTTTATCGCGATGGGCGCATGGATGCTGATTCCCGACAAGCTCGACGATGCCGAGCAGGCCAAGCCGGTGAAGGGCGCGCTTGGCATCCTGGCTACCACCATCGTTGCGTTCTTCTTCGCCGAGATGGGTGACAAGACGCAGATCGCCACCGTTGCCCTGGCGGCGCGCTTCAGCGATGCGGTGGTGGCCGTGGTCGCCGGCACGACCTTCGGCATGATGATCGCCAATGCGCCTGCTGTTCTGCTGGGGGACAAGTTTGCCAACAAGATGCCGATTGGGCTGGTGCATAAGATTGCGGCCGCGATCTTCGTGGTGCTGGGCGTGCTGGCGCTGATGAATATTGGAGGTTGATTTCGGGGGTGGGTCGCTGTTGGTGACAGCAACGCATCAACAGCCGATAGCATGTCGCCAACTGCACCAGCAGTGCACACCCCCAACCCTATGATCACATCGCGGCGAAAGCAAAAAAAACGGGACACAAAGGCCCCGTTCAAACCCTCGCCGGTCCGGTACTAACGACTGCCGACAACTCAGCCCTCCAGACCGTCGATCACCGATGCTCGGATTTCGCGGGCCGGCTCGGCAAGAGCCAGCCCCAATGCTTTTCAACTCAAACCACGATCAATTCGTAGTCTTCGCCCCGCCTTCGAACCACTGCCCCAGCAGCGCACGTTCGTCGTCGGTAATCTGCGTCACGTTGCCCAGCGGCATCGCCTTCTGCTGCACGGCCTGCTGGTAGATCAGCTGGGCGTGGGCCTTGATGTCTTCCGGCGTCTCCAGCTTGATCCCCTTGGCCGCCGTCGGCATCATCTTCGGCTGCTCGGCGTGGCATTGCACGCAGCGTGCGTTCATCACTTCCTGCACCTTGGCAAAGCTGACGGTCGCTGCGGCTGCCTCGCCACCCTTGGCCACGGCGGGGCGCGGCTGCGGCGCGATCATCACGGCCACAACGCCCAGCGCGGCAACGCCGGCAGCAGGCCACAGCACGTTGATCTTGCCCTTGTGCTTCAAGATGAAGAACTGGCGGATCAGCACGCCCGACAGCATGATCAGGATCAGCACCACCCAGTTGTACTTGTGGGCGTAGGTCATGCTGTAGTGGTTTGACAGCATCGCGAACAGCACCGGCAGCGTGAAGTAGGTGTTGTGCACGCTGCGCTGCTTGCCACGCTTGCCGTGGATCGGGTCCACCGGCTGGCCGGCCTTCAGTGCTGCCACCACCTTGCGCTGGCCCGGGATGATCCATGCCAGCACGTTCGCGCTCATGATCGTCGCGATCATCGCGCCGGTCAGCAGGAACGCCGCGCGGCCCGAGAAGACGTGGCATGCGACGTAAGCGGCCGCCGCGATGTAGATCGCTACCAGGATGCCGACCAGTCGGTCATTCTTGTTGAACAGGCGGCAGATGCTGTCATAGACGATCCAGCCGATCAGCAGGTACGACACCGCGAAGCCGACCGCCGCGCCAGGCGACATGTCGAACACATTCTTGTCGATCAGGAACGTGCTGGCGTTGAACAGGTACAGCACCACCAGCAGCGCGAAGCCGCTCATCCAGGTCGAGTACGACTCCCAGTAGAACCAGTGCAGGTTCTCCGGCAGCTGCTTGGGCGCGGTCAGGTACTTCTGCGGGTTGTAGAAGCCGCCGCCGTGCACGGCCCACAGTTCGCCGTCGACGCCTTTTTCCTTCAGGTCGGGCGCGGTGGGCTTGGTCAGGCTGTTGTCCAGCCACACGAAATAGAACGAAGAGCCGATCCATGCAATGGCGGTGATGACGTGCACCCACCGCAGCAGCATATTGGCCCAGTCGAGGATATAGCCTTCCATGTCTTGTCTCCTGTTTCCCTATGCCACCGCGTCAGCTGCCGCGGTAGGTCGAGTACGACCAGGGCGAAACCAGGAGCGGCACGTGGTAGTGCGCGTTGACGTCGGCAATGCCGAAGCGCAGGGGCACCACGTCCAGGAAAGCCGGCTCGGGCAGCTTCGTGCCCTGCGCGCGGAAATAGTCGCCCGCGGCGAATTCCAGTTCGTACACGCCGGCGGCAAGGTCGGCGCCTTCCAGCAGCGGCTGGTCGCAGCGGCCGTCGTGGTTGGTGACCACGGTCTTCAGGGTTTCGCGGCGATTGTCGACAATTTTATGGAGAGTAATCGACATCCCTTGTCCGGGCGTGCCGGCAGCGGTGTCAAGAACATGGGTGGTCAAGCGTCCCATCGTATTTGTCCTTTTGCGATTGGGTTGTGAGGGGCGCCGCTGCCTTCACTAGCACCATTTGTGGGATGGTGCCCGCTCGGTACGTCTGGTAACGCATCCCGGCGCTGGGTTGGTGCGTGGCGACAATGCGCCTGCCCGACCCGGTTGACAACTCCGGGATTACCCTGAGTTGTCGAAAACCTGAGTTGGTTTTGTTGACAATATTGCCGTCCCAACCAAATAATTGTCAACAATTTTCGGATCACCGGACCCTGATACAGGGCATTACGGGGGTCCGGACCGACCTGATTGCATGACCGCTGGTGCCAAGATGTCCAAGAGCCTGAAGCTGATTGCCGGTGTCACCGGCGTTTCCGATGCCGACCCAGCCGGGTCCCTGCCCACCAGGCCGGACAAGCCCGCGCGCAAGGGCTCGGTCGAAGAGCGCATGTACCACGAGATCTACGACGCGATCATGGAGCACCGGCTGCCGCCGCGCACCAAGCTCACCGAGCATTCGCTTTGCGAGATCTATGCCACCGCGCGCCACACCGTGCGCAAGGTGCTGTCGCACCTGGCCGCCGACGGCATGGTCGACCTCGAGCCCAACCGCGGCGCCTTTATCGCCAGCCCCTCCACCGACGAAGCGCACGACATGTTCGAGCTGCGCCAGATGCTGGAGCGCGCGGTGCTGGAAAAGCTCGCCGGCATGCCCGACGTGAAGGCCGTGATCGCGCCGCTGCGCAAGATGGTCGCCAGCGAGCGCCAGGCCTTCCTGACGCACGACCGCCCCAAATGGATCCGCCTGTCCGCCGAATTCCACACGGCGCTGGCGGAGCTGTCGGGCAACGCCCTGCTGGTCAATATGATGCGCCGGCTGGTGTCGCGCACCACGCTGATGATCGCCAGCGTGGAAGCCCCGGGCAACAACGCCTGCTCGTTCGACGAACACGAGGAAATCCTCGATGCACTGGAACAGGGCGATGCCGCGCTGGCCCAGTCGCGCATGGCGCACCACCTCGGCGCCTGCGCCGACCGCGTGCAGCCGGACGAGCCGGGCAGCTTCGATCTTCGCAGCGTGCTAGGCCGCTCCACCTAGCACGGTGTTCCCGCCACGCCCCCGCAAGAAGCAGGCCGAACGCCCGCCGTCCGCACCGCGCCCAGGCAGTGCAAACGAGAGCGCAGCAGCGGCAGGCCGACAACAACGATAGCAAGGCCGGCAACACGCATTGCCGGCACAGAACTGGCACGGGCGTGGCGTTCCCATCAAACCAAAGGAGAGGAGACGCACCAATGAATTCCGCAAGCACCACGGTCCCGACGGACCTCACCAACGAGCGTTTGCCTTCAGGGCGCCTGCTCGCGCTTGGTTTGCAGCACGTTCTGGTGATGTACGCCGGCACGGTTGCCGTACCGCTGATCGTCGGCGGCGCGCTCAAGCTGCCCAAGGACCAGCTGGCCTTCCTGATCAACGCGGACCTCTTCGCCGCGGGCCTGGCCACGCTGATCCAGGCCATCGGCTTCTGGAAATTCGGCATCCGCCTGCCGGTGATGATGGGCGTGACCTTTGCCTCGGTGGCGCCGATGATCGCCATCGGCACCGATCCCAACGTCGGCCTGCTCGGCATCTACGGCGCGGTGATCGCCTCCGGGATCTTCGGCATCCTGATTTCGCCGATGATGGGGCGCATGCTCGGATTATTCCCGCCGGTGGTGACCGGCACGGTGATCACGCTGATCGGCGTGTCGCTGATGCGCGTCGGCATCAACTGGGCGGCCGGCGGCCAGCCCACCACGCGCGCGGTGATCGACGGCGTGGCCAAGGAAGTGCCCAACCTCGCCTATGGCGACCTGACCAACCTCGGCATCGCCGGGCTGACGCTGGTGACCATCCTGCTGCTGACCAAGTACGGCCGCGGCCTGGTCGCCAACTGCGCGGTGCTGCTGGGCATCATCATCGGCACGCTGGTGGCGATGGGCATGGGCAAGGTGTCGTTCGAAGGCCTGGATGAAGCCAGCTTTGTCGCCGTCATCACGCCGCTGCACTTCGGCATCCCGACCTTCGAGGTGACCGCGATCCTGTCGATGTGCATCGTCATGCTGATCACGCTGGTGGAATCGACCGGCATGTTCCTGGCGCTGTCGGACATCACCGGCAAGAAGCTGAGCAACGACGACCTGACCCGCGGCCTGCGCGCCGATGGCCTGGGCACCGTGATCGGCGGCATCTTCAACACCTTCCCGTACACCTCGTTCTCGCAGAACGTGGGCCTGGTCACCGTGACCGGCGTGCGCTCGCGCTACGTGGCGGCTGCCGGCGGCATCATCCTGATCGCCTTCGGCCTGTTTCCCAAGATGGCCCACGTGGTGGCCTCGGTGCCGCAGTTCGTGCTGGGCGGCGCCGGCATCGTGATGTTCGGCATGGTCGCCGCCACCGGCATCCGCATCCTGGGCTCGTGCGATTTCAACCGCAACCGCCACAACCTGTTCATCGTCGCCATCTCGATCGGCTTCGGCATGATCCCGACGCTGGCACCGACGTTCTTCCAGTACCTGCCCAAGTGGACCGGCCCCTTCACCCATAGCGGCATCGTGCTCGGCACGATCGTGGCCGTGGCGCTGAACCTGTTCTACAACGGCATCCAGTCGCGCGAGGAAGCGATGCGCAACGCCGCCGCCAATTCGCACGGCACCGAGTAGCTGTTATCTCGAAGTACGCCGCCGGGCCAGTGACTGGCACGCTCATTGCACAATCGACGGCGCTTGCGGGCGCCGCGGCCCGGACGGTTCCCCCTGAAGCAAGCAACGACCATGACAACAGAGAACTATCCACGCGATCTCATCGGTTACGGCGCCCGGCCGCCGCACGCCCGCTGGCCGGGCGGCGCGCGCATCGCCGTGCAGTTCGTGCTCAACTACGAAGAAGGCGGCGAGAACTGCGTGCTGCACGGCGACGCCGCCTCCGAGCAGTTCCTCTCCGAGATCGTCGGCGCCGCGGCCTACCCCGACCGCCACATGAGCATGGAGGGCATCTATGAATACGGCTCGCGCGCGGGCGTCTGGCGCATCCTGCGCGAGTTCGAGAAGCGGGGCCTGCCGCTGACCATCTTCGGCGTGTCGATGGCGCTGCAGCGCCATGCCGAACTGACGCGCGCCTTCGTCGAGCTGGGCCACGAGATCGCCTGCCACGGCTGGCGCTGGATCCACTACCAGAACATCGACGAGGCCATCGAGCGCGAGCACATGCGCATCGGCATGCAGATCATCAAGGAGCTGACCGGCGAGCTGCCGCTGGGCTGGTACACCGGCCGCGACAGCCCCAACACGCGCCGGCTTGTAGTCGAGCACGGCGGCTTGCTGTACGACTCCGACTACTACGGCGACGACCTGCCCTTCTGGACCGAGGTGGAAGTCACCGGCGGCGAGAGGAAGCCGCACCTGGTGGTGCCGTACACGCTGGACTCGAACGACATGCGCTTTGCCACGCCGCAGGGCTTCAACACCGGCGAGCAGTTCTTCCAGTACCTGAAGGATTCGTTCGACGTCCTCTACGAGGAAGGCGATCCCGCAGGACAGGACAGCCCCAAGATGCTGTCGATCGGCATGCACTGCCGGCTGCTCGGCCGCCCCGGCCGCTTCCGCGCGCTGCAGCGCTTCCTCGACTATGTGCAGGGCCATGACAAGGTGTGGATCTGCCGCCGTGTCGACATCGCCCGCCACTGGGCCGAGACCCACCCCTACACGCCCGCCAAGTAACCCGGATCCAGCATGAGCCACACCTACACCCTCGCCCAACTCAACACCATGCCTGTCGCGGAATTCGTGCAGGTGCTGGGCGGCATCTATGAACATTCGCCGTGGTTCGCCGAGGCCGCCGCCGCGCAACGCCCCTTTGCCGATGCCGCCGCGCTGGCGCAGGCGCTGCGCAGCGCCGTGGATGAAGCCGGCGAGGCCGCGCAGCTGAAGCTGGTGCGCGCCCACCCCGAGCTTGCCGGCAAGGCCGCGGTGCGCGGCGAGCTGACTGCCGAGTCCACGCGCGAGCAAAGCGGCGCCGGCCTGAACCTGTGCACGCCGGAAGAGTTCGATCGCCTGCAGGCGCTCAACGCCGCATACAACCAGAAGTTCGGCTTTCCGTTCATCCTCGCCGTGCGTGGCTACGACCGCCACGGGATCATCGCGGAGTTCGCGCGCCGCGTAGAAAACTCGCCGAAGGACGAGTTGCAAACTTGCATCAACCAGATCCATCGCATTGCGCAGTTCCGTCTTGACGACTTAGTATCCGCCTGAGAAAAAAAGCGTCACCTGTATAACAAAAAACGCTGTACCCGATGCCGCCGGTCCCCAAGCAACACCACACCACACCGAGCCAAAGCCAGGCGGCACGAATAAAAGCACAAAGACATTAAAAGAACCCGACAGGGACCCAGTACACAACGTTCCAAGCAGGATCCAGAAACCACGGAGGTCTAAACATGCAGAAGCAGTACAAGCCGGCAATGAAGCTGGCAGCGGTAGCGGCTACCCTTCTTTCCGGCACGGCCATGGCCCAGTCCAGCGTGACGCTGTACGGCCAGGCCGACATGTTCGTCGGTGCGGTCAAGAGCCCGGGTGTGGGCGAGCGCGCATGGGTCGCCAATTCGGGCGGGATGCAGACGTCTTACTGGGGTATCAAGGGTACCGAGGACCTGGGTGGCGGCACCAAGGCCATCTTCGACCTGAACGGCTTCTTCCGTACCGACAGCGGCAACAGCGGGCGCTTCAACGGCGACTCGATGTTCAGCCGCAACGCCTTTGTCGGCCTGCAGAACGACAAGGCCGGCACCATCAAGCTGGGCCGCAACACCACGCCGTACTTCGTGTCGACCATCCTGTTCAACCCGCTGATCGACTCGTACGTGTTCTCGCCGACGATCTTCCACACCTACTTCGGCGCGACCAGCGGCGCGGTGGTGGATCCGGGCGTCATCGGCGACTCGGGCTGGAACAACTCAGTGCTGTACTCAACGCCGAATTTCGGCGGCCTGACCGCCAACTTCATCTATGCCTTCGGCGAGCAAGCCGGCGCCGCCGGCAAGAACAAGTGGGGCGGCAACCTGATGTACTTCAGCGGCCCGTTCGCGGCCACCGTTGCCTACCAGCAGGTGCGCTTCGACAACGTGCCGACCGACCTGTCCAATGCCGGCCTGTCGCGCCAGGACGCCGCCCAGATCGGCCTGTCCTACGACTTCAACGTGGTCAAGCTGTTCGCGCAGGGCCAGTACATCAAGACCCGCGCCACCACCGCGCCGTCGGGCGACACCAAGCACATCGACGGCCAGTTTGGTGCCTCCGTACCCATCGGCGCCGGCAGCCTGCTGGCCTCCTACGCATACGGCAAGGTCGACAACTCGCTGGGCGACTTCAAGCGCAACACCTTCGCGGTCGCCTACGACTACAACCTGTCCAAGCGTACCGACGTGTACGCCGCCTATTACTACGACAAGATCACCGGCATCGAGCACGGCGATACCTTCGGCGTGGGCGTGCGCCACAAGTTCTGATGGCGTAATCGCCGCACCGGCAGTCCTGATGCCCGCCCTTCCGGCGGGCTTTTTATTGCACCTGCACCAATCACTTCCGGCAGGAAAGCCTCACGGAATGCTGCGCTGCGCCATTAGATGCCAAGCCTGTACTCGGATCGGAAACCTTCGCTCCATAGGGGGATTCAATTGGAAGCGCCCTCTTGCGCTACCTAGATTGGTGTTCCAGGCCTCAAAACTCGATCCTAGAGAGGTGACTCATGCGGCGAAATGCGAAGACGCGATCCGAACTGATGGCCATCCTGAACCAGTGCCTCGACAACAACCCCGAGTGCGGCGAATGCGAGCTGCACGCGGTGCGAATGCACCAGCCTGACCATACCGGATGCAACTGGAGCGCCGAGGTCGATTTTCGACAGGAATACGTCGAAAACCTCGACAGCCAGCTGGCCGCGGCCAAGTCCATCATCGTGGTCATGCGCGAGCATTACAACGTGCTGCAGTAGCCACCGCACCGAATGCCTTGCCGCACGTGTCGTGCGGCAAGGCAGCATAAACAGAAAGCCGGGTCAGATGGCCCGGCTTTTTCATCCTGGCGCAACGCCAGCAGCTACCTTCTCAGCGCATCAGCGGATAGCATTGCACTCCGCCACCGCCACCGCCGTCATGTTGACGATGCGGCGCGTGGTCGCCTGCGGGTTCAGGATGTGCACCGGCTTGGCCGCGCCCAGCAGGATCGGGCCCACGGTCACGCCCTGCCCGCCCGTGATCTTGAGCAGGTTGAACGCGATATTGGCGGCGTCCAGCGTCGGCATCACCAGCAGGTTGGCGCTGCCGGCCAGCTGGGTCGACGGCAGGAAGTGGCGGCGCACGTCTTCGTCCAGGGCGGCATCGCCTTGCATCTCGCCTTCCACTTCCAGGTGCGGTGCCGCCTTGGCCAGGATCGCGGCAGCCTCGCGCATCTTGCGCGCCGACGGGCGGGTCGAAGAACCGAACATCGAGTGCGACATCAGCGCGGCCTTGGGATGCAGCCCGAAGCGCCTGATCTCCTCGGCGGCCAGCTGCGCGATCGCGGCCAGTTCCTCGGCGGTGGGATCGTCATTGACGAAGGTGTCGGTGATGAACAGCGTATGCTTTTCAAGCATCAGCGCGTTCATCGCGGCGAACACCCTGGCACCCGGCGCCAGGCCGATCACGTCGCGCACATGCTCCAGGTGCGCCTCGAAGCGGCCGACGGTGCCGCACAGCAGCGCGTCGGCGTCGCCCATGTGCATCAGCATGGTGCCGATCAGCGTGTTGGAGCGGCGCAGCGCCACCTTGGCCATGTCCGGCGTGACGCCGTCGCGGCCGCGCAGCGCGTGGTAGGCCTCGTGGTAGGCGCGGTAGCGCGGGTCTTCTTCCGGGTTGACCAGATCGAAGTCCACGCCCGGCTTCAGGCGCAGGCCGGCCTTCTCGATGCGCATCTGGATCACGTGCGGACGGCCGATCAGGGTCGGGCGTGCCAGCCCTTCGTCGACCACGCCCTGCACCGCGCGCAGCACGCGCTCCTCCTCGCCTTCGGCATAGGCGACGCGCTTGGGCGCGGCCTTGGCGGCCGAGAACACCGGCTTCATGATCAGGCCGGTGTGGTAGACGTAGGTCGACAGCTGCTGGCGATAGGCTTCCAGATCCTGGATCGGACGCGTGGCCACGCCGGACTCTTCAGCGGCCTTGGCCACCGCCGGCGCGATCTTCTCGATCAGGCGCTGGTCGAACGGCGTCGGGATGATGTAGTCGGGGCCGAACTTCAGCTCGCGGCCACCGTAGGCGGCGGCCACGGCCTCGTTCAGCTCGGCTTCGGCCAGATCGGCGATCGCCTTCACGCAGGCCAGCTTCATCGCTTCCGTGATCTTGGTCGCGCCGCAATCGAGCGCGCCGCGGAAGATATACGGGAAGCACAGCACGTTGTTGACCTGGTTCGGATAGTCCGAACGGCCGGTCGCGATGATGCAGTCCGGGCGCGCGGCCTTGGCCACTTCCGGGCGGATTTCCGGCTCGGGGTTGGCCAGCGCCAGGATGATGGGCTTGTCGGCCATGGTCTTGACCATGTCGCCGGTCAGCACGCCGGCGGTCGAGCAGCCCAGGAAGACGTCCGCGCCCTTGACGATGTCAGCCAGCGTGCGCGCCGAGGTGTCCTGCGCGTAGCGGGCCTTGTTGGCTTCCATGTTGGCGTCGCGGCCAACGTAAATCACGCCCTTGGAGTCCACCACGGAGATGTTCTCGCGCTTCACGCCAAGGCTGACCATGGTGTCAAGGCAGGCGATCGCCGCGGCGCCGGCGCCCGACACCGCCATCTTCACGGTGCCGACGTCCTTGCCCACCACCTTCAGGCCATTGAGCAGCGCCGCCGTCGAAATGATGGCCGTGCCGTGCTGGTCATCATGGAAGACGGGGATGTTCATGCGCTCGCGCAGCTTCTGCTCGATATAGAAGCATTCCGGCGCCTTGATGTCTTCCAGGTTCACGCCGCCAAGCGTGGGTTCCAGCGCGGCGACGATCTCGACGATCTTGTCCGGGTCGCGTGCATCCAGCTCGATGTCGAACACGTCGATGCCGGCGAACTTCTTGAACAGGCAGCCCTTGCCCTCCATCACCGGCTTGCCGGCCAGCGGGCCGATGTCGCCCAGGCCCAGCACGGCGGTGCCGTTGGTCACCACGGCCACCAGGTTGGCGCGCGAGGTGTATTCGGCGGCGGTAGCGGGATCCTTGGCGATTTCCTCGCAGGCGTACGCGACGCCCGGCGAGTAGGCCAGCGACAGGTCGCGCTGGTTGGACAGCGCCTTGGTCGCCGTTACCTGGATCTTTCCCTTGGTGGGACTGCGGTGGTATTCCAGTGCAGCGAGGCGCAGTTGCGCTTCAGGACTGTTCGGGGCATGTTGCGGTGCATCACCGCTGTTCTGGCTGCTCATTGGCTCGTCCGGAAAATGGCCCGGCCGGAAGCGCCCTTCTCCCGCCATGATTCGTATCGGCCGCAATCGGGAGAAGGACCGGAAGCGAAAAAACATCTGGCAGCGAAACTGACGATCCCGACCACGAAGGCTCGGAAAAATCGAGCAGTCATTCTAGCCCACGGCTTCGTGCAAAGTGCCACCAAAGCCAGTCCGGAAGCCGTTTTTTGGTCGGAATGTTCCAGTTAAACAGCTTTTACCAATGGGTATGCAATAAACGTGCAGAAGCATGCCTCTGCACGCAATTGCACGCAGCTCGGTTTTTGCGCTATTTCTGCGGCTTTTCGACTTCCAGCGTGACCCGCCGCGGCCGCCCGCTGTCCCCCGGAAAGTCCGCGAAGGCGCTGCGGATCAGGTATGGCATCGTCGCCGGCAGGCTGCCGTTCTCGGTCTGGTTCTGCGCCGTGACCTGGTAGACCCGCTTGCCGCTGGCAGCGTCCCTGAAATAGACGCGCAGGTTAGAGAACAGCACCGGCACGTCGCGCACCACCGTCTGCGGCGGCCAGTAGCCCGGTCCCCACGGGCCCCACGGCCCCCATGGACCCCACGGGCGGTAATAGCCGGGCCCCCAGTACGGCCCCCAATAGGGCCCCCACGGGCCATACCAGGGATCGGGATAGACCGTCTCGGCCACGCGCACGATGCCGGGCGCGGCGTCGTAATCCATGCTGATGCGGTAGCGCGCCTGCTTCTCCGGCACCTGTTCGTAGCCGGCGTCGTACAGCGCCTCGGCCAGCCATTGCTCGTAGGTCTGGCGGTCCAGCTGGCCCGCCTGCTCCGGCGTGCGCTCGAAGCTGTAGGTGCGCGGCGCATCGTTCTGCCAGCCGGGCTGCCGGAAAGCGGTGACATCGGTCACCACGGTACTGGCGCAGCCCGACAGCAGCAGCACCAGTAGCGCCAGCGCCCAGAGGCCCGGGATTCCCATGGACCAGGCATTTTTTCTTTTTTCATCGCCGACACCGCCTGAGCGCCGCCACATAGCTACCTCGCTTTCCACTCTCAAAATCGTCCTGCGTGTCGCTGAGACCACGCGGCGCCGGCGGAATTCCCGCTTGCCCGGGCGCGGCTGCTGACAATGAACCCCCACCCCCTTGGCTACAATGAGGACTTCGGCGCCATGCTTCGCCCGCACGCGCATGGCACCCTCCCCAACGGTCTTCCGAAGACAGGATCCCTCCATGCTGCGCACCGACACGCCCGTTACCGTCTATCGCAAGGACTATACCGCGCCCCCGTTCGCCATCGACCATGCCGACCTGGTGCTCGATCTCGATCCCCAGCGCACCGTCGTCACCAGCACGCTGCGTTTCGCGCGCCAGCCCGGCGGGGCCGCCGACGCGCCGCTGGTGCTGTGCGGCGACGAACTCGAACTGGTCGGCGTCAGCCTGGACGGCAAGCCGGTGGCCAACGCCACCCAGGACGCCGGCACGCTGACCATTCCGGGGCTGCCGGCGCAAGGCTCGCTCGAGATCACGACCGCGTGCCAGCCCGCGGCCAATACCACGCTGTCGGGCCTGTACGTGTCCAACGGCAACTTCTTCACCCAGTGCGAGGCCGAGGGCTTCCGCCGCATCACCTACTTCCTCGACCGCCCGGACGTGATGGCGACCTTCCGCGTCACGCTGCGCGCCCGTCGCGACGCCTACCCGGTGCTGCTGTCCAACGGCAACCTGGTCAGCAAGCAGGACCTGCCCGACGGCCGCCACGAAGCCGTGTGGGAAGACCCGTTCCGCAAGCCGTCGTACCTGTTCGCGCTGGTGGCCGGCAAGCTGGAATGCATCGAGGAGCGGATCCAGTCCGCCTCCGGCAAGGACAAGCTGCTGCAGGTCTGGGTCGAGGCGCGCGACCTGGACAAGACCCGCCACGCGATGGACTCGCTGGTGCATTCGATCCGCTGGGATGAACAGCGCTTCGGGCTGGAACTCGATCTCGACCGCTTCATGATCGTCGCCGTCGGCGACTTCAACATGGGCGCGATGGAGAACAAGGGCCTGAACATCTTCAACACCAAGTACGTGCTGGCCAATGCGGAAACCGCCACCGACACGGACTTCGCCAATATCGAGGCGGTGGTCGGCCACGAATACTTCCACAACTGGACCGGCAACCGCGTGACCTGCCGCGACTGGTTCCAGCTGTCGCTGAAGGAAGGCCTGACCGTGTTCCGCGACCAGGAATTCTCCGCCGACATGATGGGCTCGGAATCGGGCCGCGCGGTCAAGCGCATCGAGGACGTGCGCGTGCTGCGCCAGGTGCAGTTCCCCGAGGACGCCGGTCCGATGGCACACCCGGTTCGCCCCGACAGCTACGAAGAGATCAACAACTTCTACACCGTCACGGTGTACGAGAAAGGCGCCGAGGTTGTGCGCATGTACCAGACCTTGCTGGGCCGCGACGGCTTCCGCAAGGGCATGGACCTGTACTTCCAGCGCCACGACGGCCAGGCCGTCACCTGCGACGACTTCCGTGCGGCGATGGCCGATGCCAATGGCCGTGACCTGGCGCAGTTCGGCCTGTGGTACAGCCAGGCCGGCACGCCGGTGGTGACTGCGCGCACCGCGTGGAACGCCGACGACGGCAGCCTGGCGCTGACGCTGACGCAGCGCTGCCCCAAGGTCGGCATCGAGACCCGCGCCGGCACGCCCGAGAAGCAGCCCTTCCACATCCCGTTCGCGCTCGGCCTGCTCGGCGCCGACGGCAAGGACCTGCCGCTGCAGCTCGAGGGCGAAGGCGCGCCCGGCGCGACCACGCGCGTGCTCGACTTCACGCAGGCCGAGCAGACCTTCCGCTTCATCAACCTCCCGCGCGGGACCGAAGCGCCGCTGCCCTCGCTGCTGCGCAATTTCTCCGCACCGGTGATCGTCGATGCCGAGTACACCGACGCGCAGCTGACCTTCCTGCTGGCGCACGACAGCGACGCCTTCAACCGCTGGGAAGCCGGCCAGCGCCTGGCCACGCGCGCGCTGCTGCAGCTGGTCGCCGACGTGCAGGCCGGCCGCGAGCTCAGGCTCGACCCGGCGCTGGTGCAGGCCATGCGCGCGGTGCTGACCGACGACACGCTCAACCCCGCCTTCCGCGAGCAGGCGCTGGTGCTGCCCGCCGAGGCCTACCTGGCCGAGCGCATGGGCGTGGCCGATCCGGCCGCCATCCACCGCGCCCGCCAGTTCATGCGCGAAGGCCTGGCCCGCGCGCTCAAGGCCGACTGGCTGGCCGCCTACGAGGCCAACGCCACGCCCGGCCCCTACTCGCCGGATGCTGCCTCCGCCGCCAGGCGCGCGCTGCGCAACCTGGCGCTCGGCTATTTGGCCGACAGCGGCGACGCCGACATGCACGCGCTGGCCGACCAGCAGTACCAGGCCGCCGACAACATGACCGACCGCTTCGCCGCGCTGTCGGCGCTGGTCAACAGCTTCGCGCCCGGGCGCGAGCATGCCCTCACCGATTTCTACGAGCGCTTCGAGGACGACCCGCTGGTGATCGACAAATGGTTCTCGCTGCAGGGCATGCAGCGCGGCAGCGTGGGGAAACAGCCGGGCGGTCCGCACGCCGGCAAGCGCACCATCGACACCGTGCTCAGGCTGATGGAGCATCCGGCGTTCAACCTGCGCAACCCCAACCGCGCGCGCTCGCTGATTTTCAGCTTCTGCTCCGGCAACCCGGCGCAGTTCCATGCCGAGGACGGCTCGGGCTACCGCTTCTGGGCCGACCAGGTACTGGCGCTCGACGCCATCAACCCGCAGGTGGCCGCACGGCTGGCGCGGGTGATGGACCGCTGGCAGAAATACGAGCTGACGCTGCGCGACCGCATGCGCGCCGAACTGGAGCGCGTCGCCGCCAGCACCACGCTGTCGCGCGACGTCCGGGAGATCGTCGGCAAGGCGCTGGCCGCCTGAACCACGGAGTATGTCAGGGAGGCCCCGCAACGCCCCCTTTGCCCGGCCAGGGCCGGCCGGGCATGTAGAATTGCGGCCATCCAAGGAGAACCAACCATGACTCGCATCAGCCTCACCCGCTACCTGGTCGAGGAGCAGCGCAAGCACAACACGATCCAGCCCGAACTGCGGCTGCTGATCGAAGTGGTCGCGCGCGCCTGCAAGGCCATTTCCAACGCCGTCAACAAGGGCGCGCTCGCCGGCGTGCTCGGCTCGGCCGGCACCGGCAACGTGCAGGGCGAAACCCAGCAGAAGCTGGACGTGATCGCCAATGAAGTGCTGCTCGACGCCAACGAGTGGGGCGGCCACCTCGCCGCGATGGCGTCGGAGGAAATGGAATCGTTCTACGAGATTCCCAACCGCTATCCGAAGGGCGAATACCTGCTGCTGTTCGATCCGCTCGACGGCTCGTCCAACATCGACGTCAACGTGTCGATCGGCACCATCTTCTCGGTGCTGCACATGCCCAAGCCCGGCCAGACCGTGACCGAGGCCGACTTCCTGCAGCCGGGCACCCACCAGGTCGCCGCCGGCTACGCCGTGTACGGTCCGCAGACCACGCTGGTGCTGACCGTCGGTAACGGCGTGCACGTGTTCACGCTGGACCGCGAGGCCGGCAGCTTCGTGCTGACGCAGTCCAACCTGATGATTCCGGAAGACACCAAGGAATTCGCCATCAACATGTCGAACATGCGCCACTGGGCCCCGCCAGTGCGCAAGTACATCGACGAATGCCTGGCCGGCGACGAAGGCCCGCGCGGCAAGAACTTCAACATGCGCTGGATCGCCTCGATGGTCGCCGACGTGCACCGCATCCTGACCCGCGGTGGCGTGTTCATGTATCCGTGGGACAAGCGCGAGCCGGAAAAGGCCGGCAAGCTGCGCCTGATGTATGAAGCCAACCCGATGGCGATGCTGGTCGAGCAGGCTGGCGGTGCCGCCACCAACGGCCAGATCCGCCTCATGGACGTGCAGCCGGAAAAGCTGCACCAGCGCGTGTCGGTGATCCTGGGCTCGAAGAACGAAGTGGAACGCGTCACCCGCTACCATCACGAAGCCGAAGGCAAGGCCTGAGCCTCGCCACCCGGCAACAAGACGGGGCGCCAGCTGGCGCCCCGTTTTTCATCCGCCTCCCGCAAGCGGAGCAGGCGCCGCCTGGACGGTAGACGGCGGATGACACAGGCGACACAAAGGGCTTCCCAAGCCGTAAAAACACTGCTAGTATTGCGGGCTGTTCCAGTTCACCGGAACTTGTTGCCGAAGTAGCTCAGTCGGTAGAGCAGCTCATTCGTAATGAGAAGGTCGGGGGTTCGATTCCTCTCTTCGGCACCAAAGCCAATGCTGGTGCGGGTTTCCAGTCGTTAAGCGCAGCGAACGAATGTTCTGCTCTTAGCGAGGTCTTCAAATGGCTACCCAAGCACAAGGGCTGACCACACGGTCAGCCTACACCGCCAGTCCGGTGCGCCTGTCCAGCGCCCCCAACCGGATGCGGCTCTCAGTCCGTGAAATCACGGACGCCTACATGGCCAACTACGCCGGCCATGACCGTTCCCGCCCGCAAGTCCTCGCCCGCTGGTGCCAATACCTTGGCGACTGGCTGCTGTCCGATTTGAACGCCGATGCCATTGGCCACGCGCTGGATGACATGGCGCAGACGCCAATCCGACGCTATGTTGGCAAGGATGACGCCGGTGAACCCATCTACAAGGATTTGAATCTACCGACACCCGCCACGGTGGCCCGCTGGCGGGCGCTGTTCTCCGCCGTGCTGACCTGGGCGATTCGCCGCCGACTCACGCCCAAGGGTTGGATTAATCCGTGCCGCGAAATCGAACTGGAGTCCGTGCGCAACGCCCGCCTTCGGTTTCTCACCGAAGGCGAATGCAAACGCCTGCTGCGGGTGTCGCGCCTGTCGTCATGGCCAAAGCTGTATCTGTTGATTCTGATGGGTATAACCACGGGCGCGCGTCGCGGCGAACTGATGCGCCTGCGCTACCGGGACATCAGCCTGGCGGCCGGCACCGCGCATCTGCCCGACACGAAGAACGGCGACCCTCGCGTGCTACCACTCACTGCGCCCGTGCTGGACGAACTGCGCCGCTTCGGCCGGCCCGCCTCCCCGGA
Organism: Cupriavidus oxalaticus; assembly: GCF_004768545.1. Classification (NCBI taxonomy): domain Bacteria; kingdom Pseudomonadati; phylum Pseudomonadota; class Betaproteobacteria; order Burkholderiales; family Burkholderiaceae; genus Cupriavidus; species Cupriavidus oxalaticus. Next base: position 947,384 of record NZ_CP038635.1, on the reverse strand, counting down.
CCATCTGCTGTTCGGCCGCCCCGCCTACCCTGACCGGCCTTTCCACTTCCAGAAGCCATGGCTGAAAGCCCTTCAGGACGCCCGCATTGAGGACTTCCGCTTCCATGATTTGCGCCACACATGCGCAAGCTATCTGGCGCAGAACGGCGGCGGACTGCACGATATCGCCAACGTGTTGGGCCACCGGCAATTGGACGTGACCCGACGCTACGCACACTTGACCATTGACAGCAAGGCGGCGTTGGTTGGCCGCGTCATGGGGGACATCGCATGAGCAAGGACGACCGGAAGAAGGCCCGCCAAGAGGCCCTGCGCCGCGAAGGTTGGGAACTGAAGAACCACCTTCAGGATGTCGAGTACGACGCTGTGAGTGACATCTTGGACGAAATGGAAGCCTGTGGGATTGATGATGACACCGTGCAGGATATGCGCTTTTTTCTGCACGACATTCTCAAAGGGGTAGTGACCGAAGTCGTCGAAGCCATGACGGGGCCGCAACGGCCCATCCAGCGCACCCCGTCGAAGGGTGAGCGCGAACACAGAATGACCCCCGCAAAGGTAACCGACTGGCGCAAGCGGATTGTCGCCGCCTACCATCGCATGAAGACCGCCAGCCCATCCCGCAGGGTCAGCATGGAGGCCGCCATCCGCGCTGCAATTGCACAGGCTGAGGATGACGGCGTGCAACCGTTCTCGGCAAAAGTACTCCGGGAACAAGTCATGGCCATAGAGCCTTGGCCGCCCTCCTGACGGCAATCCGCGTGCCGCAAAAACTAAGGAACGAGTTATCTCGTTCCTTTTTTTTCGCCTGCTCATCACCAAACTATGCAACAGCATAGCGCGACTGGACACCGCGCCAGCATTGGCAAGCAACTATCAAGCGACGGACAAGGGGGAGCGACATGGAAACACCAAACGAAACCGGGGAGCTTGTCATTCTTCCCATCTACGGTGGCGAGGAAAGCTGGCGCGTCCAGCACGCAGACGCCCTGTTTCCGTCGAACGAATCTCTGCGCTGGCAGCTAAGGGAACCTGCGCAAAGCGAACTGATGGCACAGGGCTTAATCTGGATTCGCGGCCGGCGCCTGATGACTTCCGAGCCGCGCAAACTGCTTGCCGCCATCATTGGCCAAATGCAGCGCGAGACTAGAGAACGCGCAGCAAAGGCGACGGTGCGAGCGCAATCCACAACATCGCAGTAAGACGAAGGTGGGACCAATGTCCGCCGCCGTTGTCTGAAAGGTGCTTGCGATGTTCGCCAACATCGTAAACGCGCCGAAGCTGCGCCGCTGCGTGGAGAGTGGTCGCGCGACAGACGACTACTACGCCTGCTGCCCTGCTTGTGACGCGACCCTCGGTGACGACCGGCGCCGTCTGCTGATACGCCGGTACTCAAACGACAGCGCAAGCCTTCATTGCCTGCGCCGCTGCCCGGAGTGGGTCATCCTGGCCCGCTTGGATTTGACGGCGCAGGACTTGCGGGGCAAGGACGGCAAAATGCCGGACTTGGAGCCGGGATGGTTCCGGCACGCGCGGCGCTACGCCGGCAGCTTGCCCCGGCCGTTGGGGGAACAGTGATGGCGCACAAGCCGAGACCACAACCGGCGCCGGAACAGTTCTATGGCCTCTTTGATGCCACCCCACGCCTGCTGGAACGGCACCCCATCTGCCAGCGACTTTCGCATCCTGCATATCGACTACTACACCTCGCGGTGGACCTGCATGATGGCCACTCCAATGGTCACCTGTGCCTGTCCTTCACCACGCTGAACACCCGCTATGGCTGGAACAGTCGGGACACCTTGGGGCGCGCTCTGGCGGAACTGGTGGACGCCGGCCTGCTGGTGCGCACGCGGCAGGGTGGCCGAAGCAACGGCCCAAGCCTGTTCGCCTTGCCGTGGCTGGACATCGACAGTTTCAAGGGCTTGGACCTGACGCCGGAACAGTACGCAAGCGGCGCACGGACCGGCTTCCGTTGTGCAAAGGAAATACGGCAGTCCGCCGCTCGCAGCGGACTGTCCGCCCGGGACATTGCCGACCGCGGCATTTCGGAATGGCTTGCCGCGCTGTCCGCTGGCCCGGGAGGCGGGCTAGACCACGGCGGAACCGCTGGCCCAGGGGACGGGTTCAGAGGCCGAAAAACCGCGATTGCTGGCCCGGGAGACGGGGCGGGCCTAGCCCGGAAAACGGGTCAGCGTAAGCCCGGGAGACGGGTTCAGAACCTTACAACTGGCCCGGGAGACGGGCTTAAACGGGGGCAAAAATTAGAAGTGCTGGCCCGTCTCCCGGGCACTGTTGCATATGTTGCCAGTGGGGAGGGTATTTCGCGCGACGATGGTGAAGAGGGAATGAACCTTCGGTCCCGGGACGATGACACGCCGGACCCTGCCGGCATGTTGGGCTGACGACCATGACTACCAACCCGAACCCGGAGCATGTGGACACGCTGTTGCGGCAAGGCGAGGCATGGATTGCCGGCGCCGCCGACCTTGATGGCTGGACTCCCCAACGCCGCGGCGACGCGCTGGCCGCCCTACAAGCCTGCCCGCTGCCGGAACTGCACGCCCACGTTGAAACCCTGCGCCTTGCCTTTGCCGACATCCGCGAGCGGCATGGCGTGAAGCCACAGCACGTCCGCATGGCCCGCCCGCCACCTGACGGCAAGCCGCCGCCATACGAACACCGAGTGCGCGGCCTTGCCCGTTTCCTGTCCCACAAGCCAGGAGAAAATCCAATGTCCACCTTGCCAGCTCAATCCGCATTGTCTCTGTCTCCCGCATCCAACGACTTGGAGCCGGACCTTTTTCCGCCGCAGGACGAACACGTCACCACCGAACTACGAGAACGGGAACAACGCATAGAACATGCCCTGCGCGGAGCCTATGTCGAAGTTGGCTTGGAACTGCGGACCATCCGCAACGGCCGCCTGTATCGCGCGAATTTCGGCACGTTTGAGGACTACTGCGCGACGCGGTGGGAGTGGACACGCGAACGGTGCCGGCAACTTATCGAATCGGCAACGCTGGCGGAGACTTTGGCAAATAAATTTGCCATTGCGATGCCATCCCGCGAACGCCATGTGGCGGCGCTTCTGTGCCTGCCATCGGACAATGACAAGGCCAAGGTGTGGCGCACCGTGCTGGACGCGCACCCGGACGGCCGCATTACCGCCAAGGATGTGGTAGCCGCCGTGCAAGCGCACTTGGGCATTGCATGCGAACCCAACACGCCGGCCGCGCCACCGCCGGAGCCGGCACCGCCCGTGCCGACCGCGAAGCCTGCGTCGCCGTCAGTCCCACCCGTACCCGTGTCCGGTAAAGGTCGGAGCCGTTCACCACTTGCGATGCGCACCGACCGCGCCCACGTCACGGACGTTGAGCCAGCCGCAACAGCGAAGGCCGCGCGCAAAAGCTCCACGCCGGCAACATCGGTGTGGTCCACCAATGCCACGCCCGCACAACGCGCAAGCGCAGCGGACGCAATTGTGGGCGCCATCAACCTGCTGGCGAGTGCGAAGTTGAACCCCGCCGAGCTACGGGATTGCCTTCACAAACATCGTGACGCTCTGCATCGTGCCGGGGCATTCCTTGCCGGCATTGTGGAATCCATCGAGAACAGGTGACGCCATGCCCGTGCGTTGCTGCGAAACCTGTCTTTCCTTCGGTGCCCGAACGATGCCGGACGGCGTGCCCATCTGCCACGCCTGCATGAGTTGGACCACCAAGGCGATGTGCGATGACGCGCTGCGCGCCACCAATACGCGGACCCTTTGCACGTTGTACCGCCCCGCGCCTGTGTTGATGAACGCCGAGCCGGCGTGCTGCCGCTGCTCGCACTACCAGCCGCAGGACCATTTCCGGCCGTGCGCTGCTGCGCGGGCCTTCCGCATCTATCCATTTGAGTACACAAGTAATCCGGCGGCGCGGCATAACTGCTGGATGTTCGACATCAACCCTCACGGGGAGGAGGTAAAGCCATGACCACAACCGCATTGCCGACGACCGCCGGCCAACTGCTGGCCCACATCGAGCGTGCCGGCGCCGCTGACGAATGGACTATCGACACCGACGCTACACGCCCGATTGACGAGTGCCAGCGCCTGCGACGTACGTTCCGCCTGCGCGCCCTTGGTGATGCCGAATGCGGAGTGGTGGCCGAATTTGGCCATCTGTTCATCGCGCTGCATGACTTCGATTGTTTGCTGGCGGACCTGTGGCGGCCTGTGCCGCTGTCCGATGTCATCGCAACCAAGTTGTGGGCCACGCCTAACGCATTGGCCTTTGTTGCCGCACTGGAACGTCTGTTTCCCGAAGACGCCATGCAGGCGCGCTGTCCCCATTCTTGACCTTTGCCCCCGCCGTCATAGTCTGGACCACTACGGATAGTTGCCATGACCACCACACCAACCACCACCAGCCCACCGGCCGTGCGCGTCATCCTGACATTGACTGGCCCGGGCTTGTTTTCCATGCGCGTGGAATCGTGCCGCAGCACATGGGACGGCGAATTCGACATGACCCGGGAACAGTTGCTGGCCATTGCCGGACTGGCCGGGACCGCGCTGTATCACGAACACACCGGCATTTGCCCGCCGGGATGGACGCGAGTCTGTCCGCCGCTGGAAGTGCTGCTGCCACCGGAACTGGCGCCAGCCGATGCGGACCGGTTGGACCAGGAAATCTGGGAAAGCATCGCCGCCGGTTTCGATGCGGCCGCCGGACGCCAGTGAAGACCAGAAGACCAACCGGAGAATCACCATGCAACTGCAAATCACCGCCAACAAAGTGAGTCCTATCAGCGCAGTGGCGCTCGCCATCTGCCGCGACAAGGACGCGGCCGCACGCCACCTTGACGACAGCCGCGAAGCCATGGCTGTCCTGAAAGCCGCGCAAGGGCCTGCGAGCGCCACGGAACAGGGATGGGCGGCGGAACTGGTGCGACGTGTCGTGCTGGACTTCGTGGCGCAATTGCCGGATAGCGTGTTGGCGCAACTGACCGCGTTGGCCTTGCCGGTGGATGCCATGGCCAACGAAACGGTGTACGTGCCACCGCGCAACTTGTCCGGCGAAGCCGCAGCGTGGGTTGGCGAAGGCCAAGCCATCCCGGTTTTTAGTGGACTTCAATCCGGGGCGGAAGTCAGCGACAAAAAGGTTGCTGCCATCGCCTGCTTTACGCGGGAACTAGTGCAATCGAGCAATGCGCCGGCTGTGGTGGATGCCGCTCTGCGCGAAGCGGTGGCGCGCCGCGCGGATGCCACGTTGCTGTCCGCTGATGCTGCCACTGCCGATGCGCCCGGCGGCATGTTTGCCGATGCCACGCTCGGAACCGGAACGGATAGCGCCACGGACGATTGCAAAACACTGTATGAGTCCGTACCCGATGCCACGCGCGGCGCATTCATCATGAACGGGTCACAGTACATCGGTGCGTCCGCCATCGTGGACGCACAAGGACGGGTTGCCCGCTGCCCGGTGGTGGTGTCCTCGCGTGTGCCCCTGGGCGTTGTCGCGTTTATGGACGCGGCAGACTTTTGCGTAAGTGCCGGCGCGGACGTGGCAGTGGCCCTATCCGGCGATGCTGCCGTACACATGAGCGATGGGGCCGCGCCAATAGTGGGCGAGGATGGCACGTTAGCCGCGCCTACCACCAGCCTGTGGCAAATCAGCGCCGTGGGCATCCGCGTGGTGCTGCCGGCCGCTTGGGCGTGGCGTGCGTCAGGCCGCGTTGCCGTGCTGGAAAACTGTACGTGGTGATGGCCCCAGGAATAGAAGTACACACACAAAAAAATTGGAGTACACCAAAATGGAAAAAATTTGGAGCGACCACATCAACAGCGAAACGGAAAGGTTGAACGCCAATCAGGCACGCATTGATAAGCTGGAAAAGCGCGGACTGAGCAAGGCGCAGTTTGCGGATGTGCGCCGGCTGACGGACGCGCTGCATGAGCGCATCAAACGCAGCGAATCCCTGCTGGTGGAATTTGCAGAGCCGGTTCTGGACCGGCTGGATGCGGCCGAAGCGCGCATCAAAGCATTGGAAACGCAGTTCGAAGCGACAGGGCGCAAGGGCTTTCATGTCACCACCACGGACAGCAGCAATCACGCGCGGGCATAGGGCCATGGACGATTGCCGCAATCGACCGCCGCCCGGCTACCGCCGAAGCCATCCGCCACCACCACCGCCAACATCATGAGCATGGACCCATCACCCGCCGGGCACCATTGCCGTGGTGGTGTCACGGTTCGGCGTTCTGTCTGGACTCGGTGCGCGAACTGGTGCCCGGCGCTACCGGCGCAAATTAAGGCCCATTGCACGGATATACTTTTCCGACCTTCACGCACAACAGGTTCCGGTAATGAGCGATGCAGACGCGGGAAATGACATCACGAATGGCACTGAGGAAGGACCAAGAATTCGCAACCGCTTCCCGGCTGTCTCGTTAAGCGCAGAGTATTTGGTGATGGGCCACCTATTGCGCAGGAACGTGCTGACGTACAAGGCGCCGCCGATGAACGAAGGCTACGACCTGATATGCATACACCCTGACCCACGCAGGGCGTCAAAGCAGATACGCGTGCAGGTTAAGAGCCGGATGGCCACGGATTGTGACCGTGGCTTTCCGGTCAAGGAAAGGTCAATCGACGCCTTCGATTTTTTAGTGGTGGTATTCCTGAACGTTGGCTACTACTTCGGCAAGGCGAAAGCCCATGGAGCTATTGCGGGAGAGCAAGAACCCGAGTTTTATGTCCTGACTCCGGATTTCATCCGGACACATCACCGCAAAAGCGGCGGTTGGGAAAAGGTCATGCTCCGGGGCTTGGACATCGAAGCATTCAAAGGCAACAAGGGCTTTGACTTGGTCGCGCAGGCCCTAGAAATCCCTTATCCCTCGAAGTGACGACCATCGCGTGCGCGGGCGAGCGCGGCGGGGGGGCGGTGGCAAAAGTGGCGAAGATGCGCCCCACCGGCCCTCGACCAGCAGCAGCAACAAAGTTACACCGCGAGGGGCTTGTTTTCAGGCGGCAGAATGGCCCAGGCCCCATAGGAATTCTCCGCCCACCCCCTCTGACTAACGCTAACCGCGTGGGGACCCACAGGGAACGCAACCATGAAAATGGCCTACGCTCGAAACATTGCTCTTGCCGCGCAGCGCGAAGCATGGGCACCGCCGCCGGGGATGCCCAAGGCCGCAGCCCAAGTGTGGAATGACACCGTATCGGCCGTCACCGGCGACCACTTCGCGCAGGGCGATGAAATCGTGCTGATGATGTTTTGTGAAGCGACGGTTCGCCTGCGACGCGTGGCACGCGCGCTGGAACGTCTGCCGCTTGTGACTACCGACCCGGAACGCCTGCGCCTGCGCCGTTCGCTAGTGGGCGAGGCCAACGCCCTGCGTGGTCAGGTACTTAACTTGGCCCGGGCGCTTCGGCTTGCGCCTGTGTCCCGGCGGATGCAAGACAAGGCGCGCACCGACTTGCCCACGCGCGACCGTAGGTCCAAGCGATTGCCGGGCGATGACCTGTTTGCGTGCTGATTGCGGTGTCCCGCCGCTGAGCCCTGACGATGCCATGCGCCATCGCCCCTACCATCGGCAAGCTGGAAATGCGTGCCAGACCCGCCATGCCATGCAGCCCACCTACATGGCATCATTCCGGCGTGAAAAATAATTTTGGGGGGTCTTGGATGCAGGAAACATGTTGGTGGAAGCTTTGCTTTTTTCCTCTTCCTACAAATGGCCAGAAGTTTTTTGGTTTTGCAGAGTTCCTGGCAGCGTTGGCCCTCATGGTTCTGGCCTGGACCATTGCAGATGTTCGGTACCGATTCCGTATTCGAACAGCTGCACTACCACTCCAGCTGATTACATTCTGGGTGATTGCTGTGGTCGGAGTTCTAACGCTGCTAACAGACCTATGGCGTACCGAAGGGTGGTATGTGCTCTCCGGGGGAGTTATTTCGCCAGCCGTGTGGCAAGCGATTCTTGGTGGCGCAATATTCATTTCTTTTATCGCTTGGGTATGGTTTGCTTTTGTTCGGCCCTCCGTATTCTCAAAAAGAAACTCCAAGTGGTTCGGCAGCGAAATATATCGCGCAATCCTGCGAGGTATTCCGGAAGAGCTATCTGTCGTCGCGGACGAATTAGGCCGCTCCGCAAAATCACTTATCGCACATTCGACAGAGATTGATAGATTTCGCAAGGAAACCTCGACAGCGGACAAAAAAAGAACGCCAGCAGAGAAAATTAGCGACGATGCCAATGCGATTTTTCATTTGATTGCCGATCGGCATTTTTGCAAGGCATTGGTCGGCACCGCATCAGGCACGATTTATTTATTAATCGAGGAAATTACCAGACAGAAGAAATATCGCGTACCGCTCGGTATATTCATGAAAAACATCACTACCGAGGCAATAGCAGACAAGGGGTCATTTGTTTATCGAGAAGTTGCCGGTTACGAAACTGGCTATCTCGGGCATCACAAACCACTAACAAGCACTCTTTATGGAAATTATGCTTTAATTGATTCACTGGATGATGTCTTTGACGTTGATTATCAAGAGCGCAATCAATGGGGTTGGCAACAGTGGGAAGCATATTGCCGTTTAGTTATGATGGCCTTCAGGAATTATGCTTCCTCCAAACTCATCTGGAATCACTCCACCGTCCTGTTTAGGGCATTCGATACAATTGGAAACTCGATTGGTGATTTGAGCCACCTAAAGGATTTCGGCCCGGATTGGTGGAAAAATGATAATGCCAAGAATTTAAAAACCGCTGTTGAGTTCGCCAAGAAAGCAGCAAAAGCTCTCGACAAGTTAAACAAAGACAATAATTCCATCAAGCTGCGTCGACGAGACAACGATTATCAAAAGGACATATATGATTTGGTAGCAAATCTCATGTTTGAAGTGCTTTTCTCCGCCTCAAAGGTGACCGAAACTAAGTGGATATGCTGGTCTATACAACATAATGATGTTTGGTCCGAATTTTTCGATAAGCACGAAGAATCCGGATTGGCAACAAAAATAATACAGCACAAACTACGACGATTAATTTACAACGACATCAAGGAAATGGAGAAATTCCCCAACTTCAAGGGAGCCAGTATCCTTGGGCTTGTGCTGAACGTGAGTTGGTTGAAAGAACCCAAGAAATCAAAGCCATCGTATGCCATCACCAAGGCTGTTCTTGCATGGGTGAGAAAACACTATAGCGAAGTGGCAATGACTAGCCAAAAAGTTGCAGCGACTGCCCTTGTTGATGGGATGGAATACGACCAAAAGAAACTAAGGCTTATCAAAACCGGAATGGAGTTTCTCGACAGAGAGCCGTCGCGGGCTATTCTTGATATCGAACCGCCTAAATCATATGTGGGGCCTAGCGCGGGACCCAAAAACGTTGGCCGCCGACGAAAGCTGGTTCAGAGAAAGCTGTTCGGGCAAGAGCCAAGATGACGTTTTTCACATGATTCGCTGGTGGGAAAAGGGCCCCGGCCACCGCAAGACCAGGCAGCCGGCGGCTCGATTCTTGGTCCGCAGGTGCCGCGTCTTCGGCGCCGCGCGTGACAGAAAAGGTTCGTGGCCAAAGGAAAACGCAAGCCTTGCACACCCCGACTGATAGCTAACCCCACTTTAGTGGGGTGCCCGGTTATCGCGGCCCGCCCAATGATGGCGCTTTTGAGTCGGGGAACAACATGGGCGTGTTGACAAACACTGAAGGGGTCAGGCTGCACGATTGCACGGCGTGCGATGCGCCGGGCGCGCTGGTGGAAGTTTGGGTTTACGACGCACCAGATAACACCTTTGAGGGCGTTGCTGAATGTGGGCATTGCAAGCGGGTGGGGCCGCGCGTCTTCCGGAAGATGGAGGGTTTTGCGCGCTTGGCGGCCGCCGAAGCTTGGAACATGGCCAACGCGTAGGATGCAAAGTCGTCACATCATGCCTTCCACCCTACTTGAATGATTTGGGTCTGCCGTTGCACATCGTTGTACAATACCTCCTTCGTGCTGCGCCGCGCGCATTCGTAATGAGAAGGTCGGGGGTTCGATTCCTCTCTTCGGCACCAATCAAATCAAGCACTTAGCCCAGCCAGCCCGGTTGGGCTTTGTTGTTTCTGGGCAGCGTGTAGCCAGCAGGCTGCGGTTATTCTGCGCTGCCTGAAGCCGATGCCGAGGGCGTGGCATCGGCAAGAACGTGCGTGGCCACCCAAAGCCAGCCACTTGTCGTCGACCGACGCCTCCACGAGCCGGCTCTGGCCGCTTACGTCAGGTCTCTTCCAACAGTACTTTGGCATCTTGCCAGTCAACGGTATCGAACCCTTCGGTGAAGGTGTCATGAATACCGGCCAGGATGGTGCAGTTCGGCCGCGAAGATCAGGCTCATGGCAAGGGCGAACGGATCAGAGGCCTTGCTGGCCAGCGCCAGCGCTTTCTCGCTGCGCACGCACGCCTGGTCCGGAAAACCAAGAAACCAGAGCGTCCAGCTTAACGTGCTCCGCATATGGAGGGCGAGGTTAGGCGCATGACGCAGAGGCCCCGGATGGTCATGCCGTCCTTCATGATGCCCCCCGCGCAAAGGAAGCCGACGCCGGTGACGACCCCCTGCACAATACGTGTCGGGTCTGCCTGGGCGTGCGCTGCAGCACCGCCGTACCACAGCGCCGGGTAGCCGACGAACACCGTCAATGCCGTCGACGCCATGCACACGAGGCCGTAAGTGCGCATGCCAGCGGCCCGGCCGTTGTACGAGCGCTCGTAGCCAACCAGCATTCCCAGCAGCAACGCGCCCGCCAGGTTCAATCCGATGAACGCGTTGGCGGCGAGAAAGCTACCGCTCCAATAGTGCTGCAGGTCTCCGATCATGGGGTTTCGCGATCAGGATGCGAGCCAGGCATTCAGCGAGCGCAAGGTTTCCTCGCTCAGCTCGCCGGCCGCGGCGGCAAGACGCAGACGGCCCAGGAGGTAGTCCAGGCGTGCCTGGACCACGTCAAGCTCGGCGGCGAACACGCGCTGCTGCGCGTCCAGCACGTCGGGTTCCGTACGGGTTCCCACGTCACGGCCAAGCGTCGTCGCCGCGAGCGCGCTACGCGCCGAAGTCAGCGACTGCTCGAGTGCGGCGACGCGCGACACGCCCGTTTTCACCGAGAGGAATCCATCCTGCACCTTCAGGCGCACGTCGCGCCGGGCGGCGGCAAGCTCCTGCTCCGCCTGGCTCTTCCTCGCAACGGACTCCCGCTCGCGCGAATCCAGACCGCCGCCCGCGTACAGCGGAATGTTGAGCTGCAAGCCGACCGTCGCGGTGCGGGTGTTGCTGGGTGCAACCCAGGGAGCCAGGTTGCCGCTCTGCCCTTGTGCGCCATAACGTGCCACCAGCGCAACGGTCGGGCGGCTGCTGACGCGGTACTTGTCGATCTCCATGCCGGCAATGTCGAGCTCCGACTGCCTGGTCTTCACCAGGTAGCTCTGCTCTTCCCCCCTTGCCTGCCACGCCGTGAGATTGTCCGGTTCCGGCGGCCGCGGCGCGAAACCGGGCGCCAGCGCGCTGAGGTGATCGGGCGGCATGCCGACGGTTTCCTGGAATCGCGTGCGTCGTTGCTCCAGCGCGGACTGCGCCGTAACTTCGCGACTCTCCACCCCATCCAGGCGCGCCTGGGCTTCATGAAGATCGGTGATCTTGCCCTGGCCGACGTCGAAGCGGGCCTTGGCGCGGTCGCGTTGCTGCCGCAAGGCCGCCTTCTCGGCTTGCACCACACGCAGCGTTTCCTCGCCCAACACCACGCCGAAGTATGCCTCTGCCACCCGCAGGGCCAGGTCTTGGCGAGACTGGTCGAATTGCGTCTGCGCCAAGTTTGACTGCTCGCGGAACTGCTTCCTCGTTGCTACCGCGGTCCTGTCGTACAGCGGCTGAACCAGCACCACGCCGGCCTGCCGCGACGTTCCCGAGCTATCGCTGGCTACCAGCGGCGCGCCGTCGACCGGCTGGTTGCCAGACGAACGATTGTTGATCCTGTCCAGTGCCGCCTGGAGGTTTACGCGGGGACGCAGCAAGGCGTCGCCCTGCACTGCCTTTTCCCTCCCCGCCGTGAGCGCATCGTTTGCAGCGAGGCTCGTCGGATCATGCGCCAATGCTTGCTGATAGGCCGTCACGAGATCGATAGCGCCCGACTCTCCGGCGTTTAGGAACAGCATGCAGCCCAAAGCCACTTGCGCGGCCCGCAGGGCCATACTCATTCTTTTCATCGAAATCACTCTCATCGTCACATTGCGATCAGACGGTCGCAGGACGCTTTGCGCGGTACCAGGTCGCATACAGGGCAGGAAGGAAGACGAGGGTCAGCACCGTGGCAACGGCGAGCCCACCCATGATTGCCCACGCCATGGGACCCCAGAACACGGAATGGGTAAGCGGCACCATCGCCAGGATCGCCGCCAGGGCAGTCAGCACGATCGGGCGTAGCCGTCGGACCGCCGCCTCCACGATGGCCGTCCACAATGGGACACCCGCGGCCACGTCCTGGTCGATCTGCACGACCAGAATCACCGAGTTGCGGATGATCATTCCGGCGAGGGCGATAACGCCTAGCATGGCGACAAAACCAAATGGAATCCGGAACGCGGCCATGATGATGCTGACACCGATCAGTCCGAGCGGCGCTGTCAGCAAGACCATCGCCATCTTTCTCATATCCTGCAATTGAATCATCAGCAGCAGGAGCACCACGATGATCGTCACAGGCATCACCGCGAAAACAGAAGCCTGAGCCTTCGCACTCGATTCGTAAGCGCCACCGATCTCGATGCCGTAGCCGAGCGGAAGTTCTTTTTCCAGTGCGTCGATCTTCGGCTGCAGTGCACGCGTGACGTCGGGTCCCTGCGCCCCCGCGATATCGGCACGAACCGTCAGCGTCGGCACGCGATTACGCCGCCACAGCTCGCTGTCCTCGCTGTCAAGCGTGAGTCGGGCCACCTGCGAGACCGGCACGAACTTGCCGTCGCGCACGTAGATCTTTGCGTCCTTCAGGTTGTTCAGGTCCGTGCGTTCCGCCGCGACGAGGCGCGACACCACATCGATACCCTGGTCTTCCTCGCGGTACTGCGTGATTGGCGTGCCCGACAGCGAAGCCTCAAGGGCCTCCTTGATCTGGCCTGAGCTGACACCCAGTGCACGCGCCTTGTCCTGGTCGACGTCGACCTGCAAGCGCTTGACGCGTTCGCCCCAGTCCTGATTGACCTGGCGCACGTGCGGCTCTTCGCGCATGATCGCGGCCAGTTTCTGCCCGATTGCGCGTACTTTGGCGTTGTCCTGCCCGTACACTCGGAACTGCACCGGGTAACCGACCGGCGGACCGTTTTCCAGTCGATTGACGCGGCCGCGCACATTGGGGAATTTTTCGTCGAACAGCTTCTCGAGCTTCTCCTTCACCCGCTCCCGTGCCTCGCCGCCCTTCGTCATCACCAGCATCTCGCCCAGATTCAGATTGGGCGTCTGCACGTCGAGGGGCAGGTAGAATCGCGGCGCACCGTTGCCAACAAAGCTGGTCACCGCCGCAATGTCCGGATCGCCCTTGAGCAGGCCTTCCAGCTTCTGGACCTCGCGTTGACTCGCCTCGAACGTCGAAGCCTTCGGCATCCACAGGTCCACGATGAGTTCGGGACGGTCAGACGCCGGAAAGAACTGCTGGGGTATTGCCTTGAACAGCAGCAGTGAGCCGATGAACGCAGCAACCGTGATGCCGAGCACCCACACGCGCTGCTTCAGGCAGAAGTCGATGAACCGGCGGAACCTGACATAGAAGCCGCGCTGGTAGACCGCGTCCTCGTCATGCGAGGCGTGCGCATGCTCCTTCAGGAGCTTGAAGCCGATGTAAGGCGTAAAGAGGACTGCCACGACCCATGACAGCACCAGCGAAATACCCACCACCTGGAACAGCGAGTACACATATTCGCCCGTGCCCGACTTCGCAAAGCCGACCGGGAGAAAACCCGCCGCGGTAATCAGCGTTCCGGTGAGCATCGGGAAAGCCGTGGCAGTGTAGGCGTAGGTGGCGGCGCGGAACTTGTCCCAGCCCTGCTCCAGCTTCAGCGCCATCATTTCGACGGCAATGATGGCGTCGTCCACCAACAAACCTAGCGCGATGATCAGCGCACCGAGCGAGATGCGCTGCAACTCGATGCCCATCACGTACATCGCCAGGAAGGTCATGGCCAGCACCAGCGGGATGCTGAGCGCGACGACCAACCCGGTGCGCAAGCCCAGCGACAGGAAGCTGACGACGAGCACAATGATCACGGCCTCGGCCAGGCTCTTCTTGAACTCGAATACGGAATGTTCGACGATACGCGGCTGGTCGCTGACCGCGTGGATCTGCACGCCCACCGGCAGGTTGGACTCGATGCGCTGGATCGTTTCGTCCAGCTTTGCGCCAAGCCGAATCACGTCGCCGCCCTTGCGCATGCTCACAGCCAGGCCGATCGCCTCATTGCCGTTGAAGCGCATCCTCGAGGTGGCGGGCTCCACAAAGCCGCGGCGGACGTCGGCGATATCGCCAAGGCGGAAGGTACGCTGGCCGGCACGGATGCCGATGGCGCGAATTTTTTCGACTGAGTCGAACTCGCCACTGACAGCCAGCCGTACTTGTTCCGCCGACGTTTGAACCGTTCCGCCGGATGTCACGGCATTGGTTTGTGCGAGCGTCGATGCGATCAGTGCCGGGTCGATACCCAGCGAGGCGAGCTTGGCGGTGGAGACTTCCACATAGATCTTTTGTTCCTGCTTGCCTACCAGGTCGACCTTGTTGACGTCGTCGACACGAAGGAACTCATTACGCGCGGCGTCCGCGATCCGTCTCAGGTCGTCATAGTCGAAGCCATCGCCCGTGATGGCATAGAGGTTACCGAACGTGTCGCCGAACTCGTCATTGAAGAGCGGGCCCTGCGTGCCCTGGGGCAGGGTATGCCGGATGTCGCCCATCTTCTTGCGGACCTGGTACCACACATCGGGTACGGCCTCCGGTGGTACATTCTCGCGCAGGTTGACCTTGACCTGCGTTTCGCCCGGCTTCACATAGGTGGACGTATAGTCAATCTCGGCGACCTCTTGCAGCTTGCGCTCGATCTTGTCGGTGACCTGGTCGGCCATCTGCTGCGCGGAGCTTCCCGGCCAGTACGCCTGCACAACCATGGTCTTGATCGTGAACTCGGGGTCTTCCTTCTGGCCCAGGCTGCCGTATGCCAGCGCACCGGCCACTGACAACAGCAACAGCAGAAACGCCACCATCTGCTGGTGCTTCAGTGCCCATTCGGACAGGTTGATCCCTTTCACTTCACACCTCCCGCCCTGGCGACAGTTACCGCCTCGGCCACCTTCACCTGCTGGCCCGCCTGCAGCATGTGCACGCCGGCACTCACCACGGTCTCTCCGCCCGCCAGGCCCTCAACCACGAGGACGCTGTCGTTCTGCGCCGCACCCAGCCTGACTTCACGCGCGATCACCCGCGACGTCTTCGGGTCGACCACCCATACCTGGCGGCCACGTTCATGATCAACGATGGCGGTCAGCGGCACGCGGACTACGCCGTTGCCGTCCACGTCGGGTGCGATCACCGACGCTGTCATGCCTAACCGCAGCTCCGGATCCGCCTCCTGAATGGAGATGCGCGCCGAGTACGTCCGGGTGACGCTGTCCGCGTCCGGCGCAAGCTCGCGGAGCTTGCCCGTCCAGGACTTGTCCGGTTGCGCCCATACCGTAATCGTCAGCATCGGCGCCTTGCGCAACTCGTCGACGCGCGACTCCGGAATGCTGATTGAAACCTCGCGTTCGCCGTCAGCCGCGACGGTGGCGATCGTCTGCCCGGCTGAAACCACCTGGCCAGCTTCCGCGTTGATTGCGCTTACCACGCCATCGCGGTCGGCTACGAGCGTGGTAAATCCGCGCATGTTGGCATTCAGCTGCTGACGCGCCTGTGCCGAACGCAGTTGTGCTTCCGCCTGGTTAAGCGCCAGCCGCTGCTGGTCCAGCTCGGCTTGCGAAGCAAAGTTCTGGGCCAGCAGTTGCTCGGTACGCTTAACGTCCACCCGCGCCTGGGCTACCCGGCTTCTTGCCGCATCAGCCTCCGCGCCCGCCGCGGCTACCTGCAACGTTTCTTGCGTGGGATCGAGCTGGAACAACGGCTGGCCGCGCTTGACATGGCTGCCGACTTCCACCATGCGCGCGACGATCTTGCCGCTGGTGCGGAATCCCAGCTGACTTTCGTAACGCGCACGAATCTCGCCTGAATAGGTCGCACCGACCGACCCGGCGGTGCGCCCGGCGACCACTGTCCGCACTGGCCTCACGTCCTTGCGTTCGGGTTCCGGACCCGGTGTGCACGCGGCCAGATGTGCCGCGATGATGGTAAGAGCTGCCGCTCGAAGGTTCCTGTTCAATTTCTGCGCTCCACTAAGGTCCGTCGCTCGCCTGCGATTCATCAGCGATCCACGCCACGGACTCGTGCTGGCTTCATTGACGGCAGGCCTGTTCGGGCTTTCGCCCTTCCTGAAAGCCCGAAGTCTACTTCATAATGATTTATTTGTCATGATGACATACAATGTATTTTTGTGTGTGTGAGGACGGGTCGCCTTTGAGGTCCCGGAGCGCAGGAGACGAAGACAGCCCGTGCGCAAAACGACAATGGCGATACGCGAAGTGATGCGACGGAGGCTGCAGATGCAGGAAGACCGGCGCGCGGGTCGCCGACGCATTAACCATGAGGAGAGAACAGATCAATGACCCCGATGCAGACCCGATTCGCAACGGAAGCAGAACCGTGGAAGACTGGCGACCACCGTCAGCGCGTCGCGGCAAAGCGGCGGCAGCGTATGCGCTCGCTATTGCTGAACAGTGCGATGCGCCTGATGCTGGAGAACAGGGTCTCGACGCCGTCCATCGACGACATCATCTCGGCAGCAGGGGTTTCACGCGGAACGTTCTACAAGTACTTTCCGTCGTCCGACGCGATCGTGCGGGAGATTGTCGGGAAGATGGCCGAGCAGTGGGTGCGGGCGGCCGACCCCATTGTGCGCGACCATGACGACCCGGCCGAGCACATCGCCAGGGGAATACGGCTGGCGTCGATCCTGACGGTACACCAGCCGGAGGTGGCTGGCATCCTTGGCCGGCTCGGATGGACGGCCTACCAGGCGCCGAATATGCTGGAGTTTGTCCGCAGGGACATAGAGGAAGGCGTTCGGCTCAATCGCTTCAAGCGCATGCCGATCGCCCTGGGCTTCAATATCGTTGCCGGAGCCGCAATGAGCGCAATGCAGAGCATGCTTGAGACCGAATGTCGCGAAGATTTTTCGGAGCTCGCCGCTGCCGTGGCATTGCGCGCCCTGGGCGTGGAGGAATCAGCGGCCGATGCGATATCCAGGTCGCCGCTGCATGCGAGTGAAGCGCTATTCGATGGCTTGCTCGCGAAAACGATCAGCGATATGCCATAGCGCTGGCTGCTAGTTGGAGGGCTCGGCCTTGGCGGCGAGCTTCTCCTGGGCCTTTTCGAGCAAGGATTCCGGCGGAGCCACCAGCTTTGGCAAAGGCGGGGAGGTCAACCGTACCGCACTCGCTGCAGGCACGCCGAGCGACTGCAACACCGCCCGGACAATCCGTTCCGGATAATCCTTGGCTGTTCTTCCCTTGGCCATGCGGTGAACGGCGATCAACCCGGCGCCGGCCACCATGTCCAACGCCACATCGGCCGCAACCTCGTCAAACGTGCCTCTCTTCAGGCCTTCCTTGATATCCGAGGGCAGGTATTCGTAGACGGCAGCACCCTTGCTGCCGACCAAAAGCAGGCCCGTACCGGAAAGAAACTGCGCCACGACAGGATAGGAGCGCGCAAGGTGCAGGTATAAGCGTATCCCCGTTGCAACCCGCAACGCCGGGTCTTCGATATCGCCGACCACGCTCTCAATCATTTGCACCATGTCGTGACTGAGCGCGTCACCGACAGCCGCCAGCAGATCCTCGTTAGTACGGAAATGGTTGTAGAAGGAACCTTGCGAGACGCCAGCAGACGCGATGACTTCCGGGATCACGCTGGCCCCCACACCCCTTTGCCCAAAAACGATCATCGCGCTTTCAATGAGACGTTTGCGCATCCGTTCACGACGTTCTGCGGCAACGCGAGGGCGATGGTCTTTGGGATCAGGAGCGGCAGGCATCTTCAGTTAGAGGACCTTATGTGACGAGGCGATTATATCAATACGCCGCTTCAACGCCGCCAGCATGGCGTACGCCATGCTGGCGGCAGCGGGCGCCGGCGCTCTTCTTATAACATACAACATGTCATGATGACATCTAAGTCATTATGTGGAAGAATACGGAACTCATCAAAGATCCCGATGCGCACACGCGCTACTTGCCTCACGCAACGAGGCCCAATCATTTTCCCGAGGACATCAGTGCATCAGAACCACGCGTCGCTGCCAGTGGCCATGCAGGATCCGGACAAGCTGGTGGCATGCGAACATTGCGACGCACTCCATACACGAGCGGCGCTGAAACAGGACGAACGTGCCACGTGCCTGCGCTGCGGCGGCGCACTGTATCGCGACAGTTCGCGAGCCTATCGCCGCTTGCTGCCGCTCGTGGTGACTGCCTTGATCCTGCTTCTGGTTTCGAACGCGTACCCGATTGTCGCCATGGACCTCAAGGGCTCGCGCATGGAGACCACGCTATGGAGCGCGGTACAGGCACTCTACGCGGACGATATGGCGCCGGTGGCGATGCTCGTGTTCGCCACGACCATCCTGTTTCCGCTCGCCGAGCTGCTGATGATGTGCTACCTGCTCGTGTCGATGGCGCAGAACCGCACGCCACCCGGGTTCGAGCGCATCTTGCGCGGCATTTGCCGGACGCGGCCGTGGGGCATGATCGAAGTCTTCATGATCGGCGTGCTGGTTACGCTGGTGAAGCTGTCGACCATAGCGCAAGTGATGCCTGGTGTCGCGCTCTGGTCGTTCGGCGCCCTGGTGGTTGTACTGGCCGTCATCCTGTCGTTCGACCCGCGTGAACTCTGGCACCACCTCGATGTGCACGATGCAGATGACGTACCGGCCCGCTCGCGGGATACCGCGCCATGACCGAGCCTCTGTCGCCCCTCCCCACCGCCACCTCGCGCGGACTGCTGTCGTGCCACACGTGCGACCGGCTCAGTCCGATGACGCTCGAGGCGGAACCGTGTCCGCGCTGCGGCACCGTACTGCATCATCGCAAGCCGGCCAGCCTGGCGCGCGCCTGGGCCTTCCTGCTGGCTGCCTACCTGCTGTATATCCCGGCCAATCTGTTGCCGATCATGGTGACGCAGTCAATTTTCGGCACGCAGCGCGACACCATCATGTCCGGCGTGATCTATCTGTGGTTGTCCGGCTCATACATGCTGGCAATCGTGGTGCTGATCGCCAGCATCGTCGTCCCGTTGCTGAAGATGATGATCCTCACCTTGTTGCTGCTATCGGTGCGCCGCGGATCGACCTGGCGCCTCCGCGAGCAGAGCAGCCTCTACACCCTGGTCGAAGTCATCGGCCGGTGGTCCATGCTCGACATCTTCGTGGTGGCACTGCTGGCATCGCTGGTGCGCGCCGGGGCGCTGGCCACCATTGCGCCCGGTGCCGGAGCCCTGGCCTTTGCCTCGGTTGTCGTACTGACCATGCTCGCGTCACTGAGCTTTGATCCCCGTCTGCTGTGGGATGCGCTCGAGACCTCTCCTTCCTCCACCGAATTTCAGCACTCCGAAAATGCCCGAACACACTAACCATCCTCCCCCAAACGGTATTCCACCGCCAGGACGCAAGCCCCGCGCGCGCTGGCTACCTTCCCTCGTCTGGGTAGTCCCGATCGTTGCCGCGGTGGTCGGACTCTCGCTGCTGGTCAGCACGCTTGCGTCACGCGGGCCCGAGATCACCGTCACATTCCGCACCGCGGAGGGCCTGACGCCAGGCAAGACCGCCGTGCGCTACAAGGACGTCGATATCGGACTGGTCAAGACAGCACGTCTGGCAGCGGACCGTTCGCATGTGATCGCGACGATTGCTCTCACCAAGGACGCCAGGAACTTCGCCGTGGCCGACACACGGTTCTGGGTGGTACGGCCCCGCTTTGCCGTGAGCGGCGTGTCAGGACTGGAGACGCTGCTATCGGGCGCATATATCGGCGTGGATGCCGGCAAGTCGGCCGAGACGAAGCACAGCTTCACCGGGCTCGAAAATCCGCCGGTCATCACCACCGACGCTACCGGCAGGCAGTTCGTGCTGCGTGCGCAGGACCTGGGCTCGCTCGACATCGGCTCACCGGTCTACTATCGTCGCGTGCGGGTCGGCCACGTGGTCGCGTACCAGCTCGAACCGAATGGCCGCGATATATCGCTGCGCGTATTCGTCAACAAGCCCTATGACAAGCTCGTTTCCGCCGACACACGCTTCTGGCACGCCAGCGGTGTCGACCTCAAGCTCGACGCGAACGGCCTGAAGTTGTCCACGCAGTCGCTGGCCACCGTGATGCTTGGCGGGGTGGCCTTCCAGGCCCCGGACCACTCCACCGCGCATGCCCCGGCCGCCGAGAACACCGAGTACCTGCTGGCGGCGGACCAGTCCGAAGCCATGAAGGAACCGGACGAGCTCGCTCCCGCGCTGGCAGTGCTCAACTTCGATCAGTCCGTGCGCGGCCTGTCGCCCGGTGCGCCGGTCGATTTCCGCGGCGTGACCGTCGGGCAGGTGCGCTCGATCGGTATCGAATACCAGCGTGACAAGAAGGCCTTCCGCATGCCCGTGGTCGTGGAGCTCTATCCGTCTCGCATGGGTCTGCGCGAGAAGGACGTGGCTGACGACGCGCGCAAGCGCGCCATTGTGCATAGCATGGTACAGCGCGGCATGCGTGCGCAGATGCGCACCGGCAATCTGCTGACCGGCCAGATGTATGTGGCACTCGATTTCTTTCCGAAAGCGTCCTCGCCGGTTAACCTGGACCTGAACGCGTCGGTGCCTGAGCTCCCCACCACACCGGGCACCTTCGACGAGTTGCAGGCCAAGCTTGGCGACATCGTCACCAAGATCGGCAAGGTGCCGTTCGACCAGATCGGACAGGACGCGCGCACGGCGATGGTGTCGATGAACAAGATGCTCGTCAAGGCGGACAAGCTCGTGGCACAGGTCAACGGCGATGTGGCTCCGCAGGTGGTCGCTGCCCTGCAGGATATGCGCCGCACGCTCGATACGGCCAATGGCGCGCTGGCGCCCGACGCATCACTGCAACAGGATACGCGCAGGATGATGCAGGAACTCACGCAAACAGCCGTCTCGCTGCGCATGCTCACCGATTATCTCGAGCGGCATCCCGAAGCGCTCCTGCAAGGCAAGAGGGAAGAGAAATGATGAAACGTCTAACGATGCTCCTTACGCTGGCCGCCGCGGCCACGACCCTGATAAACGGCTGCGCGTCGCCCGAGGCGCGCTACTACACGCTGGCGGCCAGTCCCTCCGACGCCGCGCCGGCCGGTACCTCGCGAGCCGGCCGTAGCGGCGACCCATTATGGATCGAAGTCACGCCGGTGCGCGTGCCGGAGCGCCTGAACCGTATTCAGCTGGTGGTGCGTGACGGCAATGGGGGCCTCAAGCTTTCCGACACCTCTCGCTGGACGTCGCCATTACCCAACGAACTGCGCGATGCGCTGTCGCAGCAGCTGCAGGCGAGCCTCGATGCGTTGGATGTCTACCAGCGCGGCCTGTCGGCGACGCAGCCGGCATTCCGTGTGACGACCGATGTGGTAGCCCTCGACGCCGACGTGGGCAAGCGGGCAGCGGCGACCATCGCCTGGACCGTGCGGCGGCTGCCGGACGGCAAGGTCCTGAGCGGCCGCACCGAAACGGAGGTGCCCGCGCCCGGGCAGGTGGAGGGCGTGGTGAAAGCATATCGGGAGATCCTCGCGACAACCGCGGCCGATATAGCAATTGGCGTGCAATCGCTAAACCGCTAGACGTGACGTTCGTACCCGGCGCCACCGCGCCACATCTCGACGCAGCCGGTTCCGGCCGACCGACGGTGGACGCCTGCCAGCTAAGGGGCCACCCGTTTTTCTGGGGCATACTCCAAGGTTCTGAGTGTCAGGCAACTGGAATGACGGACGATCGAACTACGGGGAATGAGTGGCCGGACCTGTCGGCTGAACGGGGCGTTGCGCAATATCAGCGGCTGGCCTCGTTGCTGAGGCACCGGATCGCAAAGGGCGAGTATCCGCTCGGCATGCTGCTGCCGCCGATCACGCAGCTCGCCGCCGACCTGGGCGTGGCCGTCGTTACCGTCCGGCAGGCGTATGAGCTGCTTTCCAAGGAAGGCCTGATTCGTAGCCAGCGAGGCATCGGGACCCACGTGGCTGCCCTGCCCGCCGCCACCGGCGACCTCGAACTGGCGATCAACGATCCGTTCGCAGCGCCGGAAGCGCTCGCCTTCGAAGTACTTGAAGTCCGGCGCCGCACCAAGGTGCCGCAGGAACTGCTCGGCCCGGGCGACCGGTCGGACGGCGAGTACGTCTGTGTCCGCAAGCTACACACCTATTCCGGCGAGCCGTTCTGCTACGCGGAGATCTACGTGTTGACCCTGGTCTTCGACGCATTGCCCAAGGACACCGCCAGGAACAAAAAGCTTCTCGCCGCGCTGCTCGATGAACTGGGCTCGCGGGGCAAACGTGTGCGACAACGGTTGACCGTAATGCCGGCGGATTTTCCCCTGTGCGACATGCTGAAAATCCCGTTCGCCACACCCGTCGCGAAGATGTCGCGACGTCTTCTTGATAACAAAGGCAACGTACTCTACGCCGGCGTCACATGGTATCGGGGTGACCGCTACGTCTCCGAAATTGACATCCCGGCGTCCGCATTGAAGGCGGTGCCTGCCATTACCGAACCTCGCAGGGCCGCTGGCGAGCGCAAGTAAGGCTAAAAATCCTGGTCGTTCAGCCCCTAGGGTAAACAAGGGGCAGAAAAATCCTTCCTCAGCCACTAACATTCCAACATTAGAACTTTAGAAGTATCAACTTGACATGCAAGCCCGTTAGCCAGGCTTCGCCGTTGCACTGGGCGCTTCTATTCCTCCGGCGCGTTGCCGCCGTACTGAGTTTCCCGCCGAAGCGGCGTCCCTCTTCCGTGTCGTCAAAGGGCGACTTCCTTCTCAAGGATTCACATCCTCTAACAAACGGAGACAACTCATGACTGCAAGAGTACTTACACAGCCCACGACGTCCACCGGCGCCAAGCTGCCGCTGCCCGCCTTGCCGCAGGACAAGCTCCTGACCGTCAATATCGAGCAGATCCCGCTGATCAAGGATGTCTTTCCGGGCATCCACATCAGGCCGCTGCGCATGGACCCGGAGCGTGGTGAGTGGGTCATCATGGCCATCGTGGAACCCGGCTGTTCCCTTCCGATTCACTACCACACCGGAACGGCGCAGGTGTGGACGATCCAGGGCTGCTGGAAGTATCGCGAGTACCCTGACCAGCCGCAGACGGCCGGCTCCTATCTGTACGAACCCGGCGGCTCGGTGCACACCTTCTACACCCCCGAAGACAACACCGAGGACACCATCACCATCGCCTGGATCGAAGGCGCGCAAGTGAGCTTCAACGAGGACGGCACGTTCCACTCGCTCAATGACGCACTCTCGATCCAGTGCGCGATCCAGGCTCTCGCGGCGGCGCGCGGCATCGGACCGGTGCCCTACGTCCGCGGCAATGGCACCGACGTTATCGAGGGATAAGAAGCGACTGACACCAAGGCAGGCCGCTCGCCGGCCTGCGCGGTGCCGTTCCTCTGCTCCTTACAGGCCAGCGTGTACGACACCGATCAGATCAATCAGTGACGATCCATCAATCCGCGAGATTGAGAGAGTGCAAGATGAGAATGATCAAAGCCGAGAGGATGTCGATACTGCCGATGCTGTTGTTGCTCGCTTTGCTGGCGACGCCGCTAGCCACAAGAGCGTGGGAACGCGGCAAGGTCGAAACCTTCGCCAAGTTGCCCGCTGGTGAGGCGCATCCCGAGGGGATCACCGTGGACCGCGAGGGCAATGTCTACGTCGTCACGGTGGCGGCGAACAAGCCCAGGACGAGCGAGGGCACGCTACTTGTGTTCGATCCGCGGGGCAAGCACCTGCGCACTGTCACCATCAAGGGCTCGAGCAGATTGTTGCTTGACCTCGGCTTCCATCCCCGGACGGGCCAGTTGCTCGTCGTCGACTACAAGGGCGCGAAGGTCCTGAGCGTCGACCCCAGGACGGGTGCCTCGTCCGTGTTCATGACGGTCACCGGCAAGAACCCCGGCCTCGACGGGTTGACGTTCGACCCCGCCGGAAACGTCTACGTGACCGACGCCCACCAGGGCATCATCTGGAAGGTCGGACCCGATGGCGGCGAAGGGACGGCCTGGGTCACCAGCGCGCTGCTGAAGCCCACGCGGATACCACCGACCATCGGCGCCAATGGCCTGGCGTTCAACAACAAGAAGACGGCATTGTTCGTTGCCAATACGGCGAACGACATCGTTGTCAGGATACCGGTGAGCGGCCCGACGCTCGAGCCCGGCACCCCTGAAGTCTTCGTCAACCGGATCGGCGGCGGACCCGACGGCCTGATCATCGACGAGCACGACAACCTCTGGATCGCGTGCAACCAGTCCAACGAGATTCTCGTGCTCGAGCCGACGCAAGGCCGGGTCATTGCCAAGCTCGGCGATTTCGGCGGCATCGATCGCAACGGGGCGCCGATCGGCTTCCTCTGGTCGAACAGCCTCGTCTTCCATGGCGACGACATTCTGGTCACCAACCTCTCACTCGATGTCGAGACGGCCATTTCGCAGCTCAGTGACGAGCTTGGCCTGGCGCATCTTGTGGGCAAGAATCTGCGCACCATCGATGGGCCGTGGGCGCGCCAGGTGAAGACCCACACCATCTCGAGAATCAAGAAGCCGATACCGGAACGTCTTGCGCTCGACCGCGGTCCACGCTAACCAGATCCTGGTCGCTGACCGCACGACACCGGTCGATGAAAGCTTGCAGCCGATGATGGTGGACGAATTCAACTGAGTTAATCCAGCCGGAGCCCGACCGATGAACGATGCGTTGTTGCAAGCCCGAGGTCGCGGCCGATCGGCACGGAACGGCGGCCTTCCGGCCAGCCGTCATACATTGCCCCAACGGGATGAAAAGGATATGAAGAAAGAGGAGACAACGGGGCCGCTGGCCGGCGTGAAAGTCGTCGACATCACGTCAGTATTCATGGGGCCTTCTGCCACCCAGATGCTAGCTGACCTGGGCGCCGACGTGATCAAGGTCGAGCCTCCGGGCGGAGACAGTACGCGCGGCATCGGTCCCTGCGGCGATGAGAAGATGGGCCCGCTATTCCTGGGTCTGAACCGCAACAAGCGCAGCATCGTGCTTGACCTGAAAGCGCCCGCAGGGCGTGAGGCCCTGCTTTGCCTGGTACGGGATGCCGACGTGCTGGCCTACAACGTGCGCCCGCAGGCGATGCAGCGGCTGGGGCTGGACTATGAAACGCTGTCGGCCATCAATCCGCGCCTGGTCTATGTCGGCATGTTCGGCTTTTCGCAGCGGGGACGCTACGCGCCCCAGGCTGCCTTCGATGACCTGATCCAGGCCGCAACCGGCCTGCCGCTGGCCGTTTCGCTGGGCAGCGGCGACAGTCCCCGGTATCTGCCCATCACCATCGCGGATCGCTCGGTGGGGCTCTATGCTTTCGGTGTGATCTGCGCCGCTCTGTATTCGCGCATGAGCACCGGCAAGGGCCAGCGCGTTGACGTGCCCATGTTCGAGACGATGGTTCCCTATGTGATGGGAGACCACCTGTATGGCGAGACCTTCGTGCCGCCGAAGGGCGGCTTCGGCTATCCGCGACTGCTCTCGCCCGAGCGGCGGCCATACAAGACGAAGGACGGACATGTCTGCTGCCTGATCTATCACGATCATCACTGGCGGGCCTTCCTCCTAGTCATTGGCAAGCCGGAGTTGTACGACACCGATCCGCGCTTCGCCAACATCAACACCCGCACCGCCCACATCACCGACCTGTATGCCATGGTCAGCGACGAAATGGCCAGGCGCAGCACCGAGGAATGGCGCACCCTGCTCAAGGAGGCCGATGTTCCGGTCTTTCCGATGCACACGTTCGAGTCGCTGCTGGACGATCCGCATTTGCAGGACATCGGCTTCTTCAGCGAATCGGACCACCCGGCCGTCGGGCGTATCCGGGAGATGGCGGTGCCCAGCGAATGGCATGGCACCCCACCGGCCAGCCGCCGCCATGCACCCGGCCTGGGTGAGCACAGCCGCGAGGTACTGCGTGAGGCCGGCTACGACGACGCCGCCATCGATGCGCTGCACGCGTCCGGCATCTTGGGGGACTGGCCGAAAGCGCGCCACGCCAAAGGAGAAACCAGCCATGAGTGAAGAATTGCTGAGCGAGGTCCGGGGCGCAGTGCTCTACCTGACCATCAACCGCCCGGAGCGCCGCAATGCCATCACGCCGGGCGTAGTGCAGGGACTGCGCGACGGCATCCTGCGCGCCGATCGTGATGCCGACATCCGCGCTGTGGTCATTACCGGAGCGGGCGAGCAGGCGTTCTGCGCCGGCGCCGATCTGCAGACCGGCAGATCCTTTGCCTTCGATTACGCCGAGCCCTACCTGGGGATGGCGGACCTCTTCCGCTGCGCCAGGCAGTCGACGGTACCGCTGATCGCCCGGGTCAACGGCGCCTGCATGGCGGGCGGCATGGGGCTGATGGCGATGTGCGATCTGGCGATCGCCAGCGAAAGCGCCCGCTTCGGCCTGCCGGAGGTCAAGCTGGGCTTGTTCCCGGCACAGGTCTTGAGCGTGCTGCAGCACCTGGTGCCACGCCGCACGCTCACCGAATTGTGCCTGTGCGGCGAGCCGCTGTCCGCGAGGGAAGCGCTGGCCGCAGGACTCGTCAACGATGTCAGCGACGCTCTCGACGCCAGGCTGGACTTGCTGCTGGCCCGCCTGCTGAACAATTCGCCCGCCGCCATTCGTCGGGGGCTGTACACGCTCAAGCATATGGAAAACATGTCGTTCGAGCAGTCCATGGCGTTCACGGAAAGCCAGATCGGGCTCTTTGCACTGACCGAGGACGCGCGCGAAGGCCAGCTGGCATTCCGCGAGAAGCGCGAGCCCTTGTGGACTGGCAGATAGGGAGATGGGAATGGACGTGAAAACGGTACGCATTGGCGGGGCTTCCGGCTTCTGGGGCGACAGCAGCGTTGGCGCGCCACAGCTTGTGCGCCACGGCGATATCGATTACCTGGTGTTCGACTACCTGGCCGAACTGACCATGTCGATTCTCGCCGCCGCCCGATTGCGCAAGCCGGAACTGGGTTACGCCACCGATTTCGTGACGGTGACAATGAAGGCGCTGCTCGGAGAGATTGCCGAGCGCGGGATTCGCGTGGTCAGCAATGCCGGCGGCATGAACCCGCACGGGTGTGCGCAGGCCATTGCCGCGCTGGCCGCGGAACAGGGCCTGACAGTGCGCATCGCCGTGGTGGAAGGCGATGACGTGATGCCCCTGCTT
Source organism: Cupriavidus oxalaticus (assembly GCF_004768545.1). NCBI lineage: Bacteria > Pseudomonadati > Pseudomonadota > Betaproteobacteria > Burkholderiales > Burkholderiaceae > Cupriavidus > Cupriavidus oxalaticus. The sequence goes on along the minus strand of NZ_CP038635.1, from coordinate 919,763 downwards.
CCACAGCTGCGCGAAGCCGGTGTGCAGGACATGCAGAAAGGCCGCCCCCTTCCGGAGAAGGTGGTCAGCGCCAACGCGTACCTGGGGGCCTTGCCGATCAAACAGGCGCTGGACCAGGGCGCCCAGATCGTCATCACCGGGCGCTGCGTGGACAGTGCCGTGACGCTCGGCGTGCTGATGCACGAGTTCGGTTGGCAAGCCGACGACTATGACCGCCTGGCGCAAGGCAGTCTGGCCGGCCACATCATCGAGTGCGGGTGCCAGGCCACGGGCGGCTTGCATACCGACTGGGAAAGCGTCCCGGACTGGCACGACATCGGCTATCCGGCGGTCGAGTGCCGTGCCGACGGCACCTTCCTGGTCGGCAAGCCCCCCGCCACGGGGGGACTGGTCAATACCGCCACGGTCGGCGAGCAGGTGTTGTACGAGATCGGCGACCCGGCCACCTATCTGCTGCCAGACGTCACCTGCGATTTCACGCAGGTAACCCTTCGGCAGGCCGCAGCCGACCTGGTGGAAGTCAGCGGCGCGCGCGGGCGGGCCCCAGGCAATGCCTACAAGGTCTGTGCCACCTATATCGATGGCTTTCGCTGCAATGCCCAGCTTTCCATCGTCGGCATCGACGCGGTGGCCAAGGCGGAACGCACGGCGCAGGCGATCCTTGCCCGCACGCGCAAGCTGTTCGGGGAGAACGGGTGGGGAGACTACAGCCGCACCCACGTTGAGGTGCTGGGAGCGGAGTCCTGCTTTGGGCCACATGCTGCCGTCCGTCACACCCGCGAGGCGGTGATGCGGCTGGCGGTTATGCATCCCGAGAAGGCGGCGCTGGAATTGTTCGCGCGGGAAATTGCCGCGGCGGGGACCAGTTGGGCGCCGGGCACGACGGGCTCGGCTGGCGGGCGTTCCAGTCCCTCGCCATCGATCCGCCAGTATGCATTCCTGCTCGACAAGGGCACCTTGATCCCGGCGGTGGTGATAGACGGCGTACGCAGCGGCGTCACTGTTCCTTCGGGCGGTCAGGCGGTACCCGTCGCCCCCGTGGCGTCTTCACTCGCGGAAGCGCCGGCCACGGGCCCGGCAGAAAGCGACACCGTCGAAGTTCCGCTGATCCGGCTTGCCTATGGCCGTAGCGGCGACAAGGGGGATACCTCGAACATCGGACTGATCGCCCGCCGGCCGGCGTACCTGCCCGTGCTGCGGGCGGAAGTGACGGTGGCGCGCGTGGCGGAGTGGCTTGGGTACCTTGTGAAAGGGCCGGTGACCTGCTACGACCTGCCTGGCTTCGACGCCATGAACTTTGTCTGCGAGTCGGCACTGGATGGCGGTGGCATGGCGTCGCTGCGCAATGATCCGCTCGGCAAGGGAATGGCGCAGATTCTGCTTACCATGCCCGTGCGCGTGCCGCGGGAGTTGTTGTCATGACCAGTAATGCGACCAGCGCTGCGGCCAACGAGAGCGTCATCCTCGCCGACGACGGCACCGGCGGCGTGACGCGATATCGACAACTCGCCAGCGTCATCCGGCACAAGATCGTGTCAGGCGAGTACCCGGTGGGCATGCAGCTACCAACCGTGGACAGCCTCGCCCAAAGCTACGGGATCGCCAAGGTCACCGTGCGCCAGGCCTTTGCCGCGCTGACGGAAGAGGGGCTAATCAGCAGCCAGCGCGGTCGTGGCACCCACGTCATGAAGCAGCCGCCAGCACCCGGAGAAGGCCTGCGCTCCGCCATCAATGACGAATCGGCCCATGGCAGCGAACTGGAAATCCGCATCCTCGAACTGCGCGAGGGCGTGGCGCTGCGGCCGGGGCTGGCCCGCCGCGGCACGCCGCTGGACAGTTATGTCATGGTCCGCAAACTGCATTTGCATGGCGGCACGCCATTCTGCCTGATCGAGATGTATGTGGCCTCGTCAGTCTTTGCCCGCTTTCCCCGCGGTGGCGAAAGACACCACAAGCTCGGTCACCTGCTGCGCCAGGTCGAAGGTGACCGCCTTGGCATGATGCAGCAGACCATGACAGTGGAGCCGGCCGACTACATCCTGGCGCGCGACCTCGCCTATGGCTTCGGGGCGCCTATTGCCAGGATCGTCCGGTCGACGCTGGACGTCGACGGCAATGTACTGCTGGCAGGGGAGTTCTGGTATCGCGGCGACCGGTTCATCCTGGACGTGGAAATGCCCGCCAAGCTGACCGAGCACTACCCCGCGCTCGCCATCCCCGACAGCCGTCGCTGAGCGCGACAGATTTCACCTTCAAGCGAGGAGACATCCGAATGACATCATCCTATGTACGGCGGGCCGCTGACGTGCCCGCGTACGCACCGGCCAACCATACGGGAACGGCGAACCAGCGCATCATCGGCAAGGAGACTGTCGGCGCGCGCCGGCTCGAGGTCCTGCTGGGCACGATTTCGCGGGGCCACGGCGCGTTGCCGCATGCACACCCGAATCTTGAGCAGGCGTCGTTCCTGCTCGCCGGCGAGGGTCTTGGCGAACTACCGGGAAAGCAGCGCATCTTGCGCGCGGGTGACTGGAGCTTCAACGCCGCCGGCGTCTTCCATCGCTTCGAGGTCATCAGCGACGAACCGGTACAGGTGATGGTGGTCTACGCGCCGCCGTACAGCGAAAACCCGAACGCTGCAGTGACCGCGGCCGGCCCGGACGACCCACGCCTTCAGACCGGTGCTGCCGATGTCCGCGACGTTCCTGCCAGCACCGAGCCGATCGCGCTGCCGCACTACCGTGGCGCGCTCGTCAGGCCGGTCATCACACGCGAGACCGTCAATTCCCGCTTTCTCGACATCTATATGGTCGAACTTGATCCCGATGGCGGCGCCGAGCCGCACAGGCTTGGCGAGACCGAGCAGGTGCTCTTCGTGCGTGGCGGCACGCTCCACGGGCACATTGAAGAGGAGCGCTTCGCAGCCGGGACCGGGGAGTGGGTCTACGTTCCCGACGGTGCGGAACTCAGCCTCGAATCGGCGGACGGGACGTGTGAGCTGATTGTCATTCGCGCACACGATCCGCTGTCTTGACGCAAGCTCGGCCAAGTCAATCCATCAGATCCCGAGATGCGGGAGGAGACAAGATGATCCAGCGATTTCCCCGGCGGCGCATGCTCGCCCTGCTGTCCGGACTGGCCGCTGCTTCCGCGGCCCCGCAATGGGTGTGGGCAGCGGGCCTCAACGAGTATCCGGACAAGCCGATCCGTGTCGTGGTGCCGTTCCCTGCAGGCAGTGGCACGGACAACATCGCGCGCTACATCGCGCGGATTATCACTGACCAGACCGGACAGTCCGTCGTCGTGGAAAACCGCCCCGGTGCCAACGGCTTCATCGCGGCAACGGCGGTCGCGACTGCGCCCGGCGATGGCTACACGATGCTCATCACGACAAATACCACCCACGCGGCCAATGCGTCCCTGTTCAAAAAGCTGCCCTATGATCCCATCAAGGACTACGCGCCGGTGTCGTTGATCGCAAGAAGCGGATTGGTCCTGGTGGTGCCATCCGACAGCCCGGTGCAGAAGGTCTCAGAACTGACCACGCTGGCGAAAAGCCGGCAAGGCAAGTTGACCTTCGCCAGCGGCAGTTCCTCCACCCGGGTCGCCAGTGAGCTCTACAAGATGATGAGCGGCGCACCGGCACTGCATGTGCCCTACAAGGGCGTGCCGCAGGGCCTGACCGACTTGATGGGCCACCAGGTCGACTTTATGATTTCCGACATCAATCCGGCCCTGCCCCTGATCCAGAACGGCAAGCTGCGCGCAGTCGCCGTGACCACGTCCAGGCGCCATCCCCTGCTCGCCAATGTTCCGACCATGGCGGAAAGCGGCCTGGCAGGGTATGAGATGACGGCCTGGGTTGCTGCCTTCTTTCCTGCCACCACGCCGAAACCCGTCGTCGCGCGCATGAGCCAGCTGATTCGGCATGGGCTGACGAGCCCGGCGGCTACCGAACACTTCAGCCGGACAGGAGGCCAACCCTTCCCATCGACGCCAGAAGAACTGGCAGCGTTCGTGCGCAGCGAGACCGTCAAATGGTCTGAGGCAATCAAAGCCGCCGGCATTCAGCCGGAATGACCTGCGCCGCCGTCGGAGGCCGGGAATACTCGGCCGGCCCCCTGGCGGTAGTCAGAACATCCGGATCAGTCGGATCTGGGTGAACTTTCCGTGCTTGGCATTGCGCGACGGCGCCACGAAGAGGATTTAACTCGTTGATTTTTAAGGAGTATGACAACGGAAATCGCCTCTCTTCGGCACCAAAAAGAATTCAGGGCATCGCCCACGCAAACCCGGACAGCCCTCACGCTCTCCGGGTTTTTTGTTGCCTGATCTCCGAAGCGCGGCCCAGGCCAGCGCAAGCGGATCTTCTTCCGTCTCGATAAGCTCCCATCCTCGCGGCATCTAGCGCATGGCGTCTGCCCACGGCGCGCATGATGCCACCGCAGACGCGTCGGCCATGGCGTTCCGGCAAACGGGGAGAGGCAGGCTACCGCCCCAACCGCCGCGCCCACCAATACCGGAACGGATGGTCGAAGTCGGGATAGAGCACCGGCTGGCTGAAGCAGCCAGCGTGCTTCATCAGGAGGTAGGCGACAAGCATGGTCGCCCAAAAAGCAAACAGGTCCACGATGCACGGCCACCCTTGTTTGCCAGGTGGCCGTTTTCATTATAGGGAGCGCTGCCGCTGCGGGGCCGATACCGCACTCCGCACTTACCCTAACGCCAGGTGCGTCAGTACACTTCCGGCACGAACATCTCTTGCGGCACCGGATGCCGCACATAGTCCTCATGCCGCTCGCGCGCCGGCAGCACGATCGTGGGTGCGTCCACGTCCTGGTAAGGCACCAGGCTGAGCAGGTGGTGGATGCAGTTCAGCCGTGCGCGCTTCTTGTCGTCGGCCTGCACCACCCACCACGGCGCCTCGGGGATGTGGGTGCGCTCGAGCATGATCTCCTTGGCCTTGGTGTAGTCCTCCCAGCGCCGCTGCGATTCCAGGTCCATCGGGCTGAGCTTCCATTGCTTGAGCGGATCGTGGATACGGCTGAGGAAGCGCAGGCGCTGTTCGTCGTGCGTGATCGAGAACCAGTACTTGACGACCTGGATGCCGGAGCGCACCAGCATCTTCTCGAACTCTGGCACCGAGCGGAAGAATTCTTCGTACTGCTCGTCGTTGCAGAACCCCATCACGCGCTCGACGCCGGCGCGGTTGTACCAGCTGCGGTCGAACAGCACGATCTCGCCTGCCGCGGGCAGTTGCGCCGCGTAGCGCTGGAAGTACCACTGGGTGCGTTCGCGGTCGTTGGGCGCGGGCAGCGCGGCCACGCGGCATACGCGCGGGTTCAGCCGCTGCGTGATGCGCTTGATCACGCCGCCCTTGCCGGCGGCGTCACGCCCTTCGAACAGGATCACCAGCTTGTGGCCGGTGGCCGCGACCCAGCTCTGCAGCCTGACCAGCTCGCCCTGCAGGCGGAACAGCTCGCGGAAATAGTGGCGGCGGCTGTCCTGCTCGGCCCCTTCGGGCAGATGTACCGGGTCGCCGAAGGCTTCGCTGGCTTCGCGGTCGTCCAGCTCCAGTTCGATCTCTTCGTCGTAGTAGTCGGCCACTTCATTGTGGATGCGCCGTACCAGCTCTGCCTCGCCCGGTCTCATCTGCTCCTCCTGTCGGATACATCGCGGTCGCGCCGATGCTGGCACGCCAGTGTTGCAGCCGCGTGAACGCCTGCGCGCGCTATGCCGCCGGGTTGATGTTGTGGTTGTGGCGGAACAGGTTGCCCGGGTCGTAGCGGCGCTTGACCTCGACCAGCCGTGCGAAGTTGGGACCGTAGGCGGCGCCGATGCGGTCGGTTTCTTCCTGCGTCAGGAAATTGACGTAGACGCTGCCCAGCGCGAACGGCGCCGCGGCGCGGAATACTTCGCGGGCCCAGCCGATGCACGCGTCGTCCTCGGCCGGCGTGTCCCAGCGCCCGTGCAGGTTCATGATGAACTGCGCGTCGCGGTTGGCATAGGCGGTGGCGTCCGGCGCCACGCGGTTGGTCTGGCCGCCCATCGCGCCGACGAACACCTCGCATTGCGGCGACGGCAGCTTGCCGATCTGCTCGACCAGCATCGCGATCAGGCCGTCGTCGAGCCCGGCGAAGTTGTGCGATTTCCAGTAGTTGCGCGCTCCCGGCGTCAGCAAGGGATCGAAGGCCTGCTGCCATGCCGTGAACGGCATCGGTCCGACATGCTCGCCATAAGGCGTGCCCAGTTTGCGCAGCGGCTCGACCAGCGCGGCGCCATGCTCCGGCGGGCCGATATAGCAGATCGCCAGCGCCACGATCGGCTTGCCATGCGCCTCCGGTGGCAGGAACGGCAGCGGTGGGGCCTGGCGCAACACCGCCCATACCGTCAATTCATCCGGCATCGACTTGAACTGCTCGCGAAAGGCCGGCAGCACGGTGGGACCCTGCTCGAGGGGGTAGATGATCAGGCCGCCATAGACCTCGGGGCCGACGGGGTGCAGCCGGAACTCGAACATTGTGACCACGCCGAAATTGCCGCCGCCGCCGCGCAGTGCCCAGAACAGGTCGGGGTGCTCGTCGGCGCTGGCGCGCAGCAGCTTGCCGTCGGCAGTGACCACCTGCGCCGAGACCAGGTTGTCGACGGTGGTGCCGAACTTGCGGCTGAGCCAGCCGAAGCCGCCGCCAAGGGTCAGACCCGCGACGCCGGTGGTCGAGTTGATGCCCAGCGGCGTGGCCAGCCCGAAGGCCTGCGCCTCATGGTCGAAGTCGCGCAGCGTGGCGCCGGGCTCTACCCAGGCACGCTGTGCCCGCGGGTCAATGCGCACCGAGCGCATCGCCGTCAGGTCGAGCACCATGCCGCCGTCGCAGATCGCCAGCCCGCCGATATTGTGGCCGCCGCCGCGTATTGCCAGCAGCACACCGTGCTCGCGCGCAAAGTTGACCGCGGCGATCACGTCGGCGACGCCGGCGGCCTGCACGATCAGTTGCGGCCGGCGGTCGATCATTGCGTTCCAGATGCGGCGGGCATCATCGTAGGCGGCGTCGGCGGGCTGCAGCAGCCGTCCGCGCATTTGCGCCTTTAGTGATTCGATATGTTCTTGCGATAACTGGCCCATGATCAGCCTCCCGATGCGGGTTTGGAAACATCGGACGACGCGCGGCTGCCGGGGTGCAGGAAGATGGCCACGAGGACCGATGACTTCACCATTTAAGGCAGGCCCCCGGCGAATGTAAACGCGGCGTGCAGCGCGCCCCGCTCAAGTGCCGCAACGCGATCATGGCGCCGTGCCCGCCTATCATGGAAGCAACGCCGGCACGGTGCAAACGGGCGCCGGCCGGCTGCGCAAATGGACACAACCAGCCACCCTCCCCTGTTCCTGTGCGGCGATGTGATGACCGGGCGCGGCATCGACCAGATCCTGGCGCATCCCAGCCAGCCGCTGCTCCACGAGTCGTATGTGCATTCGGCGCTCGACTATGTGCGCCTGGCCGAGCGCAAGGCGGGCCCGATCTCTCATCCGGTGGCGCCCGCGTATCCGTGGGGCGATGCGCTTGCCGAACTCGACAGTCGCGACGCATGGCCGCGCATTGCCAACCTGGAGACGGCGATCACCACCAGCGACGACGCATGGCCCGGCAAGGCCGTGCATTACCGCATGCATCCGGACAATGTCGATTGCCTGCAGGCGGCAGGCATCGACTGCGTGTCACTGGCCAACAACCATGTGCTCGACTGGGGACGCGCTGGCCTGGCCGATACGCTGGCGGCGCTCGATGCCGCGCGTATCGCGCATGCCGGTGCCGGCCCCGATGAGGACAGCGCGATGCGGCCGGCGTGGCTGCCGCGGCCGGGCGGCGGGCGCGTCGCGGTATTTGCCTTCGCCATGCATAACTGCGGCACGCCCGCTGCATGGCGCGCCACCGCCGGCCACTCCGGCGTGAACCTGCTGGATGACTGGTCCGCCGCCTCGTGCGACCGCATTGCCGCGTGGATTGGCAGGGACAAGCGTGCCGGCGACCTCGTGGTGGCATCGATCCACTGGGGTGGCAACTGGGGCTACGACATTGACCCGGCGCAACGCGCCTTCGCGCACGGGTTGGTGGAGCGGGCCGGCGTGGATATCGTGCATGGGCATTCCTCGCACCATCCGCTCGGCATCGAGCTGCATGCCGGCAAGCCCATCCTTTATGGCTGCGGCGACTTCATCAACGACTACGAGGGCATCGGCGGCTACGACGACTACCGGCCGGACCTGGCGCTGATGGTATTCGTCCGCTTCGATGCGGCAGGCAACGCAGACCTGCGGCTGGTGCCGCTGCGGCGCAGCCATTTCCGGCTCGAATATGCGGGCGAAGTCGACATCGCCTGGCTGCTGGCGATGTTCGCCTATGAAGGACGCACGCTCGGCACGCGGGTCGAGCGCAGCGGGCTGCACGAACTGCGCCTGTCGGCGGCATGAGATCGCACCATGAGGCCGGCGCCATGAAAAAGCCCGCCGGCACGGCGGGCTCTTGCGGCACGTACCGCCAGGCTGCGGTGCGGCGCTAGTGGCGGTGAATCATATGGTCGAACCATGTGCGTACCGACTGCTCCTGCTGCTGCAGCAGCGTCGGATTCTTCTCGCGCATGATCCAGATGGCAAAGGCGGCACAGGCCACCAGGGCGATCAGCGCCAGTGCCGTGATCAGTGCGGCAGTCATAGCAACCTCCTGTAGAAGACTGGTTGCACCTTCAGTGTAGGTCGGATCGCGCGCGATGCAGGGGACGTGCAAAAGCAGGAAGGCCAGCCGCATTGGCTGGCCTTCCGGTATCTCAAGTGCCACGTGAGTCGGTTCCGTGTAACGCTTCCACAGTTTGCTGGTCCGCTTCTGCATTCACTGCCCGAGACTAGCTCTCTCGCCCATCCTGCGGCACCCCAGGACATACCTGCAGGATAGTACAAATTCGGGCGCGGGGAAGCGCGCGCGCTGATGCGGGCACAGGTCACGCACAGGTCACGCTCACGTCACCTCAATACGGTCGTCGACGAGGCGGATCTGGCCACCGGGCTTGTCTTCCACCACCTTGAGCACGCGGCTGCCCACCTGCAGCGTGACGCCGCCATGGATGCGCCGTGCCGCGTCGATGACGGCACCGGCTGCGGGCTGCATCTGCTGGCCCAGTTCGGCCAGGCGGCCTTCCAGCTCGAACAGGTCACGCGAGAGCTTGAACAGCGTGGCACGCGCCTTCTCGCGCAGGTCGCCGACGGCCTTCTCCGGATGCCTGGCAAAGAACGCCACCAGCTGCCTGACCTTGTTCTGCTCGTCCAGCAGCCGCCGGCGGTCTGCCTCGAGCGCGGCGCGTTGCGCGTCGGCATAGGGATTCAGTCCCACCTGCACGCTGGTGGCGCTGCCGGCAGGACTGCCGAGCACCGCGGCGTGCACCGCCAGCATGGCGCGCGTGCGCCCGCCGCTGATGCTGCCCTGCACGCCGGGGCCTCCGACCACGATGCGCGCGCCCGCGGCAACATCGCTCTGGCGGATGCCGCTGTCGACGTTCACCTCGGTGCCGGCCTCGACCACGGCGTTCTCGATGAAGCGGGCCTTGACCGCGCCCTTGCAGCGCACGCTGGCGCGGCTGATGCCGCCGTCGGCATGGCCGGTCTCGGACTTGCCGATGATGCCGCCCTTGACCACGACATTGCCGCCGGCGTCGATGTCGGCGGCTTCGATGGTGCCTTCGACCAGCACGTCGCCGCTGACGCGCACCGACATGCCGGTACGGATATCGCCCGCCACCCGCAGCGTGCCGTCAAATGCGACGTTGCCCGAATGCAGGTCGACCGCCTCCACCTGCACCACCGGGCTGACGGCGATGCCATGCACGCCGGCTACTGGGGCGCCGGCGATCACGGCAACCAGCAGGTCGGGGTCGTCGGGATCGGCGGCGGCGCCGGTCAGGCCCTCGGCAAAGGGCGGATCGTCCATCGGATCGGCGGCAATGGGCTTGCCGAACACGTCGACGCCATCATGTCCGGGCACCGCCGGGATGCGGCGCATCAGCGGCATGCCGGGACTGACCAGCAGCAGGTTGCCGAGGTCGCGCAGGTCGACGCGCGAATCTTCCTCATCGGCCTGCACTGGCTTGCGCGGCTGCAGCAGGTTGACGAAGCGTGCCGGCTCGCCCTGGCGCGGCGCCACGCCGGCGGCGATGGTGCGCAGCTCGCTGCGGCCTTCGGCCAGCGCGGCGTCGAGCGCCAGCGCCTGGATCGGCGCCACCACGCCGCGCTCGGCGACGGCGCGGCGGATCTCGTCCTCCGTGACCGGGCGGCCGCCTTCGGCGGGCATCAGCGTGAGCCGCGCGGCCAGGCCGTCGTCCGTGATATCGAGCTCGAACGCGCCATCGACCAGCACACCGATGGCGGCGTCGATCTCATGCTCGGCGCGCTGGCACTGCTGCAGGAACTGCGCGACCGCGCGTGCATCCAGCCTCGCGCCGGCCCAGCCGTGGCTGTCCAGGCACTGCCTCAGGCTGGCGTGATCCGGAGCCAGCCTGCCTGGCTCCGGTGTGTAGCGTGCATGCACCTGCTCACCTGGCTCGGTCAGCTCCAGGCGCAATCCCGACTCGTGCATCATGAGTCCCCTGACGTTGGTTGCGGAGCTGCATGGCGCTCGGCCACGGCGGCCTGCCCGCGCTGGCGGACAGCGCGTGCCCGGACGGCTGGCGCTCCACTTGTTATCGATCCAAGACCATCGGCAGCGGGAGTACGAAACTTGAGCGGGCAACGGCCCCCGCCGAGGAGGGGTGGGCCAGGCCATCAGCGGATGGCATCGCCGGACTTTTCGGTAAACTGTCGGCATTTCCGGGACGCGCCGCGTCCCGCAGCCTGTGCAGTCCCCATGTCAAATACCCACGAAATCCGCCCCGGCCAGTCCCTCGAGCTGCTCAAGGAACTCCATATCCTGACGCGCGACGGCAAGATGAACCAGGACAGCCGGCGCAAGCTAAAGCAGGTCTACCACCTGTTCCAGTTCATCGAGCCGCTGCTGCAGCAGGTCAAGGATGAGCGCGGCCGTGTCACGCTGGTCGACCATGGCGCCGGCAAGTCGTACCTCGGCTTCATCCTGTACGACCTGTTCTTCAAGGCCTTGAAGGACGATTCCCATATCTACGGCATCGAGACGCGCGAGGAACTGGTGAAGACCTCGCAGGCGCTGGCAGCGCGGCTGGGCTTTCCCGGGATGTCGTTCCTGAACCTGTCGGTGGCGGACTCGATCACCTCGCCACAGTTGCCGCCGACCGTCGACGTGGTCACCGCGCTGCATGCGTGCAATACCGCCACCGACGACGCCATCCGCTTCGCGCTGGCCAAGCGCGCGCAGCACATCGTGCTGGTGCCCTGTTGCCAGGCCGAAGTGGCCAGCGTGCTGCGCAAGCACAAGGGCAAGCTGCTGGCGGGCAATCCGCTGACCGAGATCTGGCGCCACCCGCTGCATACGCGCGAATTCGGCAGCCAGGTGACCAATGTGCTGCGCTGCCTGCAGCTGGAGGCGCATGGCTACCAGGTCAGCGTGACCGAGCTGGTGGGCTGGGAACACTCGATGAAGAACGAGCTGATCATCGCCCAGTACAAGGACCTGCCGCGCCGGCGCCCGGCGGAGCGGCTGCAGAACGTGCTGGAAACGCTGGGACTGGAAGAGATGAACGAGCGCTTCTTCACCGCCCCGGTTTCGGACAAGCCGGCCGAGCCAGCGTAAGTCAGTCTTTCGGGGGCGGGTTCTTGCCGGTGGCTTTGTCTTCGGCTTTGTCTTCGGCTTCGTCCTCGCCCGCCATCACGCGGCGCCAGCCCGCATGCCCCAGGCGGCGCATGGTTGCCTGGTTGCGCTCGTAGATATCCGCCGCATCCGGGAAGGCCGCCGCCGCGCGCGCGATGCTGTCCTCGCGCAGCAAGTGCAGGATCGGATACGGTGCGCGGTTGGTGTAGTTCTCGATGTCGTCAGGCTCGCTATCGGCGAACTGGTACTGCGGATGGAAGCTGGCGATCTGCAGCGTGCCTTCCAGGCCCAGGCTGCCGAGCAGGCGGTCGGCGAAGTACAGCAGGTCGTTGTAGTCGAGGAAATCGGCCACCGCGTGGGGCAGGATCAGCAGCGTGGTGTCGATCTCCGCCGGATCCGTCTCATCGAGCAGGCGCAACTCGCGCTCGAGTTCACCCAGCACATCCGGCGCTTCGGTGGCGGTGCTGACCACGTAGCGCACCTGCTCCTTCACATAAACACTCTTGGCAAATGGGCACAGGTTGAGCCCGATCACCGCGCGCTCAAGCCAGTGGCGGGTGGCGGCGATGACAGCGTCTGCGGAAGTGGCGGCGGAGGGCATGATGGGGATACCGGGCAAACCGTCATTCTAGCGCTGCCGCAGGCTCTATAATCCGCGGCGGAAACACTGCTGTCCTTGCCGAGCGCCCCATGTCCCCTGCCACGCCTCCCGCTGCCACCGCCAACCCACCAGATGTCGCCATCATCGGCGGAGGACCGGCCGGGCTGATGGCTGCCGAAGTGCTGGTGGCGCAAGGCGCCAGCGTGGCGGTCTATGACGCGATGCCGTCGGTCGGGCGCAAGTTCCTGATGGCCGGCAAGGGCGGCATGAACCTCACGCATGCCGAGCCGGAACCGGCCTTCCTCGGCCGCTATGGCGCCCGTGCCGCGCAGATCGCGCCGATGCTTGCGGACTTCGGCCCGCAGGCGCTGCGCGAGTGGGTGCACGGGCTTGGCATCGACACCTTCGTCGGCAGCTCGGGCCGCGTTTTCCCGACCGACATGAAGGCCGCGCCGATGCTGCGCGCATGGCTGCACCGGTTGCGCGAGGCCGGCGTGCAGTTCCATATGCGGCATCGCTGGCTGGGTTGGGAGGACCGGGATCAGGGAGCGCTGCACGTGCTGCGCTTCGCCACGCCGCATGGCGAAGTGCCGGTGCCCGCGCGTGCCGTGGTGCTGGCGCTCGGCGGCGCAAGCTGGGCGCGGCTGGGATCGGATGGTGCGTGGGTGCCGCGGCTGGCTGACCGTGGCGTCGATATCGCGCCGCTGCGGCCGGCTAACTGCGGTTTCGATGTGGCATGGAGCGAATCGTTTGCCGACCGTTTCGCCGGCACGCCGGTCAAGCCGGTGGCGATCGCACTGACCGATCGCGATGGCAACGCGCACTATCGCCAGGGCGAGTTCGTCATCAGCGCTACGGGCATCGAAGGCAGCCTGGTCTATGCGTTATCGGCGCCGATGCGCGACCGGCTCGAAGCCGATGGCAGCGCGGTGATACACCTCGACCTGCTGCCCTCGCACACCGCGGAACAGGTCGGCAACGAAGTGAACCATCCGCGCGGCTCGCGTTCGCTGTCGAGCCACCTGCAGAGCCGGCTCGGCATCACCGGCGTCAAGGCCGGGCTGCTGCGCGAATGCCTGACGAAAGATGCGATGCAGGATCCCGGCACGCTGGCCGTATCGCTCAAGGCGCTGCCGTTGCGCCTGCTGCGCCCGCGTCCGATTGACGAGGTCATCAGCAGCGCCGGCGGCGTGCGTTTCGAAGCGATGGATGAACGGCTGATGCTGCGCGCCCTGCCGGGCGTCTTCTGCGCGGGCGAAATGCTGGACTGGGAAGCGCCCACCGGCGGCTACCTGCTGACGGCATGCTTCGCCAGCGGACGCACCGCGGCGCTGGGCGCCGCGGCGTATCTGAGGCAAACCTAAGCCTGCTTGCCGCCGACGATGCTGAGCGCCACCGCCTCGGCCACCTCGATGCCATCGATCGCGGCCGAGTAGATGCCGCCGGCATAGCCAGCGCCCTCGCCCGCCGGGTACAGGCCCCTGACGTTGATGCTCTGGTAGTCGTCGTTGTTACGGCGGATGCGCAGCGGCGACGAGGTGCGCGTCTCCACGCCGGTCAGCACCGCGTCATGCAGCGCGAAGCCGGGCAGCTTCTTGTCGATCTCCGGAATGCCTTCGCGGATCGCCTCGATCACGTAGTCGGGCAATGACGTGCTCAGGTCGGTCGGCGTCACGCCCGGCTTGTACGAAGGCTCGACCGAGCCCAGCGACGTCGACGCACGGCCGGCGATAAAGTCGCCCACCAGCTGTCCCGGCGCGTTGTAGTTGCTGCCGCCAAGCTCGAACGCGCGCTCTTCCCACTTGCGCTGGAACTCGATGCCGGCCAGCGGGCCGCCCGGATAGTCTTCCGGCGTGATGCCGACCACGATGCCGGCGTTGGCATTGCGCTCGGCGCGCTTGTACTGGCTCATGCCGTTGGTCACCACGCGCCCCGGCTCCGACGCCGCCGCCACCACCGTGCCGCCCGGGCACATGCAGAAGCTGTACACCGAACGCCCGTTGCTGCAGTGGTGCACCACCTTGTAGTCGGCCGCGCCCAGCAGCTTGTTGCCGGCGAACTTGCCGAAGCGGCTGCGGTTGATCAGGCCCTGCGGATGCTCGATGCGGAAGCCCAGCGAGAACGGCTTGGCCTCCATGAACACGCCGCGGTCGTGCAGCATCTGGAAGGTATCGCGCGCGCTGTGGCCGACCGCCATGATGACGTGGTCGGCTTCCAGGTACTCGCCATTCGACAGCTTCAGGCCGCGCACCTTGCCGCCGTCGATGTCGATATCGTCGACGCGCGTTTCGAAGCGGATCTCGCCGCCCAGCTCGATGATCTCGGCGCGCATCTTCTCGACCATGCTGACCAGGCGGAAAGTGCCGATATGCGGGCGCGCCTTGTACAGGATGTCTTCCGGCGCGCCGGCGCGCACGAACTCGTTCAGCACCTTGCGCCCGTAGTGCTTCGGGTCCTTGATCTGGCTGTACAGCTTGCCGTCCGAGAACGTGCCCGCGCCGCCTTCGCCGAACTGCACGTTCGACTCCGGGTTGAGCACGCTCTTGCGCCACAGGCCGAACGTGTCCTTGGTGCGCTCGCGCACTTCCTTGCCGCGCTCCAGCACGATCGGGCGGAAGCCGGATTGCGCCAGGATCAGGCCGGCGAGCAGCCCGCACGGGCCCATGCCGATCACCACCGGCCGCAGCGCGGGCCCGCCCTGCGGGGCGCGCGCGACGAAGTGGTACTCCATATCGGGCGTCACGCTCCAGTTGGGCTTGCCGGCCATGCGCTTGCGCGCCGCGGCTTCGTCGCTGACTTCGAGATCGATGATGTAGGTCAGCTTGATGTCGGAGCGCTTGCGCGCATCGTGGGCGCGGCGGAATACGGTATAGCCGATCAGGCCGTCTCCCTTGACACCGATCTGCGCGGCGCTGGTACGCACGGCGGCGTCCAGGTCGGCTTCGGTATGGTCGAGCGGGAGTTTGACTTCACTTAGACGTAGCATGGGGAACCCGGGAACTGCGGCCGGGGGGTTGGGCACACCAATGTGCCAGGTCCGGCCGGAGCGCAATTTTATAGTTTTTCGGGCGCCGGGTCGGCAATCGATTGCGGCTGGTGCCGCGATAGCCACGGCACGCGGCGCTTGCGCCACTCCAGCAGCGCCGCCAGGCGGGAGAACAGGCCAGGCGGCACCGCGATGGTAAAGACGGCGTCGCAGCCCGCCGCCACCTGCACCCAGCCTCGCGCCGGCATGGTCAGGGACTCGCCCGCACGCAGGCGCCGGCGCGGAATGTGGCAGGTTTCGGCCAGCCATTGCGGCGGCCCGCTGATCTCGACCTGCCCTGCGCCGGCATGCAGCACCGTACCCGCGGGCACATGCAGATGCAGGCATTGCCCGGCGGACAGGCGCGTGGCTGACACCTGCGGGACGGCTGCTGAAGTGTCGATCGATACGCTTGGCATGGCTTGGCTCCGGTAACAGGCACAGGACTCCAGCCTATCGACCGCCTCTCGCGCGCGGCAGGCACACCCCCGTGCGACCTCGACCGTAACAGCAAGGCAAAACCGGGGCTGTTACGATACAGAGGCCCCGCATCTGTATCTGTAACCCGATGGCCTTCCGCGCCACGATGCCGCCATGGAATCCACCCCGCTCTACCGCCAGGTTGCCGGCCACTACCGCCGCGCCATCGAAGCCGGCACCCTGACCGCCGGCGACCGCATGCCCTCCGTGCGCGCGCTGATGGGACTGCACGGCGTCAGCCTGTCCACGGCGCTGCAGGCCTGCCGCCAGCTGGAGAGCGACGGCCTGCTCGAAGCCCGACCGCGCGCCGGCTATTTTGTTTCGGCGCCCCAGCGCGCGCCGCTCGCGCCGCTGACCGAGCCCGACGCAGCGCTGCCCGATCCCGCGCAGTACGTCGGCATCCACCAGCGCATTTCGGGGCTGCTGGCGCGCAGCCAGCACCAGCATGTCCATACCAACCTGGGCGGCGCCTACTGCGCGCCCTCGCTGTATCCCGCCGATGCGCTGCGCAGCGCCGCAGCGCGCGCCCTGCGCCGGCATCCGATGCTGTTCGCCGAGGCGGTCGAGCCGGAGGGCCATGCGCCGCTGCGCGGCGCCATCGCGCGCCAGGCGCTGCACGCGCGGATGCAGCTGGCGCCGGAGGAGATCGTCATCACGCACGGCTGTACCGAGGCGCTCAACCTGGCGCTGCGCGCGGTGGCCGGCCCGGGCGACGTGATCGCGGTGGAATCGCCCACCTACTACGGGCTGCTGCAGATCCTCGAAAGCCTCGGCATGCGCGCGCTGGAAATCCCGTGCAGCCCGCAGACCGGGATGTCGCTCGAAGCGCTCGAACTGGCGGCACAGCACTACGACAATATCCGCGCGGTGGCGGTGGTGCCCAACCTGCAGAACCCGCTCGGCTGCATCATGCCCGACGCGCACAAGGCGCGGCTGGTGCAGTGGTGCGAGGCGCGCGGCATCGCGCTGATCGAGGACGACTGCTTCTCCGCCACCGCCGACGGCGATACGCAGCCGGCGGCGGCCAAGGCCTGGGATAGCAGCGGCAACGTGATCCACTGCGCTTCGCTGCACAAGGTGCTGGCGCCGGGCATGCGGCTCGGCTGGATCGCCGCCGGCAAATGGCAGCCGCGCGTGGAAATGCTCAAGTTCGGGCTGTCGCGGCCCAACGAGATGCTGTCGCAGATGGCGGCGGCGGACTTCCTCGCCAGCGGCGCGCATGAACGGCACCTGCGCCGCCTGCGCACGCGGCTGCAGCTGCAGCGCGAATGGTTCGCCCAGGCGGTGGCGACCAGCTTCCCGGCCGGCACGCGGCTGGGCTCGCCGCGCGGCGGCATGCACCTGTGGGTGGAGATGCCCGCGCAGGTCTCGTCCGAGGCGGTTTTCGACCAGGCGCTGCAGGCCGGCATCCGCGTCATGCCCGGGGTGATGTTCTCCAACGCCGGGCGCTTCGACCATTGCCTGCGCATCAACTGCGGCACGCCGCGATCGGCGCAGATCGAGCGCGCGCTGGCCACACTCGCCGGCGTGGTCCAGAAGCTGGCGGGCTGAGCATCCGCTGCCGCTACGCATTTTTGCAGCACCGGCCCGATCCGCCCTTCCCGATCGACCGGCTTTTTTGCGCCGGTTTGTCCCCATTTGCCGCCGCCTCGCCTATCCTAGTGCGCTGGCGCGGCGGCCATGGCCCGGCTGGTCCCCGGTAACTTGCGAGCTCCGCCGCCAGACGGGAACAAGAACAAAGGAGAGTGGCCTTGAGCAGTCCATCCGCGGCATCGCGCAACCGCCCTGCCGGCACCGAGCCGGGCAACAGCTTCGACGATTACCAGACACTGTTCCAGCTCGCCCCGGTGTCACTGTGGCTGGAAGACTTCAGCGACGTGCGGGTGCACTTCGAACAGTTGCGCCGCGACGGGGTCACCGACCTGCGCGCCTACCTGCGCGCCAATCCGCACCAGGTGGCGCAATGCTCGTCGCTGATCCGCGTGATCGACGTCAACCAGCGCACGCTCGACCTGTTCCGCGCGGCCGACCTCGATGACCTCATCGCCAATCTCGAGACGGTCTTCCGCGACGACATGTTCGACCAGCATGTGGAAGAACTCGGCCAGCTCTGGGACGGCGGCAACCGCTTTGCCAGCCAGACCGTCAACTACACGCTGGACGGCGAACGCCTCGACATCCGGCTCGAAGCCACGGTGATGCCCGGCCATGAAGGCAGCTGGGAGCGCGTACTGCTGTCGATCGAGGACATCACCGCGCGCGTGCGCACCGAACGCGAGCTGCGCCGCAGCGAGCAATACGCCGTTGGCCTGTTCGAACACTCGCCGGTATCGCTGTGGGTGGAAGACTTCAGCGCGGTCAAGATGCTGCTCGATGAAGTGCGCGCAGCCGGCATCACCGACTTCCGCACTTTCCTCAACGTGCATCCAGACTTCGTCTCGCGCTGCATGCAGGAGATCCGCGTGCTCGACGTCAACCGGCAGACGCTGCTGATGTTTGGCGCCGAGTCCAAGGAGATCCTGCTGTCGCGCCTCGGCGACGTGTTCCGCGACGACATGCGCATCCACTTTGCCGAGCAGCTGATCGACCTCTGGCACGAGAAGCTGTGGCAGCAGCGCGAAGTCATCAACTACGCGCTCGATGGCCGCCAGGTCGACGTCTTCATGCAGTGGTCGGTCTTCCCCGGCTGCGAGGCCGACTGGGACCAGGTGCTGGTGTCGCTGACCGACATCACCGCGCGCAAGAAGGCCGAGGCCTATGTCGAATTCCTGGGCAAGCACGACGTGCTGACCAAGCTCTACAACCGCGCCTACTATGAAGACGAACTGGCTCGGCTCGGCCGCAAGGGACCATGGCCGGTCAGCGTGGTGGCGGTGGATTTGAACGGACTGAAGGTGGTCAACGACCAGTTCGGCCACGGGGACGGCGACGGCCTGCTGCGCCGCACCGGCGAGGTGCTGAAGAAAGCGGTGGGCGAGCAGGCCTGCGTGGCGCGCATCGGCGGCGACGAATTCATGGTGCTGCTGCCCGGCCGCGACGAGCGCGGCGCCGCCACGGTGGTCGAGCAGATCGAGAAGGTGGTCGAGCTGAACAACACCTTCTATCCCGGCGTGCGCCTGAGCTTCTCTATCGGCCACGCCACCTGCGTGCAGGGCGAGCGCCTGACCGACTCGGTCAAGGTGGCCGACAGCCGCATGTACGAAGCCAAGCGCGCGCACTACGAGGCGCTGGGCAACGAGCGCCGCCGCGAGAACTGAAGCAGCCCAGCGCAAAAGAGCCGGCTTGCGCCGGCTCTTTTGCTGATGACATCGCGTACTACAGGAAGATGACCAGGGCCACGCCCCCCACGATCAGGCCGAACTTGGCCACGTAGTACAGCTGGCGGTTCCACGCCTTGAAGCGGCGGCGATATTGCCCGCCCAGCCAGACAAAGCGGAACAGCTTGTTGATCATGCCGGTCTGGTCGTGCTCGTCATTGGGCGAGCTGGCCGCGGTCATGACCTTGCGGCCCATCCAGTGGTTGAACCTGGCGGCCCAGCCATAGCGCATCGGCCGCTCGATATCGCAGAACAGGATCAGCCGGTTGGCGTCGCTGCGGTTCTCGGCCCAGTGCAGGTAGGTTTCGTCGAACACCACGCCCTCGCCGTCGCGCCAGCTGTGGCGCTCGCCGTCGACCTCGATGAAGCAGCGGTCATCGTTGGGCGTGGCCAGGCCCAGGTGGTAGCGCAGCGAGCCCGCGAACGGGTCGCGGTGCGGATTGAGCTTGCCGCCCGGGGGCAGCTCGGCGAACATCGCGGCCTTCACGCTCGGCAGCTCGCGCAGCAGCGCCACGGTCTTGGGGCACAGCACTTCGGCGGACGGGTGCTGGGCCTCGTACCACTTCAGGTAGAAACGCTTCCAGCCGTACTTGAAGAAGGAATTGAAGCCGGCGTCGTCGTTCTTGTCCGCGGCCTTGATCTTGCGCATCGCGGCCAGCGCCAGGCCTTCGTCGCGGATCTCCGGCCACGCGGCGCGCAGCTTCTCCAGGTCGGGGAAATTTTTGACCGGAATATACGGCGTGCGCGGCACGCCCGAGAACGCGTACATAAAGCAGTTGATCGGCGCGACCAGCGCCGAATGGTCCAGCAGCTGGCGCCAGATCTTCAGCCTTACCTTGCCGCGGAAGTGCACATACAGGATGGCACCGAGGTAGCCCGCGACGATTATCCACTTGATCACCCGAAATCCTCCTGGTTGGCCGCCCTGGCGCGCATGATGACGGGCGCAGCGGGCAGTTGGGCGAAAACCGGCATTTTACCGAAATGGCCGCCACAGCGCAGCCAGTGGCGGCTGCAGCACATCGCAACGGAGCGGCTGTCAGGACTCGCGATCCGGGCCGCCGCGCGACTGGCGCGCGATCCGATCGATCAGCGCCTGGGCATCTTCGGGCATGCCCTGCAGCGTCAGCAGGCGGGCGTTAAGCACCAGGTTTTCCAGCACCAGCTTGGCGGTCGAGGCCCACATCGTGGCCAGCAGCGCTTCCATCGGCATGCCGGAGGCTTCCAGCTGCTCGGAGCGCTCGGCGATCAGCCGGCATGCCAGCTGGCGCAGCGCGCGGTCATCGAACGGCAGGTCGGCGTAGTCGATCGGGTCTTCCTTCTCGACCTCGGCCATCAATTGCAGCAGGGTGTCTTCTGTCATGGGCAGACTCCTGGCACAGCATGAACGCGATGGGCATCGCCAGTCACGCGGCGACGAACTACGTGCCATCGCGCTCGACCTGATCGGCGTAGCCATTGCCATAGCCTACCATCGCATGGCCTGTCGGGCCACGATGCCTGCCCGCCACCCGCGTGGGATTGTGCCTTCCGCTCGGCGCCACAGACGCGAGCAAATGCAGCGCGCCGGGGCCTGTGGACCGGCCGCGGCGGCGAGCGTGGCGCTATGTTCAGAGCGCCGGCGGCTGGCGGCGGAAGCCGACGCCGAAACGGTTCCACGCATTGATCATCGAGATCAGCAGCGTCAGGTCGGCAATTTCCTTTTCCGAGAACTGCTCGCGCACCGCGTTGTAGTCGGCGTCGGGCGCCTGGCTTTGCGGCAGCAGCGTCAGCGCCTCGGTCCAGGCCAGCGCGGCACGCTCGCGCGCGCTGAACCAGCTCACTTCGCGCCATGCCGGCAGCAGGCTCAGGCGGCGATCGCTCTCGCCGTGCTTGCGCGCGTCGGTCACATGCATATCCAGGCAGAAGGCACAGCCGTTGATCTGCGACGCACGGATCTTCACCAGTTCCTTCAGGCTGTTTTCCAGCCCGCAGCGGGCAATGTAGATCTCTACGCCGACCATGGCCTTGTAGGCATCAGGGGCCACGTCTTGCCAGTTCATACGTTCTTCCATGTCGATTCTCCAGGGATCCGGTTGAGTGATTGGCGGGCGCTGGCCCGCTGGACTCAAAGATAGCCGCCGCGATTGGCTCCGTACACAGCCAATTTCCGGCAAAATCGGTAGACCAATTCCACGCAACGACCATGGAGCTCCATCTCGCGCTGGACCACGCCGGCGACCTGACCGCGCAGATCGTCCACCAGATCCGCGACGCCATCCAGTCGGGGCGCCTGGAGGCCGGCGCACGCATGCCGCCCACGCGGCTGCTCGGCACGCAGCTGGGCGTCGCGCGCAAGACCGTGACCACGGCCTACGAGCGGCTGGTGGCGGAGGGCTGGCTGCACGCCCGCGTCGGCGATGGCACCTATGTCGCCGAGGGACTGGCGCGCAAGCCGGTGCGCATCGCCGCCGCGCCGGTGCTGCCGCCGGCAGTTCTGCGCTGGATGGCGGCCGAGGCGCCCTTCCTCGGGCCGGCCGGCGGCGCGCGCTACGCCTTCCAGCCAGGCCAGGCCGACACCGCGCGCTTTCCGCACGAAGCCTGGTCGCGCTGCGTGCGCGCGGCACTCGCGGCGGAGCGGCAACGCGCGCCCGGGCCCGCGGATCCCAGTGGCGAGATGCCGCTGCGGCAGGCCATTGCCACTCATATTGCCTTCACCCGCGGCGTGCAGGGCGCTCCCACCGATATCCTGGTCACCGCCGGCGCGCAGCAGGGCATCGACCTGGCCGCGCGGCTGCTGCTTGGGCCGGGCGCCGTGGTAGCCATGGAGAATCCCGGCTACCCGATGGCCCGCGCGTTGTTCCAGGGGCTGGGCGCGCGCGTGGTGCCGGTACCGGTGGACGGCGAAGGACTGGTGGTGGAGGCGCTGCCCGGCGAGGCGACGCTGGTCTTCGTCACGCCGTCGCACCAGTCGCCGCTGGGCGTGCCGATGAGCCTGGCGCGGCGGCAGGCGCTGCTCGACTGGGCCGCGCGCCGCCACGCGGTGATCCTGGAGGACGACTACGACAGCGAGTTCCGCTATGGCGGGCAGGCGCTGGACGCACTGCAGACGCTGGACCGCCACGGCCGCGTGGTGTACCTGGGGACGTTTTCCAAGACGCTGCTGGCCAACCTGCGCTGCGGCTATCTGGTGGTGCCGCCATGGCTGATGCCGGCGGCACGCAAGGTCAAGCACCTGATGGACTGGTACACCCCGACGCTGATCCAGCAGGCGCTGGCGCGCTTCATGTCGGAGGGACACCTGCTGCGCCATATCCGGCGCTCTCACGCGCGCCATGCGCAGCGGCGCGCGCGGCTGCTGGCGCGGCTGCACGGCGACCTGTCACCGTGGCTCGAAGCCCTGCCGGCAATGGCCGGGTTTCACCTGGCGGCGCGGCTGCGCGTGCCAATGGCTTCCGACGCGCTGGTGGCGATGGCACGGCTCGCGGACCTGGAACTGGCCACCCTCGACCCCTTCTACGCCACGCCGCCACCGACCTGCGCCGGCCTGCTGCTCGGCTTCGGCGCCATCGACCTGCTCGACATCGATCCGGCGCTCGACCGGCTGGCAATGGTACTCTCTGCCTTGGCCCCCGAGCCGGCGCGCGTCGTGTGACGCTGCCGCCATCCAGCAAAAGTGCCGGCCTCAGGGTACGCACCGAATGCGTAGTAGCGCACGCGCAGTCATACTGGCGTTCGCAAGCTTCCGTTGAACAAATCGGACCGGAAGCAGTCTTATTCGCACTTCCAACCACACCAGAGTCGCGTTCATGACCAAGCGTTTGTTGTCCGCCATGCGTCAGTACGCATGGTTTTCAGGGGTGAAGCATCATGTCGTGCAGGGCGTCGAAGCCCTGGCGGAGTTGCTCAAGTCCCCTTCCGCCGCGGCGCGTGCCGTCGCGGCCGTGATCGCCGAAACCGAACACGGCGTGCAGGTCTGGGTCTCGTATCTCGGCAAGCCGCTGGACCCGCACACCAACTACGTGCTGTGGCCGAACCGCGCCCTGCGGCCGGCACGGCGCCGCATCCAGCCCTCCCCCATCGAGCAGTTGCAGATGCGGCGACGGCGCGACGAATAGCCCGAACAGCCGCGCCCTCCGCTGCATCGACGCAGCGCCCCGCCGGTATCCCGGCGCCGGGCGCTGGCGGCGCTCAGGCGTCCGCCCAGCGGCGCAGCAGGTTGTGATAGACGCCGGTCAGGCCGATAACGGCTTCATGCGACTGACCGAGTTCCTGCGCGGTCTGGCGGATGCGCCCGTCCATCTCGAACAGCAGCGCACGCTGGCCGTCGTCGCGCACCATGCTCTGGATCCAGAAGAACGACGACACCCGCGCGCCGCGCGTGACCGGCGTCACGTGGTGGATGCTGGTGGCCGGGTACAGCACCATATGCCCGGCGGGCAGCTTCACGCGCTGCTGGCCGTAGGTGTCCTCGATCACCAGTTCGCCACCGTCGTACTGGTCCGGTCCGGTCAGGAACAGCGTTGCCGACAGGTCGCTGCGGATGCGGAAGCTGGTGCCGCGCAGGTAGCGGATCGCGTTGTCGACATGGTTGGCAAAGGTGTGCCCGCCCTCGTAGCGGTTGAACAGCGGCGGATATACCTTCAGCGGCAGTGCCGCCGAGAAGAACAACGCGTTGTTGCCCAGCGCATCCTGGATCAGGTCGCCAACCTGGCGCGCCGCGGGCGAGCCTTCGGGCAGCTGCAGGTTGCGCTTGGCCAGCGCCGACTGGTAGCCCGAGGTTTCATTGCCATCGGTCCACGGCGCGGCGTCGATGATCTGCCGCACCTGCGCCACCTGGTCCTTGGAAAGTACGTCTGGAATCTGCAGCAACATGGTGGCGACAACCTCTGGGCAAGAATGGGGAAAGCGCGCACGCCGGACGGACGCGTCGTGAACGCGTATTGTATGTGAACCCTGATGCCGCTCGAACAAGAATCATTATTGTTTGAGCTTGCGCAGGCGCCGGTTCCACTACAATGGTTTTTGTGTTCCCGTCATCGCCAAGGAGAAGACATGTCCGAACCGCTACACGACGAAGCGCTGGTCAATCTCTACCTGGAACGCATTTCAGCCCTGTCGGTGAGCGCCTTCGATGGTGCCGATGTCGGCGCCGAGCTCGATGCCGTGATGCGCGAAGCGGTGGCCAAGTGCCAGGCAGCAGGCGGTCCGCAGGCACAAGGCACGCTGGCGGTGCTGGCCAAGCGATTGCGGGAGCGCGCCGATGCAGCCGAGCGCGAAGACCAGTCGCTGGTGCGCAATACCTTCCTGCAGGCGGCGCAACGATTGCCGGCCTGACGACGAGCAAGCACCGAGCGCGATCATCGCGGAGGTTCGTAGTTCAGTTCGGAGCTGGGAATGAATCAGGCCGGACGGCCTTGAGAACAACACCTTGAAGAATTGCGGCGGACACCGCGAAAGGTGTTGGTTGCGGGGGCAGGACTTGAACCTGCGACCTTCGGGTTATGAGCCCGACGAGCTGCCAACTGCTCCACCCCGCGTCTGAAGAAATAAATTATGCAGCATTCGCGCGGATCTGGCAAGTCTTTTCTTGACCGGCTGCAAAAATCGCCAGCGTGCTCACACGCGATGCCTGGCGGTGTCACCACATCCAGCGTAGGAATGCCGGCCCGGATCAAAAATGATCCAGGTCAACGGCCACAGATCATGCCGTGATATATGCCATTGCGAACCGCGCAACGGCGCGCAAGTGGCGCGCGGGGGCATCACTCGGGCGGCGGCCCGAGCAGGCGGTCCACCAGCGCATAGCCAGCACCGAACGCCGCCACTTCCGCCGCATGGCGCGTAGCGAACTGTTGCGAGCCGCTCACCAGCACTTCGGTATCGCCCGCATCGGCGGGATCGACGCCTTCCTGGGCCACGCGCACTTCATAGCCCCATCGACCGATGCTTCCCTGGCCCTGCGGCGACACCTGGACGTAGACATCCATGTCGCGGTACTGCTCGACGCGCCAGTCGTTTTCCATGCCCATTGCTCCGGTTTGGCTTGTACTGCCCTTGAGTCGAGCCTAGGAGGCGGCAAGGACGCGCGCAAGCCGTGGCGCAGCAAAAACGCTGGCGGCGCGGGGACTACAAGCGATGCGAAAGACAGGGAGAGAGAGGCAGGAAAACAAAAAGGGCTTCCGTTTCCGGAAGCCCTTTTCTTACTGCATAGGTGGCGCGGCTGGCAGGATTCGAACCCACGACCCCTTGGTTCGTAGCCAAGTACTCTATCCAACTGAGCTACAGCCGCACTCGAGAAAAGAGATTATATCTGAGATTTCAGATTTGTGAACCCCCTTCTGCACTTTTTTCTCATCTTTTTGCGAGCGTGGGTCTGTCCGCAGCGTTTTTCTATAATGAGAACCCGAAGATGTGATCCGGACCATGAACAAGGCATTTGTCAAAGAGTCCTCTGGCGACGAGGACGACGACCTCCCCGAAGGCGCAACGCCGCTGCCACCCGGCACCAAGAACTACATCACCGCCGAAGGCTACCACCGCCTGCGCAATGAGCTGATGCAGCTGATCGACGTCGACCGGCCCGATGTGGTGCAGATCGTCTCGTGGGCGGCATCCAATGGCGACCGCTCCGAGAACGGCGACTATCTCTACGGCAAGAAGCGCCTGCGCGAGATCGACCGCCGCATCCGCTTCCTGACGCGCCGCCTGGACAAGGCCGAGGTGGTCGATCCCTCATTGCAGGGCGACAACGACCAGATCTTCTTCGGCGCCACCGTCACCTACGCCAACCGCGCCGGCGAAGAGACCACCATCACTATCGTGGGCATGGATGAAGTGGACCTGGACAGCAACTGCGTGAGCTGGATCTCGCCGATCGCCAAGGCACTGATCAAGGCGCGCGAAGGCGACACCGTGCCACTGCGCACGCCGGCCGGGATCGAGCAGATCGATATCCTGGAAGTGAGCTACCCGTCAAAGAAACAATAAGTGGGCATGTGCCCTGGCGCGGCGTGCGGCCGCAGACTGTACAAGTAGCACGGCAACAAGGCCGCACAACGACGCCAGGGCCGTCCTGAAACGCCCGCCTAGCCGTCGTTGCGGTCGCGGAAGATGCGGATGACGTCGGGGTTGCGGCGCAGCCCGCGCATCACGTTGGCCAGGTGCAGGCGGTTCTGCACCTGGATAATGAACTGCATGTAGGTGGCTTCCTGGTGGCTGCCGTCCTGCTGCTCCATCGCCACGTGCGCGACGTTGGCATCGGCGGCGGTCAGGTCCGCGGCGACGCGGGCGACGATGCCCTTGACGTTGCGCACCATCACTTTGATCGACACGTCGAAGGCACGCGTGGTTTTCTTGGCCCACATCACGTCGATCCAGTGCTCCGGATCCTTGCTGTGCAGGCGCTTGGCGATCTTGCAGTCCTGCACGTGGATCTGCAGCCCTTCGCCCTTGCCCAGGTAGCCCACGATCGAATCGCCGGGGATCGGACGGCAGCACGCCGAGAAGATTATCGACATGCCCTCGTCGCCGGTGATCGGCACCGCGGGCGCCTCTTCGCCGGCAAAGGTCTGCACCGCCGCCAGCAGCGCGCTGTCGACGTCGCCGGACAGCTCCTGCAGCAGGATCTCCATGCGCTTGGCCACCACCGCCGGCACGCGCCGGCCCAGCGCCAGGTCGGCGAAGATGTCTTCGCGCTGCTTGTTGCCGGTCCACTGGATCATGCGGTCCCACACCGACTGCGGCACCGCCTTCAGCTCGATGCCGAGCTGGCGCGCGGATTGTTCCAGCAACCGCTCGCCGAGCTGGATCGCTTCGTCCAGCTTGGTGGTCTTCAGGTAATGGCGAATCGCCGCGCGCGCCTTGCCGGTGCGCACGAACGACAGCCACGCCGGATTCGGCTTGGAGTACGGCGCCGTCACCACCTCGACGATATCGCCGCTCTTGAGTTCGGTGCGCAGCGGCAGCAGCTCGTTGTTGATCTTGACCGCGACGCACTGGTTGCCCAGGTCGCTGTGCACCGCGTAGGCAAAGTCCAGCGCGGTGGCGCCGCGCGGCAGCGCGCGGATATGGCCCTTGGGCGTGAACACGTAGACCGCATCCGGGAACAGGTCGATCTTGACGTGCTCGAGGAATTCCTGCGAATCGCCGGTCTGGCTCTGGATATCGAGCAGCGACTGCAGCCACTGGTGCGCCTGCTGCTGGATATCGTTGGCGTGGTCGGCCTGGTGCTTGTACATCCAGTGCGCGGCCACGCCGGCCTCGGCGATCTGGTGCATGTCGCGCGTGCGGATCTGGAACTCGACCGGCGTGCCGAACGGGCCCACCAGCGTGGTGTGCAGCGACTGGTAGCCGTTGATCTTGGGGATCGCGATATAGTCCTTGAACTTGCCGGGCATCGGCTTGTACAGACCGTGCAGCGCGCCCATCGCCATGTAGCAGTGCATCTGCGTTTCCACCACCACGCGGAAACCATACACGTCGAGCACCTGCGAGAACGACAGCTGCTTGTCGTGCATCTTGCGGTAGATGCTGTACAGCGTTTTCTCGCGGCCGGACAGTTCGGCCACGATGCCGGCATCGGCCAGCCCCTTCTGCGCCGCCTCGAGAATGCGCTTGACCACCTCGCGCCGGTTGCCGCGCGCGGCCTTGACCGCTTTTTCAAGCGTGGCGTAACGGAACGGCGAGCCGACCTTGAACGACAGTTCCTGCAGTTCGCGGTAGATGGTGTTGAGACCGAGACGGTGCGCGATCGGCGCATAGATCTCCATGGTCTCCAGCGCGATGCGGCGGCGCTTCTCCGGCGGCACGAAGTCGAGCGTGCGCATGTTGTGCGTACGGTCGGCCAGCTTCACCAGGATCACGCGCACGTCGCGCGCCATCGCCAGCAGCATCTTGCGGAAGCTTTCCGCCTGCGCCTGCTCGCGGCTCTGGAATTCGAGCTTGTCCAGCTTGGTCAGGCCATCGACCAGTTCGGCGACCTTGGGGCCGAATTTCTCGGCCAGTTCGCTCTTGGTGATGCCCTGGTCTTCCATCACGTCGTGCAGCAGCGCCGCCATGATGGACTGCACATCCAGCTTCCAGTCCGCGCACAGCTCCGCCACCGCCACCGGATGGGTGATGTAGGGCTCGCCGCTCTGGCGGTACTGGCCCAGGTGGGCCTCGTCGGAAAACTGGAAGGCTTCGCGTACGCGCGCCAGGTCGGGCGCCTTCAGGTACGCGAGCTTTTCCATCAGCCGGGTGATGGAAATGACCTGCTGGCGCGGCGGTACCGCCGGCTGCGAGGTCGGCCCGAAGAAGTGCCGGTATGACTGCGCCAGCACTGCATCGATAAACAGGCTGTCCGCCACCGGAGGCGTCGCTTCCTGCACTGCGGCCAGCTCATCCTGCAGCGCGGGCGCCCTCGCCTTGCCCGGCGCCAGCGCGGGCGCGACGGCACGCTCCCCGACGACATCGTCGCCGAGCGGATCGGGAAGATTGGGAGCGCCGGTGCGCGCGTTCACGGAAGACTGGCCCGGGATGGTGCGCTTACGCGCCGTGGGCGGTGCCGCATCGCCGTGCGCGCCCGCCGCGGGCGTCGACGGAGAGGAAGGCTGGGAGGGCGGTTGCGGCGAAGGCATGGCGGCGGCCCCTGGAATCCGGCTGGAGAGCCTGGAAATATGCTGGCACGTTGCGAGGATGAGCCATGGGCCGGCCGCTCGATCGGGTCGATCAGGTCGGGACCTTCTTCAGCATCTCGATGCCGACCTGGCCCGACGCGATCTCGCGCAGTGCCACCACGGTCGGCTTGTCCTTGGCCTCGACCTTGGGCGTGTGGCCCTGCACCAGCTGGCGCGCACGGTACGTGGCCGCCAGGGCGAGCTCGAAACGATTCGGGATGTGTTTCAGACAATCTTCGACGGTAATACGCGCCATATCAAATCCACCTTGGGACAAAACCTTGTGTTGGGTTGCTATTTTACAGCACGCGGCGGAAAACGCCGGCGGCGCCTGCGCTCGCGTGCCTCGGCTCAGTGGATGCCGAGCTCGATGAACAGCTCCGCGTGCCGTGCCTTTTGCGACGAAAAGCGCAGACGGGTGGCCCGAACCACGTTGCGCAGCTCTTCCAGCGCATCGTCGAAGACCTCGTTGATGATGACGTAGTCCGACTCCGACGCATGCGACATCTCGCTGCCCGCCGCCAGCAGCCGGCGCACGATCACGTTGGGCTCGTCCTGGCCGCGCTTCTTCAGGCGCTCTTCCAGCGCGGTCAGCGACGGCGGCAGGATAAAGATCTCGACCGCGTTGGAGAAGCGCTGGTGCACCTGCTGCGCGCCCTGCCAGTCGATCTCGAGCAGCACGTCGTTGCCTTGCGCCATCTGCTGCTCGATCCACACGCGCGAGGTCGCGTAGTAGTTGCCATGGACCTCGGCCCACTCCAGGAAATCGCCGCGGTCGCGCGCGGCGCGGAAGGCGTCGACGGTGACGAAGTGGTATTCGCGACCGTCCTGCTCGCCCGGGCGCGGCGCGCGCGTGGTGTGCGAGATCGACAGCCGGATGGCCGGGTCCTGCGCCAGCAGCGCGTTGACCAGCGTCGACTTGCCGGCTCCCGACGGCGCCACCACCATGAACAGGTTGCCCGGGTAGACGGTGTCGATGGGAGGATGCGGCGCGGTTTGAGACGTTTGGCTCATGATGATGATTCGGTGACTTCGGGGTGATTCTGGTTTTTTACTGCGTTATTCGAGGTTCTGGACCTGCTCGCGCATCTGCTCGATCAGCAGCTTGAGCTCCATCGAGGCATCGGCCAGTTCCTTGGCGGCGGCCTTGGAACCGAGCGTGTTGGCCTCGCGATTGAGCTCCTGCATCATGAAGTCGAGTCGCTTGCCGACCTGCCCACCCTTCTTCAGGATATGGCGGGTCTCGTTCAGGTGTGCCTGCAGCCGCGACAGCTCTTCCGCGATGTCGATGCGGATGCCGTAGACGGTGGCTTCCTGGCGGATGCGCTCGGCAATCTCGTCGCGGCTCATCGACGGCATGCCGGTGGGCGCGGCCAGGTTGAACGCTTCCTGCAGGCGCTCGGTCAGCTTCTGCTGGTGGTGCGCGATCAGCTGCGGGATCGCCGGCGTCAGGCGCTCGACGATCGCCAGCATGGCATCGACGCGCTCCATCAGCGCCGACTTGAGCGCCTCGCCCTCGCGGCGGCGCGCTTCCAGCAGCTGATCCAGTGCCTCGCGCGCGGCGCCGGTCACGGCTTCGCGCAGCGCGTCCTGCGACAGCTCGGGCTCGACCAGCACGCCCGGCCAGCGCAGGATCTCGCCCATGCGCAGCGTGCCGGCGCTGGGGAAGGTGCCGGCCACGGTGGTCTCCAGCGCGCGGATCTGCGACAGCAGGCTGTCGTTGAGCGCCAGCGTGGCGCCGCCCGAATCGGTGCGCTGCAGGTTGATGCGGCATTCCAGCTTGCCGCGCGACAGCTCGGCCATCAGCATCTCGCGCAGCGCCGGCTCAAAGGCGCGGCACTCTTCCGGGGCCCGGAACAACAGGTCGAGGAAACGCGAATTGACAGTGCGGAATTCCACCGAAACGGAGGCGGTGCGACCGCTCGGCTCGCCCTGTGCGTTGGTCAGTGGCGCCTGGCGCGTCGCCAGGCCATAGCCTGTCATGCTGTGGATCATTGGATGTTCTCGTGAGTGGAGGCGGCCCCGGGGGCGCTGGCGGCCCGCGGGCACCCTCCCCGAGCCTCCCGCAACCGGACCGGGAGCGCTCTCAAAACGTTGAAAGGAGGGCAACAATGCCCGTATTTGTGTTCTTTACAAGTGACCGATTAGCCCGGACAATCCGTTGGCAAATCTGCGGAGTCATCCGCGGAGGCAAATCCGGCCCCTATTCCCATGACAGAGTCCAAGGGCACGACACAACCGAAGAGTGCACCGCTGCCCGTCGGCACGCTGTTGTCCAACTATCGTATTGTAAAGAAGTTGGCCAGCGGGGGGTTCAGTTTCGTCTACCTGGCCACCGATGAAACCGGCGCGCCGGTCGCGATCAAGGAGTACCTGCCGTCGTCGCTGGCGCGGCGCAACCCGGGCGAACTGATCCCCGTGGTGCCCGAGGAAAACGCCGCGGCATTCCGCCTCGGCCTCAAGTACTTCTTTGAAGAAGGCCGCTCGCTGGCCCGCATTTCCCATCCGAGCGTGGTGCGCGTGGTGAATTTCTTCCGCGAGAACGCCACGGTCTACATGGTGATGAACTACGAGCTGGGCAAGACGCTGCAGGAGCACGTGCTGGCGGCCCGGCAGCAGGGCCGCGCCAAGGTGCTGCGCGAGCATTTCATGCGCAAGGTCTTCCACGACCTGATGAGCGGCCTGCGTGAAGTGCATATCCACAAGCTGCTGCACCTGGACATCAAGCCCGGCAACATCTACCTGCGCGAGGACGAGTCGCCGATCCTGCTGGATTTCGGCGCCGCGCGGCAGACGCTGACCATGGAAGCGGCGCGCTTCCAGCCGATGTACACGCCCGGCTTCGCCGCGCCCGAACTGTACGGCAAGCATTCCGACCTGGGGCCCTGGACCGATATCTACAGCCTGGGCGCCACGCTCTATGCCTGCATGGCCGGCATGCCGCCGCAGGAAGCCAACCAGCGCGAGAAGGAAGACCGCATGGGCGAGGCGCTGGTGCGGCTGCGCAGCAGCTATACCAACGGCCTGGTCGACCTGGTCGAATGGTGCCTGCGGCTGGTGCCGTCGGAGCGGCCGCAGAGCGTATTCAGGCTGCAGAAGGAACTGCGCGAGCAGACCAACGCGCTGAGCGGGCAGGCGCTGCTGGCGCCGCCGCCGGCCCCCGTCGAGCGCCCTGCCCCCGCTTCGCGCTTCCTTACGCTGCTGCGCCGCCGCGACGAGCCGGGCTCCGGCGCGAGCGTAGAATAAATCACAAATCGCGCCCATCGGGGCGCGGTGACCTTACTGAATTTCCGAAGCCAACATGCGATTCTCTGTCTACCAGGAAAGCAGGAAAGGCGGCCGCCGCGTCAACCAGGACCGCATGGGCTATTGCTTCACGCGCGACGCGCTGCTGATGGTGCTGGCCGACGGGCTCGGCGGCCATGCGCACGGTGAAGTCGCAGCGCAGCAGGCGCTGCAGACGCTGGCGCGGCAGTTCCAGGCCCAGGCCCGCCCGGCGATACGAAACCCCGCGGAGTTCCTGCAGGACACTATCATGCTGGCGCATCGCGAGATCCACCGCTATGCGGAAGCCAATCGCATGGCCGACGTGCCGCGCACCACGGTGGTCTGCTGCCTGGTCCAGCACGGCCAGGTCTACTGGGCCCATGCCGGCGATTCGCGCTACTACCTGTTGCGCAAGGGCCGGCTGCTGACGCGCACGCGCGACCATTCCAAGATCGAGAACCTGCTGCAGCAGGAACGCGTGCTGCCGATGCACGTGGCCAACCACCCCGAGCGCAACAAGCTCTACAACTGCCTGGGCTCGCCCAACCTGCCGCTGATCGACCTGGGCGGCCCGGTGCGGCTGGAGCCCGGCGATGTCGCCCTGCTCTGCTCCGACGGCCTGTGGGGGCCGCTGGACGACCAGGCGCTGGTCGACAAGCTGTCGCGGCTGTCGGTGGTGCAGGCGGTGCCGGCGCTGATCGAGCAGGCGCTGCAGAACGCCGGCGAAGGTGCCGACAACACCACCGGCATCGCCATGATGTGGGAGCTGGACAACAACACCACCGGGCCGGATTCGGTGATGACCGATACGCTGCCGCTGAACGCGTTCACCACGTCGATCCTGGACCGCACCGGCACGGACAGCGACCTGCTGTCCGAGGAAGAGATCGAGCGCTCGATCGCCGAGATCCGCGCCGCCATCGACAAGACCAGCAACCTGATGCGCTGACCCGGTTCGCGGGCGGCCTTTGCCCTTCACCGCGCGCCGGTATGCAGCGCGCGCGGGCCGGCGGCGGTAGAATCGCGGTCTCTCCCCCGATTCCGACCCGAACATTCCATGCGACCCAGCGGCCGCGCAGCCGATGCGCTGCGTTCCATCAGCCTTACCCGCCACTACACCCGCCACGCCGAGGGCTCAGTCCTCTGTGCCTTTGGCGATACCAAGGTGCTGTGCACCGCCAGCGTGCTCGCCAAGGTGCCGCCGCACAAGAAAGGCAGCGGCGAAGGCTGGGTGACGGCCGAGTACGGCATGCTGCCCCGCGCCACCCACACGCGCTCGGACCGCGAGGCCGCGCGCGGCAAGCAGACCGGCCGCACGCAGGAAATCCAGCGCCTGATCGGCCGTGCCATGCGCTCGGTGTTCGACCTGGCGGCGCTGGGCGAATACACCATCCACCTCGACTGCGACGTGCTGCAGGCCGACGGCGGCACCCGCACCGCGGCCATCACCGGCGCCTTCGTCGCCGCGCACGACGCGGTCGCCACCATGCTGCGCGATGGCCTGATTGCCGCCAGCCCGATCCGCGACCACGTGGCCGCGGTCTCGGTCGGCATGGTCGACGGCGTGCCGGTGCTCGACCTCGACTACGCCGAGGACAGCAGCTGCGACACCGACATGAACGTGGTCATGACCGGCAGCGGCGGCTTTGTGGAGGTGCAGGGCACTGCCGAAGGCGCGCCATTCAGCCGCGCCGACCTCGACGCCATGACGCGCCTGGCCGAAGCCGGCATCGCCCGCCTGGTGCGGCACCAGCGCGAAGCGCTCGGCCTGGCCTGAAGCGGGATCCGACCATGCAACGACTGGTACTGGCCTCCAACAATCCCGGCAAGCTGCGCGAGTTCGGCACGCTGCTGGCACCGCTCGGCTTCGACGTGGTGCCGCAGGGCGAACTGGGCATCCCGGAGGCCGAGGAGCCCTTCGTCACCTTTGTCGAGAATGCCCTGGCCAAGGCACGCCACGCCAGCCGGCTGTCCGGGCTGCCCGCGCTGGCCGATGACTCCGGCATCAGTGCGCGCGCGCTCGGCGGCGCGCCCGGCGTCTATTCGGCGCGCTATGCGCAGATGGCCGGCAAGCCCAGGTCGGATGCGGCCAACAACGCTTACCTGGTGTCGCAACTGGCCGGCAAGCTGGACCGCCATGCGCACTACTACTGCGTGCTGGTGTTCGTGCGCCATGCCGAGGATCCCTGCCCGCTGATCGCCGAAGGCGTGTGGCATGGCGAGGTCGTCGACGCGCCCCGCGGCGCGGGCGGCTTTGGCTACGATCCGCATTTCCTGCTGCCGGGGCTGGGCAGGACTGCCGCCGAGCTGTCGGCGGAAGAGAAGAACGCCGTCAGCCACCGCGCGCAAGCTCTGCGCGCACTGGTGGCCAGGCTGCAAGCCGACGCCGCGCAGCGCAACGGCCGATGATCCCGATCGTACCGGCCGGCAGCGCGCCGTCCGCCGCCTCCCCCGTCGACAGCAAGCAGCTGTGGCTCAAGCCCGGGCAGATCAGCCTGCCGGGGTCGCCGCCGCTGTCGCTGTACGTGCATATCCCGTGGTGCGTGCGAAAGTGCCCGTATTGCGATTTCAATTCGCACGCGGCGCCGGGCGCCGACAACCACGAGATCCCGGAAGAGATCTACCTGGACGCATTGCGCGCGGACCTCGAGCAATCGCTGCCGCTGGTGTGGGGCCGCCCTGTCCATACCGTCTTTATCGGCGGCGGCACGCCCAGCCTGCTGTCGGCCGCTGGCATGGACCGGCTGCTGTCCGATATCCGCGCCTTGCTGCCGCTCGATGCCGACGCCGAGATCACGATGGAAGCCAACCCCGGCACCTTCGAGTCCGACAAGTTTGCCAGCTACCGCGCCAGCGGCATCAACCGGCTGTCGATCGGCATCCAGAGCTTCAACGACCGGCACCTGCAGGCGCTCGGGCGCATCCATGGCGGCGCCGAGGCGCGCAAGGCGATCGATATCGCGCAGGCGAGCTTCGACAACATCAACCTCGACGTGATGTACGCCCTGCCCGGGCAGACGCTGGAAGAATGCCGGCAGGACCTGGAGACCGCGCTGTCGTACGGCACCACGCACCTGTCGCTGTATCACCTGACGCTGGAGCCGAACACGCTGTTCGCCAAGTTCCCGCCCGCGCTGCCGGACGACGACAGCGCGTACGAAATGCAGGACCTGATCGAGGCACGCACGGCCGAGGCGGGCTATCGCCACTACGAGACCTCGGCCTATGCCAGGCCGCATCGCGAGGCGCGCCATAACCTCAACTACTGGCGTTTCGGCGATTACCTCGGCATCGGCGCGGGCGCGCACGGCAAGCTGTCGTTCCCGCACCGCATCCTGCGCCAGATGCGGCACAAGCATCCCGCTACCTACATGGAGCAGGCGCTTGCCGGCAATGCCGTGCAGGAGGCGCGCGATGTTAGCGCCGACGAGTTGCCGTTCGAGTTCATGCTCAATGCGTTGCGTCTGACCGATGGCGTGCCGGCATCGAGCTTCCACGACTACACCGGGCTGCCGCTGCACACCATCAGCAAGCAACTCGCCGAAGCCGAGAAGAAGGGACTGCTGGAAGCGGACCTGACCACCATCCGGCCGACGGAGCTGGGGCGGCGCTTCCTGAATGACCTGCAGGAAATGTTCCTGAAGGACTGAGTTGTGGACGCTGCGGCGTCCCGGTAAGTCTCAACGAGAAAGGCCACGCAAGCGCGTGGCCTTCTGCTTTCCGACCGCCGTCAGCGTCAGTACGGCGTCGCCATATCGTTGGCCACGCGTGCGCGCATGCCCACTTGCAGGTTGCCCAGGTTCGACTGGGTCACCGTCGCGACGCGGCCGTCGTCCAGGCGCACGTTGACGCGATACGCGGTCTGCGTATTGCTGCCCGCACGCTTCTCGATCTGGTTGCCCGCTACCGCGCCGACCACGGCACCGCCGATGGTGGCCGCGGTCTGCCCGCGCCCGCCGCCGATCTGATGGCCCAGCAGGCCGCCGGCGGCACCGCCGATGACCGTGCCCAGCAGGCCAGAGCTGCCTTGCGTGGAGGTGATCGGCTCGATCGATTCCACACGGCCGTAGTACACCGAGCCGGCAGGCGCCTGCGTGGTGTTGGGGGTCTGGTAGCCCGGGGGCGGCGCCGTGTTGTAGCCGGTATTGCTGTAACCGCCGTTGTACGGCGCAGCACAACCGGCCAGCACCGCCACCGCGGTAGCTGCCGGCAGGATCAGCCATTTCTTGCTTTGCATTCGCATTTTGAGTTCTCCTCTGTTGCCAGTCGAAGCAGGGATTGCAGCACACACCGGCAGCAAACACCGGCGGCACACGCCGCGACCCCGTGCACTCCAATATGAGCAGCAGTCCCATGTGAAGGTTCCGCGGTGTCAGACAGACGCCGACAGCCGAGGCCAGCGGTGTGGCAGGAAGTTTACGCATGCCGCCTCGCCGCGCTGCAAGAGCACCCCGTTGCCCGCGTGGCCTTGTATAATGCGCGGCCTGACCTTCAGGTCGATGGCAACGCGGCGCCGAGGGACCCGCCCTTTCGCGCTACAATGCCCGCACTTTCCGGAAGCGTGGCCGAGTGGTTTAAGGCAGCAGTCTTGAAAACTGCCGATGGGGTGACCCATCCGTGAGTTCGAATCTCACCGCTTCCGCCAGACAGCAAGACGGCCCGCACCAGGCAACCGGTGCGGGCCCTTCTTATTTGGAAGTGGATTCGGGACTCTGCGTCAGCAACCGGTAGGCTTCCGCCTCAGAAATCTTCAGCCGGTACTTCTGAGCCAGCACGCGCGCAAAGGCGTGTGCCGAGTCCGGGTGACAGTACCGCAACTGCTCCCGGTACGCCTCCACTTCATAGCGCAGCCGCCAGCGTCGGCTGGCGAGATACAGCACGCCCATCAGCCCCCAGCTGCGCCAGAACTGGCGCACGTGGACCTTCTCGTGCTCGATCAGCGCGTCGCTGGCGCCGGGCCGCAGCAGGATCAGCGGCCCGGGCGTAAAGCCGTCAAACCCGCGCGGGATCAGCCAGCGGGTTTCGACGACGAGGCATAGCGGCGAGCGGCAGTAGCGGAGCATGTGTCAAGCATAGCCCGGATGCCCGCACTCTGCCGTGCGTTGCGCTCAGGCCGCCGCGCGCAGCGTCGCCGGCGCGGGAACCGCCGGCAGCGCCAGCGCCGACTGGCCGCGCGAGCGGCCGGAACTGAGGTAGCCCGCGATCGATTCCTGCGTCACTTCGCCCAGGTAGTCGCCGTCCGCGCCCATCACCGGCAGCCAGCTGGTGTTGTGCTGGTACATGCGCGACAGCACGATGCGCAGGTGCTCGTCGAACGCAGCGGTGACCGCGAACGGGCGCATCACGTCGCTGCACACGCCCTTGCCCGGGCGCGCGTCGCGGCGCGTGACATAGCCCAGCGCGCGCTGCGCATCGTCCACCACCGGCAGGTGGCGCACGTCGGCATCATCCATCACGCCCAGCGCCTCGGCCAGCGGCATGTCGGGGCGGCAGCTCGGCGGCATGGTGGCGGCGTCGCCGGCGCGCACCAGCAGCAGGCGCTTGAGCGTATTGTCGTGGCCGACAAAGGCCTGCACGAACTCATCGGCCGGGTGCGCCAGCAGCGCGTCGGGGTGGTCGAACTGCACCAGCTTGCCGCGGCGGAACACCGCCACCTTGTCGGCCAGCTTGATCGCCTCGTCGATATCGTGCGAGACCATGATCACGGTCTTGCCGAGCTGGCGCTGCATCTGCAGGAATTCGTTCTGGATGCTCTCGCGGTTGATCGGGTCGACCGCTCCGAACGGCTCGTCCATCAGCAACACCGGCGCATCGGCCGCCAGCGCTCGGATCACGCCGATGCGCTGCTGCTGCCCGCCAGACAGCTCGCGCGGGTAGCGGCCGAGCATCAGGTTGGGATCGAGCTGCACCATCGCCATCAGCTCGCGCGCGCGCTCGCGGCACTGCTTCTTGTCCCAGCCGAGCAGGCGCGGCACGACCATGATGTTCTCTTCGATGGTCATGTTGGGGAACAGGCCGATCTGCTGGATCACGTAGCCGATCTTGCGGCGCAGGGTCACGCCGTCGATGCCGCGCGTGTCCTCGCCCTCGATGCGCACCGTGCCGGAAGTGGGCTCGATCAGCCGGTTGATCATCTTCAGCGTGGTGGTCTTGCCGCAGCCCGACGGGCCCAGGAAGACGCAGATCTCGCCGCGCGGCACCGTCAGCGACACGGCGTCGACGGCACGCACTTCGGTGCCGTCTTTCTGCTGGAAGGACTTGGTGAGTTGGTCGAGTTCGATCATAGACGGATCCCCTTCGGCGTCAGCGCCCGCTGCAACCACTGCAGGAAAGCGTCCGCCACGATGGCAAGCAGGCTGACCAGGACCGCGCCCACGGCCAGCTTGCTCATGTTGCTCTGGCTGATCGCTTGCAGGATCAGCACCCCAAGGCCACCCGCGCCGATGATGGCGGCAATGGTGGCAACCCCGATATTCATCACCACGGCGGTACGCACGCCGCCGAGGATCACCGGCACCGCCAGCGGCAGGTCGACCAGCCGCATCCGTTGCCAGGTGGTCATGCCGATGCCGCGACCCGCTTCCTGGATGCCGGGGTCGACATTGGCCAGCGCGGTGTAGGTGTTGCGCATGATGGGCAGCAGCGAGTACAGGAACACCGCCGTCACCGCCGGCACGTAGCCGAGCGCATGGCCGAAGCGCGCGAAGATCGGGATCATCAGTCCGAACAGCGCGATCGACGGCAGCGTCAGCACGATGGTGGCCAGCGCCAGCAGCGGCGTGGCCAGCGCGCGGAAGCGCGTGATCACGATGCCCAGCGGCACCCCGATCAGGATCGCCAGCCCTACCGCCGAGCCGACCAGCGCGAGATGCTCGCCGGTCATTTTCAGCAGCGTGGGCCAGCTGTGCTGCAGGTAACCAAATATGTCCATTCGCAGGTCCATGCGGCCCTCCTCAGATCAGTCCGTGGCTGCGCAGGAAGTCCTCCGCGACCTTGTCCACCGGCTGCTGGCCGATGTCCACCTTGTAGTTCATGTCGGTCATGCTCTGGTTGTCGAGCTTGGCAGCGAGTGCATTGAGCAGGCCGGCTAGTTCCGGATGCTTGTCGAGCACCGGCTTGCGTACCACCGGCACCGCGTTGTAAGGAGGGAAGAAATGCAGATCGTCTTCCAGCAGCACGAGGTCGAAGCCCTTGACGCGGCCATCGGTGGCATAGACCAGGCCCAGCTCGACCTGGTTGTTCTTCAGCGCGGTGTAGACCAGGCCGGGGTCGAGCTGGATCACGTCGCGGCGCGAGAACGGCAGCTTGTACAGGTCCTTGAGCGGCTCCAGGCCATCCGGGCGGGCTGCGAATTCCATGTCGACCGCGAACGGATGGGTGGCGTCGGCGCCGGCCTTGCGCATCTGCTCGGCAAACGCCGACAGCGTAGTCACGCCTTTGCCGGCGCGTTCCTTCGGCATCGCCAGCGCGTAGGTGTTGTTGATGCCCGAGGCATCCAGCCACACCAGGCCGCGTGCGCCGTCCATCTGCCTGACGCGCTCATAGCTTTCCTTCGCGCCCAGCTTTTCCTGGACCTTGTTGAACACGATCAGCGCGGTGCCGGTGTAGTCCCAGACCACGTCGAGCTGGTTGCTCTCCATGGCCTGGCGCATCAGCGTGCTGCCCAGCCCGGCGGTCAGCTCGGTGGTGAGGCCCTTGGCGCGCAGGTACTTAGACGTCATCGACGACAGCAGCAGCTGCTCGGTAAAGTTCTTGCCGCCCACGCGGATCGGTGCTGCGGCAGCATCGGCGGCGTGCGCATCGGGCGCCGTTGCCAGCGCCAGCCCTGCCGCGAACGCGGTAACAGCCGCCACCAGCATCGCGGCGCGCCGCGCGCGGCGGCGGATAAATTGCATTGGATCTTTCATGTCGGCCCCTTTGTTCAGCGCACCAGCCCGCGGCGGCGCAGATACACCTGGCCGGCAGCGGCGAACAACGCGTCCAGTGCCAGTGCCAGCAGCGCGGTGGCGGCCGCGCCCAGCAGCAGCAGCGACTGGTTGTTCAGGTAGATGCCCGGGAAGATCAGTTCGCCCAGGCTGTTGGCACCGATCAGGAACGACAGCGGCACCGTGCCGACGTTGATCACCAGCGCAATGCGGATGCCGGCCAGCATCACCGGCAGCGCGTTGGGCAGTTCCACGCGCACCAGCCGCTGCACCGGGGTCATGCCGATGCCGCGCGCCGCTTCCAGCAGCGTGGGCGAAACGTTGCGCAGCCCCTCGTAGGTGTTGCGCACGATCGGCAGCAGCGAAGCCAGCCACAGCGCCAGGATCGCCGGGCGCTCGCCGATGCCGAGCACTGCCAGCGCGAGTGCCAGCACCGCCAGCGACGGCACCGTGTTGCCGACGTTGAAGACCTGCATCAGCCGGTCGGCCCAGCGGCGCATGCACGGGCGGCTCAGCGCGATGCCGGCCGGGATGCCGGTGGCTAGCGCCAGCGTCATCGAGATCGCGACCAGGCGCAGGTGGTCGGCAACGTCGTAAATCAGGCGTTCCTGATATTTCCGAATCACATCGACGCCGATCCACGCGACCAGTGCGGCGATCGCGGCAAGCGTCAGTCCTGCCCAGGCGAAAGACCGGGCCGATTCCTTTGACATACTCTCCCCTTTTCCGGCCGGAAAAGAGCGCAAGACGCCACTTCCAGATCGCGGAAAACAATATGGGCTGGTGGTTGCGGAGATGTAGGCGCCACCCGCCCGGTTCAGATTGCATTGCCGCCATGACCGGCACGATTGCCGGCGGACGGTCTGTGGGCCTTCCGCGTTGGCGGGGAGCCCGATTGACGGGATGCCGGCATGCGGCCGGACATTCCCTGAAGCGGCGCAACCGGCGACGCTTCAAGCGTGGCGACCAGTTGGCCTGTGGCAGCGCAGGTATTGAGGTTTTTCGACGCGCCGCCGATCCATCGGCCGTTGACTGGCAAGGGCTGGCGCGGAATCGGCCACCTTGCAACTCACATCAACGGATGACAATGAGAGCGCTATTATAGCGATCTTCTTTTATTTTGTCATCTTTCCGCCTTCCGGCGCCAAATTTGCGGCAATTTTATGCTTTTGGGAGGCGTTCAGGGCACCGGTTTTCCCGGGCTTGCGGCGCCGGGTGCGCCGTTCCAATTTTGATAGCGACTCCTTCGCGCTATGCCTATGAGTAGAACAATCTGTTCCCTTCCCGCCCTCTACTCTTTCCCAGCCAAACCACTAAATTGACGGGGTAGCAGAAACGACGGGACCGCGCGGCACCATCGCCGCGCCTCCCGCCCACAGGAGAAAGACATGGACACCCGTACCCCCTTCACCACCGTTCCCGCCACCGCCGCGGAAAGCGTGCAACGCTCGCGCACCGTGGACCGCGTCGTGCGGGGCATCGCCACGTCCGACGGCGCCGGCGTCAAGCTGACCCGCGTGCTGACACAGAACCTGCAGCGCCGGCTGGACCCGTTCCTGATGCTCGATGCCTTCGGCACCGACAGCAAGGACGACTACATCGGCGGCTTCCCCGATCACCCGCACCGCGGCTTCGAGACCATCACCTACATGCTGGCCGGCCGCATGCGCCATCGCGACAGCGCCGGCAACGAAGGCCTGCTGCAGAACGGCGGCGCCCAGTGGATGGTGGCCGGCGCCGGCGTGGTGCACTCGGAAATGCCCGAGCAGGAAGACGGCCGCATGGAAGGCTTCCAGCTCTGGCTGAACCTGCCGGCCGCGGACAAGATGACCGCGCCGTGGTACCGCGACATGCCGTCGGCCGAGATTCCGACGGTGGCACTGGACAATGGGGGCACGGTTCGCGTGCTGGCCGGCGCCAGCCATGGCGTGGCCGGCGCGGTGGCGCGCCCGGTGACCGAGCCGCTCTACCTCGACGTGCACCTGCCGGCAGGCCAGGTGTTCACGCAGGCGCTGCCGGCCGGGCATAACGCCTTTGTGTACGTGTACCAGGGCGAGGTGTCGATCGGCGACGAGGGCGACGACGGCGACCGCGCGGTGGTCGAGGCCCAGCGCATGGGCGTACTGGACAACGCCGGCACGGCTGACGGCGTGGTGGTGCGGGCCAACGCCGACGCGCGCTTCCTGCTGATCGCCGGCAAGCCGCTGAACGAGCCGATTGCGCAGTACGGCCCGTTCGTGATGAACACGCAGGAGCAGATCTACCAGACGCTGGCGGATTTCCGGGATGGGCGATTCGCGACCATCGCGGCTGGGAACGGTGCCTGAGGACGGGCTCCAGGCCGTCACCGCGCCGCCGGCTTGCGCCCCTCTCCCGCCCGCGGGAGAGGGGCGCAAGGGGAGAAAACAATCTCAAAGGCCGCCGCCTCCACCAGGAGGCCGCGGCTTTTTTTCGTGCCGCAACCGGCACGCGACTTGCAACCCGCCTGCAACCGTTGCAGGGACTGGACACTCGCCCGTTTCAAGCCTTCCATCCCCTGCTCACTTATATAATTCGTCACCTATATCGAGCATCACCAGTTCATGATGAATGCTGCAATGC
Source organism: Cupriavidus oxalaticus (assembly GCF_004768545.1). Lineage (NCBI taxonomy): Bacteria > Pseudomonadati > Pseudomonadota > Betaproteobacteria > Burkholderiales > Burkholderiaceae > Cupriavidus > Cupriavidus oxalaticus. The sequence continues at coordinate 877,150 of NZ_CP038635.1, read as the reverse complement.
GTCGCGGCGATCCTGCGCCACGCACTGCCGCGCTTTGACTCATCCGACGTTGCTGCCCTCACAACAACCCGAGCCGCCTCAGTGACATCACAAACCCCTCCCAGGCTGGCGCTTTCCCATATCAGCAAGCGCTATCCGGGCGTCGTCGCCAACGACGACGTCAGCCTTACCGTCGCACCCGGCGAGATCCACGCGGTCCTGGGCGAGAACGGCGCCGGCAAATCCACCCTGATGAAGATCATCTTCGGAGCCGTCCGGCCCGATGCCGGCGAGATGCACTTCAACGGGGCGCCGGTCACGATCAACAGCCCGCACGATGCCCGCAACCTGGGCATTGCCATGGTGTTCCAGCATTTCTCGCTGTTCGACACGCTGACCGTGACCGAGAACATTGCGCTCGGCCTGCCGGCCAGCCAGCAAGGCAACATGAAGCAGCTGGCCGAGCGCATCCGCGCCACCGCCGAACGCTACGGCCTGCCGCTGGAACCGAACCGCCACGTGCACACGCTGTCGGTCGGCGAGCGCCAGCGCGTGGAGATCGTGCGCGCGCTGCTGGCCAATCCGCAGCTGCTGATCCTGGACGAGCCCACTTCGGTGCTGACGCCGCAGGCGGTGGAGACGCTCTTCGTCACGCTGCGCCAGCTGGCCGGCGAAGGCACCAGCATCCTCTACATCAGCCACAAGCTCGACGAGATCCGCGCGCTGTGCCATCACGCCACCGTGATGCGCATGGGCAAGGTCACCGGCGTGTGCGATCCGCGGCAGGAAACCGCGGCGTCGCTGTCGCGGCTGATGATCGGCGGCGAACCGCCGCGCGAGGCGCGCGTGACTGCCTTCCGCGGTCCGGTGCAACTGAGCGTGCAGGAGCTGTCGCTGCCGCGCGCGCATGCCTTCGCCACCGAGCTGAGCCGGATTTCGCTGGACCTGCATGCGGGCGAGGTCGTCGGCATCGCCGGCGTCTCCGGCAACGGCCAGCAGGAGTTGTTGGCGGCGCTCTCGGGCGAGGACACGCGCGCGGCCAGCGCATCGGTGCAGATCGGCGGCAGGCCGGTGGGCAAGCTCGACGCGCGCCGGCGCCGCCGCGCCGGCCTCGCCTTCGTGCCGGAGGAACGCCTGGGCCGTGGTGCTGTGCCGGGCATGAGCCTGGCTACCAATGTCCTGTTGTCGCACCAGACGCGACCCTACGTGCGCAAGGGCATGATCTCGCCGAAGGCCGCCACCGGGCTGGCCACGGCGGTGATCGACCGCTTCCGCGTCAAGGCCAGCGGACCGGATGCGCTGGCGCGCAGCCTGTCCGGCGGCAACCTGCAGAAATTCATTGTCGGCCGCGAGATCGAAAGCGGCCCGAGGGTATTGATCGTGGCGCAACCGACCTGGGGCGTGGACGTGGGCGCCGCGGCGCAGATCCATAACGAGATCCTGGCGCTGAAGGCCACCGGCTGCGCCATCCTGGTGGTGTCGGAAGAACTCGACGAGCTGTTCGCGATCTGCGACCGGCTGCATGTTATCGCCAAGGGCCACCTGTCGCCGTCGGTGCCGACCGAAACTGCCACGCGCGAGCAGGTCGGCCTGTGGATGAGCGGCTTGTGGCAAGGCGGCCCCGCCAAGGCACACCCGGCGGAGGTGGCAAACCATGGCTGATGTGCGACGCCTCCTCCCCCGCTCCCCGCTAACGCTGGCACCGCGCGGGCTGCCGTCGCGCACCATGGCCTATGCCTCGCCGGTGGTTGCGCTGGCGCTGACGCTGCTGTTCGGCGCGCTGCTGTTCCTGGTGCTGGGCAAGGACCCGGTGGCCGCGCTCAAGGTCTTCCTGGCGGATCCGCTGCGCGACAAGCGCGCGATCGGCGAGGTGCTGCTGAAGACGGTGCCGCTGGTGCTGTGCGCGCTGGGGCTTTCGGTGTGCTACCGGGCCAACGTGTGGAACATCGGCGCCGACGGCCAGCTGATTGCCGGCGGCATCTGCGCCGGTGCCGTGGTGCTGTATTTCGACGTGCCGGGGCAGGCCCTGAACGGCACCGTGGTTCTGGTACTGGCCTCGCTCGCCGGCATCGCCGGCGGCATGGCGTGGGCTTCGCTCACGGCGCTGCTGAAAGACAGGTTCAACGCCAACGAGATCCTGGTCTCGCTGATGCTCACCTATATCGCGCAGCAGTTGCTGCTGTGGGTGGTCAACGGGCCGCTGAAGGATCCCAATGGCATGAACTTCCCGCAGTCCAAGGTGTTCTCGTCCGAGTTCCTGCTGCCCAACCTGATGTCGGGCTCGCGCCTGCACGCCGGCTTTGCGGTGATGCTGGTGTTGGTGGTGGTGATGACGGTGTTCGTGTTCCGCAGCTTTGCCGGCTATCGGCTGCAGGTCGGCGGTACCGCGCCGGCGGCGGCGCGCTACGCGGGCTTTTCGGCGCGCAGCGCGTTGTGGAGCGCGCTGCTGATCTCGGGCGCGACCGCGGGGCTGGCAGGCGCGTTTGAAGTGGTCGGACCGATCGGCCAGTTGCTGCCGTCGATCTCGCCGGGCTACGGCTTCACCGCGATCATCGTCGCGTTTATCGGCCGGCTGCACCCGGTCGGCACCGTCTTCGGCGGCATCATGATGTCGCTGTTCTATATCGGCGGCGAGATGGCGCAATCGCGCCTGGGCCTGCCGTCGGCCATAGGCTGGGTGTTCCAGGGCATGCTGCTGTTCTTCCTGCTGGCCTGCGACACGCTGATCGAAAACCGCCTGCGCTGGCGCGCCACCACGGCCTGAGCGGAGCAAGAGAAAACATGGAACAACTCGCTCCCCTCATTGCCACCGCCATCAACGCCGGCACGCCGCTGCTGCTGGCGGCGCTGGGCCTGCTGATCAACGAACGCTCGGGCGTGCTCAACCTGGGCGCCGAAGGCATGATGCTGGTCGCCGCGGTGGCCGGCTTCATGGTCGGCTACCAGACCCAGTCGCCGATGCTCGGCTTTGCCGCCGGCGCGCTGGCCGGCATGCTGATGGCCACGCTGTTCTCGTGGCTGGCGCTGGTGCTGGCCACCAACCAGGTCGCCACCGGCCTGGCGCTGTCGATCTTCGGCACCGGGCTGTCGGCCTTCATGGGCCAGCGCTTCGTCGGCTTCGCCATGCCGGCGCAGGCCAAGGCCGTGCCGGGACTGGCCAACCTGCCTTTCTTCGGTCCGGCGTTCTTCCAGCATCACTGGATGGTCTATTTCAGCCTGCTGCTGTGCCTTGCCATCATGTGGTTCCTGTTCCGCACGCGCGCCGGCCTGACGCTGCGCGCGATCGGCGAGTCGCCGGAATCCGCGCACGCGCTGGGCTATCCCGTGCGCACCATCCGCTTCGGCGCGCTGCTGTTCGGCGGCGCCTGCTGCGGGCTGGCGGGCGCCTACCTGTCGCTGGTCTATACCCCGATGTGGGTCGAGAACCTGGTCGCCGGCCGCGGCTGGATCGCGCTGGCGCTGACCACCTTCGCCACCTGGCGTCCGGGCCGCGTGCTGATCGGCGCGTGGCTGTTCGGCGGCGTGACCATCCTGCAGTTCTACCTGCAGGGCATCGGCGTATCGGTGCCCTCGCAGTTCCTGTCGATGCTGCCGTACGCGGCCACCATCGTGGTGCTGGCGCTGATCTCGCGCAACCCCGCGTGGATACGGCTGAACATGCCGGCATCGCTGGGGAAGCCGTTCCGGCCCGGCAATGCCTGATCGCCAGTATCTGATCGATTTTTTTGACGGAAATCCCCGAGCTACCAAACAATTCACACAAGGAGAAATCATGATCGTCACGCGCAGGAAGACCCTGGCGGCGCTGGCCGCCACCGCAGTGCTGGCCCTGGCCGGCTGTGGCAAGAAGGAAGCCGAGAAGCCTGCCGAGACCGCCGGCCCGGCCTCCGCGCCGGCTGCCGCTGCCGCGGGCGAACCGCTCAAGGTCGCCTTCGTCTATATCGGACCGGTCGGCGATGCCGGCTGGACCTACGCGCATGACAACGGCCGCAAGGCCGTGGAAGAAAAATTCGGCAGCAAGGTCAAGACCACCTTCGTCGAAAACGTGCCCGAATCCGCCGCCGACGCCGAGCGCGTGTTCCGCGACCTGGCCAGCCAGGGCAACAAGCTGATCTTCGGCACTACCTTCGGCTACATGGAGTCGATGCTCAAGGTCGCCAAGGAATTCCCGGACGTGAAGTTCGAGCACGCCACCGGCTTCAAGACCGCCGACAACCTGGCCCAGTACGACGTGCGCACCTATGAAGGCGCGTACCTGGCCGGCGTGGTCGCCGGCAAGATGAGCAAGACCGGCAAGATGGGCGTGGTCGCGTCGGTGCCCATCCCAGAAGTGATCCGCAATATCGACTCGTTCACGCTGGGCGCGCGCAGCGTCAATCCGAACGCCACGGTCAAGGTGGTGTGGGTCAACAAGTGGTTCGACCCGGGCAAGGAGCGCGAAGCCGCCACCACGCTGATCGGCCAGGGCGTCGACATGCTGATGCAGAACACCGACTCCGCCGCGGTGGTGCAGACCGCGCAGGAGAAGGGCGTGCATGCCTTCGGCTGGGACAGCGACATGACCAAGTTCGGCGACAAGGCCCACCTGGCCGCGTCGGTGATCTCGTGGGGCGTCTACTACAACAAGGTGGTGGAAGACGTGCTGAACAACCAGTGGAAGAACGGCACCACGTGGTGGGGCCTGAAGGAAGGCATGATCGACCTGAAGTCGTTCAACGCGGTCGTGCCCGAAGATGTGAAGAAGCTGGTCGAGGAGCGCAAGAAGGGCATTGCCGATGGCAGCGCGCCGATCTGGAAGGGTCCGATCAAGGACAACACCGGCAAGGAGCAGCTGGCGAAGGATCAGGTCGCGGATGACAAGTTCCTGCATGGCGTGAAGTTCTACGTCGAGGGTGTAGAAGGGAAGATTCCGGGCTGATCGGTGCACCAAAGCCGCCCGGACTAGCCTAAGCAAGGTGTTCTCCCTCTCCCGCGCGCGGGAGAGGGGAGACAACCGCAGGCATTGGCAGCCGCACCCCCACCGCCTCTCCCATCACATTGCCCCCGCGGAACTTGAAGCCGCCAACAACGGCCCAAGCTATCTGCGTATGCGCCAGTGTCAGGCGCGCGCCATGTGAAGGAGGCCTCTCATGTTGAAGCGATTTTCGGCCCTGTGGACGCTGGTACGCCGCGACGGGCGGCTGTTCTGGTACGCGCTGCGCCACCCGGATGCCCCGGCATGGCTGAAACCCGCGGCGATCGGGCTGCTGCTGTACGCGATTTCGCCGATCGACCTCGTGCCTGACGTGGTCGCCGGGCTTGGCATCATCGACGACGTGGTGCTGATCCCGCTGGCCGTCCACCTGATCCTGAAGCACCTGCCGCCGCATATCCTGCGCCAGGCGCAGGCGCGCGCCACAGCCACCACGGTCCGGCCGCACTGAAGCCGCCAAAGAAAAATCCCCGGGGCACTCGCTGCGCCGGGGATTTTTTATGCCTGAGCGGAACCGGATTCAGCGCGGCAGCAGGATGGTCGAGCCGGTGGTCTTGCGCGCTTCCAGGTCGCGGTGCGCCTGCGCCACTTCCGACAACGCATATTGCTGGCGGATATCGACCTTGACCTTGCCGGTCGTGACCGCATCGAACAGGTCGGCCACCATCGGCTCGAGCAGCTCGCGGTGCACCACGTAGGTCATCAGCGTCGGGCGCGTCAGCCGCAGCGAACCCTTGTTGCCGAGCACTGAGAGGTCGAACGGCGGCACCGGGCCCGAAGCATTGCCGAAGCTCACCATGGTGCCGCGCGGCGCCAGGCAGTCGAGCGAGCCCTGGAACGTGTCCTTGCCGATCGAGTCATAGACCGCCGGCACGCCCTTGCCGTTGGTGATTTCCTTGACGCGGTCGACGAACGACTCGCGCGTGTAGACGATGGTATGGGCGCAGCCGTTGGCGCGCGCCAGCTCTGCCTTCTCGTCCGTGCCGACGGTGCCGATCACGGTCACGCCAAGCGCCTTGAGCCACTGGCTGACGATCAGGCCCACACCGCCGGCAGCCGCGTGCAGCAGCACCGTGTCGCCCGGCTGCGCCTGGTAGCTGTCGCGGATCAGGTATTGCGCGGTCAGGCCCTGCAGCATCATGGCCGCGGCGGTGTCGAACGGGATCGCGTCCGGCAGCCGCACCACGATATCGGCCGGCATCACGCGCACCTGCGCATACGCGCCGGTCGGACGGCCGGCATAGGCGACGCGGTCGCCCACGCTCACGTGGCCGACGCCCTCCCCCACGGCCTCGACCACTCCCGCGCCTTCCATGCCCAGGCCGCCCGGCAGCGGCTGCTTGTACAGGCCGGTGCGGAAATAGACGTCGATGTAGTTCAGGCCCACCGCTTCGTGGCGCACGCGCACCTGGCCGGGGCCGGGCTCGCCCACTTCCACATCGACCCACTGCATGACTTCAGGACCGCCGGTCTGCTCGATCCGGATGGCTTTGCTCATCTGCGTCGCTCCTAATTGTGGTGTTGCATCGATCGGGGGAATTCAGCTTGCCTGCGCGCCGTCGGCCTCGTTGGCCAGGCCCGCGATCAACAGTTCGGCAGTAGCCACGTTGGTCGCGCACGGCACGTTGTGCACGTCGCACGCGCGCACCAGCGCGTTGATGTCGGGTTCATGCGGCTGCGGCGTCATCGGGTCGCGCAGGAACACCACGGCGCGCACGCGCCCTTCGGCCAGCTGCGCGCCGATCTGCAGGTCGCCGCCCCACGGCCCCGACAGCATGCGCGTCACTTCCAGTCCGACCTCGTCGATCAGGCGGCCGCCGGTCGTGCCGGTGGCCAGCAGCTCGCATTGCGAGAGGAACGCGCGATGGCGCGTGGCGAAGGCGACGATATCGTCCTTCTTGTGGTCGTGGGCGATCAGCGCGATGCGAGGGCGTGTCATCAGTAATTCCTGGTTGGGGTGGTGAGACTGCAGCAGGCTGGTGGAAATCAGAACGTGCCGGGGTAGGCGCCGCCGTCGATCAGCAGGTTCTGCCCGGTGATATAGGCAGCCTGGCGGCTGCACAGGAAGGCGCAGGCAGCGCCGAACTCGGCCGGCTCGCCGAAGCGGCGCGTCGGGTTCTGCGCGGCACGGCGCTGCGCCACTTCCTCGACGCTCAGGCCGGCCTTCTGGGCGCCGCCTTCCATGGTCTTGCGCAGGCGATCGGTATTGAACGGCCCGGGCAGCAGGTTGTTGATGGTCACGCCATGCTGCGCCACTTCGCGCGCCACGCCCGCGACAAAGCCGGTCAGGCCCGAGCGCGCGCCGTTGGACAGCCCCAGCACGTCGATCGGCGCCTTGACCGCGCCGCTGGTGATATTGATGATGCGGCCCCACTTGCGCGCGATCATGCCGTCGACGGTGGCCTTGATCAGCTCGATCGGGGTCAGCATGTTGGCGTCGAGCGCGGCGAGCCAGTCGCTGCGCTCCCAGTCGCGAAAGTTGCCCGGCGGCGGGCCGCCGGCGTTGTTGACCAGGATGTCGAGGTCGCCCAGCCTGGCGGCGGCGTCCAGCGCCGCCTTGCGGCCTTCGGGCGTGGTGATGTCGGTCGCCACCGCGATCACGCGGCGGCCATGGCGGGCGCGCAGGTCGGCGGCGGCCTTCTCCAGCGCCTCGGCGCCGCGCGCCACGATCACCACGTCAACGCCTTCCGCCGCGAGGGCGTCGGCGCAGGCCAGGCCAAGGCCCTTGCTGGCGCCGCACACCAGCGCATGCTTGCCACGCAATCCCATGTCCATGTGTTTCTCCTTTGTCTGTTGTGTTGGTACGGCCGGGAGCGCCCGGCCGATGCATCAATTTCTCTTTGCCGAGAGCAGGTACATGCCGCCCATCACCAGCGCGCCGCCGGCCAGCTGCACGCCGCTGATCGGCTCGCCCAGCAGCCAGTAGCCGAGCAACAGCGTCGATACCGGGCCGATCATGCCGGCCTGCGAGGCCAGCGGCGCACCGATGCGCGCCACCGCGACCATGGTCATCGACACGGGCAGCACCGTGCAGAACACCGCATTGACGAGTGACAGCCACATCACCGGCGCCGGCTGCGCCAGCTCGGCCACGGGCCGGCCCAGCGCCACATACTGGATCACGCAGCAGGCGGTGGACACGCACATCGCATAGGCCACCAGCCGCAGCGAGCCGATGCGCCGCACCAGCTCGCCGCTCAGGATCAGGTAGACAGCGTACGTCATGGCACTGCCCAGGACCAGCGCGCCGCCCAGCCACACCTGGCCGCCGCTGACGTCGAGGTCATGGGCAAAGACCAGTACGATGCCGGCATACGCCAGCAGCAGCGACAGCCACTGGCGCGAACTGATCGGCCGCCGGAACACCAGCGCGGTGGCCAGCAGCACGAACGACGGCGTCAGGAACAGGATCAGCCGCTCCAGCCCGGCGGTGATGTACTGCAGGCCGATGAAATCCAGGAAGCTCGACAGGTAATAGCCGATGAAGCCGAGGAACACCACGCGCCCGCGGTCCGCCCACGACAGCGGCGCCAGGCGGCGCGACTGCCACCAGCCGATCGCCATGAACAGCGGCACGGCGAACAGCATGCGCAGCGTCAGCACCATCACGGCATCGACGTTGTAGCGGTACATCAGCTTGGCGACGATCGCCTTGGCGGAGAACAGCACCGCGCCGACGGCGGCGATGGCAAGACCCGCGCGCTGCGGCGACGGCAGCGCGGCAGGCGCGGCGAGGGACTTCTGGGAGACGGACACGGGAATACGTGGAAAGCGGGCCGCAGGGCCGGCGCACCGGCCCCGCGCGGCCCCGCGAAGCGACCCGACGATTGTATTCGAAAAGACGCAACCGCATCGGCGGTGCCCCCGGCCCTGCCCTGCCTGCGGCCTATCCCCTACAATGGCCGCGCGCCGCCTGCGTCACGGCCGGCGCCACAATAACAACCCCAGGAGACTTCTCGCCATGCCAATCCACCCCGCACACGCCGGCCGCCGCGCGCTGCTGCTCGCTGCCCTGACCGGGGCCGCGGCGCTCGCCGCCAGCTTCAGCGCCGCCGCCGCGCCCGGCGACGGCTATCCGTCCCGTCCGATCCGCTTTGTCGTGCCCTACGCCGCCGGCGGCACCACCGACCTGGTGGCGCGCACGGTCGGCCAGCGCGTGGGCGAGAAGCTCGGCCAGCCGGTGGTGATCGAAAACCGCCCCGGCGCCGGCGGCAACGTAGGCATGGACGCGGTGGCCAAGGCCGCGCCGGACGGCTACACCATCGGCTTCGGCGCGATCTCCACCAACGCGCTCAACCCGCATATCTACAAGCAGGTGCCGTTCGACCCGCGCAAGGACTTCACCGCGATCAGCCTGCTCGGCACGTCGACCATCGTGCTGGAGGTCAGCCCGGCGCTGCCGGTGAAGACCGTCAAGGAACTGGTGGCCTACGCCAAGGCCAACCCGGGGCTGACCTATGCGACGGCGGGCACCGGCACCTCGATGCACCTGGCCGGCGCGATGTTCGCGCAGATGACGCAGACCAGCCTGACGCATGCGCCTTACAAGGGCAGCAGCCCGGCCATCAACGACATGCTGGGCGGCCATATCAGCGTGATGTTCGACAACCTGCCGGCATCGCTGCCGCATATCCAGGCGGGCAAGCTGCGTGCGCTGGCGGTGGCCGGCAAGCAGCGCTCGCCTTCGCTGCCCGACGTGCCGACGCTGGCCGAGGCGGGCTTGCAGGGCTATGCGGTCGAGCCATGGTTCGGGGTCTTTGGTCCGGCCAACCTGCCGGCGCCGGTGGTGCAGGCGCTGAACAGCGCCTTCGTCGAGGCGCTGGCCCGTCCCGATGTGCGCGAGAAGCTGGTGCAGGCGGGCTTCAATCCCAAGGGATCGAGCGCGGCCGAACTGCAGGCGCTGACGCAGTCGGAATACGAGCGCTTCGGCACGGTGGCGAAGACTGCCGGGATCACTGTGGAGTAGTAGCAGTAGCGGACCAGCAGGCAGCGGATATACTCGGGGCACGCTCATCCAACGCATCACCATCGACGTGCCCAACCCCTCCGCATCCTCCGCATCGTCAGCAGACCAGGCCGCCCCCGACTACGATTTCACCGAGCAGGTGGGCCACCTGCTGCGCCGCGCGTACCAGCGCCACGTGGCGATCTTCCAGCAGACCATCCCGGATTCGCAGCTCACCGCGGCGCAGTTCGTGGTGCTGTGCGCGGTCAGGGACCGGCAGCCGTGCTCGCTGAATGAAGTGGTGCGCGCCACGGCGATCGACCAGGCGACGGTGCGCGGCATCATCGAGCGGCTGAAGGCACGCAAGCTGATTGCGGTGTCGCATGACCCGAACGACCGGCGCAAGGTGGTGGTGACGGTGACCCCCGGGGGGCTGGCGTTGATCGACGAGACGGTGCCGTTTGCGAAGCAGATCTCGGAGCAGACGTTTGGCAGCCTGAATCCGGCGGAGCGAGTGGCGGTGACTTACCTGCTGCGGAAGATGAGCGAGATCGATGAGGGGAATGGCGGCGTGTAAGTGAGACCTCCACCATGCCGCCGGTTTGCTCCCTCTCCCGCTTGCGGGAGAGGGAGCAAACCACCAGTTGGTTAAGGGCGCTCGCTCCTTAGCGCCGCCAACACTGTCTCCGGCACGAACGGCGGCCGCCGCAGACGCACGCCGATCGCATCGAACAACGCATTGGCAATTGCCGGCGCCCCCGGCAGCGATGCCGACTCCCCTGCCCCCATCGGCGGCTCTTCCTGCCGCGGCATCAGCACCACCTCGATCGGCGGGATCTCCGGAAAGGTCAGCAACGGATAGCTGCCCCACTCGCGGCTGGCGACACCGTCGGCGTCGAAGCGCACCTGCTCCTTCAACACCCGGCTCAAGGCCTGCACCACGTTGCCGTGGATCTGGTGGCGCACGCCGTCCGGGTTGACCATCATGCCGGTGTCCTGCCCGACCACCAGTTTCTCCACGGCGATGCGGCCCGTTGCCGCCTCCACCGCCACGTCGACCACCCATGCCGCCCATGCCGCGCCGAAGCCTGGGAAGCGGCTGTGGATATAGCGCGCATAGGCAACGCCGCGCCCGCGCAGCATGCCGTCGTTGCCAGCCTTGCCACGCGAACCGTGCGCGCCCCGCTGCCAGCCCGCCGCGTCGGCCACCGCGCGCAGCAGTTCGGCTGCGCGCGTGTCCGGCAAATGACGCAGCCGGAAATCGATCGGATCGGCGCCGGCTTCGGCAGCCAGTTCATCGATCACGCATTCATGCGCGAACGAATTCGGCAGCGCCGATACGCCACGCAACCATGACGCGCGCACGATGGCGGGCGTGTCGTCGCAGCCGATGCGGCGCGCGCGGTAGTCATACGGCGGCACCGCGGTGCGGTCGCCCATTTCCAGCGTGCGCGGCGCGTTGGGCACGATGCCGGCGAGCACCAGCGCCAGCGTCGGCGCATCGTTGGACGGATAGCGGCTGGTGAAGTCATAGCCGAGCAGTTCGCCGTCGGCGCCCAGCGTTGCGCTGACATCCATCAGCTGGGCCGCGCCCTTGGGTTCCCACAGGTGCTCCTGCTCGCGCGACAGCTGCACGCGCACCGGATGGCCGACGGCGCGCGACAGCAGCGCGGCATCGGCGCAGACATCGTCCGCGCAATTGCGGCCGTAGCAGCCCGAGGCTTCCATGCGCACGATCTCGATGCGGTCCTCGCCCAGCCCGCACAGGCGTGCCAGGTCGATGCGCAGAACATGCGGATTCTGCGTGCCCGACCATACCGTCAGGCCATCCTCATGCCAGTCCGCAACCGCGCATGAGGGGCCGATCGAACCGTGCATCTGGTATGGCCAGACGTAATGGCGATCCAGCGTCTTGCCGGTACCGGCCGCAGGCATCTCGCCGTCATTCAGCAGTTCGCGCCGCGTTGCGGGGTTGGCGCGCAGCGCGGGTTCAGGGTCGGCGAGCGACGGCATCGGCGGCACGGGTTTCCACTGCACCCGCAGCTTGCGCGCGGCAAGCACCGCGTACTCTTCACGCTCGGCCACCACGCCGACGAAGTCGCCCTGCACCACCACGTCGACCAGTCCCGGCACATCGCGCACCGATTCGCGGTCGACCGCGAGCAGGCTGTTGCCGACGAAGCCGCCGCTGTCGCGCCCGGCGTAAGGTGGCCGCACCACGCGCCCATGCAGCATGCCGGGCACGCGCACGTCATGGACGAAAGTCAGCACGCCGCGTGCCTTGTCGGGGATATCGACGCGTCCGGCCGGGCGGCCGACGATGCGGTAGGACTCCACCGGCTTGATCGGCACGTCATCGGCCAACGGCAGCGCCACGTGCTCGCCTTGCACCAGCGCGCCATAGCCGATGGCGGCGCCGGACCCGCGCACGCGGAACTCGCCATCCTGCGCTTCGAGCTGGTCGGGCGCCACGCCGAGCTGTTGCGCGGCGCGCGCCAGCAGCCACGCGCGCGCCTGCGCCGCGGCGCGGCGCAGCGGGATGGCGGAAATCTGGATCGATGCGCTGGCGATGGTCGGGCCCTGGTTGGGCGTGGCCTCGGTATGGCCCAGCACCATGCGCACCTGCGGCAGCGGCACGTCGAGTTCTTCCGCCACGATCTGCGCCAGCGCCGTGCGGATGCCGGTGCCAAGGTCGACATGGCCGTTGAAGGCCAGCACCTCGCCACTGTCGCGCACGGCGATGAAGATATCGGGCAGCGCCGGCACGTAGTCCGACGCCGCGCCGGGCTGGCCGGGCGCGGGACGCGCCGCCGCCTGCGGCGCGCGCGTGACCAGCAGCACGCCGACGGCCTGCAGCAACGCCAGCCGCAGTGCGCGCGGCGTGGCGGGATCGGCCTGTGCCGCGGGTTGCAGCGTTGTTGCGGTCATCGTCTTCCCATCTCCTTCAACGGGGCCCCCGTTATACTGCCAGCCAACGGAGTCAGAGCCACCCAATCATCATGACGAACACCACCGCGGCGAAACCTGCCGCCAAGCAGGCTCCCAAGCGGGCTGCCCCAGGCACGCGGGCCAGGCAGGCGCAGGACAGCCGCGACCGCATCCTGAAAGCGGCGATCAAGGTCTTCGCCCAGCGCGGCTATGACGGCGGCCGCATCGAACGCATTTCGTCGCTGGCCAAGACCTATGACCGGATGATCTACTACTACTTCGGCAGCAAGGAAAAGCTGTTCGTCGAAGTGCTGGAGACCATCTACCTGCAGCTCAACGAAGCCGAGCAGCAGCTCGAGCAGGAACTCGACGCCGCCGACCCGGTGCGCGCGCTGTCGCAGCTGGTCGACTTCATCTGGCAGTACTACCTCGACCACCCCGAATTCGTCGCGATCCTGTCCAGCGAGAACATGAGCCAGGGCAAGCACGCGAAGAAGTCGGTCCGCCTCAAGGAAATCTCCAGCTACGCGCTGTCGGTGCTCGACGGGATCCTCACACGCGGCAAGTCCGCCGGGCTATTCCGTCCCGAGACCGGCGCGCGCGATGTCTACATGGTGATCGCCTCGCTCGGCTACTTCTACAACTCCAACCATCATACGCTCAGCGCCTTCCTGGGCGAGGCCATGATGAGCCCGCCCGCCTTGGCGCACTGGCGCGATGTGATCCAGCAGACAGTGCTGCGCACGGTGACGCTGCCCGGCGCCGTGCCGGAAGCCAGCGTGCCGCCGGCTACGCCGGCGCGCAAGGCCGCACGCAACAGGCGCGCGGCTGCAGGCTGAGACGCGGCGCCGGGTCGCCTCAGGCGGCGGCGCGGACGCCCTCACCCGCAATCCGCGCCAGCGCCTCGTCGCGCGCCAGCACGGTCGCGTACTTCTGCGCCATGTCGAACAGGTTGGCATCGTGCGGCCCGATGGCGCGGTCGCCCACGCAATCGGACACCACCAGCGGGCGGAAGCCCAGCGACATCGCATCGACCACGCTGGCGCGCACGCAGCCGCTGGTGACGCAGCCGGCCACCAGCAGCGTCTGCACGCCGCGCTGCGTCAGCCACGCCGCCAGCGAGGTGCCGAAGAACGCCGACGGCACCGTCTTGCGCACCACCAGCTCGCCCGGCGCGGGCACGAGCTCGGGCACGAGCTGGCTGTTGTGGCCATCTTCCTTCAGCGTCAGCATGCCGGGCACCTTCAGCGTGAAGATGTTGTGGTCACTGTCGTCGTCGGCGAACACGATGCGGCTGTGCGCCACCGGCCAGCCCTGCTCGCGCGCGGCGCGCAGCAGCGGCTGCGTGTTGCGGATTGCCTCGGGGATATTGCCGCCACCGAACACGGCCGGGTCGGCAAAGCCGTTGACGAAGTCGATGATCAGCAGCCCGTACGGCGCTTTCAATTCCATCGACGCGCCGAACCCTTGGCGCTGGTAGGTCTGCACTGCGTCATCCATGGCGCGAATCCTTGTAGAGCGATGCGGCGGGAGCATGGTGCCCGTCCATCACCTTGCCGCGCACCACCACCGGCTCGCCGTCGAGGCTGACCGTGCAGTGGCGCACCGGGATATCGATATGGCAGGCAGTGGTGCGGCTGCCGCCTGCCTCGTTGTTGGGGCCGAACGAGCACAGGAAATTGCCTTCATACGCACGCGCGTCCATGCCGATGGTGGCCTCGCGGTCGTACATCGCCAGCGCCGACCAGCTGGCGCGCGGCTGCAGGCCCCAGCCGATATGCGACATCGCATACGCTTCCGGGTCGTTGAACGAGGCCATGTAGTCGGCCAGCAGCTCGGCATCGACACCGCCTTCGATGCGGCGCACGTAGCCGGCCTCCACCGTGATGCGGATCGGCGCCTGCAGATAGGACTTCATCGGCAGCAGGATGTCGCCGCGGTCCAGCACGATGGTGCCGTTGGTGCCGCCCTCGTCCGGCCAGGTCAGCACGAAGCCGCTCGGCCAGTGGTCCCAGCGGCCGGGCTCGTCGACAAAGCCGTACTCGCTGATTGCCGGGAATTCACCCAGCCTGCAGCGCAGATCCATGCCCGCCTCGGACACGATATGCATCTCTCCCGCGCGGCCCAGCCGTTCAGTGGCAGCCTTGACGCGGGCGCGGTCGGCCTCGGTCGGCACCAACCGGGCCAGCACTTCGGGCGGCTCCACCGCCAGCAGGATCTTGGTGCCGCCGGACAGTATCTCGTGCTGCTCGGGCGAGAACAGCAGCGTCATCAGGTCCAGCACCAAATCGCTTGCTTTCAATGCGGCAATCGCCGCCGGATTGCCGGTCAGCGGCGTGGTGCCGAGATAGGCTAGTGCGTCGCGGCTGAGCGCCTTCTCGCCGTTAACCGGCGGCAGGTCGAGCCGGTTGACGATGGCGCCCATCGACTGCGCCGCCACCATCGCCGTACGCAGCGTCTGCGGATGCGTGGCCGCGCCGGTCAGCACGGTGACGGTCTGCCCCGGCTGCAGCTTCGACAGCGTCAGCACCTGCTTCCACGCTGCGGTCAGGTCGTAATCGCTTACGGGCATGTTCCCTCCTTGATCAGTTCAGCGCCGCGCCGAGGAAGTCGCCGAAGGCACGATAGAAGCCGGGCTCATCGTCCCACGGGATCATGTGGCCGGCATTGGCGACATGCGCGACCAGCAGCGCGGGCAGCAGCCTGCGCATTTCCTGCACGTCTTCCTCGCGGATCACGTCGCCGCGGCCCGCGGTCATCAGCAGGACCGGCACATCGACCTGCGGCAGGTCGGCGTGGATATCGTCTTCATGGAAGCCGTTGAAGCTGGCCAGGATCGCGCGCTCGTCGCAGGTATGCAGCCATTGCGCGCGCAGGCGCAGCTGGTCTTCAGTCCATGTGGGGCAGAAGCGGCGCATGCCTTCCGCGTCGATGCCCTGCTGTGCCAGCCGGATCGAATCGATGTACCACGGCAATTGCGCCGGATAGGCGCGGCGCCCCGGGCCCGACACCGGCGGATCGACCAGCACCAGCCGCGTCAGGCCAGCGGGCTTGCTATGCGCGGCGCGGATGCCGATGCGCGCGCCCATGGAATGGCCGACGATGGCGTAGCGCTGCAGCCCGAGCGCTTCGGCAAACGCGATCACGTCGGCGGCCTGCGCATCGAGGCTATAGTCCAGCTCCGCGCCGGCCTGCGACAGCCCGCGGCCGCGCACGTCGAGCACATAGGTATCGAACTGCCGCCCGAACTGCTCGCCGACGAAGCCCCACGTGACCGCCGGGCTGGTGATGCCGGGCACGATGATCAAGGCATCGCGCTGCGCGCGCGCGCCGTCCTGGCCGCCATAGCGCAGGTAGTGCTGCCGGATGCCGTTGGCATGGACGTTGCCGCCGTAAAGGAAAGTACTGGTCGCCATGGCCGGCTCCTTCAGTAGGCGCCGGACAGCAGCGCGCCCGCGCCCGGCACCACCGGCTCGAGGCCCAGGCGCTTGAGCATTGCATAGGTGGTGGCGATGGCGGCGGTGACCACCGGCTTGCCCGTCATTGCCTCGACCTTGGCCACCGCCGGCAGCGACGGCATCTGTACGCAGGCGGACAGCACGATCACGTCGGCATCGGCGAAATCCATCTGCGCGACGATCTCCGGCAGCCGCGACGGATCGTGGCGGCCGACGTCGAGGTTGTCGGGGATCTCCAGCGCGCGGTAGTCGACCACCTCGTAGCCCTCATTGCGGATGTAGTCGACCACCAGCTCGGTCAGCGGCTTCATGTACGGCGCCACCACGGCGATGCGCCTGGCGCCCATCACCTTGAGCGCATCGACCAGCGCGCCGGCGCTGGTGATCACCGGCGCGTCGCCGCCGTTCTCGGCGGTGTGCGCCTGCAGCCGCTGCTCGGAGACGCGGTGGTAGCCGTGGCCCATCGCCATGATCGCCACCAGGCAGGCATAGCCGAGCACGTCGACGCGGGCGTCGCTCAGCTCCACCGCGCAGCGGTCGGATTCGGCATCCATGGCCGCCAGTTCCTCCTTGACCACCTTCTTCATCCGCATGCGGCTGCCGTGGAAGGTGAAGCGCTCCGGACGCACCTGCTGGCGCGCGGCCAGCATCGCCGGGATCTCGGTTTCCATCGTGGTGTTGGAGCTCGGCACGATCTGGCCGATTCGGAAAACTTTCTGCACTGTCGACTCCGTTATCTGTTTGTCTGTCTACCCGCCTGCCCTGCCCGGATGGCCTTGCATGCTGCGAATCGATTGTAGTGTACACACTTTATATAGGCAAATAGAATCTGCGCCAAGCGCGATTCACTCGTTCAGTGCATACTTAATTAACCAATCCCTTGTTTAGCGCACAAATTCACCGTATTAAAGCATCGTGCGCAGACACTCATAAGATCATAAGGGTTTTCCATAGGACCCTCATTTTCTTCCTTGCCCTTGATATTTTGAGTGTGTACACTCGTTTTCAACGGTCGACCACATAGGTCGCCCAAGCCCCCATCGACCCATGTGTCATTGCCCCAGGAGAAATAACGTGCAAGGCAAACCGCGAATCGCAGTTGTCGGCGCCGGACTCGGAGGAACGGCCGCGGCCGCCCTGCTGCAGCGAGCCGGCTTCCAAGTCAGGCTGTATGAACAGGCACCGGCGTTCTCGCGCCTGGGAGCGGGCATCCACGTGGGGCCCAACGTGATGAAGATCATGCGGCGCATCGGCATCGAGGACGCGCTCAACAACATGGGCTGCCACCCCGACTTCTGGTACAGCCGCGACGGCCTGACCGGCGAAGTGATCGCGCAGATCCCGCTGGGCGACTACGCGGAGCGGCACTATGGCGCCAGCTACCTGACCGTGCACCGCGGCGACTTCCACAAGCTGCTGACCGACGCCGTGGCGCCGGGCACGCTGTTCTTCAACAAGAAGCTGGAAAGCGTCACCGACCGGGGCGACGTGGTCGAGCTGCGCTTCACCGATGGCACGCTGGACCAGGCGGATATCGTGATCGGCGCCGACGGTGTCAACTCCCGCATCCGCGAGACCCTGCTGGGCGCCGAGCCCCCCAAGTACACCGGCTACGTCGCGCACCGCGCGGTGTTCCCGATCTCGCGCGTCAAGGGCTTCACGCACGAGCGCTGCACCAAGTGGTGGACCGACGACCGCCACATGATGGTGTACTTCGACACCAGCAAGCTGGACGAGATCTACTACGTCACCGGCGTGCCCGAGCCCGAGTGGGACATGAGCAAAAGCTGGGTGCCGAGCAGCATCGAGGAAATGCGCACCGCGTTCGACGGCTGGCACGAAGGCGTGCAGTCGCTGATCGAAGGCACGGTCGAAGTGACCAAGTGGCCCCTGCTGGAGCGTGACCCGCTGCCGCTGTGGAGCCGCGGCCGCCTGGTGCTGCTGGGCGATGCCTGCCACCCGATGAAGCCGCACATGGCGCAAGGCGCCGCGATGGCGATCGAAGATGCCGCCATGCTGACGCGCTGCTTCACCGAGACCGGCCTGGACGACTACGCCGCCGCGTTTGCGCTGTATGAAGCCAACCGCGCCGAGCGCGCCGGCAAGGTCCAGCTGGTCTCGCACAACAACACGTGGCTGCGCAGCAACGAGAACCCGGACTGGTGTTTCGGCTACGATGTGTTCAACGTGCCGCTGGTGTCGGCCGGGCGTACGCCGCTGTCCGCGGCGGCGTAACACCGACCTTAGGCCTGACCTGAACCTGCACGCCGCAGCCCCTCGCACGAAGGGGCGCGGCGTGCCTGCCGCGTGATCTGCAACTTGCCGCCCCCGATGAACACGCCTCGCCCCCTGACGCTACAAGTCAACCACGCGGAGCACACGCTCAGCGTGGCGCCCGACACGCCGCTGCTCTATATCCTGCGCAACGACCTGGCCTGCAATGGCCCCAAGTACGGTTGCGGGCTGGGCCAGTGCGGCGCGTGCACGGTGCTGGTCGACGGCCTGGCCGCGCGCTCATGCGTGCTGCCGGTCAGGGCCGCGGTGGGCCACGCGGTCACCACGCTGGAAGGCCTGGGCACGGCGGAGCATCCCGACCCGGTGCAGCAGGCCTTTATCGACGAGCAGGCCGCACAATGCGGCTATTGCCTGAACGGCATGATCATGACCGCGAAGGCGCTGCTCGCGCAGAATCCCGATCCTGACGAAGCGCAGATCCGCGAGGCGCTGCGCTTCAACCTGTGCCGCTGCGGCACGCATGTGGAAATCGTGCGCGCAGTGCAGCGCGCCGCGGTGCTGATGCGGCAGGCTGGCGTGGGAGCGGCATCGTGAAGCAGGAACTCGTGCGACAGGCCGTGCAAACCGGCGCCCTGGCGAAACATGAGCCACCGCCGGCTTCCATGTGCCTCGTCGCCCATGTGCTGACGCCGCCAGGGCTGCGCTGGATCGACGGCAAGCCGTTGGTACCACGCCTGCTCGGCGCGGAGCGCGATGCCGCGCTGGCGTTGCCCGGCGTGCGCGCGGCCGTGGTGCGCAACCAGTTTGCGGGCGTGGCCGCGGAAAGCGATGCCTTGGCGGCCGACGCCGCCAGGGCCCTGCAGGCACGCTGGTCGGCGCCGCCTCGCGCGGATGAAGCTCCCGTACCGCGCCACGCCGTTGCGCGGCGCGGTGACGCCACCCGCGCGCTCGCCAGCGCCGCCACGCGCCACGCGCAGCACTACCAGTGGCCGCTGGCCGGCACCGGGACCGAAGCGTTCTGCACCGCGATCGCGGACTGGCGCGACGGCATGCTGTATGTGTGGCTGCCAAGCCTGCGCCACGGCGCACTGCGCGAAGAACTGGCCGCGCTGCTGGGCATTGCGCCGCAACAGGTCGCGCTGGCCGGGTGGCAGGCGGCCGCCGACGCCGGCGATCCGGCCCTGCTCGCCCACCACGCGGCCGCCGACGCCGCACTGCTGGCCCATGCCGCCGGCAAACCCGTGATGCGCCGGCTGTGCGCCGGCGATATCGGCCTGTCCGGTGCGCAGCTCGCCGTATGCATCGACAGCGCGCGCAGCGGCAATGCCATCGACGCCTACGCCGCAACACTGGCCGGCACGGCTCCGCCGCCGGTGCCGCTGGCACTTTGGCTCACGCATACGGCGTCGCCCGTGACGGACACCGGCGACAGCGGCAGCGCAGTCATGCCGCCCTACCGCATTCCCGATGTCGATGTCGGCAGCGCCGGCGCTGTAGCCGCTTTCGATGCCGCACCGCTTGCGGCGGCGCGCGCCCATGTCTTTGCGCGAGAATCCCATCTCGATGAAATCGCCGCCGCATCCGGCACCGACCCGGTCGCGCTGCGGCTTTCGCACCTCGACGACTCACGCGGCTCGGCCCTCGTCAGGCAGGTCAGCGAGCGCTCCGGCTGGACGCCATCCGTTCCGCATGCCGCCACATCGGCAGGCAATGTGCGGCGCGGGCGCGGTTTTGCCTATGCGCACACCGTCGACCACGACGCCGGCCAGAGCTGGTCGGCATGGGTGGCGGAAGTCGAAGTCGATGGCACCACCGGCGAGCTGGCCGTCACGCGCGTGACGGTGGGGCATGACAGCGAATCGCTGGCGCCCGCGCAAGCCACACCTGCTGCGCGCTCGCTGGAGCAGGCTGTTGCCGACGCTACCCTGCAATTGACCGCTGTCAGCCCGGCATTCGATACCTGGCCTGCCACGGAGGCTTCTGCCAACCAATCGCTCCCCGCCGTCGCAACCAGCGCAGTATTGCCGGAGGTCCACCTGGCTGGCACGCTCACCGAGCGTGACCAACTGGCCGCAGGCCCGGCCGATACGCTGCCCGCGGCTGCCGCCGTGGCCAACGCCATCTTCGACGCCACCGGCGTGCGCTTGCGCACGCCGCCCTTCAGCGCCGAACGCATCCGCCTGGCGCTGGCCGAGAGTGAGGACAAGCGCGCCGGCAAGCGCAGCAAGCGCGGCTGGATCGCCGCCGCTGCCGCGACCGCGGCCGGCCTGTGCGCAACGCTGATGCCGTGGCGCGCGCCGATCGCGCCGGTCGCACCGCCCGGGCCCGGCTTCTATTCCGCGGCCACGCTGGAACGCGGCCGCCTGGTGGCCGCGGCAGGTGACTGCGCGGTATGCCATACCGTCCCCGGCGGCGTGAAGAATGCGGGCGGCCTGCCGCTGGAAACGCCGTTTGGCACGGTCTATAGCACCAACATCACGCCCGATGTGCAGACCGGCATCGGCAACTGGTCGTTCGCCGCCTTCGAGCGCGCGATGCGCGAGGGCATCCACCGGGACGGACGGCGCCTGTATCCGGCCTTCCCCTACACCGCGTTCGCCAAGGTCAGCGATGCCGACATGCAGGCGCTGTATGCGTACCTGATGTCGGCCGAGCCGGTGAAGTCAGAGGTGCCGCAGACCCGGCTCACGTTCCCGTTCAACCTGCGTCCGCTGCTGGCGGGCTGGAACCTGCTGTTCCATCGCGACGCACCCTTCAAGCCCGACCCCGCGCGCTCCGCGCAGTGGAACCGCGGCGCGTATCTCGCCGAGGGGCTGGGCCATTGCAGCGCCTGCCATTCGCCGCGCAACGCGCTCGGCGGGGAACAAGGCGGGCGCAAGTACCTGACTGGCGGCAGTGCCGAAGGCTGGGAGGCACCGCCGCTGACATCGCTCTCCCACGCACCGGTGCCGTGGACCGAGGCGGCGCTGTTTACCTACTTGCGCGGCGGCTATGCACCGCATCACGGCGCCGCCGCAGGACCGATGGCGCCGGTGGTGGAAGAACTCGCGCAGTTGCCCGAATCGGATGTGCGCGCGATCGCGCATTACGTCGCGTCATTCGGCACGCCGCCGCCAGCGCCTTCCGTGCTCGACGCGCAGGCTGCCAGACTCGAACAACGCAGCGCACAGGCTGCACGCACCCTCGGCGGCCCCGGTGAACGCCTATACCAGAGCGCCTGCGCGGTGTGCCATCAATCAGACCAGGGCATCGCGCAGTTTGGCGTAAAGCCGTCGCTCGCACTCAACACCAACTTGCACAGCAAGCTGCCCGACAACGTGATCCAGGTGCTGCTGCAAGGCATGCCCGCGCCGCCCAACAGCGAGCTGGGCGCGATGCCGGCCTATGCCGACACCTTCGACGACCGGCAGATCGCGCAGCTGGCGCAGTACCTGCGCGCGCGCTTTGCCCCCGACCAACCCGCCTGGCAGGACCTGGAGAACACCGTCGCGCGGCTGCGCGCGGCGCCTGCCCACTGAAGACCAGCGGAGGGCCTTCGCGGCCGGCCCGCCGCGCCTTCGCATCCATCCTGACAGTATCCGTGCCGTGCCTGGCAGGGCGCTTTGCCACCGGGCAGGGAGGCCTGCGCCGACAGATCGGCGCACTGCGCGCCAGGCGCGGGAAAACCCCAAGGAGAGAAACCGCAGTTCGGCCTTGCCCGCCAGTTTCATGTAGCTTACGCTGAACGATCATGTAGTGCGCACTACATGAGTGCCGGCATCGATACCAAAAGCCGCGCCGCGGTGCCTCCCGGCACAAGGACGGCGCAAGAACCGCGCACACAAGCGGCAGACGAGACAACAAGACCACAAGATTGGCCCTTTACATCACCGGAAGCGCTGGCCCGGGGCTTGCGTAGTCCCTCGCCGTGCCGACCGGGAACCCGGGCCCGGACAACCAAGGGTAGACAACAAGGAGTGACTATGTCGTATCAGTACCAGGAAGGTGTTGCGAGAGGACTACCTGGCCAGGTCTGGCCTCGCTAGCTTGGGGTAGCCACAGGTTTCGCCGCATCGCGGTGCTTGGCTTCCGAATTCAAGAATCAGCCTATAAAGACAGGTAGACAAAATGTCGTCATCAATTTCCTCAATGGCAGCAACGACCATCCCCGAAGCGACGATCAGCGTGCCCCCGCAGTCAAGCGCGCGGGCATCGTCGTCCCAGACCATCACGATCGAGCAAGGCATCCGCGCAGCCGGTGTCGGCCGGTTCCAGTATCGGCTGTTCGGCATTTTCGGCCTGGTGTGGCTGGCCGACGCGATGCAGGTCCTGTCGATCGGATTCACCGCGCCTTCCATTGCCGCGACATTCGGCATCCCCGTGCCGAGCGCCTTGCAGACCGGGACGATGTTCTTCGTCGGCATGCTGATCGGCGCCTTCGCGTTCGGCCGGCTGGCGGACCGGATCGGCCGCCGGCCGGTGCTGATGATGGCGGTGATCCTTGACGCCATCTGTGGCGTCGCCTCCGCCTTCGCCCCGGATTTCCAGTGGCTCCTGCTGCTGCGCTTCCTGACCGGCATCGGCGTGGGCGGCACGTTGCCCGTCGACTACACCATGATGGCCGAGTTCCTGCCCTCTGACCGGCGCGGCCGCTGGCTGGTGCTGCTGGAGTCGTTCTGGGCCGTCGGCACGATCCTGCTCGCCGTCCTGGCGCTGGTCGCCGTCTCGCAAGGCAACGATGCCTGGCGCATGATCTTCTTTGTCACCGGCCTCCCTGCGCTGGTCGGCGTAGTGGTTCGGTTCTTTGTGCCAGAGTCGCCGCTCTACCTGAATAAATCGGGGCGCTCGGAAGAGGCCCGCGCTGTGCTGCAGCGCGTTGCCAAGGCCAATCGGGTTTCGGTCGAGATCGCCCCGCTGGAGCCGCAGAAGATGGAGCGCAAATCGGTGTTCGCGCTGTTCGCGGCCGGATGCCGGCGCCGCAGCATCTGCCTGCTTGCTGCGTGGATGCTGATCTCGATCGCCTATTACGGTGTCTTTGTCTATCTGCCGGTAAAGCTGGCCGGCCAGGGCTTTGGCTTCATGCGTGGCCAGGTCTTCCTGATCCTGCTCGCGCTGGTCCAGCTCCCCGGCTTCGCGCTCGCCGCGCACGGCGTGGAGCGCTGGGGTCGCAAGCCGACCCTGATCGGCTTCCTGCTGCTCAGCGCCGCGGGCTGCATGCTGTACAGCCTGGGCACGTCCACCGCGCTGATCGTCGGCTCCACCCTGTTGATGAGCTTCGCGCTGCTGGGCACCTGGGGCGCGCTCTACGCCTTCACGCCGGAGGTGTACCCGACGGACCTGCGGGCCAGCGGCATGGGCACCGCCGGTGCGATGGCACGATTCGGTGGCCTGTTCGCCCCTTCGATCATTGCGCCGATCATGGCCACCCAGTTCACGCTCGCGCTTGGGTTGCTTTCGTCGTTCCTGGCGGTGGCGGCGTTTGCCATCTTCATGGTGGATATCGAGTCTAAGGACCGCGCGCTGGACTGACGCGCGCCGGGTAAAGGCAGCTTGCCAGGGACCGGGCCGCAGCCGCGCTGCCGCCCGCTTCCATTACAATCCGGCTACAACGGCGCGGCGGCCGGGTCCACCCGATCCGGCCGCCCGCTCCCGCCGCTTGCCCCTATCCCCGCCGAGCCCTCGCCGCCAGCCATGAAACAAGATCCGCGCTTTCCCAACCTGTTTATCCTCGACCACCCGCTGATCCAGCACAAGCTCTCGCACATGCGCGACAAGGAAACGTCCACGCGCACCTTCCGCGAGCTGCTGCGCGAGATCACGCTGCTGATGGGCTATGAGATCACGCGCAACCTGCCGCTGACCACGCGCCGCATCGACACGCCGCTGGTGGAGCTGGATGCCCCGGTGATCGCCGGCAAGAAGCTGACCATCGTGCCGGTGCTGCGCGCCGGCGTGGGCATGAGCGATGGACTGGTCGAGCTGATCCCGTCGGCGCGCATCGGCCATATCGGCGTGTACCGCGACGAGCAGCACCGCCCGGTCGAATACCTGGTGCGGCTGCCAGACCTGGAAGACCGCAGCTTTATCCTGTGCGATCCGATGGTGGCGACCGGCTACTCGGCCGTGCATGCGGTGGAAGTGCTCAAGCGCCGCGGCGTCAAGGACGAGGCCATCACCTTCGTCGCGCTGGTGGCGGCGCCGGAAGGCGTGGAGGTGTTCCAGAAGGCGCATCCGGGCGTGAAGCTGTTCGTGGCCTCGCTGGACAGCCACCTGGATGCGGATGCGTACATCGTGCCGGGCCTCGGCGACGCGGGCGACCGGCTGTTCGGCACCAAGAACTGACGCGTGCCGGCGCGGCGCGGGCTTGACCAGCCTCAATAGCCCGCGCCGCCTGGCTCCCTAAACTGGCGACACCCGCTGGCGACACCCGCTGGCGGTTCTTCCGCCGGCACATGCCGCCAACCCGAGGGAGCCAACCATGGAAGCCATCAAGATTCTCTTCAGCACCAGCACCGGCCTGATGAGCCTGGGCGTGATCGTTTTCATCATCGGCATGGGCTGGTTCTTCGCCCGGATGTTCGCGCGCAAGATGCGCGAGGATGCGGCGGCCGCGAAGGCGCAGGCCGGACAGCGGCAATAGCGCGTCCTGCGAGCTGATCGTTTGCTCCCCTACCCCGCGAGCGGGAGAGATGAGCAAACCAGCGGCTTTTCAAGGGTTCAACTACTTCCTCTTCCCTAGCAAGCTGCCCAGCACGCCACGAATCAGCTCGCGGCCCACCTGCGAACCCACCGTGCGCGCGGCCGACTTTGCCATCGACTCCAGGATCGAATCGCCGCGCCCGCTCTTGCCGGTGCCCTTGGTCAGCGTGCCGAAGATATCGCCGGCAGTGCCAAGCCAGCCGCTGTCCTGTTCCGCTTCCGGCTTGGCTTCAGGTTTGGCGTCCGACGGCTTGCCCTTGCCATTGGCCACCGTCGGCACGCCGCCACGCAGCTTTTCGTAAGCCGATTCGCGATCCACGGCCGCTTCATAGGTCCCCGCGACCAGCGAATTCGCGATCAGTTGCCTGCGCTCCTCGTCGGTCGCCGGGCCGATGCGGCTACCCGGCGGCAGCACCCATGCGCGCTCGGTCACGCACGGCGTGCCCTTGGCATCCAGGAACGACACCAGCGCCTCGCCCACGCCCAGTTCGCCGATCGCGGTTTCCAGGTCCAGCTTCGGGTTGGCGCGCATGGTGGTGGCCGCCACCTTGACCGCCTTCTGGTCGCGCGGCGTGAACGCGCGCAGCGCGTGCTGCACGCGGTTGCCCAGCTGGCCGAGCACCGTGTCGGGGATGTCGACCGGATTCTGCGTGACGAAATACACGCCCACGCCCTTGGAGCGGATCAGCCGCACCACCTGCTCGATCTTGTCGAGCAGCGCCTTGGGCGCGTCGTTGAACAGCAGGTGGGCCTCGTCGAAGAAGAACACCAGCTTGGGCTTGTCGAGGTCGCCGGCCTCGGGCAGCTTCTCGAACAGCTCGGACAGCATCCACAGCAGGAAGGTCGCATACAGCCGCGGCGAGTTCATCAGCTTGTCCGCCGCCAGGATACTGACCACGCCCTGGCCCTTCTCGGTCTGGATGAAGTCTTCCAGGTTCAGCATCGGCTCGCCAAAGAAGACATCGCCGCCCTGCGACTCCAGCGCCAGCAGCCCGCGCTGGATCGCCCCGATCGAGGCGGCGGAGATATTGCCGTACTCGGTCGTGAACTGCGAGGCGTTGTCGCCCACGTACTGCAGCATTGCGCGCAGGTCCTTGGCGTCGAGCAGCAGCAGGCCGTTGGCATCGGCGATGCGGAACACCAGGTTGAGCACGCCCTGCTGGGTGTCGTTGAGCTCAAGCATCCGCGACAGCAGCAGCGGGCCCATGTGCGAGACCGTGGCGCGCACCGGGTGGCCCTTCTGGCCGAACACGTCCCACAACGTTGTCGGGCATCCGCCCCAGGCCGGCTCCGGCAGCCCCAGGTCGGCCAGGCGCTGCTTGAGCTTGTCGGACAACTGGCCGGATTGCGAAATGCCGGTCAGGTCACCTTTGACGTCGGCCATGAACACCGGCACGCCCAGGCGCGAAAAGCCCTGCGCCAGCGTCTGCAGCGTGACGGTTTTGCCGGTGCCGGTGGCGCCGGTGATCAGGCCGTGGCGGTTGCCCATCTGCGGCAGCAGCACCAGCTCGTGTTCGGCGTTCTTGCCGATAAGGATGGGGTCGGCCATGGTCTTCCTGGTAGCAAGTGCCGCGGGACTCGCCGCGGCAGCGGCGCGGGCAGGCCCGCGTGATAAAATCCTGGGCTGATTATAGCCAGCCGCCAGGCATATCCGTCACCTGGCGCCCGCGCCTGGCATCCCGCATTCCATCACCGCATAACACCTTTTCCGCCTCGGAGAGCATCATGGCCGGTCACTCGAAATGGGCCAATATCAAACACAAGAAAGCCGCAGCTGACGCCAAGCGCGGCAAGATCTGGACCCGCCTGATCAAGGAAATCACCGTTGCCGCCAAGCTCGGCGGCGGCGATGCCGACACCAACCCGCGCCTGCGCCTGTCGATCGACAAGGCCATGGACGCGAACATGCCCAAGGACAACATCCAGCGCGCGATCCAGCGCGGCGTGGGCGGCCTGGAAGGCGCCAACTACGAAGAGATCCGCTACGAAGGCTACGGCCTGGCCGGCGCGGCCATCATCGTCGACTGCCTGACCGACAATCGCACCCGTACCGTGGCCGAAGTGCGCCACGCGTTCTCCAAGCATGGCGGCAACATGGGCACCGAAGGCTCGGTGGCATTCATGTTCACGCACTGCGGCCAGTTCCTGTTCGCGCCCGGCACGCCGGAAGACAAGCTGATGGACGCCGCGCTGGAAGCCGGCGCCGACGACGTCGTCACCAATGACGACGGTTCGATCGAAGTGACCTGCCCGCCCAACGATTTCCCGGCGGTCAAGGCCGCGCTTGAAGCCGCCGGCTTCAAGGCCGAAGTCGCCGACGTGGTAATGAAGCCGCAGAACGAAATCAGCTTCGCCGGCGACGACGCGGCCAAAATGCAGAAGCTGCTCGACGCCCTGGAAAACCTCGACGACGTGCAGGAAGTCTTCACCAACGCGGTGATCGAAGACTAAGCTGAAGCAACAAGCCCCCCATGGCGGCGGCCCGGACTCAGACCAGGCCGCCGCCTTTTAGTATCTGTTTCTTTTCTGGCAGTGGATCATGAAAGTATTGGTTGTCGGCTCGGGTGGACGTGAACACGCGCTGGCCTGGAAATTGGCCCAATCCCCCAGGGTACAGGTGGTGTACGTGGCGCCGGGCAACGGCGGGACCGCGCTCGACAAGCGCCTGCAGAACGTTCCGCTGACGGATCCGGAGGTCATCGCCGCCTTTGCCGAGCGCGAAGGCGTGGCCTTTACCGTGGTCGGGCCGGAGGCACCGCTGGCGGCCGGCATCGTCGATATCTTCCGTGCCAAGGGCCTGCGCATCTTCGGGCCGAGCAAGGCGGCCGCGCAGCTGGAATCGTCCAAGGACTTCGCCAAGGCGTTCATGCAGCGCCATGGCATCCCGACCGCCGCCTACCAGACCTTCTCCGACGCCGCACAGGCGCATGCCTATATCGACGCGCAGGGCGCACCGATCGTGATCAAGGCCGATGGCCTGGCCGCGGGCAAGGGCGTGGTGGTGGCGATGTCGCTGGAAGAGGCCCACACCGCGGTCGATATGATGCTGGCCGACAACAAGCTGGGCGACGCCGGCGCGCGCGTGGTGATCGAGGAATTCCTGGAGGGCGAGGAAGCCAGCTTCATCGTGCTGGTCGACGGCAAGAACGTTCTGGCGCTGGCCACCAGCCAGGATCACAAGCGCCTGCTGGACGCCGACGCCGGCCCCAACACCGGCGGCATGGGCGCCTACTCCCCCGCCCCGGTGGTCACGCCCGCGCTGCACGCGCGCGCGCTGCGCGAGATCATCCTGCCGACCGTGCGCGGCATGGAGAAGGACGGCATCCCCTACACCGGCTTCCTGTACGCCGGCCTGATGATCGACAAGGACGGCAACCTGAAGACACTGGAATTCAACTGCCGCATGGGCGACCCGGAAACCCAGCCGATCCTGGCGCGCCTGAAGACCGACCTGGTCGACGTGATGGAGCACGCCGTCGACGGCAAGCTCGACGCGATCGAGCTGGACTGGGACCGCCGCACCGCGCTGGGCGTGGTGATGGCCGCCTACAACTACCCGGACAGTCCGCGCAAAGGCGATGTCATCACCGGCATCCCGGCCGAAACCGACGACAGCGTGACCTTCCACGCCGGCACCACGCTCAAGGACGGCACCCTGCTGACCTCGGGCGGGCGCGTGCTGTGCGTGGTCGGGCTGGCCGACACCGTCAAGGCCGCGCAGCGCGCCGCCTATGCCGCGGTCGAGCAGATCCGGTTCGACGGCATGCAGTACCGGACCGATATCGGTTATCGCGCCATCAAGCGCTGATTGGCCACCGGCTGGCCGCCGGCGCGGCCTCAGCGGGCTCTGGCGACCACCTGGCCGCCCCAGCCGGTACAATCGTGACAACGCTGTGACGCAGCCGGCAGCCCCAGGGCTGCCGGAATGCCATCAGCCCGGTCCATCCGGTCCATTCGTTTTCCGCCCACCATGATCGATTCCCAGGCAGTCCGTGCCTATCTGCTCGGCCTGCAAGACCGCATCACCGACGCCATCGGCGCCATCGACGGCCAGCCGTTCCTGACCGACGCCTGGGAGAAGCCGCCCACCGAACGCCTGCGCGGCAGTGGCCGCACCCGCATCCTGGAAGGCGGCGCGGTGATGGAGCGCGCCGGCGTGGGCTTCTCGCACGTCAGCGGCGATACCCTGCCGCCGTCGGCCAGCGCCAACCGGCCTGAACTCTCCGGGCGCAGCTTCGAGGCGATGGGCGTATCGCTGGTGTTCCACCCGCGCAACCCCTACGTGCCCACGGTCCACATGAACGTGCGCTGCTTCCTGGCGGTCAAGCCCGGCGCCGAGCCGGTCTGGTGGTTCGGCGGCGGCATGGACCTGACGCCCTACTACGGCAATGCCGGCGACTGCGCGCATTTCCACGGCACCTGCAAGCAGGCGCTTGCGCCATATGGCGACGAGCTGTATCCGCGCTTCAAGCAGTGGTGCGACGAGTATTTCTTCCTGAAGCACCGCAACGAGGCGCGCGGTGTGGGCGGGATCTTCTTCGACGACTTCTCGGCGCTGGGCTTCGAGCGCAGCTTCGCCATGATGCAATCGGTCGGCGACGCCTTCCTCGACGCCTACCTGCCCATCCTGCAGGCCCGCAAGGACACGCCCTACGGCGAACGCGAGCGCGGCTTCCAGGCCTACCGGCGCGGGCGTTATGTCGAATTCAACCTGGTGTTCGACCGCGGCACGCTGTTCGGCCTGCAGTCGGGCGGACGTGCCGAATCCATTCTGATGTCGATGCCGCCGCTGGTGACCTGGCGCTATGACTGGCAACCGGAAGCGGGCAGCCCTGAAGCGGCGCTGTACACCGACTTCCTGCCGGCACGCGACTGGGCCTGACGGCAGACCTATGGCCAATCCCGCGCAAAAC
This sequence comes from Cupriavidus oxalaticus, assembly GCF_004768545.1. NCBI lineage: Bacteria > Pseudomonadati > Pseudomonadota > Betaproteobacteria > Burkholderiales > Burkholderiaceae > Cupriavidus > Cupriavidus oxalaticus. The sequence goes on along the minus strand of NZ_CP038635.1, from coordinate 847,042 downwards.
CATATGCCCGCCGCCGATGCGGGCGACCTTCCCGCCCGCCCCTACCGACTGGGTATCCTCGGCGGCACCTTCGACCCGCCCCATGTCGGCCACCTGGCGCTGGCGCGGCTGTGCATCGACCACCTGGGCCTGGACGAACTGGTGTGGATCCCCACCGGCCAGTCGTGGCAGAAGGGCACTGATGTGACGCCTGCTGCGGACCGCCTGGCCATGACTGAACTGGCCGCCGCCGCCCTGGGCGACACCGGCGCCAAAGTCCGCGTCAGCCGCATGGAAGTCGACCGCGCCGGCCCCAGCTACACCATCGACACCGTGCGCCAGCTGCGCGACGACTACGGCCCGCAGGCCTCGCTGTGCTGGCTGATGGGCGCCGACCAGTTGCTGCGCCTGCACACCTGGCACGGCTGGCAGGAACTGTTCGCGCATGTCCACCTGTGCACCGCCACCCGCCCGCGCTTCGAGCTGGCCGCGCTGGAAGGCCCGGTGCTGGAAGCGCTGTCGCAGCGCCAGGCCGACACGACCCTGATACAATGCACGCCCTCCGGCCGGATGTGGATCGACCAGACGCTCGCCGTCGACCTGTCTTCCACCCGCCTGCGCCAGCGCCTGGCGGCCGGCCAACCCGCAGATGACCAACTGCCGCCGGGCGTGGCACACTACATCGCCAGCCACGGGCTGTACCGCGACGCCCCGGCCAGGGCCTGACCCCCGGTTGCCCGCAACCGGCGCCCACCACCCAACCGATCTCAGCTGAACAAGAAGACACCATGGATATTCGTAAACTGCAACGCGCCATCGTCGACGGCCTCGAGGATGTCAAAGCGCAGGACATCAAGGTGTACGACACCAGCCACCTGACCGAACTGTTCGACCGGGTGGTGATTGCCAGCGGGACGTCCAACCGCCAGACCAAGGCGCTGGCAGCGTCGGTGCGGGATACGGTGAAGGAAGCCGGCGGCCATATCGTGGCGGTCGAAGGCCTGGAGACGGGCGAATGGGTGCTGGTCGACTGCGGCGACGCCGTGGTCCACATCCTGCAGCCGCAGCTGCGCCTGTACTACAACCTGGAAGAAATCTGGGGCGACAAGCCGGTGCGCATGAAGCTGGCCACCGGTGCCCGCAGCCTGGCCAAGGCCAGCGAGCCGATGGACGAGGACGAGGACGAAGTCCCGGCCGCGCGCGGCACGCGCCGTGCCAGCAGCCTGCGCCCGGCGCTGGCCCGCCTGCCCGAAGGCATGAAGGAGCCGTCGCCGCCGATGGGCCACGAGGACACCGACCCGGACGCCATTGCCACGGTGCGCAAGCCGGCGCGCAAGACTGCCGCCAAGACTGGGACCAAGACGGCAGCCACCAAGACGGCAGCCACCAAGACCGCCGGCACCCGCGCCGCCGCGCCGCGCAAGACCGCCGCTGGCACCACGGCACGCAAGACTGCACCCCGGACGGCGACCAAGACCGCTGGCAAGACGGCAGGCAAGACCGCCACCAAGACCGCGGCGGCCAAGCCGGCCGCGCGCAAGCGCACCACCCGCTCGGCCTGATGCCGCGGCGCGCGGCCGCCTGACGGCCGCGCCGCCTGCACTGGCCTCCGCACTGCCGCCAATCCGCCCTCATGCAACTGGTAATCGTGGCCGTCGGCCACAAGATGCCCGCCTGGATCGAAACCGGCTTCAACGAGTATGCCAAGCGCATGCCGCCCGAGCTGCGCATCGAGCTGCGCGAGGTCAAGCCGGAGGCCCGCTCGTCCAGCAACAACGCCACCACCGTGATGCAGCGCGAAGCCGCGCGCATCGACGCCGTGCTGGGCTCGCTGTCCAGGCAGTGCCGCATCGTCGCGCTGGACGAACGCGGCCGCGACTTCACCACCGTGCAACTGGCTGCGCAGCTGACCGACTGGCAGCGCGAGGGCGGCGATGTCGCCTTCCTGATCGGCGGCGCCGACGGGCTCGACCCGGCGCTGAAGGCGCGCGCCAGTACGCTGATCCGCCTGTCCAGCCTGACGCTGCCGCACGGCATGGTGAGGGTGCTGCTGGCCGAGCAGTTGTACCGGGCCTGGTCGGTCACGCAGAACCACCCCTACCACCGCGCCTGACACGGAACCGCGCCGCCGCGGGCGTTACAATTCACGCCACTGCCGGCCCGCCGCCGGCAGGTCCATACTCCCGCCTGCCCCGCCTGCCGCGATGCACGACTACCTCTACCTCGCCTCCCAAAGCCCGCGCCGCCGCGAACTGCTGACCCAGCTGGGCGCGCGCTACGAGTTGCTCCTTGCCGATGACGACGAGGACGCCGAAGCGCTGGAAGCCGTCCTGCCCGGCGAAACGCCCGACGACTACGTGCAGCGCGTCTGCGCGCTGAAGGCCGAAGCCGCGCTGCGCCGCCGCGAGCGCCGGGCCCTGCCCGACGCGCCGGTGCTGACCTCCGACACCACCGTCTGCCTGGGCGGCCGCATCCTCGGCAAACCCGGGGACGCCGCCGATGCGCACGCCATGCTGGCCGCGCTGGCCGGTAGCACGCACCGCGTGCTCACTGCGGTCACGGTGGTTTCCACCCTGGGCATGCACCACGCGCTGTCGGTCTCCGAAGTGACCTTCCGCCCGATGCGGCCCGACGAGATCGCGCGCTACGTCGCCAGCGGCGAGCCGCTCGGCAAGGCCGGCGCGTACGGGATCCAGGGCCGCGCGGCCGAGTTCGTCGAGCGGATCGCGGGCAGCTATTCAGGTATCATGGGCTTGCCCTTGTTTGAGACGGCGGCGTTACTTCGCCAGGCCCGCCTGCAGTTCTGAGCCGCGGCCACGCCGCCGCCCAGGACAAGACCCGGCCGCGCCGGGCAACCCCAATACCGCCGGGCCACCGGCGACCGCGTTTCACCGCTATGACTGAAGACATCCTCGTCAACATCACGCCCCAGGAGACGCGCGTTGCCATCGTGCAGCAGGCTGCCGTCCAGGAACTGCACGTCGAACGCACGCTCACGCGCGGGCTGGTGGGTAATATTTACCTGGGCAAGGTGGTGCGCGTGCTGCCCGGCATGCAGTCGGCCTTCATCGACATCGGCCTGGAGCGCGCCGCGTTCCTGCACGTGGCCGATATCTGGCACCCGCGCGACAACGACCGCAACGGCGGCACCCCGCAACTGGCGATCGAGAAGACCCTGTTCGAAGGCCAGGCGCTGATGGTGCAGGTGATCAAGGACCCGATCGGCACCAAGGGCGCGCGCCTGTCCACGCAGGTGAGCATCGCCGGGCGCACGCTGGTGTACCTGCCGCAGGATCCGCATATCGGCATCTCGCAGCGCATCGAGGGCGAAGTGGACCGTGAAGCGCTGCGCAGCCGCGTGCAGGGCCTGGTGCCGGCCGACGAGCGTGGCGGCTTTATCGTGCGCACCATCGCCGAAGAAGCGACCGACGAGGAACTCGGCAACGACATCGCCTACCTGCGCAAGATCTGGGGCACGATCCGCCAGAACGCCACCACGCTGCCAGCGCCGGCGCTGCTCTACCAGGACCTGAACCTGGCCCAGCGCGTGCTGCGCGACTTCATCAACGACGCCACCGGCGTGATCCAGATCGATTCGCGCGAGAACTACCAGATGCTGGTGGAGTTCGCCAAGGAGTACACGCCGGCGGTGCTGTCGCGGCTGTCGCACTACACCGGCGAGCGGCCAATCTTCGACCTGTTCAATATCGATGCCGAGATCGAGAAGGCGCTGTCGCGCCGGGTCGACCTGAAGTCGGGCGGCTACCTGATGATCGACCAGACCGAGGCGATGACGACGATCGACGTCAACACCGGCGGTTATGTCGGCGCGCGCAATTTCGACGACACGATCTTCAAGACCAACCTGGAGGCGGCCCACACCATCGCGCGGCAACTGCGGCTGCGCAACCTCGGCGGCATCATCATCATCGATTTCATCGATATGGAGAATGCCGAACACCGCGAAGCGGTGCTGTCCGAACTCAAGCGCGCGCTGTCGCGCGACCGAACCCGCATTACCGTCAACAACTTCTCGCAGCTCGGGCTCGTAGAGATGACGCGCAAGCGCACGCGCGAATCGCTGGCGCACGTGCTGTGCGAGCAATGCCCGGTGTGCCACGGCAAGGGCCAGGTCAAGACGCCGCGCACGGCGTGCTACGACATCCTGCGCGAGATCATGCGCGAGTCGCGCCAGTTCAATCCGCGCGAATTCCGCATCCTGGCCTCGCAGGAAGTCATCGACCTGTTCCTGGAAGAAGAAAGCCAGCACCTGGCGATGCTCGGCGATTTCATCGGCAAGCCGATCTCCCTGCAGGTCGAATCGACCTTCCACCAGGAGCAGTACGACATCATCCTGATGTAGTCATTGCCTGACGCCATGCTGCGGGATGGTCCTACTCCTAATTCGTCTTCGATCCGCTATAACTAAGCGAAGGTCGAGGGTTGCGAGAAGGAGTCCAGCATGAACGCCACGAAACATGGGGCCTGCCTGCTGGCCGTCCTGGTGTGCTCCGCCTGCGTGCCGCTGCCGATCGCGCAGCGCCGGCCGCCCCCACCGCCCCCCGCCGCACCGGTTGCCGAAGCGCCGCCACCGAAGGCACGCGCGGCCCCGATCGCCCCCAAAACCATTACCATCGCCGGCGCATGCAAGCGCACCGAGGAAGACGGCTTCCGCGAGGACGCGCTGATGGACGTCACCGCCAACAAGGTGGAAGCGTTGAAATGGAAACTGTGGGTATCGCGGCGCGGCAGCTGCGAGTTCAACCTGATCCAGTTCCGCCAGGTACGCACGACGCCGCACATCGAACTGCAGGCCATCGACGGCAGCCAGTGCAAGCTGCTGGTGTGGCAGGACCCGCGCCGCGTGACGCTGGCGCATAACCGCTGCGAGAAATACTGCACGCCGGGCATCTACGAGCAGGCCTGGCCAGTGCTGTTCGACCCCAAGAGCGGAAATTGCGCCGAGGTGCGCTGAGCCTCCCCGGCGCGCCGGCTCTCGCTGGCTCTACTTCGCCTTGGGCACGCGGCCCATCAGGTAGAACTCGTCGTTCGGGCGCATGCTGATGGTGTTGGCCATCCGGTTCGACAGCCCGAAGAACGCGGTGATCGCGGCGATATCCCACGCGTCTTCGTCGGAGAACCCATGCTCGCGCAGCGCGGCAAAATCCGCGTCGCCGACGTCATGCGACGCCTCACACACCTTCATCGCAAAGTCGAGCATGGCCCGCTGGCGCGGGGGAATATCGGCCTTCAGGTAGTTCACCGCAACCTGGTCCGCTACCAGCGGCTTCTTCTCGTAGATGCGCAGGATCGCGCCATGCGCCACCACGCAATACAGGCACTGGTTGGCGCCGGAAGTCGCCACCACGATCATCTCGCGCTCGCCCTTGGTCAGGCCGCCCTCCTTGAGCATCAACGCGTCGTGGTAGGCGAAGAAGGCACGGAATTCGTCGGGGCGATGCGCCAGCGCCAGGAAGACATTAGGGACAAAGCCGGCCTTGTCCTGGACTTCCAGGATGCGGGTGCGGATGTCGTCGGGGAGGTCCTTGAGCGCGGGGACAGGGTAGCGGCTGATGGGGAAGGCTGTGGCGGGCATGGTTGTCTCCTGTTGGCGATATGTTCTCGTCGACCTTGTCGGCCCTGATGGTTATTGCCGGGTACTGCTTCAAAGTCTACCGGATCGCCGGGACAAGGCCGTGCACCATGTTGCTCATGCATCGCAAAACCAGATGCCTGCGGGATAAGGCATACTACGTCCCTTCCTGAACAAGGCGAGCGCCCCTGGCCGCATGCGCCAACCCTTCCCGATGAAACGTATTCTCATCGTCAAGCTGACCTCGCTGGGCGACATGGTATTCACGCTGCCGCTGGTCGCCGACCTGCAGCGCGCATTCCCCGGCGTGAAGATTGACTGGATCGCGGACTCCTACTGCGCCGACGTGCCGCGCTGGAACCCAAATATCGAGCGTGTCATCGCCGCGCCGCTGCGCAGCTTCAAGAAGGCACGCAGCTGGGCCGGGCTGCGGGAGATCTTCCGCGCACTGCGCGAATTGCGGCGCGAGAAGTACGATGCGGTGCTGGACGTCCATGGCGTGTACAAGAGCGCGATCGTGACTCGGCTGGCGCGCACACGGCACCGCTGGGGCTATCCGGTGGCGGAACTGGGCGAAAGCGGTGCGCGCTTCGGCTATAACCATGTGTTCCAGCCCGTGCTCGAAGAGGATTGCGCCAGGCAGCGCATGCGCCGCGCGGTCAGCCGCGCGTTCGGCTATGAACTCACCAAGGAAATGCACTACGGCCTCGAAATGTCCGGGGACACGCCCGCCCCCGCGGCGAAGGGCCCGTATGCGATGCTGTTCCACGCCACATCCAGCGAAGAGAAGAAGTGGCCGATCGCTGACTGGATTGCCGTGGGCAGCGCGATCTCCGCGCGCGGCCTGCGCGTACTGGTGCCTTGGGGCAACGATGCCGAACGCAAGGAAGCCGAGACGATCGCGGCAAGCGTGCCCGGTGCGGAAGTGATGCCGCGCCTGAGCATCACCGGGCTGGCGCAGGTGGTGGGCAAGTCGTCGCTGGTGGTGGGCATGGACACGGGCTTCGTGCATATCGCCGATGCGATGCGCCGCCCGACCGTGCTGCTTTTCACGACGACCTCGCGCGAACTGTATGGCGTCAACACGCCGGGCCGCGCGGTCTCGATGGGCGGGCATGGCGTGGTGCCGACGCGCGAGCAGGTGCTCGCCGCCATCGACGAAGTGATGGCACAGCAGCCGCCGGTGGCTTCGCCCAACTGAGCGGCTTCAACCGCAAACCCAAAAAAGAGGCCGGCACGATATCCGACGTGCCGGCCCTTTTTTCGTCATGGCCGCGGCAGGAGCGCCCTGCCGCGCCGCCGACCTTTACTGGGTCGCGAACTGGATCCGGTGCAGGCCGGCGTAGAGGCCGTTGGCCGCCAGCAGTTCGGCGTGGGTGCCCTGCTCCGCGACGCGCCCATGGTCGAGCACGGCGATACGATCGGCATTCTCGATGGTCGACAGCCGGTGCGCGATCACCAGCGTGGTCCGGCCCTTCATCAGCTCTTCCAGCGCCGCCTGCACCTGGCGCTCCGATTCCGAATCCAGCGCGGAGGTGGCCTCGTCCAGGATCAGGATCGGCGCGTCCTTGTACAGCGCACGGGCGATTGCCAGGCGCTGGCGCTGGCCACCGGATAGCTTCATGCCGTTGTCGCCGATATTGGTATCCAGCCCCTCAGGCAGGCCCTTGACGGTCTCGGTCAGGTACGCCGCCGCCAGCGCACGCTCCACGCGCGCCATGTCGATCTCGGTCTCGCCATGCGCGCCATACGCCACGTTGGCGGCGACCGTATCGTTGAACAGCACCACGTCCTGGCTGACAAAGGCGATCTGGTTGCGCAGGTCCTTCAAGGCCAGCTCGCCCAGCGGCGCGCCGTCCAGCAGGATTCGCCCTTCGGTCGGGTCGAAGAAGCGCGGCACCAGGTTGACCAGCGTGGTCTTGCCGCTGCCCGACGGCCCCACCAGCGCCACCACCTCGCCCGGGCTCACGCGCAGGTCGATCTGCTGCAGCGCAGGCCGCTGTGCCTCGCCATAGCGGAAGCCGACGCCCTCGAAGTCCAGTTCGCCGCGCGCGCGGCCGATGGCCTTGCCACCGTCCTGCGGCTCGATCGGCTCGTCGATCAGCCGGAAGATCATCTCGGCGGCGGTAATACCGCGCGTCAGCGGCTGGTTGATGTCGGTCAGGTGCTTCAGCGGCGAAATCAGCAGCAGCATTGCCATCACAAAACCGGTGAAGCCGCCGACCGTGGTCTGGTTGGCCTGCGCCTGCACCATTGCGATGGTAATGACCACCGACAATGCCAGCGCGGCCAGGAACGCCGTGACCGGCTGGTTCAGGCCGCCAGCCACCGCCATGCGCATCGAGTAATTCTTCAGCCGCTCCGCGACCATGCGGAAGCGCGACAGCTCGTACTGCTCGCCGCCGTGCAGCTTGACGACCTTGTAGCCCCCAACCGCCTCTTCCACCACGTAGGCGGCGTTGTTGGTGTAGGTCTGGTGGTCGCGGTTGAGCTTGCGCAGCCGGCGGTTGATCTTGGACATCAGGTAGCCGATCACCGGCAGGATCACCGCCACGATCAGCGTCAGGCGCCAGTTGGTGTAGAAGAGGTAGATCAGCAGCGCCACGACCGTCAGCGAATCGCGCACCAGCGTGATGAACACGCTGGTCAGGATCTGCAGCACCTGGTTGACCTCGAAAATCACCGCATTGATCAGCGATGCCGCCGTGTTGCGGTGGAAGAACCCCGCCGGCGCATGCAGCAGGCGCTCGAACATCTGCATGCGCATCTTCAGCAGCACGCGGTTCGAGATCAGGTTCAGCAGATAGCCGGAAGCGAACTGCGCAACACCCCGGATCAGCGCCACGCCGGTCAGGATGGCAGGCACATGCCACAGCGTGCCGGCGTAGTCGCCACCGAAACCCTTGTCGAGCAGGTCGTTGACGACCTTGGGGATCACCCCTTCGCTGGCCGCAACCACCGCCATGGCTATGATGGCGCCGACAAAAACGCGCAACTCGGGGCGCAGGTAAGACCAGAGCCGGCTGGACATGCTGGAGGGCACGGTGGAGCCGGGCGAGATGGGCGGTTTGGATGTGGTCACTGAATGTCTTTCTGTATGGGTGCGGCGGCAGGGCTTGATGGCACCTGGCCCGGCGGCTCCTCTATCCCGCCCGCTTCTGCCGCGCTACGCGCAGGAAGGGCCGGACGAAGACCTGGAACAGGAATCGCTGGTAGACGTAGCGGCGCAGATAATAGCCGATGCTGCGCCGCGCCTTGTCGCTGGCATCGAGATCGGCACGATGGCCTTCCAGCGCGGAATCCTGCGCCAGTTCGGTCAGCCCGATGCAATACGGGACCACGGCACGGACCGTGACCAGGCCCTGTTTCTCGAAGGCGGACCAGTAGTCGGCAGCACACCAGACCGGCTGGAGCCCCGCCAGCATGCGCTCGGCCGCGGCCCGCGTCACCACGTAGCCATGCGCCCGCCACCATTCGCCGTAGCGCCGCACCAGCTTGCGCCCGTGGCCAAGGGGTCGCGTGCCCCAGCGGGTGTACTTGTCGACGTGGGACAGCAGCACCACTTCCGCGCGGTCCGGGTCCAGACGGGCCTCCAGGTCAGCGAGCACCGCCGGCAGGTCATCGCCAAGCAAGGCGTCGTCCTCCAGCACCAGCGCAAACGCCGCGTCGTCTTCCAGCATCTGGCGACAGACGCCGAGGTGGCTCAGCGCGCACCCGACTTCGCCGCGGCTCATGGGCCGGTACCGCACCGCGGCGGCGGCCGCATCATAACGTCTCGCCACGTCGTGTTCGGGAAGCGCGCGCCCGTCCACGGCAGCGAAGACCTGGAACGGGACGCCGAGGCGTTCGAGCTGCGCGGAGATGCGTTGCCGGCGCGAGCCCGCGCTCGCCAGGTTGATGACGTAGGCGCCGATCATGCCGCCACCGCCTGTGCGTCCGGCCGCGCCGGCAGCTCCGGCGCCTTGCGCTGTGCGACCACGATGGCGAAGCACGTCGCGATCATCAGCGTGTAGAAGGCATTGGTCATGGCGATGAAGAACATCGCTTCGGTCAGTCCGAACAGCAGGAAGCCGATGCTGATGGCCAGCCCCATGGTGGCAGCGGTGCGCGTGACCATGTCACGGCTGCGCAGATGGCGCAGGAAAAAGCCTGCCGGCACCAGGTATAGCGCAAGTACCGCAAGCACCCCGGGAATCCCCTGCGTTGCCGCGATGTACAGCACGTCATTGTGCGAGTGCGCGAACTGGGTGGTTGCGGGCGTGATAAATCCGCTTGCTGCCATGGCCTTGAGGTTGGCCGCAAACCCGTCTGGCCCCACGCCTGTCATCGGATGCGTTTCCAGCATGCGCAGCGAGGCCTTCCACAGTTGCAGGCGCCAGCCCTCCGACGTATCCAGCCCTCGCTGCGTTACTACCGCCGCATCGATGCCCGGTGACGAGACCGCGGCATTGAGATTGGCGACCGCTTCGCCCACACGCTTCCTGACGATATCGCTGCAGTATCCGGCCACCGCCATGCCTCCCACCAGGACCGCGAGCAAAGCGGCACGGGCGCGGATCGTCCATTTGCGCATGACGGTGATCGCGATCAGCAGCAGCACCGGGATGGCGAGCCAGCCGCCACGTGTCGCACTGGCATACGACGTATAGACACCGGCCGCGCCGGCCAGCAGTTTGGGCGCCATCGAAAGCCACCGGCCGCGCCGGTCCCATCCAATCGAAATCAGCGCCAGCATTCCCATCAGCAGAGACAGGTTGGAAAAGGGAATGATGTTGTTGACGCCGACATGGTCCGGCCGGCCGCCAGCGGTTGCGGCGTATATCCAGACCGCAGAAACGATCGCACCCACCACCAGTCCCCACTGCACGGCCTGCAGCGCACGCCGGTCGAGCAGTGCGAGGCCCCAGGCCAGCAGCCCGAACAAGGCGAAGCGCAGGTAGAGATACGGCAGGTCCATGCCATCGCCGCTGACAACCTGGCGCAGCAGGAAGGCCGCCGGCAAGGCCGCCATCGCCGCCGCCACCGCCCAATGCTCGCGCAGCATCGTCCCCCAGGCGCACAGGCTGGCGCGGGGCTGCACGGACAGCGCGACTACGCACCACAGCAGCAGGAAGCTGAAACCAGCATTGGCCGCCGAAGGATAGGTGAGCAGCAGGATGGGAAAGGAGATCAGTGCGGCACATGCCACCAGGGAGAAAACTTTTTCCATCCCTGTGAATCGGGACAAATGTGCTCTTATCATCAAACTCGCAATTGGAGAAAACGGCGCCGGGGCATTTCCCGCGGGCTGGCGGCAACCACCAGGCGGCGCCGGGACCACTGAGCCGGTGCGGTAGAATACGCGATCTTCCATCAGCACTCGGCTGTTGGCGGCGCCGGCGGCTTGTCGGTCTGCCCGACAGGCGTGCCGCCCATATTCCATGAAAGTCTCGGCCGTCATCATTACCAGGAATGAAGCTCACAATATCGGGGCTTGCCTCGACAGCGTGTCCTGGTGCGAAGAGGCGATTATAGTGGATTGGGCCAGCTCGGATGACACCGTGGCCATTGCGCGTGCTGCCGGCGCCACTGTGATCCAGACCGAGGACTGGCCGGGCTTCGGCCCGCAAAAGAACCGCGCGGTCAGTGCCGCCAGGGGCGACTGGATTCTCAGCCTGGATGCCGACGAGCGTGTCACGCCTGCGCTGCGCGATGAAATCCTGCAGCAAATCGCCCGGCCTGGTGCCCAGGCCCTGGCACTGCCGCGCCTGTCCGCGTTCTGCGGCACCTTCGTGCGCCATGCCGGCTGGTATCCCGACTATGTCACGCGCGTGTTCCGCAACGGCCGCGGCCGCTTCACCGAAGACCTGGTCCATGAACACCTGAAGGTGGACGATCCTGTGACCCGCCTGCGCGAGCCGCTGATCCACTACAGCTACCGATCGTTATCGGACGTGCTGCGCAAGATCGACAGTTACTCCAGCGCCGGCGCGCAGCAAGCCTACGCGCGCGGCAAGCGCAGCTCGGTGGCGTCGGCCGCCGGCCACGGACTGTGGGCGTTCATCCGCACCTACCTGTTCAAGCGTGGCTTCCTTGACGGCGGCGCGGGCTTTGGCGTCGCGCTGATGAATGCGCAGGCCAGCTACTACAAGTACGCGAAGCTGGCGCAGCTGCACGCCGCGGACAGCGCACGGGTGCGCGGTGACGCCTGACGCCCCATACTCTCCTTGCATCCACCGATGAAAATTGGCATTTCCTGCAACCGCTTCGGCGCCGGCGGCGGCCTGGAGCGCTATGCGCTCGACATCAGCCAGGCCATGGCCGGCCGCGCGGGCACCGAGGTGTCGGTCTACGCGCGCCGCTTCGATGCCGGCGTGGCGGAAGCATCCGGCATCGAGCCGCAGCGGATCGTGGTGTCGTGGCTGCCGGGCAAGTTGCGCGACCGCTATTTCTCCTGGCGCCTGCAGGCGCGCCTGCCTGCCGATGCGGTGCTGATCGGCTGCAACCGCGTGCGGGGGTCCGACATCGCCATCTGCGGCGGCACCCATCGCGGCTACCTGGCCGCGCGCGGCACGCCGCCGCGCCGCTCCGATCGCTGGCAGATCGACCTCGAAAGCGCGCAGTACACCGGCGCGCATTGCGTGGTGGCGCACTCGGCGCTGATGCGGCGCGAAGTGGTCGAGTTGTACGGGATCCCGGAAAACCGGGTGCACTTGCTCTACCCGCCGGTCGACACGCAGCGCTTTGCGCCGGTCGACGACGCCACGCGCGCGTCGCTGCGCCGCGAGTTCGGTTTTGGCGACGATGAGGTCGTGTTCCTGTTTCCGTCGTCGGGACATGCCCGCAAGGGGTTCGACCTGCTGGCCGATTACTTCTCGAAATCCAGCCTGCCGATCACGCTTGCGGTGGCCGGCCGGCCGGTGGGACGCACCATCCCGCGCGTGCGCGAACTCGGCTACAGCAGCCGCATCGACGCGCTCTACCGCGCCGCGGACTTCACCATCCTGGCATCGGGCTATGAACCGTTCGGGCTGGTCGGGGTGGAATCCGTGCTGTGCGGCACGCCGCTGGTGTTTGCCGACAATATCGCCTGCCTGGAAGTGATCCGGCCGCAGGCCGTCCATGCGTTCGCTCGCGAACGCGCCGATACGCTCGACCAGGCCATCCGCGCCGCCGTGCAGGCCGCGCAGTCCGGCCAGGCGAGGCTGGCGCAGCCGATGACCATGCTGGACTACGATCCGCGCATCGGCACCCACGTCGATAGCCTGCTGGCGCTGGCGGCGCAGGCAATGGCCGCGCGGCGCGCCTGAGCACGCCGCCGCTGCGACGTTATTCGTAGACCGTATTCACGCTCTCCGCCGACAGCGCCTGGCGCAGCGCGCCCAGCGCCTCGTCGGACGGCACCACCTGCCACTCCGGCCCCAGCACGGCTTCGCACGACGCGGTCCGGGCCTGGTAGCCGATCCGCACCGGCAGACCCTGGGCACCCGTGGCGCGTGCCAGGTGCGGCATCAGCAGTTCGCGCAGCAACCCGGTCGAAGAATTGCCGTTCATCGCCAGCCGCACGGCCGTCGCAAAGCGGATCCGTGCCGCGGTCAGGTCCATCACCGACTCCGCGGTAAAGCGCACGCCGCCGGTAAAGGTATCGTGCCGCGCATTGCCGGTGGCGATCAGCAGTTCATCCTCGCGGAACATCTGCCGGTTGGCGTCGAAGACCTCGTTGAACACCGTCATCTCGACCAGGCCGGTGCCGTCGTCCAGCGTCACGATCAGCATCTTGCCGCGCTGGGTCATCTGGGTGCGGATGCCGGAGATCACGCCGGCGATGGTCTTGCCGCGCACGTCGCGGCCGAAGCCGCCGCCGTTGCCCTGCACTTCCTTTTCCAGCGAGGCCAGCGTGCCCTTGTTGAAGCGGCGCACCTCGTCGCGATAGGCGTCGAACAGGTGGCCGGAGAAGTAGTAGCCGAGCGCCTGCTTTTCTTCCTGCAGCGTGCGCTTGGGGCTCCAGCGCGGTTCGTCGAGCAGTTCGGGGCGGTGCGCTTCGCCGGCATCGCCCATCAGGTCGAACAGCGACACCTGGTTGGCGGACTCGGCCTTCTGCTCCGCGGCTTCCATGGCGATCGGCACCGAGGCCAGCAGCTGGGCGCGGTTGTCGTTCAGGCTGTCGAAGGCGCCGGCGCGGATCAGCGCTTCCATGGTGCGGCGGTTGACCTGGCGGCGGTCGACGCGCTCGCAGAAGTCGAACAGGTCCTTGAACGCCCCGCCCTCTTCGCGCGCGCGCAGGATGTCTTCGATCGCGCCCTGCCCGCTGCCCTTGATGCCGCCCAGGCCATAGCGGATGGTCTTGGGGTCGGTCGGCGCGAAGCGGTACTCGCTGGCGTTGACGTCAGGCGGCAGCACCGCGATCTTGTTGAGCTTGCAGTCCTCGTAGAGGATCTTGACCTTGTCGGTGTCGTCCATGGCCAGCGACATGTTGGCTGCCATGAATTCGGCCGGATGGTGGGCCTTGAGCCAGGCGGTGTAGTACGCCAGCAGCGCATACGCGGCCGCGTGCGACTTGTTGAAGCCGTAGCCCGCGAACTTCTCCATCAGGTCGAAAATGTCGTCGGCCTGCTGCGCGTTGAGGCCGTTCTTGTCCGCCCCCTCGCGGAACATGACGCGATGCTGCGCCATCTCCTCGGGCTTCTTCTTGCCCATCGCGCGGCGCAGCAGGTCGGCGCCGCCAAGCGAGTAGCCGCCGATGATCTGCGCCATCTGCATCACCTGCTCCTGGTAGACCATGATGCCGTAGGTCTCTTTCAGGACGGGTTCGACGCGCGGATCGGGATACTCCACCTTCTCGCGGCCGTGCTTGCGCGCGCAGAAGCTGGGGATCAGGTCCATCGGGCCCGGGCGGTAGAGCGCCACCAGCGCGATGATGTCCTCGAAGCGGTCAGGCTTGGCGTCCTTCAGCATGCCCTGCATGCCGCGGCTTTCCAGCTGGAACACGGCGACCGTGTTGGCGGTCTTGAGGATGTCGAAGGCGGGGCCGTCGTCGAGCGGGATCTGGCTGCAGTTCCAGTCGGCCTTGCTCGGGTCGAGGCGGCGGATATAGCGCTCGGCCCAGTCCAGGATGGTGAGCGTGGTCAGGCCCAGGAAGTCGAACTTGACCAGGCCGGCGGCCTCGACGTCGTCCTTGTCGTACTGGCTGACGACGCCGCTCATGCCGTCGTTCTGCGCGCCCTGCGTGTACAGCGGGCAGAAATCGGTCAGCCTGCCGGGCGCGATCAGCACGCCGCCGGCGTGCATGCCGACGTTGCGCGTCATGCCTTCGACGCGCTGCGCCAGCTCCAGCAGCTGGCGCACTTCTTCCTCGTTGTTCTCGCGCTCGGTCAGTAGCGGCTCTTCTTTCTTCGCTTCCTCGATGGTGACCAGCTTGCCCGGCTTGAACGGGATCAGCTTGGCGATGCCGTCGACAAAGCCATAGCCCAGGTCGAGCACGCGGCCCACGTCGCGCACCGCGGCCTTGGCGGCCATGGTGCCGAAGGTGGCGATCTGCGACACCGCGTCCTTGCCGTACTTCTCCTTCACGTACGTGATCACGCGATCGCGGCCGTGCTGGCAGAAGTCGATATCGAAGTCGGGCATCGATACCCGTTCCGGGTTCAGGAAACGCTCGAACAGCAGCGCGTACTTGAGCGGATCGAGGTCGGTAATGCCCAGCGCATACGCGACCAGCGAACCGGCACCGGAACCCCGGCCGGGCCCGACCGGCACGCCGTTGTTCTTGGCCCAGTTGATAAAGTCCGCCACGATCAGGAAGTAGCCGGGAAAGCCCATCTTGATGATGGTGCCGGTCTCGAACTCCAGCCGTGCGTAATATTCCGGGCGCTTCGCTTCGCGTACCGCTTCGTCCGGAAACAGCACCGCCATGCGCTTCTCGAGGCCGTCCTTGGCCATGAAGACGAGGTAGTCGTCCAGCGACATGCCGTCCGGCGTCGGGAACAGCGGCAGGCGCGGCTTGCCCAGTTCCAGCGTCAGGTTGCAGCGGCGCGCGATCTCGACCGCGTTCTCCAGCGCCGAGGGGATATCCGCGAACAGCGCGCACATCTCGTCCTGGGTCTTGAAGTACTGGTCGGTGGTAAAGCGCCGCGTGCGGCGCGGGTTGGCCAGCAGCTCGCCCTCGGCGATACACACGCGCGCCTCGTGCGCGGTGTAGTCGTCCGGCGTCATGAACTGCACCGGATGCGTGGCGACCACCGGCAACTGCAGTTCGGCCGCCAGTTGCACGGCCTGCTGCACGTAGGCATCGGTGCCGGCATGGCCGGCGCGCTGCAGTTCGATATAGAAGCGCTGTGCGAACACCGATGCCCAGTGCTGCGCGGCACGGCGCGCGCCGTCGGCATTGCCGTTGGCCAGCGCCATGCCGATATCGCCGCCCATTGCGCCGGACAGCGCGATCAGGCCGGTGGCGAGCGGCATGTCGTCTTCGCCCGGCTCCAGGAACCACGACGGATCGATCTCGGCGCGGCCACGGTGCTGGTTGCCCAGCCACGCGCGCGACAGCAGCATGCACAGGTTCAGATAGCCGCGCCGGTCCTGCACTAGCAGCAGCAGGCGTGCGGGCTTGTCGCGGTCTTCGGCATTGGTCAGCCAGACATCGGCCCCGACCACCGGCTTCACGCCCTTGCCGCGCGCTTCCTTGTAATAGCGGATCAGCCCGAAGGCGTTGGCAAGATCCGTCAGGGCGAGCGCGCCCATGCCATCGGCGGCGGCGGCCTTGACGGCGTCGTCGAGGCGGACGATGCCGTCCACGACGGAGTATTCGGAATGCAGGCGGAGGTGGACGAAGCGGGGTGCGGACATGGGCGACATTGTACCGGCTCGACCCGCCTGCCGGCCTCCAATATTGCGTGCAGGCGACGCGTGCCGGCCGCTGCGCAAAGCTGATCGGGGTGCTTGGGAATGAGCGGCAGAAGCGCCCGCTCGCGTTATAATTTCGCCTTTCCTATCAGGCAGTTATCGCAAGCCGCCAACGCCCTTCCCGCCCTCCCGGGTGCGGCCGTGCAGGCGCCGTCCCTCATGCAGATCGTAAATATTTCCGCTTACAAGTTCGTCTCGCTGGACGACATCGAGACCCTGCGCCCGGCCATGCGCGAGCGCTGCGAAGCGGCCGGCCTGAAAGGCACGATCCTGCTCGCGCCCGAGGGCATCAACATGTTCCTGGCCGGCCCGCGCGAAGCCATCGACGGCTTCATGGTGTGGCTGCATGCCGACGCGCGCTTCGCCGATATCGCGCCCAAGGAAAGCCTGTCGGAGAACCAGCCCTTCAAGCGCATGCTGGTGCGTGCCAAGAAGGAGATCATCACCATGAAGATGCCGCTGATCCGCCCCGAAGACGGCCGCGCGCCGTCGGTGCGACCGGTGGACCTGAAGCGCTGGCTGGACCAGGGGCATGACGACGAAGGCCGCCCGGTGGTGATGCTCGATACGCGCAATGACTTCGAGGTCGCGGTCGGCACCTTCGCCGATGCGGTCGAGTACGACATCGCCAAGTTCAGCGAATTCCCCGAGGCTGTCGCCGCGCACAAGGCAGAGCTGGAAGGCAAGACCGTGGTGTCGTTCTGCACCGGCGGCATCCGCTGCGAGAAGGCGGCGATCCACATGCAGGAAGTCGGCGTCGAGCGCGTATACCAGCTCGAGGGTGGCATCCTGAAGTATTTCGAGGAAGTCGGCGGCAGCCACTATCGCGGCGACTGCTTCGTCTTCGACTACCGCACCGCGCTAAACCCGAACCTGGAGCCCGCCGGACCCAAGCAGTGCTTCGCCTGCCGTGCCGTGGTCACGCCGGAAGAACAGCAGAGCCCGCACTACGTGATCGGCAAGAGCTGCCCGCACTGCATCGGCACGAAACAGGCCGCAGCCTGACAGAACGCCGGCGGCGGCCGCTCAGGCCGCCAGCAGGTGGTAGAGATTGCGCAGCATGCCCGCGGTGGCGCCCCAGATAAAGCGGTGGCCGCCGCTCTCGCGCGGATAGGGCATGGCGTAGAACAGGCGTTCGCCGTCGACCCAGCGGAACAGGCGCCGCTCATGGTGTAACGGGTTCATCAGGAAGGCGAGCGGCACTTCGAAGACATCGGCCACTTCCGAGGCATCCGGGCGCAGCGTGAATCCATCGCGCACCAGGCCGACCACCGGACTGACGTGGAATCCCGTGCCAGTGATGTAGTCAGGCAGTGCGCCCAGCACTTCCACGTAGTCGCGCGCCAGACCCACCTCTTCTTCCGTCTCACGCAGCGCCGTGTCGATACGGTTCTTGTCCCACTGCTCCTGCCTGCCGCCCGGGAAGCTGATCTGCCCCGCATGCGCACTCAGGTTGGCATTGCGCTGGGTCAGCAGCACGGTCAGGCCATCGCGGCGTTCCACCAGCGGCACCAGCACGGCGGCATCGCGCAGGCCGCGGCTGCGGTCGTAGACGCGCGATTCGTCGGTCAGCTCCGGCGCCCAGGCCGGCGGCACCTCGAAGCGGTGGCGGATGAAGTCGACCTGCAGGCGCGGCTCGCTCAATGGCGCATTGCGCAGGTCGGTGTCGACGACGGGAAGGGATTCGGGATCGAAGGCGGGACGCATAGCAACCGCAAGTATGACAGAAGCGCGCGATTCGGCGCCGCAGCAAAATCGGATGTTGCCCGAACGCCAATGCAGCATGCAAAAAGGGCACCCATGGGGTGCCCTTCCTGGGGAAACGCTGGCCGGGTCGCCCCGGCCGGCATGTCCGGCTTACTCCGCAGCCTTGGCAGCGGCGGCAGCCTTCGACACCAGCTTTTCCTTGATACGTGCGGACTTGCCCGAACGCTGGCGCAGGTAGTACAGCTTCGCGCGACGCACGTCGCCGCGACGCTTCACTTCGATGGCAGCGATCAGCGGCGAGTACAGCTGGAACGTACGTTCCACGCCTTCACCCGACGAGATCTTGCGCACGATGAAGGACGAGTTCAGGCCGCGGTTACGCTTGGCGATCACTACGCCTTCGTAGGCCTGCACGCGCTTGCGGTTACCTTCCACCACGTTCACGCTGACGATCACGGTGTCGCCGGGTGCGAATGCGGGGATGGTCTTGCTCGCGGTCAGACGCGCGATCTCTTCCTTCTCGATCTGCTCGATGAGGTTCATCGTTTTTTCTCCGTAACCATCGTGCCGGCGTTGTATGCCCCAGGCATGTCCCGGGCCCCGGCAGAGGATGGGGTTTTACCTGGCGGGAGTTGCCTCCCGCCCTTCCTTCGCCGCCCATTCCGACAAGAATTTCTCGTCGGCGCGGGACAGCAAACCTTGTTCGCGAGCCGCCTCGATCAGGTCGGGGCGCTTTCTCGCGGTATTGGCCAGCGCCTGCTGGCGCCGCCATTTCTCGATCTCGGCGTGATGGCCCCCGAGCAATATCTCGGGCACCCGCACGCCTTCATATTCTTCCGGCCGCGTGTAGTGCGGACAATCCAGCAGGCCGTTGACGAAGCTGTCCTGCACCGCGGACTGCGCGTCGCCCAGCACGCCGGGCAGGTGGCGCACCACCGCGTCGATCAGCGCCATCGCAGGCAGTTCGCCGCCTGACAGCACGAAGTCGCCGAGGCTGATTTCCTCGTCCACGCGGCGGTCGATCAGCCGCTGGTCGATGGCCTCATAGCGGCCGCACAGCAGGACCAGGCCCGGCCGTTCGGCCAGTTCCATCACCTTGGCGTGCGACAGCGTCTTGCCTTGCGGCGACATCAGCACCACGTGCGGCTGCGGCACGCCGGCCTGCGCCTGCGCCGCCACTGCGGCATCGATCGCATCGTCCAGCGGCTTGGCCAGCATCACCATGCCGGGGCCGCCGCCATAGGGGCGATCGTCGATGGTGCGGTAATTGTCGACCGTGAAATCGCGTGGATTCCAGCTGCGCAACGCATACCGCTGTTGCTTGGCTGCCCGGCTGGTAATGCCCCAGTCGGTCAGCGCGCGGAACATCTCGGGAAACAGCGTGATCACATCGAACTGCATCCGCTCTCCCCCTCCTGGGCACAATGCCGGGCCTGGCGCCGGGCTCAGTAATCGAGTCCCCAGTCCACCACGATGCGCTTGCCGGCGGTATCGACCGTGCGCAGGAACGCATCGACAAACGGGATCAGCCGTTCGCCGGCCTTGCCGTCCGGCAGCGCGTACGCGACCTGCAGGATCTGGTGGGCACCGTTATCGATCAGGCCGGATACTTCGCCCAGCAACTCGCCTTGCTCGTTGCTGACGCTGCAGCCGATCAGGTCGACCCAGTAAAACTCATCTTCTTCCGGCGCCGGAAAATCCGCACGCCGGATCCACACGCGACGGCCCCGGAGCGCTTCCGCAAGATTGCGGTCGGCAACGCCGGCGGCATTCGCCACCACCGTACCGCTGTGCTCGCGCGACTGCGCGATCTTCACGCAGACCGGCTGGGCCTGCTGCGCCCCGGCGGCAACCAGCCCCGCCTGCGGCGGCGCCAGCAACCACCAGCGACGCGCATGCAACAGGGCGGATGCGTCATTGGCATGCGGCTGGACCTTGATCCAGCCACGGATGCCGTAGGCCGCGCCGACATAGCCGACTTCCACCAGGTCTTCCGGCAGGGCGTCGGCATACAGCAGCGCCGTGGGCATCTTGGGGGCCTCACCCTGCGGGCCCTGCGGCCGGTTCAGCGGCCGCTGCTTGCGTTCAGTCACGTGCGCAACGAAGAACGTGCCCTTGCGGGCACGCTATAGTTCGCTCAGTCCGATGGACCGGCGGCAATCAGGCAGCAGCCTTGGTGCCTTGCTTGACCAGGCGGGCAACGGTCGGCGACAGCTGGGCGCCAACGCCTTGCCAGTAGGCCAGGCGGTCTTGCGCCAGGCGCAGGCCTTCTTCGCCTTCCGAAGCCAGCGGGTTGTAGAAGCCAACGCGCTCGATGAAACGGCCATCGCGACGGTTGCGCGAATCGGTAGCGACGATGTTGAAGAACGGGCGCTTCTTGCTGCCGCCGCGAGCCAGACGGATAACGACCATGGGATGATTCCTCAGAAAACGGGTGTCCGGGTGTTCAAACGAACACGAAACGCAAGAGTATAGCCCAGTTTCCGAGGCCAAACAAACACTTAGGTGATTGACGTGCCGGTGCCGTGCAGGCATCGTGGCAAAAACCGCGACGGGAGGCCTGCCATGCGTCCGCATCTGCACTTCTTGCTTCGTACTGCAAGGCAGTCCGCCCTGCTCGCCGTGGTTCTGCTGGCAGGCAGCGCGGCGGCGGCGCTGCCGCTCGAGCAGATCAAGCTGCCGGCCGGCTTCCGCATCGACGTGTTAACGCAGGAGGTGCCGGGCGCGCGCGCCATGGCGCTGTCGCCGTCGGGCACGCTCTTCGTGGGTTCGTTGCGCGAGGGCAAGGTCTACGCGGTCACCGACGCGCTCGGCGGCCGACCGCGCGTGCGCACTGTTGCCAGCGGGCTGCGCATGCCGGCCGGGGTGGCGCTGCGCGATGGCAGCCTGTACGCCTCGTCGGTGTCCAGGATCGTGCGCATCGACAATATCGAAGCGCGGCTGGACAACCCGCCGGCACCGGTGGTGGTAAGCGACCGCTTTCCGTCAGACGATCACCACGGCTGGAAATTCATCGCCTTCGGGCCGGACGGCTACCTGTACGTCCCGGTCGGCGCGCCCTGCAATATCTGCGCGCCCGACGAGAACCGCTACGCCAACATCATGAAGATGAAGCCCGATGGTAGCGACCTGCAGGTGGCGGCCCGCGGGGTGCGCAATACCGTCGGCTTCGACTGGCACCCGGCCACGCGCGAGCTGTGGTTCACCGACAACGGCCGCGACCGCATGGGCGACGATGTTCCCGACGACGAGCTGAACCGCGCGACGGCGAACAACCAGCATTTCGGCTATCCGTATTGCCACGCCGGCAACGTCGCCGACCCGGAATACGGCAGCAAGCGCCCCTGCTCGGAATTTGTCCCGCCGGTGGCGCGGCTGGGCGCGCACGTGGCCGCGCTCGGCATGCGCTTCTATACCGGCAGCCAGTTTCCGGCGGCATACCGTAACAATGTCTTCATTGCCGAGCATGGCAGCTGGGACCGTAGCCAGCCATCCGGCTACCGCGTGGTGCGCGTGGTGCTGGACGAGTCCGGCAAGGCCGTCCGGCAGGAGGTGTTTGCCCAGGGCTGGCTGCGCGGCAGGCCGTGGGGCCGCCCGGTCGACGTGCTCGTCGCCCCTGACGGCTCGCTGCTGGTCAGCGACGACCTGGCTGGCGCGATCTACCGGATCCGCTACGCACCGTAGCTGGAGACGGCACAAGCGCAGCCCGCAAAGAGCCGCCAAAACACCAGGAATGGCAAGGCCATGTGTCCGAAACAATCCGTTACACCGGTAACTCGCTTGGCATAGCGCGACCTGATGGCCGATGCGTACCATGAACCCATCTTCCAACAGCAACTTAGCGCGACAGGAACCTGGGAATCCGCATGATCACCCGCTCTCTCCTGCGCGACCTGGTGGCTGGTATCCTGGTGGCCTCGGGCCTGGTCGGCGCGGTAGCCGCCAGTCATGCCCAGGTCGCGTTCTGGCAACAAAGCCGTGCTGATGCCCGGCCGGTGCGGCTGCAGGCTGGCGATGGCTGGCAGGTCGCCAGCGTGCGCGCCGAAAGCCGCGACCACGTACAGGCGCAGATCGACCGCATGGAAGCTCGCGCCCGCGCAGACGACCGCCTGAGTGGCCGCCGCGCCGCCGCGATGCAGGGCGCTCGCGACGACAACCGTGTGCGCGCCCAGGATCAGCGCAGCAACCCTTCCGACGCCCGCAACGACTCGCGCCCCACCAGCGTCGGTCCCGGCTGGCAGGCACACGGCCGCGACAACGGCGGACGCTGAATCCCCATGCGGCTGGCGCTCGCGTGGCGCCGGCGCCCTGGGAAGCGCGCCGAGGAACTCGCTGCGGAACTCGCCCCGCGCCCCCATTGTCTTTATCTGAGTGTGTGCCCCACTTTCCGGGTGCCACACACAGGCTGCCGCCCGGCGCTGCCCGGGGCTCACAGCGTGCCGTCCAGTGCAGACGGCAATCGAACTGACCTGCCTCTGCCCGACACCTCCTGTCGGACCCGATCACGACAGCTCGGGCGCAGCCTCCAGAACGACAATAATTCCGTGAGGTTTGTCATGTCACCCCTTCTAAGCGACCTGGTCGAACACGCCGGCCAGTTATCGCTGTCCGTCCTGTTCATGGGTATCCTTACCCTGGTCCTTTACGGCGAAACGCATATCAGCGAACACGCCGCCACCTTTATCAAGAGCCTGCTTACGGGCGGCTGGCATTAGCGTCGCCCTGCGCGTCTGCTGATGCACTTCCACTCCCTGGCCGTGACCGCCGGCGTACAATGACTGCCGGCTGGCACGCGTGTGCCGCCGTTTTTCCCGAACCGCCACGCACGCCCCTACGCCATGCCTGCCGCCACGCCAGCCAGTCCCGCAACCACTCGCGCCACCACCACCCCGGCACGCGGCAAGTCCAAGCTGCTGACGGTCGCGCTGGCGTTCCTGTTCGGCAGCCTCGGGGCGCACCGCTTCTACCTGGGCGGGCTGCGCGACGTGTACGGCTGGGTTCACCTGCTGGGGCTGCTGGCCGGCGTCGTCGGCATTGCCTCGATGGCGACCGATGCCGGGACGCCCGCGCTCAACTGGACGTTCGCCGTTGCCGGCGGAGTCTCGGTCATCAGCGCCTTCCTTGGCGCCATCGTCTATGGCCTGCGCCCGGACGACAAGTGGGACGCGCGCTTCAATCCCCATGGCAAGCCCACGCGCTCCGGGTGGCCGGTCGTGATCCTGGTGATCCTGTCGCTGCTGATCGGCACCGGCCTGCTGATGGCGGGGCTGGCCATCAGCTTCCAGACCTTCTTCGAATCGCAGGTCGAGGCGGCGCGCGAGCTGTCGCAATAGCCGCGCCGGCGGCATTCACTGCGACCTGATCGACCACGTACGCGGCAACCTGCGGGCGGATGATGGCAGGTGATCCGCGATGCCCACCCTGCCGGCATTCGCTTGAGCACCGCGGCGGGCGCCAAAAGCTGCCTGCATTTGCGCGTGGTCAATGCGGCCGCAATCGGCAATTCCCCTTTCGCGCAAATCGCCCATACTGGAAAGACCGTCCGATCCTGGCGGCGACATGCGCGGCAGAGCGTGGCTCTGGCGGCGCAAAGGAGCACCAATCGACATGCCAACGTATGACGAAGGACGCCTGGCAGCCATCGCCGTCAGGCTGGCGCTGTCCTCCGGACTGCCGCCATCGAGCGCGAAGGCCGCGCTGGACCTGGCCAGCCGCATGATCGGCGACCAGCAGGCCACTGAAGCAGCTCAGAACAAGGAGCCTTGCGGATCGTCCTTGCCGCGTGGTCCCGCGGGCGGCCGGAATCGCGAAGTATCCAGTTCGAACCGGTTATAGCGGAAGCCGAGCCGGTCGGCGGCCTTGTAGAAGCGCTGACGTAGCAAGTCCGCCCACACGCCCGTGCCCCGCATGCGCGTGGCAAAGCTGGCATCGTAGGCTTTGCCTTCGCGCATGTCGCGAACGCGGTTCATGACCCGCTCGGCGCGATCGGGGAAATGCGCCAGCAGCCATTCCTCGAACAGCGGCCGCACCTCCCAGGGCAGCCGCAGCACGATGTAGTTCGCATAGACGGCGCCCGCCTCTCGCGCCGCTTCCAGCACACGCTCAAGGTCAGGCTCGGTGATGAACGGGATTACCGGGGCAATGCTTACGCCTACCGGAATGCCGGCGTCGGTCAGCGTGCGGATGGTACGCAGTCGGCGTGACGGCGTCGCCGCGCGTGGCTCGAGCGTGCGCGCGATGTCCGCATCCAGCGTGGTGATGGTGACCGCCGCCACCGCGAGCCGCTTGGCGGCCATCGGCGCCAGCAGGTCGATATCACGCTCGATCAGTGAAGACTTGGTGATCAGTGCGACCGGATGGTCGTGTTCGCTCAGCACCTCGAGGATGCCGCGGGTAATGCGCTGCTCGCGCTCGATCGGCTGGTAAGCGTCGGTGTTGACGCCCAGCGCGATGGTCTCGCAGCGGTACGAGGGCCGCGCCAGCGCCTCGCGCAGCTTCTCGGCAGCGTTGGACTTGGCGAACAGCCGGGTCTCGAAGTCGAGCCCCGGCGACAGGTCAAGGTAGGCGTGCGTGGGCCGCGCAAAGCAGTAGATGCAGCCGTGCTCGCAGCCGCGGTACGGGTTCAGCGACACGTCGAACGGGATATCCGGCGACGCGTTGCGGGTCAGGATCGTGCGCGCGCGTTCGATGCGTACCTGCGTACGCAGCGGCGGCAATGGCGCTTGCGGTGACGGAGTGGTGTTGGAGGCAGCCTCCGGATGCGCCTGCCCGACGGCAGTCGCCGGCTCTTCCATTGCCGGACTACCCCAGCCGTCGTCGAAGGTCTCGCGCTGGTCTCGCTCGAAACGTCCCTGCAGGTTGCTGACCGCGCCGCGTCCCTTGCGCGCGACGGGCGCCCGCGGGCCCGCCTGCGTATCGGCGGCGGCGGTGGACGTGTCTTTGAAGGGATTGGCGGGGCGCTTCATGATTGCCCGGCTTCGTTGGCCTGGCGTGGGTGGTCAGGTCGGCTGGCTCTTGTCCTCGACCGAGATTGCAAGCGTTTCCTTGATTTCTTCCATGACGACATAGCTTTTCGACTGCGCGGCACCGGGCAGTTGCAACAGGATGTCGCCCAGCAGCCGCCGGTATTCGCCGATCTCGCGGATGCGCGCTTTGATCAGGTAGTCGAAATCGCCCGACACGAGGTGACACTCCAGCACTTCCGGGATGCGCAGCACCTCGCGCCGGAACTGCTCGAACATATTGCCCGATTTATTGCCGAGCGAGATCTCCACGAACACTAGCAGTGCACTGCCCAGCAGGGTCGGATTCAGCCGCGCGTAGTAGCCCATGATGACACCATCGCGCTCCAGGCGCTTGACCCGCTCGATGCACGGCGTGATGGTCAGGCCGACCGCCTCCGCCAGGTCTTTCATCGAGATCCTGCCGTCTGCCTGCAGCAGCGTCAGGATCCTGCGGTCGAGCCGGTCGAGCGTGCGTACGGGCTGGCGGCTGGTTCTCATTAGTTTTTCCTGTTTTACTGAGAAATTCGGTAACTATGACTGGATTGTATTCAATAGTATAGAGACAAATCCTTCTTCAACCTGAGATCGTAGTTGGGAGCCCCCGAAATGCGTGTTCTCGTACTTGGCAGTGGCGTCATCGGCGTCACCAGTGCGTGGTATCTGGCCAAGGCCGGTCATGAAGTGACCGTCGTCGATCGCGAAGCCGGACCCGCGCTGGGCACAAGCTTTGCCAACGCGGGGCAGATCTCCCCGGGCTACGCGTCGCCGTGGGCGGCGCCCGGCGTGCCGCTGAAGGCGATCAAGTGGATGTTCCAGGACCACGCTCCGCTGTCCATCCGTCCGGACGGCACGCTGTTCCAGCTGCAATGGATGTGGCAGATGCTGCTGAACTGCAGTGCCGAGCGCTATGCCGTGAACAAGGAGCGCATGGTGCGGCTGGCCGAATACAGCCGCGACTGCATCCGCGCATTGCGCGCGGAAACCGGCATCGCTTATGAAGGCCGCCAGCAAGGCACGCTGCAGGTGTTCCGCACCGACGAGCAGCTGCAAGGCGCGGCCAAGGACATCGCCGTGCTGGAAGAAGCCGGCGTGCCCTACCAGTTGCTTTCGCGCGAAGAACTCGCCGCGAGCGAACCGGCGCTGGCCGCTGTCAGCCACAAGCTGAGCGGCGGCCTGCGCCTTCCCAACGATGAAACCGGCGACTGCCAGTTGTTCACGACGCGGCTTTCGCAGATGGCCGAGCTGCTGGGCGTCAGGTTCCTGTACAACCGTTCGATCGACAGCCTGCTGACGCGGGGCGATGCCGTCACCGGCGCCATCGTCAACGGCGAGCCGATCTCCGCCGACCTGGTGGTCGTGGCGCTGGGCAGCTGGTCGACGCAGCTGGTGAAGCCGTTCCTGTCGGGCATGTCCAACCTGCCGGTGTACCCGCTCAAGGGCTTCTCGATCACGGTGCCGCTCAGCGACGCCTCGCGCAGCCCGGTGTCGACGGTGCTGGATGAAACCTACAAGGTCGCCATCACCCGCTTCGACGACCGCATCCGCGTCGGCGGCATGGCGCAGATCGTCGGCTATGACCGCAGCCTCGACCCGGCCAAGCGCCGCACGCTCGAACACGTGGTCACCGACCTGTTCCCCGGTGCCGGCGATGTCAGCCAGGCCACCTTCTGGACCGGCCTGCGCCCGATGACGCCGGACGGCACGCCGATCGTCGGCCCGACGCAGGTACGCGGCCTGTGGCTGAACACCGGACACGGCACGCTCGGCTGGACCATGGCCTGCGGCTCCGGCAAGCTGCTGTCGGACCTGGTCTCCGGGACTTCGCCGGCGATCCGTGCCGATGACCTGTCGGTGGGACGCTATCTCAAGCCCACGCGCCATCACCTGGCACCGCGGCCGGCGCATGCCTGACAACGGCGACGCACAGGCAATACAAGGGCGGCCCTACAGGCCGCCCTTTTTGCTTGCTGATATCGCCTACCCCCGTAGCTATCAATAGACGCAAAAAAGCCGTTCGCGGGAGATCCCGGGAACGGCTCCTTTTGCGAACATGGCCGGCCGTATCATCCACCTCACGGCCGGCAAGCTGACGGCATCAGCCCAGCGCGGCCACCAGTTCCGGCACCACGGTATTCAGATCGCCCACCAGGCCGTAGTCGGCCACGGAGAAGATCGGGGCCTCGGCATCCTTGTTGATCGCGACGATCACCTTGGAGTCCTTCATGCCGGCCAGGTGCTGGATCGCGCCGGAGATACCGACGGCGATGTACAGCTGCGGCGCGACGATCTTGCCGGTCTGGCCGACCTGGTAGTCGTTCGGCACGAAGCCGGCGTCAACGGCGGCGCGCGAGGCACCCAGCGCGGCGCCCAGCTTGTCGGCCAGCGGCGTCAGCACCTTGGTGTAGTTCTCGCCCGAACCCACGCCACGGCCACCCGAGACGATGATCTTGGCGGCGGTCAGTTCCGGACGGTCGCTCTTGGCCACTTCGCGCGAAACGAACTGCGAAACGCCCGCGTCGGCCACAGCCGGCAGGGTCTCGACGGCGGCCGAGCCACCTTCGGCAGCGGCGGCGTCAAACGCGGTGCCGCGCACGGTGATCACCTTGATCTTGTCTTCCGACTTGACCGTGGCGATGGCGTTGCCGGCGTAGATCGGACGCTCGAAGGTGTCCGGGGCGTCGACCTTGGAGATTTCCGAGATCTGGGCCACGTCCAGCTTGGCGGCCACGCGCGGCAGGATGTTCTTGCCGTACGGGGTGGCCGGAGCCAGGATGTGCGAGTAGTCGTTGGCGATGGCCAGCGCCTGCTCGGCCACGTTTTCGGCCAGGCCGTCGCCGAAGTAGGCGGCGTCGGCCAGCAGGACCTTGGTCACGCCGGCGATCTTGGCGGCGGCGTCAGCCGCGGCCTTGGCGTTGGAACCGGCCACCAGCACGTGCACGTCGCCGCCGCATTGGGCTGCGGCGGTCACGGTGTTCAGCGTGGCGCCCTTGATCGATTGATTGTCGTGTTCAGCAATGACGAGTGCAGTCATGTTCTATCTCCCCGGCGCTCAGATAACCTTGGCTTCGTTCTTCAGCTTCTGCACCAGCGTCGCGACGTCCGGCACCATCACACCAGCGCTGCGCTTGGCAGGCTCGACCACCTTCAGGGTCGACAGGCGCGGCTTCACGTCGACGCCGAGGTCTTCCGGCTTGACGGTATCCAGCGGCTTCTTCTTCGCCTTCATGATGTTCGGCAGCGTGACGTAGCGCGGCTCGTTCAGGCGCAGGTCGGTCGTCACCACGGCCGGCAGCTTCAGCGATAGCGTTTCCAGGCCGCCGTCGACTTCACGGGTCACCGACGCCTTGCCGTCGGCAACCACCACCTTCGAGGCGAACGTGGCTTGCGGCAGGCCGGCCAGCGCGGCCACCATCTGGCCGGTCTGGTTGGAGTCATCGTCGATCGCCTGCTTGCCCAGGATCACCAGCTGCGGCTGTTCCTTGTCGATCAGCGCCTTCAGCAGCTTGGCCACGGCCAGCGGTTGCAGGTCTTCGTTCGACTCCACCAGGATGCCGCGGTCGGCACCGATGGCCATCGCGGTGCGCAGGGTTTCCTGGCACTGCGTGACACCGCACGACACGGCGACGACTTCGGTGACGACGCCGGCTTCCTTCAGGCGCACGGCCTCTTCCACGGCGATTTCGTCGAACGGGTTCATGCTCATCTTGACGTTGGCCAGATCGACGCCCGTGCCGTCCGCCTTGACGCGGACCTTGACGTTGTAATCCACCACCCGCTTGACTGCGACGAGTACTTTCATGCGCTCACTCCACTGATAGCTGATAGTCAGAAATTTTGTTCGCTCGTCATTATAACCACCGGGTTGGCGGCTCTCCTGTTTTTCGAACGATCGTACTATTTTATCGGCAAAATGATGCCGGGCATAGCCCGGCAGCCACCAGCCGTCAGGAGATTGTGCCGGAAATTGAGGCTTACGCGCATCGTCTGATTGGACGGAAGCCTCAAAGTGACCGGTACATAACCGCGATTGCCAAGGATTACCAGGCGGTGATCACGGATTCCTTGAAGGTCGAATTCACGTATTGCTTGATTTCGGGCGAGTGGTACGCCTTCACCAGCTTGGCCACCCACGGCTTGCCCTTGTCGGCCTCGCGGATCGCGATCAGGTTGGCGTACGGACCCTTCGGACCTTCCATGGCGATCGCATCCTTGGTCGGCGACAGGCCGGCCGATTCCGCGTAGTTGCCGTTGATCGCGGCGGCATCCAGATCATCCAGCGAGCGCGGCAGCTGCGCGGCGTCCAGCTCGACGATGCGGATCTTCTTCGGATTCTCGGCGATGTCCAGCGGGGTCGCCTTCAGGCCGGCGTTAGGCTTGAGCTTGATCACGCCCTTGCTCTGCAGCAGCAGCAGGCCGCGGCCGCCGTTGGTCGGATCGTTGGGCACGCCCACGCGCGCGCCCTGCTTGAGCTGGTCGAGCGACTTGATCTTCTTGGAGTACACGCCCATCGGGAAGGTCACGGTGTAGGCGATGTGCGTGAACTTGTAGCCGCGGTCCTTGATCTGGGCTTCCAGGTAAGGCAGGTGCTGGTAGCTGTTGGCATCCAGGTCGCCGGCGGCCAGCGCGGCGTTGGGCTGGATGTAGTCGCTGAACTCGACTACCTGGATGTTCAGGCCGTCCTTGGCGGCGACCTTCTTCACCTGTTCCATGATCTGCGCGTGCGGGCCGCCGGTGACGCCGATCTTGATCGGTTTCTCCTGGGCGATCGCGCCGGTGGCCAGCGAGGCGCCGAGCGCGGCGCCGAGAATCCATTGCAGCAGGTTGCGACGTTGCATGATGTACGTTCCTATTTCTAGAAGTAGTTTGGTTCAGCGGTGGCTGATGCGCCGGACCAGCCAGTCGCCGAAGCTCTGCACGGCCTGCACGAAGATGATCAGGATCACCACCACCGCCGCCATCACCTCGGTGATGTAGCGCTGGTAGCCATAGCGGATGCCCAGGTCGCCCAGGCCGCCGCCGCCGATCGCACCGGCCATGGCCGAGTAGCCGACCAGGCTGACGAAGGTGATGGTCAGGCCGGCGACGATGCCAGGCATGGCCTCCGGCAGCAGCACCTTCCACACGATCTGGCCGGTCGTCGCACCCATCGACTGGGCGGCCTCGACCAGGCCCTTGTCGACCTCGCGCAGCGCGCTTTCGACCAGGCGGGCAATAAAGGGAATCGCCGCGATGGTCAGCGGGACGATCGCTGCAGTGGTACCGATCGACGAACCCACGATAAAGCGCGTGAACGGGATCACCACCACCAGCAGGATGATGAACGGGATCGAACGCACCGCGTTGACCACCACGCCGATGGTGCGGTTGAACAGCGGGTGCGACAGCACGCCACCGCGATTGGTCAGGTGCAGCAGCACGCCCAGCGGCACGCCCAGCAGCGAGCCGACCACGCCGGAGATCGCCACCATCAGCAGGGTCTCGTTGAA
Source organism: Cupriavidus oxalaticus (assembly GCF_004768545.1). Lineage (NCBI taxonomy): Bacteria > Pseudomonadati > Pseudomonadota > Betaproteobacteria > Burkholderiales > Burkholderiaceae > Cupriavidus > Cupriavidus oxalaticus. The sequence continues at coordinate 816,392 of NZ_CP038635.1, read as the reverse complement.
CGAGGTCAGGAACAGGTCAAACATTTCAGACCACATGCTCGAACTCCTCCACCACGACGCCTTGCGCCTGCAGGTATTCCATTGCTGCCTTCACGTCGGCCAGCTCGCCAGTGGCCATGATCGCCAGCGAGCCGAAGGCCTGGCCCTGGATCTCGTCGATGTGGCCGTGCAGGATGTTGAAATCCAGCCCGTAGCGGCGGATCGCCTGCGCCAGTACCGGCTGGTCGACGCCCTCGCCGGTGAAGGCGAGGCGGTAGACGTGGTCGCGGCCATTGCCGAGCCGGCTTTCGACGCGCTTGAGCACGCTCGCCGGCAGCTCCTGCGAAATGACATCGCCGATCATGGCGCGCGTGACGTCGTGCTGCGGACGCAGGAACACGTCGATCACGCGGCCCTGCTCGACCACCTGGCCGGCCTCGAGCACGGCGACGCGGTCGCACACCTGCTTGATGACCTCCATCTGGTGCGTGATCATCACGATGGTCAGGCCCAGTTCGCGATTGATCTGCCTGAGCAGTTCCAGGATGGAACGCGTGGTTTCCGGATCCAGCGCCGAAGTGGCTTCGTCCGACAGCAGCACCTTGGGCTTGCTCGCCAGCGCGCGCGCGATACCCACGCGCTGCTTCTGCCCGCCGCTGATCTGCGCCGGGTGGCGGTCCTTCAGCGCCGACAGGCCGACCAGCTCCAGCAGCGGCAGCACGGTTGCGGCGATTTCCGCCTTGGGCTTGCCCGCCAGTTCCAGCGGCAGCGCCACATTGTCATAGACGGTGCGCGACGACAGCAGGTTGAAATGCTGGAAGATCATGCCGATCTCGCGCCGGGCCAGGCGCAGCGCGCCGTTGTCCAGCGCGGTCAGGTCCTGGCCGTCGACGACGACGCGGCCGCTGCTGGGCCGGTTCAGCAGGTTGATGGCGCGAACCAGCGTGCTCTTGCCGGCGCCGCTGCGGCCGATGATGCCGAAGACTTCGCCCGCTGCAATCGACAGGCTGACGTCCCGCAATGCATGCACGTCGCCAGACGCGCCCGGGAAGCGCTGCGACAGTCCTTGCAGTTCGATCATGTAAAGGTGACCAAAAGAAAACGGCAACAGGCGAGTTTGTCTCGAGCGCTGTTGCCGCACTTATTTTTGTGAAGCCGGTATTTTATGCGATTCGCTTCATACCATAAACGAATTTTTATCGATGTCTTTATGCACACCCAGCATAAAGAACCACAATAAGTCGACTATCCGCCACGCCACGACGGCGTGCGCTTGTCGAGAAAGGCCTGCACGCCTTCCAGCGCCGAGTCATCCATCATGTTGCAGGCCATGGTCTGGCCGGCGAGCTGGTAGGCGGCCTCGATACCCATTTCAAGCTGGCGGTAGAACAGCCCCTTGCCGGCGGCGACGGCCGCTGCCGGCTTGGCGCAGATACTGGCGGCCAGCCGCGCCACCTCGTCGTCCAGTGCGGCGGCCGGCACCACGCGGTTGACCAGCCCGCGCTCGCGCGCGGTGGCGGCATCGATCATATCGCCGGTCAGCAGCATTTCCATGGCCTGCTTGCGGTGCAGGTTGCGAGACAGCGCCACGCCCGGCGTCGAGCAGAACAGGCCGAGGTTGACGCCGGACACCGCAAAACGCGCGTCGTCGGCGGCGACCGCGAGGTCGCACATCGCCACCAGCTGGCAGCCGGCCGCGGTGGCGATACCTTGTACCCGCGCAATCACTGGCTGCGGCATCTTCTGGATCGCCATCATCACGCGCGTGCAGCGGTCGAACAGGCGCCGGTAGTAGTCGTGCGACGGCGTCGCGCGCATCTCGCGCAGGTCATGGCCGGCGCAGAAGGCCTTGCCCGCACCGGCCAGCACCACCACGCGCACGGCGTCGTCGGCGGCTAGCCGGCGGAAGGTCTCGGCCAGCGCGTCCAGCAGGCCTTCGGACAAGGCGTTGAAGGCCTGGGGCCGGTTCATGGTCACCCGCACCACGCCGGCGGCATCGCGCGTTTCGGTCAGCAGCGGCGCGTCCACGCGCGCATCGTTCTCGGCCATGGCGGATGCCTCCTATCGTTCCAGCAGGACTTTCAGGTGGGCCAGTACGCTGCGGCCGAGCGCGCTCAGGTTATAGCCGCCTTCCAGGCAGCTGACGATACGCCCCTGCGCGTGCGTGCGCGCCACGTCGACAAGCTGGCCGGTGATCCACGCATAGTCCTGCTCCACCAGGCCCATCTGCCCGAGGTCATCCTCGCGGTGCGCGTCGAAGCCGGCCGAGATAAACAGCATCTGCGGGCGGAACTCGTGCAGGCGCGGCAGCCAGATGGTCTCGACCACCTCGCGCACGGCCATGCCGTTGGTGTAGGCCGGCAGCGGGATGTTTGCCATATTAGCCGCCAGGTGCTCGGTGCCGCTGTACGGGTAGAACGGGTGCTGGAAGAAACTGCACATGAGCACATGCTCGTCGCCGCGGAAAGCCGCCTCGGTGCCGTTGCCGTGGTGGACATCGAAATCGATGATGGCGACGCGCTCCAGCCCATGCGCCTGCAGCGCGTGGCGTGCGGCAATGGCCACGTTGTTGAAGAAGCAAAAGCCCATGGCGCGGTCCGGCTCGGCATGGTGGCCAGGCGGGCGCACGCAGCAGAAAGCGTTCTCGAACTCGCCCGAGATCACCGCATCGGTCGCTGCCACCGCGGCGCCGGCGGCCAGCTTGGCCGCGCTCAGGGTGTGGGCGTTCATCGATGTATCCGGGTCGATCGGGTAGTAGCCGCTGGCCGGGCTGGTGCTTTCCAGCGAATCGACATAGTCGGGCCGGTGCACGCGCTCGATCTGCTCGCGCGTGGCCGGCGTGGGCTCGCGGCGCTCCAGCAGCCCGTCCAGGCCGTGCGAAATCAGGTGATCCTCGATCGCCTGCAGGCGTTCCGGACACTCGGGATGAAAATGACCCATCTCGTGCCGCTGGAACTCGGGGTGCGTGTAATAGCCTGTCGGCATCTCTTATCGTCGCTCGGTTGTCTCCATTCGCTACGTTAGCACAGGGCGGGCCTTGCCACCCAATGCGCGTCCTCGCTGGCGAGCCCGGGTTAGCCGGTTCGCGCGCCGGGTCGCGCAAGCTGGCGCCGGGTTGCTGCAGTGGCATCCGCTATACTCGGTGCGACTTGCAAAGGACACCATGACCGACCCCCAGCGCTCACTGCGACGCCCCCTGCTGGGCGCCGCGCTTTCCGCTGCCGCACTCGGACTCTGCGGCCTCTCCCCCAGCCTTCTCGCCGCCGGCAAGCGCCGCGTCAGCGTGCGTGAAGAAGAAATCGAACCCGGCCGCTACCGCGACAACCCGCAAACCCGCGCCTTTATCGATGAAATGGTGGCGCGCCACAGCTTCGACCGCGGCGCGCTGCAGGACTGGTTCGGCCAGGCGGTCTATTCCTCGACCGTGGTGCGGCTGATCATGCCGCCCGCCACCACCGGGCGCAAAAGCTGGCGCGCCTACCGCTCGCGCTTTATCGAGCCGATCCGCATCAATGCCGGCGTGCGTTTCTGGCAGGACAACCGCGACACGCTGCGCCGCGCCGAGGCCGAATTCGGCGTGCCGGCATCGGTGATCGTCGGCATCATCGGCGTGGAGACCATTTATGGGCGCGACATGGGCACGTTCCGCGTACTCGATTCGCTGTCGACGCTGGCCTTCGACTATCCCGACACGCCGAACCGCGCCGCGCGCTCCACGCTGTTCCGCAACCAGCTGGCCGACTACCTGCTGTGGTGCCGCGATACGCGCACCGATGTGTACTCGGTGCTGGGCTCATACGCCGGCGCGATCGGCATCCCGCAGTTCATGCCGACCAGCCTGCGCGAATACGCCATCGACTACGACAACAATGGCCGCATCGACCTGCGCAACAGCCCGACCGATGCGATCGGCAGCGTGGCGCGTTTCCTGCAGCTGCATGGCTGGGAACCGGGCCGGCCGGTGGTATGGCGCATTGCCGGCGACAGCGGTAGCCTTGGCGTCGCCACCGCGGCCGCGGATGGCGAACCGTGGCCGACGCGCACGCTCAACCAGCTGACCCGCGCCGGCCTGCGCGTGGACGAGCCCATCGACACGGCGCGCGAAGGCGAGACCGGCGTGCTGGTGGTGGACCTGCCCACGCCGGACCAGCCGACCGAGTACCTGCTGGGCCTGCGCAACTTCTATGTGCTGACGCGCTACAACCGCAGCTTCTTCTACGCACTGGCGGTGTACCAGCTGGGCGAAGCGGTCAAGGCGGCAATGGGCTGAGCCACGCCTGACACCCAGACGCAAAAAAACCTCGCTTGCGCGAGGCTTTCTTGTCTGCGGCCGCCGCCCGGATCAGGCCCGGATCAGGCCCGGATCAGGCCCGGATCAGGCCGGGAGCAGGCGGGAACATCAGGCCGGAAACACGCCGGTCGACAGGTAGCGGTCGCCGCGATCGCACACCACGAAGACGATGGTGGCGTTCTCCACTTCCTCGGCGATCCGCAACGCCACGCACAATGCGCCGGCCGCCGAGATGCCGCAGAAGATACCCTCCTCAGCCGCCATGCGGCGTGCCATGTGCTCGGCATCGGCCTGGCTCACCGGCTCGGTGCGGTCGATATGCGCGGGATCATAGATCTTGGGCAGGTAGGCTTCCGGCCACTTGCGGATGCCCGGGATGCGCGAGCCTTCGGCCGGCTGGGCGCCAATGACCTGGATCGCCGGGTTCTGCTCCTTCAAATAGCGCGACACGCCGGTGATGGTGCCGGTCGTGCCCATCGCCGAAACAAAATGGGTGACACGCCCGTCGGTATCGCGCCAGATCTCGGGGCCGGTGCCTTCGTAGTGGGCTTGCGGGTTGTCGGGGTTGGCGAACTGGTCGAGGATCACGCCCTTGCCTTCGCGCTCCATCGCGTCCGCCAGGTCGCGGGCGTATTCCATGCCGCCCTTCACCGGCGTCAGGACAATCTCCGCACCGTAGGCCGCCATGCTCTGCCGCCGCTCCAGGCTCAGGTCCTCGGGCATGATCAGCACCATCTTGTAGCCGCGGATGGCGGCCGCCATGGCCAGCGCAATGCCGGTATTGCCCGAAGTGGCCTCGATCAGCGTATCGCCCGGCTTGATGCGGCCCCGCGCCTCGGCGCGGGCAATCATCGATACCGCCGGGCGGTCCTTGACCGACCCGGCGGGGTTGTTGCCTTCCAGCTTGCCGAGAATCACATTGCCGCGCGCGTCGTTGGCGGCACCGGGAATGCGCTGCAGTCTGACCAGCGGCGTATTGCCGATGGTGTCTTCAATTGTCTTGTAAGCCATGGGGGAGGGGGTGGGCGATGGTAGGTCAGGTTCGCCGGCCATTGTAATCCAGTCACCTTTCCCTCGCCGACAGGCGGGATTTGCGCAAACGCGCCCCGCCTCGCTCCCCTTCCCTGCGCTACTCAGTCGGCCTCGTGGTTGCCTTCGCCCAGCAGGTGGTACAGCAGGATGCAGCCAAAGGTTGCGGTACCGATGCCACCCAGCGTCATGCCGCCCAGCTTCAGCGTCAGGTCGCCGGCGGCCACCGTCAAGGTGGCGCCGACCGTGATCAGGTTGCGCGAGCTGGAGAAGTCCACCTTGTTCTGCACCCAGATCCGGCCCGCGGTCGCGGCGATCAGGCCGAACACCACGATGGTCAGCCCGCCGATCACCGGCCCCGGGATGGTCAGGATCAGCGCACCGAACTTGGGCGAAAAGCCCAGCAGGATGGCCACCGCCGCCGCCACCACGAAGATCAGCGTGGAGTAGATCTTGGTGACCGCCATCACGCCCATGTTCTCGGCATAGGTGGTCACGCCAGTGCCGCCGCCGCTGGCCGACAGCATGGTCGCGATGCCGTCGCCGATAAACGCGCGGCCGATATACGGATCGAGGTTGCGGCCCGTCATCACGCCAATCGCCTTGATGTGGCCAAGGTTCTCAGCCACCAGCACGATCGCCACCGGCGCGATCAGCAGCATGGCGCTGACCTCGAACACCGGCGCGCTGAACGCAGGCAGGCCGAACCAGCTCGCCGCGGCAACGCCGGAGAAGTCGATCGGCTTGCCGAGGCCCATCACGCTGGTGCCCACGTAGTAGGCAAGGTACCCCGCCAGTCCGCCGATCAGTACCGGCAGGCGGCCAAGCATGCCCGGCGCGCGCACCGCAACCAGGCCCACGGCAAGCACCGTCAGCAGGCCCACCCAGGTATCGAGCGACGAGCCGCTGACCGCCTTGACCGCAACCGGGGCCAGGTTCAGCCCGATGGCCGCGACGATCGCGCCGGTGACCACCGGCGGCATCAGCTTTTCCACCCAGGCGTAGCCCACTGCCTGCACCACCAGGCCGATCACTGTGTAGAGCGCGCCCGCTGCAATGATGCCGCCCAGTGCCACCGGGATATTGGGGTTGGGGCCGCTGCCGGCATAGCCGGTGGCGGCGATCACCACGGCGATAAAGGCAAAGCTGGAGCCGAGATAGCTGGGCACCCGGCCACGCACGCACAGGAAAAAGATCAGCGTGCCGATACCGGAAAACAGGATGGCGATATTGGGATTGAAGCCCATCAGGATCGGCGCGATGGCGGTCGAGCCGAACATCGCCACCACGTGCTGGATGCCGGCCAGCAGCGTCTGGCCGGCCGGCAGCCGTTCGTCGGGCCCGATTACCCCTTCGGTCTTGAGCCGCCATTTCGGCAGGAAACCCGCGTCCTCGCCATTCGCCATATGTTGTGCTCCCTGTGTCCGGGCGGGCCGCTGCGTCAGCGGCCGCCGCGATTGTGGTTGGTGATCGCCGCCAACCGGCTGCATATTGCCGGCCGGCGCGCGCGCGCGGCAGATCCTGCCGGCGCGGCGTCCGCATGATACTCCGCAGCCGGATGGCTGCGAAGCCGCACAGGTGTAGCACGAGACGTACCAGCAACGACGAGCCCGGACGCATCCGGAGCCGGCACAGGGAGACAGGCTCCGGTTGAAGCTTCAGCGCGCTGCCTTGGCGGCACCGGCTGGCGGCGCGGCAGCCGCCTTGGCGGGCTTGGCAGCGGGAGCCGAGGGTGCCGGTGCAGCAGCGGCGGCGGCGCCGAATACCAGCCCCCCTTCCTGCAACCTGGCCACGGACTTCGGCCCTACGCCGCTGACACGCTCGGCAAGATCGGCGGCATCCTTGTACGGACCGCGCTTGTTGCGCTCGTTGACGATATTGCGTGCGGTGGCGGGGCCGACGCCCTTGACCGACGTCAGCGCGGCCTCGTCGGCCGTATTGACGTCGATGGCGGCATGCGCCGCGCCGCCCGCGCACAGGCACATCGCAGCCAGCAGGGAAAAACGACGGACGAGTTGCCAGACCCAATGCTTGAACATGAAAGCTCCTTTGCTGTGGATGGTGTGAAGTACCACCCCGCCATCGCGGCGAGGCCAGCTCAGGATAGGTTCAGCGCGCCACGACGGCGCATACGGCAACACAAGTTGACACCGGCCGCACGAAAACGTGTCGGCCGGTCATCGGGATCGAGGAAATGCTGGATGCGGTCGTCAGCCGTTGCGCCCGATCAGCCAGCGGCAGTAGCGCGCCACGCCTTCCTCGACCGTCAGAAAGGCCTCACCGTAGCCGGCGCCGCGCAGCTTCGACACATCGGACTGCGTAAAGCACTGGTACTTGCCGCGCAGCGCGTCGGGGAACTTGACGTACTCGACCAGGCCTTCCTGTACCAGCTCTTCCAGCGACAGGCTCGGCTTGCCTTCCGCCTCGCGCAGCGTATTGACCACGGTGACGGCGATGTCGTTGAACGGCTGCGCCCGGCCGGTGCCCAGGTTGAAGATGCCGGACTTCTCGGGATGGTCAAGGAAGTACAGGTTGACCTTGACCACGTCCTCGACCGAGATGAAGTCGCGGCTCTGCATGCCGGGACCATACCCGCCGTAGTCGCCGAACAGCTTCACGGTACCGTCGGCGCGGAACTGGTTGAAATTGTGGAAAGCCACCGACGCCATGCGGCCCTTGTGGTTCTCGCGCGGGCCATACACGTTGAAATAGCGGAAGCCGACGATCTGCGACAGTGCAGACGGCAGCCTGCGCCGCACAATCTGGTCGAACAGGAACTTGGAGTAGCCGTACACGTTCAGCGGACGCTCGAACTCGCGGTCCTCGCGGAACACCTGCGAGGCGCCGTAGGTCGCGGCCGACGAAGCATAGAGGAACTGCGCGCCCTGCTCCAGGCAACTCTCCATCAGCGACACCGTGTAGCGGTAGTTGTTCTCCATCATGTAGCGCCCGTCGCTCTCCATGGTGTCGGAGCAGGCGCCTTCGTGGAACACCGCGCGGACCTTGCCGAACTGTCCCTTTGCAAAGCGCTCGAGGAAGTCCTCCTTGTCCAGGTAGTCGGAGATCTCGCAGTCGACGAGGTTGTGGAACTTGTCGGCGCGGGTCAGGTTGTCGACGGCGATGACATTGGTCTCGCCCCGTTCGTTCAGGCCCTTGACGAGGTTGCTGCCGATAAAGCCGGCGGCGCCGGTCACGATGATGGTCATGGTTGCTTCAGTAATGGGCGCCGCGCGTCACGGGGCGGTGCCGAACAATTCAGGGTAGGTAACGACGGCGGTGCCGAGCTTGCCGACCACGATGCCGCCGGCGCGGTTGGCATGCTGCACGGCTTCCTTGAGCGTCACGCCCGCGCCCAGCATGGTCGCCAGCGTGGCGATCACGGTATCGCCGGCACCCGATACATCATAGACCTCGCGCGCCTGGGCCGAGACGTGCAGCACTTCGGCTTCCGTGTAGAGCGTCATGCCCTCCTCCGAGCGCGTCAGCAGCAGCGCCTCCAGTTGCAGTTCGCGGCGCAGGTTCTGCGCGCGGATGGTGAGGTCGGCCTCGGTCTTCCAGGCGCCGACCACGGCACGCATCTCGGAGCGGTTGGGGGTGATCAGCGTGGCGCCGCGGTAGCGCGAGTAGTCGTCGCCCTTGGGGTCGATCAGCACCTTGCGGCCGGCTGCGCGGCCGGCGTCGATCATGCGGGAAACGTGCGTCAGGCCGCCCTTGCCGTAGTCGGACAGCACCAGCACCTGGTAGTCGTTGATCAGGCCCTGGAACCGGTCCTGTACCGCGGCCAGCACTTCGTGCGCCGGGGCGTTTTCGAAGTCCACGCGCAGCAGTTGCTGCTGGTGGGCGACTACGCGCAGCTTGATAGTGGTATTTAGCTTGGAGTCGCGGTGCAGGTAGGGCTCGACGTGGCTCTCGGCGAGCAGCGCCTCGAGCGTGCGCGCCGGCTCGTCGTCGCCGACGACGCCCAGCATGCCCACGCGCGCGCCCAGCGCAGCGGCGTTGCGCGCCACGTTGGCGGCGCCGCCCAGGCGCTCGTCGCTGCGCTTGACCTGCACCACCGGCACCGGGGCTTCCGGCGAGATGCGTTCGACGTCGCCGAACCAGTAGCGGTCCAGCATCATGTCGCCGACCACCAGGATATGGGACTGCCGGATCTGTTCCTGCGGGATGGTCTTGTTCATGAAGATCCTTGGCGATTGCGAGGCAGCCAGCGCCGCCTCGTCAGCATGTCGTTGATCAGTCGTTGACCCGTGCACGCTCTATTTGTTCGCGGAATCGTGCGCCGCCTGTTGTCCGGGCCGGGCCGCGCGGCCGATGGCGTGGTACTCGACGCCGCTCTCGGCCATCGCCTGGGGCTCGTACAGGTTGCGCCCGTCGAAGATCACCGGCGTCTTCAGCCGCCGCTTGATCTGGCCGAAATCCGGGCTGCGGAATACCTTCCATTCGGTCACGATGGCCAGCGCGTCGGCACCGTCCAGCGCATCCATCTGGTTGTCGTGGAAGCTGACGCGCGCCATCGCGTCCGGCAGGTCGGACAGGTCGGACTCCAGTGCGCGGCGTGCTTCAACCATCGACACCGGGTCGTGCACGCGCAGCGCAGCGCCGCGCGACACCAGCTCCCGCGCCAGGACCCGCGACGGCGCCTCGCGCATATCGTCGGTATTGGGCTTGAAGGCCAGCCCCCACATGGCAAAGGTGCGGCCGGCAAGGTCGTCGCCGAAGCGGCGCACGATCTTCTCGCCCAGCACGCGCTTCTGCGCACCGTTGACCGCTTCCACCGCCTCGAGCACGCGCATGGACTTGCCATGGTCGGCCGCGGTGCGCATCAGCGCCTGCACGTCCTTGGGAAAGCACGAACCGCCGTAGCCCGCGCCGGCATACAGGAAACTGTAGCCGATGCGGGGATCCGAGCCGATACCCATGCGCACAAGTTCGATATCGGCGCCGACCTCGTCGGCCAGGTTCGCCAGTTCGTTCATGAACGAGATCCGCGTGGCCAGCATCGAATTGGCGGCGTACTTGGTGAACTCGGCGGAACGCACATCCATGTAGAACGTGCGCTCATGGTGCCGGTTGAACGGCGCGTACAGCGTGCGCATGGTGGCCTGCGCATGGCGGCCGGCGGCGTCCGGGTTACAGCCCAGCACGATGCGGTCGGGGCGCATGAAGTCCTCGACGGCGGCGCCCTCCTTCAGGAACTCGGGGTTCGACACCACCGAGAACTGCAGGTCTTCCAGCCCGCGCGCGGCCAGTTCCTCGCGGATCGCGGCCGTGACGCGGTCGCCCGTGCCCACCGGCACGGTGGATTTGTCGACCACGACCTTGAAGCCGGTCATGTGCCGACCGATATTGTGCGCCGCGGCCAGCACGTACTTGAGGTCCGCCGAGCCGTCTTCGTCCGGCGGCGTGCCGACGGCGATGAACTGCACGTCGGCATGCTCGACGCTGGCGGCGACGTCGGTGGAAAAAACCAGGCGGCCGGCGGCGCGGTTGCGCTGGATCAGCTCCTGCAGGCCCGGCTCGTAGATCGGCACGCCGCCCGCATTGAGCAGCGCGATCTTCTTTTCGTCCAGGTCGAGGCAGAACACATCGTTGCCCAGCTCCGCCAGGCAAGCGCCGGTGACGAGGCCGACGTAGCCGCTGCCGATAATGGTGACTTTCATGGCTTCAGGTCAGATTCTGTGGTGCTGCGCGCCGGGCTCAGCCGAGCGTCTCGGAACGCCGCGGGGCGTAGGTTTCCCAGCGGTTGCAACCCGGGCATTGCCAGTAGAACAGGCGGGCGCGGAAACCGCATTCGCGGCAGGTGTAGCGCGCCAGGTTGCGCGTGCGCGCCTGCAGCAGGTCGCGGATCGCGCCGGTTTCCTGATCGCGCTCGCTGGCGCCGTCCTCGGCGGGGGCTTCGGCACCTGCCGGCACTTCGGCCGAGGTGACGGCGGCCTGCGCCTCAAAGTACTTTGTCAGCGCCAGCAGCGTGGGCTGGCGCCGCAATTGCTCGCGCATCAGGCGCGCCGCGGCCTCGGGGCCGTTCGTTTCGAGCTCGGCCTTGTAGGCAGTGTCGAGCAGTTCCGGTGCGAGCTTGCCCTTGAGCAGGCCGTGCAGCCACTCCAGCGCCGTACCTTCCTGCTGCAGGCTGGCGTAGGCCTTGACCACGCGGTCGGCGACCAGCGGCAGATAAGAGGCGTCCTGTCGTTCGATGCCCAGCCAGTGGCCGAGCGCGGCACGGGCGTCGCCAGCGGCGGCCGCCACGTCGCCCAGCAGGATGGGCGCGCGCACATTGGCCGGATTTTCTTCGATGGCCTGGTTCAGCCACTTCACCGCATCTTCGGGACGCTTGCGCTGCAGCGCATCCTGCGCCAGTTCGCAGCAGAACTGGGCGATCTGCAGGCTGTAGCTCTTCTGCTCCAGCGTCTGCAGTTCGCGCGCGGCGTCGATGGCCTTCTGCCACTCTTTCTCGACCTCGTACAGCTCGAGCAGCACGCGCTTGGCCGAGGCTGCGTACGGGCCGGACATCAGCCGGCGCAGCGACTCTTCGGCGCGGTCCAGCAGGCCGGCGCGCAGGAAGTCTTGGCCCAGTTCGTAGAGCGCATGTTCGCGCTCCGGCTCGGGCAGGTCGGGACGGGTTGCCAGGTTCTGGTGCACGCGGATGGCGCGCTCGGTTTCGCCGCGGCGGCGGAACAGCGCGCCAAGGGCAAAGTGAAGTTCGGTGGTCTCGGGATCAAGGCGGGCCACCTCGATAAAGGCGTCGATGGCCTTGTCGGGTTGCTCGTTGAGCAGGAAGTTGAGGCCCTTGAAATACGAACGCGGCAGCGCGCCCTGCTCGCTGATAAGCTGCCGCACGTCGAAGCGCGCCGCCATCCAGCCGAGGCCAAAGACAAGTGGCAGCGCCAGCAACCACCAGGTTTCAAACATCATGGATCAGACTTTCGGGCCGACTACGTTGTAAGGGACCGGCTTGGCGTCGCGCGGCGTGGCCGTGCTTGCAGCGGCCGGCTGCGGCGATGCTGAAGCGGCGGCCGCCTGCACCTGCGTCAGCGCGCGGCGCAGCTTGGCGACCTCCATGCGCTGGCGCATCAGGCCGGGCGCCACCGAGGCCAGCGCCGCGACCGCGCCAAGCACGAAGGCGGCGAACAGGATCAGGATCAGCGGGGCGTGCCAGACGGCGTTGAAGAACAGCTGCAGCGAAGCGTCGGCGGTATTGCGCAGCGCCAGCACGAACAGCAGCACGAATACGACGATACGGACGATCCAGGCGAACAGTTTCATGCAGGTAGGCAGCTTGGCAGCGTGACGTTTAAGCGGCGCCGGCGCTTGCGCGCGGGCCGGCAATGACCCCGGCATTGTAGCGGAATCACTTCCTCGATTCGGTAACGCGGCGGTTACGGGAGGCTAACGCGCGTGGCTCTGCGGGCGCTGACACGTATTGCGCGGCGATGCCTCATCGGGCGCGAGCAGCAGGCATAGCGCTGCAGAATAAAAAAAGCGCCCTTTGGGGCGCTTTTTTTGACTTGCCAGACAACTGGGCAGGCAGCCGATGCTCAGGGCCGGACCAGGTTCAGTCCGCCCTCGTGCAGCGGCGCTGCAGCGGCGCCAGTGCTTGCCTTGCCCGGCACGGCCTGGGCCGTACCGACGGAATGGCCGTTGCCATTGACGCCCGCAGGCGCCGGCTGGCTGCGGTCAACCCGTTCGCGCAACTCCTTGCCCGCCTTGAAGTGCGGCACCCGTTTTTCAGGTACCAGCACCCGCTCGCCGGACTTGGGATTGCGCCCCACGCGAGGCGGACGCTTGTTCAGACCAAAACTGCCGAATCCGCGGATCTCGATGCGATGGCCATCGGCCAGCGCCTCGGACATCGCGTCGAGTATCGTTTTGACCGAGATGTCCGCATCCCGCAGCAGCAGCTGCGGGAAGCGGGCAGCCAGTTTTTCGACGAGCTCCGACTTGGTCATGGGCATACGCGCAAGCGCGGGGGCCTGCGATTACTGGTTGTCCTGGCCGAGCTTGGCCTTCAGCAGGGCGCCGAGGTTGGTCGTGCCAGCCGTGCCGGTGTCAGCCTGGAACTTCTGCATCGCTTCTTGCTGCTCTGCGCTGTCCTTGGCCTTGATCGACAGGTTGATATTGCGCGACTTGCGGTCGACGTTCACCACCAGGGCGGTGATCTGCTCGCCTTCCTTCAGCACGTTGCGGGCGTCTTCCACACGGTCAGCGGAGATTTCCGAAGCACGCAGGTAGCCTTCCACGTCGTCAGCCAGCTGGACCACGGCGCCCTTGGCGTCAACGGCCTTGATGGTGCCGGTAACGATCGAGCCCTTGTCGTTGGCCGAGATGAAGTTGTTGAACGGATCGCCCGACAGCTGCTTGATGCCCAGCGAGATGCGCTCCTTGTCGACGTCGATGCCCAGAACCACGGCTTCGACTTCGTCGCCCTTCTTGTACTTGCGCACGGCGTCTTCGCCGGACTCTTGCCAGGACAGGTCGGACAGGTGCACCAGGCCATCGATGCCACCAGGCAGGCCGATGAACACGCCGAAGTCGGTGATCGACTTGATCTGGCCGCTCAGCTTGTCGCCCTTCTTGTGGTTGCGCGAGAAATCGTCCCACGGGTTGGCCTTGCACTGCTTCATGCCCAGGCTGATACGACGCTTGTCTTCGTCGATATCCAGGACCATGACTTCCACTTCGTCGCCCAGCTGGACAACCTTCGACGGAGCCACGTTCTTGTTGGTCCAGTCCATTTCCGACACGTGCACCAGGCCTTCGATGCCGGCTTCGATCTCGACGAACGCGCCGTAGTCGGTCAGGTTGGTCACCTTGCCGAACAGGCGGGTGCCTTGCGGGTAGCGGCGCGAGATGCCGACCCACGGATCTTCGCCCAGCTGCTTCACGCCCAGCGAGACGCGGTTCTTTTCCTGGTCGAACTTGAGGATCTTGGCGGTGATTTCCTGGCCAACCGACAGCACTTCGCTCGGGTGGCGGACACGGCGCCAGGCCAGGTCGGTGATGTGCAGCAGGCCGTCGATGCCGCCCAGGTCAACGAACGCACCGTAGTCGGTGATGTTCTTGACGATACCGTTGACGATGGCGCCTTCCTTCAGGGTTTCCATCAGCTTCTGGCGCTCTTCGCCCAGGGTCGCTTCGACCACGGCGCGGCGCGACAGCACAACGTTGTTGCGCTTGCGGTCCAGCTTGATGACCTTGAATTCCAGGGTCTTGCCTTCGTACGGGGTGGTGTCCTTGATCGGACGCACGTCAACCAGCGAGCCCGGCAGGAACGCGCGGATGCCGTTGACCATGACCGTCAGGCCGCCCTTGACCTTGCCGGTCACGGTACCCGAGATGATCTCGCCGTCTTCCAGCGCCTTCTCGAGGTTCAGCCACGATGCCAGACGCTTGGCCTTGTCGCGGGACAGGATGGTGTCGCCATAGCCGTTCTCGAGTGCGTCGATGGCCACGGAGACGTAGTCGCCGGCCTGCACTTCGAGTTCGCCCTGGTCGTTCAGGAACTCCTCCACCGGCACAAATGCCTCGGACTTGAGGCCGGCATTGACGACCACGAAGTTGTGGTCGATGCGCACGACTTCAGCGGAGATCACTTCGCCAGCCTTCATATTGGAGCGGGCGATCGATTCCTCGAACAGTGCGGCAAAGGATTCGTTAGTTTGCAGGTCGGACATAAACGTAAGGTGAAATCCGCAGTACGCTGGCCGGCGCGACTATCGCGCTCAGTCTGCCAGTGCAGCGGGGTCAGGTTTTACACAAGCCAGCGTCGGGCCGATCAGGCATGTCCGGGCTGGCCCCATCTGGTGCGGGCGAGGTCCGTTCGCTTGTCATGCGTCCGATGCATTCATGCACCGGACCGCACAGCGGCAAACCACTCCAGCACCTGCGCCACTGCCTGATCCACCGTCATGTCGGAGGTATCCAGCAGCTTTGCATCCTCGGCGGGACGCAGCGGTGCGGCGGCGCGGTTGCGATCCCGCGCGTCGCGCGCCTCGAGGTCACGCAAAAGGTCTTCGATATTAGCAGAAATTCCCTTATCAATCAATTGTTTATAGCGCCTGCGAGCACGCGCTTCAACACTTGCCGTGAGGAACACTTTCAACTGGGCGTCCGGAAAGATCACGGTGCCCATGTCCCGGCCGTCGGCGACCAGGCCTGGCAGCTTGCGGAAGTCGCGCTGCAGCTGGGTCAGCGCGTCGCGCACCGGCTGGTGCACGGCGATGGCCGAGGCGCGGTTGCCGATGGCCTCCGCACGGATCGCCAGGCTGACTTCCTCTCCCTGCAGCCAGACCCGGTCCGGGCCGAACTTCACTTCAAGGCGCGAGGCGACCTTTGCCAGGGTGTCCACGTCGGCCAGGTCAACGCCGGCGCGATCGCTGGCCAACGCCACCAGCCGGTACAGGGCCCCGCTGTCGAGCAGATGGAATCCCACCGCGTCGGCGACCTTGTGTGCGACCGTTCCCTTGCCCGAGGCGGTCGGCCCGTCAATGGTGATGACGCTGACAATAGTCATTGGTTATGAAACTCAAAGAAACGATTTATTGTTAAACCAACTGAGAATCATTATCATTTGATTCATGGCGCTTCGCCGCAATCGCGGCCAGCACCCTCCAGTTTTCAGTTGCGAGGCAATCTACCATGGCAAAAACCCTGACGTTCGGCATCATGCACCTCGGCATCGCTTTCAGCGTGACGTATGCGCTGACCGGCAGCCTTGCCATCAGCGGTGCCATCACTTTCATCGAACCGGCCGTCAATACCGTGGCGCACTACTTCTTCGATCGCTACTGGGAACGGCGCGAGCGCCGCCAGGCTCCTGCCAGCGGCGAAGCAACCAGGACCCGCGCCACGACCGGCGACCTGGTCAGCGCGTAACGCCGGCAAATACGCTGAAGTAGTCCGGGAACGTCTTCGCCACGCAACCCGGGTCGTTGATCCGCACCGGCAGCGGCCCGAATGCGGCCAGCGAGAAACACATCGCCATGCGATGGTCATCATAGGTGCCAATGCCGTCCGCCGGGGTCTGCCAGGCGGGCGGCGGCGTCACACGCAGATAGTCCGCCCCTTCTTCCACGACTGCGCCCAGCTTGCGCAGTTCCGTTGCCATCGCGGCGATCCGGTCGGTTTCCTTGACGCGCCAACTGGCGATATTGGTCAGGGTCGTGGTGCCTTCGGCAAACAGCGCCGCCACCGCCAGCGTCATGGCCGCGTCGGGGATGTGGTTGCAGTCGAGCTCGATGCCGTGCAGCCGGCCATCGTCGCGTTCCGTACCGCGCACTTCGATCCAGTTGTCGCCCGCCATGATGTTGGCGCCCATGCGGTTGAGCGCATCGGCAAAACGCACGTCGCCCTGGATGCTGGTCATGCCCACGCCCTCGACCCGCACCGGCCCGCCGCCGATCGCCCCGGCCGCCAGGAAATACGATGCCGAGGACGCATCGCCCTCCACATAGATCTCGCCGGGTGACTGGTAGGCCGCGCCGGCCGGCAGCACGAAGCGTTCCCAGCCCTGCCGCTCGACCTGGATGCCGAAACGCGCCAGCAGGTTCAGCGTGATCTCGATATAGGGCTTGGAAATCAGCTCGCCCACCACCTCGATCTCGATCCGTCCGCTGTCGCTCTGCGCCATCGGCAGGCTCATCAGCAGCGCGGTCAGGAACTGGCTCGACACATCGCCGCGCACGCGGATCGGCGCGTCGATGCGGATGCCGGCGGGCTGGATATGCAGCGGCGGGAAACCTTCATTGCCAAGGTAGTCGATCACCGCGCCGACCTGGCGCAGGCCGTCGACCAGGTCGCCGATCGGCCGCTCGTGCATGCGCGGCACGCCCGATAGCTTGTAGCTGCCGCCCTGCAGCGCCAGCGCGGCCGTCAGCGGGCGGATCGCCGTGCCGGCGTTGCCCATGAACAGCTCGGCCGACTTGTTCGGGAAATTGCCGCCGGCGCCGGCCACGATGTAATCGGCGCCGTCCTGCCGCCACGCCACGCCCAGCGTGCGCAGCGCCTGCAGCATCACGCGGGTGTCGTCGGAATCGAGCAGGTCGCGCACGCGGGTTTCGCCGGTGGCCAGCGCGGCCAGCAGCAGCACGCGGTTGGAGATGCTCTTCGAGCCCGGCAGCCGCACGGTGCCGGTGGCGCGAGTCAGGGGGCCAAGCGTCAGGTGTTCCATGGTCTCGGTAGGCGCCGGGGCGCCTCGGGGTTCGTATTACGGTTCGATATGGTTGTTGCCCGCGGCGCGTTCGGCGCCCCAGGCCAGCCGGGTCTTGCTGGCGCGCGTGAAGATGCGTTCAAGCGCGTCGCCGTCGCCCTTCTCGATCTGCGTCTTCAGGTGCGCAAGCACCGACTGGTAGGTGCCCAGTTCACGCAGCAGCGCCTCGCGGTTGGCTACGCAGATGTCGCGCCACATTTCCGGCGACGAGGCCGCGATGCGCGTGAAATCGCGGAACCCGCCACCGGCAAAATCCAGCTTCAGCGCAGCGTCTTCGGCATTGGCCACTTGCGCCACCAGCGCGTACGACAGCACGTGCGGCAGGTGGCTGACCGACGCGAACACCGCGTCGTGCTGCACCGCCGACATCACGTGGCATTGCGCGCCGGCTTGCTCCCACATTGCGCGGACCGCCGCGACATCGGCGCGCGAATTCTCCTGCAACGGGCACAGCACGGTTTTCTTGCCGACATACAGGTCGGCGAGCGCGGCTTCCACGCCGTTGAGCTCGCGCCCGGCGATCGGATGCGCCGGCACGAACTGCGCGACCTTGTCGCCCAGCGCGGTCTTGGCCGCCATGATCACGTCGGACTTGGTGCTGCCCGCATCG
This sequence comes from Cupriavidus oxalaticus, assembly GCF_004768545.1. Classification (NCBI taxonomy): domain Bacteria; kingdom Pseudomonadati; phylum Pseudomonadota; class Betaproteobacteria; order Burkholderiales; family Burkholderiaceae; genus Cupriavidus; species Cupriavidus oxalaticus. Next base: position 798,281 of record NZ_CP038635.1, on the reverse strand, counting down.
GTGACGATGGTGCCGGGCTGCAGGTGCGGCTCCAGCGCATGCAGCAGCGCAAAGTTCTGCGCCACCGGCGCGCACAGCACGATTACGCTGGCGCCGCGCGCGGCATCGGCGAGCGTCGCCGCCTCGTCGATCACGCCAAGGTCCAGCGCCTTCTGCAGCGACGCGGGCGAGCGGCCCACGCCGACCACCGTGCCCGCCACGCCGGCACGCTTGAGCGCCAGCGCGAGCGAGCCGCCGATCAGGCCGACGCCGACAATGACAACACGGGAAAAATGCAAAGCACTCACGATTTCAGGCCCGACGGGCAGTGGCTCGGCCGGGCCGAGCGATAGCAAAAAGGCACGGCGCCGGGCACAGCGGCCCGGCGCGAATCGCCGCGATTGTAGCGGGGCTTACGCCAGCGCCCGCTCCAGTGCCGCAATGAAGGCCGCGTTTTCCTCGGGCAGGCCGATGGTCACGCGCAGCCAGCGCGGCAGGTTGTAGTTGCCCACCGGGCGCACGATCACGCCCTGCTTGAGCAAGGCCAGGTTGACACGTGCACCGGCACCGTCGTCGTCGCCGACGCGGACCAGCACGAAGTTGCCCGACGACGGCACGTATTCGAGCCCGAGACGATCGCAGGCCTCGATCAGCTGCGCCTTGCCCGCACGGTTCAGCTCCGCGCTACGGCGCAGGAACTCGGCATCGCCCAGCGCCGCGATCGCCGCGGCCTGCGCCACGCTGTTGACATTGAACGGCTGGCGGATGCGGTTAAGCAGATCGGTCAGCGCCGGCTGTGCCACTGCATAGCCGATGCGCAGCCCCGCCAGGCCATACGCCTTGGAGAAGGTGCGCGACACCATCAGGTTGGGATAGCGGCGCACCCACTCGATCGAATCGTATTGCTGGTGGGCATCCAGGTATTCGTTGTAGGCCTCGTCCAGCACCACCACCACGTTCGGCGGCACCGAGCGCAGGAAGGCCTCGACCTGCGCAGCCGGCAGGAAGGTGCCGGTGGGATTGTTGGGGTTGGCGATAAAGACCAGCCGCGTATCCGGCGCGATCGCCGCGCCCATGGCATCGAGATCGTGGCCGAAATCGCGCGCCGGTACTTCGATGGCCCGGGCGCCGATCTCCTGTGTCGCCAGCGCATAGACCGCGAACGAGTACTCGGCATAGACGATCGACTGGCCGGGCTCGACCAGCGCATGTGCGGCCAGCTCAAGGATGTCGTTGCTGCCGTTGCCGAGCGTGAGCCAGTCCTCCGGCACGCCGAAACGCGCCGACAAAGCGGCCTTCAGCGCAAAGCAGTTTGAATCAGGGTAGCGCCCCAGGTCGGCGACGGCGGCAGCCACGGCGCGCTGCGCCGACGCCGGCATGCCCAGCGGATTCTCATTGGAGGCGAGCTTGACGATGCCGGCCTCGTCCAGGCCGAACTCGCGCGCGACTTCGGAAATCGGCTTGCCGGCCACGTACGGCGAGATCGCCCGCACATAGTCCGGTCCGAACACCGTGCCGCCATGCTTACCCTGTTCTGCCATCTTGTCTCCTTGCTCCGGTTGCGCTGGCCTTGGTTATTCACCTTACTTGCTCGACGGATACGAGCCCAGCACCTTCAGATAGGCCGCGTTGCGGCGCAGTTCGTCGATCGCGCGTGCCACCGCCGGCTCATGCTGGTGCCCTTCGACGTCGACGTAGAAGTAATACTCCCACGCACCGCTGCGCGCCGGACGCGATTCGAAGCGGCACATCGACACGCCGTTCTCGGCCAGCGGCGCCAGCAGCTGGTACACCGCGCCGGCCTTGTTCGGCACCGACAGGATCATCGAGGTCTGATCGCTGCCCGACGGCTCGGTCTCGTAGCGGCCGATCACGGCGAAACGCGTGCGGTTGTGCGGATCGTCCTGGATATGCGTGCGCACCAAGTGCAGGTGGTAGCGGTTCGCAGCCGATTCGCCGGCGATCGCCGCGACGGTGGGGTCCTCGCTGGCCATGCGCGCGGCTTCGGCATTGCTCGACACCGCCTGGCGCTCCAGGTGCGGATAGTTGGCCGTCAGCCAGTGCTGGCACTGCGCCAGCGCCTGCGCGTGCGCGCACACCACGGTCACGCCCTTCATGTCGGGCGTCGACGCCATCAGGTTGTGATGCACCTTCAGCGCGATCTCGCCGCTGATCTTCAGCGACGTCTGCAGGAACAGGTCGAGCGTGCGCGACACCGCGCCCTCGGTCGAGTTTTCCACCGGCACCACGCCGTATTCGACAGTGCCTGCCTCGACCGCGCGGAACACTTCGTCGATGCTGGGGCAAGGCACGCCGCTCACCTCATGGCCGAAGTGCGCATACAGCGCCTGCTCCGAGAACGTGCCGGCCGGGCCCAGGAAAGCGACTTCCAGCGGCTTCTCCAGCCCGCGGCAGGCGGACATCACCTCGCGCCAGATCGCGGCCACGCTCTCGCCCAGCAGCGGACCCGGATTGGCACCCTGCACCTTGCGGATGACCTGCAGCTCGCGCTCCGGGCGGAACACGGGCGCGCCATACTTCTTCTTGACCTCGCCAACCGCGAGCGCGAGCTTGGCCCGCTGGTTCAGCATGGCCAGCAGTTCGCGGTCCACCGTGTCGATCTGCTCTCGCAGCGGCGCCAGCTCGACCGACAGGTTGCGTTCGGCCTCGCTCAGGTGGTTGCCGTTGGGCTGCGTCTCCTCGTGCGCAGGGGTGCTGTCTTGACTTGTCATTGTATGAATCCGGTGGGCCGCCGGGGCGCGGCGGCCGGGGAAAAACCTGTCCGCGCCAGCCCGCGCGCGCGATGGCGCGTGGGCTGTGTCGCGGACACGCGCCTCAGGCCGAGGTGCGTTCGAACTCGCGCATGAAATCGATCAGCGCCGTCACACCTTCCAGCGGCATCGCGTTGTAGATGCTGGCGCGCATGCCGCCCACGGTCTTGTGTCCCTTGAGTTGCACCAGGCCATTGGCGCGTGCCTGCGCCAGGAAGGCATCGTTGCGGGATTCGTCGCCGAGGAAAAACGGCACGTTCATGCGCGAACGGCAGCCCGGAGCGATCTCGTTGCGGTAGAAGTCGCTCTGGTCCAGGAAGTCGTACAGCGCCGTAGCCTTGGCGATATTGCGCTGTTCGATCGCCGGCACGCCGCCCTGGCGCTTGAGCCATTTGAAGACCAGTCCGGCGATGTAGATGGCGTACGTCGGCGGCGTGTTGTACATCGAATTGTTCTCGGCCACCTGGCGCCAGTTGAATGCCGACGGGCACAGCGGATGCGCGTGGCCCAGCAGGTCCTCGCGCACGATCACGATGGTGACGCCGGCCGGGCCGATATTCTTCTGCGCGCCGCCGTAGACCACCTGCACGCGCGACCAGTCGATCGGGCGCGACAGGATATGGCTGGAAGCATCGGCCACCACCACGCGCTTGCCCTTGACCTGGCCGATATCGGGAATGTCCTGGAACTCGACGCCAACAATGGTCTCGTTGGTGCACAGGTGCACGTAGGCGGCGTCATCCGACAGCTTCCAGTCGGCAACAGCGGGAATGCGGTGGAATTTTTCCGCCTCGTTGGACGCGGCGATATTGACCGTACCGTAGCGGCGCGCTTCCTGCTCGGTCTTGATCGACCAGGTGCCGGTGACGACGAAGTCGGCCTTGGGCTGCTCGGCATTGCGCAGGCGCATCAGGTTCAGCGGCACGATGCCGTTTTCGCCAATGGCCCCGCCCTGCAGGAACAGCACGCGGAAATTGTCGGGGATATGCAGCAGCTCGCGCAGGTCGGCGATGGCCTCGTTGTGGATGCCCTCGAACTCGCGGCTGCGATGGCTCATCTCCATCACCGAAACCCCGGTCCCGCGCCATGACAGCATTTCCTCGGCAGCCTGTTGCAGCACTTCGGCCGGCAGCATGGCCGGGCCCGGGGAGAAGTTGTAGACGCGTTCGGCCAATGCACGCTGCATCATGCCGGCAAGAGCGGGATTCTGGGGATCGTTCATGAGACGGGGAAAGGAAAAATGGCTGCCGGAGTTACCCAAGCAGCCATTATCCCTCAAACCCGTGCCCGGTTGGGCGCCCGGGGTTGGACCCCGGTGCAGCGCCGGCCCGCGCGAGGCGGCCTTAGCGACACATTACGGCGCATTGCGGCGCAATGCCTCAGGCCCCTGCGGCGAAGATCACTTCGACGCGGCGGTGATTTCCTTCTCGGCCGCGTCGCGCATCGACTTGCCGACCTGCGGGCCGTACTTCTGCATCATCGAGCCCCAGATCTCCTGGGTCGCCTTGCCCTGGTTGGCCATGAACTTCTGGCCGGTCGGCGACTTCAGGAACGTGGTCAGATCCTTCAGTTCCTGCGTGGAGTAGTACTTGCCGAAGGCGTCGTAGTGGGCCTGGATGGCGTCCTTGCGGAAACCATCGGTGTTGAATGCCGTGCCGGCGCCGTCAACCATGCGCTGGACCGCGCCGTTCTTCTTCAGCTTTTCAACCGCGGCCTGCTTCTGCTTGTCGCTCAGGGTCTTGTTCTCGACCAGAACCTGCTCCAGCACCAGCGGGGCTTCCTGCTTGGCGCCTTGTTGCCAGTTTTCTGCCTGGCCCTTGACGGCCTGGTCAGCCTGCATGACGGAAAGCAGTTCCTTGATGGCTGCCGTCTTTTCCGCGTCCTGTGCATGGGCATGCTGCGCCACCATGAAGGTCGGAACGAAAGCGGCCAGAACAGCGATACGTCGATAGGTTTTGAGCATTGTGACTCCCTGGTAAATACGTCCGTTTTAGTCCGGACAGCCGCAAGTCGAGTTCCGGCTGACGTCCTGTTGTTGCAACAATTTACGTTTTAACGCGCGATGGGGGCAATTGGTTACGAATTGGCGTCGGCATCGGCGTTACCGCCCGCCTCTTCCGTCTCTTCCGGGCCGGCGCCATTGTCGGCGTCGCTCTCGACGATGCGCTGCAGGCCGGACAGCTTGGTACCCTCGTCGACGTTGATCAGCGTGACGCCCTGCGTGGCCCGGCCCATTTCACGGATTTCACCGACGCGGGTACGGATCAGCACACCGCCGGTGGTGATCAGCATGATTTCGTCTTCCGGCGAAACCAGCGCCGCCGCCACGACGCGGCCGTTGCGCTCGCTGGTCTGGATCGCGATCATGCCCTTGGTGCCGCGGCCGTGTCGAGTGTACTCGGCGATCGGCGTGCGCTTGCCGTAACCGTTCTCGGTCGCGGTCAGAACGCTGCCACGCCCGCCCGCCTCCGCTTCCTCGGCGGATTCGGCGGGCGCAACCAGCATGGCGATCACGGCCTGGCCGTCCTCCAGGTTCATGCCGCGCACGCCTCGTGCCTGGCGGCCCATGGGGCGCACGTCGTTTTCGTCGAAACGCACCGCCTTGCCGGCATCCGAGAACAGCATCACGTCATGCTGGCCGTCGGTCACGGCAGCACCGATCAGGTAGTCGCCCTCGTCCAGGTCGACGGCAATGATGCCGGCCTTGCGCGGGTTGGAGAACTCGGTCAGCGCGGTCTTCTTGACCGTGCCGCGTGCGGTGGTCATGAAGATAAAGTGCTCGGCGTCGAACTGGCGCACCGGCAGGATCACGTTGATCTTTTCGCCGTCAGACAGCGGGAACATGTTGACGATCGGACGCCCGCGCGAGTTGCGGGAACCCTGCGGCACTTCATAGACCTTCAGCCAGTACAGCCGGCCGCGGTTCGAGAAGCACAGGATGTAGTCGTGGGTATTGGCCACGAACAGGGTGTCGATCCAGTCGTCTTCCTTGGTTGCCGTCGCCTGCTTGCCGCGCCCGCCGCGCTTCTGCGCGCGATACTCGGAGATCGGCTGGCTCTTCATATAGCCGCTGTGCGACAGGGTGACCACCATGTCCTGCGGCGTGATCAGGTCCTCGGTGTCCAGCTCGGTCGCGTTCAGTTCGATCTGCGAACGGCGGTCATCGCCGAACTCGGCGCGGATAGCGGTGAGTTCATCGGTGATGATTGCAGTAATGCGCTCGGGACGGGCCAGGATATCCAGCAGATCGGCGATTTCCGCCATGATGTCGCGGTATTCCTGGACGATCTTGTCCTGCTCCAGCCCGGTGAGGCGTTGCAGGCGCATTTGCAGGATTTCCTGCGCCTGGCCGTCTGACAGCTTGTAGAGGCCGTCGGCCTGCATGCCGAACACCGCCGGCAGGCCGTCCGGCCGGTACGATGCGCGCCCCCCGGGGGTCTCGCTCTCGGCACGTGCAAGCATCTCGCGCACCAGGCCGGAATCCCAGGCCTTGGACATCAGCTCCTGCTTGGCGATCGGCGGCGTGGGCGCGGCCTTGATGATGGCGATGAACTCGTCGATATTCGCCAGCGCCACGGCCAGGCCTTCCAGCACATGGCCGCGTTCGCGCGCCTTGCGCAGCTCGAACACGGTGCGGCGGGTCACGACCTCGCGGCGGTGCGCGAGGAAGTACTCCAGCATCTGCTTCAGGTTCAGCAGGCGCGGCTGGCGGTCGACCAGCGCCACCATGTTCATGCCGAAGGTGTCCTGCAGCTGGGTGTTCTTATACAGGTTGTTAAGAACGACCTCGGGGACCTCGTTGCGCTTGAGCTCGATCACCACGCGCATGCCCGACTTGTCCGACTCGTCGCGGATATCCGAGATGCCTTCGATCTTCTTTTCCGTAACCAGCTCGGCGATGCGCTCAAGCAAGGTGCGCTTGTTCACCTGGTAGGGCAGCTCGTCGACGATGATCGCCTGGCGCTGGCCCCGGTCGATATCCTCGAAGTGCGTCTTGGCGCGCATGACCACGCGGCCGCGGCCGGTGCGATAACCTTCGCGCACACCCTGGATGCCATAAATAATGCCGGCGGTCGGAAAATCCGGAGCCGGAATCAATTCAATCAGTTCATCCACCGTCGCCTGCGGATTGCGCAGCAGATGCAGGCAGCCGTCGACGATTTCATTCAGGTTATGCGGGGGGATATTGGTGGCCATACCCACTGCAATACCCGAGGAACCATTGATTAGCAGATTGGGAATACGGGCCGGGAGAATAGAAGGCTCTTTTTCGGAGCCGTCATAGTTGCTGTCGAAATCGACGGTTTCCTTGTCGATGTCATGCAGCATCTCGTGGGCGATTTTCGACAGGCGGATTTCGGTATAACGCATGGCCGCGGCGTTATCGCCATCGACCGAACCGAAATTGCCCTGCCCGTCCACCAGCATGTAGCGCAGGGAGAAGTCCTGCGCCATGCGGACAATGGTGTCGTATACAGCAGTGTCACCGTGCGGGTGATACTTACCAATCACATCCCCGACAATACGGGCCGACTTCTTGTACGGACGGTTCCAGTCGTTGTTGAGCTCGTGCATCGCAAACAGCACGCGCCGGTGCACCGGTTTCAGGCCGTCCCGCACATCGGGAAGCGCGCGCCCGACGATCACGCTCATGGCGTAGTCGAGATAGGAGCGGCGCATTTCCTCTTCGAGGGAGACCGGAAGGGTTTCTTTTGCGAATGGATCCATTGCGGCGTGGTTTATGCGGCAGGTTTAAGCGAATGACAGGCCCTTTTGCACGTGGCGCCGGCAGGCGCCTGACGGCTGGGCAACGTGCCATTCTAACATGCCGGCATCCCCGACTTACCGCCCTCGGACAGCCTCGCCGGAGCCAGCCGGCGGCCTTGCCCGAATCCCGGAAACCCTGATGCCACAAGGCTTTGCGGGCGACACAAGACCTATGTTGCACAAACACCACAGGCCCAAAACCCATGGGGCGAATCGAATATATTTACTTCTTAGGAAACGACCCTTGTGGCACAATTCCCCAGCGAAGAGCCAGACATTGTTCGAAGTGGAGCATACACCACATCGAGAATGTTATACTCCGAAGAATGTATGACTTGTTTTCGTCCATTTGCTCGCAGTAACCCTGCGGTGATCTCATCCTGAGAGGAGAAATATGAAAAAATTTGCCAAGCTCGCGCTCGTTGCAGCTACCGCAGTAATGGCTGCATCCGCTCAAGCCCAGTCCGTCCCCTACGAAAAGAAGGCAGTGAACGATAACTGGGGCAACGGTACGAGCGAGTACGTGTGGAAGAATGGCACGAACGAGCTCTGCTGGCGCGACAGCTCCTGGACTCCGGCCACCGCCAACGCCCTGTGCGACGGCGCGCTGGCTCCCGCAGCCCCGGCACCGGCACCGGCCCCGGTGGCTCCGCCGGTCGTGTCGAGCGAGAAGGTCACTTTCGCTGCTGACACCCTGTTCGACTTCGACAAGGCTGTCCTGAAGCCGGAAGGCAAGGCCAAGCTGGACGACCTGGTCTCGAAGCTGCAAGGCATCACCCTGGAAGTCATCATCGCCGTTGGCCACACCGACTCGTTCGGCTCGGACAAGTACAACGATCGCCTGTCGATCCGCCGTGCTGAATCGGTCAAGGCTTACCTGGTGAGCAAGGGCGTTGAAGCCAACCGCGTCTACACCGAAGGCAAGGGCAAGCGCCAGCTGAAGGTCGACCCGAAGTCGTGCAAGGGCAACCGCAAGGCCCAGATCGCCTGCCAGCAGCCGAACCGCCGCGTGGAAGTCGAAGTGGTCGGCACCCGCAGCGCACGTTAATCGGATCCTTTCCGATCAAGAAAGCCCAGCGCAAGCTGGGCTTTTTTTTTGATACAGTTGCCCACACACCTCCTCCGCCGGCGTGGGCAGTTGCCGCCGGCCCGCATACGATGACGTTGCCCTCCCAGACCCTGTCCACCCATCCCGATCCGCTGCGCCGGAACGCCGACCCCAAGGAAATCGACAAGTTCAGCGAGCTCGCCCACCGCTGGTGGGATCCCGAGAGCGAGTTCAAGCCGCTGCATGAACTCAATCCGCTGCGCCTGGGCTGGATCGACGGCATTGCCGGACTGGCGGGCAAGCGCGTGGTCGACGTGGGCTGCGGCGGCGGCATCCTGTCCGAGAGCATGGCGCGCCTCGGTGCGACCGTGCGCGGCATCGATCTCTCCGGCAAGGCGCTCAAGGTCGCGGACCTGCACAGCCTGGAGTCCGGCGTTGCCGTCACCTACGAGGAAATCGCGGCGGAAGCGCTGGCGGCGCGCGAGCCGGGCAGCGTGGAGGTCGTGACGTGCATGGAGATGCTCGAGCACGTACCGGATCCGGCCTCGATCGTGCAAGCCTGCGCGACGCTGGTAAAGCCGGGCGGCTACGTTTTCTTCTCGACCATCAACCGCAACCTGAAGGCCTACCTGCTGGCCATCGTGGGCGCCGAGTACGTGCTGAACATGCTGCCGCGCGGCACGCACGATTATGAAAAATTCATCACTCCGTCGGAACTGGCGCGCTTCGCCCGCAACGCAGGGCTTGACCTGATCGAGATGCGCGGCATGACCTACAACCCGCTGTCGCAGGTCTATGCGCTCGGCCGCGACACGGATGTGAATTACATGATGGCGTTCCGCCGGGTGTCGGCATGAGCGGGGGCATCGCAGGCGTCTTCTTCGACCTCGACGGCACGCTGGCGGACACGGCGCCCGACCTGGCCGCCGCCGCCAACCGGCTGGTCGTCGAGCGCGGCCGCCCGCCGGTGGCGTATGAGAAGCTTCGGCCCGTCGCCTCGCATGGCGCGCGCGGCCTGCTCGGCGCGGCGTTCGGGCTGGTGCCCGACGATGCCGACTTTCCGGCGTTGCGGGATATCTTTCTCGACTATTACGAAGCCGACATCGCCGTGCACACGCGCCTGTTCGACGGCATGCCGCAAGTGCTGTCGGCGCTCGAAGCAGCGGGCATCCCCTGGGGTATCGTCACCAACAAGATTGCGCGTTTCACGGTGCCGCTGGTCGCCGCCATCGGGCTGGCGCCGCGCGCCAGCGCAGTGGTCAGCGGCGACACCACGGCCCACGCCAAGCCCCACCCCGCCCCGCTGCTGCACGCCGCCGCGAGTGCCGGTGTCGACCCACGCCGCTGCGTGTACGTCGGCGACGACCTGCGCGACATCCAGGCGGGCAAGGCCGCCGGCATGATGACGGTCACGGCCGCCTATGGCTACTGCGGCGACGGCGAGCCGCCGGAGGCATGGGGCGCCGACCACCTGGTGCGCCATCCGGCCGAACTGATCCCGCTGCTGGTCCCCGTCGCGGTCGGCTAGCGGCGTGGCGGCCAGCGCACAGCTGGCGGCCATGGAACTCCCCGAGACACTTTCCATCCAACCGGGTACAATCCAGCTTCTTCTCACTGGGGCCGACCTGGTTTCGACGTGGGTTACAAAGCAGTGGAGGGCATACCGAGGACCCGTCACCTCGTTAATCAATGGGAATGCAATAACTGCTAACGACGAACGTTACGCACTGGCAGCCTAAGGGCCGCCGTCCTCGCACTGGCTCGCTGACGGGCTAGGGTCGCAAGACCACGCGAGGTCATTTACGTCAGATAAGCTCCGGAAGTGTCACGGGTCCGGGGACGAAAATTTAGTGACTCGCCGTCGTAGAGCGTGTTCGTCCGCGATGCGCCGGTTAAATCAAATGACAGAACTAAGTATGTAGAACTCTCTGTGGAGGGCTTGCGGACGCGGGTTCGATTCCCGCCGGCTCCACCAGTCAACACTTCGGAGACCTCCATCTCCGAAGCCCGGGAAACCCGTGATGACCAGCGTCTTCACGGGTTTTTTGTTTCCGGCGCACGCGGCGCGGCATGATCGGTTTCCGAGGTGACAACCGGGCGATCAGCCATTCCCATGACTGCGCGATACTACGAGACCAGCCCGGTGGCATCGAGCGGACTCGCAAATATCGTCGCAACGTTCTCGATGAACTACCATTAGCGTTCGCCGAACCGGGAAAGGCGACCGCCGCGCATTGGCGGCGGCACAGCGTTTCCTCGGGCATCCGGACGATTACAATACCCCGCCGAAGTCCTCCACATCTCTCCCCATGTCCGACTATCCCCGCTATACCATCAACCGCGCCATGGTCGCGCTGGTTCCGGAACAGCCGTTCCTGGACTGGATCCAGGCGGTCGATCCACAGCCGGTTGCCGGTCTCACGCTAGAGCAGGTGCGCGAGGACCAGAGCGTGTTCCTGCTGCCCGAAGAACTCGCGGATACGCACGCCAACGCGGTCCACTGGGTCGAGAAGCGCTGGCAGGAGTTCTTCGAATTCATGCTGGGCGAATGGTTCGACGATTCGCTATGGCCCGAGACCCTGACGCTGGAGATGTTCCGGGAGTGGTTCAGCGTACGCTACCACTCCATGGTCTTCGACATGGCGCCAGATGCGCCGATGATGCACGATGATTGGGACGAGGACGACGACTCGTCGGAGATGTTGCATTAGTCCTGCCCGCGCAGGGCACGGGTATTGCATCAACGGGCCGCCGTGGCCCGTTTTTCGTGTCCGCAAGCTGCTGAGCAGCGGTGACATTGTCAGCCTGGGCGCCGCAACTGCCGAAATTTTCCTAACGCATTCGGAATTTTCCGGTCATGGGCACAGAGCGGTACGACTAAAGTTGGCTCGTCCTTCAACCGCAAGGCAGCGCCGACTGCAGCGAACCCGAACTTCGCGCGGTCACAGCCGGCCTCCGCTACTGCCGACACCTATGCACATAGCCCTACCCATCGCCGCTCGCCTGCTCCGTGCGCTCAAACGCGGGCTAATGCTCGCCGCCTGCCTGGCAGCCCCGAGCCTCGCTCATGCCGACTGCACTGCCACGCCTGCCATGCCCTACCTCCAGACCATGAACAACATGGCGGTAGCGGTTAACCTGCCGGTGGGGAGCACCATTCCCGGCACGACGCGCTACTACACATTCACCGGCGCCTGTACCGAGAAACCGCCTGCCGTGGTAGCCGGCGCGCCCATCATCTCCTGCTACTACGGATCAGGCAGTGAAGTCATGCCTGGCGTCTATTCGACCGGTGTGGCCGGCATCGGCATCCGCTTGCGCAACGCCGCAGGGCAGCCGATGACCAATGCGAAAGGCATCAACTGCGATACGCGGACGGCCAACCTTGGCAGCCTGAATAACGACTTGACCTATTCCGTATCGGTATCGGTTGAGTTCGTCAAGACGGGCCCAATCGCAGGCGGCGATCTTGACCCAACCCAGACACGCTTTGGCTTCGGCGTGTACCAAGGCTCGCTTTCAGGCGCGCTCGGTGGCGGCTACGTCAACTACATCGGCTTTTCGGGCAATGCCTCGCCACGTGAGATTGCCTGCACAGTCAACTACCCCGCCGTGGTGACGTTGCCCAATGTCAGCGCCCGCACGCTGGCCACACAAGGCGCCGCCGGTAATACACCCTTCTCGATCCAACTGACCTGCAGCGGGGCTGCCATCGTCGGCCTGACGCTGGACGGCGGGGGGAGCACGCCGGTGCAGTCGGCACCCAATGGCATCCTCGGCATCGCTGGCGCCGGCACGGGCGGCGTGGCCAGCAACGTGGGCGTGCAGATCGTCGACGCCATCGGCAGCGCGCCCGTGCCGCTGCAAGTACGGAATGCCATGGGCAACGTTGCCGCCAACGTGCCTTCCACCTACCGCTTCGGTGCGCGCTATGTCTCGCTGGGGGGCGCGCCATCGCCTGGCAGCGTGTCGAGCGCCATGATATTTACGCTCGACTACCAGTAAACGAAACGCTGCGTCGCCAGCCTGCCGTCAAAGGAACCGGTCCAGCAGCTTGCGGCTGTGCTTGTCCAGCGCCATCAGGTCACGGATCAGGTAATGAATGCCGTGGCTGTCGGACACCATCAGCGTGTTGCCTGACAGGCGACGGATCGCTTCTTCCCCGCGCAGCACGAGAGAGGTACGCCCGCGATCAGTCTGCACGGTCCATACGCTCGGCGTGGCAAAGGTCGACACCTCAACGATGCGCTCGATCTCCGGCATGAACTCGCGCGATGCGAGTTCTTCTTCGATCATCCTGCGCTCGTTGGCGGGAAGGGCCTCAAGCCGCGGAATCCACACCACCTCGTGCCCATCGGCGCTCATCATGCCGATGCCGCCTTGCGGCGCGGAGATCGGAAAGGCCCGCACCGGCACCACCCCTTCATAGATCGTGCCGTCGCCATGGTTCAGCGTCAGGCGGCCAAACGGATTGCGCGACAGCGTGAAGGCCGCGCTGGCTGCGGCATTGGTGTCCGCCAAGGTCATATCAGTGGGCATTGGCCACCTCCGGCAGTTCGGTCACGGCTTCGCGCTCGTCGTCATCCTCGGTATCGACGTTACGCGCCTGCGCCTGGTACAGCTTGAAGTAAGCGCCCTCGCGCAACAGCAGTTCGTCGTGGCTGCCGACTTCGACGATCTTGCCGCGGTCCATCACCACCAGGCGGTCGGCCTTGCGCAGCGTCGACAGGCGGTGCGCGATGGCGATGGTGGTGCGGCCTTGCACCAGGTTGTCGAGCGCCTTCTGGATTTCCTTCTCGGTCTGCGTGTCCACCGATGACGTTGCCTCGTCCATGATCAGGATGCGCGGGTTGATCAGCAGCGCACGCGCGATCGAGATGCGCTGGCGTTCGCCACCCGACAGCGCCTGGCCGCGCTCCCCTACCAGCGAGTCGTAGCCGTGCGGCAGGCGCAGGATGAACTCGTGCGCATGCGCGGCGCGCGCGGCAGCGATGATCTCCTCGCGCGTGGCATCCGGCTTGCCGTAGGCAATGTTGTCGGCGATGGTGCCGAAGAACAGGAACGGCTCCTGCAACACCAGGCCGATATGGCGGCGGTACTCGGACACCGGCAGCGAGCGGATGTCGACGCCGTCGACACGGATCGCCCCCTCGGAAACATCGTAGAAGCGACAGATCAGGTTGACCAGCGTGCTCTTGCCCGAGCCGCTGTGCCCGACCAGCCCGATCATCTCGCCCGGTGCGATCGACAGGTCCAGCCCGCGGATCACCGCCCGGTTGCCGTAGCGGAAGCCCAGGTCGCGCATGTCGATGGCGCCTTCGACCTTGTCGAGCTTGGTCGGACGCACCGGCTCCGGCACGCTCGAGACGTGGTCGAGGATGTCGAAGATCCGCTTGGCCCCCGCCGCGGCCTTCTGCGTCACCGAAACGATGCGGCTCATCGAATCGAGGCGCGTATAGAAGCGGCTGATATAGGTCAGGAAGGCAACCAGCACGCCCACGGTGATGGCGCTGTGCGATACCTGCCAGATGCCGAACACCCATACGATCAGCAGCCCGATCTCGGTCAGCAGGGTCACGGTCGGCGTGAACAGCGACCATACCGCGTTGACGCGGTCGTTGATGGCCAGGTTGTGCTTGTTGGCCTCGCGGAAGCGCGTCACTTCGCGCTTTTCCTGCGCGAAGGCCTTGACCACCCGGATACCGGGGATGGTGTCGGCCAGCACGTTGGTGATCTCCGACCAGATACGGTCGATCTTCTCGAAGCCGTGCCGCAGGCGGTCACGCACCAGGTGGATCATCCAGGCGATGAACGGCAGCGGCACCAGCGTCACCAGTGCCAGCCACGGGTTGATCGAGACCAGGATCACGGCCGTCATCACGATCATCAGCACGTCGGTGGCGAAGTCCAGCAGGTGCAGGGACAGGAACACGCAGATGCGGTCGCTTTCCGAGCCGATGCGCGCCATCAGGTCGCCGGTGCGCTTGCCACCGAAATATTCCAGCGACAGCTTAAGCAGATGTTCGTAGGTCGTTGTGCGCAGATCCGCACCGATGCGCTCCGACACGCGTGCCAGCAGATAGGTACGCGCCCATCCCAGGCTCCATGCCACCAGCGCGGCGCCAAGCAGGCCCCCCAGGTACATGCGCACGCGGTCGTAATCGATCGGTACCCCGTTCTGGTACGGAATCAGCACCTTGTCCATCAGCGGCATGGTCAGGTACGGCGGTACCAGCGTGGCGCCGGTGGACAGCACCGTCAGCAGGAAACCGGCCAGCAGCTGCCAGCGGTAGGGCCGGGCAAAGCGCCACAGGCGCAGTAGCGCCCAGGTCGACGGTGGCGTTTCCAGCTCGCGGTTGCACTGCGGGCACTCCTCTTCATCCGGGGGCAGCGGCGCCTTGCAGGTCGGGCACGCCACTTCGCCAGGCTCGCCAATTTCGGTAGCGGAGGTGGCATCGCGGCGCATCTCGAACTGGTCGGCCAGCCGCAGCGCGGCAGGATTGTAACCAAGCGTATATCGCCAGCTGGCCAGCCGACCCTTTGGGCCGGCCAGTTCGAGGGTGCCGACCCCCGCATGATCGGTATGGGAAAGGCGCAGTTCGGGCGAGATGTTCCATTCCCGCACATTTTTTTCACCTGGCGGGCGGGCAACGATGCGCTGGTCCGTCACAACCAGCCACCCTTGGGTAAAATGCAGCCTCGCGTCGAGGTCCAGCACCAGTCCGGCCAGGACGTTTTCGCCGGGACGGAGCCACGTTCCGGATTCGGCACGCCACGGCTCGTCGGCGGGGAAGGTGTTGAGGGCAGGCAGGGAGGACTGGGTCATGGATGGCGCAGCATGCAGCGTCCAGGGGAAAAGGACATAACTTGAAACAAATTTAGGCCGGGCGCCCACTGGCTGCCCGTGAATTCGCCCGCAGTATACATAACGACGTAAATAACAGCGAACCCGCGGGTTGCCCTGATGCACTGCACAAACACTTTTAATCGAAGAAAGTCAACCTGTACTAAGCTGTAACGTTATTGAAAGGTTAGGCTTCCATTTCTCGGGCGTTCCGCCCACTGCCTCAAGCAAATTCAATGAAAAAGAAGGACATTGAGATTTTCGATGTCATGTCGCTGCGCGGCCCGAATATGTGGACATATCGGCCCGTGCTGGAGGCATGGGTCGATATCGGGGAACTGGAGGACTTTCCCTCCAACACGATTCCGGGGTTCTACGAGCGCCTGTCGGCATGGCTGCCCTCGCTGATCGAGCATCGCTGCAGCATCGGCGAGCGCGGCGGCTTCCTGCAGCGCCTGAAGGAAGGCACCTGGCCCGGCCATATCCTGGAACACGTGACGCTTGAGCTGCAGAACCTGGCGGGCATGCCCGGCGGCTTCGGCAAGGCGCGCGAGACTCCGGTGCGCGGCGTGTATAAAGTGATCGTCCGTGCCTGGCACGAAGAAGTCACCCGCGCCGCCCTGTTCAGCGCGCGCGACCTGGTCATGGCCGCGATCGAGGACCGTCCCTTCGACGTCCCCGCCGCCGTGGACAACCTGCGCCGCCTGGTCGACGAGCACTGCCTCGGCCCCAGCACCGCATGCATCGTCGATGCCGCCGACGACCGGGACATCCCCGCCATCCGCCTGTCGGACGGCAACCTGGTCCAGCTGGGCTATGGCGCGCGCCAGCGCCGCATCTGGACGGCCGAGACCGACCGCACCAGCGCCATCGGCGAAAGCATCTCGCGCGACAAGGACCTGACCAAGAGCCTGCTGGAGTCGTGCGGCGTGCCGGTGCCGGAAGGCCGCATGGTCGACTCGCCCCAGGACGCCTGGGACGCCGCCGAAGACATCGGCGTGCCGGTGGTGGTGAAGCCCTACGACGGCAACCATGGCCGCGGCGTCTTTACCAACCTGGTCACCCGCGAGGAAGTCGAGACTGCCTACGCCGTGGCGCTGGGCGAAGGCAGCGGCGTCATCGTCGAGCGCTTCATCCCCGGCAACGAACACCGCCTGCTGGTGGTGGGCGGCCGCATGGTTGCCGCCGCGATGGGCGAGACCGCCTGCGTGGTCGGCGACGGCAAGTCCACCATCGACGAGCTGATCGAGCTGCAGATCAATTCCGATCCGCGGCGCGGCAGCACCGAAGATCACCCGCTGAACCGCGTGCGCCTGGATGCCGCCGCGCGGCTGGAGCTCAAGCGCCAGGGCATGGATGGCAGCTCGGTGCCGGCGGAAGGCCGCACCGTGCTGATCCAGCGCAACGGCAACGTCGCCTTCGACGTGACCGACCGCGTCCACCCGAGCGTGGCCGCGCATGCATCGCTGGCCGCGCGTGTGGTCGGACTGGACATCGCCGGCGTGGACCTGGTGGCCGAGGACATCTCGCGCCCGCTGGCCGAACAGCGCGGCGCCATCGTCGAGGTCAACGCCGGTCCGGGCCTGCTGATGCACATCAAGCCGGCCGAAGGCACGCCGCGTCCGGTTGGCCGCGCCATCGTCAACCACCTGTTCCCCGAGTCCGAGCAGGACGACTGCGGGCGCATCCCGGTGGTCGGCGTGACCGGCACCAACGGCAAGACCGTGGTGGCGCGCCTGGTCGCGCGCCTGCTGCAGCTGTCGGGCAAGCAAACCGGCCTGGCCAGCAGCGACGGCCTGTTCCTGGACCGCCGCCTGGTGCAGGGCGGCGACCGCGCCAACTGGGACGCCGGCCACCGCATCCTGATGAACCGCGCGGTCGAGGCCGCCGTGTTCGAGAACGACAGCGGCAGCATCCTGTCCGAAGGCCTGGTCTATGACCGCTGCCAGGTCGGCGTGGTCACCAACTTCGACCAGCCCGACCACCTCGGCGACTACTACGTCGAGGACGAGGACCGCATGTACAACGTGCTGCGCACGCAGGTCGACGTGGTGCTCAAGGATGGCGCCGCGGTGCTGAATGCGCGCGACGAGCGGCTGGTCGAGATGGCCGAGCTGTGCGACGGCGACGTGATCTTCTTCGGCCTGACGCCCGAGCTGCCCGCGATCATGTCGCATCGCGCCGCAGGCAAGCGCGCGGTGTATGTGCGCGAAGGCAAGATCGTGCTGGCCGTCGGCAGCAAGGAAACGCCGCTGGTCGACGTGGCCGCGGTGCCGCTGACCTACGCCGGCCGCGTGGCGTTCCAGGTCGAGAACGTGCTGGCGGCCGTCGCCGCGGGCTGGGCGCTGGGCATCTCCAACGACCTGATCCGCGCCGGCGTGGTGACGTTCGACGTCGGCCAGGTCGACGTGCCTGGCCGTTTCACGCTGTTCGAGCGCAACGGCGCCACCGTGGTCGTCGACGACGCCCACAACGCGCCCGCGCTGGAAGCGCTGGCGGCCGCGCTGGACCGCTTCCCGTCCGAACGCCGCATGGTCGTCTACGGCGCCGGCGTGAAGCGCCGCGATGAAGACCTGGTGCGCCAGGGCAAGGTGCTGGGCCAGCATTTCGACCGCGTCTTCCTGTGCGAAGACCGCAGCGTCAAGCGCGACCTGCCCGATGCCGAGGCGCGCGCGCTGCTCAAGCAAGGGCTGTACGAAGGCCGCCGCGTGACCAAGATCATCGACGAAGGCGCACGTGCCAATGCCATCGAGACCGCGCTCGGCCAGCTGGTGCCGGGCGACCTGCTGGTGCTGCAGTGCGACGAGGCCGCCACCGCGGCCACCGTCGACCTGGTGCACCACTGGATGGGCCAGCCTGCGCGCCGCGCCTGACGCGGCGCCCGAACACAGCGCATAGAAGACACGGAACCGTTCCATGGAAGTCTCCCGTATCCGGGCCCTGCGGGGCCCGAACCTGTGGTGCCGCCACACCGCCATTGAAGCCATCGTGGCCTGCCAGGACACCGCCGACATGCTGTCGGACCTGCCCGGCTTCGAAGACCGGCTGCGCGCGCGCTTTCCCGAGATCGGGCCGCTGCGCCCGGACGAGGAATCGGGCGAGCTCTCGCTCGCGCACGTGCTGGAAGTCGCCGCGTTGCGCCTGCAGGCGGCCGCCGGCTGCCCGGTCACGTTCAGCCGCACCGCGCAGACGGTGGAGCCCGGCACCTACCAGGTGATCGTGCAGTACAGCGAGGAAGAAGTCGGCCGGCTCGCGTTCGGGCTGGCCGAGGCCCTGTGCCTGGCCGCGCGCGACGACTCCGCCTTCGACCTGGCCGACGCGCTGCATCGCCTGCGCGACCTGGACGAAGACGTGCGCCTGGGGCCCAGCACCGGCTCGATCGTCTACGCCGGCGTGGCGCGTGGCATCCCCTACCGGCGCCTGACGCAGGGCTCGATGGTGCAGTTCGGCTGGGGCAGCAAGCAGCGCCGCATCCAGGCCGCCGAGACCGACCGCACCAGCGCCGTGGCCGAATCGATCGCGCAGGACAAGGAACTGACCAAGAGCCTGCTGCACGCCGCCGGCGTGCCGGTGCCGCTGGGCCGCTCGGTGCGCAGCGCCGAGCAAGCCTGGGCCGCCGCGCAGGAAATCGACGCCCCGGTGGTGGTCAAGCCGCGTGACGGCAACCAGGGCAAGGGCGTGGCGGTGCGGATCCGCACCCGCGAGGAAGTGATGACGGCCTACGAGGTCGCCTCGGACATCAGTTCCGACGTGATCGTCGAGCGCTACATCCCCGGCCATGACTTCCGCCTGCTGGTGGTGGGCAAGCAGCTGGTGGCGGCCGCACGCCGCGACCCGCCGCAAGTGACCGGCGACGGCGTGCACACCGTGCGCCAGCTGGTCGAGGAAGTGAACCGCGATCCGCGCCGCGGCGAAGGCCATGCCACCTCGCTGACCAAGATCCGCTTCGACGATATCGCGCTGGCCGTGCTGGCCAAGCAGAACCTGACCGCCGACTCCGTGCCGGCCAAGGGCACGCGCGTGGTGCTGCGCAACAACGCCAACCTGTCCACCGGCGGCAGCGCCACCGACGTGACCGACGACGTCCACCCGGACATCGCCGCGCGCGCCGTGGCCGCGGCGCAGATGGTGGGCCTGGACATCGCCGGCGTCGACGCCGTGTGCGAGACCATGCTCAAGCCGTTCGAGGAACAGGCCGGCGGCATCGTCGAGGTCAACGCCGCGCCGGGCCTGCGCATGCACCTGCAGCCGTCGTACGGCAAGGGCCGCGCGGTGGGCGAGGCGATCATCTCGACCATGTTCTCCGATGGCGACGATGGCCGCATCCCGGTGGTGGCCGTCTCCGGCACCAACGGCAAGACCACGACGGTGCGCCTGATCACCCATATCATGGCCACCAGCGGCCTGCGCATGGGCATGACCGGCACCGACGGCGTCTATATCCAGGGCGAGCGCATCGACACCGGCGACTGCAGCGGCCCGCGCAGCGCGCGCAACGTGCTGCTGCACCCCGATGTCGACGCGGCCGTTTTTGAAACCGCGCGTGGCGGCCTGCTGCGCGAAGGCCTGGCCTTCGACCGTTGCGACGTGGCCGTGGTGACCAACGTCGGCGAAGGCGACCACCTGGGCCTGTCGTACATCAATTCGGTGGAAGACCTGGCGGTGCTCAAAAGCGTGATCGTGCAGAACGTCGCGCCGCACGGCATGGCCGTGCTCAACGCCGGCGACCCGATGGTGGTGCGCATGGCCGACGCCTGCCCCGGCAGCGTGACCTTCTTCGCGCACGATCCGAACCAGCCGGCGATGGCCACGCACCGCGCGCAAGGCAAGCGCGTGGTCTTTGTCGACGGCGCCGAGATCGTGGCGTCGGAGGGCGATACCCAGGTGCGCATCGCGCTGGCGGAGATCCCGCTGACTCGCAACGGCACCATCGGCTTCCAGGTCGAGAACGCGATGTCGTCGATCGCCTCGGCGTGGGCGCTGGGCATCGACTGGGCCATCATCCGCCGCGGCCTGGCCACCTTCGTCAATGACGCCGCGACGGCTCCCGGCCGCTTCAACGTGTTCGACTACAAGGGCGCCACTCTGATCGCCGACTACGGGCACAACCCGGACGCGATCCAGGCATTGTGCAACGCGGTCGAGACCATGCCGGCCGGCCGCCGCGTGGTCGTGATCAGCGGTGCCGGCGACCGCCGCGACGAGGACATCCGCCGTCAGACGCAGATCCTGGGCGGCGTGTTCGACGAAGTGGTGCTGTACCAGGACCAGTGCCAGCGCGGCCGTGCCGACGGCGAGGTGCTGGCGCTGCTGCGCGAAGGCCTGCAGGGCGCGCAGCGCACCAGCCAGGTCGAGGAAATCCGCGGCGAATTCCTGGCCATCGATACCGCGTTGTCGCACCTGAAGCCGGGCGACCTGTGCCTGGTCCTGGTGGACCAGGTGGAAGAGGCGCTGGGGCATATTGCCGGGCGCATCGCGCAGGGCTGAGCGCGCGGGCCGGCAACGGCCCGCATTGCCGAAAAGAAGAGCCAGCTCTCCGGAGCTGGCTCTTTTGCTTTGGCAGCGGCGCGGCTCAGTGCCTGCCCGGCAGCGACAGCTTGCGCTCCAGCATATGCTGCAGCCCGGACAGCCCGGTGCTCAACACCCAGTAGATCGCCGCCACCGCCAGGTACAGCGGCAACGGCTGGTATGTCGCCGCGATGACCTCCTGCGCGGTGCGCAGCAGTTCGGTCACCGTGATCACCGACACCAGCGACGTATCCTTGATCAGGCTGATCAGGCTGTTCGACAGGCTCGGCACCGCCAGCCGCAGCGCCTGCGGACCCACCACGTAGCGCAGCGCCTGCGCCGGCGTCAGCCCCAGGCTGTACGCCGCCAGCCATTGGCCCCGCGCCACGCCGAGGATGGCGCCGCGCATGCTTTCCGACAGGTACGCCCCCACGTTCAGGCTCAGCGTCAGCACGCCGGCCGGCGTGGGCTCCAGCGCGATGCCGACGCCCGGCAGCCCGTAGTACACGACGAAGATCTGCACCAGCAGCGGCGTGCCGCGCATGATGCTGACGTAGGCGCGCGCCACCGCCTTGAGCGCGCGGCTGTGGCTGATGCCCATCAGCGCGACCACGGTGCCAAGCACCAGTCCGAACACCATCGACCACAACGCGAACTTGATGGTCAGCAGCGTGCCCTGCAGCAGCACGGGCAGGGAATCGATGACGAGCTGGAGAGCGGACATGGGCGTGGCGGCGGACTGAAGGTAATAAAACAAAGCGGCGCGGCAGCCCTGCAGGCCGCCGCGCCGCGACATGATACCGCCCGCCTCGCGGGCCGGCTTAGTTGATCCGCTTACTTGATGCGCTTACTTGATGCGCTTAGTTGACCGGCTTACTTGACCGGCTTGCCGGCGGGCTTGGTCACGTCGGTGCCAAACCACTTCACCGACAGCTTGCCAAGCGTGCCGTCCTTGCTCAGGTCTTCCAGCGCGTGGTTGATGGCCTGCGCGAACTTGGGATTGTCCTTGCGGAACGGGATGGCCACCTGCGTGGTCGCGCCCGCCACGATCGCGCCCGCCCGCAGCGGCAGGTTGGCGGTCTTGACCAGGTAGGCGACCATGAGCCGGTCATTCAGCGCGGCGTCGACGCGCTGTGCCGCCAGGTCGCGCAGGTACTCGGGCGCGCCGGGATAGGTCTTGACGTCGATGCCGGCCACCGACTTGGCCAGCTCGTTGTAGTTGCTGCCCAGGCTGACGCCGAGCTTGTGGCCCTTCAGGTCTTCCAGCGACTTGAACTGGCGCTTGTCGTCCTTGCGCTGGATCAGCTGCGCATCCGAGTAGACGTAGGGCGTGGAAAAGTCCAGCACCTGCTGGCGCTGCGGCGTGACGTTGACCTGGTTGACGATCACGTCGAACTTGCCTGCCTGCAGTCCGGCAATGATGCCGCTCCATTCGGTGGTGACGAACTCGGGCTTGACCCCCAGCTTGCCTGCGACCGCGCGCGCGACATCGACGTCAAACCCTTCCAGCTCGTTCTTGGCGCCGCGGAAGCCGAACGGCGGGTACGTGCCCTCCAGCCCGATCTTGAGCACGCCGGCCTGCTTGACGGTGTCGAGCAGGTCGGCGGCATGGGCCGCGGTGGCCGCCAGGCCGGCCCCCGCCATCAGCGAGGCCGCCAGCAGCGACTTGAACCAGCCAGTACGAATCGATCGCATATGTTCTCCAGTGGATGCGGATAGGCAGTAAGTGGGCAGGCAACGCCGGCTGGCCTCTCGTGGAAGGCTGCCGGCCGGTTGTGCTGCTATGAGCCTATATCGGGCTCTACACTACCGCAAACGCTATCGATGGCGAAATAACGATTCATTATGGCTATATAACCGCCGGGGCGATGCATCCGCCACGGCGGCTATGCCCTTCGCCGTTACTGGTAGGCCTTGTCGTTGGGCGCCGCGAACAGTGCCTTCATGTCGGCCGACAGCGGGTAGTTCATGTTGATGTTGCGGGGCGGGATCGGCGACATGAACCACTTGTTGTAGAGCTTCTCCGCGCGGCCGCTGGTCTGCAGGTCGGCGATCACGCCGTCGGCCAGCTTCTTGAACGAAGGGTCGTCCTTGCGGAACATGCAGGCGTAGTTCTCGATCTGCAGCGGCGCGCCGACCACCATCCAGTCGCCGGCGCTCTTGGCCTTGGTGCGCTCGCCATACAGCAGCGGCTCGTCCATGACGAAGGCCGCAGCGCGGCCGCTTTCCAGGATCAGGAAGGACTGGCCATGGTCCTTGGTGCTGATCAGGTTCATGTTCATCGCCTTCTCGCCGTTCATCTTGACCAGCAGGCGCTCGCCGGTGGTGCCGGCGGTGGTGACCACGTTGCGGTCCTTCAGGTCGGTGAACTCCTTCACGCCCGAGTCTTTCTTGGTCAGCATCTTGATGCCGTAGACGAACAGGCTGTTGGAGAACGCCACCTGCTTCTGGCGCTCCAGGTTATTGGTGGTGCTGCCGCACTCGATATCGATGGTGCCGTTCTGCACCAGCGGGATGCGGTTCTGCGAAGTGATCGGCGTCAGCCGCACCTGCAGGTTCGGCATCTTCAGCTCGCTCTTCACCTTGTCGACGATCTGCAGCAGGATCTCGTGCGAGTAGCCCATCACCTCCTTGCCGTCGGTGTACGAAAACGGGATCGACGATTCGCGGTAGCCCAGCGAGATCACGCCGCTGTCCTTGATCTTCTTCAGCGTGTCGCCGTCGGCAGCCTGGGCCGCGCCGGCGGCCAGCAACAGCGTGGCAGCCGCGAGCATACGTCGGGTGGCAAGGCGGGTGTGCAATGGTTTCATGTCGCGCTCCTTGTAGTGGGGCTTGGTCATTGAGGCTCGTTTTCTCGAGGTAATGCGGTAATGCGAACTCATGGGTACTGCAGGAACCATTGCTTCATGCCGCTGCGCTACGCGCGCGCGGCATCGAAATCCGCGGCGTCGAGGGCCGGGCGCCGCCCCGCCAGCCGGTCGGCCAGCAGGCCGGCGCTGCCCATCGCCAGCGTGAAGCCCAGCGCGCCATGGCCCAGGTTCAGCCACAGGCCCGACACGCGCGACGGCCCGATCAGCGGCAGCCCGTCCGGCGTGGCCGGACGCAGGCCCGCCCACGGCTGCAGCTGCGCCAGCGGCAGGTCCGGCACGATGCCGTCGAACAAGGCGCGCGTCTGCGCCACCAGCGTGCCGACCCGCTCCGGGTCGATGCGGGTGCCGCCGCGCACCAGGTCGGCCATGCCCGCCACCCGCAGTGTATTGCCGATCCGCGCGTAAACGATCTTGTTGGCGAAATCCGTCACGCTGATATGCGGGGCGCGCGCGCCACTGGCCAGCGGTACGGTGATGCTGTAGCCCTTGAGCGGCCACAGCATCGGCCGCACACCCAGCGGACGCAGCAGCGGCACGCTGCCGATGCCGCCCGCGACCACGACCGCGTCGGCCGGCACCTCGCCGGCATCGGTGCGCACCCCGGTCACGCGTCCGCCCTGCTGCTGCAGTCCGTGCACCACGGTGCCGAAGCGCAGCGACACGCCAGTGCGGCCGCCGCCGTGTTGCAGCAACCGTGCCAGCGACACGCAGAAGCGGTGGCAGTCGCCCACCTCCTCGCTCGGCGTATAAATGGCGCCGGCGATCTCTTCGCGGATGCCGGCCAGCGCGGGCTCCAGCGCGACGCAGGCATCGCGGTCCAGCGCCTGCTGCTCGCAGCCCAGCCTGGCCTGGTAATCCAGCAGCCGGCAGGCCGAGGCGAACGCCGCTTCGTCGCGGTGCACTACCAGCTTGCCGCGCCGCGCAAAATCGAAGCCGAAGCCGCTGTCCTCGTGCTCGTGCTGCGCCACGAACGCCTGCAGCTGGTCGCGCGAATAGAAGCCCAGGCGCAGCAGCTTGCGCGTGGTGGCCTCGCTGGTGCCGGCATTGCAGGCGCCCATGAAGGCCGCCAGCCAGCGCCATTGCGCGGGATCGGCCACCGGGCGGAAGCGCATCGGCGAATCGCGCCGCAGCAGCCAGCCCGGCACCTTGCCCATCACGCCCGGCCCGGCCAACGGCGCCACGTAGCTGTAGCTGAGCTGCCCGCCGTTGGCAAAGCTGGTTTCCTCGCCGGGACCCTGGTGCCGTTCCAGCACCGTCACCTCATGCCCGTCCTGGGCCAGGCGCCACGCCGTTGTCATGCCGACCACCCCGGCGCCCACGATCACTACCCGCATTGACTTCCTTGTTGCATCAAAAGACCGATGCCAGAGGGTAGATCAGCGGGGCCGGCTTGCCCAATGCGAATACGTGCCAGAATATGTCTTCAGGCTATGGATGGCCTGTGCCTATCGTTCCAGACGTCCCTAATTCCAGACGCCCTAAGCCAATGCGCCTGCGCCAGATCGAGGTTTTCCGCGCCGTAATGCTGACCGGCACCGTCAGCGAAGCCGCGCGCCTGCTACACGTGTCCCAGCCCGTGGTCACGCGCGTGCTGCAGCATGCCGAGGCCTCGCTCGGCTTCCGCCTGTTCGAGCGCGTGCGCGGGCGGCTGCAGCCGACTCCCGAGGCCAACGCCTTGTACGGCGATGTCGAAAGGCTATACGGCGAGATCGAGCGCGTGCGCCGCGTCTCGGAAAGCCTGCGCCACAAGGGCGCCGGGCGCCTGCGCGTGGCGGCCACGCCGAGCCTGGCCAACCCGCTGCTGGTGCCGGCGGTGCGGCGCTTCTGCGCGCGCCACCCCGACACCCAGGTGCAGGTGCTGACCCACCATACCGACGAGATCGTCGGCGCGCTGCTGGCCAACCAGATCGACCTGGGTTTCGCCTTCTCGCCGCCGCGCCACGAGGCCATTTCCAGCGAACCGGTGGCCAGCGGCCGCATGTTGCTGGCGGTGCCGCGCGGCCAGCCGCTGCCCGCCGCGGGACGCCGCCGCCAGGTGCCGATGCAGCGGCTGATGGATCGCCCCTTCATCGGCTATGACGACAACAGCTCGCTCGGCCTGCTGGTGCGCCAGACGCTGGCGCGGCACGCGCTCGAGCCGCGCTCGACGCTGGAGGTGCAGACCTATTCGCTGGCGCTGGCGCTGGTCGATGCCGGACTTGGCCTGACGCTGCTGGACCAGTACACCGCGCTCAGCGCCAATCCCGGCCATGTCGCGCTGCATGACGTGGCGCCGGAACTGCCGTTCGAGATCCAGATGCTGCGCGCCAGCCACCGCGCCGGTTCCAGCCTGGCCGACGACCTGCGCGTGCAGTTTGCGCAGGCCGCGCAGGAACTGGCAGCAACGCTGCCGCAACGGCTGGAAGCGCCGGTGGTCAGCCTGGACGGCGCACTGCCGGGCGGCGCCAGGGTGCGCACGGCCATACTGGAATGACGGCCGCGCCGGCGCCGATTTGACAGCTTCACAGGCGGTGCACCATCATCAAGCCGCCTGCACTCGCTGGCCGCATGCGCCACACCGCCTATGTTCGTCCTGACCCTGACCGCCCTTGTCCTGGTCAGCGCCTTCTTCTCCATCTCCGAGATCGCGCTGACCGCCGCACGCCGCACCAAGCTGCAGGTCTTGTCCGAGCGCGGCGATGGCCGCGCCACGCGCGTACTGCTGCTCAAGGAAGAGCCAGGGAATTTCTTCACCATCGTGCAGATCGGCGTCAACAGCGTGGCCATCCTCGCCGGTATCCTCGGCGAGAAGCACGTGTCCGACCTGCTGCTGGAAACGCTGTCGCCGTATATGCAGGTGGTCCACGCGCAGCGCGTGGCCAATATCGGCTCGTTCCTGATCGTGACGCTGCTGTTCATCCAGTTTGCCGACCTGATCCCCAAGCGCATCGCGATGACATTCCCGGAAGCGTGCGCGCTGGCCGTGATCGACCCGATGCTGACGCTGCTGCGCGTGCTCAAGCCACTGGTGTGGGTCTTCAACGCCGCCGCCGATGCCGCGCTGCGGCTGCTGCGCCTGCCGACCAAGCCGGTCGACCAGATCACCACCGAGGACATCGCCGCCATGGTCGATGCCGGCGCCGAGGCGGGTGTGCTGCACAAGCATGAGCTGCACCTGATCGAGAACGTGTTCGAACTCGGCTTCAAGGGCATCACCGCGATCATGACGCCGCGCGACGACGTGGTCTGGCTGAGCCTGGACGAGCCCGCTGACAGCGTGCGGCGCAAGCTGGTCAACCAGCCGCATGCGCAATACCCGGTGTGCGGGCACGACCTGGACGATGTGCAGGGCTATATCGATTCCAAGGACATCCTGCAGCTGCTGCTGGCCGACGAGAGCGCCGCGGTGATCGGCAATATCGGCCGCCACCATGACAAGAACGTGCTGGTGATCCCCGACACGCTGACGCTGTCCGAGGGACTGACGCGCTTCCGCGAGATGCACCAGAACTTTGCCGTGGTGATGAACGAGTACGGGCTGGTGGTGGGCATCGTCACGCTCGACGATATCGTCGGCGCGCTGATGGGCGACATCCTCTATTCCAGCGAAGACGAGCAGATCGTGCGCCGCGACGACAGCTCGTGGCTGGTCGACGGCCTGACGCCGCTGGTGGACCTGAAGAAAGCGCTGGAACTCGATACCCTGCCCGGCGAGGACTATGTCGACACCGCCGGCGGGCTGGTGATCTACGCGCTCAAGCGCATCCCGAAGAAATCCGAGTCGATTACCGTGGCGGGCTATCGCTTTGAAGTGCTGGACATCGACCATCACAAGATCGACCAGCTGCTGGTATCGCGCCTGCCCGCGCCAGAAGAGCCTGCTGCGCGGTAACTGTAGCTGTAACCGCGCCTGCCTGCCGATAACGCTCCAGCGTATCCGGCATGCGGAACCAGGCCACGTAGCCGAACGCCACCACCACCGCGGCTGCCGCCACCGCGCCGAGCCGCCACGGCGCCACCGCATCCCGTGGCGCCGGCGCATGCAGCGTATGGTAGGCGGTGCCGAGCAACGCGATCCACGCGAATCCCAGCGCGTAGCCCGCGGCCACGTCGGACAGCCAGTGCATGCCCAGGTACAGCCGCGACACCCCGATCGCCGCCACCGCCACCGCGGTCAGCGCCAGCACCGGGATGCGCACGCGCCATGGCTGGCGCAGGCACAGCAGGAACGCCAGGAAACCGTACGTCACCATGCTGCTGGTGGCGTGGCCGCTGGGAAAGGAATACGACTCCAGCCCGCTGTAGATGCTGGCTGGCCGTATGCGCGCCATACCGAGCTTGAGCGCCATCACGCAGGCGCGCGCGCCAAGCAGCGCCGCGGACCAGTACAGCGCCGTGACCCACGCGCGCAGCCACCACAGCCACGCGAACACCGCCACGCCGACCGCGACCGAGATGCGCGCACCGCCCAGCTCGGTCACCGCGACCATGGCGATATCGAGCCAGTCGCGGCGCCATGCGCGCCCCTGCGCGAACACAAGCTGGTCGAGACGGACCACTTGGTCGCCCTGCGCGATTTCGGCGGCGAGCCAGAACAGCGCTGCCCCGCAAGCCAGCAGCGCGGCGCCGGCCACGAGCACCAGCAGCAATTCGGCGATATCGCGTTCCAGCACGCGCAGCGTCAGCGTGCTCACGCGGCGCGGGCGATCCTGTGCGGCCACGCGCGTCGACAAGGCACCGGCGCCCCAGACGCGCATGCCGTCGAGCCAGCGCACCAGCGGGCGCAACAGCGCCACCAGTAGCGGCACCAGGCACAGCAGCAACACCGTGGCGAGCGTGAACAGGCCGAGCAGACCCAGCGCCGTCCCGGGCGTCAGCCAGGCATCGGCAACCGTGCCCACGCGCGCCGGCAGTTCAGGCACGCGCAGCCTGCGCGCCGCCGATGCGCGCGATATTGGCGCGCGCGGGCGCCTCGCAGTCGGCAAAGGGCGGCGTCAGGAACAGCCGCGGCCGCTGCGCCAGCTCGCCCAGGAAGGCCGCGCGCCGGCGCCCGAACTCCGCCAGCAGCGCATCGCCATGCAGGCCGGTGCGCGCGGCCAGCATGGCGCGGTTCTCGGCGAAGACATCGGCACTGTGGGCATCGAATACATCAGG
Organism: Cupriavidus oxalaticus; assembly: GCF_004768545.1. Classification (NCBI taxonomy): domain Bacteria; kingdom Pseudomonadati; phylum Pseudomonadota; class Betaproteobacteria; order Burkholderiales; family Burkholderiaceae; genus Cupriavidus; species Cupriavidus oxalaticus. Next base: position 769,361 of record NZ_CP038635.1, on the reverse strand, counting down.
GGGAGCGGCCAGCCGGAACAGGTCGAGATCGAGCACGGTGTCCGCGCCGTCGATGGTCGACGTATGCGTGCGCGTGTCGCGCACGATCTGCGCGGCCCGGCCGAGCACCGTGCGGTCCACCTCCGGTGCAATCGTCTCGACCAGGTCCGCCGAAGCCGACTCGTTGTGCTCGCAGCCCGGCACATAGACCGCGTCGTGGCACAGCACCGCCAGCGCCTGCGCCGGATCCAGCGTGACGCCGCGCGCGTGGGCGACTTCGAACATTTCCAGGATATGGCGGGGGCCGTGGTAGTGCCGGTACGGCGTGTCATGCAGCCCCAGCACATCCAGCACCGTCTTGCGCGGCAGGAAGTCGAGGCAGGCCAGCGCCGCGGGCCAGTCCGGAGCGAAGCGCGGCACCTCTCCGTGCGGCGTCGCCACGGGCTCGCTAAACACGTCGGCGCGGCGCACCCAGAGCAATGCGGGATCGCGCAGCGCGCGATAGACGACTGCCGGCGCGAGGTCGGCCTCCAGGCGTCCGATGCCGACCACCGCATAGGCACCGCCCTTGTGGTGGCGGTACGGCATGCCGGCAATCAGATTGGGGTCGTCGGGAAGTTCCGCGGGATCGCCGTGGAATTCGGCAGGCGTGGGGGATGGCTGTGTCATCGGTGGCCTCGTTCATGGCGGTCCGCTGGATCGCCATGATAGTGCACCGCCAGGCGCTGGCAGCGATGAAACCGACCGCCGGAAAAAAACAAAACCGACGCTCACTTGCGTGGGCGTCGGCCTGAGTTTTACTACACTGTTGTTGCCTGTCCGGTGGTCGAGACCGGGCAGCTTCTTGTCTGGCGGAGAGGGTGGGATTCGAACCCACGGTACCGTCGCCGGTACGCCTGATTTCGAGTCAGGTACATTCGACCACTCTGCCACCTCTCCGGTAACTGCTTTGCCGTGTGGCGAAACCGAGATTATAGCCACACCGCACCAGCCAGCGCAAGAGGCCGGAAACAGATTTTTTACAGCTCCGGTTCCAGGCGAGTGACGCCGCCCATGTAAGGCTGCAGCGCGGCCGGCACCGTGACCGAGCCGTCGGCGTTCTGGTAGTTCTCGAGGATGGCCACCAGCGTGCGGCCCACAGCCAGGCCCGAGCCGTTCAGCGTGTGCACCAGCTCCGGCTTGCCCTGCCCCGCGCGCATGCGTGCCTGCATGCGGCGCGCCTGGAAGTCGCCCATGTTCGAGCACGAGCTGATCTCGCGGTAGGTGTTCTGCGCGGGGATCCACACTTCGAGGTCATAGGTCTTGGTGCTGCCGAAGCCCATGTCCCCCGTGCACAGCACGATGGTGCGGAACGGCAGTTCCAGCTTCTTCAGGATCGCCTCGGCGTGGCCGGTCAGTTCTTCCAGCGCGTCGAACGATTGCGCGGCCGGAACGATCTGCACCATCTCGACCTTGTCGAACTGGTGCTGGCGGATCATGCCGCGGGTGTCCTTGCCGTACGAACCTGCTTCCGAGCGGAAGCACGGCGTATGCGCGACGAAGCGCAGCGGCAGCTTCTCGCCGGCGACGATGGCGTCGCGCACGATATTGGTCAGCGGCACCTCGGCGGTCGGGATCAGGTAGAAGTTTTCGATGCGCTCGCCTTCCTCGCTGCCGACCTTGCGCGGCACCTTGAACAGGTCTTCCTCGAACTTGGGCAGCTGGCCGGTGCCGCGCATCGACGCGGCGTTGACGATATACGGCACGTACATTTCGGTATAGCCGTGTTCCTGCGTATGGGTGTCGAGCATCAGCTGCACCAGCGCGCGGTTCATGCGCGCCACGCCGCCGCGCAGCATCGAGAAGCGCGAGCCGGTCACCTTGACCGCGGTATCGAAGTCCAGGCCCAGCTTTTCGCCCACGTCGACGTGGTCGCGCACGGCAAAGTCGAACTGGCGCGGCTCGCCCACGCGGCGCACTTCGGCGTTCTGGGTCTCGTCATTGCCCACCGGCACGCTTTCGTGCGGCAGGTTGGGGATCGACAGCATCAGCTCCGCCAGATGCGCCTGGATCTCGTCGAGCCGCGCGGCCGAGGCCTTGAGTGTGTCGCCGATGCCACCGACTTCGGCCATCACGGCCGAGGCGTCCTCGCCCTTGCCCTTGAGCATGCCGATCTGCTTGGACAGGCTGTTGCGGCGCGCCTGCAGTTCCTCGGTCTGGGTCTGCAGTTGCTTGCGTTCGGCCTCGAGTGCCTGGAACGCCGCCACGTCGAGTTGGAAGCCGCGCGTGGCAAGGCGTTGCGCCACGGCGTCGATGTCTTTGCGGAACAGCTGGATGTCGAGCATGTTGCTTGAGGTGAAGTGCAGGGCCAGCGACATGCCGGCGGACCCGCCATTTTACTGCACCCGCATGGGCCGGGACGAGCGAACTGGCGGCGGAAGACGCCGCTGGCCCGCGGAAGCTACTGGTCCTTGCCGCCGCCCTTGTCGCCGTCCTTGCCAGCTTTCTCCCGCGCTTTGACCGCGCGCTGCTCGCGATGCCAGGCGTCGTCCAGCTCGCGCAGGTGGCGCAGCTTCTCTGAAATCTTGCCTTCCAGCCCGCGCGGCACCGGCTGGTACCAGCCCTGCGCCTTCAGGTCGTCCGGAAAATAGTGCTCGCCGGCGGCGTAGGCTTCGGGCTCGTCGTGCGCGTAGCGGTAGGCATGGCCGTAGCCAAGCTCCTTCATCAGCCTTGTCGGCGCATTGCGCAGGTGCACCGGCACCGCTCGCGACTTGTCCTTGCCGACGAAGGCGCGTGCCGCGTTGTACGCGTTGTAGCCGGCATTGGACTTGGGCGCGATGGCCAGGTAGATCAGCGCCTGGCCCAATGCGAGTTCACCCTCAGGCGAGCCCAGCCGCTCATAGGTCTCGGCCGCGTCCAGCGTGATGCGCGCGGCGCGGGGATCGGCCAGCCCGATGTCTTCCCACGCCATGCGCACGATGCGCCGCGCCAGGTAGCGCGGATCGGCGCCGCCGTCGATCATGCGGCAGAACCAGTACAGGGCGGCGTCGGGATCCGAGCCGCGCACCGACTTGTGCAGCGCGCTGATCTGGTCGTAGAAGGCATCGCCGCCCTTGTCGAAGCGGCGCAGGTTTTCCGACAGCGCGCTGCCCAGCAGCGCGGTATCGATCTGCGCGGCCCCGGCGGTGCGTGCGGCACGCGCCACGATCTCTATGTTGTTCAGCAGCTTGCGCCCGTCGCCATCGGCCGAGGCCACGATCAGCTGCAGTGCCTCGTCCTGCCACGCGATGCCGCCGAGCTCTTCGCTGGCGCGCAGGGCCAGCTGCGTCAGCTCGGCATCGTCCAGGCTCTTGAGCACGTAGACCGCCGCGCGCGACAGCAAGGCGCCGTTGACCTCGAAGGATGGATTCTCGGTGGTCGCGCCGATGAAGGTGAACAGCCCGCTCTCGACGTGCGGCAGGAAGGCATCCTGCTGGCTCTTGTTGAAGCGGTGCACCTCGTCGACGAACACCAGCGTGCGCCGCCCGTGCGCGCGGAACTGCTCGGCGCGCTCTACCGCCTCGCGAATGTCCTTGACGCCCGACAGCACCGCCGACAGCGCGATGAACTCGGCGTCGAAGGCATCGGCCATCAGCCGCGCCAGCGTGGTCTTGCCCACGCCGGGCGGGCCCCACAGGATCATCGAATGCGGCTCGCCCGACTCGAACGCCACGCGCAGCGGCTTGCCCGGGCCCAGCAGGTGCTGCTGCCCGATCACCTCGTCGATGGTGCGTGGGCGCAGGCGCTCGGCCAGCGGTTGCCGGGAACGGTCAGGGGTATCGGAGAACAGCGAGTCCGCCACGTCATCAAACCTTGCGATTGCAGAACGCCACAGTGTAGACCATCGGCGCGCCGCGCTTGGTGCCGCGCTTGGTGCCGCGCCTGGTGCCGGGCCTGGGCGCCGGGCTAGGCGGCAAAGGCGACCACGTCCTCGATCTCCGCGCGGATGCCGATGCGCTCGCCCACCGCGTGGTTGTGGTGCGAGGGCACCAGCGCCAGCACCCGGCCGCCGCTGGCCAGCCGCAGCGTGTACAGGATCTCGGCGCCCCGGAAGGCCTTGTGCATCACCTCCGCCTGCATCGGGCTGGCGTCGTCGTGGACGATGTCGTCAGGACGTACCAGCACGTCGACCGGGGCATCCGCGGGCAGCTGCAGGGGCACCGCCGGGTGCAGCATGCCCAGCTCCACTTCGATCCGCCCATCGCCGCGCAGGTGCCCCGGCATCAGCACCCCCTGCCCGATAAAGCCGGCGACGAAGCGCGACGCCGGGCGGTGGTACAACTCGTGCGCACTGCCCCACTGCTCGATCACGCCGTCATGCATCACGCCGATCTCGTCGGCCATGGCAAAGGCCTCGTACTGGTCATGCGTAACCAGGATGGCGGTGGTGCCTTGTGCCTTCAGGATCGCGCGCACTTCCAGGCTCAGGCGCTCGCGCAGATCGACATCGAGGTTGGAGAACGGCTCGTCGAGCAGCAGCAGTTCGGGCCGCGGCGCCAGTGCGCGCGCCAGCGCCACCCGCTGCTGCTGGCCGCCCGAGAGCTCGTGCGGATACTTGCGGCCCGAGCCGGCAAGCCCGACCAGCTGCAGCACCTCTTCCACCCGCTCCGCACGCTCTGCACGGCCGGCGCGGGTCAGACCGAAACCGACGTTGGCGGCCACGTCCAGGTGCGGGAACAGCGCGTAGTCCTGGAACACCATGCCGATGCGGCGCTGCTCCGGCGGCACCAGCGCGTCCGACGACGACACGGTCCTCCCGTCCAGCACGATGCGGCCGTCCTGCAACGGCTCGAAGCCGGCGATGGCGCGCAGCACGGTGGTCTTGCCGCAGCCGCTGGGACCCAGCAGGCAGGCGATGTTGCCGCGCGCCAGCGCAAACGACAGGCCCTTGACCACCGCTTGCCGGCCGAACGCATGCCGGATACGGTCGACCTCGATAACGGCGGCGCCGGCGGCAGCCTCGTGGGTGACGCTGCGGGCCATCGGCCGCGTGCGTGCCTGGGCTCCGGGTAATCGGGAATAGGAATCGGTTCGCATGTGCGCATTATAGGGACGTGGCGTCGCGCCGCGGGCCCTCTAGTGCCCGGCATTGCTAAAATGGGGCAGCCCGCTGCCGCGCCGGCGCCACATTGTCCGGGCGCGCTCCCATCGAATCCACCGCATGCTCCTACCCAGCCGCCGCCGCTTCCACCCCCTGACCCTGGCCACGCTCACAATGGCGCTGCTGATCGCCGTGCCGGTGCTGGTGGTCGCCTCAGCCGTGCTGCTGCCCGCCGGCGAGACCTGGCGCCACCTGATCGACACGGTGCTGGCAGAGTATGTGATCAACACCATCTGGCTGCTGCTGGGCGTGGCCGCGGGCGTGCTGCTGCTTGGCGTGACCACCGCATGGCTGGTCTCGACCTACCGCTTCCCAGGCCATGCCGTGATGGAATGGGCGCTGGTACTGCCGATGGCGATGCCGGCCTATGTGATCGCCTACGCCTACACCGATGCGCTGCAGTTCGCCGGGCCGGTGCAAGGCTGGCTGCGCGAACTGACCGGCTGGAAGGCGCGCGACTACTGGTTCCCGGACATCCGCTCGCTGGGCGGCGCCATCGCGCTGTTTTCGCTGGTGCTGTATCCCTACGTCTACCTGACGGCGCGCGCCGCCTTCCTGCAGCAGACCCAGAACACGATCGAAGCCGCGCGCCTGCTCGGCCACGGCACCTGGAGCCGGCTCTGGCGCGTGGTGCTGCCGCTGGCCCGGCCCGGCATCGTCGCCGGCACCGCGCTGGCGATGATGGAAACGCTGGCCGACTTCGGCACCGTGGCGTACTTTGCCATCCCCACGTTTTCCACCGGCATCTACCGTGCATGGTTTTCGCTCGGCGACAAGAATGCGGCGGCACAGCTGTCGGCATGCATGCTGCTGTTCGTCGCCGCGATCCTGCTGATGGAGCGCGCCAGCCGCGGTCGGGCGCAGGTCTACGGCAACCAGCGCCGCGCCGCGGCATGGACACTCGGCGGCACGCGCGGCTGGCTCGCGCTGGCGGCCTGCGCCGTGCCGGTGCTGCTGGGCTTCCTGGTGCCGGCGCTGATGCTGTGCCGCATGGCCTTTACCGACGGCGATGCCCAGTTCGGTCCGCGCTTTGTCGGGCTGGTGCGCAACAGCTTCCTGCTGGCCAGCGCGACGGCACTGGCGGCCGTGCTGGTGGCGCTGGCAATCGGCTACGCCGGACGCGCCGCGAACGGCCAGCGCGGGTGGCTGGTGCGCGGGCTGACGCGGCTTTGCGGCATGGGCTATGCGCTGCCCGGCTCGGTCATCGCCGTGGGCGTGCTGGTGCCGGTGGCGCGCTTCGACAACGCGCTGTCGGCGTGGCTGCAGCAGCAGTTCGGGCTGTCGGTCGGATTGCTGCTGACCGGCGGCATCGCCGCGCTGGTGTATGCGCTGCTGGTGCGTTTCCTGGGCGTGGCGCTGCAGACGGTCAATGCGGGCCTGGGCAAGATCACGCCCAGCATGGACGCCGCCGCGCGCAGCCTCGGCCACGGCCCCGGCGCCACGCTGCGGCGCGTGCATTTCCCGATGCTGCGCGGCAGCCTGCTGACGGCGGCGCTGATCGTCTTTGTCGATGTGATGAAGGAGCTGCCGGCTACCTTCGTGATGCGGCCGTTCAACTTCGATACGCTGGCCGTGCAGGCGTACAACCTCGCTGCCGACGAACGCCTGACCGAAGCCGCGACCGCGTCGCTGGTGATCGTCGCCGTCGGCCTGCTGCCGGTGATCGTGCTGTCGCGCACGATCCGGCGCGAGGCGCAGCGCTGAGCCGCCCCACTAGCCCACTCGCTCAGTAGCCCGCTAAAGTCCCGCCGTGCCGCGCCGATAGCCTTTCATGGCCCGGCGCTCGCCCGGGGACAAGAACAGCGGCACGCCGGATCCTTTCGCGCCTGCCGCCGGAATGCCTGACGGGGGCGTATGCTGCGATACCACATCCTGTTGTTCAAGCTGAACCGGCTGGCCAGCCGCAACACGCTGAGCGGCGTGGAAGAAATCTCGCTGGCCGGCCAACTGGCCGAGATGATCGGATCCGCCGATACCGCGGCGCGCATCATCGACGACCTTGCCGACCACGCCAACCCGCAGGTGCGCCGTATCGCGCTCAACGCCATCCGCCGCGGGCGCCAGTTCACCTCGCCCAGCCTGCAGCCCGCGCTGATACGCCGCATGGCGGATGCCGAAGCGGCAGTGCGCCATGATGCGGTGTGGATCGTGCAGGAATCGCGCATGGACGGCGCCGAACTGCGCGCCGCGCTGCGCCGGCTGGCGGGCAAGGTGCGGTTGCCATGGGACGCCGAGCGTGCCCGCGCCAATCCCGGCGACACGGCGCTCGCCGCGCAGGTGCGCGCCCGCATGGCGCTGGACAAGCTGCTGGAAAAGAGTGCGGCGGAGCGCAACCAGGCGCTGGCCACAATGGCGCTGGGAACGGTCGGGAACCAGCCCTATGCGGAAGGCACGGTCGGCCACAAGGGCCTGCTGCACCGCGCGCTGATCCGGCGCCAGGCGGGGCGGCGGCTCGACAGCAGCGTCAAGCTGACGTTCCGCAAGGTCGAGCCGGCCGGGGTGAAGGGCAACAAGCGGTTCCTGCTGTAACTCGGAACCGGCCGGCCGCCCTCATGCAGGGACGGCCGGCCTGACCCGCGGCTTACTTGAAGCCCGCGCGGTCCAGCAGCTTCTGCGCCTGCGGCTGGTACTTGCCCAGCTCGGCCACGTTGATGCTGTCGGCCTTGAACTCGCCGAGCGAATCGAGCGCCGGATTGCTGACCTTCACGCCCTGCACCACCGGCCATTCATTGTTGCCGTCGGCAAAGTAGCGCTGCGCATCGTCGCTGGCCAGGTATTCCAGGAACTTGACCGCGGCCTCCTTGTTCGGCGCGTGCTTCAGCATGCCGCCGCCGGAGATGTTCATATGCACGCCCTGGCTTTTCTGGTTGGGCCACACCACCCCCAGCTTGTCGGCCACGGCCTTGTCTTCCGGCTTGGTCGACTTCAGCAGGCGTGCGATGTAGTAGGTGTTGGAGATCGCCACGTCGCACTCGCCCGCGGCCACGGCCTTGAGCTGGTCGGTATCGCCGCCCTTGGGCGCGCGCGCCAGGTTGGCTGCCACGCCGCGTGCCCATTGCTCGGTGCGCGCCTCGCCGTCGTGCGCGATCAGGCTGGACACCAGCGACAGGTTGTAGACGTGCCCGCTGGAACGCGTGCACACCTTGCCCTTCCACTTGGGATCGGCCAGGTCCTCGTAGGTGGCGATGTCGCCGGCCTTGACCGCGGTCTTGTTGTACGCGATCACGCGGCCGCGCGCCGAGAAGCCGAACCACTCGCCGTTCGGATCGCGGTAGTTGGCGGGAATGCGCGATTCCAGCACCTTGGACTTGACCGGCGCAAACACGCCGGCCTGCTGGGCCCGCCACAGGCGGCCGATATCGACGGTGATGAAGACGTCCGCCGGGCTGTTGGCGCCCTCATTGCGGATGCGCTCAAGCAGCGGATCTTCCTGGCCTTCGATGCGGTTGATCTTGATGCCGGTCTGCTTGGTGAAGTTGGCGTACAGCGCCTCGTCGGTCTGGTAGTGCCGTGCGGTATAGAGGTTCAGCACCTTTTCCTGCGCGGCGGCCGCCAGCGGCAGCGTCAGCAGGGCCAGCGCCGCGACACGCGGCAGCAAGGTTCGGATAGTGGTCTTCACGCGGATGGCTCCCCAGCATGGTTGGGCAGTCGCCAGCATCCGGGACACCCGGGACTGCCCGGTTATTGGATTCCGGACAGCCAGAAACAATATTGATTCTTGTTCAGCCGGTCAAATTACATTTTTGTCATGTTGGCGCATGTTGAGCAATCAATAATTGCGCGCCCGACGCACCATGTGGACGCGCTTGCACATCGCTTCAGCCGCGCCGCACCCACGCAACCTTGCCAGCCTTGATGCCGAGGGTGCGGCGCTGGGGGTTGTAGTCCATCGTGCCGGGAAACTGCTGCCCGTCGCGTTCGCCCAGCCGCCATGCACAGCCTTGCAGCAGGCCGACGGCCTCGGTCTCGCTCTTGCCCACCAGCGTGTCGTCGGCAACCTTGTCGGCGGCACAGCCGGCCGGGGTGCCCCACGCACCTTGCGGGCCGGGCATTGGTGCCGGCTCGTTGGGCTGCGTCGCGCAACCGGCCAGCAAGGCCGCGCCCGCGGCCAGCCAGAGCAGTCGACGGGCATGTACTGTGGTTCGGATTGCAGGCATGTCGCTTCCTTTTTTGTTTCCGCTTGGATGTGGACGGTTCGACACATGTCCGCTGGCGGCGTTCCAATCGCAACGCATCAGCGCTGAAGCCGGCGCAATCAGCCTTTGGCGCGGTTGGCCAGCCTCTTCATCGCGTCGGCCGGCAACGGACCGTGGCACGTCCGTTCGCCGCCTGACTCGCTGACAACTAACCAGACCTGTTCGGGCTTGCCCTTGGGATGCAGCAGCCAGGCGGGGCCGCGCGCGTTGCTGCTGGGCGGCAGGTCTTCCAGCACGCCGGTGCTGGCGGACTGCAGCATGGCCGCGCATTCCGATGCGGGCACGCGCGTGGACTTCAGGAACTCCGCGTTGCCGAGCACTTCGGGCAACGCCGTGTCCGGCGCGCGCAGGAAGGAATCGACATCGAACTTGCTGGCGCCGCCGCTGGCGCTGGCGCAAGCCGCCAGCGCCAGCGCCAGCGCGCCGGCACCCGCCAGGATCACTGCGCCGTAACGTCCGCGGGCAGCGACGATGCGAACGGCCATGGCTGAGTTGGCGATCATGGCGGGCCTCATTGCTTCATCACGTCGGCGCCCTTGGGCACCGTGAACCGGAATGCATCGGCCGCCAGCGGCGGGTTCTTCTGCATGTTCGTGAAGGTCAGCAAGGTGGTGTTGCCGAAGGCGTCGCGCAGTTCCATCGCTTCGAGGTTGCCGCCCTTGAAGCCAATGCCGATACGCTCAAACTGCGTGTCCTTGGCCTTGGGCGTCAGTTCCAGCCATTCCACGCCATCCCGGGTCGGGCCGTTCTTGATGGCGAAGTTCTTCTCCAGGTCGTTGCTGCCGAACAGGATCGCGGCCGGACTGGAACCCAGCGCGGCATCAAGCTTGCGCTCGGTGACCTGGTTCAGGTCCTTGTCGTAGATGTACAGGGTCTGGCCATCGGCCTGCAGCAGTTGCTCGTAGGGCTTGGTATAGCGCCAGGTGAACTTGCCCGGGCGCGCAAACACGAAGGTGCCGCTGGAGTTGCCGGTCACCTTGACGTTGGCGCCCTGCCCCTTGACCTGGCGCTGCGTGAACTCGCCGCGCGCGCTCTTCACACCGGTGACGAAGCTCTGCAGCTGGTCGGTAGCTGCGGCATGGGCCGGCGCCTGGATGGCAAACATCGCCAGCGCGGCGCAGGCCGACACGAGGATGCGGTTGCGCATGATTTGGATCCTGGTTGTTATCGAATGCGTTGACCCTGTGCGGCGTCTGACAGGCAGTCCACTGCACGGTCAACGTGTCTTGTTAGAGCCAGCTGCTGGTGCAGGATTCCGCGCCGCCCCTGCTTCGCGGGTAACCGGATATTACGGCAGATGGTGCGCGAACTGCGCCGGCTCAGGCACGAAAACTCTCAATTTGCGGTAAAGGACCCCGTAAAGCGAATCTCGTATCAGGACGAAACGCTTCTTTACTTGGCGTGGAAGACAATGCAGTGCATGTACGTAGAGCACTCGCCACGCCGCCTCTTGCTCGCTGCTTCGCCGGGAGGCGGCCAAATCCACTGGGCCAGCAATATGACCAACGCCAAACCTGCTGCCGGGCGTCAGCCATTCCGGCACGACGCCAGGCGTCTCGACCGCGACGAGATGAAGAGGATCGCGACACGCCAGGTCAGGATTGAACTCGACGCCTGGCAGGAAAAGACCGCTGCCAAGCCCTTTAATCCCGCCATGGTAGTCACGGGCATTCTGGCCGGTGTAGCGTTCGTCTTTTCCGTGATGTCGTGGCTGAATGAGAGCACCCAGGACAAGATCGAAAAGGCCACCGGTCCGCTCGCCTCTCGGATCACCGAAATGGACCGCCGCCTCACGGGTCGCCTGGACGCAGTTGATTCGCGCATCGAGCGCCTGGAGGTGCGGGTCGAAAAGGGCTTTGAAGAATTCAACGAGAAGTTAGAGAACGTCAACGCCAAGCTAGGGAACGTCAACGCGAAGGTCGACAACGTCAACGCGAAAGTCGACAACGTCAACGCCAAGGTCGACAACGTCAACGCCAAGGTCGACAACGTCAACGCGAAGCTCGACCTACTGCTTAAGCGCCGCTAGCACGCTCAGGCTGCGCAATCCACGGCCAGCCTGAATGCCCGCCTCCGCTAGTCACTCATCATCCCGCGCAGCCGCGCCACCGCCCTGCACCAGGATGTCGCGATTGCCATTGCCCGACATGGCCGAAACCAGCCCCGCCTTCTCCATATCCTCCAGCAGCCGCGCGGCGCGGTTGTAGCCGATGCGCAGGTGGCGCTGCACCAGCGAGATCGACGCGCGGCGGTTCTTCAGCACCACTTCCACGGCCTGGTCATACAGCGGATCCGCCTCGCCACCGCCACCGCCGATACCGGCGCCGCCGCCAAAGCCATCGCCGCCACCATCGTCCGTCAGGCCGCCTTCGAGGATGCCCTCGATGTAGTTGGCTTCCCCGCCTTCCTTCAGCTTCTCCACCACGCGGTGGACTTCATCGTCCGAGACAAAGGCGCCATGCACGCGCACCGGCAAGCCGGTGCCCGGCGCCAGGTACAGCATGTCGCCCATGCCCAGCAGCGTCTCGGCGCCCTGCTGGTCGAGGATGGTGCGCGAATCGATCTTGCTGCTGACCTGGAAGGCAATGCGGGTCGGCACGTTGGCCTTGATCAGGCCGGTGATCACATCCACCGACGGGCGCTGCGTGGCCAGCACCAGGTGCAGGCCGGCGGCGCGCGCCTTCTGCGCGATGCGGGCGATCAGCTCTTCCACCTTCTTGCCGACCACCATCATCAGGTCGGCCAGCTCGTCGATGACGATGACGATGGTGGGCAGCTTGTCCAGCGGCTCCGGCGCGTCCGGGGTCAGGCTGAACGGATTCGGGATCTTCTCTTCCCTGGCCGCGGCCTCGTCGATCTTCTTGTTGTAGCCCGCCAGGTTGCGCACGCCCAGCTTGCTCATCAGCTTGTAGCGCCGCTCCATCTCGCCGACGGCCCAGTTCAGCGCGTTGCCGGCCTGGCGCATATCCGTCACCACCGGGCACAGCAGGTGCGGAATGCCTTCGTAGACGCTCATTTCGAGCATCTTGGGGTCGATCAGGATCAGCCTCACGCTCTCAGGCTTGGCCTTGTACAGCAGCGACAGGATCATCGCGTTGATGCCCACCGACTTGCCCGAGCCCGTGGTGCCCGCGACCATGCAGTGCGGCATCTTGGCCAGGTCGGCCACCATCGGCTTGCCGGCGATGTCCTTGCCCAGCGCCATGGTCAGGCTGGAAGCGCTCTCGTTGTAGACCTGCGAGCCCAGGATCTCCGACAGGCGCACGGTCTGGCGCTTCGGATTCGGCAGCTCCAGGCCCATGTAGTTCTTGCCGGGGATGGTCTCGACCACGCGGATCGACACCAGCGACAGCGAACGCGCCAGGTCGCGCGCCAGGTTGACCACCTGGCTGCCCTTGACGCCGGTGGCCGGCTCGATCTCGTAGCGCGTGATGACTGGCCCCGGGTAGGCCGCCACCACCTTGACCTCCACGCCAAAGTCCTTGAGCTTCTTCTCGATCAGGCGCGAGGTGAATTCCAGCGTCTCGGCGCTGACCGTTTCCTGGTGCGGCGGGATCGGGTCGAGCAGCGACAGCGGCGGCAGGTCCGAGTCCTGGATATCGGCAAACAGCGGCTGCTGCTTCTCGCGTTCCACGCGCTCATGCTTGGGCACGGCCTGCGGACGCACGATCTGCACCGGCGGTGCCTCTTCGATGCGCACGCGCTGCACCTCGACGGTTTCCTTGCGCTCGACCTTGGCGGCCTCGCCGATGATGCGGTCCTGCTTGCTCTCGCGGCGTGCCTTGAAGCCCAGGAACATGGTCTCGACGAAACCGCCGATATGCTCGGCCACCGACAGCCACGAGAAGTGGAAGAACAGCGACAGCCCGATCGCGAACAGCAGCAGCAGCAGCAGCGTCGCCCCGGTGAAGCCCAGCGCCACCTGCATCCAGCCGCCCAGCGTGTCGCCCAGCACCCCGCCCGGCGCGCGCGGCAGCGCGGCGCGCAGCGGGTACATGCGGATCGCCTCCAGCCCCATGCTGGACAGCAGCGTCAGCACGAAGCCGATCCAGCTCACCGTCACGCCCTGGCGATGCTGGCGGTCGTCCGCGCGCTCGGGCAGCTCGGCCGTCAGCGTGCGCCAGCCGCGCCAGCAGCGCCGCACCAGCAGCACCGCCCACCAGTAAGCCGAGAAGCCGAAGATAAAGAACAGCACGTCGGCCACCCAGGCCCCGACACGGCCGCCCAGGTTATGGATATCGGCGACCTGGTTCGCATGCGACCAGCCGGGGTCGGTCTTGCTGTAGCTGGCCAGCACGCACAGGAAACCCAGCGTGACGGCCAGCAGCAGGAACCAGCGTACCTCGCCCAGCAGTTTGCCGATGCGGGATGGCAAGGCCGATGGATCGGTGCGGGTGGTCGTGGTAGCTCGGGCCATGCCTGGATAGGACTCTTTTAGGGTGATTCCGGATGCGTTTGGCGCCGCCGTCGGCCTGAGTCAGCGGACTGACGAGGTGACTGACGAGGTGACTGACGGGCATCGTGGCGGCCATTTTAACGTGGGCGGCGGCTATCGCACCCATTGGAATTTGCAACAGTGGGCAAATGCGGCTCCTCTTATAATGTCGGTTTCGAGCAATGCCGGTGGGCATCATGCCGCACCGGCCACAGGAACGCATCATGGCAAAACACGCAAAAGTGCTGATTCTCGGTTCTGGTCCCGCCGGCTATACCGCCGCGGTCTACGCGGCCCGCGCCAACCTCCAGCCGGTGCTGATCACCGGACTGGCCCAGGGCGGACAGCTGATGACCACCACGGACGTCGAGAACTGGCCGGGCGATGCCAAGGGCGTCCAGGGTCCCGAGCTGATGCAGCGCCTGCTGGCGCATGCCGAAGAGTTCAAGACCGAAATCATCTTCGATCACATCCACACCGCGAAGCTGGTGGATGAAAACGGCAAGCCGGCCCGCCCCTTCACGCTGATCGGCGACGCCGGCGAATACACCTGCGACGCCCTCGTCATCGCCACCGGCGCCTCGGCCCAATACCTGGGCCTGCCGTCGGAAGAGTCCTTCATGGGCCGCGGCGTGTCGGCCTGCGCCACCTGCGACGGCTTCTTCTACAAGAACCAGGAAGTCGCCGTGGTCGGCGGCGGCAACACCGCCGTGGAAGAAGCGCTGTACCTGTCGCACATCGCCAGCAAGGTCACCGTGATCCACCGCCGCGACAGCTTCCGCGCCGAGCCGATCCTGGTCGACCGCCTGCTCCAGCGCGAAAAGGAAGGCCGCATCGAGATCCGCTACGACAACGTGCTGGACGAAGTGCTGGGCGACGATTCGGGCGTGACCGGCATCCGCATCCGCAACGCCAAGACCGGCCAGACCGAAGACCTGAAGCTGGCGGGCGTGTTCATCGCCATTGGCCACAAGCCCAATACCGACCTGTTCGCCGGCCAGCTGGAAATGAAGAACGGCTACCTGGTGACCAAGTCGGGACTGCAGGGCGACGCCACCGCCACCAGCGTGCCGGGCGTGTTCGCCGCCGGCGACGTGCAGGACCACGTCTACCGCCAGGCAATCACCAGCGCCGGCACCGGCTGCATGGCCGCGCTGGATGCGCAGCGTTTTGTCGAAGCCCTGAAGTAATCCCGCCTCTCCGAACCGGCCACCGCGGCCGGTTCACCCCTTCCCCGCAGCCTCCGTGGCTGCCCTGCCCCAGTCGATATAATCCCGGCGAGTACCCGGAGATTTTTCATGACGCAAGGCGCCCGCAAACCCGACCGACCGACCCAGCGCTTCGGCCTGAACGACCTGTCCAGCCTGCGCGACAACCTCAAGGCCGATGCCGAGCGGCGCGAAGCCGAGCGCCTGGCCGCCGAGCAGGCGGCGCAGCGCGCCCGCGAGGAAGCCGACGTGTTTCGCGCCAGCGTGGGCCAGGTCAGCCAATTGCGCGACCGCAACCGCGCCCACCACCCCGTCAGCAAACCCGCGCCGGTACCGGTGCAATCGCAGCGCAACGACCAGGCGGTGCTGCAGGCCTCGCTGTCCGACGAGTTCGATGTCGAAAGCCTGCTGGAGACCGACGAGACGCTGTCGTTCCGCCGGCCTGGCATCGGCATGGACGTGATTCGCAAGCTGCGCCGCGGCGAATGGGTGCCGCAGGACAAGGTCGACCTGCACGGCCTGCGCAGCGACGAGGCGCGCGAAGCGCTGGCCGAATTCCTGCGCCGCTCGGTGCGCAACGGCGTGCGCTGCGTGCGCGTGATCCACGGCAAGGGCCTGGGCTCGCCCGACAAGCTGCCGGTGCTCAAGGGCAAGGTGCGCAGCTGGCTGGTGCAGAAGGAGGAAGTGCTCGCCTTCGTGCAGGCGCGCGAGGCCGAAGGTGGCGCCGGCGCGCTGATGGTGCTGCTGCGCCAGCCGAAGCCCTGATGCGCCGGGCCTGACCAGCGCCACGGATGCATCTCCCGCTCGAATTGCTGATGGGGCGGCTGCCCCTGATCCTCCATATCATGGAGGTCATCGGCGTACTCGCCTTCGCGGTATCGGGCGTGGTCGACGCGCGCAAGCAGCGGCTCGACGTGGTCGGCACCTTCGTGGTGGCGTTCGCCACGGCCTTTGGCGGCGGCACGCTGCGCGACGTGCTGCTGGACCGGCGCCCGTTCTACTGGGTCGAGCATGAAGGCTATGTGCTGCTGATCTTCGCGATGTCGTTTGGCGCGTCATTCGTGCTGCGCGTGGTCAGCCGCGTGGCGTCGGACCGGGCCTTGATCGTCGCCGACGCGATCGGGCTGGGGCTGTTCTCGGTCACCGGCACCTCGCTGGCGCTGGTGGGGCAGATGACGCCGACCGTGGCGGTAATGATGGGCATCATCTCGTCGGTGTTCGGCGGCGTGGTGCGCGACGTGCTGTGCAATGAAGTGCCGATGATCCTGCGCGACCGCTCGCCCTATGCGACCTGCTCCTTCGTCGGCTGCTGGATCTACATCGGCCTGACCTGGATGGAAGTGCAGCAGGAGGCGGCGCTGATGACCGGCGCGCTGGCGATCATCGCGATGCGGCTGGTGTCGGTGCGCTACGGCTGGAAGCTGCCGAGCTGAACAAGCCCCAAAAGAAAGAAAGCCGCCCGGTTGGGCTAATGCCGTTCAGTTAAGGTCCTTTCTGAGGAAGCGGACGGTGTAGCGCTTAGGCAGGGCTTTGACTTCACGGGGGCACTTACGCCCCCGTCGCTTTTGGACGATCGCCAACTGAAGTTTGGCGCGCATGCGCTGCAGGTGGGCCGGCAGCTTGCCTGGGGCCATGCCGGCTGCCCAGATCAACTCGCCCTGTATCAGGCGCAAGGCCAGCACAAAGCTCAGGTCGGTGGGCTCGGCGCGGGCCTCGAGCGCAGCCTTGGCCATCTCCAGACGCACCAGGTTGTACGCAATCAGTGCCCCCCAGATTTCCTGATGCACGCCCTCAGGCTGGCGGCTGCGCAAGGTCAGTTCGGCCCCGAGCATCGTCTGCTTCAGTTCTCGATAGCTGGTTTCGATTTCCCAACGGCGCTTGTAGCACCCAATGATGTCGGCTGCCTTGAAGCGCCGACGGTCTGTCAACGAGGTCAACAGGACGCGGTCTGAGTCCTCGTCCCGGATCGCGCGAGCTGTCCAAGTCTCTGGCAAGGCAGGATTCTTGCGGCGAGCCTGAGGCGAGACCTTCATCTGGACGATGCCATCGCCCTCGTTGCCTGAGAGCAGCTCCCACTGCAGATTCTTCTTGGCGGGGATCAGGAAGTGGCGCTCGCTGCCGCCCATGCGCAAGCCCCACAGGATCTCTGCGGCCAGAAAGCCCTTGTCAAAGATCGTTAACGAATGATCCGGGATCCGCTCAATGAGCTCCTTGGCATAGAGCATCTCGTTGCGCCCATAGCAGCCAAAGGCGATATCGGCAACAAGATGGGTGGGAACAGCCGTGAGCGAGACCCCGCGGACTTGTGGATAGCTGGCGACCTTGCCGCTGGCGTAGCTCTGCGCGCCAAAGTGGAGGCGATTCTCAGGGCTATCGGCAGTGCGGAAGGTGGTCCCATCCATGGCGTAAAGCGCCAAGCCCTTCCATTTGTAGTGCGCAGCATCCTGAGCCACCCACGCCCGTGCGGTCTGCTCGAACAGCCACAACAGAGGCTTGTCTCCAAGCCGCTCGCGGGCTTGGGCGATCCCGCTCTTGCTGACACAGGCGTTGGCATCGTTGGGCAGTGCCAGGTCCAGCGTCTCCAGCACATCGGGAATCGATTGGTGCCGATAGAGCGCCAGCGCGATGACCAGCCAGACCACCTGCTCTGCTGGCAGTCGGCGCCGGCGAACGGACGCTGTCCCCGAGGCTGCCAGCGCTTGCTCAATCCAAGCCATCGGCAGGTGCTCGCTGAGCCGGGCAAAACTGGCCGGCTCACTAAGCTCAAGGGTGGCGTGGACTTGTTCCGATAGCATCGGAACGGCAAGTTAACAGCTCGACACCTTGTTTACAACCCCTGCAAAGAAAAATGCCGTTCAGACTTAACTGAACGGCATTAGCCCGGTTGGGCGGCTTTCTCGCATTTGCAGCCGGCGCTATCAGACCGCGGCTTCGTCCTGCTCGCCGGTACGAATGCGGATCACGCGTTCGATCTCGGTCACGAAGATCTTGCCGTCGCCGATCTTGCCGGTATGCGCGGCCTTGACGATGGCGTCAAGTACGGTGTCCAGCTGGTTCTCGGCCACCACCACCTCGATCTTGATCTTGGGGAGGAAGTCGACGACGTATTCGGCGCCTCGGTAGAGCTCGGTATGCCCTTTCTGGCGGCCAAATCCCTTCACCTCGGTCACCGTCAGCCCGGTCACGCCGACGTCAGCCAGTGCCTCACGCACCTCGTCGAGCTTGAACGGTTTGATGATGGCGGTAATCTGCTTCATGACTGGCCCCTGGTTATGTTTGTTCACGCGCCTGGCGGCGCACCACCGCGGACGCGGCGCTCTCCGGCTGGCATTTTAACAGCCATTGGCGCCATGCATTCCCCGCAATCCCGCGCCCGGCGCGGCCGGAACGTTCGACAGCGCGCATCGCAGGGCCGCGCGATGCCGCTTGTGCCTGTGGACAACCCTGTGGACAGCCCCCGGGAAATCCTGTGCAGAGCCTGTGCAAACCCTGTGCAAATCACCCGGTCACGCCGTGCTGAGGAAGCGGCGCCGATAGTCCGAAGGCGCCACTCCGACACGACGCAAAAAGGCGCGCCGCAGGTTGTTGGGATCGCCAAGCCGGCCAGGGCAGCCACGCGCTTGAGGGGATGGCGCGAACCTTCATCCGGCGCCTGCTTCCATAGCGTGGGGCCGCCCGCCACCAGCAGCGTGTCGATGTCGTCACTGGCGGTCTCCAGCGTCGCGTCCGGTTCGATGCGCATGCCGCTGGAGGCAGTGAGCATCCCAGGCGCCGGCGCGATGATCTCGAACTGGTACGCATCCGGTTGCCCGGCCTGGCGTGCAAATCCGCCAGCTCGGTATGCCTGCCCGCGCGCTGCAACGCCACCAGCCGGCTGCGCTGGTCACCTATCAGCGCAGCGTCGCCGCCGGCTTCGCGCACCCGGGAGGCAACCCGCTTCAGCAGGAAGCGCTCGCCGATCCACCCCTCCGCGGTTTCCACGGTGGTGTAGGCCAGCACCTCGTATGGTCGCGGCGGCTCGCCCCGCATCCAGAAGTCGACGCCGCCGACGTGTTCCCGTGCGCCGCCCTGGCGGTGCCGCAGCAGCGGCTCGCCTTCGTGGCGCCGGATCGGCGCCTGGATGCAGGCCGCGAGACCCACGCAGCACAACAGCAGCAGGGCGGGAACCCTGGCCCGCTTCGTCAAAGTTGGCTTCATCTGATTTCCTCTGCTTCGAATGCAAACGGCGCGCAGTCTAGGCAGGAAATCCGGCGCTGCGTGGCCAGTGGCGGCGAGCGCTTGCCGCCTGACGGCGCTCCCGCAGGAAAATGGCCCGCACAGTGCTGGCCATTTCACTGCTCAGCGACACTGGGGCATCAGTCCGGCACCTTCTCCAGGTCCGCCAGCCACACCGCCGACTCCGAATCGCTCGGCGCGCGCCAGTCGCCGCGCGGCGACAGCGAACCGCCCGACCCCACCTTGGGCGCGTTCGGGATGCAGGACCGCTTGAACTGGCTGGTGCGGAAGAAGCGGTCGAGAAAGATCGCGAGGTTGCGCTTGATCTCTGCTAGCCCGTACTGGTTGCGCGCCACCTCGGGCCCGTACGGCCACACGCCGCGCTCGCGGTCGGCCCAGGCGTGCTGGGCCAGGAAGGCGATCTTGGACGGCGTGAAGCCGAAGCGCAGCGTGTAGTAGAGGTTGAAGTCCTGCAGCTCGTACGGCCCGATGGTGCTTTCGGTCTTCTGCTCCGGGCCATGGTTGCTGTCGCCGGGCACCAGCTCGGGGCTGATGTCGGTATCGAGCACTGCCAGCAGCACGTCCGCCCCACCCTCGCCGATCTGGCCGGTTTCGGCGACCCAGCGCACCAGGTGCGAGATCAGCGTCTTGGGCACGCTGGCGTTGACGTTGTAGTGGGACATGTGGTCGCCCACGCCATAGGTGCACCAGCCCAGCGCCAGCTCGCTCAGGTCGCCGGTGCCGATCACGATCGCGCCCTGGAAATTGGCCAGCCGGAACAGGTGGTTGGTGCGCTCGCCGGCCTGCACGTTCTCGAAGGTCACGTCATAGACCTTCTCGCCGGCGGCGTACGGATGGCCCAGGTCCTTCAGCATGGCCAGGCAGCTGGGACGGATATCGATCTCGGTGGCGCTGCAGCCCACCACCTGCATCAGCTTGCGCGCCTGGTCCAGCGTGCGGTCGCTGGTGGCGAAGCCGGGCATGGTGTAGGCGAGTATATTGGCGCGCGGCAGTCCCAGCCGGTCCATTGCCTTGGCGCAGACCAGCAGCGCGTGCGTCGAATCCAGCCCGCCCGAGACGCCGATCACCACCTTGCTGATCTTGCTGGCCGACAGCCGCTGCACCAGCGCCTGCACCTGGATGTTGTAGACCTCCATGCAGCGCTCGTCGCGCTGGCGCGGATCGGCCGGCACATACGGGAAGCGCGCCACGTTGCGTGCCAGCGGCAGCGACTTCTCGCGCGGCAGGTCGAGCGCGAAGGTGACCACGCGGAACGCTTCCACCTCGGCCTTGTGCCGGCGCACCGAATGGCCGAAGGTGACCTGGTGCATGCGCTCGCGCGACAGGCGCTCGACATCGACGTCGGCGAACAGCAGGTGCGAGTCGTCGGAGAAACGCTCGGATTCGGCCAGCATTTCGCCGTTCTCGTAGATCAATGCCTGCCCGTCCCAGGCCAGGTCGGTGGACGACTCGCCCTTGCCGGCCGAGGTGTACAGGTACGCCGCCAGGCAGCGCGCCGACTGCTGCGACACCAGCTGGTGCCGGTAGCCCGATTTGCCGATCACGATATTCGATGCCGACAGGTTCACCAGCACGGTTGCGCCCGCCATCGCGGCGAACGACGACGGCGGCACCGGCACCCACACGTCTTCGCAGATCTCGGCATGGAAGCGGAAGAACGGCAGCCCTTCGATATCGAACAGCAGCCCGGCGCCGAACGGCACGTCCTGGCCCAGCAGCCGCACGCTGTCGACCGTGGCGCAGTCGGCCGCGCTGAACTGGCGCCCTTCATAGAATTCCCAGTAGTTGGGCAGGAACGACTTTGGCACCACGCCCTGCACACGGCCCGCGGCCACCACCACGGCGCAGTTGAACAGCTGGTGCTGCACGCGCAGCGGCATGCCCACCACCATCGCCAGCGGCAGCTTGCGCGAAGCTTCGACGATGGTGCCGAGCGCCGCCTCGCACGCATCGAGCAGCGTGCGCTGGTGGAACAGGTCGTCGCAGGTGTAGGCCGACAGGCCCAGCTCGGGGAACGCGGCCAGCACCGCGCCGCGCTGCGCAGCCTGCGTGGCCAGCGCCAGCGTCTCGCGCGCATTGAAAGCCGGATCGGCCACGCGGCAGACCGGCACGCCGACCGCCACGCGGGCAAAGCCGTGGGAATAGAGGTTGAAAAACGGAGTCTTCATTTCGGGCCCTGGGGTATGGCAGGCATGGGGCGGGTCATCCGCGCCTGAACCTGGGGGTGACGCATATCCGCCATTCTACGTCGCTACCCGGGGGCGCGCCGCCCGTGCCTTGCCGCAGCGCCTGCACGCCGTTTCCGGTAGACTCGAGCCGCGCCATGCGCCGTCGCGCGCGGCAATCCCGTCTCCACCCCTTCAGCTACAGCCCATGCAGTCGGATTCCGGCGACACGGCGGCCACAGGCAGCCGCGCAGACGACCAGAAGGTCCACCAAGCGGACATTTCGGACTACCAGACGCGCATCGTCTCCGACCTGGCCGAGATCGACCCGGCCGCCTGGGACGCGCTGCTGGCGCGCCAGCCCGAACCCACGCCGTTCCTGCGCCACGCTTTCCTGCATGCGTTGCATGCCAGCGGCAGCGCATGCGCCGAGACCGGCTGGCATCCGCGCTTCCTGACGTTGTGGGCGGGCGACCGGCTGGCCGCGGCAATGCCGCTCTATGCCAAGGCGCATTCGTACGGCGAGTACGTGTTCGACTGGGCCTGGGCCGATGCGTATGCCCGCCACAACATCGAGTACTACCCCAAGTGGCTGTCGGCGATCCCGTTCACGCCGGTGCGCGGCGCGCGGCTGCTCGCTGAAGATGCGCAGGCCCGCCGGCTGCTGCTGGAGGTGGCGCTCGCGCTGGCGGCGGAAAGCGGCATGTCGTCGCTGCATGTTCTTTTTCCCGACGAGGCCGAAGCCGGGCTGATGCAGCAGGCCGGCATGCTGATGCGGCACGGCGTGCAGTTCCACTGGACCAATGGCGGCGAAGGTGGCAGCAAGCCCTACGCCAGTTTCGACGACTTCCTCGCCACGCTGTCACAGAAGAAGCGCAAGAACATCCGCGCCGAACGGCGCCAGGTGGCGCAGGCCGGCATCACCTTCCGCCACCTGCGCGGCCACGAGATCGATGAAGAGGCCTGGCGCTTCTTCAACCGCTGCTACCGCCAGACCTATCGCGAGCACCATTCCACGCCCTACCTGAACCTGGACTTCTTCCGGCGCATCGGCGCGGCGATGCCGCAGCACCTGCTGCTGGTGGTGGCCGAGCGCGCGGGCCAGCCGATCGCCTCGTCGCTGCTGGTGTACGACGATGCGCCGCAGGTCAGCACGCTGTACGGCCGCTACTGGGGCGCGCTCGAATACCACCCCTGCCTGCACTTCGAGACCGCGTACTACCAGCCGCTGGAGTTCTGCATCGCCCACGGCATCCGCACCTTCGAAGGCGGCGCGCAGGGCGAGCACAAGATGGCGCGCGGCTTCCTGCCGGTGGCGACGCGCTCGGCGCACTGGCTGGCGCATCCCGACTTTGCCGATGCCGTGGAGCGCTTCCTCGCGCGCGAGCGCCACGGCATCGACGCTTACCTGGACGAACTGGGCGAACGCAATCCCTTTGCCCGTTCCTGAGCCGCCGTGGCGCTCAGCGCCACATGCGCCGCAGCGTGTTGTCGCCCAGCATGTAGTGGTGGAACAGCGAAGCCATCGCATGCAGCCCGATGACGAGGTAGAACGCGGTCCCCAGCGTTTCGTGGATGGCCTTGACCGTTTCCTTCAGCGCGGGGTCCGCCGCCACCAGCGCGGGCACTTCGATCCCCAGCGAAGGCAGCGCCAGCAGGTGCCCGCCGGCATTCATCGCCAGCAGTCCCAGCAGCGGCTGCGCCAGGATGAACAGGTACAGCACCCAGTGCATGGCTTCTCCCGCCAGATGCATCCAGCGCGGGCCGGGTTCCGGCGCCGGTGCGCCGCGCACCAGCCGCCACAGCAGCCGCGGCACCGCCAGAACCAGCACCAGCGCCCCGGCCCATTCATGGATGTCCATGGCCAGCACGCGCGCCGGCGTGCCCTTGTCGAAGTTGCCCTTCAGTTCGATGGCCGCATACGCCAGCGCCACCAGCACGAACACCGCCCAATGGAAGCACACCGCGAGCCGGTCATAGCGGCGCGATGGCGACAACACTTCCGGCAGGCCCTGCATCGGCTTGATGCCCTGAGTAGCGCGGTTCATGGTGGGTTCTCCTTCCTGGTTGACACGGACCCAGCGTAGCGCAAGCGGCACGGACGGGTCCTAACCGCCATCAAGCGACGGGCAACAAAAAACCCCGCCGCGGCGGGGTTTCTTCAGCGACGGTTCAGCTTACTTCTTGTAGTTGGCCACGCCGTCGGTGATTTCCTTGTGGGCTTCCTCGATGCCGGCCCAGCCTTCGACCTTGACCCACTTGCCGGCTTCCAGTGCCTTGTAGTGCTCAAAGAAGTGCTTGATCTGGTCCAGCAGGTTCTGCGGCACGTCCGACAGGCCCTTCATGTAGGCGGTGGCGGGCGACAGCTTGTCCACCGGCACGGCGACCAGCTTGGCGTCCACGCCCGACTCGTCGGTCATCTTCAGCATGCCGAGTGCACGGCAGCGCACCACGGCGCCGGCCAGGATCGGGAACGGGGACAGCACCAGCACGTCCACCGGGTCGCCGTCGCCCGACAGGGTCTGCGGAATGTAGCCGTAGTTGGCCGGATAGCGCATGCCGGTGCCGATGAAGCGGTCCACGAACAGCAGGCCGGTTTCCTTGTCTGCCTCGTACTTCACCGGATCGCTCTGGGCCGAGATCTCGATGATGACGTTGAAATCGTTGGGGATGTCCTTGCCCGGGGTGACGAGGTTGAAGCTCATGCGGTTCTCCAGATGCCTGCGCTGTGTTGTCGGATGGCGGGCATTATAACGGCTCGCGCCTGACCGGTTGCTGACAAGCCAGGCCCGTTCTGACTTCCCTGCTCGCTGCAACGCGTTGCAGCGACGCCCGCGTGCGCGATAATGGCGCATTCTTCAGCCGACACTGAATAGCCGCAGCCTTCGTGCTGCGCCGGAGCCACCCATGCATGCCCAGCACTTTGTTGCCAACCGCCTGATCGCGCCGGACAACGGCCTGCGCATCAAGGTGTTCGACCCGTCCAACGGCGAGCCCTTCGCCGAGATCGCCCGCGGCAACGCCACCGACGTCAACGTTGCGGTCCACGCCGCGCGCCAGGCCGCCGAGGGCGCCTGGGGCCAGATGGCCCCGGCCGAGCGCGTGCGCCTGCTCAACCGCGTCGCCGTGGCGCTGATCGCGCATGAAGAGGAACTGGCCGCGCTGGAAGCGCGCGATACCGGCAAGCCGCTGCGCCAGGCCCGCGCGGACGCCCGCGCGGTGGCGCGCTACTTCGAGTTCTACGCCGGCGCGGTCGACAAGCTGCACGGCCAGACCATCCCCTACAACCCCGGCTACACCGTGCTGACGGTGCGCGAGCCGCACGGCGTGACCGGCCACATCATCCCGTGGAACTACCCGCTGCAGATCTTCGGCCGCAGCGTGGGCGCGGCGCTGGCTGCCGGCAATGCCTGCGTGGTCAAGCCGGCCGAGGACGCCTGCCTGTCGCTGCTGCGCGTGGCCGAGATCGCCGCCGAGGCCGGCCTGCCCGAAGGCGCACTCAATATCATCACCGGCTACGGCCACGAAGCCGGCGCCGCGCTGGCGCGCCATCCCGGCATCCACCACATCTCGTTCACCGGCTCGCCGCAGACCGGCAAGCTGGTGTCGCAGCTGGCCGCCGAGAACCACGTGCCGGTCACGCTGGAACTGGGCGGCAAGTCGCCGCAGATCGTGTTTGCCGATGCCGACATCGATGCGCTGGTGCCGGTGGTGGTCAACGGCATCGTGCAGAACGCCGGCCAGACCTGCTCGGCCGGCAGCCGCCTGCTGGTGGAGCGCCCGGTCTATAACGCGCTGCTCGACCGCATTGCCTCGGTGTTCGAGTCGCTGCGCGTGGGCCCGGCCGAACTCGACCTCGAATGCGGCCCGCTGATCAGCCGCAAGCAGCAGCAGCGCGTGTGGGACTTCGTCTCCGACGCGCAGCACGCCGGCGTGGCGGTGATGGCGCAGGGCCAGATCGTGGCCGAGGCGCCCGAGGCCGGCTACTACCAGGTGCCGATGCTGTTCCGCGATGTGCCGCCCGCGCATCGGCTGGCACAGGAAGAAGTGTTCGGCCCGCTGCTGGCGGCCATGCCCTTCGACACCGAGGCCGAAGCCATCGCGCTGGCCAACGGCACGCCCTACGGCCTGGTCGCCGGCGTCTGGACCCGCGACGGCGGACGCCAGCTGCGCCTGGCGCACAAGCTGCGCGCGGGCCAGGTCTTTATCAACAACTACGGTGCCGGCGGCGGCGTTGAGCTGCCCTTCGGCGGCAGCGGCCAGTCCGGCTACGGCCGCGAAAAGGGCTTCGAGGCGCTGTACGGATTCACCACACTGAAAACCATCGCCATCCAACATGGGTAACATCAATTTCCTTTCCGTCGCATTTGCCATCTTCTTTTTCTGGATGGCGTGGCACGTGCGGAACAAGCGCGCCACCAATCCCTCCGGCATGCCGCGGCTGCAGGTGTTCAAGCGCAAGTGGGGCGATGTGGTGGGCGACCGCGTGCACTGGTGCCTGTATGTGGCGCTGCCGTTTTTGCTGGCGGTGATGATGGTCGCGAATGCGTTGCGCGGGCGGGGGCCGTTTTCGCATTGATATCGCCGCACTGAACGATTCCCCGCACCGATCACCGAAAATCACAACACAAGGAGACAAGCGATGAGACTGGCCAACAAGGTAGCGATCGTCACCGGCGGCGGTTCCGGCTTCGGCGAAGGCATCGCCCATACCTTCGCCCGCGAGGGCGCCAGCGTGCTGGTGGCCGACCTGCGCGAAGACGGCGCCGAGCGCGTGGCCGCGGCGATCCGCGAGGCCGGCGGCCAGGCGCGCGCGGTGCGCGCCGACGTCTCGCGCGGCGACGATACCGAGGCCATGCGCGAGGCCGCGCTGGCCGCCTTCGGCGACGTGCATATCGTCGTCAACAACGCCGGCACCACCCATCGCAACAAGCCCATCCTCGACGTCACCGAGGATGAGTTCGACCGCGTCTATGCGGTCAACGTCAAAAGCATCTACTGGTCGGCGCGCGCCTTCATCCCGCACTTCCGCCAGCGCGGCGGCGGCGTGTTCGTCAATATCGCCTCCACCGCCGGCATCCGCCCGCGGCCTGGGCTGGTCTGGTACAACGGCAGCAAGGGCGCGGTCATCACCGCCAGCAAGGCCATGGCGGCCGAGCTGGGCAAGGACAATATCCGCGTCAACTGCGTCAACCCGGTGATCGGCGCCACCGCGCTGCTTGAAGAATTCATGGGCATGCCCGACACGCCCGAGAACCGCGCGAAGTTCCTCGCCACCATCCCGATGGGGCGCATGTCGACGCCGCAGGACGTGGCCAATGCCTGCCTCTACCTGGCTTCCGACGAAGCCGCCTTCATCACCGGCACCTGCATCGAAGTCGACGGCGGGCGCTGCGTCTGAGCCCTGCTTCACCGGCATTTCCTTGTCGTAACACCGCTGTACCGCGTCGCAAGAACGCAAACATCCTCAGGAGACGGCATGACAACGACCGCAGTAACCCCCGGCGTCGGCGACGCCGCCTTTGAAGATGCCACCTACCGCAAGGTGAGCTGGCGCCTGGTGCCTTTCCTGCTGCTGTGCTACGTGGTGGCCTACCTGGACCGGGTCAACGTCGGCTTCGCCAAGCTGCAGATGCTCAACGACCTGAAATTCAGCGAGACGATCTACGGGCTGGGCGCAGGCATCTTCTTTATCGGCTACTTCCTGTTCGAAGTGCCCAGCAACGTGATCCTGCACAAGGTGGGCGCGCGCATCTGGATCGCGCGCATCATGATCACCTGGGGCGCGATCTCGGCGGCGATGATGTTCGTCACCACGCCGACCATGTTCTACGTGCTGCGCTTCCTGCTTGGCATTGCCGAGGCCGGCTTCTTCCCCGGCATCATCCTGTACCTGACCTACTGGTACCCGGCCAACCGGCGCGGGCGCACCACCACCTTCTTCATGACCGCGATCGCGCTGTCGGGCGTGATCGGCGGCCCGCTGTCGGGGTGGATCATGCAGTCGTTCGACGGCCACAACGGCTGGTCGGGCTGGCAGTGGATGTTCCTGCTGGAAGGCGTGCCGTCGATCCTGGTGGGGCTGTGGGTGCTGGCCTACCTGGATGACCGCATCGCGCACGCCAAGTGGCTGACAGGCGAGGAAAAGGCGCTGCTCGAGCGCAACATCGCCGCTGAAGACGCGCACAAGGAAGACCCGCCGATCCGCACCGTGATGTTCAGCCCGCGCGTCTGGCTGATGAGCGCGATCTACTTCTGCTTCGTCATGGGCCTGTACGGCGTCAGCTTCTGGCTGCCGACCATCATCAAGCAGACCGGCGTGAAGAGCGCGCTCGACATCGGCCTGCTGACCGCGATCCCGTATGGCTGCGCGGTGATCGGCATGGTGCTGGTGGCGCACAGCGCCGACCGCAGCGGCGAACGGCGCTGGCATATCGCAATCCCGGCGCTGCTCGGCGCGTTCGGCCTGCTGCTGTCGGTGCATTGGGCCACCGATACCACGCTGGCCATGTTCGCGCTGACGCTGGCCACCATCGGCATCCTGACCACGTTGCCGCTGTTCTGGAGCCTGCCCACGTCGTTCCTGGCCGGCACCGGCGCGGCCGCGGGCATTGCGCTGATCAACTCGCTGGGAAACCTCGCCGGCTTTCTCAGCCCGTATGCGGTGGGCTGGCTCAAGGACCTGACCAGGAGCACGGACTCCGGCATGTACCTGCTGGCCGCGTGCCTGGTGGTAGGCGCGGCGCTGACGCTGTCGGTCCCGGCCCGGCTGGTGAGCCGCAGGTAGGCAAGGGCGTCGCGGGTAGCCTGCAACGGCGCTTTCCGGCAAGGAAAGCGCCGTTTTTTCATGGGATCTGCGCAAGTGCCTGGCGCGGCGCTCGTGCGGCGACGATGCGCCATCCGCTGACGCCGATGTAGGACCACACCCGGCAGTGTGGCCCCGGCTTGCGCCCTAGCATGGAAAGGAAGACACCCGGAGTGATCCACACGGGGTCCTCCGGGCACGTGAATCCTGAAGATTGCCAAGGAGGCCACGATGCCGCACCTGCCCCCGTTTGCCCCTACCCAGTCACTGAAGCGCGTCGAAGCGCGGCTCGCACGCCGCACTCGCGTCAAGCGCCTTGTGATCGCGCTCAGCGCCGGCGTGGTCGCGCTGCTGGCCCTTGTCCCGGCGGCCAGCCATGCCCAGGCACCCGTGGTCGAAGCCGCGCCCGCATCCGCCACGCCTGCGCCAGCTCCGGCAGCTACTGCTCCGGCACCGGCTGCTCCGGCAGCGACCGCCCCTGCCCCGGCTGGTGCCATCGCGCCAACGCCGGGCGTGAGCCCGCCCGCGACGCAGCAGCCCACCACCATGCCGCCGCCAGTGGCCCAGCCTGCGCCGCCGGCACCGGCACCGGGTACTGCAGCCCCGCCGCCAACGGCCTCGCCGGCACCGGCACCGGGCGGCGCCGCACCTGCCGTGCCCGCTCCGCCGCCGACCGCGGCCCAGCCACGCCCGCCGCTGACCACGCCGCCGCCTCCGCCGCCACGGGACGCCATGGTGCAGCGTACCGCGGGACCGGTGACCTATATCTGCGGCGGCGTCGCCGAGGACGAGCAGGTCGCGCTGCAACGGCTGGCACGCAACTTCAACATGAGCCTGCTGTTTACCCAGGGCGATCGCGGCGAGTACCTGTCCGATGTCGACGTGAAGCTGATGCGCGGCAACAAGGAAGTGGCGAGCTTTGTCGCCGACGGGCCGCGCTGCCTGCTGAGGGCGCCGAGCGGCACGTACAGCGTGCGGGCGACTTACCAGGGCCGTACCAAGACGGCCACGGTGAGCACCGGCGGGCGCAACAACCAGATGCGCTGGTAGGTTTCAGGGTGGCAGCGCCGCGACGCGGCGTTGTTGGAGGAGAGGAACAGCGCGGCGTCTTGCGATGCCGCGCTTTTTCTTTTGGCGGGATGCTTTTTGCCGAATGCCTTACGCAAACTGACGGTGGTCTCCCTCTCCCGCAAGCGGGAGAAGGGAGCAAACACTCAGGCGGGCGGCCCCTCGCCCAGCATCTGCGCCACCGATGCCGCCGTCCCCGCAGCGCGCGCGCCCAGCAGGCGCTGCAGCGTGGCCAGCAGGTGGTCTTCGTTATACGGCTTGCCGAGGTAGACGTTGACGCCGATCTCCTCCGCATAGCGGCGATGCTTGTCCGCCGTGCGCGAGGTGATCATCACCAGCGGCATGTGCGCGGTACGCGAGTCGGACCGCACGTTACGGGTCAGGTCAAAGCCGTCCATGTTCGGCATCTCGATGTCCACCAGCATCGCATCCGGCATCACGTCCTGCAGCTGCTTGAGCGCATCCACGCCGTCGCGCGCCAGCACCACCTGGTAGCCGGCGCGGCCGAGCAGACGCTGGGTCGCCTTGCGCACGGTCAGCGAATCGTCAACCACCATCACCGTGGGCTGCAGCGCCAGGCCCCGCACCGGCGCGGCGCTGCCGTCGCCGGCCAGTTCGGCGACCGCGCCCAGCGGCCCGGCCACCGGTTGCGCCAACTGCGGCGCCAACTGCGGCGCCAAGTCCGGCGCGGACTCCGCGGGAACCACCTGCTGCGGCGCGGGCTGGCCGCGCTCGCGCAGCAGCCGCTGCGCCAGCACCACCGGGTTGTAGATCAGCACGATCTCGCCGTCGCCGAGCGTGGTCGCGCCGGCAATGCCTTCCAGCCGCGCCAGCTGCGGCCCGATGTGCTTGACCACCACTTCGCGGTTGCCGACCACCTCGTCCACGTGCACGGCGACACGTTCGGCGCCGCTGCGCACCAGCACCACCGGCGAGTACTTGCGGCCGGCTGCCACGCCGTTGCCCTCTTCCAGCAGCGCGCCGAAATAGAAGAACGGCACCTCGGCGCCGGCCACGGCGAAGCGTCCCTGGTTGTAGGCCTCCACCAGCGCCGGCGCGCGCAGCTGCTGCACCTGGTCGATCATGCCGCTGGGTACGGCATAGCGCCGCGCGCCCAGCGAGAACACCAGCACCTGCGTGATGGCCGTGGTCAGCGGCAGGTGCACGGTAAAGGTGGTGCCCTGCCCGGCCTTCGAGGCCAGCGTGATGCGGCCGCCCAGCGCCACGGTCTCGGCGCGCACCACGTCCATGCCGACGCCGCGCCCGGCGAGCTCGGAAACCGTGTCCGCCGTGGAAAAGCCGGGGGTGAAGATCATCTCGGTCAGGCGTGCCTCGCCGGCGTCGTCGTCCGGCGCGAGCAGGCGGCGCTCGACCGCGCGCGCACGGATGCGCGCCAGGTCCAGCCCGTTGCCGTCGTCGACGAAGTGCAGCACCACTTCGTTGCCTTCCTGCTGCACCTCGAGCGTCAGCGCGCCCGTGGCGGGCTTGCCGGCGGCGCGGCGTTGCGGCGCGGGCTCGATCCCGTGCACCACCGCGTTGCGGATCAGGTGTTCGATCGGGCCGGCCATGCGGTCCAGCACGGAGCGGTCGATCTCCACCGTGCCGCCCTTGATCAGCAGCCGCACTTCCTTGCCGGTCTCCGCGGCGGCCTGGCGCGCCACGCGGTACAGGCGCTCGGCCAGCGCGTCGAACTGCACCATGCGCGCCTGCATCAGGCTGCGCTGCAGCCCGCGCGTCAGCCGCGCCTGTGCGGCCAGGTCGCCGGCGGCGCGGTCGAAGCCGCGCTGCAGGTTCTGCTCGACGGTGGCCACGTCGTTGACCGATTCGGCCATCATCCGCGTCAGTTCCTGGAAGCGGGTGAAGCGGTCGAACTCGAGCGGGTCGAACTCCTGCTTGTGCTGCGCGTCGGCGATGCGCGACGCCATCTGCGATTCGGCCTGGATCTCGATCTCGCGCAACTGGCCGCGCAGGCGCGCCACGTTGTCGTTGAGTTCGCCCAGGTAGGTGCGCATCGCGTCGAGTTCGCTGTCGAGCCGCGCGCGCGTCGCGCCGACTTCACCCGCCTCGTTGATCAGCGTATCGAGCGCGCGCGCCTGCACGCGCACCAGCGCACGCTGCGGCTCGGCGGCCGGCGTGAGCCCGGTGGGCGGCATCGGCACCATCACGTCCGCGGGCCCGGGCATGACCGGCAGCATGGAGCCCGCACCGGCAACGTCGGCGGCAGGATCCAGGGCCGCTTCAGGGTGCGCTTCGGCAGCGGGTTCCGCCTCATCCTGCGGCGACACGCTGAGGCCGTTGATCACATCGGGGTCGTCGGCGGGCAGCAGGCGTCCGGCCTGCAGCGCTTCGGCGTGCGCGAGGATGCGGTCGTACCAGGCGTAGAGGCGCGCGAACAGCTGCGGCCCGGCGCCCTGCCCGGCCTGCGCGCGCAGGCTGGCATCGAGCAGCGTCTCCATCTCGTGCGCGGCCTGCCCCAGCGCCATCGCGCCCGCCATGCGCGCACTGCCCTTGAGCGTATGCAACGCGCGCAGCACCAGTCCGCCGTGGCGCGTGTCCGCCGGCGCCGCTTCCCAGGTGCGCACCAGCTTGCCGAGTTCGGGCAGCGTGCCCTGGGCTTCCTCGAGGAATATCTGGACCAGCGCCGGGTCAGGCGCGGCGTCAGACGCGCGGGCCGCAGCGTCGCCGGCCGCCACCGCGACCGGCGGCCGGTGCGAAGTCGGCAGCGCGATCACCACGGCATCATGCTGCGCAGGCGGCGCGGGCTGGGCCGGCGCAGGCGCGGGCTCAGCCACCAGCGGCACTTCGTCGTCCCCGTGCGGCGGCTGGCCATAAAGCTGCGCCATGTCATCCACCGGCGCGGACGCTGCGGGCACGGCCACGCGCGGGCGCAGCAAGGCGCGTTCGCCGAATTCCACCAGGCTGCGGCGCAGGCCGGCGTCGGCTTGCGGCCACACGCCGGCGGCAAACTGGTGCAGCATGCCGCGCAGCCGTTCAACCGCCTGCTCCAGCAGGCGGAAGTCGCCCGGATGCATCGCCACCGGGTGCGAGCCCAGCTGCAGCAGCAGTCCTTCCAGCGCTTCGGCGATCTCGCGCACCGGCTCCAGCCCCACGGTCGAGGCACTGCCCTGCAGCGTGTGCGCCACGCGCAGCGCCAGTTCGCTCGGGCACGGATGGTCCTCGTGGCGCCATTCGGAAACATCGGTGGCGAACTGGCGCAGCAGGTCGTCGGCCTCTTGCAGGTAGACGTTGTAGAGCGCCAGGCCGATGCGCACCGGGCCGATGACCTTGTAGTTGTCCTCGTCGCTGGACAAGCCGCCGGCCAGGCGGAACGGAATGACGTTGTCGTCGTCGGCGGGCGTGTCCTGCGGTGCCGCCGCGCCCGGCTGGCTGTCGTCCGCGGACGCTGCGCGCGGAGCTTCTTCGGGGATGGAGGGCTCGGCTGGCACCGCCTCGTCGGCCGTCGCCAGGCCGCCGTCGCGCACCGCCTCGGCGGTCGCCACCAGCGGCGCAATGTCGTGCGCCGCAGCTGCATCGCGGTGCAGCTGTGCCACCCACACCGAGAGCTCGGCGTGCGCGCGGCGCAGCAGCGACAGCAGCGCCGGCGCCGGCGCGCGCGCCTCGGCGATCCACAGGTTCATCACCTGCTCCACCGCCCAGGCGGCTTCGCCGTAGCGATGCAGCCCGACCATGCGGCTCGAGCCCTTGAGCGTATGGAAGGCGCGCCGCACGCGGCTGAGCGTGTCGGCATCGCCCAAGGCATCGACACCTGCGTTGAGGTCGCCGGCAATACCGCCCAGTACCTCGTCGGCTTCGTTCAGGAAGATGTCGAGCAGCTCGGCATCGACCGCCGCGCTGTCGCCGGCGGCGGGCAGGGCCGGCTCTGCGGCAGCGGCAGGCAGGGGCGCGGGTTCGGGTTCGCCCGCGGCATCTGCCAGCGCCAGCATCAGGCGGCCGGCGGCATCGTCGCTGCCAGCCAGCCAGGCATTGCATTGGGTGGTGGCATCGGCGGCGCGGCGCCGCAGCGGCGCGTTGTCGTCGATTGCGGCCTGGTCTGCCAGTGCCTGCAGCGCGGCACGCAGCCGCTGCACCTGCGGTGCGTCGGGCATGGGGCCGGCGTGCAGCGCTTCGGCCGCGGCGTCGCGCGCGGCAGCGAGCGGATGCTGGAAAGCGCGCCCGTCATCGGCGGCTGCGACTTCGGCGGGGATGTCTTGACGGCGGGCGCGGCCGAATTCAAGCGCATCGGCAAAGGCATGGACGGTGCCCAGCTCTGCCGCCACGGCGGCGAGCAGTTCGGTGCGCAAGGCGGCATCGGAAGCGTGGGAGGCATCGCCAACCGCGGCCAGCCGCTCATTGACAGCCTGCACCGCAGCCATGGCCCTGCCCGCGTCGCCGGCCAGCGCGGCCGGTAGCGCCGGCGACGCCTGCAGCCGCTCCAGCGTGTTGCCCAGCGCCGCGAACGCCTGGCGCGCATCGCGCAGGTGGCCGGCGCCGTCGGCACGCGCGGCGTTGCGGTCATAGCTGTCCAGCCACGATTCGCCGCTGTCGAGGTGCGCGCGCAGCTGCGCCACGGCCTCGCCGCGCAGCGCCTGCGCGCGCGCATCGTCGACCATGCTGGCCAGCCACGCCGGCGCGCCCACGGCGGGATCCGACAGCGACTGGTGCAGGCAGTCGGCCAGTGCCTCGCACTGCGCGGCAAAGCGCGCCGCGGCGGGATGGGCGGATTGTCCGTGCACGCGCCACGGCAAGGCGAGCGCACGCGCCAGGAACAACGCGATGCCGGTGGCGCCCAGCGCTGCGGCACGGCTACGCTCCCAGTCGGGCCCCGCGGCCGACACCGCCGCCTGCGACAGGCAGCGCTGCAGCGGCGGCTGTCCCAGCGGCTGCGCGGCTTCGGCGAGCGCCGCCAGCGCGGTTTCCCAGCCGGCCTGGTCGCCGGCAGCGGCCTGCTCCAGCCCCGCGGCGGCCTGCTGCAGGTTGCGCGTATCGATCGGGTCGAGCCAGCCGTAGTAGCGCAGCCGGAAGTCGGCATCGGCCACCGCGTGCGCGGCGTCGAGCCGGAAGGCCGCCAGCGTACGGGCGATGACGCTGCGCGCGGCAGCCGCGCCATCGGCCTGGACCGCGTCTGCGGCAGCCGTTTTCGCCAGCCCCGTGCACACTAGCAGGAACACGGCATCGTTCAGCAGCGCCTGCGGCACGCGCACATGCCCTTGCTGGTACTGGCGCAGCAGCAGGTTGGCACGCCCGGCAAAGCGCTTGGCCAGCAGGTCGGACGGCAGCAGTCCATATGCAAGCGCGCGGAACACCAGCCCCAGCACATGCCACACGTCGCGGTCCGGGTGGTCGGCGGCGCGGCGCGGCTCCTGCTCGTTGGCGCGCACTTCATCCAGCGCCGCATGCAGTGGCAGCCAGGCCTCGCGCAACAGGGCCGGGTCCTGGCACGCGGCGGGCAGGCGCATGGCCTTCAGCAGCGTGGCCTCGAACTGCTGGCGCGCGCGCGTGATGGCGGCGGGGCTGCGCGCCGGCAGCAGCATGCCGGGCAGCATCTGCAGCTCGTCGAGCCACAGGTCGGCCGGATGCACGCGCTCCTCGCGCAGTTGCGCCAGCACGCCGGCGTAGGGCTGGAACAGCCGCAGCGGGGCCTCGTCGTCGCCGGCCATCAGGTCGTCGACATACTCGGCCAGTGCCTGCACGCCGGCGCGGAACACCGCCAGCGCCTGCGCATCGGCGGCAAGCTGGCCGGCATCGATGGCCTCGAGCAGGCGCCGCAGCGCCTGGCAGTACGGATCGGTGCCGCGCAATCCGACGATATGCACCGCGCCGGCGGCCTGGTGCAGGTGCTGGCCGGCGAGCCGCAGCGAGGTGGTATCGCGCGCGCCCAGCGCCTCGGGCGCCTGGCGGATTTCATCGACGTAGTGGCCCAGCTCCGCGGCCGCGTCTTCGAGCGCGCCGCGCAGGCTCGGCGCGAGCCACGCCAACCCGGACAGGTCGCGCGCCGCGCCGCCGGCGTCGGCCGGCGCGGCAGTGGTGGCCGATGCGGGCAGCGGCGCCGCTTCCGGTTCGGGCATGGCGGGCGCCGGCAGCGATGCGTTGGCATCGGCCGCTTCGCTCGGGAGGGGAAAATTCATGGACATGACGGCTTCCAGTGCGGCGCCGCCAGGGCGGCCGCGGGCGGCCCGCCGCGGCGGCAGGCAGGCGCTGGGTTGGCTTGTTGGCAGGCGTGGCGGCAGTTGCCGCGCTGCGCGGAAGCAGTCGCAGGCGTCATCCGGCCACTCAGGCGATCTTGAAGCGCGACACCGAGTTGCGCAGTTCCTCGGACAGCAGCGTCAGCTGGCGCACGGATTGCGCGGTCTGGCGCGTGCCGCTGGTGGTCTGCTCGGTAACCTGCAGGATGCGTTCGATATGGCGCGCCACCGTGGTGGCAAGGTCGGCCTCGTGCGAGGTGGACTGCGAGATCTGCTCGATCAGCTCCGCCAGCTGGCGCGACACGCGGCCGATCTCGACCAGCGCCGCGCCGGCGTTGTCCGACAGGCGCGCGCCTTCGACCACGCCCTGCGTGCTGCGCTCCATGGCGTGCACGGCGTCCTGGGTATCGGTCTGGATGGTGCGGATCAGCGCGCCGATCTGCTTGGTGGCCTCGCCGGAGCGTTCGGCCAGCCGCTGCACTTCCTCGGCCACCACCGAGAAGCCGCGCCCGGCTTCGCCGGCCGAGGCGGCCTGGATGGCGGCGTTCAGTGCCAGCACGTTGGTCTGCTCGGTAATGTCGGAAATCAGCTCGACGATTTCACCGATCTCCTGCGACGATTCGCCCAGGCGCTTGATCCGCTTGGAGGTTTCCTGAATCTGCTCGCGGATGTCGTTCATGCCGGAGATGGCGTTCTGCACCGCCTGCTGGCCCTGCTCGGCCGCGGTCAGCGAGGCGCGCGCCACATTGGCCGACTCGGCCGCGCCGCGCGACACCTGCGTGATGCGGTCGGCCATCTCCACCACCGATTCGCCGGTCTGGCGGATCTGGCGCGACTGCTCCTCGGTGGTCGACAGCAGCTGGGTCGAGGTGGCCTGCACCTGCCCCGACGCCTGCGTCACCTCGCCCGCGGTCTGCTGCACCCGGCCGACCAGCTCGCGCAGTTCTTCCACGGTGTAGTTGACCGAGTCGGCGATGGCACCGGTGATGTCCTCGGTCACCGTGGCCTGCCGCGTCAGGTCGCCGTCGGCGATATCCTGCAGCTCGTTCATCAGTTGCAGAATGGCCTTCTGGGTGTTGT
Source organism: Cupriavidus oxalaticus (assembly GCF_004768545.1). NCBI lineage: Bacteria > Pseudomonadati > Pseudomonadota > Betaproteobacteria > Burkholderiales > Burkholderiaceae > Cupriavidus > Cupriavidus oxalaticus. The sequence goes on along the minus strand of NZ_CP038635.1, from coordinate 732,888 downwards.
CGTTGTTGCGCTTTTCATCGAGGCGGCGCGCTTCGGCCTCGCGTTCGCGCGCCTCGGCTTCGAGGGCGCGCATGCGCGAATCGCGCAGGTACAGCGCGGCCAGGCCGACCAGGCATAGCAGCGTCAGCAGCGCGGACACCACGGTCGCGCCCAGCGTCACCGGGCGCAGGCGCGCCGACTCCGCATACGCGCGCTGCAGGGCCGACAGCTCGCCGCGCAGCGCCTCGTTGTCGTTGAAGATCTGCTGCTGCGCGCGCTTGGCGGCGATCAGGCCGGGCAGGTTCTGCAGAATGGTCTGGGTGGTCTTCTGCACCGCGTCGAAACGCTGCGACAGCTGCTTCAGGTAGCCGCGCGTCTCTTCGTCGGTGGCGGCATTCAGGCGCAGCGCTTCGCTGCCGTTCATCAGGCCGTCGAGCGTCTCGCGGAAGGTGTTGGTGTCCTTGCCGAGCAGGAACGCGGTCTCGGGGTTGACGCCTTCGCCGGCCAGGAACTCGTTCAGGTTCTTGCCCAGGCGCTGCGTCAGCATCACCAGCTGCGCGGACGCCGCCACCTCGCGCGCATTGGCGCCGGACTGCAGCTTGATCGCGGCCACCTGCTCGGCGGCTTCCAGCAGTTCGGGGTTCGACGCGTTGAAGACCTGCAGGGTCTGGCCGATCGTTGTCAGCACAGGCCGCTGGGCCAGCACGTCGGCCGCGCTCTTCTCCGAGCGCTTCCACGACGTCATCGCGGTTTCCAGCAGCGGCGCGGCATCGCCCGTGGTGGCGCGCACGTGTTTCTCGTCGCTGCCGTCCTGCAGCGCCTTCAGGTCCTTCGCCAGCGTCTCCTTGGACTCGCGCAGCTGCGTAAAGGCCTGCGCATTGCCCAGCAGCGCCACCGGCACCGCCTTGCCCAGGCGCTGCGAGTGCATCAGCATGTCGCCGGCGATCTCGATCTGCGCCGCGGCATTGTTGGCGATGCGGTTATCCAGGTACACCGAGCCCAGCAGTGCCACCAGCGACACCACCACGCCCACGGTCAGCACCCGCTGCTGCGACGAGAACGGCATGCGGCCCATCCACGCCGACACGTGCTCCAGCGGCGTGGCGCCAAGCCCGGCGGGTGCGGCCGACGCGGCAGGTGTGGCAGATGCAGGTTCCGCGGGCGCGGCTTCCCGGCCGCCGGCATAGGCCATGTCCGGCCCGCCGCCAAGGGCGGCGGCGGCGTCGGCTGCCGGCGTACGCCGGCCCAGGCTGAATTTCTTGAAACCCATGGCACCCTCTTCCGTTCTATTCGTTGTTGTGCCCGGCGGCTCGTGCCGGGTGCGCCAGGCCGGGGCCAGCGCTTGTTTCTTGCCTGCTCGCGGCGCTGCGCGCCTCAGGCCGCGCTGCGGCCCACCTGCAGGAACGCCGGCGCGTCCAGCAGCGCGCGCACGTTGAGCACCTGCCAGTCGCGCCCGTCGCGGTCGGCAAAGCGCTGGCCCTCCCAGGCCGGCACCTCATCCAGTCCCTGCGCCGCCTCCTCGTGCGGCAGCCCCAGTTCCGTGGCATGGCGCAAGCCGGCCACGCGCGTGGCCAGGATCGCGCAGGCGCGCTCCACCTGGCGCGACAGCACCACCAGCTTGCTGCCGGGCTGCACCGGCGTGGGCGCGCCGCCGCAGAACAGGCTGAAATCGATCACGCCAAGCAGGCTGCCGCGCGCATTGACCAGGCCGCTGTACCACGGCTGCGTCAGCGGCACGCGGCTGGGCGGGCGCATGTCGAGCACCTCGCCGGTCTCCGCCAGCGGCAGCAGCCAGTGGCGCGCGCCGATCTGCAGCGCCAGGTAGCTGTCTGCGGCGGGCAGGGTGCGCGCCTCGCGCAGGCGCCGGGCCAGCATGGCCTGGTAGTCCTGCAGGCGGGTGTGGCGGGCGCGTAGGTCTTGGCGTGGCGCGTTCATGTGGCGGTCCCCGGTACTGGTGGTGGCATCCCGTACGGCCGGCGCTGGCGGCTCAGTGCGCCAGCGCGGCGATCTTGCCCAGCAGTTCCTCGCCGTCGACCGGCTTGACGATGTAGTCCGACGCGCCCTGGCGCATGCCCCAGATGCGGTCGGTGTCCAGGCCCTTGCTGGTGCACATGATCACGGGGATGTCCTTGAAGCGGTCGTCGCGCTTGATCGCGCGGGTCGCCTGGTAGCCGTTCTGGCCGGGCATCACCACGTCCATGAGGATCAGGTCGAAGCTTTCCGATTCCAGGCGCGCGAAGGCCTGGTCGCTGTTGCCGGCGACCGAGACCTTGAAGCCGCGCTTGCCGAGCAGGTCGGACATGAACAGCGCTTCGGTCGGAGAGTCGTCGACGATCAGGATCTTGTTGATGGCAGTCATGAGGTTTCCTTCGGTTCGTTCACGCCGTCAGCATGCCGGCAAGGCCTTTTCCGCCACGTCGGCGCGGACCGGCAGGCAGGCCTGCACGGCCTGCAGCAACGCCTCGCGGGTGAACGGCTTGGCTAGATGGTCATGCGCCCCCACCAGCCGGCCGCGCGAGCGGTCGAACACGCCGTCGCGCGACGACAGCATGATCACGGGGATGGCGTGGAAGCGCGGGCTTTTCTTGATCAGGGAGCAGGTCTGGTACCCGTCCAGCCGGGGCATCAGGATGTCGCAGAAGACCAGGTCCGGATGCAGCTCGCCGACCTTGGCCAGCGCCTCGAAGCCGTCCTCGGCCAGCATGACCTGGTATCCCGCCTGCGACAGGAAGATTTCCGCCGTGCGGCGGATGGTGCTGGAATCGTCGATGACCAGCACCTTGCGGCGCGCGTGCGCCTGGGTGTCCGGCATTGGTACGCCAGGCGCCGCAATGCTGGCGCCGGCGGCATTGACCCGCTGGTTTTCTTCTGTATGAGCGACCCGCATGTTGTTCCCGCGACCGGCCACGCCCTGCGGCGCGCCGGCAAGCACTAGAGAACACCCGTGCGGAGCAGCGCGACCCATGCGCGCCCCGACGGACCCCCGAAAAATGATTCTGCTTCCCTTCAAGGCCGGGCCAGACCCGGCAGTGGCGGTGCGTGGAACCCGCACCTGCCTGCCGTCTTCCCCACCAATGGCGGATGGACGGCCACATAATTTGCAACAGAGTGTGACAAGACGCCGGGGGGCCGTCAATCCGGAGCGGCGGGCCCTTGACGGCGTTCTGTCGTATCGGCGCGACGCGCGTGGCCAGTGTGGCGGCTTTCTATGAAGCTTCGATGGCGCACAAGCTGGCGTCGTGCCGGGCGGCTGCCAGCATCAGATGGCCACCATCTCGAAATCTTCCTTGCGCGCACCGCATTCCGGGCAGGTCCAGTTGATGGGCACGTCTTCCCACCGGGTACCGGGGGCGATGCCGTCTTCCGGCGCGCCTGCGGCTTCGTCGTAGATCCAGCCGCAGATCAGGCACATCCAAGTCTTGTATTCCATAACAGGCTCTGGCCACTCTCCATTAAAATCCAGCGCAGATGGTACCGAAACCGTGCCGCCCGCGCCAGCCGGCGACCGCCAGAATCGTGCCAGTTCCGCCGTGTTCGCGCATGTTAGCGCCGGATTGGCAGTCAATTGCCGTGACATTCCACGGTATTGCCTGCATGTCGACGAGACGCCGGCCGCGCCGCCACGTTCCCAGCAGTCCTTGATCCCACTCAACGCCATGTCCCGTAACCAGCAGCTCTTCGACCGCGCCCAGCAGACCATTCCTGGCGGCGTCAACTCCCCCGTGCGTGCCTTCCGCTCGGTGGGCGGCACGCCGCGCTTCATCACGCGCGCCGAAGGAGCCTATATGTGGGATGCCGATGGCCAGCGCTATATCGACTACATCGGCTCCTGGGGTCCGATGATCGTCGGCCACGCCCACCCCGAGGTGGTGCGCGCGGTGCAGGAGACCGCGGCCCACAGCTTCTCGTTCGGCGCCCCGACCGAGGCCGAGATCGCCATGGCCGAGGAAATCTGCAAGCTGGTGCCGTCGATCGAGCAGGTGCGGCTGGTGTCTTCCGGCACCGAGGCGACCATGAGCGCGCTGCGGCTGGCGCGCGGGTTTACCGGCCGCGACCTGATCATCAAGTTCGAGGGCTGCTACCACGGCCATGCCGACAGCCTGCTGGTCAAGGCCGGCTCGGGCCTGCTGACCTTTGCCGACACCACGCAGAACGCCCCCTCCTCGGCTGGCGTGCCGGCCGACGTCACCCGCCACACCATGGTGCTGGAGTACAACAACGTCGAGCAGCTGGAGCAGGCCTTCGCCAAGCACGCCGGCGAGATCGCCGCGGTGATCGTCGAGCCGGTGGCCGGCAACATGAACCTGGTGCGCGCCAGCGACGCCTTCCTGAAGGCTATGCGCGAACTGTGCAGCCGCGACGGCGCGGTGCTGATCTTCGACGAAGTGATGACCGGCTTCCGCGTGGCGCTGGGCGGCGCCCAGGCCCACTACGGCATCCGCCCGGACATGACCTGCCTGGGCAAGGTGATCGGCGGCGGCATGCCGGCGGCAGCCTTCGGCGGGCGGCGCGACATCATGGCCAAGCTGGCGCCGCTGGGCGGCGTCTACCAGGCCGGCACGCTGTCGGGCAATCCGCTGGCGGTGGCCGCCGGCCTGACCACGCTGAAGCTGATCCAGGCGCCCGGCTTCTACGACCGGCTGGCCGCGCAGACCCGCAAGCTGGCCGACGGCCTGGCCGAAGCCGCGCAGGCAGCCGGCGTGCCGTTCGCAGCGGACGCCATCGGCGGCATGTTCGGCCTGTATTTCCGCGAAGGCGTGCCGGGCAGCTTCGCCGAGGTGACCAAGAGCGACACCGCGCGCTTCAATCGCTTCTTCCATGCCATGCTGGACAACGGCGTCTACCTGGCGCCGTCGGCGTTCGAGGCCGGCTTTGTCTCGGCGCAGCACGACGACGCCATCCTGGGCGCCACCTTCGATGCCGCGCGCAAGGCGTTCGCGGCGGCCTGAGGCCATGCCGGCGGGCGACGTGCCGGGGCGTCGCCTGGGCCGTCGCCTGGCAGATGGGCGGTGCGCTACACTTGGGACTCGCCAGGCCATGCCTGCCATGCCTAACCTGCGGAGTCCCACGATGCGCGCCTCTTTCTCCCTGTCCTCGCAGCTGCGCTCGCCGCTGTCCGTGCTGCGCTGGCTGCTGCTGGCGGCCATGGCCAGCCTGCTGACCGCCTGCGGCTACAACGACTTCCAGGCCAAGGACGAGGCGGTCAAGGCGGCCTGGGGCGAGGTCATCAACCAGTACCAGCGCCGTGCCGACCTGATCCCCAACCTGGTCAACACCGTCAAGGGCTACGCCACGCACGAGCGCGAGACGCTCGAAGCGGTGACCAAGGCGCGCGCGGCCGCGACCAGCATCCAGGTCTCGCCCGAGACCCTGAACGACCCGGAAGCGTTCAAGCGCTTCCAGCAGGCGCAGGGCGAACTGTCCAGCGCGCTGTCGCGCCTGCTGGCGGTGTCCGAGAACTACCCTCAACTGAAGGCCGACGCCTCCTTCCGCGACCTGCAGTCGCAGCTGGAAGGCACCGAGAACCGCATCACCGTGGCGCGCCAGCGCTACATCGCCGCGGTCCAGGACTTCAACGTCCTGGCGCGCAGCTTCCCCACCAACCTGACCGCGATGATCTTCAAGTACCCGGTCAAGCCGTCGTTCACGGTGGACAACGAGAAGGCCATCTCGACGCCGCCGGCAGTCAAGTTCTGAGGCGGCGGCCATGGGCCTGACCACCGGCCGCTCGCAGCAGCCGTCCTCCTGGCGCACCGGCCTGGCCGCGCTGCTGCTGTGGCTGGCGGCATGGCTGTGCGCGCCGGCGCTGGCGGCCGACGGCTTCGTGCCGGTGCCGCCGCTGACCCAGCGCGTCACCGACCTGACCGGCACGCTCAGCTCGCAGCAGCGCACCGCGCTGGAAAACGTACTCGCCGAATACGAGCAGCAGCGCGGCAGCCAGATCTTCGTGCTGATGGTGCCGACCACCGAGCCCGAGCCCATCGACGCCTACAGCATCCGCGTGGCCGACGCGTGGCGCGCCGGGCGCAAGGGCATCGACGACGGCGTGATCGTCCTGATCGCCAAGAACAATCCGCCCGGGCTGCGCAAGATGCGGCTGGAGGTCGGTCGCGGCGTGCAGGGGTCGCTGACCGATGCCATGTCCAAGCGCATCCTGCAGGACGTGATGGCGCCGCATTTCCGCCAGAACGACTTCTACGGCGGGCTGGCGGCGGGCATCTCCGCCATCCAGGCCACCATCGACAAGGAAGGCCTGGCCGGGCCGCAGCCGCGCAAGGCGCAGCAATCCTCGGCGCTGGCCGACTGGCTGCCGGTGCTGTTCCCGCTGGCGATCATCTTGTTTTTCTTTATCGGCGCCATGCGGCGCTCCCGCGGGCCGCAGATCGTCACCACCCGGCGTGGCCGTGACGTGATCGCCGGCGGCCTTGGCGGGCTGGGGGGCTACGGCATGGGGCAGGGCTGGGGACGACGCGGCGGCGGCTTCGGAGGAGGTTTCGGCGGCGGTGGCGGCGGCGGTGGAGGCTTCAGCGGCGGAGGCGGCGGCGGCTTCGATGGCGGCGGCGCGTCCGGCAACTGGTGACACAAGGAGGAGCGACGACCATGCCCCATCTCCGACGCGCCCTGCATCATTTCGCCACCACCGCCGGCACCGCCCGCAAGCACTTCCCGGCCGAGGCCCAGCAGCAGCTCCAAGCGGCCGTGCATGCCGGCGAGTCGCGCCATCGCGGCGAAATCCGCGTGGTCATCGAGGCCAGCCTGCCGCTGGGCCACGCCTGGGCCGGCGTGACCCCGCGCGAGCGCGCCCGCTTCCTGTTCGGCGCGCTTGAAGTCTGGAATACCGCCGACCATACCGGCGTGCTGCTCTATATCAACCTGGCCGACCACGCCGTCGAGCTGCTGGCCGACCGCGGCATCGACGCCAGCGTAGGGCCGGCGGTCTGGCGCGAACTGTGCGATGAACTGGCGCACGGGCTGAAGCAAGACCTGTCGGTGACGCCGGTTCTGGTCACGGTGGCGCGCATCCATGAGCTGCTGGCCAGCCATTTCCCGTCGGATGGGGGGCACAACCCCAATGAACTGGACGACCGGCCGATCTTGATCTAGCGGGCGGGCGCGCGCCGCGCGCCCATCAGGTACCACACCGCCGCCAGCACCTGCAGCGCCACCAGCCCGCCCCACGCCGTCATGTGCGCCGCCTTCGGATAGTGGCCGCCGCTGGACGGCCACAAGTCCAGCACAAACCCCACCCCGACCTGGCACGCAAAGGTCGACAAGAACACCGTCAGCGTCAGCGCCGTGGTGGCCCGCCCGATCAGCGCGTCGGGGAAGCTGCGCGCCAGCACCGCATAGGTCAGGATGCCGCTGGAGCCGAACACACCGTAGGCGGCCCACAGCAGCACCGGCGGCAGCGGCACCTGCGCCATCAGCAGCGCCTGCACCACGATAAAGCCGGTCATGCCGATGCCGGCAAACGCATAAAGGCTGACGCCGATGCGCTCCAGGTGGCGCGCCGCCCAGCCCGAGCCGACGCAACCCGCCATCATCGCAAAGCCGATCACCGAGACCAGCCGCGCACTGGTGGCCGCATCGAAGCCCGGCACATCGCGCAGGAAGGCACCGACCCACAGCGTCTGCACCGCCAGGAACACGCCCTGGTTCAGCAGCGTCAGCGGCACCACGCGCCAGAAGCGCTCGCTGGCCAGGATCTGGCGCGTGCCGCGCAGTTGCTCGCGCAGGCTCTCCTTGCCGGCGCGCGGCTTGTCGGGCACGCCGAACCACAGCAGCGCCGCCATCGCCAGCGACACGACCGCCAGCCCGGCGCTGACCATGCGCCAGTCCGTCAGCGACAGCAGCCACGACAGCGGAGTGCCGACCAGCACCGCGCCGAACCCGCCGATCGCCATCACCACGCCGTTGAGCAACGGCATGCGCGACAGCGGGAACCACATCGACAGCGCCTGGATGGCGGCGCCAAGGCACACCGATACGCCCACGCCAATCAGCAGCCGGCCGGTGGCCAGCCCCGCCATGCCCGGCGCCAGCGCGAACACCAGCGAGCCGGCAACGGCCACCAGCAGCATCGTCGCCTCGGTGCGGCGCGGGCCGAAACGGTCCAGCAGGATGCCGGCGGGCAGCTGGGCACAGGCAAAGCCAAGGAAATAGAAGCTGGTGAGCAAACCCAGGTCGCCGGCATTGAGCCCCAGTTCGCGCGTCAGGTGCGGCGCGAAGCCCAGGTTGACCCCGCGGAACACATAGGACACCAGGAAGCCCAGCGAGAACACGGCCAGCACGCGCCAGCGCGCGTGGGCTTGTTCCGTTGGCGCCGGGACGGAAGACAAAGCGGATGAAGTGGTAGTCGTCATGGCCCGCATTGTCGTCCCCATTCCGGTGCAAGGCCAACGAAACATACCCGCGGCGATTGTGAGTAGAATTTGACGGCCATGTCCAGATCCCCCGGCAAACCCGCCCATCGCCCCGTCCACCTGCCCCCACTGCAAGCGCTGCGTGCGCTGGAGGCGGCCACGCGCCACCGCAGCTTCTCGCGCGCGGCCGAAGAGCTGGCGCTGACGCACAGCGCCATCAGCCACCATATCCGCGGGCTGGAAGCCAGCCTGGGCACCAAGCTGTTCCAGCGCAGCGGCAGCCGGATGACGCCGACCAGCGCTGGCGCGCGGCTGGCCGAACAGGTGCGCGCCGCGCTCGACAGCATCGAAAGCGCGCTGCGCGAGGCCGGCAACAGCGCCGCGCCGCCGGTGGTACGGCTGCAGGTCAGCGTGATGGAGGACCTGGCCAATGCCTGGCTGATCCGGCGGCTGCCCAGCCTGCATGCACAGGTGCCGTCGCTGGACCTGCATTTGCGGCTGCACGCCGAGATCAGCCCGCCCGACCCGTACAGCGTCGACGTCGGCATCTGGCACCAGCGCGTGGACCTGCCCGGCTTCGAGTGCCACAACCTGATCGAGGACCACGTCATCGCCGTAGCCAGCCCGGCGCTGCTGGCGCGCTACCCCGGCTTCACGCTGGCCGACGTGCCGCGCCTGCCGATGCTGCGCTTTGCGCTGCGCCCATGGCGCGACTGGCTGGAAGCCGCCGGCCTGCCGGGCGACGAGCCCGAACGCGGCCCGATCTTCCAGGATGCCGGGCTGATGCTGCAGTCAGCCGTGGCCGGCCTGGGCCTTGCCACCGCGCGCGCGCAGCTGGCGCATGACTACCTGTCCAGCGGCCAGCTGGTGCAGATCGGCTCGACCCGGATCCCATCCAGCCTGCACTACTGGGTCACCTGGCGCGAAGGCAACCCGCGGGAAAAGGCGATCCATGCCTTCCACGCCTGGCTGCAGGAACAAGTGCGCGGCGAAGCCACGCAAACGCATCCCACGGTCGGCGGCCAACCCTGGCAGTTTCAATCCTGAAATTGTTTCGTACGCCGATGTTGGCAATACGAATCATTTTCGATAACTCCAGGCATTTCAACGGCTGGCCGGCGATCGCAACACCGGCGTGGTGTCTCTGAACGCGCCCTTCGACTGCATCGGAAACCACCCTGAGTTTCATCGACGCAACCATTTTGCCCGCCATGCCGGCGCGCATGGATCTCCCGCGCCACCCATCCAAAAAGATGAGGCCGGGCCCTGAGCATCCTGCGCGGAACCATGCAAATGCGTGTCAACGGCCATCGCAGCAGCCTTCCAGCACGGCTACGCCTGGCTGTAAATCGCTAAAAGGCTGAGACAGTTGAGGTTTGGCAGACCTGCGCCGCTTGAAAAAGCTCGAGGCCGCTGTAAAGAAAATGCAACTTCGACGAACGGGTTGCCGCGTGCAGTATCGGAGCCATGGCGCCCGAACGTCCAAAATGCCGCCTCCCCTCTTTCGGATGGCCGCGGAGGCGTCAAGGTAGACCTTTCGGCACACGGGTTCCTAAAACTGTGACGTATGCCTGGCACGGACAAGCGCGAACTTGTTGCATCGCAGCATGAAAAAGGCCTGCGATGTATCAGGATCGGAACGTTTTCTTACAGCACGGCGGCGACGGGAACACTCGTTTTTCACGATTCTCTTTTCGAATCAACGGCTTGTACCCCACTGGCACGTTCGTCGCACTTGTGTCCCCGCGAACAGAAGCCCGACACAGGGGAAGTCTGAAACGGAAGCGGCAAACATACTGGCATGCGTTCGCCGAAGGTCAGTTTCATAACGACTCTCGCATCCCAGGGTGGGCGTCGGGCTGGTGCTGTAAGCGTTGGGCCACGCGGCAGGAACTGGCCCGCACCGGCGGGTCGTTGCAGAGGCCGCCGACAAGATTAGAGGGAGGTCTTTCAGGACACGGGCCGCGCGCTTGCGCGTGGCCCGTGCAACCTGGAAGAACCCTGCCAGCCCGGACCACCGGGCGGCGAAAACGGGATCGCGGACGCACGGCTTGCCGGCGCGTCTGGAAAGAATGGGGTGCTGACCGGCCTGCCATGCAGGCGCTGCGAGACACCGCTGCCGTGACCGATGCCATCGACATCGGCGCGGCAGCGGCGGACTACGCGGCGCATCGGCGGGACGGCAAGAACAGAATTCGGGGAGGACGCCGGTTCGAGGCATCGATGATGCAGCGACGGCGCAGGCCTTATGGCCACCGAATCCGGTGCGTGGCAACCGCCGCCGCCGGTTTCGTCTGATAAGAAGAAATCCGGGGAAATCGTATGAGCGCGTATGCCAACCGCCCGCTGCTGTACCTGTCGCAGCATCACGACGCCATGCTCTGCAGGGTCCTGTCGCAACGGGGCTGGAAGCTCAGTTTCGCGTCAAACCTGCAGGAATTGCATGCGCTGGCCCACAGCTCCCAGCCGGCCGCCGCGCTGCTCGACGTGCACAGCGGCTTCAGCGATGCCGAGCTGGAATCGTTCGAACCCTGGCTGGCCCAGCCGCAATTCGGCTGGATCGGCATCGTCGCCAGCCGCGATGCGCTGAGCGAAGCGGCACGCCGCCTGCTCGGGCTCTACTTCGTCGACTACTACACCTCCCCGTTCGAGTCCGCCGACCTGGCCCACTCGCTCGGCCATGCGCAGGGCATGGCACAGATGCGGCCCGCCGTGCAGCGCGCGGCGGCCAGCTCGCGCCCGGACGGCATGATCGGGACCTGTTCCGCCATGCAAACGCTGTTCCGCGGCATCGAGAAGGTCTCGCGCTGGGACACCCCGGTACTGATCTCGGGCGAGTCCGGCACCGGCAAGGAACTCGCCGCGCAGGCCATCCACCATGCCAGCGAACGCGCGCAAAAGCCCTTCGTTGCCGTCAACTGTGCCGCCATCCCGCCCACGCTGCTGATGTCGGAACTGTTCGGCTACGAGCGCGGCGCCTTCACTGGCGCCACCAAGCGCAAGCCGGGGCGCATCGAGATGGCACAGGGCGGCACGCTGTTCCTCGATGAAATCGGCGACATGCCGCTGGAAAGCCAGACCAGCCTGCTGCGCTTCCTGGAGACCGGACGCATCGAGCGCCTCGGCGGCACCGAATCCATCGAAGTCGACGTGCGCATCATCTCCGCAACCCACGTCGACCTCGACGCCGCCATCGCCGCCGAACGCTTCCGCGGCGACCTCTACCACCGCTTGTGCGTGCTGCGGGTACGCCAGCCGCCGCTGCGCGAACGCGGCAGCGACATCATGCTGATCGCCGAGCACGTGCTCGACGGCGTGCGCAAGCAATCGCCGGCCCGCATCCGCGGCTTCTCGCCAACCGCGCTGCGCGCGATCCAGCAGCACAACTGGCCTGGCAACGTGCGCGAGCTGATCAACCGCATCCGGCATGCGGCGGCGATGTGCGAGGACGGCGTGATCCAGCCGGCGGACCTGGAACTGGCGACGCCTGTGGAAGAACGGCCGAAGACGCTGGCGGCGATCCGCGAGGAAGCGGAACAGCATGCGATCGTCGAGGCGCTGCAGCGTAATCATGAGCGGCTGATCGATGTGGCGGCGGAACTGGGAATTTCGCGGGTGACGTTGTTCCGGCTGATGCGGGATTACAAGCTGCAGGTGAGGAAGGGGGATATGGGGATGGTGTGCGTGCAGGGAACCTGAGGCAAGAGACCGTCCACGCCAATCGCATCATAAGCTTCAGCGCACACGCCCGACTCATCCCTCTCGACATTGCTGGCGGGGTCGATTGCGATCCCGCCAGCAATGTGCCATTCATGCGTGCCGGCCCTGGGCCCCCGGCATGCTTGCCTGCCGAAAATAACCGCCCGCGAAGCCGGGCGGCCGCACCCTTGCATGCTTCGGTCAGTTTGTCAGCTGCGCTTGCCGGCCACCAGTGAAATGATCTTGCCGTCCCCGCCTGCGCGACGCAGCGGACGACGCGTATGGTAGCGGCGCTTGACCAGGTAAATCGGCCTGCCTTTTGATTCCTCGTAGATGCGCCCGATGTATTGGCCAACCAGGCCAATGCCAATCAGCTGTACGCCGCTGAAGAACAGCAGGAGCGCGATCACCGGCGCAACGCCGGGCACCTCCCCATCGCCCATTGCACTATATGCGGCGAGGTACAGGCCGTAGCAGATTGAGACGAGCGCGATGCACGAGCCAAGGTACATCCAGCCACGCAGCGGCACCGAACCAAAGCTGGCGATGTCGGCGAGCGTCGCCCTCCATCGCCCGCTTCCCTGCTCGTTCGATAAGCCTGCACGGCACTGTTCCCGCTGATACGGCACGATCACGGTATTGAAGCCCACCCAGGAGAACAGGCCTTTCATGAAGCGATGTCTTTCGGGGAGCTGCTTGATGGCATTCACTACCGCACGATCCATCAGGCGGAATTCACCGACATTGCTGGGAATGTTCAGCTCAGACAGTGCGTTGTGCAAGCGGTCGCAAACGGCGCTGGCAAACCGCTTCAGGTACGAGCCATTGCCAGGACCCGTGCATTGGGCAAGCACAACCTCCGCGCCTTGTCGCCAGCACTGGACCAGCGTCGGGATCAGCTCCGGCGGATCACGCAGGTCCGCATCGAACGGAACCACGGCGTCCCCGAGTGCCTCGTCCATGCCGGCAGTCAGGGCCGCCTGCTTGCCAAAGCAGCGCGTCAGCTCGATCACGCGAATCCGGCCATCGCGGCGCGCTGCTTCGACCAGCCTGGACAGCGTGTCGTCCGTACTACCGTCGTTGATGCAGACGATTTCGAAATGCGTGGCGTGCAGGGATTCCAGGATCGGCAGCACGCGCGCAAGGAAGCCATCTGTCGCAGCGCCGTTGTTGTGGAATGGCACCACCAGCGACAGGAGCTGGGTTTCATAGTTGGACATGACCTGGATCCTCCGATGCTGGCAACACCTGCATCAGGGGGCGTGCGCGTGTGCAACCATACCGGCTGTCGATGCGGCATCTTCCCCCTGTTTTCTTGGTCTTGTGCATGCAGTACCCCGCTGTACATAGCGGGAACGCAGCCATTCTTCCTGGCCCAGTTTTGTCGCGCACCGAACGGAAAGCAAGATGCGCGAGCGTCGGCAACGCATGGATAGCTATTCCTGAGCGGCGCTGGTGCGAGCAACGTTTCTTCCTTGAATCATGCGGCCTGCCTGGCCAGCAAGCCGCACAAATACAAGGGTTGCAGGAGATCGGGCTGACATTTCGAGACATGCCACGCGCGCCACGGAAGGTGTCGATGTTTCTATCCGGAAACGCAGGCCCGTTGTTCCCGCTTCCTCATCCATCAGGCGGCACTGCTCGCGCCGCAATCGGCAAGCACCGCAATTCCCCATCCAAGTGCCGTATGTATCGTTCTCCCCGAACCCTGCCAAATCATGCTTTTGGTTGAAGCGCCTGCCTTGGGTTGAACGCTCGCGAGCGCCAGCGCGCCGCACGCACTCATCCGTTAGTTGGTTCATCCGAAATGGCCTGCGCGGCTTGCGTTTCCCGACGGCAACGAAGTGCGGTGAAAACACCGCATACGGTGTCGATGGCCTACCGCCGTTTCAGGCACGCTTCCCGGAAAGCCTTGTGGCACAAGGGTTTCGCGTTGGCTGGCCCGTCGCTTGCCTATGTCCTGGCACCGGCACCGCCACAAAGGCGAATGCCGAGATGGCGGAGCAACTGGCCGGCATCAGAACCAAGAAAGATACGGGGAACCTTGTCATGCCTGCCGCACGCCATTTCGCGCTGACGCACTGGAACGCTTGCAACGCCGCATCCGCCCGCATGGGCGGCAGCGTGCCGTTCCGTTGCATGACACGCGCAGGCCATGCGCACCACGTAGCGCGCTGCATGCACGCTTCGGCCGAACGCCGGCTGGAGGCGCGCTGCCCGCAGGGCATGTGCGACGGTCCGGGCCGCTGGCCCTTCCATGCATGTGCTATCTGCGCTCCGCCGTGCTGCCGCGCTTCCCGGCATTGAGACCCGGTGCCAGTGCTTACCTTTCCGAAGTTACGCAGTCCTGTAGTGCTTGTTCCAAACCAAAGGAGTTAATCATGCAAAACCTGACCACTATGTTCAAGCAATTCATCCGTGATGAAGAAGGCGTGACCGCCATTGAATATGGCTTGATTGCCGCCCTGATTGCGGTTGTCATCATCGCTGCCGTCAGGCTCGTCGGCGTTGAGTTGGACAAGACGTTTGACGCGATCGGCACGGAGCTCAAGGCTGCAAACACTCCTGCCCCTTGATAGATCCGCAGGGCGCACGTGTGGGCCGCGTCTAGTCGCTGGCCATGCGTTGCGCCTGCGCATCAAGCCATCACTGTGACACCGGAGACGCCAATGTCGAAGTTCCTCGCCATATCAAAGGATCTGCTGCAAGACGACAAAGGCGTCTCCTCTATCGAATACGCGCTACTCGGCATGTTGATCGCGGTGGCCATCATCGGCTCCGTGTTCAAGATCAGCGGCGCAGTGAAAGAGATGTACGAGCTGATCGCCACCAGCATGCCCTGAGACCTCCGCCCGGCAATCCCTGACCCGCTCGCTCCAACCCTCAAGCCAACACGCCATGCAAGCCGCCACCACTCTCGCCTCCTTCGTAGGCCCTGCCACGATCGGCATCGTGCTGACCGCGGCGGCCATCGACCTGGATCGGCGCCGCATTCCGAACTGGCTGACCTTCGGCGCCTGGATCGCCGCACTGCCAGTGCAGATGACCATTCATGGCATCACCGCCGGCTCGCTGACATGGCTGTATGGCTGGCTGGTGGGCCTGGCCCTGTTTCTGCCCTTCTACCTGCTGCGCGGCATGGCCGCCGGTGACGTCAAGCTGCTGGCAGCCGTGGGCGCCTGGCTTGGCGCGACCATGATTGTGAATGTCGCCCTAGCGACCTGCGTGATAGGTGGCGTGTGGGCGCTGGTGCAGCTTCTCATCACCAGGCAGACGCTGGTGACCTTCTCAAGGGTGAGCTACATGCTCAGCATGGCGATCCAACGCCGTGCGAGGCCGGTGCAGCCTGAAGCCGAATCATCCGCTGGCTCCATACCTTACGGCGTCGCCATCGCCGCCGGCACGCTTGCGATGCTCTTTGCCGGTACCTGAGAACCAGCACGACAGCGCAGCGGGAAGCGACGCGCGCCATGAAGCACCAAAACACGCAAATCAGCAAACGGGGGATGGCAATGAACGAGCACCACGACACGGGTCACGCCTCGCGGCACCTCGAACCCGTCGCGACAGTCAGGAATACCCAGCCCGAACACGGTGCGGTACCTCTGTCCCCCTGGCACGTCCTGCCGCGCACCATCGCGGACACCGGCCTGGAAGTGGCACTGCTGCTGAGCCTGCTGATGAAGGCCGCTTACATGCACCGCACCGTCACGCTGGCGGTGCTGACCGATACGCTGAAGCTGCCGGGCACCGTGGTCAACGAGGTCGCCGCTGTTGCCGTGCGTGAGCGCCTGCTGGAGGTTGCCCACCGCGGCGCCAGCGACCTGGACGTTCGTTTCCGACTGACGGATGCCGGCTATGCGCGCGCGGCCGAAGCCTCGGCGCGCTGCAGCTACATCGGCGCTGCGCCGGTCACGCTGGACGCTTATGTCCAGGCGGTGAAGCGCCACTCGGTCGGCCAGGCATCGGTGACCAAGGCCGACGTCACCGCAGCCTTCCATGATCTGGTGATCCCGGTCCACCTGCTGGATGCCATCGGTATGTCGCTGAATACCTGCCGAGCCCTGATGATCTACGGGCCCGCCGGCAGCGGCAAGACCTACCTGGCGCAGCGCCTCGGGATGCTGCTGCCGGGCGCGGTGCCGGTGCCGCATGCCATCACCGTGGCCGGCGAGATCATCCAGGTATTCGACCCGCTGGTCCATGTGCCCTGCGATGACAGCGAAGGCTCGCTGGCACGCCGTTCGCTGGACCGCCGCTGGGTCCTCTGCCACCGCCCGGTGGTGCTGTCCGGCGGCGAACTGACGCTGTCCATGATGGACCTGCGCCACGACCCCGTCGCCGGCTTCTACCAGGCGCCGCCGCACATGAAGGCGAACAACGGCATCTACATCATCGACGACCTGGGCCGCCAGCTGGTTGGCGTCACCGACCTGCTGAACCGTTGGATCGTGCCGCTGGACCGCAACGTTGACATGTTCACGCTGCAGACGGGCGTGCGCTTCTCGGTGCCATTCGACGTCTGGCCGGTGTTCTCGAGCAACCTTGAACCGTCCGCGCTCGGCGACGATGCCTTCCTGCGCCGGCTCGGCAGCAAGCTCTATGTCGGTGCGCTGTCCGTGGACGACTATCGCGAGGTGTACCAGCGCACTGCCGCCGAATACGGACTGGCCAGCAGTGAAGCCGTGTTCGACTTCCTTATCGACAGCCTGCACTACGCCAGCGATACGCCGCTGTTCGCCTGCATCCCGCGAGACCTGCTGCGCCTGGTGGCCTCCGGCGTGCACTACCACGGCGCCGCGCCGCAAGTCACAGAGGAAGGCCTGGTGGCGGCCTGGCAAGGCTACTACGGGCTGCGCACCTCGCCCGAAGGCATGCCACAGGCCGGCAGCGCCCGCCGCTGGTCAGACAACCACCGCGCCGCGAGCTGATCGGTAGCAGCCAACGCGGAAACCATTGGGGATATTGGGGAGAGTCATCATGAAAAACATGCGCGCAATCCTGATGCTGCTGATTGCCCTGGTCGCCGGCGTGGCGGCAGTGGTGTCGGCGTCGCGATGGCTGGTGCAGCAGTCATCAAGCTCGGTCAGGCAGGTGGTGGTAGCCGCTAACGACCTGAACCTCGGGCAACCGCTCAACGGCAGCCAGCTGCGCCTGGTCAGCTGGCCGGCGGGCAGCGTTCCGCCTGGTGCGTTCCAGGACACGAAGGCGCTGGAGGGCCGCGTGGTCCGCACCAGCCTCCAGCGCGGCGAGCCGGTTCTCGATGCCAAGCTGGCGCCGATCGGCACCAAGGGCGGACTGTCCGCAGTCATCAACGACGGCAAGCGCGCGATCACGGTTCGCGTCAATGACGTGGTGGGTGTTGCCGGCTTTGCGCTGCCAGGCAACTACGTCGACGTGATCGTCAACACCAATGAAGAAGCGCGCAACGCGCAGAACAGCAACATCTCCAAGATCGTGCTGGAGAAGATCCTGGTGCTGGCGGTAGCGCAACAGGTCAGCCGTGACGACACCCAGCCCAAGGTGGTGAATGCCGTCACGCTCGAAGTGACGCCCGAGCAAGCCGAGAAGCTCGACGTGGCCCGCAGCGTCGGCACGCTGTCGCTGGTGCTGCGCAACCAGATGGATGTCGCTGACATCAACACCGGCGGCGCCACCAAGGGCACGCTGCTGGGCAAGACGCCCGAAGCGCCGCCCGCCAAGGTCGTGACCCAGACGGCCACGCGCACCGTGGTGAAGACCCGCACGGTGGCAGCGCAGCCCGCACGTGGCAACTGCATCGGTGTGCTGGCAGGCATGCAGGGCGGCGTCGAGTGCTTCTGACCACGCCTCGTACGACGTTCACGAATCCTGATCTGCATCACAGCTTCTCCGGGGGGAGATTCAAAATGAACCAGAAAAGATCCGACGCCGCAGGCGGCACCCGCATCCTGGTGTTTGCCGCCATCCTCTTCACTCCGCTGGCCGCCGCGGCGCAAGCCGCCATGGAGGCGGGCATCGTGACCAAGGCCACTGCACCAGCCGCGGCCAAGGCACCCGCGGCACCGATGCAGATGACCATCAGCATGACGCCAGGCGCCCCGACCACGGTGGCGCAGGGCTCGGCGCCTGCGCCCGCACCGGCTGCCGACGCGCGCGGCCCCAACTGCGTCGGCGCGATCCGCAGCGAATCCAGCGTGATGGTGCCGGTCGGCAAGTCGCAGCTGATCTCGCTGCAAGAGCCCGTGCGCAACCGCACGCTGGGCAATCCCAATGTCGTGCAGGCGACCATGGTCTCGCCCCAGACGCTCTACGTACTGGGCCGCAGCGTAGGCACCACCAACATGATCGTGCAAGGCCGCAGCGGCGCCTGCACCATCATCAACGTCGTGGTCAATGCCGATGCCGGCGGCCTGCAGACGTCGCTCGGCCAGCTCTTGCCCGGCGAGCCTGGCATCCGCGTGATGACCGCTGCCGATAACCTCGTGCTGACCGGCAGCGTCACCAATGCGCAGTCCGCCCAGCAGGCCATGGACATCGCCCAGGCGTATGCCAACGCGGCCCAAGGCACCGACGGCAAGAACGGGGACAAGAAGGGCGGCGTGCTTAACATGCTGTCCGTCGACAGCCCGCAGCAGGTGATGCTGGAAGTCAAGGTCGCCGAAGTGTCGAAGACGCTGCTGAACCAGCTAGGTTCCGCGGTCAACCTGCAGGGCGGCTTTGGCTCCTGGACGGGTGGTGTCGTGACGTCGCTGCTGACCGGCGCTTCGGGCGCAATCTTCGGCAGCAAGGCCAACAACCTGCCGTTCGAATTCGCCGTCGACGCGCAGAAGAACGACAGCCTGGTCAAGATCCTGGCCGAGCCCAACCTGGTCACCATCAGCGGCCA
The DNA here is from genome assembly GCF_004768545.1 of Cupriavidus oxalaticus. Taxonomy (NCBI): domain Bacteria; kingdom Pseudomonadati; phylum Pseudomonadota; class Betaproteobacteria; order Burkholderiales; family Burkholderiaceae; genus Cupriavidus; species Cupriavidus oxalaticus. Next base: position 713,979 of record NZ_CP038635.1, on the reverse strand, counting down.
GGAAGCGAGCTTCCTCGCCGGTGGCAAGATCTACATCCCGGTGGCGCAGGCCAACGTGCTGAACGGGGCCGGCACCGTCACGCTGCAGGAAGAAGAATTCGGCGTAGGGCTGAAGTTCACGCCGACCGTGCTGGCGAACGGCCGCATCCACCTGAAGGTCTCGCCGGAAGTGTCCGAACTGTCGCCCACGGGTGCCACCATTCGCGGCGGCACGCTGGCCGGCCAGACCATCCTGCCGGTCATTACCACCCGCCGCGCTTCCACCACTGTTCAGATGCGCGATGGCGAGAGCTTTGCCATCGGCGGGCTGCTGACCGACAGCGCGCGCGGCTCGCTCAAGGCGCTGCCGGGTGCGGGCGAGGTGCCGGTGCTGGGCACGCTGTTCCGCAGCACGCAGTACCAGCAGGACCTGACCGAACTGGTGTTCGTCATCACGCCGCGCCTGGTCAAGCCGATGCAGACCAACAACTACCCGCTGCCGACCGACAGCTTCTCCACGCCTAACCCGCTGTCGTTGTACTTCATGGGCAATATGGAAGGCAGTGGCAAGCCCGCGCCGCAGCCGGCGCCGGCCCCCTCGCAGCCTGCCGCGCCAGCCGCAGCACCTGCCACGCCGCCGACGGCGCCACGCAGCGAGGGCGCGCCCACGTCGGTCTCGATGGTGCCGACGGGCCGCCCACTGGACCCGCCGGCAACTGCCGGCTCATCAGGAGCGCAGGCAGCCGCGACCGCGATGCCTCGGACCTCGGGCGTGCCGGAACCGGCCCAACCAGCTGTCCGCAATCTCGCCGCCGCACCACCTGCCGAGGACACCGCCGCGCGCATCGCCCGCATCGAAGCCACCGCCGCGCGCCTGGCGCAGGCACGAGCCGCCGGCACCGCCACGCGCACCGCCGCGGGCGGTAACTGAACCGCTGCGCACACAGGAGAACGATCATGAGCAAACAACAACTCAACCTTTCGCGCGGCGCCACCACGCTGGTGCTCGGCAGCCTGGCCTGCCTCACGCTGTCGGCCTGCATGACCTCCACGCCGGTGTGGGACGGCCAGCGCGGCGTGGCGCTCGCCACGGTCACGCAGATGCAAATCATCAACCCCGATGCGCCCGCGGGACTACCCACCGTCACGGGCGCCGACGGCAAGACCGCGGTGGCGGCCATGAGGAACTTCGACCGTTCGCTGGCCAACGGCAAGCAAGGCAGCTCGCCCTCCATGACAATCGACTTCGGCGCCGGCGGCTACGGTGGCGTGGGCATGTCAGGTGGCGGGTCGCGTTGATCCGCGCAAACCACGGAGAGCCGATATGTCACGCCCTACCACCTACCGAGGCCGGCGGACCACCTGGCGCAAGCGGCAGCGTGGCGCGATCGCCATCATCGTCGGCCTGTCGCTGGCTGTTCTGATCGGCTTCGTCGGGCTGGCGCTCGACCTGGGCAAACTCTATGTGACCAAGAGCGAGCTGCAGAACAGCGTCGATGCCTGTGCGCTGGCCGCCGCGCGCGACGTCACGGGAGCCACGCCGCTGCTCGTGTCGGAGGCAGCCGGCCTGGCCACCGGCACGAGCAACGCTGCCATGTTCCAGAACGAGGCAGTGAAAATGGTCAAGGACCTGAACGTCTCGTACAGCGACACGCCTGACGGTACCTACTACACCAAGAACGACGTACCGTACGCGCTGGACAAGGTGAAGTACGTCAAATGCACCGCCGAGCGCACGGATATTGCCCACTGGTTCATCCATCTCCTTAACCTGCTGCCCGGCATCGACATCCAGCCCAGTACCGTAAGCGCAATGGGCGTGGCCACCACCACCAGTGCGCAGACAGCCTGCGCGATCCCGGTCTATGTCTGCACGCCACCGACGGCAAATCCACCTAAGACCGCGTACAACAAGGGGGACTGGATCGCGTCCAAGGTCGATCCGAAGGATCCATACGGCCCTGGCAGCTTTGGTTGGGCTGACCTGTCGCCTCCGGGGGGTGGTGCTTCCGAGCTGGCGAACCTGATTGCCGGAAGCGGGCAGTGCGACCTGCCGGCAGTGGGATCCAAAGTTGGCGAACCAGGCGAAATCGCGGCGCTGATTGCAGCGTGGAATACCCGCTTCGGCATCTATACCGGCTCCTACAAGGGACCGGCTGACGGGACGCCGGACTTTACCGGCTTTTCCTACAGCGTCACGACATGGAATCCGCCGAACGGCGGTAACGCCTACGCTGACTTTATTCAGAAGCGCGGCGCAAACGCGCCATACCAGACGGATGCGTCCAGCGGCTTGACCACCAAGGGCACGGCATCGACACAGGAGGTGCACAAGGCCGGCGCCGACCGCAGGCTGGTACACGTGCCGATGGTGGATTGCACCGAATTCGCCTCTACCAAGCTGGCAAAGGTGGTCTCCTGGAACTGCATGCTGATGGTGCAGCCGATGCAGGAGCCCAGCGCAAAGGAAGTGGTTTACCTCGAATATCTTGGCAATTCGAAGGATGCCACCAGTCCCTGCGCGACCCAGGGCGTGCCTGGGTCCGATACGGGTTCGGGCCCCCGCGTGCCGGTGCTGGTGCAATAGGAGCGAATCATGGAGCGATGCAGACAGCGCAGGCGCAGCCAGCACAATCGGCGCAATGGGCGCGGGGTGGTGGCTGTGGAATTCGCACTGGTCCTGGTGCCGTTGCTTCTGCTGGTGAGCGGGGTGGCGGAATACGGCCGCGCCATCTACCAATACAACGCCCTGACCAAGGCCACGCGCGACGCCGCACGCTTCCTGTCGCAGTATGCGCCCAGCGAGCCTAACTATCCGCTGGCGCAGGCAAAATGCATGGCGGTCTATGGCAAGACGGTCTGCGAAGGCGACGTATTGGTGAAAGGCCTCAGCACCTCGATGGTCGTCGTCTGTGACCGCGTCGACTCGAGCGGCTGTGGCGCCAAGCAGTTCGCCAACGTTCCCATCTATGAGGGAGGCGACAGCTCGGGCCCGCAGGCCGGCACCATCAACCTGGTTGAAGTGAAAATATCGGGATATTCATACTCGCCGATCCAGACCTACATCAAGGTAGGAACCCTGGCGTTCTCCGATATCGCAACAGTGATGAGGCAAGTGCTATGACTCCGCTTCGCGCCACTCGCACGCGTCGGCAGCAGGCCGGTGCCACCGCGATCGAATTCGCGCTGGTGGCCAGCATCTTCTTCATGCTGCTGATCGGCATTGCCGAATTCTCGCGCGTGTTGTTCTACTGGAATACGGCTGGCGAGGTCACCCGCCTGGGCGCACGCATCGCGGCGGTGTGCGATGTCAAGGATACGACGATCAAAGCCAGGATGACCAATCTGATGCCCAAGCTGCAGGCCGCCAACATCCAAGTTGCCTACGAGCCCAGCGGTTGCGACGCGGATGCCGATGTCGCGCGCAACACGTGTCGCTCGGTTACCGTCAGCGTGACCAACGTCTCGGTCAAGACCTTTATCCCGGTCGTGCCACTCACGCTGGCCATGCCTTCCTTTACGACTACGCTGCCGCGGGAAAGCCTGAACTCCTCAACCGGCGGCAAGATCTGCAATTAGCACGCACAAACCAGGAGCACACCATGCTCAGAATTCTGATCGTTTCCGAGGATGCTGAAAGGTTGGGCGAGCTTTCGCGTATGGCGGACGCCTGTGGAACCTTCCAGATCATGCGGCTGCAGGATGCTCCCGCGGCACTATGCACGCATGGCAGCCACCTGCGCAGCGCGGATGCGCTCATCCTGGACCAGGACTTCCGCGGCGGCACGCAGATGCTGGGCATCGAAGCCTTGCGCCAGCAGCATCCCGACCTGCCCTGCATCCTGGTGACGTCGGCGCAGCAGCCGGATGTCCTGATCCGGGCACTGCGCGCCGGGGTGCGCGACATCCTGCCGTGGCCGCTCGACAAGGGCCAGCTGAGCGAAGCGCTCGGGCGGCTGGAGGCAAACCACGTGCCTAGGGAGCGCAACGAAGCGCGCGTGATCTCGCTGGTTTCATGCAAGGGCGGCGCCGGCACCAGCTTCATCGCCGGCAACCTGGCCTACGCACTGAGCGCCGGCGAGCGCAAGCGGGTGCTGCTGATCGACCTGAACACCCAGTTCAGCGACACCGCATTCCTGGTCAGCGACAAGACCCCGCCAGCGACCTTGCCGGACGTGTGCTCGCAGCTGGAACGCATGGACGATACCTTCCTCGATGCCTGCATGACCCACGTCGATGAGGGGTTCGACATCCTGGCCGGTGCGATTGATCCGATCAAGGCCAATGAGGTCCGCAAGGACAGGATCGACCACATCCTGTCTGTGGTCAGCTCGCGCTACGATTTCATCCTGATCGACATTGGACAGTCGATCACCCCGCTGTCGCTTGCGGCCTTCGACCGCAGCCACAGCATCTGCGTGACCGTGCAGCCCAGCATCCCCTATGTCCGCACCGGCAAGCGCCTGCTGGATATCCTGCGCGCGCTGCACTACACCGAGGACAAGATCCGGATCCTGGTGAACCGCCAGGGCCGCCGCGACGAGTTGCCGCGTGCCAAGCTGGAGGAAGTCTTCGGCATGAAGGTCTTCCACGCATTGCCCGATGATCCTGCCGCGGTGGATGAATCGATCGGCCACGGCGTTCCCGTGCTCAAGGAACAGAAGCGCAGCGCCATCGCCAGGTCGCTGCTGTCTCTAGGCGCCACGCTTGCCGCGGGCGCGGGGACCGAGCGGCAGACGCAGCCGGCCAGGCCGTCGCTGGCCAGGCTCTTCCTGCGCCCGAAGTCGACCGCCGCCTGAAACGCATCACGAACCGGAGTCCATCATGTCGATCCGCGAACAGCTTTCCCTGCCGGAGAACCCGCCGCTGCAAATGAACGGACATGCTGCGCCCGCCCGCAGCCATGGCACCACGCAGGCCTACCGGACTTTCAAGAAGACCGTTCACGACGCGGTACTGGACCGGGTCGAGCTCGAGCGGCTGGCGCGCTACCCACTGGAGCAGGTGAAGACGGAGATCGGCGTGCTGATCGACGCCATCATCGACGAAGAGCGGATCCTGATCAATGACATGGAACGCCGCCAGATGACGTCGGACATCTACGACGAGATGTTCGGCTTCGGCCCGCTCGAGCCGCTGCTGCAGGATCCGACCGTGTCCGACATCCTGGTCAACACGGCAAAGCAGACCTATGTCGAGCGGCGCGGGAAGCTGGAACTCACCGATATCGGCTTCTACGACGACGCCCACCTGATGAAGGTCATCGAGAAGATCGTGTCGCGCGTGGGGCGACGCATCGACGAGACCAGCCCGATGGTCGATGCGCGCCTGCCCGACGGTTCGCGCGTCAACGCCATCATCCCGCCATCGGCGATCGACGGACCGCTGCTGTCGATCCGCCGCTTCGCGGTCAATCCGCTGCAGGTTTCCGACCTCGTGAACCTGAGGAGCCTGACCCCGCCGATGGCCCAGATGCTGCAGGCGCTGGCGCATGCCAAGGTCAACGTGCTGGTCTCCGGCGGCACCGGCAGCGGCAAGACCACGCTGCTGAACATCCTGTCCGGCTTCATCCCCGAGGACGAGCGCGTGGTCACCATCGAGGACGCGGCGGAACTGCAGTTGCGCCAGCCACATGTGCTGCGCCTCGAGACCCGCCCGCCGAACATCGAAGGCAAGGGCGAGATCACGCAGCGCTCGCTGGTGCGCAACGCGCTGCGCATGCGCCCGGACCGGATCATCCTGGGCGAAGTGCGCGGCGGCGAGGCCCTGGACATGCTCAACGCGATGAACACTGGTCACGAAGGGTCGTTGACGACCATCCACGCCAATACCCCGCGCGACGCGCTGACGCGCCTCGAGAACATGGTCAGCATGGCGGGCCTGACCATGCCGGCCAAGGCGATACGCCAGCAGATCTCTTCAGCCATCACGGTGATCGTCCAGGCCGCACGCATGACCGACGGGCGACGCAAGATCATCAGCATTTCGGAGATCACCGGCATGGAAGGTGAAATCATCAACATGCAGGAGATCTTCACTTTCCAGCGCTCCGGCGTGGACAAGGACGGCACCGTGCGCGGCCATTTCCGCGCCACCGGGGTGTACCCCAAGTTCGCCGAGCGGCTGCGCGTGTTCGGCGTGGGCCTGCCCGATGAAACCTACGATCCGGCGCATCGCTATGAAGTGTGATCCGCGCAAGGCACGCGGCACATTCACTCGGGGGAGACGCATATGAGCACGATCTTCTATGCCTTCGGCATCCTGCTGTTCGCGGCGGTGGTGCTCTGCATCGAAGGCATCTATCTGTGGTGGAGCAATTATCACGGCCCCGCTGCCAAGCGTATCGAGGCGCGGCTGCGTGCGCTGTCCGCGGGCGGCCACGTCAATGCCGAACGCCTGTCGATCCTGAAGAAGCGCCTGCTCAGCGATTCACCGCGGATGCAGCAATGGCTGATGCGGATGCCGCGCATCGGCACGCTGGACCGCTGGCTGGCGCAGTCCGGCAGTTCCTGGTCGGTATCGCAACTGCTGGGCTACTGCGCGCTTGTGGTGCTGTGCACCGTGGCGCTGATCCCGCTGGTGCCTGTGCCCGCGCCGGTGGTGCTGGCCATTGCCGCCGTGGCTGGGCTGCTGCCGGTGCTGCACGTGATGCGCCTGCGGATCAAGCGGATCAAGCAGATGGAAAAGCAACTGCCGGACGCCGTCGACATGATCAGCCGCTCCCTGCGCGCCGGGCACTCGTTCAGCGGTGCGCTGGGCATGGTCGGCCAGGAGATCAAGGCGCCGATCGGCCCTGAGTTCCGCACCACGTTCGAAGAGATCAACTATGGCGTGGCGCTGGACGAAGCCATGACCAACCTGGCAATCCGGGTGCCGGTGGGCGACCTGCGCTACTTTGTGATCGCCGTGCTGATCCAGCGCGAAAGCGGCGGCAACCTTGCCGAGATCCTCGACACCATCGCCAACATGGTGCGCGAACGCCTGAAGCTGTTTGACAAGATCCGCGTGCTTTCGGCCGAAGGACGCCTGTCCGCATGGATTCTGGGCCTGCTGCCGTTCGCGACCGCCGGCATGATCATGGTGGTCAACCCGGACTTCATGAAGGTGCTGTGGGAAGACCCGATCGGCTGGCGCATGATCGGCGGCGCGCTGGTATCGATGGTGTTCGGCGTGCTATGGATGCGCAAGATCATCCGCATCCGTGTATGAGACAACAACAAGCCACGGCGGCACAACGGTCCTGAGGGGAGTCAATCATGCAAGGCATCATCGACGGTATTCCTGCCGAGCAGTTGGTCGTGCTCGCGCTGGTGTTCGTGGCGGCATTCGGCACAGTGCTTGCCGTGATGTACGCGTTCTCACCAAACCGCATGCACGGACGCGTCGAGCAGCTCGCCGGCCAGGCAGGCATGCCCTCCGCGCCTGACGCGCGGCAGGCCTGGATCGAGAAACTGGTGCGTCTGGCACAACCGGTGTCGCGGCTGTCCCTGCCCAAAGAGGGATGGGAAAATTCACAGCTGCGCGTGCGCTTCACCAATGCTGGCTGGCGCAGCGCTAGCGCGGCACCGCTGTACTTTGGCGCCAAGACCGTGTTGGCGGTTGTGCTGCCCATGACCGGGCTTCTTGCGCTGAATGGCAATCGGGCGTTCGACGACCAGTACACGATGTTCGCCCTGCTGGCGCTGCTGGGCGCGATTGGCTACTACCTCCCCAACGTCGTGCTGGCCCGCAAGGTTGCCGAACGCCAGCGCACGGTATTCGAGGAATTCCCCGACGTCATCGACCTGCTCACAGTGTGCGTGGAAGCCGGCCTCGGCCTGGACGCCGCGCTGATGCGTGTCGCCGACGAACTCGCGCTGCGCTGCCCGGTAATGGCCGATGAACTGCAGCTGATGCTGCTCGAACTGCGCTCCGGCTTCTCCAAGGAGAAGGCGCTGTCCAACCTGTCGCTGCGCACCGGCGTCGAGGACGTTGACAAGTTCGCCTCGATGCTGATCCAAGCCGACCGCTTCGGCACCAGCCTGGGTGAGTCGCTGCGCGTGCTGTCAGACATGCTGCGCACCAAGCGCCGTATGCTGGCCGAGGAACAGGCCGCCAAAATCGCGCTCAAGCTGCTGTTCCCCCTGATATTCACCATCTTCCCCTCGCTGCTGCTGGTGCTGCTGGGACCCGCGTTTATCCAGATCTATCGCGTCCTGTTGCCGACCATGGCAGGACAGTGAGGATAGGACTCACGGGTAACCCTGAACGGTTCCCCCGGCTGTCTCCCGGTGCAACGCCGGCCAGACAGTCCCTTGCCCGGACCTGGTTCCGGGCTTTTTTGCTTGGTGGCGGGCGTGCGGGCCGGGGACTTGACCTCGGCGCCAGGGTTCTTAAGAATGCCACTCACTGCCTTCGCCGCGGGCGCGGCGAAGGCAGCCAGAATCAATCGCCCCGGAGTCCCCATGAAACTGCGCATCCTGAGCGACCTGCATCTCGAGCACAACATGCCGCAGCAAGTGCCCGGCTGCGATGCCGACATCGTGGTGCTGGCCGGCGATATCGCCAACGGCCGCGACGGCATCGACTGGGCCGCGCACACGTTTGCGGAGCCCGTGATCTATGTGCCCGGTAACCACGAGTATTACGAGGGCAACTTCGATGCGGTCGACCGGCAGATGGCCGAAGCCGCGGCGGAGCATCCCGGCATGCACGTGCTCAACGGCGCCGTTGCCGAGTTCGACGGCGCCAACGGCCGCGTGCGGATCCTGGGCACGACCTGGTGGACGGACTACACGCTGTTCGGCCTGGACCGGCGCGAGGATTCGATGCAGGCCTGCGCAGGCGTGATGCTGGACCACAGGCTGATAGAACTCGATGGCGACGACGGCAAGGCCCGCCATTTCACGCCGGAAGACGCGCTGGCGCGCCACGAGGCCGCTTCGGCCTGGCTGGCCGCGCAGCTCGCGCAGCCGTTCGAGGGCAAGACCGTGGTCGTCACCCATCACGGCCCTGACCTGGGCAGTCTTGACCCGCGTTACTCGCATGACCTGGTATCCGGCGGGTTCCTGTCACGCCGGCCCGACCTGGTGGCGCAGGCGGACCTGTGGATCCATGGGCATACCCACACCAGTTTCGACTACTGCATCGACGATTCGCGCGTGGTGTGCAATCCGCGGGGTTATGTCAGCCGGCGCACTGGCGAGCTGGAAAACAAGGGCTTCGACTGGTGCTGCGTGGTAGAAGTCTGACCGCCCCCCCCGCCAGTCATCAAGCAGGCAAGGACCCCAAACAAAAACCCCCGCGGGCTCACACCCGCGGGGGTTTTTTGCTGTGACAGCCTGCCAGCCCGGGTTATGACACCCCGCCAGCAGTCAGTCGGCACAAATTACATCATGCCTTCCATGCCGCCCATGCCGCCCATGCCGCCCGGCATTGCCGGAGCCGACTCTTCCTTCGGCGTTTCGGCCACGGCGCAGTCGGTGGTCAGCATCAGCGAAGCCACCGAAGCGGCGTTCTGCAGCGCGGTGCGGGTGACCTTGGTCGGGTCCAGCACGCCCATTTCGACCAGGTCGCCGTACTCGCCCGAAGCAGCGTTGTAGCCGTAGTTGCCCTTGCCTTCGATGACCTTGGCAACGACGACCGAAGCTTCTTCACCAGCGTTCAGCACGATCTGGCGCAGCGGCTCTTCCATGGCGCGCAGCACGATCTTGATACCGGCGTTCTGGTCGGCATTGTCGCCGGTCAGTGCCGAGATCGCAGCGCGGGCACGCAGCAGGGCCACACCGCCGCCGGGGACGATGCCTTCTTCCACCGCAGCGCGGGTGGCGTGCAGGGCGTCTTCCACGCGGGCCTTCTTTTCCTTCATTTCGACTTCGGTGGCAGCGCCAACCTTGATCACGGCAACACCGCCGGCCAGCTTGGCCACGCGCTCTTGCAGCTTTTCACGGTCGTAGTCCGAGGTCGCTTCTTCGATCTGGGCGCGGATTTGCTTCACGCGGCCTTCGATCGCAGCGGCGTCGCCGGCGCCATCGATGATGATGGTGTTTTCCTTGCCGATCTCGATGCGCTTGGCTTGGCCCAGGTCGTTCAGGGTAGCCTTTTCCAGCGTCAGGCCGATTTCTTCGGCGATGACGGTGCCGCCGGTCAGGATGGCGATGTCTTCCAGCATGGCCTTGCGGCGGTCGCCGAAGCCCGGGGCCTTGACGGCGGCGGTCTTCAGGATGCCACGGATGTTGTTGACCACCAGGGTCGCCAGGGCTTCGCCCTCGACGTCTTCAGCGATGATCAGCAGCGGGCGGCCGGCCTTGGCCACTTGCTCCAGCACCGGCAGCAGGTCGCGGATGTTCGAAACCTTCTTGTCGAACAGCAGCACGAACGGGCTGTCCAGCTGGACAACTTGCTTTTCCGGGTTGTTGATGAAGTACGGCGACAGGTAGCCGCGGTCGAACTGCATGCCTTCCACGACTTCCAGCTCGTCGGCCAGCGACTTGCCGTCTTCAACCGTGATCACGCCTTCCTTGCCGACCTTGTCCATGGCTTCGGCGATGCGCTCACCGATCGAGGTGTCGCTGTTGGCCGAGATGGCGCCAACCTGGGCGATTTCCTTGCTGGTGGTGGTGGGCTTGCTGACCTTCTTCAGCTCTTCCACGGCGGCGGCAACAGCCTTGTCGATGCCGCGCTTCAGGTCCATCGGGTTCATGCCGGCGGCAACGAACTTCATGCCTTCGCGCACGATCGACTGGGCCAGCACGGTAGCAGTGGTGGTACCGTCACCGGCGTTGTCGCTGGTCTTGGAAGCCACTTCCTTGACCATCTGGGCGCCCATGTTCTGCAGCTTGTCCTTCAGCTCGATTTCCTTGGCCACGGACACGCCGTCCTTGGTCACGGTCGGGCCGCCGAAGCTGCGCTCCAGCACCACATTGCGGCCCTTCGGGCCCAGGGTCACTTTAACGGCGTTGGCGAGGATGTTCACGCCTTCGACCATCTTGGCACGTGCGGCGTCGCCGAACACTACGTCTTTAGCTGCCATTCTTGAAATCTCCTGAAATCTGTACGGGTGGCGGTCAGTTGGTGATTACTTGTTCACCACGGCCATGATGTCTTCTTCGCGCATGACCAGCAGTTCCTGGCCTTCCACCTTCACGCCCTGCCCGGCATACTTGCCGAACAGCACGCGGTCGCCAACCTTGACGTCGAGGGCGATGTTGTTGCCCTTGTCATCCTTCTTGCCGGGACCGACTGCCAGCACTTCGCCTTGATCGGGCTTCTCGGCAGCGTTGTCGGGAATCACGATACCGGACGCGGTCTTGGTTTCGTTGTCCAGACGCTTCACGATCACGCGGTCGTGCAGAGGACGCAGGTTCATACGGACTCCTAGATACAAAAGTGAGTGTTTAATCACAATCGGCCGGCTACCGAGGCGACGGCCGTCTGATATTTTCAGGTGTCGCAAGGGGCACAGAATGCTGTTAGCACTCACCCCCGACGAGTGCTAATTATAGGGACGGGGTATGGCCATTTCAAGACAGCGGCCAAATGGGGGTTTTCCCGGACGGAGGGAATTTGAGGTGGGAGCGGCGGGAACGGCGTGTCTCAACAGTCCCGGGGGCAACGGGTGGCAAGCCTTCAGGCCGTCAGGTGCTTGTCCCGTGCCATGGAAAGCGGAGGGAGGACAGCCATGGCTTCCTCCAGCCTCTGAACCAGCGCGGAACTTGCCGGGCGCAACGGCAGGCGGTAGATCAGGCCGACGCATTAAATCGATATCAAGAACCGGCGGCGCCGGCAAGGCGCGCTCAGAACGTCTTGGTCAGGGAAGCCCATGCGGTGCCACGGCCCATGTAGCGGCCCTTGGCATTGGTGTACACCGCCTTGTCGGCATTGGTGTCGATGTAGGCCACAGCCAGCGCGAGTCCGTTGCCCAAGTCCTTGGTCAGGCCGAGCTTCCAGTCCACGTACGAGGCATTGGCGACCTGCACCTTCTGGTAACCCACGTGGGCGTTCAGCGTGAGGTCCCAGACATCAAGCGGCACGTTGGCGGTCAGGTCTGCATACCAGCTGTGCTTGCTGTCGGCGAAGCCAAATAGATTGGTCGGCGCGTACGAGTACTTGAGCGTCACGGGACCGTAGCCCAGGGCCGCGTACACCTCGGTGGTGTATGGGCGCGTGTAGCCGGCCGGATAGTCGCCCGGGTAGTAGTACTGCAGCACGCCGACATCGTAGGTCCAGTCGCCAGCGAACGTATTCTTGTAGCCCCCGTAGAAATCCATCTCGATCGGGGCCGACACCTCGGCATTGCTGTCGCCCAGCCAGCTGATGCTCGAGTTCCAGTTGCCGAGGTAGAAGCCGCTCGCATGGCTGTAGTCGAACCCGCCCTGGATCGCCGGCCGGCGGTTCGTCTGCATCAGCCCTCGGTAGCGGTAGTCGGTAGCCACCGTGACGTTGGCCGTGAAGGTATGCGGGGATGCCTCGGTGTCAGGCTGGGATTGCGCCATGGCGGGCATGGCAGCGAAGGCGAGAACGGAAGTTGCGGAACAGGCGAGCAGTGCGGCCGCGGTATGGCGCAGGTCAGTCATTGTTGATGTGACGAGAGTTGATGGAATCCCCCGTTGCCGGGAGCCTCGCCACGATATGGGCTGACGCGTAAAAACGGCATCAAAAGCCGCTGTGCCCGTGTACAGATCCAGTAAAGGTGCCAGGATTCCGCGCAGGCGAGCCAGTGCCGCCGCGCACCTGCGCGGCATCGTCCCGCATCACCGGCACCGTGCTACTGCCGTGCGATGGCATCCAATGCAAGGTTCAGCTTCAGGACATTGACGCCTGGATCGCCCAGCACCGGCAGTAGCGGCGCGTCCGTGTTGGCGGCAACCAGTTGCTTCACCTGTTCAGTCGGTATCCCCCTGGCGCGCGCGACGCGCGCCACCTGGTATTCGGCGGCCGCAGGGCTGATGTGCGGGTCGAGCCCGCTGCCGGATGCCGTGACCAGGTCCACGGGCACCGGCGCCTGGTTTTCCGGATCCACGGCGCGCAGTGCGTCGAGGCGCGCGCGTGCGGCATCGGTCAACGCCGGGTTGGTAGGACCGAGGTTCGATCCGACCGAAGCCGCTGCGTTATACGGCATCGGCGCCGTGGCCGACAGCCGGCCCCAGAAGTACTTCGGGTCGGAGAACGGCTGGCCGATCAGTTCCGAGCCAAGCGTGCTGCCATCCTTCCCGATCAGCGAGCCGCCGGCCTGATGCGGGAACACGGCCCTGGCGATTGCCGTGATCACGCCGGGATACAGCAGGCCGGTCACCAGCGACAGGCCGACGAACACCACCAGCATTGGCCGCAACAGGCCGCCCTGCACCGGAGCCGGCAACGGCTGCCGGGATTGCACTTGCGTATTCATGAATGCTCCGAATCGTTGGAGAGGAAATCAGACCCAGCCGAACAGGGCCAGGATCATGTCGATCAGCTTGATGCCGGCAAACGGCACCAGGATGCCGCCAACACCGTAGATCAGCAGGTTGCGGCGCAGCAGTACCGCGGCGCCCAGCGGCCGGTAGACCACGCCCTTGAGCGCCAGCGGAATCAGCACGCCGATGATCAGCGCGTTGAAGATCACCGCCGACATGATGGCCGACGCCGGCGTGGCCAGCCCCATCACATTGAGCAGGTTGAGCTGCGGATACGTGGTGGCAAACGCCGCGGGAATGATCGCGAAATACTTGGCAATGTCGTTGGCCACGCTGAAGGTCGTCAGCGAGCCGCGCGTCATCAGCATCTGCTTGCCGATCTCGACGATCTCGATCAGCTTGGTCGGGTTGCTGTCCAGGTCCACCATGTTGCCGGCTTCCTTGGCCGCCTGCGTGCCGCTGTTCATCGCCACGGCCACGTCGGCCTGGGCGAGTGCGGGAGCGTCGTTGGTGCCGTCGCCGGTCATCGCGACGAGCCGCCCTTCGGCCTGGTACTGGCGGATCAGCTTGAGCTTGGCCTCCGGCGTGGCTTCGGCCAGGAAGTCGTCGACGCCTGCTTCCGCCGCGATCGAAGCCGCGGTCAGCCGGTTGTCGCCGGTGATCATCACGGTCTTGATGCCCATTTTGCGCAGCTCGCCGAAGCGCTCGCGGATGCCGGTCTTGACGATGTCCTTCAGTTCGATCACGCCCAGCACGCGCACCGAATCGCCGTTGGCGTCGGCAACCACCAGCGGCGTGCTGCCGGCGCGCGCAACCTCGTCGACCGCCTGCAACACCGCGTCTGGGAACTTGCCGGCGCGTTCCGTGACGTACCGGCGCACGGCATCGGCGGCGCCCTTGCGCACGTGGCGTTCGCCGCCGCCGTCGCGCAGGTCCACGCCGCTCATGCGCGTCTGCGCGCTGAATGGCACGAATTCCGGCTTCAGGCTTGCCATCGCCGGCGCGGCCAGCCCGGGCAGCTGGCGTGCCAGTGTGATGATGCTGCGCCCTTCCGGCGTTTCGTCGGCCAGCGACGACAGCCACGCCGCTTCCGCGAGCTGCAATGGCGATACGCCGGGCGCCGGGATAAAGCGCGAGGCCTGGCGGTTGCCATGGGTGATGGTGCCGGTCTTGTCGAGCAGCAGTACGTCCACGTCGCCGGCGGCTTCCACCGCGCGGCCCGAAGTGGCGATCACGTTCGCTTCCATCATCCGGCTCATGCCGGCCACGCCGATCGCGGAAAGCAGCCCGCCGATCGTGGTCGGGATCAGGCACACCAGCAGCGCCACCAGCACGGTGATCGTCACCGGCCCGCCCGCCTTGGCCACCAGCACGCTGTAGAGCGAGAACGGCTGCAGCGTGGCCGTGGCCAGCAGCAGGACGATGGTCAGCCCGACCAGCAGGATCGTCAGGGCCAGCTCGTTCGGCGTCTTCTGCCGCTTGGCGCCCTCGACCATCGTGATCATGCGGTCGATGAAGCTTTCGCCCGGATTGGTCGTGATGCGCACCACGATCCAGTCGGACAGCACGCGCGTACCTCCGGTCACCGACGAAAAGTCGCCGCCAGACTCGCGGATCACCGGCGCCGATTCGCCGGTGATGGCGCTTTCGTCGACCGAGGCCACGCCGTCGATCACTTCGCCGTCGCCGGGGATCATCTCGCCAGCCTCGACCAGCACTACATCGCCGCGTCGAAGCGCGGTCGCGGGGCGCGCTTCGGTGGCGCTTCCGCGTTTGCCGTCCTTCAGCACGCGTGCGGTCACCGTGGTCTTCAGCCCACGCAGCGCCTCGGCCTGTTGCTTGCTGCGGCCCTCGGCAAGCGCCTCGGCAAAGTTCGCGAACAGCACCGTGAACCACAGCCACACCGATACCGCCAGGATGAAGCCGGCGGATTCGCCGACCGCCGCCGGCGCCGCCAGTGCCTTCAGGAACAGGATGGTCGTCAGGATGCTGCCGGCGTAGACCACGAACATCACCGGGTTGCGCAACTGGTCGCGCGGCGACAGCTTGCTGAAGGCCGCGATCAGCGCGGGCTTCACCAGCTCCGGCGCGAACATGCTGCGCGCGGGCAGGCGATGATAGTGGGAACCGTGTTGCCGGTCCGACACCGGTGCGCTCTTCACCTGGGGCGTGTTGGAGGACGATGCGCCGGTCCTGTTGGCGCTGCCCTTGGCCACTGGGGCCGTCGATTCATGTTGCATGGTTTCTCCGCAATCCGCTAGAGACAGCGGCACCTGCATTGGCCGGGCCATGCAGGGGCCGAACTGGTGGCAATGCTCGCTATGTCTTCGTCAGTGATCGATCTACTTGGCTGCCGTTGCCGTCACCGCGCCCTGCAGTCGCTCGGCGACTGGACCCAGCGCCAGCGCCGGGACATAGGTCAGCGCGCCGACCAGCAGTACCGTGCCCACCAGCAGCACGACAAACAGCGGGCCGTGCGTCGGCATGGTGCCGCCGCTGGGCGGGATACGCTTCTTGGCCGCCAGCGAGCCGGCCAGCGCCAGGACGGGGATGATGATCCAGAACCTGCCGAACCACATCGCCGCGGCCAGCAGCGTGTTGTAGAACGGCGTGTTGGCGGAGAGGCCCGCAAAGGCGCTGCCGTTGTTGTTGGCCGCCGACGAGAGCGCGTACAGGATCTCCGAGAAGCCGTGCGTGCCGGGGTTGAACACACCCGCGCGTCCCGCCTCGGCCATCACCGCCACCGACGTGCCGAGCAGCACCAGCAGCGGCGTGACCAGGA
Source organism: Cupriavidus oxalaticus (assembly GCF_004768545.1). Classification (NCBI taxonomy): domain Bacteria; kingdom Pseudomonadati; phylum Pseudomonadota; class Betaproteobacteria; order Burkholderiales; family Burkholderiaceae; genus Cupriavidus; species Cupriavidus oxalaticus. Next base: position 697,842 of record NZ_CP038635.1, on the reverse strand, counting down.
TCGCCACGGCCACCATCTTCATCTCATAGGTTTCGATCTTCTTGCCGAGATACTCCGGCGTGCGGCCGATCATCAGCCCGGCGATGAACACCGCCAGCACGGCGTAGACCAGCATGCCGTACAGGCCCGAGCCAACGCCGCCGAACACGACTTCGCCCAGTTGCATCAGCAGCATTGGCACCAGCCCGCCGATGGCGGTGAAGGAGTCATGCATGGCATTGACCGCGCCGCAGGATGCCGCGGTCGTGATGGTGGCGAACAAGGCCGAGGCAGCGATGCCGAAGCGTGTTTCCTTGCCTTCCATATTGCCGCCGGCCTGCAACAGCGAACTGGCATGGTCGAGCGGCAGACCCGACAACGCGGGATTGGCCATCTGCTCTGAGATCGCCGCAACGCAAGCCATCGCCACGAAGAGGACCGTCATGGAGCCCAGCACGGCCACGCCCTGCCGCCTGTCCCCAACCATCTCGCCGAAGGTGAAGCACAGTGCCGCCGGGATCAGGAAGATCGCCAGCATCTCGATGAGGTTGGCCAGGGCATTCGGGTTCTCGAACGGATGCGCCGAGTTGGCATTGAAGAAGCCGCCGCCGTTGGTGCCGAGCATCTTGATGGCTTCCTGCGAGGCCACCGGACCCATTGCCAACGTCTGCTTGTCGGTCTTCAGGTCTTCCGTCACCGGCATGCCTTGCGCATCGAGCACCGGCTGCCCGGCCGCGTCGACCTTCGGCTGGCTGTATTCGACTGGCGTGACCAGGCTCACTTCCTTGTAGGCATCGAAGTTCTGGATCACGCCCTGGCTGACCAGCGCCAGCGCGATCACCGTCGCGATCGGCGCCAGCACGTACAGCGTGACCCGGGTCATGTCGACCCAGAAATTGCCGATGGTGGCGGCGCTCTGGCGCGCAAAGCCGCGAATCAGCGCGAACACCACGGCGATGCCGGTGGCCGCGGACAGGAAGTTCTGCACGGTGAGCGCGAGCATCTGCGCCAGGTAGCCCATGGTCGACTCGCCGGCATAGCCTTGCCAGTTCGTATTGCTGACAAAGCTGATGGCCGTGTTGAAGGCCGAGTCCGGCGTGACCGCGCCAAAACCTTGCGGGTTCAGCGGCAGCATGCCTTGCACGCGCTGCAGCGCATAGACTGCCACCACCCCAAGCAGGTTGAACGCCAGGACGGCGATGGTGTACTGCTTCCACCCCATCCCGGACTCGGCACGCACGCCGCCCAGGCGATACACCAGCCGTTCCAGCGGACGGCCCCAGGCGGTCAGCGAATAATTGCCGTCCTCGACAGCGCGCCGGATATAGCGTCCGAGAAAAGGCGCGCATGCCAGCAGGACGGCGAGATAGAGGACCAGCAGGCCCACGAATTGGGAGGACATCAGAATTTCTCCGGCCGGAACAACGCAATGAGGAGGTAGACCAAAATGGCAACGGCCAGCGCGCCGCTCAACAGATCCGTCCAGCTCATCACAGCCCCCTGTCCGTTGCGCTGTTCTTGCCCAGCACCTGGTGGTGCGAGCCGGCATGTTCGCCGCCCGCGGAAGACTTCGGTGCAAGCACAGCGCAAAGCCCCAGCAGGGCCGCGCTCAGCACTGCAAAGCAGATCAATACGATCAAGTAGATCCCGTCCATGACAAAGCACCTTTGAATGGTTTCGGCTTGCAGCTTAGCGACGGGGTCGTAAAAACCGGGTAGAAAGGTGACGGGTGCGTGTAAAGAACGCATAAAGATTCGTTCGGCCGCGATGGCAACGAGATCGCCCGGCACGCCTACCGTGCCCTAGCGTTGTGCTCGGACTCGATGCACGGGACCAACCCCGGTTGTTTGCGGACCTTGGCGCGCTTGCCGCCCGCTCACTGCTGGCGGCGGCCCTTGCGCCCGCCGCCGCCGCGGTCTCGCCCAGTCGCACCATCAATTCGACGAACACGCGCAGGTGCAGCGGCTTGTCGGCATCGCGCGGCGCTGCAAAGTGGCGTCCGGCGCTCTCCATCCGGCGTTTGTTGCGGCCAGGCATCAACGCGGCCGTGTAGGAGTAACGCCGGCTCCGCATCAGCGCGCGCCCGACAGCGCAATACGGCCCCGCTGCCTAGACTGAGGGCTACCGCTGCACTGCCGCCACGGTGGCGACGCGCGGTCCCAGCCGCGCCGGGCCCCTCCACTGCCGGCGCGTCCGACAACAACTCTGGAGGTTTTCCATGGATCCGAAACAGCCCGCTCGCCTTCCCAAGATCGTCGGCGCGATTGCCGCCGGCCTGGCAGGCCTCAGCTGTGCCACCGTTTTCGCCCAGACCACGGCCGCGCCCGCGGCACCCCCGGCCGGCGCGCAAGGCGTGCCGCCCGGCATGACCCAGATCGAGCCGCCCAAGGACCCGCTGGTCGAGCGCCGCGAGGCACGCAAGCGCGCCTCCGACGAATACAAGGCGAAGAAGAAGGCCGCCAAGGGCGAGTACAAGGAAGAAGTCGGCGAGGCCAAGCAGGAGCGCAAGGTCGAGAACAAGGCCGCGGACGCCGCGGCCCGCCAGGAAATGGCAGCGCCCAAGCAATAGCGCGATCACGCAAGCCGCGAATGAGATCGATGGCCGGCGCAAGCCGGCCATCTTCTTTCCTGTCTCAACGCGTTCCTACTACTCTGCCCATGTCTGCGCTTCCTGCAGGCTGCGTACTGCCTCCCCGCTCTCGAGTCGCGCGCTTGCAAGTCCACGCTTGCAAGTCCATATTCCGCGCCTAGACTCCATATGGGCAAACCGCGCGCTTGCTTGCGCGGCTTGCAATCCCCGCCATGTCCGCTGTCCGCCCTTCCCGCTGGTTGGCAGGCCTGCTTGTGTCCGGCCTGATGGGCGCGTTCAGCCTTTGCGGACCTGCTGCCGTAGCCCAGCAAAAACCGCCATCGCAAAATCCGCCAGCCGCTGCGTCGGCCCCTGCCGCTACCGCTGCGACAGGCCAGGCAGCTCCCGCGAAGCCGCGCGGACTGAGCCTTGCCAACAAACCCCGTACCGGCGACTTCGACGTGATGCTCAAGAGCCGCGTCATCCGCGTACTGGTGCCATACAGCCGCACGCTTTACTTCAGCGACAAGGGCCGCGAGCGCGGGCTGACCGCGGAGCTGGTGCGTGACTTCGAGCGCTATCTGAACAAGAAGTACGCCGACCAGCTCGGCAAGCGCCCGCTGACCATCATCATCATCCCGACCACGCGCGACCGGCTGCTGCCCGACCTGATGGCGGGGCTTGGCGATATCGCCGCCGGCAACCTGACCGAAACCGAGAGCAGGCTGAAGCAGGTGGACTTCACCGCGCCGCGCGACCGCAAGCCGGTGCGCGAGCTGGTGGTCACCGGGCCGAAGGCGCCGCCGTTGCAGCGCCTCGACGACCTCGCGGGAAAGACCGTGCACGTGCGGCGCGCCAGCAGCTACTTTGAAAGCCTGACCGTGCTGAACGACGGCCTGCGCCACGCCGGCAAGGCGCCGATAAAACTGGTCATGCTGCCCGATGCGCTCGAAGACGAAGACGCGCTCGAGATGCTCAACGCGGGCGTGCTGCAGATCCTGGTGGTCGATGACTGGAAGGCCGCGATGTGGGCGCAGATCCTGCCGAACATCAAGGTACGCGAAGACCTGGCCGTGCGCGAAGGCGGCTATACCGGCTGGGCCTTCCGCAAGAACAGCCCGCAGCTGCGGCAGGCGATCGAAGACTTCTACGTCAATTTCGTCAAGAAACAGGGCGGTGCGGAGTACCGGCTCAAGCAGACCATGCTGCGCATCAAGCAGATCAAGAACAACACCGACGATGCGGAGTACAAGCGCTTCCAGCAGACCATCGCCTTCTTCGAGAAGTACGGCAAGGACTATGGCTTCGACCCGCTGATGCTGGCCGCGCAGGGCTTCCAGGAATCACAGCTGAACCAGGAGGCGCGCAGCCATGTCGGCGCGGTCGGCATCATGCAGATCATGCCGGCCACCGGCAAGGAGCTGAATGTCGGCAATATCCGCATGGCCGAGGCCAACGTCCACGCCGGCGCCAAGTACATGGACCGGCTGATGACGAAGTACTTCCCCGACGCGCATTTCTCGGAAGCGAACCGGCCGCTGTTCGCCTTTGCCAGCTATAACGCCGGGCCGGGCAATATCGCGAAGATGCGCAAGGAAGCGGCGGCGCGGGGACTGGATCCCGACAAGTGGTTCAACAATGTCGAGATCGTGGTGGCGGAGAAGATCGGCATCGAGACCACCACCTATGTGCGCAATATCTTCAAGTACTACGCAGCGTACCGGCTCATGCAGGACATGCAGGCGGCGCGCGATCGGGCGGTCAAGCAGATCCAGAAATAGCGGCTGGCGCGTCCCGCCAGCCGTGGCGGTCCGCGCGGCGCCCGATGCGCTTTGTGCCTGCTTAGTCAGCCAGCCCGCTGGCGTCGATGTAGCCGAGCGCTTCGGTCACGGCGCGCCGCGCCTTGAGCACGTAGCAGACCTTGCGTTCCTGGATCGACAGCGCCAGCACCTCGGCCTGCACCAGTTCCTGGAACAGGTGGCCGGCGCGCGCCAGGCTGACCTGCGCGATGTGGGCCAGGTCGGCCGCGGGCAGCCCGTTCTCGCCCGCATCGAGCAGCGCGCGGCACACGCGGGCCCGCGCGGGCTCCGTCATCAGGGCAAGGGTTAGGGTACTTTCCTGGGTCTCCATGGCCACACCTCGAACGTCCGGCGCGCCGGCCCGGTGCTGCCCGGGACGGCCGCCGCCAGTAGGCAGGGGGGCAGCGGGGCAGCCGGACGGCGCAGTGTCTCCACTTTCTACGCGGCCCGGCGCGCAAACGCAATAGGGTGCAGCCATGCCGGCGCAAACACTGGTGCGGTTACAACAAACGCACCCGCCAGCCGCGTTCGGGGGATGCGCCGGCGCGGCGCCCGGTGCAGGGCGCCACGCCACCCCTTGCGTCAGGCCGGTCAGGCCAGCACGAACGGCAATTGCCGCTGCCGCTTGCCGGTCAGCCGGAACAGCGCATTCGCCACCGCGGGCGCGATCGGCGGCACGCCCGGCTCGCCCAGGCCCGTGGGGTTGTCCTGCGACGGCACGAAGAACACCTCCACCACCGGCGCGTCGGTGATGCGCGGCGGCGGGAAGTCGGTGAAGTTGCTGTTCTTCACGGCGCCATTCTCGATCTCGATGGCAAACCCCGGCTTCGTCATCGCCAGCCCGAACACGCAGCCGCCCTGGATCTGGGCCTCGGCCGACAGCGGGTTGACCACGCGGTTGGCATGCACGCCGGCGGTCACGCGGTGCACGCGCGGCTCGCCCTTCACCAGCGACACGTCGACCACATAGGCCACCACGGTGCTGAACGACTCGTGCACCGCCACGCCCCACGCGTGCCCCTTCGGCAGCTTGCGCTTGCCGTAGCCGGACTTGTCCACCGCCAGCTGCAGCGCGGCACGGTGGCGCGCGTGCTTTTTCTCGTCGAGGCGCGCCAGCCGGAACGCCACCGGGTCCTGCTTCGCCGCGGCGGCGATTTCGTCGGCCAGCGTTTCCTTGACGAAGGCGGTATGCGTGTTGCCGACCGAGCGCCACCACAGCACCGGCACATCCACCTGCGGGTGATGCACCGACATCTGCAGCGGCAGGTCGTAGTCGTTCTCGACGATGCCCTCGGTCATGGTCGCGTCGACGCCGTTCTTGACCATGAACGGTTCGAACGGCGTGCCCTTCAGGATCGACTGCCCGACCACGGTGTGCTGCCAGCCCACCACCTTGCCCTGCGCATCGAAGCCGATGCGCGCGCGGTGCAGGTGCAGCGGACGGTAGTAGCCGCCGCGGATATCGTCCTCGCGGCTCCACATCACCTTGAGCGGCTCGGTGTGTCCCGCGGCCACCCAGGCCTTGAGCACGTTGGCCGCTTCGACGAGGTAGTCGGAAGTCGGCACCGCGCGCCGGCCGAAGCCGCCGCCGGCCATCATGGTATTGAGCACGACCTTGTCGGGCGACAGGGCGAGCGTGCGCGCGATCGCGGCCTGGTCGACGGTCTGGAACTGCGATCCCACCCACACCTTGACCGCCTGCAGCTTGCCGCCCTGCACGTCGGGCTGCAGCGTGCAGTTGAGCGGCTCCATCGGCGCGTGCGCGAGGTAGGGGAAGCGGAAGTCGGCTTCGATCTTGCGCGCGGCACTGTTGATGGCCGCACCAATATCACCCTCGCCCGCGCGCGCCACCGTGCCCGGCTGCGCGGCCAGCCTGGCGTACTCTTCGAACAGCGCCTGCGACGAGACTCTGGAGCCCGCGTCTTCCCACTGGACCTCCAGCGCATCGCGGCCCATCCTGGCCGGCCAGTAGCCGCTGCCGATCACCGCCACGCCGGTGCCGCCGCGGTCCACCGGCACCTGCATCACGCCATGCACGCCCTGCACCGCGCGCGCCTTGTCGGCGTTGAACGACTTCACCTTGCCGCCGAAGCGCGGCGGGCGCGCGACCACGGCCACCACCATCTTGTCGAGCCTGGTGTCGATGCCGAACGGCGTGGTCGCCGCCATCTTGCCGCGCGCGTCCAGCCGCGGCGTGGGCTTGCCGACGATGCGGAACTGCGCCGGGTCCTTCAGCGTGACCCGCTGCGGCACGGGCAGCTCCATCGCGGCGTGCGCCAGGTCGCCGAAGGTGGCGCGGTGGCTGCCTGAGGTCAGCACGCCCTGCTCGACCTTGATGCCGGCCGGATCGACCTGCCACTTCTGCGCGGCGGCAGTCACCAGCATGGCGCGGGCGCGCGCGCCCAGCTCGCGGTACTGCTGGAACGAATGGTTAAGCGCGGTCGAGCCGCCGGTCATCTGCATGCCGAAGGCAGGATCCTTGTACGCGTCGCCCGCGGGTGCCAGCGTTGCGCGCACGTTGCGCCAGTCGGCATCCAGTTCTTCGGCCAGCGCCATTGGCAGCGCGGTATGCACGCCCTGGCCGAATTCGAGCCGGTTCACGGCCACCGTGACGGTGTTGTCGGGCGCGATGATCAGGAACGCCTGCGGCGCCGGTGCCCTGGACCTGCCCGCGTCCTGTGCCTGTGCCTGCGCCAGCGGGGCCACGCCCAGCGCCAGCCCGCCGCCGGCCAGGCCGGTGAGTTTCAGGAAACCGCGTCGGGTGAGCGTGGCTATGCCACCGCCTTGCGCTGCGCCGCAGTTGTCGCCCTGGCCACCCTGGCCGCCGGCCAGTGCTTCAATGCCTCGGATTCGCATGATCGGCTCCTCGTGTTCAGGCCAACGACGCCAGCGCGCGCGCGGCGTCCTTGATCGCCGCGCGGATGCGCTGGTACGTGCCGCAGCGGCACAGGTTGCCGGCCATGGCCTGGTCGATATCGGCGTCGGTGGGGCGCGGCTTGCTGCGCAGCAGGCCGATGGCGCTCATCACCTGCCCGTTCTGGCAGTAGCCGCATTGCGCGACATCGTGCCTGATCCACGCGTCGAGCACGGCGCGGCCGACGCGGTCGGTGTCCACGCCTTCGATGGTGGTAATGCTGGCGCCCGCGGCGGCGGAAACCGGCGTCACGCAGCTGCGCGTCGCCTGGCCGTTGACATGCACGGTGCAGGCGCCGCACGCGGCCACGCCGCAGCCGAACTTGGTGCCGGTCATGTCGAGGTTGTCACGCAGCGCCCACAGCAGCGGCGTGGACGGATCCACGTCGACCGTGCGGGTCTTGCCGTTGACGTTGATGTCGAGGGTGGTCATGGGGGACACTCCTTGGGTACGTTTGCCCACTGGTCATGGCGTGTGCCCGGGCCCGCACGCGGCCCGCGCCAGCAGGGGCCGGCGCAGGGCGAACGCGTGGGGATGCGGGGGCACTGCCCGTGCGCGCGGCGTTGCGCACGGGACAAGTGAGGATAGTGCAATTCCGGTCACCTTGCCGGAGGCCGTGCGCCGGGCTCGGCGCAAACGCGCGTTTTGTCGGGCTTTGCACGAACTTTGTGCATCCTGCCGCGGTCCCTCATGGATTCATCGCTTGCGGATTCCTGCCGCTGAAACAGTGCCGTCGACTATTCCAGAACGCCATCATCCGGTGGCGGGTACGCCAGCACCGCCACGCGCCGTGCAGCCCGCGGCGCGCCCGTGCGGCGCCGAAGCTCCCGCCACGTCCCGCAGCGCTCCTGCCGTCTCTCCTGCCGTCTCTCCTTCCATCGCCCCTTCCATCGCCCGGCTGGACAGCATCCAGGCGCTGCGCGGCCTGGCCGCGGCCTTCGTGGTCGTCTACCACTCCGGCCTGGCGCTGGGCGGCGCCGACGCACCCGTGCTGGACTGGCTGACCGCCAACGTGATCAAGCGCGGCCATGTCGGCGTCGATGTGTTCTTCGTCATCAGCGGCTTCATCATTGCCTGGGTCGCGGTGCTGGCGCGGCCGCGCCCGGAGCGTCCGTTCAGCTTCCTGGTGCGGCGCGCGTTCCGGCTGGCGCCGCCGTACTGGGCCATGTCGGTGCTGCACGCGCTGCTGCTCAACCCGGTGACGCCGGCGCTGTTCGCCGCGTCGCTGGCATTCCTGCCCACCACCACCGCGCATGCGCCCTACTACGGCTATCCGGCGCTGTATGTGGGCTGGTCGCTCAACTACGAGATCGCGTTCTACGCCGCGTTCGCGCTCGGGCTGCTGCTGGCCGGGCGGCGCGCGCTGTGGGTGGTGCTGGCACTGTTCGCGCTGGTGACGCTGGTGCTGCCGTGGTGGCGCTTCGGCACGCTGGTCGCCGATCCCGCGCAGGGCTATCCGTTCGCATCTCCATGGCTGGCGATGGCGAGCAATCCGCTGGTGCTGGAATTCCTGCTCGGCTGCCTGCTCGCGTGGGCCTATGCGCGCTGGCGCCACCTGCTGACGCCGTCGATCGCGCTGGCGATGCTGGCCACCGGCTGCGCGGCGTTCGCGCTGTCGCTGCCGCTGGTCGGCCCGGACTTCAGCCTGGCCGGCCGCGGCCTGCCCGCGGCGCTGCTGCTGGCGGGCGCGGTCGCGGCGGAGCATACCGGCATGCTGCGCGTGCCGCGCGCGCTGGTGTGGCTGGGCGAGCTGTCATACGCGCTCTACCTGGTGCATCCCACGGTGATCGAAGGCGTCAAGCGATTGATGCCCGAACTGACGCCCGACCAGACCGGCCTGCAGCTGCTGCGCTTTGCCATCGACGCCGGGCTGGCGCTGGGCCTGGCGCTGCTGCTGCACCGCTGGGTGGAGCTGCCGGGCATCGCCGCCGGGCGCAGGCTGGCAAGGCAATGAAGCGCGGCAAGCCCGGCCTTAGCGCCGGGGCATGTCGGCGAGGAACAGGTACAGCGCGGTCAGCTCGGTATCGTTCATGCGCCCGAACGAGTCAAACGGCATCACGCGGCTGATCTGCGAGCCGTCGGGCCGCTTGCCGCTGCGCATCATCTCGATAAAGGCCCCAGCCTGGCCATAGCGCGACATGGCGCCGCCCGAGACCGGGCGCAGGTCGGCCGCCGGCGGCCAGTCGGGCGGCGCGCCGGGGATCTTGCCGCCGCTGAAATCGTGTCCGTGGCAGCCCAGGCAGGCATTGGCCACATAGCTGCCGTACTTCGCCGTGGGCGCCGGCACCTGCGCCGGCTGCACCGGCAGGCTGTGGTCGATCTTGGAAGCCGCGTCCCGCACCATGCCCACGCCGTACAGCGCCCGCACCAGCCACGGCAGGTTGACCTCGGCAGGCGCGCCCATGCCTGGCGGCAGGCTGCGCAGGTAGGCCACCAGCGCACTGAGGTCTTCGTCGCTGAGGCGGTTGTAGTCCTCGCTCGGCATGATCAGCAGCGGCCGGCCCGATGGCGCCACGCCATGGCGCACGCTGCGCACCCAGTCCTCGGCGCGGTACGCCGCGATGGCGGGGTTGCCGCGGGTCAGGTCGGGCGCACGCACGCGCAGGCCGTTGGGATCGTCGAACACCTGCTTGCCGCCGGCGCCGGCGCCGTGGCATTCCATGCAGCCGCGCGATTCATAGAGGTATTTGCCGTGGGCGATGGCGGCGGCGTCGTCGCGCAAGGCCAGCGGCGCAACCTGCACCGCCACGGTCCGCGACGCCTTGCGCTCGCCGACCCAGACCGCGGCGTAGGCCGCCACTGCCACGGCGGCGGCCACGCCGGCCAGCCCCCACGCCGCCACTCGCAGAACACGCGCCATCTTCGCTCCCCTGTCCGCCGCACTGGATGCAACAGCTTGCAGCCAGCGGGCAGGGGGCTGTCGGTGGGGCAGGCCACACAGGCACGCGCTTGCCGCGTTCAGGCCAGGCCGGCGGGGGCGCGGTCGATAAAGCCGGTCATGCGCGCCAGCCGGCCGTCGGCGCCGACGGTGGCGAAATCGGTGCCGACCACCAGCGCCGGCTCGCTCGCGGGGCCGAGCTCCCAGGTAAAGCGCAGGTGCTCGCCGTGCGCGTCGACGGGGCTGACGCGGGTGAAGCGGAAACCGGGAAACCTGCCCTGCACCGCCGCGATCATGGCATCGATGCCGGCATGGCCGTCGCCGCGCATCAGCGGATCGACATAGCTGGCCGATTCGGTCCACGCCAGCGCGATCAGCTCGCGGCGGCGCGCGGGGTCGGTTTCGTTCCAGGCGGCAAGGTAGCGGTCGGCGAGGCTGGCGGGATCGGCGGGCATGGCGGCAGCGGTGGACTGCGAGGACGGGACGGCAGCTGACATGGTGTTCTCCTGTGCTGGTTGGGTTTCCGGTCGGCCCGGCTGGCAGGCCATGGCTGCATGATGGATGCCGCCGCGCCGCGCCGCGATTACCCGCGAGGTCATCGCCGGACTGACTCCGCCACCCCGCCCCCGCCCCGCTGCCCTACCAAAAAATCGGCGCGAACACCAGTGGCAACAACGCCCACGGCAGCCCGCTGTCCGGCTTTTGCTCGGGTACCCATCCCCGTTACAGTTGCCGCTACGCTGGGCGGCAGTCCGTCCGCGCGCCTTGCCCCGATCGATTTGCACCGCCCTTTGCTCCGCCCTTTGCACCGCACCCGTCCATGACGCCCGATACGGCCCCGCCGCGCCACCAGGCCGCCACTGTCCATTCCGCCGCGCCGCGCCGCTGGCAGCCGCTGCTGCTCGCCGCTGCCGGCTATTTCGCCCTGGCGGCGGCGGGCCTGTGGCTGGCGCGGCTGCCGGGCAACGTGGCCGCGGTATGGCTGCCCAACGCCTTCGCGCTGGGGCTGCTGCTGCACCGCCCGCGCCGCGAGACGCCGTGGCTGCTGGCCGGCATGCTGGGCGCGAACCTGCTGGCCAACCATGCCGCCGGCGACAGCGCCGCGAGCGCGCTGATGCTGGCCGGCGCCAACCTGGCCGAGATCCTGTGCGCCACCGGCCTGCTGCGGCTGCTCGACCGGCACGCCGGGCTGGTCCGCCACGGGCCGCTGGCATCGTTCGCGGTGATGCTGGCGGTCGCAGGCATCGTCGCGCCGGCGCTGGGCGCCACTGCCGGCGCCGCAGCCATTGTCAAACTGCACGGCACGCCCTTTGCGTCGGTGTGGTGGACCTGGTGGCAGGCCAGCGCGCTGGGCATGGCGCTGCTGCTGCCGATGATGCTGTCGATGACACCGGCGCGCGTGCGCACCGCCTTCGCGCGGCCAGTGCTGGTGCCGCAGGCCGGCCTGCTGGCGCTGTGCCTGGCGATCGGCGCGCTCGCGCAATGGCAGGGCCACGACCCGTTTGCCGCGATGTCGCTGCCGCTGGTGCTGGTGGCGCTGGCGGGCAACCCGTTCGCCACCGCGCTGCTGACGCTGGTGGCGACGCTGTCGCTGCAGGCGCTGATGCTGGTCGGGCACGGCCATGAAGCGGTGCCGCTGTCGGCCGCGGTGATCATGGTGTTCCCGGTCTGCATCGCCTACCTGACCGAACAGAACCGCCATGGCCGCGCCAGCCTGCGCGGCAGCGAGAAGCGCTTCCGCCAGGCCATGGAGCATTCGGCGATCGGCATGGCGCTGGTTGGCATGGACGGCCGCTGGGAGATCGTCAACCGCGCCATGACCGAGCTGCTCGGCTACAGCGGCGAGGAATTGCGCGCCATCACCTTCCAGCAGGTGACCCACCCCGACGACCTGAGCGACGACCTGCGCCAGGCGGCGCTGCTGGTGGACGGCAAGATCGAGTCCTACCGCATGGAGAAGCGCTACCGCCACAAGGATGGCCAGTACCGCTGGGCGCTGCTGGCGGTCTCTCTGGTGCGCGACGAAGACACCGGCGCGCCGCTGCACTACATCGCCCAGGTGGAAGACATCCATGCGCGCAAGCTGGTGCAGGAAGAGCTGGAACGGCTGTCGCGCCGCATCCAGCTGGCGGTGGAAGCCGGCGGTGTCGGCATCTGGGAATGGGACTTCGGCAGTACCGCCATCACCTGGGATGCGCGCATGCATGCGCTGCACGGCACCGATCCCGCGCAGGGCACGCCGCAGGCCGAGCAGTGGATCGCCATGCTGCACCCCGAAGACGTCAGCCGCGTCAGCACCGAGATGCGCCAGGCCATTCGCGGCGCCGCGCCGTTCGACACCGAATACCGGATCCTGCGTCCCGGCGGCGCGGTGCGCCATGTGCGCGCCATGGCCACGGTCACGCGCGGCGCCGACGGCATCGCGCACGCACTGGTCGGCACCAACTGGGACATCACCGAGCAGCGCCGCCTGACCGAGGCGCTGTTCGAAGAGAAAGAGCGACTGCATATCACGCTGCGTTCGATCGGCGACGCGGTGATCTGCACCGACGCCAATATGCACGTCACCTTCATGAACCCGATCGCCGAGCAGCTGACCGGCTGGACCATGTGCAGCGCCGGCGGATTGCCGCTGGAGCAGGTCTTCCGCATCGTCGACGAAGCCAGCGGCGACCCGATCCCCAGCCCGGTCGAATCGTGCCTGCGTACGCTGACGCCTGCCTACCTGCAGGACGGCGCGGTGCTGCAGAGCCTGACCGGAGAACGCCACGACGTACAGGACTCCGCCGCGCCGGTGCTGACCGCCGCCGGCGAGGTGCTGGGCGCGGTGCTGGTGTTCCAGGACATCACCACCGCGCGCGCGCTGCAGCGCGAGCTGGCGCGCTCGGCCATGCACGACGCGCTCACCGGCCTGCCCAACCGCACCTGGTTCGAAAAGCGCCTGCGCGAGGCCTGCGACGCCGCGCGGCTGCATGGCCACCGCGCCGCGCTGTGCTTCATCGACCTGGACCGCTTCAAGATCGTCAACGACACCGCCGGCCACGGCGCCGGCGACGTGCTGCTGCGCGAGCTGGGCTACCTGATCCGCAACCACGTGCGCCCCGACGACCTGCTGGCGCGCCTCGGTGGCGACGAGTTCGCGCTGCTGCTCAAGGACTGCACCGTGGACCAGGCCGAGCAGGTCTGCCAGGGCGTGATCGACGCGATCCGCGGCCGCCGCTTCCCGTGGGAAGGTCGGGTCTATGACGTCGGCGCCAGCATCGGCATCGCCGCGATCGACCTCGACGTGCCGCCCGTCAGCGAATTGATGAGCCGCGCCGACGTTGCCTGCTACGCCGCCAAGGCCGCCGGCCGCAGCCGGGTCTCGGTCTACCGGCGCGACGAGAGCGACGCGCGCCGCCACCATCGCGAACTGGAAGTCGCCGCGGGCATCCACTCGGCGCTCGAAGCCAACCGCTTCCGCCTGTTCGCGCAGGAGATCCGCGCGCTGCAGCCTGCCGGCGCGGGCCGCGGCGAATCCCGCCACATCGAGATCCTGGTGCGCATGGTCGACGAGAGCGGGGACATGATCCTGCCCGGCGCCTTCATTCCCGCCGCCGAGCGCTACGACCTGATGGGCCATGTCGACCGCTGGGTCATCCACAACGTGCTGCACGGCTACGGCGAGCGGCTGCGTGCGGTGCCGGGGCTGTCGGTGTCGATCAACCTGTCGGCCAACTCGCTGGGCGAGCCGTTCCTGCTGCCCTTCCTGCATGCCGAGCTGGACGCCAGCGCGCTGCCCGCCAGCCGCATCCGGCTGGAGATCACCGAGACGGCGCTGATCAACAACATGGCGGCGGCCAACCGGCTGGTGTCGGAGATGAAGCGCGCGGGCTGCACCGTGTCGCTCGACGACTTTGGCTCGGGGCTGTCGTCGTTTGCCTACCTGAAGCAGTTCCCGGTCGATTTCCTGAAGATCGACGGCAGCTTTATCCGCCAGCTGGCGGACAACGCCGTCGACCGCGAGATCGTCAGCTCGATCAACGACATCGGCCACCGGCTCGGCGTGAAGACCGTGGCGGAGTGGGTGGAGGATGAGCGCACGCTCGAAGCGCTGCGCGCGATCGGCGTCGACTTCGCGCAGGGCTATGCGATCGGGCGGCCGACGCCGCTCGATGCGTTCCTGCAGGCGTGCGGGCCGCGCGGCGTCGAACAACGCCAGGGGGCGTGATACATTCGGCGGCTGTCGCCACCCGGGGGAAACCGTTGCCGCTCGAATCCACGCCGGCGCCGCTCTATGCGCGCGTCAAGCAACACATCAGCAGCAGGATTGCTGACGGCAGCTGGCCGCCTCACCATCGGGTGCCCTCCGAGGCCGAGCTGGTCGAAGCGCTGGGCGTCAGCCGCATGACCGTGCATCGGGCGCTGCGGGAACTGACGGCGGAGGGGATGCTGGTGCGGCTGCAGGGGGTTGGGACCTTTGTTGCGGAGCCCAAGCTGCGGACCGCGCTTTATGCGGTCAACAATATTGCGGATGACATTGCTGCTCGGGGGCATCGGCATCATGCGCGGGTGGTCAGCGTACAGGAGGAACGCGCCGGCGCGGCGCAGGCTGCTGCGCTGGATGTGCCGCTGGAGCAGCGCGTGTTTCACTCGGTCATCGTGCACTACGAAGACGATGTCGCGATCCAGCTGGAAGACCGCTACGTCAATGCCGCCGTCGCGCCGGATTACCTGGAGCAGGACTTCTCGCGCGAAACGCCCTACCAATACCTGACGCGCGTCGCGCCGCTGACCGAAGGTGAGCACGTGGTGGAGGCGGTGCTGGCGCATCCGGAGGAATGCGGGTTGCTGGACATCGACAAGGGTGAGCCGTGTTTGCTGATCCGTAGACGGACATGGTCGGCGGGGCGGGTTGTGACGTCGGTCAGGCTGGTGCATCCGGGGTCGTTGCACCGGTTGGAAGGTCGGTTCACTTCATAGCCCGGCCCCGCGATCCGCATCCTGTCCTGAGAGTTTCGGCGCAGCGCAGGCTAATGCGCAGGCCGCGCGGCCAGCCCCAAACGCTCGGCGAGCGCGAGCAGGCGACGATCCCGCGTCCATAGCGCACTGCCGGGCGTCAATCGGGTGGCGGCCAGCAGATGCGCATCCACGTAGCCAATCCCTATCCCGTAAAGCTTCTGGTCATCGATCATCCGGTCGACTTCGTCGTCCGTCGCCACGACGGCGCCTGGCAAATCACGCAAAGCGCCCAGCACCTCGTCCCGCTGCCGCAGGCTACCCAGCGCGATCTCGCCGATCACAAACGGATGCACCAGGACCCGGCTGGCGTCGAGCAAAGCCGCTAGTGCCGCGTCGCCGGTACGCAGATGGTCGATCCATACCGAAGTGTCGACCAGGATCATGCCGGCTCCGGGCGGCGGCGCGGCGCGGATTCCAGGTCGGGCTCGGTACCGCCGAGACGGCTTAGGCGCCGCGCGCTTTCGCGCTCGATCAGTGCCCGTAGCGCTTCGCGCACGAGCGAGGATTTTTCTGACAGGCCCGTCAGGGCCTGGGCCTTGCGCAGCAAATCATCGTCCAGGGCAAGCGTGGTACGCATGGAAACCTCCGTTAAGCATCTTGCATCTATTTTAGCATCAATCAATGCCTGAATTCGTGCCCGCCAGCGTCAGCTTCTTACGAAGGCTCGCCGGCAACATCACATGGCATTAGCCCGGCAGCCGAAGTTCCACATTGGCTCATCTACGGGATAACCCCGATTCATCCGTACCTGTATATACAAGAATATACATGCCTATGCGTCGCAATAAAAAGCGACACCCAAAGGCAAAGCACAGAGACACCGAAGGAGCCGTCCAAATGACCACCACCCGCTTCCGCGACACCGAAATCCGCGCCCCGCACGGCACCAAGCTCACCGCCAAGAGCTGGCTGACCGAAGCGCCCCTGCGCATGCTGATGAACAACCTCGACCCCGAGGTCGCGGAGAATCCAAAGGAACTGGTGGTCTACGGCGGCATCGGCCGCGCCGCCCGCAACTGGGAATGCTATGACCGCATCGTCGAAGCCCTGACCCGCCTGGAAGACGACCAGACCCTGCTGGTCCAGTCCGGCAAGCCGGTCGGCGTGTTCCAGACCCACCGCGACGCCCCCCGTGTGCTGATCGCCAACTCCAACCTGGTCCCCCACTGGGCCAACTGGGAACACTTCAACGAACTCGACGCCAAAGGCCTGGCCATGTACGGCCAGATGACCGCCGGCAGCTGGATCTACATCGGCAGCCAGGGCATCGTGCAGGGCACGTATGAAACCTTTGTCGAAGCCGGCCGCCAGCACTACAACGGCGAGCTGAAGGGCCGCTGGGTGCTGACCGCGGGCCTGGGCGGCATGGGCGGCGCGCAGCCGCTGGCCGCGACGCTGGCCGGCGCCTGCTCGCTCAATATCGAATGCCAGCAGAGCCGCATCGATTTCCGCCTGAAGACCCGCTACGTCGACGAGCAGGCCACCGACCTGGACGACGCGCTGGCCCGCATCGACCGCTACACCTCGCAGGGCAAGGCGATCTCGATCGCGCTGTGCGCCAATGCCGCCGAAGTGCTGCCCGAACTGGTGCGCCGCGGCGTGCGCCCCGATATGGTCACCGACCAGACCAGCGCGCACGACCCGCTCAACGGCTACCTGCCCGCCGGCTGGACCTGGGACGAATACCGCGAGCGCGCGCAGCGCGAGCCGGCCGTTGTGGTGAAGGCCGCCAAGGCCTCGATGGCCGCGCATGTGCAGGCCATGCTGGATTTCCAGAAGCTGGGCGTGCCGACCTTCGACTATGGCAACAACATCCGCCAGATGGCCAAGGAAGAAGGCGTGGCGAACGCCTTCGACTTCCCCGGCTTCGTGCCCGCGTACATCCGCCCGCTGTTCTGCCGCGGTATCGGCCCGTTCCGCTGGGCCGCGCTGTCGGGCGATCCGCAGGACATCTACAAGACCGACGCCAAGGTCAAGGAACTGATCCCCGATGACGAGCACCTGCACCGCTGGCTCGACATGGCGCGCGAGCGCATCAGCTTCCAGGGCCTGCCGGCGCGGATCTGCTGGGTCGGCCTGGGCCTGCGCGCCAAGCTGGGCCTGGCGTTCAACGAGATGGTCCGCAGCGGCGAGCTGTCGGCGCCGGTCGTGATCGGCCGCGACCACCTGGACTCGGGCTCGGTCGCCAGCCCGAATCGCGAGACCGAGGCCATGCAGGACGGCTCGGACGCCGTGTCCGACTGGCCGCTGCTGAACGCGCTGCTGAACACCGCCAGCGGCGCCACCTGGGTGTCGCTGCACCACGGCGGCGGCGTGGGCATGGGCTTCTCGCAGCATTCCGGCGTGGTGATCGTGTGCGACGGCACCGATGAAGCCGCCGCGCGCATCGCCCGCGTGCTGCACAACGACCCCGCCACCGGCGTGATGCGCCATGCCGACGCCGGCTACCAGATCGCTGTCGACTGCGCCCGCGAGCAGGGGCTGGACCTGCCGATGCTGCGTAACGAATCGCGCGGCTGATCCCGGCCGACAGGCCACTACAGGCCACTACAGGCCACCAAGAGCCGTCTTACCGGCCGGGGCGCCACGCGCGCATCCGGCCGTCGCCATACCCTTCACGGAGACACCATGTCCATCGACACCACCGCCGGCGTGGCGGTCGCGGCGCCGCAGCCGCCGCTGTCGCGCACGCGTGCCATTGCCGCCATCACCATCGGCAACGGCCTCGAGTTCTACGATTTCGTGGTCTACAGCTTCTTTGCCACGCTGATCGGCCGGCTCTACTTCCCTGTCGACAATCCCACCGGCCAGTTGCTGATGTCGTTCGCCACCTTTGGCGTCGGCTTCCTGATGCGACCGCTCGGCGGCCTGCTGATCGGCATGTACGCCGACCGCGCCGGCCGCAAGCCGGCTGTCGCGCTGACGCTGTGGCTGATGGGCCTGAGCTCGCTGATCTTCGTGGTCACGCCGCCGTACGCGCAGATCGGCATCCTCGCGCCGATCATGGTGGTGATCGCGCGGCTGGTGCAGGGCTTCGCCATCGGCGGCGAGATGGGCGCCTCCACCGCGCTGCTGCTCGAATACGCCGACGACCGCACGCGCGGCTTCTATACCGCCTGGCAGCCGTTCAGCCAGGGCCTGGCAGCGCTGCTGGGCGCGATCACCGGCCTGGTGCTGAGCAACGTGCTGGCACCGGCCGACCTTGAAGCGTGGGGCTGGCGCCTGGCCTTCCTGATCGGCATTCTGGTGATCCCGGTCGGCCTGCTGATCCGCCGCCGGCTGGAAGAAACCGCCGCGCCCGCGCGCCACGGCGAGCACGCCGCGCAATGGCCGCTGCTGCGCCGGCATGGGCGCGAGGTGATTGCCAGCATCCTGCTGATGATCGGCCTGGCCTCGTCCACCTACATCGTCGTCTACTACATCAGCAACTACGCCGTGAGCGTGCTGAAGATGCCGCTGTCGCTGAGCATCTGGGCCGCGTGCATCGCGGCGCTGGTGCAGGTGGCGCTGTCGCCGTTCGCCGGCCGGCTGGCCGACCGCATCGGCCGCAAGGCCGTGGTGCTGTGGTCGCGCGTGGCGCTGCTGGTGATGGTCTACCCCGCGTTCGTGCTGATCAATGCCGAGCCGTCGCTGGCGCGCCTGCTGCTGGTGGTGGGCTGCCTGTCGGTGCCGATGTCGATGACCGCGCCGGCGTCGATGGTGCTGGTCAGCGAGGTGCTGCCGCAGCGCCTGCGCGCCACCGGCCTGTCGATCGCCTATTGCGTGGCGATCGCGATCTTCGGCGGCTTCGCGCAGTATTTCTCGACCCGGCTGATCCAGATCACCGGTGACGCAAATGCCCCGGCGCTGTACGTGATCGGCTGCGGCCTGGTTTCGCTGATCGGCCTGGCGATGGTGCCCGAAACCCTGGGACGCCGCCTCAAATGAGCGGCCTGGCCGAACTCGTGCAGGCCGGCGACACGGTCTGGCGCGGCCGGCGCGATGCCGGCGAGGCGGGCGATACCCGCCGCCTGTTCGAAATCGTCGCCGGCCGTCACACTCCGCGCACGCCTGGCGTGCCGGTGCTGCTGGGCTTCTGCTGCGATGCCGGCGTGCTGCGCAACCAGGGCCGCCCCGGCGCCGCCGGCGGCCCGCGCGAGATCCGCCGCGCGCTGGCGGGCGTGCCGGCCCATGGCATCGGCCGCCTGATCGACGGCGGCGACATCCATTGCGAAGGCGATGCGCTGGAAGACGCGCAGCGGCGGCTGGGCCAGGCCGTCGCCGCCGAGCTGGCGGTGGGCGCCTGGCCGCTGGTGCTTGGCGGCGGCCACGAGGTGGCCTGGGGCACCTGGCAGGGCCTGCGCACGCACCTGGACGCGCACGGCGACCGCGGCCGCGTGCTGGTGGTCAACCTGGACGCGCACTTCGACCTGCGCGGCAGCCGGCCCGCCAGCTCGGGCACGCCCTTCGACCAGATCGCCATCGACTGCCAGCGCCGCGGCCTGCGCTTCGACTACGCCTGCCTGGGCGTGAGCCGGCTCGGCAATACGGCCGCGCTGTTCGCGCGCGCCAGCACGCTAGGGGTGCGGTATGTGGAGGATGTGGACCTGCAGGAGCGCCACCTCGACGCACGGCTGGCCGCGCTGGATGAATGGGTGGCGGAGGCCGACCATGTCTACCTGACGATCGACCTCGACGTGCTGCCCGCCGCGGTGATGCCCGCCGTGTCGGCACCGGCGGCCTACGGCGTGCCCTTGCCGGTGGTCGAAGCCATCGCCACGCGGCTGCGCGACAGCGGCAAACTGCGCGTGGCGGATATCGCGGAATTCAATCCGCTGTATGACCGGGATGGGTGTGGGGCGCGGGTGGCGGCAAGGTTGTGCTATCGGTTATTGGGCGGCTGAAACGCGCCCAACAAAACATCGAGCTGGCCTGAGCAAGGTGCACCCATACCGCCCGAACTAGCCTAAGCAAGGTGCACCCAAGCCGCTCGAACCAGCCTGAACAAGGTGTTCTCCCTCTCCCCTCATGGGGAGAGGGTTGGAGAGGGGTGGGCTAGCTAGGTACCACATCAAGCAAGGCCTCGGTTTTAACCCACAGGCCTCAGCCTTTGACCCTCCTGCCCTCTCCCCCAACCTCTCTTCCGCAAGCGGGAGAGGGCAGCAAACCGGCGGCAATTCAAACCCCTTCCGCCCCTCCAAATCCTCGGGTTTACACCTACATCACCGTTCGGATTCCCGAACACCACTCCGCGCCGCCCATCCGGATCTCCGAATCGTGCGCCGGAGTCACTTCAATTTCTCCTTTGAATTCAACGGGTTGCACAACCCGAAAGACCCCTCTCACCTGGCACGCCGCGTGCAATATAGGCCGCCGCTAACAGCGCCCAGACAGGTCGGCCGGCACGTTTCCCAGCGCGCCGGCCCCGCCAAAAAACAAAGGAGGAAACACATGACTGACCCCGCCTTGCCCACCCCCCCTCTCGCCGCCCCGGCGACCCGCTGGCACCTGTTGCCGCGCTGAAAAAAACCGCATGGCCGGTGCGGCGCCCTCAAAAGCCCTCCAGCCATCCCGCAATACCGACGTCCGACCCTGTCCGCGGGGAACGGACGCACAGGCCTGATCCACGATGAAACTGAATCGACTGCCCACCCTGATCTTCATTGCGATGCTGCTAGGCGTGCTGGCCGGCACCGCCGCGCACAACATGGCGCCGGACGCCGACACCGCCAAATCGATTGCGAACCACCTGTCCATCCTGACCGACATCTTCCTGCGGATGATCAAGATGATCATCGCGCCGCTGGTGTTCGCCACGCTGGTGACCGGCATCGCCAGCATGGGCGACGGCCGCGCCGTTGGCCGCATCGGCACGAAGGCGATGATGTGGTTCATCGGCGCCTCGGTCACCTCGCTGCTGCTGGGGCTGGTGATGGCCAACGTGCTGCACCCCGGCCACGGCATGAACCTGCCGCTGCCGGCCGCGGACGCCACCTCGAACCTGAAGACCGGCGCCCTGAACCTGCGCGACTTCATCGCCCACATGTTCCCCAAGAGCTTCGCCGAGGCGATGGCGCACAACGAGATCCTGCAGATCGTGGTGTTCTCGCTGTTCTTCGGCTTTGCGCTGGGTACCGTCAAGGACGGCGTGGGCAAGCCGGTGCTGCAAGGCATCGAGGGCTTGGCCGACGTGATGCTGAAGGTCACCAACTACGTGATGGCGTTCGCGCCGGTGGGCGTGTTCGGCGCAATCGCGGCGGTGATCACCGCGCAGGGCCTGGGCGTGCTGGTCGTGTACGCGAAGCTGATTGGCAGCCTGTACCTGGCGCTGGCGCTGCTGTGGGTGGCGCTGATCGCCGGCGGCTACTACTTCCTGGGCCGTGACGTGTTCCGCCTGCTCAAGCAGATGCGCGCGCCGCTGATGATCGGCTTCGCCACCGCCAGCAGCGAGTCGGCCTACCCGAAGGTGATCGACCAGCTGACCCGTTTCGGCGTCAAGGAGCGCATCACCAACTTCGTGCTGCCGCTGGGCTATTCGTTCAACCTGGACGGCTCGATCATGTACACCTCGTTCGCCGCGCTGTTCGTGGCCCAGGTGTATGGCATCGAGCTGTCGCTCTCCCAGCAGATCACCATGCTGCTGGTCCTGCTTGTCACCAGCAAGGGCATCGCCGGCGTGCCGCGCGCCTCGCTGGTGGTGGTCGCCGCCGTGCTGCCGATGTTCGGCCTGCCGGAGGCCGGCATCCTGCTGGTGCTCGGCATCGACCACGTACTCGACATGGGTCGCACCGTGACCAATGTGCTCGGCAATGCCATTGCCACCGCCGTCGTCGCCAAAAGCGAAGGCGCCATCGGCGCGCCGGTACTGTCCGACGAGGATGAACCCGTCGTCGCGGATACCACCACCAGCCTGGCATCGGTCCAGGCCGTGGCGGGCAAGTAATACAGCCTGCCAGGCGTGCCAGGGCCCGGTTGCCGACAAGGCAACCGGGCCTTTTTGCATCCATGACGCGGGCACGGTAGCGCCGGTGTGGTAAAAGTAGGCACCCGCGCCGCCCTGGTCTCCGAAAAGACTGCCATGGATCACTGCCCCGCCGGCGCGGCCGCTTCGCCCTTGCCTGACCAGACTTCCTGATGACCGGCCCGCTCCACCCTCCCGGCGACACTCCGCACGCGCCCGCCGCCACACCCGCCACGCCCTCGCGCCTGCCCCACGTCCTGCGCGGCGCCGCGCCGCTGCTGGCGTTGCTGGCGCTGGCCGTGCTGATCGGGCTGGCCGGCGCGCTCGGCTACCGCTACAGCTACGACAACGCGCTGGCGCGCCAGGCCGAGCGCGGCCAGGTGCAGCTGCGCCTGTACACGCAGGCGCTGGAAAGCGAGCTGGCGCACTACGACTACGTGCCCGGCCTGCTGTCGCTGGACGAACGCATCTCCGGACTGCTGCTGCGCCCGGACGACGCCGCGCGCGTGGCCCGCGCCAACGAATACCTGACTTCTCTCAATGCCCGTGCCGGCACGCGCGTGGTCTATGTGCTGGACGCCCACGGCAGGGTACTGGCCACCAGCAACTGGCAGCGCCCCGACAGCTACCTGGGAGAGGACCTCAGCTTCCGCCCCTACTTCCAGGCCGCCATGGAGGGCCAGCTCGGCCGCTTCTACGGGGTCGGCACCACGCGCAGCGAGTCGGGCTACTACCTGTCCGCGCCGCTGGGCGAGCGCGACAACCCGGCCGGTGTGGCGGTGGTCAAGATCGGGCTGGAGCCGCTGGAGAACCGCTGGCAGGGCGCCGACAGCCAGATGCTGCTGAGCGACGAGAACGGCGTGGTGATCCTGGCCTCGGACCCGTCATGGAAGCTGGCCGCGCTGCGCCCGCTGTCGGACGAGGCGCGCCAGCGGCTGTCGCGCAGCCTGCAGTACAACCGCGCGCCGCTGCCGCAGCTGCCGCTGGAATCGGTGCGCAAGCTTGCCAACCAAAACGGCGGCAGCAGCGACGAACTGGTGCGCCTGCGCCGCGGACCGCCGATGCTGGCGCAGCATGCCGCGCTGCCCGGCACCGACTGGCAGCTGACGCTGCTGACCAATACCTCGCAGGCGCGCGTGGCGGCGCTCAACAGCGCCGCGCTGGCGGGCGTACTGACTGCCTTCGTGCTGCTGCTGGGCGCGGCCTGGAACGTGCGCCGGCGCATCGTCAACGAGCGCCTGGCCGCGCGCGCCGCGCTGGAAGCGGCCAACAGCGAGCTGGAGCGCAAGGTGGCCGAGCGCACCGCCGACCTGTCCGCCGCCAACCACCGGCTGCAGGCCGAGGTGACCGAGCGCATCCGCGCCGAGACCGTGCTGCGCCAGGCGCAGGACGGCCTGCTGCAGGCCGGCAAGCTGGCCGCGGTGGGCCAGATGTCGACCGGCATCGCGCACGAGCTGAACCAGCCCCTGGCGGCGCTGCGCACGCTGTCCGGCAACACCGGCAAGTTCCTCGAGCGCGGCGACTATGCCACCGTGCGCACCAACCTCGACACCATCATCGGGCTGGTCGAGCGCATGGGCCGCATCACCGGCGCGCTCAAGTCGTTCGCGCGCAAGTCGGGCAACGGCCGCAACCAGGCCCGGCTGGGCGAGGCGGTGGACAATGCGCTGTTCCTGCTGCAGACGCGCGTGGACGCCGTGCAGCCCGAGCTGCAGCGCGACATCGATCCCGAACTGGCCGTGGTCTGCGACCCCAACCGGCTCGAACAGGTGCTGGTCAACCTGCTCGGCAACGCGCTCGACGCGGTCATCGGCCGGCCCGCGCCGCGCATCGCGCTGCATGCGCACGTGGGCGGCGGCATGGTCCACCTGACCGTGCGCGACAACGGCGCGGGGCTGTCCGAGGAAGCCTTCGCGCGGCTGTTCGAGCCGTTCTTCACTACCAAGCCCGCCGGGCAGGGGCTGGGGCTGGGCCTGACGCTGTCGGCCGGCATCCTCAACGAAAACGGCGGCAGCCTGTCCGCCGCCAACCACCCCGACGGCGGTGCCTGCTTCACGCTGGTGCTGCCGCTGGCGCCGCACGAGGCCAGGCCACAGGATTCCACGTATGCCGGCTGAACTGACCGTACTGATCGTCGAGGACGATGCCGACGTGCGCCTGGGCTGCGAGCAGGCGCTGCGCCTCGAAGGGCTGGCCACGCGCGGCGTGGGCAGCGCCGAGGCGGCGCTGCGCGAGGTCGGCCCCGGCTATGCCGGCGTGGTGGTCAGCGACATCCGCCTGCCCGGCATGGACGGCATGGCACTGCTGGCGCAGCTGCGCGAACGCGACCCCGCGCTGCCGGTGATCATGATCACCGGCCACGGCGACGTGGGCCTGGCGGTGCAGGCGATGAAGCAAGGCGCCTACGACTTCCTGGAAAAGCCGTTCTCGCCCGAGCAGCTGGTCGACGCCACCCGCCGCGCGCTGGAGCAGCGCCGGCTCGCGCTGGAAGTGTCAGAACTGCGCGAACGCCTGGCCGGACGCGAAAAACTCGAAACCCGCCTGATCGGCCATTCACAGGCGGTCGAGCGCTTGCGCCGGCTCATCGCCGACCTCGCCGGCACCGACGCCAACGTGCTGATCCACGGCGAGACCGGCACCGGCAAGGAGCTGGTGGCGCGCTGCCTGCACGAGGCCAGCCAGCGCCATGCGCGCCACTTCGTCGCCATCAATTGCGGCGGCCTGCCCGAACAGCTGTTCGAAAGCGAGATCTTCGGCCATGAAGCGGGCTCGTTCACCGGCGCCGCGCGCCGCCGCATCGGCAAAATCGAGCACGCCGAAGGCGGCACGCTGTTTCTCGACGAGATCGAGAGCATGCCGATGCCGCTGCAGATCAAGCTGCTGCGCGTGCTGCAGGAACGCGTGGTCGAGCGGCTCGGCTCGAACCAGCCGGTGCCGGTCAACGCGCGCGTGGTGGCGGCGACCAAGGCCGACCTGCGCGCGCTGTCCGATGCCGGCCAGTTCCGCGCCGACCTGTACTACCGCCTGAACGTGATCACGCTGGAGCTGCCGCCGCTGCGCGAGCGGCGCGAAGACGTGCCGGCGCTGTTCGAGCATTTCGTCGCGCAGGCGGCGCTGCGCTTCGAGCGCGAGGCCGTGCCCGCCAGCGCGGCCGAACTGGCGGCGCTGGTGGCCTACCCCTGGCCGGGCAATGTGCGCGAGCTGCGCAACCTGGCCGAGCGCCATGTCCTCGGGCTGGGCTGCAACCCTGGCCAGGGCACCGCCGCCCCGGAAGCGCTGCCGCTGGCGCAGGCGGTCGACCAGTTCGAGCGCGCGCTGATCGCCGATGCCATGCGCCGGCACGACGGCAACCTCAGCCGCGCCAGCGAGGCGCTTGGCGTGGCCAAGACCACGCTGTTCGACAAGGTTCGCAAGCACGGCCTGCAAGACCGGTAGCGGCCGGCCGCGCAGGCAATACATCATGTTGTGATATATATGTGCTTTGCAGCGGCCGCTGAATTCAGCGGCCGCAACAAAGACGGCAGCAGCGTGGGGAACCACCCGGGCAGCACGGTGTCTGCCAGTTACTGGCTCTCGCGTCCCGTGGAGCGGCACAGTCTTCAGTGTGCGTTGAAAAACAAAAGTGCGATGAATTTGTAGTTTTTTCTTACTGATTGCCTGGTCTTTGCGGCATATTATGGGCTTCCGGCAAATCCGGAGCCGGGACATGCAAAGCCATCAACTGCGGGCAGTCTGCGGGAAATGACAAAAACATCAAATCGACGATAAATAATCGTCCGACCAGCGGGGGAGCGGGTCAGGACACAGGGTCAGTCAACCATTGGCAGTAACAATACGCGGTGCAGGTGCCTGGCATCGCGCGCGCCTGGCCGGCGCGACCTGCCTTCAGGACTACGGGTGATTGGATGAAACTGGATCCGGCACTGGCTGAAAAGCCTTACTACAGCACGCGTACAGCGGCAAAACTGCTCAATGTCTCGCTGGGCACTGTCCAGAAGATGGTAGAGCGCGGCGAACTGGGAGCCTGGAAGACCAACGGCGGCCACCGGCGCATCCACAAGGAAACCGTGCATCGCCTGCTGGCGACGCGCATCGGGCCCGAAACCGCGGCGCCCCATGGCCTGGACCTGGTGGTGTTCCACCCCAACCACCAGGAAGCGCAGCGCATCCACGGCCAGCTGGGCAAGTGGGGGCTGCCGCTCAAGAGCCTGGTGGTCGACGACGTGCTCGACACCGTGATCACCTCGGTCAGCGCGCATCCGCGCGTGGTGCTGTACTACGTCGACGAACTGAACGACGCCGAGTCGGCCACCATCGAGAAGCTGCAGAATTTCTTTGCCAGCCAGCATGTGATCTTTGCTGTCATCACCAACCGCCAGGCCTATGACGGCGTGGCCGACGCGCTGCAGCACTGGGGCATCATGGTGTTCCTGAAGACGCCATCGCTGGAAGAGGTCAAGGGCTTCCTGCGCGCCCAGCTGATGATGGGCCGCGCCGGCTGAGTCGAGCGCTCCCCCTGAACGCTCAACCCAGGGGAGCGCATCGCGCTCAGGCCAGCGACGCCAGCCTCTGCGGCTCCAGCCCGGCCTCGCGCCCTTCGGCCTGCGCCATCATCCAGCCATAGAGATTGCGCGGGTCCGGCGGCATCGCCACCAGTTCCACCGCCCTGCCCGCCCGCCGGGCATGCGCGGCGGCATAGAGCCAGCGCAGCGCGGCGTAGTCTTCCAGCGCAAACCCCACGGAATCGAACACCGTCACTTCGTCGGCCGCGGCCCGGCCCGGCGCGGCGCCGGCCAGCACCTGCCACAGCTCGGTCACTGACGAGTCGGCGGGCAGTTGCTGGATCTCGCCTTCGATGCGCGTCTGTGGTTCGTACTCCACCACGATGCGCGCCTGGCGCAGGATGTCGGCATGCAGCTCGGTCTTGCCGGGGCAGTCGCCGCCAACCGCATTCAGGTGCATGCCCGGGCGCACCTGCGCCGGCGTGAGGATGGTGGCGCGGGTCTTGTCGGCGGTCACGGTGGACACGATGTCGGCGCCGGCCAGCGCGGCCGGCACCGACTCCGCGGCGCGGATCACCAGCCCCGGCACGCCGGCAAGGTTGCGCATCAGCCGTGCCGTGGCGGCTGGGTCGATGTCGTAGGCGGCAATCTCGCGCACGCCCAGCATGGCGTGGAAGGCAAGCACCTGAAACTCGGCCTGCGCGCCGTTGCCGATCAGCGCCATGGTGCGCGCGCCCGGCCGCGCCATCGCCTGCGCCGCCAGCGCCGAGGTGGCGGCGGTGCGCAGCGCGGTGGCCAGCGTCAGGTCGGCCAGCATCAGCGGGAACCCGGTTTCCACTTCGGCCAGCAGGCCGCACGCCATTACGGTCGGCATGCCATGCTGCGCGTTGCGCGGATGGCCGTTGACGTACTTGAACGCGTACTGGATGCCGTCGCTCACCGGCATCAGCTCGATCACGCCGCGCGCAGAATGGCTGGCCAGGCGGGCGGACTTGTCGAAGGCATCCCAGCGCAGGAAGTCCTGGCGGACATGGTCGGCCATCTGCACGATGGCGGGCTGCACGCCGACCGCGGCCACCAGCCTGGCCACGTCGTTGGCGTCGAGGAACAGCGAACGGGCGGTCTCTTTCATGATTGGCTCCATCATGCCGCGGCCGCGGCGATGCCCGGCCCGCTGCTGCGGTCGAGCCGCAGCGTCATGCAATAGGCGCCGCCGCCGGAGAGCATGAAGGGAGTCAGGTCGACCTCATGCAGCTGGTAGCCGCGCCGGCCCAGTTCGGTGCGCAGGTGCGGCGTGGTGCGGGTCATCACCACCTGGTCGTCCAGGTTGACGGCATTGACGCTGAAGTGGCGCAGGTCGTCGGCGCTGGCCTCGATGCGAAGGCGCGCCGGCAGCCGCGCGCGCAGCTCGCGCAGCGATGCTTCGCTGAATGCCGGCGGGTAATAGAGGATCTCGCCGCCGGACAGCGGGCAGAAGCATACGTCGAGGTGGTAGCTCTGTTCGGTGGCCAGTTCCAGCGCCACGACTTCCTGGCCGAAGAATTCCGACACGGCAGTGGCCGCCTCATGCGACGAGCGCGGCCCGAAACCGGCCCAGAAATGGCCGCGGCCGGCATCCCAGATGCAGTCCCCCGCGCCCTCCTGGAAGCAGCCTTCGGGCAGCAGCGCCACTTCATCGAGCAGGCCGCGCTCGCGCAGTGCGCCGAAGATTTGCGCGAACGGCGCTTCTTCGCCGCGGCGCTGCGGGTAGCGGAAGCGCGCCAGCAGTGCGCGGCCGTCGAGCACCACGGCGGCATTTGCCGGGAAAACCATGTCGGGCAGGCCGGGGGCGCCCGCGGCCACTTCCACCGCGAAGCCGGCCCGGCCCAGCGCCGTGCGCAGCGCGTCGAAGGACTGGATGGCGTCGCGGTGCATGCCGCGCGGGTCGCGCGCCCAGGCGTCGGGGTCCATCCACGGATTGATGCTGTACGACACGTCGTAGAAGGTCGGCTCGACAAGCAGGATCGTGGGGGTCTGGATCACGGCGGCTCCTTTTTTAGGGTTCTGGAAAGAATTCAGTCGATTGCATTCTGGTGCAGGCTGGTGTTAACTAATAGCCAGCAAGATGTGCAATTTGTGCGTTGCATCGAGCAAAACGCCAGACTTCATTGGCAAATCGCCAGAACACCTCTCAAGCCCATGGACGCCACCGATCAACAGCTGCTCTCCCTGCTGCGCGACAACGCGCGCACGCCGGTCACCGCGCTGGCGCAGGCGCTGCGCGTGTCGCGCGCGACCGTGCAGAACCGGATCGACAAGCTGGAGAAGGAAGGACTGATCGTCGGCTATACCGTGCGCCTGCGGCCCGAGGCCGAGGCGCATCGGATCCGCGCGTGGATGACGATCGCGGTGGAGGGCAACAAGGCGCGCACGGTGCTGCAGGCGCTGCGGGGCGAGCCCAATGTGCAGGCGCTGCATACCACCAACGGGCGCTGGGACATCATTGCGGAATTGCGCGCGGATACGCTGGAGGCATTTGACCGGACGCTGGACCGGATACGGTTGATCGAGGGGATCAGTGCGACGGAGACGAGTATTTTGCTGTCGACTTATAAGTAGCGCCGCAGGTTTGCGTGCTGCCAGCTGTGCAAGGCCTGGCGCAGGGCACGACATGGGGCGACTCCATGTTGCTCTTGTGCGGTGCATCACGCCCCAACACAGGGATGCGCTGCACCAAAGGCGGCCAAATATATCACCGCGTGATATATTACGTGCACCATTCCCAAGCCGCCCCCAGTCCAAGAATGCCAACTGCCCCCGCTGTCGCCTCGTTGGCGCAAAATACACGTGCATGGCTGCGCACTTTTGTGCCGCTGCCGGTCGCTGCCAACCGCCATGAGCGCATCAAGAGTTGCTTTGGCGCGCTGCTAGGCCTGTTCATCACCGAATGGATCAGCCACCAGACGCTGGGCGGATTCAATCCCTGGTTCGTCGCGCCGATGGGCGCCTCGGCGGTCCTGCTGTTCGCGGTGCCGTCTTCGCCACTGGCGCAGCCGTGGTCGGTCATCGGCGGCAACCTGTTTGCGGCGCTGGTGGGCGTGGCCTGCGCGCGCTGGATTCCGGACCCGGGCCTTGCCGCGGCGATAGCGGTGGCCGTGGCGATTGCCGTGATGTTCCAGTTTCGCTGCGTGCACCCGCCCAGCGGCGCCGTGGCCGTCACGGCGGTATTCGGCGGGCCGGCGGTCAGTGCGCTCGGCTTCGGCTTCGTGGTGGTGCCGGTGCTGTTCAACTCGATGCTGCTGCTGTTGATGGCGCTGGCCTTCAACAACCTGTCGCGGCGGCGCTACCCGCACCGCCCGCCCGAGCCCGCGGTGCAGCATGGCACCAAGGACGTGCCGCCGACGCAGCGCGTGGGCTTTACCCGTGCCGACCTTGACGCGGCCCTGCAGGCGCGCGGCGAATTTCTCGATATCGAAGAAGACGACCTGGAAGCCATCCTGGTGGCCGCGCAACTGCACGCGTACCGGCGCCACTTCGGCAACGTGCTGTGCGGCGAAATCATGTCGCGCGACGTCATCCTGGTGCGGCCCGAGCAGCCCGCGCACGAGGCCGGCCACCTGCTGTCGCGGCACCGCGTCAAGGCGCTGCCGGTGGTCGATGCGAACAACCGCCTCGAGGGCATCATCACGCAGAGTGACTTCTTCGCCGCGCAGCGTGATACCGGCGCGCGCCGGCTGGCCGGCACCGTGCGCGACCTGATGACGCGCGCCGTGGTCACCGCGCGCCCCGACCAGCCGATGGTGGAGCTGGCCCGAGCCTTCTCCGACGGCGGCCTGCACCATGCGCCGGTGATCGACGACAAGCACCGCGTGGTCGGCATGGTGACGCAATCCGACCTGGTTGCCGCGCTGCTCAAGAGCGGCGTGATGGCGGTGCCGGGCTGAGGCTGGCCCTTTCCCCCGGTGCCGGCCATGCCCGGCGCCTTCTAGCTCCGTTTCCGCCTCCCCGCGTTGACGCCACGGCCCGCCGCGCTGTTCAACGTCACAAAGCTATGGCACTGTGGATGCGTCCGGGCATGCTGCGCCGGCGCACCGCGGTGGTGGCGCCTGAAGCACCCTTCCAGCACCCCTTTGGCATCGCCCGCCCCGGCGTAGGCTATATTTACGCCGTTTCCGTCACACCGGCGGGCCCAGGGAGAGCCATCGATGAGTTCCGGTCAGTTAATCGAGAAGATTGCTGCAGTCTTTGCGCTGATCGTGTTGATCGGCGGCTCGCTGCTGGTGCTCGCACCGTTCACCACGGCGCTGCTGTGGGGCGCAATCCTGGCCTACAGCTCGTGGTACCCGTACACGGTGCTGTCGCGCTGGCTCGGCAACCGGCGCAGCCTGTCGGCGCTGATCTGCGTGCTGCTGGCCACGGTGATCGTGCTGGGCCCGTTCGTCTACGCTGGCGCCAGCTTTTCGGCGCACGTCGACGACCTGTCGGCGCTGGTCAACCGCTATATGGAACAGGGCATCCCGCAGCTGCCCGAATGGCTGAGCAGCCTGCCCTATGTCGGCACTTACCTGCAAAGCTCGTGGAACAGCATCATCAACGCCGACTCCGAGATGGTGGCCAACCTGCGCAAGCTGATCGCGCCGGTCGGGCATGTGCTGCTCGGCGCCGGCCTGTCGATCGGCGCGGGGCTGGGGCAGCTGGCGCTGTCGATCATCCTGGCATTCTTCTTCTATACCGGCGGCGAGTTCGCCATCGCGTGGCTGCGCGCGGGCATGCGCCGCATTGCCGGCGAGCGCGCCGACCACCTGCTGGAACTGGCCGGCAGCACGGTCAAGGGCGTGGTCTACGGCGTGCTCGGCACGGCCTTTATCCAGGCGGTGCTGGCCGCCATCGGGCTGTGGATCGCCGGCGTGCCGGGCGCGGCCATCCTCGGCTTCGTCACCTTCTTCCTGTCGGTGGTGCCGGTGGGCCCGCCGCTGGTGTGGCTGCCGGCGGCGCTGTGGCTATACCACACCGGGTCCACCGGCTGGGCCATCTTCCTGGTGATCTGGGGCGTGGGCGTGGTCAGCATGGCCGACAACATCGTCAAGCCGCTGCTGATCAGCAAGGGCACCGGCATGCCGCTGATCTGGATCATGCTGGGCGTGCTGGGCGGCGCGCTGGCGTTCGGCTTCCTGGGAGTGTTCATCGGCCCGACGCTGCTGGCGGTGGCGTATGCGCTGCTGCGCGACTGGACCATCGGCTCGCAGGAGGAGCTGAAGCAGGATCTCGCGCGCGACCTGAAGCCGGGCGGCGCGCCGGCGGTGTCCGCGGCGACGCACCCCGGCGCGGCGGCCCCGGCGGCTCCGGCAGTCCCCGCCGTGGTCGACAATCCCGACGTGCCGCCGGCGACCACCGGCAAGCACCCCGGCTGAACGGCTGATGGCAGGTCCAGACAACGCCCCCGCACCCGCCTTGCCCGATACCTCGCCCGCCGCGCTGCACCGGCTGGTGGCGTGCGAATACTGCGATGCGGTCTACGAGCGCACCCCGATCTCGCCCGGCGAGCGCGCGCTGTGCCTGCGCTGCGGCGGCGAGCTGTACCGCGAGAGCCGCCGCCATTACCGGCGCCTGCTGCCGCTGGTGGTCACCGCGCTGATCCTGTTCCTGGTTTCCAACGCCTACCCCATCGTCGAGATGGACCTCAAGGGGGTGCGCACGCAAACCACGCTGCTGGGCGCGGTGCACGCGCTGTATGAAGACCACATGGCGCTGGTGGCGGCGCTGGTGTTCGCCACCACCATATTGTTCCCGCTGTCCGAGCTGCTGATGATGATCTACCTGCTGGTGCCGATGGCGCAGCACCGCATGCCCCTGGGCTTCGACCGCATCGTGCGCGGCATCCGCCAGACGCGGCCATGGGGCATGATCGAGGTCTTCATGATCGGCGTGCTGGTCACGCTTGTGAAGCTGTCCACGATGGCGCGCGTGCTGCCCGGCATCGCGCTGTGGTCGTTCTCCGCGCTGGTGATCGTGCTGGCGGCGATGCTGTCGTTCGACCCGCGCGACCTGTGGCGCTACCTGGAGACGCCGGACGATGAGGGCGCGACAGGCGGGTCCGGCGAGGGCGGCCAATGACGAACGCGCTCCCGCCACAACCGCCACGGCCTTCGCGCCCCGACCGCCTGGCGCACCCGCGCCGGCTCGCGCGCGAAGTGGTGGCCGAACTCACCGACGACGACGAACGCACGCCGCTGCCGCAGGTGCCCACCGCCGGCCGCCTGGGCCTGCTCTCCTGCCACGCCTGCGACCTGGTCAGCCCGCGCACGCTGGAAGGCGAGCCCTGCCCGCGCTGCGGCGCCACGCTGCACCACCGCAAGCCGGACAGCCTGGCACGCACCTGGGCCTTCCTGCTGGCTGCCTTTATCCTGTACATCCCGGCCAACATGCTGCCGGTGATGGTCACACAGTCGATCCTCGGCACCCAGCGGGACACCATCCTGTCCGGCGTGATCTACCTGTGGCTGTCCGGCTCGCACATGCTGGCGGTGCTGGTGCTGATCGCCAGCATCATCGTGCCGCTGCTGAAGATGCTGATCCTTACCTTCCTGCTGCTGTCGGTGCATTTCCGCGCGACCTGGCGCATCCGGCAGCAGACCCGGCTGTACGGGCTGGTGGAAGTGATCGGCCGCTGGTCGATGCTCGATATTTTCGTGGTGGCGCTGCTGGCCTCGCTGGTGCGGGCCGGGGCGCTGGCCACCATCATCCCGGGCGGCGGCGCGCTGGCCTTCGGCGCGGTCGTGGTGCTGACCATGCTGGCCTCGCTCAGTTTCGATCCGCGCCTGCTGTGGGATTCGCTGGAAGACGACAATGCCCGACACTGAACAACATCCGCCTGATCCCGCCGCCCCGCCCGGCCCTCCCGGCCTGCCGCGGCCCGAGCGCCGGCGCCGCGCGCGCTGGCTGCCATCGCTGGTGTGGCTGATCCCGATCGTCGCGGCGGTCGTCGGCGTGTCGCTGCTGGTGCACACGCTGGCCTCGCGCGGGCCGGAGATCACCGTCAGCTTCCGCACCGCCGAGGGCCTGACGCCGGGCAAGACCGCGGTGCGCTACAAGGACGTCGATATCGGCCTGGTCAAGTCGGTGCGGCTCGCGCGCGACCGTTCGCATGTGATCGCGTCGATCGACCTGACCAAGGACGCCGAAAACTTCGCCGTGGCTGACACGCGCTTCTGGGTGGTGCGCCCGCGCTTCGCCGCCAGCGGCGTGTCGGGGCTGGAGACGCTGCTGTCCGGCGCCTATATCGGTGTCGATGCCGGCAAGTCCGGCGAGACCACACACGAATTCAAGGGACTGGAAGTGCCGCCGGTGGTGACCACCGACGCATCCGGCAAGCAGTTCGTGCTGCGCGCCTCCGAGCTGGGCTCGCTCGACATCGGTTCGCCGGTCTACTACCGCCGCGTGCTGGTAGGCCAGGTGGTGGCCTACCAGCTGGAGCCCAACGGGCGCGACATCACGCTGAGGGTGTTCGTCAACAAGCCCTATGACAAGCTGGTCACCGCCGATACGC
The DNA here is from genome assembly GCF_004768545.1 of Cupriavidus oxalaticus. Lineage (NCBI taxonomy): Bacteria > Pseudomonadati > Pseudomonadota > Betaproteobacteria > Burkholderiales > Burkholderiaceae > Cupriavidus > Cupriavidus oxalaticus. The sequence goes on along the minus strand of NZ_CP038635.1, from coordinate 663,735 downwards.
GCTTCTGGCATGCCAGCGGCGTCGACCTCAAGCTCGATGCCGGCGGCCTCAAGCTGTCGACGCAATCACTGGTGACGGTGCTGCTGGGCGGCGTTGCGTTCCAGGCGCCGGAGCGTACCACCGCCACCGATGCCGCCGCGGAAAACACGCAATTCCTGCTGGCCGCCGACCAGTCCGAGGCGATGAAGGAGCCCGAGGAACTGGCGCCGACGCTGGCCGTGCTCAACTTCGACCAGTCCGTGCGCGGCCTGTCGCCGGGCGCGCCGGTGGACTTCCGCGGCGTGATCGTGGGCCAGGTGCGCTCGATCGGCATCGAATACCAGCGCGACAAGAAGGCCTTCCGCATGCCGGTGGTGGTCGAGCTGTACCCGTCGCGCATGGGCTTCCGCGAACGCGACGTGGAAGACCGCGCGCGCGCCCGGCAGATCATCGAGGGCCTGCTCAAGCGCGGCATGCGTGCGCAGCTGCGCACCGGCAACCTGCTGACAGGCCAGCTGTATGTGGCGCTCGACTTCTTCCCGAAGGCGCCGCCCGCCAAGGTCGACCTGGATGCGCCGATCCCCGAGTTCGCCACCACGCCGGGCACCTTCGACCAGCTGCAGGCGCAGGTCGGCGATATCGTCAACCGCATCGACAAGATCCCGTTCGACCAGATCGGCCAGGACCTGCGCACCACGGTGGCAAGCCTGAACAAGACGCTCAACACCGCCGACCAGCTGGTGCAGCAGCTCAACGGCGACGTCGCGCCGCAGGTGCTGGCGGCGCTGCAGGACGCGCGCAAGACGCTGACCGCGGCCAACGGCACGCTGGCGTCGGATGCGCCGCTGCAGCAGGACACGCGCCGCATGCTGCAGGAACTGACGCGCACCGCCACGTCGCTGCGCACGTTGACCGATTACCTCGAACGCCATCCCGAAGCGCTGCTGCGCGGCAAGCTGGAGAAAGACTGATGAAGCGCCATCCCCCAACCTCCGCACCTGCCGCCGTGCTTGCCCGCTGCGCCATTGCCGGCGCCATTGCCAGCACACTGGGCGCCGCCGTGCTGGCCGGTTGCGCCTCGCCGGAGCCGCGCTACTACACGCTGGCCCAGGGGCCTGCAGGCGTCGCCACGCTGCCGGCGGCGACGCCGGCGCCGTCGACCAGCACGCTGTGGCTGGAAGTCGCGCCGGTACGCGTGCCGGAGCGCCTCAACCGGCCGCAGCTGGTGGTGCGCGACGGCGGCAATGACGCCAGCCTGCGCCTGCTCGACCTGGCGCGCTGGTCGTCGCCGCTGCCGGATGAGTTGCGCGATGCGCTGTCACAGCGCCTGCAGGCCACGCTGGGCGCGGTCGATACCTACCAGCAGGGGCTGTCGGACGTGCAGCCGCTGTATCGGATCACGACGGAAGTACTGCGGCTCGACGCGGATGTCGGACAGCGCGCCGGCGCCACGATCAACTGGACCGTGCGGCGGTTGCCGGACGGCAAGGTGGTCAGCGGCCGCACGCAGGCGGAGTTGTCCGCGCCCGGCGAGGTCGATGGCGTGGTGGCGGCTTACCGGGAGATCGTGGCAAGCACGGCGAAGGATATTGCGGCAGGGGTGGAGGCGCTAAGGCGATAAACCGAACGCGACGGAGCTTGCCGGAAGGAAGGTGCGCCCAAGCCGCGAGATCTGGCCTAAGCAAGGTGTTCTCCCTCTCCCCTCAGCGTCCCCTCAGCGGGAGAGCAAGGGAAGCAAACCAGCGGTAGAAAAAACGCCCTCAGTCATCCCCCCACACCGCGGCATCCCGCTCGCGCCGCGCAGCCGCCTCCGCAGCGCGCCGGTGGATGGCCTCGGCCATCGCCGCCAGGCATTCCGCCGCCCCGCCCCGCACCAGCCTCACCGGGCACGCCAGCATCAGGTTCACGGGCAAGCCGAAATCCTCCACCACAAACCCGCGTGCATCCAGCGGCCGGCCTTCCGCGTCGGTCACCACCGTGGCGCGATCGCGCACCGTTCCCAGGTCCGCGCTGTAGCCCCATACCGGCTTCTGCAGCGCCACCGCAAACCCCACCTCGAAGGCCGTGCCCGAGTCCGGCTCGCCCGGCCCGCGGAAATCGTCGAGGTTGGCCATCACCATGTCCGCGCGGCGCAGCAGCGCGATATTCGCGTCATAGATCCAGCGCGCCGCGTCTGGCGCCGACAGGCCTGCCGGCGCCGCCTTGTCGAGTGGATAGAGCCCGGTGAAGCCATGCGCCGCGCACAGCAACTTGAGTTGCTCGCCCCAGGCGATGGCGTCCTTGCGGAAGACGTCGAAGCCGGCCAGGTAGATGGTTTTCATGGCGGTGTGTTCTTCAGGAAAGATACGGGATGCCGCAGCATAACCTGCCGCCGCACGAACATCGCACAAAGTTGCTCGCGCGCCGGGGCGGCAGCGGCTGTGTGGTGGCCGGCACGACGCGGGGGCTTGCGCTACCATCTCTGCTCCCTCCGCCGCTACCGCTACCCCTCATGTCCGCTTCCCAGATCCTCCAGGTCGGCCCGCTCGCGCCCCAGACCAATGCCACGCTCCAGCAACAGTACGGCGCCATCGCGCTGTGGCAGCAGGGCGATGCGCTGGCGTGGGCGCGCGAGCATGGCCAGCAAGTGCGCGTGGTGGTGACCTCGGCGCGCCATGGCTGCAGCGCCGCGCTGATCGACGCGCTGCCGGCGCTGCAGGCCATCGTCAGCTTCGGCGTGGGCTACGACTCGATCGCACTGGATGCCGCCCGCGCGCGCGGCATCCAGGTCAGCAACACGCCCGACGTGCTCAACGACTGCGTCGCCGACCTGGCTTTCGGGCTGCTGCTCGACGCGGCGCGCGGCATCGCCCACGGCGACCGCTTCGTCCGGGCCGGGCGCTGGCCGCAGGGCGGCTTTCCGTTGACGACGCGGGTCTCGGGCAAAAAGCTCGGCATCCTCGGGCTGGGCCGCATCGGCGAGATCGTGGCGCGGCGCGCGCAGGGCTTCGACATGGAGATCGCCTACAACAACCGCCGCCCGCGCGACGGCGCGCCATGGCGCTTCGAGGCCGACCTGAAGGCGCTGGCCGCGTGGTCCGACTTCCTGGTGGTGACCTGCGTGGGCGGCCCGGAAACCGCCGGGCTGGTGTCGCGCGAGATCATCGACGCGCTCGGGCCCAGGGGCATCCTCATCAATGTCTCGCGCGGCAGCGTGATCGACGAAGACGCGCTGGTGGCGGCGCTGGCCGAAGGACGCCTGGGCGGCGCCGGCCTCGATGTGTTCCGCGACGAGCCCAACGTGCCGGCCGCGCTGCAGGCGCTCGACAACGTCGTGCTCGCGCCGCACATGGCCAGCGGCACGCACGAGACCCGCGCCGCGATGACCGCGCTGACGCTGCAGAATCTCGATGCGTTCCTGGCCGATGGCAAGGTGCTGACGCCGGTGCTGTAGTGGCCGGTCCCCCTGCCTATACTGGATACGCCGGCCGCGCGGCCGGTGACAGGAGGCACCATGGGACGCAAGTTTATCGATTGCCGCGAATACCCGAGCGACATCGGCTGCACGGTTGCGATGAGCGCCGACACTGAAGACGAACTGCTCGAAGCCGCGGTCCAGCACGCGGTCGCGGTGCACCAGCACCAGGACACCCCTGAGCTGCGCGCTCAGTTGAAGTCCTTGTTCAAGGAAGGCAACCCGCCGGCCTGAAGCCGGACAAGCTGGCGCCGCAACGGCGCCAGCCCTGGCACTTCCTCGCCGCGGGGCTCATTCGCAGATCCTGATACCGCACTTGCGGCTGCCGGAATACCCATGCCGGTGGTCATGGCGCATCATTGACGCACCGCTATATACGGACGTATATTGCGCCTGACAGTCCACCCATCCCAGCGCCAGCTTTTCTGGCCGCTTCGCCGAGGATTCCCATGTCCGCGTTCCGCTCCGCCCGCACCGGGCGCCGCTCCGTTCTTGCCGGCGCCGTCGGTGCCATGCTGGCCGCCGTGGCGCTGGCCCTGCCCGCCGGGCCGGCTTTCGGCGCCGACCTGGTGGTGTCCGCCGCGGCCAGCCTGACCAACGCCTTCAGGTCGCTGGCCGAGTCGTACGAGCGCGCCCATCCCGGAACCAAGGTGGTACTGAACTTCGGTGCGTCCGACGTGCTGATGCAGCAGATCGTCAAGGGCGCGCCGGCCGATGTGTTCGCCTCGGCCGACCAGGAAGCGATGAACAAGGCCGAGACCGAGAAGGTGATTGCTCATGCCACGCGCCGCAATTTCGCCGCCAACGAGGTGGTGCTGATCGTGCCATCGGACAGCAAGCTGAACATCGGCTCGCTGCAGGACCTGAGGCGGCCGGAAGTGAAGCGCATCGCCTATGGCAACCCGGCCTCGGTGCCGGTCGGCCGCTACACCCGCGGCGCGCTGGAAGCGGCCGGGTTGTGGGACGCGGTCGCCGCCAAGGGCGTGCCGGCGCAGAACGTACGCCAGAGCCTGGACTACGTAGCGCGCGGCGAGGTCGAGGCCGGCTTCGTCTTTGCCACCGACGCCACCGTGATGCCGGACAAGGTCAAGGTCGCCGTGCGCGTGCCGAGCCGCACCCCGGTGACCTACCCCATCGCCATCACCAGCCAGACCCGCCAGCAGAAGGAAGCGGCGCAGTTCGTCCACTTCGTGGCGTCGCCGCAAGGCCAGGCGATCCTGTCGCGCTACGGCTTCCAGAAGCCCTGATTTCCGCCACGCCATGGATGCCGTCTGGGTCCCGCTGCTGTTGTCGCTGAAGGTCGCGGGCTGGGCCACGGCGCTGAACGCCGTGCTCGGCGTCGGCGCGGCGTATGCGCTGGCGCGCTGGCGCTCGCCGCTGCGCGACGTGGTCGACGCGGTGCTGACGCTGCCGCTGGTGCTGCCGCCGACCGTGCTCGGCTACTACCTGCTGGTGCTGGTGGGCCGGCGCGGCGTGTTTGGCGAGTGGCTGTCCAGCCTCGGCATCGAGCTGGTCTTCACCTGGCACGGCGCGGTGCTGGCCTCGACCATCGTCGCCTTCCCGCTGGTGCTCAAGTCGGCCCGCGCCGCCTTCGAAGGGGTCGATCATCAACTGGAAAACGCCGCGCGCGTGCTGGGTGTTTCCGAATCCGGCATCTTCTTCCGCGTGACGCTGCCGCTGGCGGCGCGCGGCATCATCGCCGGCGTGCTGCTGGCCTTTGCGCGCGCGCTGGGCGAGTTCGGCGCCACGCTGATGATCGCCGGCAACCTGCCCGGGCGCACGCAGACGCTGTCGGTGGCGATCTACGAGGCCGTGCAGGCCGGCGACGACAACACCGCCAACCTGCTGGTGCTGGTGACCTCGGTCACCTGCGTGCTGCTGCTGGTGGTCGCCGGCCGGCTGGTGCCCGCTGCGGCGCGCAATCCCGCCGAAGTGTATGAACGCCGGCGCCTGCGCCCGCGTGCCGCGCGCTGAGGAACGCCATGGGCATGCATGTCAGCATCCGCAAGCAGATGGTGTCGGCCGACCGTCAGTTTTCGCTTGATATCGATTTCGACTCCGACAGCCGCCGCATCGCGCTGTTCGGGCCGTCCGGCGCCGGCAAGAGCCTGACGCTGCGCGCCATCGCCGGGCTGCTCGCGCCCGACAGCGGCCGCATCGAGCTGAACGGGCGCACGCTGTTCGACAGCGAAGCGGGCATCGACGTCCGCCCGCAGGAACGCCGCGTGGCCTACCTGTTCCAGGAATACGCGCTGTTCCCGCACCTGACCGTGGGCCAGAACGTCGCCTTCGGGCTGGCGCGCGGCTGGCGCAACCCGCGCCGCGGCGCGATCCCGCCGGAAGCGCGGCGCTGGATCGATGCCTTCGGGCTGGACGAGATCGTCGGCAACTATCCCGCCGAGATCTCCGGCGGGCAAAAGCAGCGCGTGGCGCTGGCGCGCGCGCTGGTGGCGCAGCCCGATATCGTGCTGCTCGACGAACCGTTCTCGGCGCTCGATCCCGCCCTGCGCGCCCGCATGCGCGCCGAGTTGCGCACGCTGCAGGCAAGCCTGGAAGTGCCGATGCTGGTGATCTCGCACGATCCCGCCGATGTCGAAGCGCTGGGCGACCATGTGCTCGAGATCCGCGAAGGCCGCATCTTCGGCAGCGGCGACAGCCGCCACCATGCGCCGGTCTACGCGCCGGTGTCGGCGCGCGTGGCCTGAGCGCGCAACAGGCCTTTCTGCATTACCCCACCACCCCCAGGATCACGCTGGACGCCTTGAACACCGCCACCGCCGGCACACCCGCCGCCAGGCCCAGCGTCTCGACGCTGCCATTGGTAACGATCGCGGCGATCGTGCCGCCGCCGTCCAGTTCGATCACCACCTCCGCATTGACCGCGCCCGGCATCACGCGCGACACCACGCCCGGCAGCTGGTTGCGCGCCGACAGCCGCACGCCCGGATCGGGCAACCCAACCAGCACCGAAGACGCCTTGATCAGCGCGAACGCTTCCACGCCCGCAGCCAGCCCCAGCGTCTCGACGCTTTCATGCGTGATCGTCGCCACGATCTGCTGGCCGCCCGGCAGCGCCAGCACCACCTCGTCGTTGACCGCGCCGCCACGCACGCTGGCGACGCGGCCGAACAGCTTGTTGCGCGCGCTGGTCTTGATCATCATTCGCCTCATCAGGTGGATATCGTCGGCAGCGCCCTCGCCGAGGCGCGACAGCTGCGCGACAAAGCGCCGGTGTTCGTCCTCGAGCGCGCGGTAGGTGTGGATCAGTTGCTCGCCCCGCGCCGTCAGGCGCGTGCCGCCGCCGCCCTTGCCGCCGGCGGCACGCACCACCAGCGCTTCGCCGGCGCTGTTGTTCATCAGGTCGATGGCGTCCCACGCAGCCTTGTAGCTGATGCCGACCGCACGCGCGGCGGCGGTGATCGAGCCGTGCTCGCCGATGGCGGCGAGCAGCGCGATGCGGTCCTTGCCGCCCCAGTCCTGCGAGCCGGAGCGGAACCAGATGGCTCCCTGGAGTTCAAGCATGAGTAGCCGGCACCGCGAACCGGTGCCGTGACAGAGTGGCAAACGCGGCTATGGTAATCCCAATCCCGTTTCCAGGATCAGCACCTGCACGCCCGCTCCGCTACGCCATGATGTGCACGCCGCCATCGACGTACACCGTATTGCCCGAAATCCGCCGCGCGTACGGCGTGGCCAGGTACGCCGTGGCAAAGCCCACGTCCATGATGTCGACCACCTCGCCCAGCGGGGCGCGCCCAGCGGCATCGGCCAGCATCTGGTCGAAGTCCTTCAGCCCAGACGCTGCGCGCGTCTTCAGCGGCCCGGGCGAGATCGCATGCACGCGGATGCCCTGTGGCCCCAGTTCATGCGCCAGGTAGCGGCAGCTGGCTTCCAGCGCGGCCTTGACCGGCCCCATCAGGTCATAGTTGGGGACCACGCGGTTGGCGCCTTCATAGCTCATCGCGAACAGCGTGCCGCCGTTGTGCATCAGCGGCGCGGCCAGCCGTGCCATGCGGATGAACGAATGGCACGAGACGTCCATGGCGCGCGCGAAGCCTTCCGCGGAGGAGTTGAGCAGCCCGCCCTGCAGGTCTTCCTTCGGCGCGAAGGCGATCGAGTGGACCACCGCATCGAGCCCGCCCCATACCGCTTCGATGCGCGCGAACAGCGCGCGCATCTGCTCGTGGTCTTCCACGTTCAGCGGCATCAGGATCGGCGCCTGCACGGCCTCGGCCAGCGGCGCGACGTGCGGATATGCCTTGTCGTTCAGGTACGTCATGGCGATCTGCGCGCCGAGCTCGTGGAAGGCCCTGGCGCAGCCCCACGCGATCGAGCCGTCATTGGCGACGCCGGCCACCAGCACACGGGAACCGGCGAGCGGCGGGTTGGATAAGTTGACCATCGATGCCTCCGGGGGAAGACTTCAAGCTGGACTGGGTGGAATAGGATGACTGAAGCGGGTCACTCCGCGCACGGGTCAGCTGCCAGGCCGCGGCGCGGCCTTGCGCTGCGCCGAAGCGCGCGAAGCCGGCTTGCCTGTGCTGTCGGCAGCCTGGGGCGCCGCGTGACGATCTGCGCCGACACGGCCTTCTCCAGCGTCAGGAAGGGATTGTCCGCGAGCAGCAGCACGTAACGCTGCCAAACATCGGCGAGGTATTCCAGCGCCGGCTGGCCCGACGCTGCGAATGGATTGGCGCCATCGTCGGATGGATGCGTGGCGGTGCCGGTGTCTTGCTCGGGCGGAACGGCGGCTATGCGTGCGGTCATTCCACTTCCCCCAGTTGGCGCCGCTTGCGGGCGTTGCGCGCTGGCGGCGCAGGCCGGAGTGGCGCATGTTGCACTGCAACCAGGATTAAGCCTAGCAGCCGGCGCTGCCCGCCGCAAGGCGCCGGAGGTGTGGCGATGGCTACGCCTGCCGGATGCAGGCGCGCCAATTCCACCTGTCATCCTGCAGTCCGAATCGTCGCCTATGCGGCCCGGCGCACTTGCGCGATGCAGTATTCCTGACACCGGGCGCAACCGCTGCGGGCCGTTCCGGCGCGTCAGTCTTCGAGGTAGTGCGCGCGCAGCCGCGCGACGTCGACGCCGAGCGCGTCGGCCAGGTAGTTGTCGACGCTGCCCCAGCCCTGCTCGATCGCCTGCAGCGAGGCATCGAGATAGCTGGCACGGACCTCGAGCAGCGGCATCATGGCCTCGGCGCTCACGCCCAGCCGCGCCATGCGCGCCAGCGCGGTCTCGTTGAAGCGGGCATTGCGCTGGTTCGATTCCAGGTAGTTGGCGAGGATGTCGTCCTGCGCCACGCCCAGCGCCGACAGCAGCAGCAACGAGGCAAAGCCGGTGCGGTCCTTGCCCGCGGTGCAGTGGAACAGCAGCGTCTTCCCCTCCTGCGCGGTCTGCATGAAGCCGCCGAAGGCGTCGCGGTAGCGCACCGGGAAATCGCGGTAGACCTCGAGCATGAAGCCGTCGATCTGCGCCGGCGTGCTGGCGCGCAGGCGCGGCATCAGCACGTCCATTGCCATGCTGCCATCGAGCACCGGCACCGCCACCCAGTTGAAGCGCGCACCGAAGCCGGCCTCGTCCGGCGACTTCTCGCCGGGGGAGCGGAAATCGACCACCATGTCGAGGCCGAGCGCATGCAGCCGGTCCAGGTCGGCCGCGCTGGCCAGCGCCGGGTTGCCGCTGCGATACAGCCGGCCGCTGCGAACGCGGCGTCCGGACGCGCCGCGCAGGCCGCCGAGGTCGCGGGCATTGCTGATGGTGTCGAATGCCAGCCCGGCGTCGCCGATCATGCCGTCCAATGCCGCCGGCCCGGGCGACACGACCGTGTGGGCATGCGGAAATGCCCGGTGGAACCACTTGTTCATTATTGCTCCCTGACTGTTCTTATCGATGCGGACCCGGCAGCCGTCAGTGGCTGAGGTCGGGCGCCCAACCTCAGCGGCCGCGGTACGCCGGCACATACCAGCGCAGGTGGGAGCCCGCGATATAGCGCCGGTCCAGCCGCGCCACCAGCTTCCACACCGCCAGCGCGCCGGCGTCGATATCGACCCAGGCCCACGGGCGCTTCGGGTCGCCGGCGTCGACCAGCTCGACCGAGCGGATGCTGGCGTATTGCGCCAGTGCCTTGCGCAGCGCCGCTGCGCTGAGTCCTGCCTTCAGTCCGCGCACCAAAACCTTCATCATCGGCTCCAATTATTTCAGATCACCCTGACGCATGCATCACCTGGCTGGCCGGCTGTGGCGACGCGTCCGCCGCATCAGCCGCCAGGCCTTGTGGCGCCTGCCTTTACAGATGGGATCACGAATCCGCCGCAGGATTTCGTCGTCCGAAGCAAAACTTGATCTGAATCATTGTCGGCGCAATAAGGCCCAATGAGGCGCTTTGGAGCCTCGACATCACCCCTACCGGCTCGGACAATTCCTATCATGTCGAACGCAACGGCCAGGCCAGAAGCCCGGCCGCCGGAGCAAGCCCGACGCGGATGCCGCCTCGCGACCGACAATGCCACCGCCGGTGCAGTTGCCGGCTTGTGCACCGATCGCCAGCACGCCGTGTCGAGGTATTCGACGAGGATCATCAACACAAGGATGACGGCGATGCCCGATACCTCTCACGCTTCACCTGCCTCCCCGGCCTCCCCGGCCTCCCCGGCCACCCCCACTCCGCCCACGGCGCCCCCGACCGCTGCAACCGCCAGCGCCACCGCGCCCAGGATGACGCTGCACTGGGGCCTGTTCGTCGCCGTCGCGGTGCTGCTCGGCGTACTCGCGATCCCGCAGCCCGAAGGCCTGACCATTGCCGGCCAGCGCATGCTGGCCATCCTTGCCTTCGCCATCGTGGTGTGGATCACCGAGGCGGTCTCGTACGAGGCCAGCGCGATCATGATCACCTCGCTGATGGCGGGCCTGATCGGCTTCGCGCCAACGGTCAACGACCCCAGCGTGCAATACGGCACCTCCCGCGCGCTGGGCATGGCGCTGGCCGGCTTCTCCAACACCGCGCTGGCGCTGGTGGCCGCCGCGCTGTTCATCTCCGCGGCCATGACCGTGACCGGGCTGGACCGGCGCATCGCGCTGGTGACGCTGTCGGCGATCGGCACCAGCACGCGCCGCATCCTGGTCGGCACGATCGCCGTCACCATCGCGCTGAGCCTGGTGGTGCCCAGCGCCACCGCGCGCAGCGCCTGCGTGGTGCCGATCATGATGGGCGTGATCGCCGCGTTCGGCGTCGACAAGAAATCCAATATCGCCGCCGGCATCATGATCACGGTGGCGCAGGCGACCAGCATCTGGAACGTCGGCATCCAGACCGCCGCCGCACAGAACCTGCTGACGGTGGGCTTCATGGACAAGCTGCTGGGCGAGCGCATCACCTGGCTGCAATGGCTGATCGCCGGCGCGCCGTGGGCGATCGTCATGTCGGTGGTGCTGTACTTCCTGGTGCGCTGGCTGCTGCCGCCCGAGACCGACGCCATTCCCGGCGGCAAGGAAGCGGTGCAGCGCGAGCTGTCCGGACTGGGCCCGATGACCGGCCCGCAGAAGCGCCTGGCCGCGGTGTCGATCGGCCTGCTGCTGTTCTGGGCCACCGAAGGCAAGCTGCACAGCTTCGACACCGCCACGGTGACCTTTGTCGGGCTGGTGATCCTGATGCTGCCGCGCATCGGCGTGATGGACTGGAAGACCATGCAGCAGCGCACGCCGTGGGGCACGCTGATCGTGTTCGGCGTCGGCATCAGCCTTGGCACCGCGCTGCTGTCCACCAAGGCCGGCCAGTGGCTGGGCGAGTTCGTGGTGACGCATTCGGGCCTGGCCACGCAGGGCGCGGTGATGGTGTTCGCGATCCTGGCGGCGTTCCTGATCCTGATCCACCTGGGCTTTGCCAGCGCCACCGCGCTGACCGCGGCGCTGCTGCCGATCCTGATCTCGGTGCTGCAGACCCTGCCCGGCGACATCAACCGCGTCGGCCTGACCATGCTGCTGGGCTTTACCGTGAGCTTCGGCTTTATCCTGCCGATCAACGCCCCGCAGAACATGGTGTGCCTGGGCACCGAGACCTTCAACGGCCGCCAGTTCGCGCGCATCGGCATCCCGGTCACCATCGTCGGCTATGGCCTGATGCTGCTGTTTGCGGCCACCTACTGGCGCTGGCTGGGCTGGGTGTAAGAGGCCATGACGGAGGCCACGATGAGACTTTCCCTGGATTCCGCCCGCCGTTTCGCGCGCGACCTGCTGGTGGCGCAGTCGGTACCCGAAGACATCGCCGACGACGTCGCCGAGCACCTGGTCGAAGCCGACCGCTGCGGCTACGCCAGCCACGGCATCTCGATCCTGCCCAACTACCGCAAGGCCATCGAGACCGACAACGTCAACATTGATGGCCGCGCCACCTGCGCGCTGGACCGGGGCTCGCTGATGGTGTTCGACGGCCATCGCGGCTTCGGCCAGCACGTGGGCAAGACCGTGATGCAGGCGGCCATCGGGCGCGTACGCGAGCACGGCCATTGCATCGTCACGCTGCGCCATTCGCACCACCTCGGCCGCATGGGGCACTACGGCGAGCTGGTGGCGGCGGCCGGCTTCGTGCTGCTGAGCTTCACCAACGTAACCAACCGCCCGCCGGTGGTGGCACCGTACGGCGGCCGCGTCGCGCGCCTGACCACCAACCCGCTGTGTTTCGCCGGCCCCATGCCGAACGGCCGCCCGCCGATCGTGGTCGACATGGCCACCAGCGCGATCGCCATCAACAAGGCGCGCGTGCTGGCGGAGAAAGGCGAAGCCGCGCCGGAGAACAGCATCATCGATGCCGAAGGCAATCCCACCACCGACGCCTCGACCATGTTCGGCGAGGATCCCGGCGCGCTGCTGCCGTTCGGCCTGCACAAGGGCTATGCGCTGGGCGTGGTGGCGGAACTGCTGGCGGGCGTGCTGTCGGGCGGCGGCACCATCCAGCCGGAAAACCCGCGCGGCGGCGTGGCCACCAACAATATGTTCGCGGTGCTGGTCAATCCCGAACTGGACCTCGGCCTGAGCTGGGAAAGCGCCGAGGTGGAGGCCTTCGTCAAATACCTGCACGACACGCCGACGGCCCCGGGCTTCGACCGGGTGCAGTATCCCGGCGAGTTCGAGGCGGCCAACCGCGAGCGTGCGGCCGATGCCCTCGACATCAATCCCGCGATCTGGCGCAACCTGGAACAGCTGGCGCAGGCGGTAGGCGTGCCGGTGCCGAAGGGCTGACCGCCGCGGTGCTGCCAGCCGCCGGCCATAGGTACGGCAAGGGACAGCAGGAACTCGCCCCCCGCCGCCCGCGGCTGGCACAATACGCGGCATGAAAAGCCTCTGGTCCGCCTTCGTCAGGCTGCTGGTGCTCGCCGTGGTCGGCGGCGCGCTGCTTGCCACCGTTGCCATCCTCGCCCTCCAGCGGCAATTGCCGTCGCTCGACGCGCTGGCGGATTTTCGCCGCAGCGCTTACTATGTCCCGCTGTCGCGCTATCCGCGCGGGCTGATCGACGCCGTGGTGGCGATCGAGGACGAGCGCTTCTACGTGCATGACGGCATCGACTACGTCGGCGTGATCCGCGCGGGCGTCGCCAACCTGTCCGACGACCTGTCGCAGGGCGCTTCGACCATCACCATGCAGGTGGCGCGCAACTTCTACCTGTCGCGCGACAAGACCTATACGCGCAAGCTGTACGAGGTGCTGCTGTCGTACCGGATCGAGGACGCGCTGAGCAAGGACGAAATCCTCGAGCTGTACCTGAACAAGATCTATCTCGGCCAGGGCGCGTATGGCTTCGCCGATGCGGCGCAGACCTATTTCGGCAAGCCGCTGGCGCAACTGTCGCTGGCCGAATCCGCGATGCTGGCCGGCCTGCCCAAGGCTCCCTCGGCGAACAACCCGGTCGCCAACCCTCGCCGGGCGCGGCAGCGGCAGGTCTATATCCTGCGGCGCATGCTGGAGCTGGGCAGGATTTCGCATCCCGAATATGACGGTGCCTTGCTGGAGCCCTTGCGCCTGAAGTGATGCCTGACGGGCGGGAAGAAGCTCAAGGTCTATGCAGACGTCGACAGCGCATTCACGCAGAACTTTGCGGCCCGTCTGCGGCAAGCAACCCTATTCCAACACGCTCCGGTGCCGCGCCAGCGCCTCCTGTACGATCGCATCCAGCCCCACGCCGGATTCGCCGTCGACGTGTCCCAGCAACGCCCTGCGCATGCGCGGTTCCCAGAAGCGCTTGATATGCCCGGCGATATCGGAAACCGCCTCCTCGCGATCAGGCATCGCCTCGAAGAAGCTGCCGATCTGGTTGGCCATGGTGATCAGGTTGTCGACGTTCATACGAGGCTCGCTTCGTGTTGCAGGCCGTGTTGCAGGCGTTGTGGATGGGCATAGACCACGTGCGCGCCGGCGCGCACGAACCCGGCCAGCGTGATATTGGTCTGCTCCGCCAGCCGCACCGCCAGCGCCGTCGGCGCCGACACTGCCGCCAGTACGCCGGCGCCGATGGCGGCGGTCTTGAGCACCATTTCATAGCTGGCGCGGCTGGTGACCAGCACGGCGCCCGTGGAGATGTCCTCGCCGCTGCGCGCCAGCGCGCCGGCCAGCTTGTCGAGGGCGTTGTGGCGGCCCACGTCTTCGCGCACCAGCGATACGTGGCCATCGGCGCGCAGCCACGCGGCGGCATGCGTGGCGCCGGTGTGGCGCTGCAGTGCCTGGCGCAGCTGGAGCTGCACGAACGCGGCCTGGATCACGTCGGTATGGAAGCTGCCGTCGCTGCGCACCGGTGCCGGGGTGCGCATCACCTGCTCCAGCGATTCCGTCCCGCACAGTCCGCAACCGGTGCGCCCCGCCAGCGAGCGGCGGCGCTCCTTCAGCTGCATGAACGCTTCCGAGGCAATTTCCAGCCGCACCGCGATGCCGTGCTCGCGCGTGTCGACTTCGATGTCATAGACATCGCGCGCCGTCGGCACGATGCCTTCGCTCAGGCTGAAACCGAGCGCGAAGTCTTCCAGGTCGGCCGGCGTGGCCAGCATCACCGCATGCGAGATGCCGTTGTATTCCAGCGCGACCGGTACCTCCTCGGCCACCTCGTCGGGGCTGAGCGAGATTTCGCCCTGCCGCCAGCGGCTGACGGCAAAGGTGCTGTGGGTCGGCATCTCGTCCAGCGCCACTGGATCGGCCTGCGGTGACTGCATGCAGCGCATCATGATGTCGCCCTCCGCTTAGTTCGCCGCCTGCGCCGCGGTTTGTGCCGGATCCGCGCTGGCGGCTTCCAGCAACTGCAGCTGCTGCGTGTTGAAGTCCTGGTACTGCTGCTGCCACGCCGACGGTTGCGCCACCGGCATCACCTGCACCGCGGTGACCTTGTATTCCGGGCAGTTGGTGGCCCAGTCCGAGTTGTCGGTGGTGATCACGTTGGCGCCGGATTCCGGGAAGTGGAAGGTGGTGTAGACCACGCCCGGCTGCATGCGCTCGCTGACGATGGCCCGCAGCACCGTATCGCCCGCGCGGCTCTGCACGCCGACCCAGTCGCCGTCCTTGATGCCGCGCTCTTCCGCGTCGTGCGGATGGATTTCCAGCCGGTCCTCGGCGTGCCAGTAGACGTTGTCGGTGCGCCGCGTCTGCGCGCCCACGTTGTACTGCGACAGGATGCGCCCGGTGGTCAGGATCAGCGGGAAGGCGCGCGTGATCTTCTCGGTGGTCGGCACGTACTTGGTGATGATGAACTTGCCCTTGCCGCGCACGAAGGCGTCGATGTGCATGGTCGGCGTGCCTTCCGGCGCGTCGGCGTTGCACGGCCACTGGATGCTGCCCAGCTCGTCGAGCCGCTTGTAGCTGACGCCGGAGAACGTCGGCGTCAGGCGCGCGATCTCGTCCATGATCTGCGACGGGTGGGTGTAGTCCATCGGGTAGCCGAGCGCGTTGGCCAGCAGGATGGTGGCTTCCCAGTCGGCGTAGCCGGCCTTGGGCGGCATCACCTTGCGCACGCGCGAGATGCGGCGTTCGGCATTGGTGAAGGTGCCGTCCTTCTCCAGGAACGACGAACCCGGCAGGAACACGTGCGCGTACTTGGCGGTCTCGTTCAGGAAGATGTCCTGCACCACGATGCATTCCATCGACGAGAGCGCCGCGGACACGTGCTGCGTGTTCGGATCCGACTGGACGATGTCCTCGCCCTGGCAGTAAAGGCCCTTGAAGCTGCCACCAAGCGCGGCCTCGAACATGTTGGGAATGCGCAGGCCCGGCTCGGGGCTGATCTCGACATTCCACGCGGCCTCGAACATGCCGCGCACGGTCGAGTCCGACACGTGGCGATAGCCAGGCAGCTCATGCGGGAACGAGCCGATATCGCACGAGCCCTGCACGTTGTTCTGCCCGCGCAGCGGATTCACGCCCACGCCCTCGCGGCCGATATTGCCGGTGGCCATGGCCAGGTTGGCGATGCCCATCACGGTGGTGGAACCCTGCGCATGCTCGGTGACGCCCAGGCCGTAATAGATCGCGGCGTTGCCGCCGGTGGCATACAGGCGCGCGGCAGCGCGCAGCTGGTCGGCTGGAATGCCGGTGACGGATTCCATCGCCTCGGGCGAGTTCTCCGGCAGCGCGACAAAGTCGCGCCATTGCCCGAAGGCACGATCCTCGCAGCGTTCGGCGATAAAGGCTTCGTTGAGCAGGCCTTCGGTGACGATCACGTGGGCCAGCGACGTCACCAGCGCGACGTTGGTTCCCGGACGCAGCTGCAGGTGGAAATCAGCGCGGATATGCGGCGAGTCGACCAGGTCGATCCGGCGCGGGTCGACCACGATCAGCTTGGCGCCGGCACGCAGGCGCTTCTTCATGCGCGACGCAAACACCGGGTGGCCGTCGGTCGGGTTGGCGCCGATCACCATGATCACGTCGGCCTTCTCCACCGACTTGAAGGTCTGCGTGCCCGCCGATTCGCCCAGCGTCTGCTTCAGGCCATAGCCGGTGGGCGAATGGCACACGCGCGCGCAGGTGTCGACGTTGTTGTTGCCGAAGGCGGCGCGCACCAGCTTCTGCACCAGGTAGCCCTCTTCGTTGGTGCAGCGCGACGATACGATGCCGCCGATCGAATCCTTGCCGTGCTGCGCCTGGATGCGCTTGAACTCGGAAGCCGCGTAGCCGATCGCCTCTTCCCACGACACTTCGCGCCACGGGTCGGTGATCTTCGCGCGGATCATCGGCTTGAGGATGCGGTCCTTGTGCGTGGCGTAGCCCCAGGCAAAGCGGCCCTTGACGCAGGCGTGGCCTTCGTTGGCCTTGCCGTCCTTGTACGGCACCATGCGCACGACCTCGTTGCCCTTCATCTCCGCCTTGAACGAGCAGCCCACGCCGCAGTAGGCGCAGGTGGTGACGGTGCTGTGCGAGGCCTGGCCCAGCTTGATGACCGAGGTCTCGGTCAGCGTCGCGGTCGGGCACGCCTGCACGCAGGCGCCGCACGAGACGCAGTCCGAGTCCATGAACGACTGGCTGGTGCCGGGCGACACGCGCGAGTCAAACCCGCGGCCGCTGATGGTCAGCGCGAAGGTGCCTTGCGTTTCCTCGCAAGCGCGCACGCAGCGGTTGCAGACGATGCACTTGGACGCGTCGTAGGTGAAGTACGGGTTGGACTCGTCCTTCTTCAAAGCCGTGTGCGTGGCAATCGGCTTCGCCTCGGGGCCGCCGTCGTTGTAGCGCACCTCGCGCAGGCCCACCACGCCGGCCATGTCCTGCAGCTCGCAGTTGCCGTTGGTCGGGCAGGTCAGGCAGTCGAGCGGGTGGTCCGAGATATACAGCTCCATCACGCCGCGGCGCAGGTCGGCGAGCTTGTCGCTCTGCGTCTTCACCTTCATGCCGGCTTCCACCGGCGTGGTGCACGAGGCCGGGTAGCCGCGGCGCCCCTCGATCTCGACCAGGCACAGGCGGCACGAGCCGAAGGCCTTGAGGCTGTCGGTCGCGCACAGCTTGGGCACGGCGATCTCGGCTTCCATCGCGGCGCGCATCACCGACGTGCCGGCGGGCACGGTGACGCTGACGCCGTCGACTTCAAGGGTGACCATCTCGGTCGATTCGGTGGCGGGGGTACCGAAGTCGATTACATCGCGGCAGTCCATCTTTGTCTCCCGTGTTCTGTTCTGGCGTCAGACTGTGTCGGCTTATGCAGCCTTGGCCGCCGTCGTGGTCCGATTGGGGGCGAGGCCGAAGTCCTCGGGGAATTCATTCAGTGCGGACAGCACCGGGTACGGCGTCATGCCGCCCATGGCGCAGAGCGAGCCGTAAAGCATGGTGTCGCACAGGTCGCGCACCAGTTGCACGTGCCGGATGACGCTTTCCTGCGGTTGCTCGCCGGCGATGATGCGGTCCATCACCTCGACGCCGCGGGTCGAGCCGATCCGGCACGGCGTGCACTTGCCGCAGGATTCGATCGCGCAGAACTCCATCGCGTAGCGCGCCTGCTTTGCCATGTCGACGGTTTCGTCGAACACCACGATGCCGCCGTGGCCGACCACGCCGCCGAACGCGGCATAGGCCTCGTAGTCCAGCGGCACGTCGAAGCGCGTCTCCGGCAGGTAGGCGCCCAGCGGCCCGCCCACTTGCACCGCGCGGATGGCGCGGCCGCTGCGGGTGCCGCCGCCGTAGTCAACCAGCAGTTCGCGCAGCGTGACGCCGAACGCCTTTTCCACCAGCCCGCCTTGCTTGATATTGCCGGCCAGCTGGAACGGCAGCGTGCCGCGCGAACGGCCCATGCCGTAGTCGCGGTAGTACTGCGCGCCGCGCGCCAGGATCACCGGCACGGTGGCCAGCGAGATTACGTTGTTGATCACGGTGGGCTTGCCGAACAAGCCCTCCAGCGCCGGCAGCGGCGGCTTGGCGCGCACCACGCCGCGCTTGCCTTCCAGGCTTTCCAGCAGCGCGGTTTCCTCGCCGCAGACATAGGCGCCGGCGCCCTTGCGCACTTCGAGGTGGAAGCGCTTGCCGCTGCCGCGCAGATCGTCTCCCAGCCAGCCGGCCGCGTTGGCGATGGCAATCGCGCTTTCCAGCACGGCGATGGCGTGGGGGTATTCGGAACGGCAGTAGATGTAGCCCTGCTCGGCGCCCACCGCGAGGCCGGCGATGGTCATGCCTTCGATCAGCATGAAGGGGTCGTCTTCCATCACCATGCGGTCGGAGAACGTGCCCGAGTCGCCTTCGTCGGCATTGCAGACGATGTATTTGATGGCCGACTGCGCGCCCAGCACCGTCTTCCACTTGATGCCGGTCGGGAAGGCGGCGCCGCCGCGGCCGCGCAGGCCGGAATCGGTGACCTCCTGCACGATCTCGGCGGGCGCCATCGACAACGCGCGCTCCAGGCCGGCAAAGCCTTCGTGCGCGCGGTAGTCGTCCAGCGACAGCGGGTCGGTGATGCCGACGCGGGCGAAGGTCAGGCGCTCCTGCTTCTTCAGGAACGGGATCTCTTCGGTCAGGCCGTGCGCCAGCGCATGCGCGCCGCCCTGCAGCAGGCCCGCGTCGAACAGCGCCGGCACGTCTGCCGCGCTGACCGGGCCATAGGCCACGCGCCCCGCTTCGGTCTGCACCTCGACCAGCGGCTCCAGCCAGAACATGCCGCGCGAGCCGTTGCGGACGATTCGCACGGCTTCGCCGCGGCGGGCCGCCTCGCGTTCGATCGCGCGGGCGACTTCATCGGCGCCGAGCGCCAGCGCGGTGGAATCGCGCGGCACGAAGATGGTGTTGACGGTGGGATTGACAGCGGCGCTCATGCCTGGACCTCCGCGGTTTCGTTGGCGGCCTGCGCTTCGCGCAGCGACCGCACCAGCGCATCGAAGCGCTTCGCATCGACATAGCCGTGCAGCCGCTCGCCGACCATCACGGCCGGGCCGCACGCGCACTGGCCCAGGCAGTACACCGGCTCCAGCGTGACCGCGCCGTCGGCGGTGGTTTCATGGAAGTCGCAGCCAAGCGCCCGCCTGGCATGCTCGGCCAGCGCCTCGGCGCCGACCGCCTGGCACGCTTCGGCGCGGCACACCTGGATCACGTGGCGGCCGGCCGGCTGCTGGCGAAAGTGGTGGTAGAAGGTAATGACGCCATGCACCTCGGCGCGCGACAGGTTCAGCGCGCGGGCGATTACCGGGACAGCGGCGTCCGGTATATGGCCCTGCGTGTCCTGGATCTCGTGCAGGATCGGCAGCAATGCGCCCGGCATGTCTTGCCGCGCGGCCACGATGGCGTCAATCGTGGCCGCGCAGGCCTGGGCGTTGGGAGTATCTGGCATGGCGTCTCCTGTGGGGTCGCTTGGGGGCTCGCAGCATGGCCGCCAGGATCCCTCTATATGCTATTTTTTTCCTATTTACGGGCCTCCATCCCTGCCGTTGGGCCCGTGGATGCAATATATGAGAGTGACAACGGTCCATCAATAAGCTATTTTTTTCATATGCTTCGCATCTCGATCCTCCCCCACCTGCAAATCCGCGACGACGGCACCCCCGGCACCGAGGCCCTCGACGTGTCGCGGCTGGTCGCCCTGCTAAGCCATGTCGGGGAATCGGG
This sequence comes from Cupriavidus oxalaticus, assembly GCF_004768545.1. NCBI lineage: Bacteria > Pseudomonadati > Pseudomonadota > Betaproteobacteria > Burkholderiales > Burkholderiaceae > Cupriavidus > Cupriavidus oxalaticus. The sequence goes on along the minus strand of NZ_CP038635.1, from coordinate 643,759 downwards.
CAGCATCAGTCACTCCGCGCAGGCGGTGTCGCTGTCTTACCGCTACGCCTGGGGCATCCTGCGCGATGCCGAGGCCCTGTTCGGCGGCCCGCTGATCGACAAGACCCGCGGGCGCGGCAGCGCCCTGACCCCGCTGGCGCAGCAACTGGTGTGGGCCAGCAAGCGCATCGGCGCGCGGCTGTCGCCGACGCTGGACAGCCTGGCCTCCGAGCTGGAAATCGAACTGAAGAAGCTGATGGAGCAGTCCGAGGCGGCGGTGCGGCTGCATGCCAGCCACGGCTTCGCGGTGGCGGCACTGCGCGACTTCCTCGACGAGCAGCACGTGCGGCACGACCTGAAGTACTGCGGCAGCGTCGAGGCGGTGGCGGCACTGGCCGAGGGCGCATGCGATATCGCCGGTTTCCATGTGCCGGTGGGCGAGTTCGAGCACGGCATGTGGCGCCACTTCACCACCTGGCTCAAGCCCGACACGCACTGCCTGGTGCACCTGGCGGTGCGCAGCCAGGGACTGTTCGTGCGGCCGGGCAACCCCCTCGGGATCCGCACGCTGGAAGACCTGACCCGGCGCGAGGTGCGCTTCGTCAACCGGCAGGTGGGCTCGGGCACGCGGCTGCTGCTCGACCTGATGCTGGCCGCGCGCAACATCGACCCGGCACGGATCGAGGGCTACAGCAACGGCGAGTTCACCCACGCCGCAGTGGCGGCGTACATCGGCAGCGGCATGGCGGATGTGGGCTTCGGCGTGGAAACCGCGGCGCGGCGCTTCGGGCTGGAATTCGAGCCGGTGATCAAGGAGCGCTACTTCTTCGCCATCGAGAAATCGATGCTGCGCAGCGCAGCGCTGTCGGGCGCGGTCGGCGCGCTGACCAGCGAGGCGTTCCGCCAGCGCGTCAATGCGCTGCCGGGCTATGACGGCGCGCTGACCGGCAGCGTGCTGACGCTGGACGAAGCGTTTCCCGACTACGCCGGCACGCGCTAGCGCACCAGCAGCCCCAGGCGGTCAGGATGGTCCGCCCATTGCTCGTGGCCGGCGATCGGGCCCTTGGCCTGCAGCAGCGGCGGCCAGTCGGGCCGGCGCGACAGTTCGGCGTTCAGGGCGATGAAATGGCGCTTGTCGTCGGGCAGGTCATGCTCGGAATAGATCGCGCCCACGGGGCACATCGGCACGCACATCGAGCAGTCGATGCACTGGTCGGGATCGATGGCGAGGAAGTTGGGCCCTTCATGGAAGCAGGTCATCGGGCAGACTTCGACGCAATCGGTATGGCGGCACTGGATGCAGGTATCCGTCACGACAAAGGTCATGGGCAGGACAGTACGGCGGTACGGCTGTGAAGACCGCGCCATATTAGCCGCGTGCCGGCCGCGACGGGACGCGCTGCCTTGTGCGACTCTTTCAAATCGACTGATGTCCGCCCCTTTCGGGTCTGCTCCGGAGCGAGCATTGACGGGACCGGTGGGAGTCGTCTGGCGGTTAACGAACGCGAGCGGTGGCAGTTCACCAGCCACCGCTCGCGACCGGCGCGGGAAGCCGATCAGGCGGTTTCCTGCATCAGTTCTTCCTTGCGCGCCGCCAGGGCCCGTGCCACGTCGCGCAGGTTGATTTTCTCCCTGATCACGTTCTTGAACAGTTCGCCTTCCTCCTCCTCGATATGGTGGGCGACATACTCCGAGAGCACCGTGAAGCTGGCTACGAGCATATCGCCGGCCGGGTCTTGCTCGATCGCCGCGATCAGGTCCTTGGCGACCTGGTGCTCGACCTGGGCTTCGTCCAGCATGTCGTCGATGTCATCGCTGGCGCCGCGCAGCGCCGGGTAGAAAATCTCTTCCTCGATGGTGGCATGCACGGTCAGCTGGTGACAGGCTTCGAGCGCGATCGATTCCTTTTCATCGCGGTCCTCGGTGTCCTTGAACGCCTTGAACAGCTTCTTGACCGCGCGATGATCGTCCATCAAGGCGCCGAGGGCCTCGGCCTGGTCTGCGGGGATCTTCGACTTGTCCACGATTACCTCCTGGGAGCTTGAGGGGGAAGCCGGTCGCACCCGGCTTTGCCCCCCGTCAGCAGGTTCTGTGCCCAGCCAGCGCACCGCCGGGCCGTGGCAAGGGCGGGCACGGACCCGGCACGCGTGCGCGGCAAACATTGCAATTCCTGCGCGAAAGGGTTGTTATTCGTGCCCGCCAAGGCGCGCGCCGCCGCGGCCGGGCTAAAGCGCGTGGCGCCAGGTGCGCGCAGGTGCCGACGGCGCTGCACGCGCAGGACAGGAAGACCGGAAACACTGGAACGCCGGATGGCGCGGGCGTTGGCCGCCAAGGCGCGGCCGACGCTCGAGGCACTGCCTTCGAGCTGGCCGGGATCATGACGCCAGAGGTATCGCCCTGGCTTGCGGATCAGGCTCGCGGATCAGGCTTGCTGACGATGTGTATCACCCTGGCCACGGCTACGTTCTCGCCGCGGCAGGCTTGCGCGCGCCGGCACGCACGTCGGTGTAGCCACGCACTCGCATGTCGACCCAGACCTTGCCCCAGGCTATGCCTTCGGCAATGGCACGCTCGCGCGTCGGGTGGCAGCCCAGCGGCCCGGAGCTGTTCACCGGCGCACCGTCGTGCTCGACCAGACCGGACGCTTCAAACAGCCCGTTGGCGCCCGCGTGTGCCGTGCCGTGAACGAGATAGCCGAAATAATGCTGCGCTGTCATCGCCAACTCCTTGCCGCGGAGATACCGCTGGTCATCGCGATTGCCGTCGGTGTGGGCGCAGGGCACGCCGGGCACCAAGGCATCCGGCGCAGGCCCAGCTCGCACTTATTGAACATCCTAGCCGAGGCGGGCATGTCACAGAGGGCCCAATTTAGGTACGTAAAACTTGCTTTACGTACATGTGAAGAATGCACACATCAGCACGTTAACCGTCACTATCTTGCCGCCCCCGCTGCTGGGACGAGTTTTGCTAATCAGAAGAAACAGGTCGCCTGCCGGATGCCGGGAGGGACGCCCGCCGCGCGACCGCAGACGAAAACCAGAACGAGGAATCCTCATGACGTCTACCTTCATCTACTCGAACCGCGCCCGTGACCTCGAAACGATGGAAGACGAATTGCGCATAGCCGACCGGGCCGGCTATACCGTCGACCTGCGCCGCGCCTTCTGGGAGTGCGAGCCGGCCTCGGTGCCCGCGGCCGAACGGCCGCGGCTGCTGTCGCTGCTGCAACGGGTGCGGGCCGGCGATACGCTGGTGACGATGCAGCTGAGCTGCCTGGGCTGGAGCGTGCAGGAAGTGCTGGGCACGATCCGCAGGTTCCGCCTGCTCGGGGTGGCGCTGCATTGCGTGCAGCTCAGCCGCGCCAACCTGGCCAGCGCCGCGCCGCCGGAGGCAGTCATGGTGCTGCGCGCAGTGGCCGCGCTGGAGGGCAGCACGCGCAGCGCGCGCGTGCGCGACAGCCTGGCGGCGGCCAAGGCCATGGGCCGTGCGGTCGGCCGCCCGCCCAAGCACAAGCCCGACGAGCGCGATGCCATCCTGCGCTCGCTGGCGGACGGCCAGTCGGTCAGCGAAACCGCGCGGCGCTTCAACACCTCGCGCCAGACCGTGCTGCGGATACGCGCCGCGGCGCCGGCCATCGTGCAGCCATCCGACACCGGCGCCGCTGCCGCGCCCGAAGCGCCGGCAGAGGTATCCACCGCGGAATAGACCAGCAGCCTGCCGATCCCCCTTGCTGCGGGCAGCGGCCTGAAACCAACCCGAGATCCCATGAAGCGCGACACCATAGTCCTGGGCACCTCTACCGGCGGCGTCGACGCGCTGCGGGAAATCGCCGCCGGATTGCCGCCGGACCTGGATGCGGCCGTACTGGCCGTGCTGCACATCGGCGCCAACCAGAGCATGCTGCCCGACATGCTGGCCAGCGCCGGGCCGCTGCCGGCCCGCCATGCCCGCGATGGCGAACCGCTGCGGCCCGGGGCGATCTATGTGGCGCCGCCCGACCAACACCTGATGATCGTCGACGAGCATGCGCAACTGGTGCGCGGGCCCAAGGAGAACTTCGCGCGGCCGGCGATCGACCCGCTGTTCCGCAGCGCGGCCGTGGCGCGCGGCAACCGTGTAGTGGCGGCACTGCTCACCGGCCAGCTCGACGACGGCGCGGCCGGCCTGCGCGAGGTGCGCCAGTGCGGAGGCGTGACCATCGTGCAGGATCCCGACAGCGCTTTCGCCGCCGACATGCCGCGCAACGCCATCCGCGCCTCGCCGCCCGACTACGTGCTGCCGCTGGCGGCGATCGCGCCCAAGCTGGTAGAACTGACCGGCTCCGCGGCAGGTCCGCCCGCCGACCCGCCCGAATCGCTGCGCATCGAGCACGGCGTAGCGCTGGGCCCCTCCTCGATCGAGGCCGTGGAAAAGATTGCGCTCCCGTCGGCGCTGACGTGCCCGGAATGCGGCGGCACCCTATGGCAAGTGCGCGACAGCATGCCGCCGCGCTTCCGCTGCCACACCGGCCATGCCTTCGGCATTTCAACACTGCGCCACGCCGCCAATGGCGCACTCGAACACACCCTCTTCGAGGCCTTGCGCGCGCTGCACGAACAGCGCGAGCTTTACACGCAGATTGCGGCGTATCATACGCAAGTCGGCGAAACTGGCGAATCACGCCGGTATACCGAGGCAGCGGGCCGCGCTGCAGCGTCCGCGAAGCGCATCGAAGGCTGGCTTCGCGAGGGATAGCGCCGCATCCGGCCGGCGCACTAACTTATCCACGCAGCGATGGCCAAGAATCGTGAACGCCCCCTGCCCAGCCAGCTCGCCTTTCCCGTAGTCGGGATGGGCGCGTCGGCCGGGGGTATTGAAGCCCTGATCCAGGTGTTCGATGGACTGCCCGCCAGCACCGGCGCAGCCTTTGTCCTGGTCGTCCATCTCTCTCCCGACCACGCCAGCAACCTGGCGCCCGTGCTGCAGGCACGCACCACCATGCCGGTACGGCAGGTCACCGACACCACGCGCATCGAAGCCAACCACGTCTACGTGATTGCGCCCAACCATAGCCTGACCATGATCGACGGCTACCTGCGCGTGGGCCCGCAGGAACGCCGCGACGTCCGCAGCGCGGCCATCGACCTGTTCTTCCGCTCGCTGGCCGATGCCCATCGCCAGCGCGCCGTGTGCGTGGTGTTATCCGGCGCCGGCTCCGACGGCTCGGTCGGCCTGACCCGCATCAAGGAGCTGGGCGGCATCGCCATCGCCCAGGAGCCGGAGGAAGCCGAATACTCGAGCATGCCGCGCTCAGCCATCAGCACCGGCCTGGTCGACTTTGTGATGCCGGCCAACGAGATCCCGCAGCGCCTGCTCGACCTGTGGAATACCGCCAGCCATATCCAGCTGCCCAAGCCGCCCGAGGACGAGGACGCGCCCGAGCCCGCGCCGCAATCGGAAAGCAACGAGCGCGCGCTGCGCGAGGTGATGGTGATCCTGCGCACCCGCACCTCGCATGATTTCCGCCACTACAAGCGCGCCACGGTGCTGCGCCGCATCGAGCGCCGGCTGCAGGTCAATGGCCTGACGAACCTGCAGCAATACCGCGACTACCTGCACCTGCATCCGGAAGAAACGGCACCGCTGCTTCAGGACATGCTGATCAGCGTGACCAACTTCTTCCGCGACAAGGAAGCGTTCGACGTGCTGCGCGCCGACGTGCTGCCGCGCCTGTTCCAGGACCGTCCCGACAGCGACTCGATCCGCGTGTGGGCGCCTGGCTGCGCCACCGGCGAAGAAGCGTATTCGCTGGCCATGCTGCTGCAGGAAGCTTCGTCGCAGACACCCTACCAGCTGCCCTTCCAGGTCTTTGCCACCGATATCGACGAGCGCGCCGTGGCGATCGCGCGCAACGGGCTGTACCCGGAACCGATCATCGCCGACGTCGAGCCGGCGCGGGTACGGCAGTTCTTCACCAAGGACGGCACGCACTACCGCGTGCGCAAGGAACTGCGCGAGCGCGTGCTCTTCGCACTGCACAACGTGCTCAGCGATCCGCCGTTCTCGCGGCTGGACCTGATCTGCTGCCGTAACCTGCTGATCTACCTGGACCGCGACGCGCAGGCCGAGATCCTGCGCACCTTCCATTTCGCGCTGCGCCCGGGCGGCTACCTGTTCCTGGGCAGCTCCGAAGCCGCCGACAGCGTCAGCAACCTGTTTTCGGTGGTCGACAAGAAGGCCCGCGTCTACCGCGCCAACGTCGCGGTGCGCGCCGAAACTCCGTTGCCGCTGTCGGCCGGCATGCTCAATGCGCGCTCGCCGGTGGCGGTGCTGCAGCCGTCCGGCAAGCGCAAGTTCTCCTTCGGCGACCTCCACCAGCGGCTGATCGAGCAGCACGCGCCGCCGAGCGTGCTGGTCAGCCGCGATTCCGAGATCGTGCACCTGTCGGACCGCGCCGGGCGCTTCCTGCAGTACGCCGGAGGCATGCCGTCGCACAACATCATCGGCGCGGTGCGCCAGGAACTGCGGCTGGAACTGCGTACCGCGATCTACCAGGCGCTGCAGAGCAATCACAGCGTCGAGGCCAGGCGCGTGCAGCTCGAACGCGACGGCAGGCATTTCTTCGTCAACATGACCGCGCGCCCGGTACACGACGCCGAAGCCAATGGCGACTTCGTGCTGGTGCTGTTCGACGAGGTCGAGGACAGCATGAGCGCAGCGCCGCGCGGCCAGGCCCCCGACGAGCGCGACCCGATGATCGCGCAGCTCGAACGCGAACTGCATCGCACCAGGGAACAGCTGCAGGCCACCATCGAGCAGTCCGAGACCTCGACCGAGGAGCTGAAGGCCTCCAACGAAGAACTACAGGCGATCAACGAGGAACTGCGCTCGACCACGGAGGAGCTGGAGACCAGCAAGGAAGAACTGCAGTCGATCAACGAAGAGCTGACCACCGTCAACGCCGAGCTCAAGTCCAAGGTCGAGGAAACCGGCAAGATCAACGACGACCTGCAGAACCTGATCATGGCCAACGATATCGGCACGGTCTTCGTCGATCGCAACCTGTGCATCAAGCGCTACACCCCGCGTGCCACCGACGTCTTCAGCATCATCCCGTCGGACATCGGCCGGTCGCTGCTCGATATCACCCACCGGCTCGACTACGACAAGCTTGCCGACGATGCCGGCGAAGCCTTCGACTCCCTGCGCCTGATCGAGCGCGAAGTCAAGAGCAACGACGGCCGCTGGTACCTGGCGCGCTTCCTGCCGTACCGCACCACCGAGGACCGCATCGAGGGCGCGGTGCTGTCGTTCATCGACATCACGTCGCGCCGCGCCGCCGAAGAGCGCTTGAGCGAAGGCGAGAAGCGCATGAATATCGTGGCGGAAAGCACCCGCGACTACGCCATCATCACCTACGACGACGAAGGCCACGTCACCAGCTGGAACACCGGCGCGGAACGCATCTTCGGCTATACCGAGGCGGAGATGCTCGGACAGGAGGCGGAAGCCCTGTACACGCCCGAAGACCGCGCCGCCCGCGTCGCACAGGAAGAAATGGCGCAGGCGCGCCTGTACGGCCGCGTTGAAGAAGACCGCTGGCACCAGCGCAAGGACGGCAGCCGCTTCCGCGCCAGCGGCGTGCTGTCGCGCCTGGACAAGGGCGGTTTCAGCGGCTTTGCCAAGATCATGCGCAATCTCGACGAAGTGGCGCTGACGCGGCTGGCCACGCGCACGGGGCGCCAGGTGGGCAACGAATCCGCCGACGCGCGTGCCGAGCGCGTGCGCGACGAGTTCCTGGCGGTGGTGTCGCACGAACTGAAGCATCCGCTCAACCTGATCAGCGCCAGCGCCGAGCTGATCAGCCGTTCGCCCGAAGCGCGCGGCAACCCGGTGATCCAGCGCGCCGCCGGCACCATCCGGCGCACCGTGATCGGCCAGGCGCACATCATCGACGACCTGCTCGACATGTCGCGCCTGCGCACCGGCAAGCTGTCGATCGCGCGCGCGCCGGTCGACTGGGGCGAAGTGGTCGACCGCGTCTGCCGCGCCATCGAGGAAGAGGCCGGGCGCAAGGACATCGCGCTGGAGCGCAGCTTACCGGCCCGCCCGCTGATGATCGACGCCGACCTGACCCGGGTCGAGCAAGTGGTCTGGAACCTGGTCAGCAATGCGCTCAAATACACCAGCGCCGGCGGCAAGATCACGGTCTCGCTATCCAGAGCGGGCGGCGACGGCGTGCTGGAGGTGCGCGACACCGGCGTTGGCATCGACGCGCAGAACCTGCCGCATATCTTTGACATGTTCCGCCAGGGCACTGCGCCGAGCGCGCGGCAGGGCGGCCTAGGCATTGGCCTGTCGCTGGTACGCGAACTGGTAACCATGCAGAACGGCACGGTGCGCGCGAATTCCGACGGGATCGGCAAGGGCTCGGTGTTCACGGTAACGCTGCCGCTGCGCCAAGAAATCGCTACCGACACCGCGCCGGCGCCGGCGCCCTCGCTGCCGCTGAATGGCACCGAGATCCTGCTGGTCGACGACGATTCCGGCACGGTCGAGACGTTCAAGCTGCTGCTCGAAATGGAAGGCGCCAGCGTGTCGGTCGCCACCAGCGGGCAGGAGGCACTGGACCGTCTCGGCGAGCATTGCCCCGACCTGCTGCTGTCCGACATCGGCATGCCCGGCATGTCGGGACTGGATTTCATTCGCGCCATCCGCCGCCAGCCGCACCTTCACAAGCTGACCGCGATTGCATTGAGCGGCTATGGCCGGCCGGACGATATCCGCGAGTCGATGCAGGCAGGCTTCGACGCCCACCTGACCAAGCCGGTCTCGCTGGAGGCCTTGCTGAACGCCATCCGGGAATTGCGCGTTGCCTGAAGCACCGCGGCGTACGTTTTGCGTGTGTTTTTTTTGCGTTTCGCCGGGTGCGCCAACGAACGTAGCGCCGGATTTACGCGCAACGTTGCAATAATCCCTGCAGGCCAGGCGCCGCCCTCACCGGCGCCCCGCCTGCCGTCACGATTGCGCGTTGGAACGCTCCTTGCAGCGCTACCAGTGAGCGCGCAAGCGCAACAGACTCCGGCACCGCGGCCCGACTTCATGCTTCGCATAAGTGGCAGACGCGGGCGCCGCCCCACCGCCATGACCTTCTTCCTGCATCACGACGCGCCTGCGGAGACCGAGTCCGCGACTGGCGTCACTTCCGCGCAATCCCCCGGCTTACAGCCCCACGCCAGACGCCCCGCGCGGCCCACAATATTCCTCGAAGCCCTGCTGGCGACGCGCCTGGAACTGCTGAGCCGCGACCGCGTGTGGCCCGCGCATACCATGGCGCAACGAGAGCGGGTTCTATTGACGCTCTGGGCGCAACGGCCCGAAGACCTTTTCGAGCAGCATGGCACCGCCGACAGCATCGAGCATTGCTTGCACGAGGCGTTTGCCAGCGCCGAAGCGGGCTCGAAAGTGCAGGCCGCGATGGCGTTGAAACGCGCGTACTACCTGGTTTGCTGCACGGTCTCGGCCAGTACATCGGTGCGCGGAGGCGCAAGCGCGGCGCCGGACGGCGATGGCAATGGCAATGGCAATGGCAATGGCAATGGCAGCGCCAACGGCAGTGGCCGTACCCACGACAAGCGCTGAACGGATGCGCTGCCTCCGGCTTATCCCGCCACCGTACGCAGGGCCTCGTCCCATTCCGCAACGAAGCGCCCGATGCCGAAGCGCTCGCGCGCCAGCCGGCAGCCACGCTCGCCCCATGCGCGCGCCAGCTCCGGATCGTCGAGCAGCTCGCGCATCACGCTGACCAGCACGTCCAGGCGCGTGTCGACGTAGCCGTTGCTGCCGCTCTGGATCACCGTGGCGAGTTCCGCGGTCGCCAGCCCCACCACCGGTACGCCCAGCGTCATGGCCTCCACCACGGCCAGCCCCAGGCTGGTATAGCGGATCGGATTGAAGAAGAAGCGGTAGCGCGCGACAAAGGCGGCCAGTTGCGGATTGGGTATTTCACCGAGCCCTCCCGCCTGCTGCGCCGCCATGCCGACCAGGTCCAGCGGCACCAGCTCCCGCACCTGCGCAAACACGTCCGCGCCCAGCCGGCGGCCCCGGCTCTGCAGGTTGTTGACGACGCTGATGCCGCGCGCCAGCTCGCCGCTGTATTGCACCTGGCTGTCGACGATCACGCCGTGCTCGATCACGCGCCACGGCGTCACGCCGCTGTCCCACATCAGCGCATTGAACGGTGTCACATGGACCAGCAGCACCGATGCATCCTGGACCGGATGCAGCGTATTGGTGGGATGTTCCTGCGGCGGGTCGTGCTCGAGGTAGATTGCCGGCAGCGCGCGCTGCGCGTCGCTCAGCAGTTCCACGCGATCGCGCAGGTAATGGTGCCGGTGCTGGTACAGCACGCAGTCGAACCGCCCTTGCGGCACTCTCTGGTACGGCACCTCGCGCACGTTGTTGCCCCATGCCAGCGCGCCGCCGGCGCCGGCATAGCCGGGCGTGCCGTCGTCGCGCGTCACCAGGTACAGGTCGTGCGGAATCTGCGACAGGTAGTACAGGTAGTTGCCATGGACGTGCCAGGTCAGGATGCGCAGGCGCCTAGGCATGGTCATACTCCCGCGCCGCCAGTTCCAGCGCGGTATCGACCACGCGCTTTACGCTGATGCCGGCGGCGCACGGGTGGCCGGCGACCGGGCATTGCTGGTGCATGCAGGGACGGCACGGCGGATGCTCGGCCAGCACGCGGTGCAGCGAGGCATCGAGCGGCGCCCAGCGCGCGCTGTCGCTGCCGCAGGACACCACCACGCTGGGCGTATCCATGGCCGCGGCGATATGCGAGGCGCCGGTGTCGTTGCACAGCAGCAGGCGCGCATGGCCGATCAGCGCGGCCAGCGTGCCCAGCGAAGTCTGTCCGCACAGGTTGACCACCGGCTTGCCGATGCGCCGCGCGAGCTGATCGATAAGCGCCGCTTCGTCGCGGCTGCCGGTCAGTACCACCTTCCAGTGGCGGCGCAGCGCCCTGCCGGCTTCGGCGAAGCGCTCCAGCGGCCAGCGCCGCGACAGCATGCGCGCGCCGGCGTGGATGCAGACATAGCCGGCCGGGCCGAGCCCATGCTCTTCGGCCAGCAGGCGCCAGCTGGCATGATCGAGCGGGCGCAGCGGGAACTCCAGGTGGGGATCGGCGGCGGGATAGCCCAGCGCCTGCATCAGTGACAGCAGCCGCACGACTTCATTGCCTTGCGGCCACGGTAGCAGCATGCCTTCGCGCGTGCTGCGCACGCCCGTGGTATGGGCAGCGTCATGGTCGGCTGCGTCGGGGCAGAATCCTGCCGTGCGGCGCGCACCCAGTCGCCGCACCACCGCATTGCTGAGCGAGCCGCTGCCATGCAGTTGGATCGCCAGGTCGAAGCGCGCCGCGCGCGCGGCCGCGTAGAACGGTGCGGCGGCCGCCTCGGCGTAGGACTGCTCCGGCATGCCGGGCGCACCCGGGAAGACCATCAGCGCATCCACCAGCGCGCCGAAGCGCGAGACGAACTCCTGCGCCCACGGCAGCCCGATCAGCGTGATGTGCGCATCGGGCTCGCCTTCGCGCAGCGCACGCAGCGCCGGCACCGCGCACAGCATGTCGCCCAGCTGTAGCGCGCGGAACACCGCGATGCGGCGCGCCGGCGCATGCGGCTTGCGCCGCGCGGGCATCAGCGGCAGGTTCAAAGGGGAAATGGTTGCGCTTGTCATAGGAACACCACCCGGAATGCCAGTGCGCCGCGCAGGCGCCAGAACAGCGACAGCGGCGGGATCAATACGGAAGTGAGCGCCATCTCGGCCACATGCGCGGGCGTCAGCGCCGCGCCGCGCAGCCGGCGCAGGCAGAACGACACCGTCAGCGCCAGCCACAGCAGGCCGGCGCCGGCGGCAACACGCGGCGCCCCGGCCAGCAACGCCACCGGCGCGGCCAGCAGCGCCAGCACCGCCACGTAGTAATGCCACGGCGGCGTGCGGCGGATGCGCTGCCGGTACAGGCGCGGATGCTTCTTGTACAGCAGCGCGTCGTAATACACCTTGGCCTGCGCGGCGATACTGCTGCCCCATGCCGCCGGCCGCACCGGATGCACGACGACCGCGCGCGGCGCGCGGCCGACCGGGCAGACCTCGTTCATCAGCCGGAACTGCAGGTCCGAGTCCTCGCGCCACGCGCGCGTGAAGCGTTCGTCGAAGCCGCCGATGCGCCGCAGCGCTTCACGCCGCACGAAGCAGTTGGCGGTAACGAACTCCGCCTGCGCCAGTCCGCCGGTATCGCGCTCATGATCGGTCGGCCGCGGCGGCAGCGGCACCTCGACGGCGCCGGCCACGGCGCAGCATTCGGGCTGGCGCGCCAGCGCCGCGCAGCCTTCGCGCAACCAGTGCGGATCCGGCACGGTATCGTCGTCGGTGAATGCGATCAGCGCGCTCGCAGCGCGGCGCCAGCCGGCATTGCGCGCCCCGGACGGACCCTGTGTGCCGGACACGGCCACGTAGCGCAGCGCATGCGCGGGATGCCGGGACGCCATCAGCGCCACCAGCCGTTCGATGCGCGCCTCGCAGCCGTCGTCGGCGACGATGATCTCGTACGACTGCGGCGGCAGCCGTTGCGCGCACAGCGCCTGCAGGCAGCGCGCCAGCAGCGCCGGGCGCCGCCAGGTGGGAACCACCACCGAGACCAGCGGCTCAGTCCTGTGCATGGGGTCCTCCCCGGTTGCCCGCCGCGGGCTTTTCCAGCAGGAACGAGCCGATCACCAGGGCATCCAGCGGCGAGGTCCAGAAGCACTCGACCGCATCGCGCGGCGTGCAGACGATGGGCTCGCCGCGCGTATTGAACGAGGTGTTGACCAGCACCGGCACGCCGGTGCGGCGCTCGAACGCGGCCAGCAGGTCGTAGTAGGCGGGATTCTGCTCGCGCCGCACCGTTTGCACGCGCGCGGTGCCGTCGACGTGGCAAACCGCCGGAATGCGCGGCGCCTGTTCCGGGCGCACGTCGTAGATGAACAGCATGAACGGCGCCTCGCCGCGGCCCGGCCTGGCCGCGGTGAACCAGTCGGCGGCGCGCTCCTGCATCACCACCGGCGCCACCGGGCGGAAGTCCTCGCGGTCCTTGATCTCGTTGAGCCGCTGCTGCATGCCGGCGTCGATCGGCGAGGCCAGGATCGAGCGCGCGCCCAGCGCGCGCGGGCCGAATTCCATGCGCCCCTGGAACCAGCCGATGATCTGGTTCTGCGCCAGCAGCTCGGCGGTCTGCGCGGCGATATCGTCAAGCCGGCGGTACGGCAGGTGCGCCCAGTCGAGGAACGCGGCGATCTCGTCGTCGGTATAGGCCGGGCCGAGGTAGGCGTGGTCCATCGACCACTGCCGCGCCGGCCGGCCGCGCTGCAGGAGGTCGACCCACAGCGCCGCGCCCAGCGCGGTGCCGGCATCGCCCGCGGCCGGCTGCACCCAGACTTCGTCAAAGGGGCTGCGGTCGCGCACGCGCGCGTTCATCACGCAGTTCAGCGCGACGCCGCCCGCCATCGACAGGTGGCGCTCGCCGGTCGCTTCGGCCAGCCACGTGGTCATGCCGACCACGGTTTCCTCCAGCACCTCCTGCAGCGAACGCGCGATATCGAGATGCCGGGGCCCGAACGCCTCGCCGCGCTGCCGCGGCGGTCCCAGCAGCGCCGTCAGGTCCGCTTGCGCCACGCGGTAACCGCCTTCTGCATCGCGGCTCACCATGCCGCGGAAGGCATCGAGGCAGGCCGGCTTGCCGTACGAGGCCAGCGCCATCACCTTGTACTCGTCCGACGAATGCAGGAAGCCGAGGTGCCTGGTCACCCGCTCGTACAGCAGTCCGAGCGAGTCGGGCAGGTCGATCTGCTTGATGCGGCGGTATTCCTTGCCGTCGAACACGCCGTAGCTGGTAGTGGCGCGCTCGCCGCGTCCGTCCATGGTCAGCACCGCGCAGCGCGTGAACGGCGCCGCGAGGAAGGCGCTGGCCTCGTGCGCCATGTGGTGCTCGACGAAATGCCAGCGGAACGGGCCGTCATGGGTAACGCCGCGGAAGCGCGCGGCCAGGTGGTGCGGCGCGCCGCTGGCCAGCTGGCGCGGCGCGTTGACCACGTACGTCAGGAACAGCGGGTCCCATGGCGATGCGTTGCCGGCGGGTGCGCCCTGCTTCGATGGCTCCAGCGGCAGCGTCACGGTGGCATCGTGCGTGCGCGCGCCCGGCATCAGCGCTGGGTCGAACGAGTAGGCCACGTGGTCGACGTCGCGCAGCGTGATGCCGGCTTCGGCCAGGCAATAGTCGATCGCGTGGAACGGCAGCTCCCACGCGGTGAACGGCACCGGGCGCTTGCCATGCTTGATGTGGGTGAAGCGCTCGTCTTCCGCGGCGGCGATCACCGCGCCGTCGTGCACGAGGCAGGCGGCGGAGTCATGGTACGCGGCGTTAATGCCAAGGGTGAACATGGGCAACCTCGTCGGGGCTCGGTGGATCGGCAGCCGGCACGGCCGGGGCGGCGCGTGCCGCGCCAAGGGCGGAAATGGCGGCGGGGACAAAGGGGGCAGCCGGGACAAAGCCCGCCGCCGGTTCGGTCAATGGAGCATCGGCGCCAGGCCACGGCAGCGGCTGCGCCGGCGGCGCGTCCGCATCGCCGGCAAGCAGCGCCAGCGCGGCCTGCACGGCGTGTGCGGCCGGCACGTCCTCCAGGCAGCGATGGTGGCCCTGCGGGCAGGTGCTCTTGTAGCAGTAGCGGCACGGCACGTCGGCGAACAAGGTGCGGTGCGGCACCTGCCACGGCGTGTGCTGCGGGTTGGTCAGCGCGTACAGGTCGACCACCGGCGTGCCAAGCGCGGCGGCAAGATGGACCGGACCAGTGTTGTTCGACACCAGCAGGTCGGCTGCCTCCAGCAGCGCGCCCATCTCGCCCAGCGTCAGCGCGCCCGCCAGCGGCACCACGCACGCATGGTGTGCAGCGGCGCAGACCGCCTGCACGGTTTCGCGCTCGCTGTCGGCGCCGGTCACCAGCACGTGCGCGCCGGCCTGCGTGGCGAGCGCGTGCGCGACCTCGGCAAAGCGCGCCGCAGGCCAGCGGCGCGAGGCCGCGCTGGCGCCCGGATGCACCACCACCAGCGGGCCGCTGCGGCCGCGGCGCCAGCCCGCGATGCGGGCGGCGAGCGCGGCACGGTCGGCCGCCAGCACGCGGAAGCGCAGCCGGGTATCGCGCGCGCTGGCGCCAACCTGAGCGACCAGGTCGAGCTGCCGCCGGGTCTCGTGGCGCGGGCGCTGGCCGGGCTGCATCGCAGGCTCGCGCTCGGGCACCCAGTCGGTCAGCAATGCATAGGGATTCTCGCGGCAGCAGGCGAGCCGCAGCGGGATGCCCGCCAGCGCGCACAGCATCGCGGCCGGCAACGGGCTCTGGCTGTAGACCGTGAAGATCACCGCGGCATCGAAGCGGTAGCGCGCCAGCCAGCGCGCGCAGCGCAGCATCGCAGGACCGGGCGCGACTGCCGCGGCTTCATCGTGGCGCGCCCACGGCGCATCCCACGCCAGCACGCGCCTGACCATCGGCAAATGCGGCGCGAGCGAGGCGGCGGCATTCGAGGTCAGCAGCGTCAGCCGGCGGCCGGGCATCGACTCGGCCAGCGCCTGCATCGCGGGCGTGCTCATCAGCACGTCGCCCATGTTGTCGAGCCGTACGCATAGTACCTGCCGCGCCGTCTGCCAGGTCGTCATGGCGCCACCGTTTGCATGGCGGGGACGGTGCCGCAGGCGCGCATGCGGGCGGCCACGATGCGCGCGGCAGCGTCGAGCGTGGGCACCACATAGTGCGCCTGGCGCGCTGGCGAAAGCTGCCACTCGATCTCGTTGCCGCAATCGACCAGCACGGTGCCGCAGCCGGCACGACGCCCGGCTTCGACATCGTTGAGGATGTCACCGACCATCCAGGACCGGCCCAGCGCGAAACGCAGCGCACTGGCGGCCTGCACCAGCAAGCCCGGCATCGGCTTGCGGCAAAGGCAGGCGCGCGTGTAGGCGGGGACCGTGCCCTGGGGGTGGTGCGGGCAGTAATAGAAGCCCGCGAGCGTGGCGCCGTGTTCGGCGAACATCGCCGCCAGCCGCTCGCGCACCGGCACGAGGTCGGCCTCGGCGTGATAGCCGTGCGCGACGCCCGGCTGGTTGGTCACCACCACCAGCGGCACGCCGAGGCTGCCCAGGTCGCGCAGAGCCGCCGCGGCGCCGCGCGCGAGCCGCATCCGGCCGGGATCGACGTTGTACGGCACGTCGTCGAGCAGCGTGCCGTCCTTGTCGAGCAGCACCGCGCCGGGCAATACGCACGCGTTTTGAACCGGGTCGCTCATGGCCAGGAGGTTTCCTTCATCGGCAGCACCATGACCTCGGGGATCACGGTCTCATCCGGCTGCGTCAGCACGAAGCGCACGGCGTTGGCCACGTTGGCGGGATCCTGCAGGTTGCCCTGGTCGATGTCGGGGAAACGGTCGAGCAGGAACGGCGTGCGCATGCCGCCGGCGACGATCGCCGATACCTTGATGCCATGCGGGCGCAGCTCCGCATGCAGCGCATGCGAGAAGCCGAGCAGCCCCCACTTGGTGGCGTGATAGGCCGACGCATTGGGCCAGGCGCGCTTGGATGCGGTCGACGCGATATTGACGATGTGCCCGCCGCCCTGCGCCTTCATCAGCGGCACGGCCGCATGCGACATCAGGTAGGGACCGTACAGATTGACCATCAGCACCTTGCGCCAGGTCTCGGCATCGACTTCCTCGACCGGCAGCGTGACGTCGATGGCCGCGTTGTTGACAATGCCGTCGAGCCGCTGCACCCGTTCGCGCACGGCATCGAAGGCGGCACGCACCGAACCCGGCTCCGCCACATCGAGTCGCAGCGGCCACGCCTGGCCGCCGGCTTCGGTCAAGGTCTCGGCGCTGTCGCGGGCCAGCTTGTCGTCGATATCGGCAACGATCACGCCCGCACCGGCCTGGACCAGCGTGCGGCACACGGCGGCCCCAAGGCCACGTCCGCCGCCGGTCACGAGGTAATGACGGTCCTGCAGCGGCAGCGCCGCCGCGGTGTTTGGATCGGGACGTTGCGAAGGTTGCGGAGTCTGCATGGTGAATCCTCGTGCAAAGGTGAGCGGTTGCCGCGGCGCTCATGGCGTCCGCAGATTCGGACAGCCGGAATCGGACAGCGGGTCGGACAGCCGGTCGGCCCGGCCGGGAATCACGCCGCAGCGAAATATGTGCCAAGCCCCGGCGCGAGCTTTCCTCAACCGGCCTGCGCGCGATGGCAGCACTCCTGCGCGACCCCACGCAACAGCGCCGCCACGCAGCCAGCGAAGGCTTCGTCGTACCAGGCATTGGCACCGCTTACCGCGACCACGATGCCGTCGAACACGGCCGCGCCGCCGAGCAGCGTGTCGTCGCTGCGCAACCGGTGCGGCGCGCAGTGGACCACCGCGGCGCTGGCCATGCCGGTGCGCCACGCCAGGCTGGCCTTGGCGCGCGCATACAGGCTGTAATCCGCATCCCACGCCTCGCGCGAAGGCAGCGAATGCTCGTACAGGATGGCTTCCTCGAAGGTGCAGTCGCCGGGTTGCAGCGTCGGGTCCATCACGACCACGTGCATGCATCCGCTCTCGCCGACGGCCTTGTCGCGCAGCGATGCCTCCAGCATCGGCAGCGCCAGTTCGACGGCTCGCCTCGCCGCGGCGCGATCGCTGAAGCGGCTGGCGCCGGCATGCGAGGCGCGCGGGGAAGGCTCGGCACCAGGACGTGCGTTGTCGCTCGGATTCATGGGCAGCTCCATGGTGGGTGGCATGTTTTGCGCCTTCGACGCTGCAAGCATCGCGCCCGATCCGGTATGCGCCCGGGCGTGTTGCACGCGTTCCAAGGCTCATGCCTAAATGGAAAAACTCGTAAGCGCAAATTACAACCGGCGGCGTAAGAATGACTCAATGCGGTAGCAATGCCGCAAGGCGCCTGCTTCGATACGCACAAAGCGATCTGTGATCGAGAAGCGCCGAGAATCGCTATAACGCTTCTCGGTCGGTTCCCTTCCGTCCGTCCTTTTCAACGCCTTTCGCAGTCGCGCGATCACGCCAGCGCACTGGCACGCTAGCTGCTGAGGCCAGCCCCTGTCCGAGTCGCCCGAATCCGCGGGCGGAGCGGCAACCAGGGAGACCGCCATGCGCAAGATCGCGCTTATCAGTGAACACGCTTCGCCGCTGGCCAGTGTCGGCAGCACCGATTGCGGCGGCCAGAATATCTACGTGGCACACCTGGCGCGCCAGCTTGGCACGCGCGGCTACCTGGTCGACGTGTTCACCCGCCGCGACAAGGCGCTGCTGCCCGAGGTGGTCGCCTTTGCGCCCAATGTACACGTGATCCACGTGCCCGCCGGACCACCGGTGCAGGTGCCCAAGGAGCAATTGCTGCCCTACATGGACGCCTTCGGCGAGTTCCTGGTGGAGTTCATCCGGCACGATCCGGTGGGGTACGACGTGCTGCACGCGAACTTCTTCATGTCGGGGCTGGCCGCGCTGCAGGCACGCCGGGCGCTGGGCATTCCGCTGGTGATGACCTTCCATGCGCTGGGCAAGGTGCGGCGCCTGCACCAGGGCAGCACCGACGGCTTTCCCGATGCGCGCTTCGACATCGAAGACACGCTGGTGCGCGTGTCCGACTGCGTGGTGGCGGAATGTCCGCAGGACCTGGACGACCTGGTCAGCCTGTACGGCGCCGATCCCGGCCGCATCAGCACGGTGCCATGCGGGTTCGACGGCGCCGAGTTTGCCCCGGTAGCGCGACACGCGGCGCGGCGCGAGCTGGGCTGGCAGCGCGATGCCTTCAGCGTGCTGCAGCTGGGCCGGCTGGTGCCGCGCAAGGGCATCGACAACGTCATCCGCGCGCTCGGCTGCCTGCGCCGCGACCACGGCATGCGCGCCGCGCTGTACGTGGTGGGCGGCAATGCCGAGCAGCCCAGCGTGCAGGCCACGCCCGAAATCGGCCGGCTGCAGGGCGTGGCCAAGGAAGAAGGCGTGGCCGACAGCGTGGTGTTCGTCGGCCGGCGCGGACGCGACACACTGCGCCTGTTCTACAGCGCCGCCGACGTGTTCGTCACCACGCCCTGGTACGAGCCCTTCGGCATCACGCCGGTCGAGGCGATGGCCTGCGGCGCGCCGGTGATCGGCGCCGACGTGGGCGGCATCCGTTCCACCGTGGTCGACGGGCAGACCGGCTACCTGGTGCCGCCGAAGGCGCCGGCCGCGCTGGCGGCGCGGCTGGCGACGCTGGCCACGGACCCCGCGCATGCGCGCCAGCTCGGCGAAGCGGGACGGCGCCGCGCGCAGCGCCATTTCACCTGGGCCGGCGTGGCGCAGCTGATGGAAGCCGTGTATGCCGGCGTGTGCGCCGGCGCCTGCCCCATCACGGCCGGCGCGCGCCGGGCCGCGGCGTGATCCCGGCCCAAGGAGAACAGAGATGAAGGAAAGCGACCGCAAGCGCATCCTGGTCACGGGCGGCGCGGGATTCCTTGGCTCGCACCTGTGCGAACGGCTGGTGCGGGCCGGGCAGGACGTGCTGTGCGTGGACAATTTCTATACCGGCACCAAGGAGAACATCGCGCACCTGCTCGGGCGGCCGAACTTCGAGCTGCTGCGCCACGACATTACTTTTCCGCTGTACGTCGAGGTCGACGAGATCTACAACCTTGCCTGCCCCGCCTCGCCCGTGCACTACCAGCACGACCCGGTGCAGACCACCAAGACCAGCGTCAACGGCGCGATCAACATGCTGGGGCTGGCCAAGCGGCTCAAGGCGCGCATCCTGCAGGCATCGACCAGCGAAGTCTACGGCGATCCCGAGATGCATCCGCAGCAGGAGGCATACTGGGGCCACGTCAATCCCGTCGGCATCCGCTCCTGCTATGACGAGGGCAAGCGCTGCGCCGAGACGCTGTTCATGGATTACCACCGGCAGCACCGGCTCGATGTCCGGATCGCGCGAATTTTCAACACGTATGGGCCGCGCATGCATCCCGCGGACGGCCGCGTCGTGTCCAACTTCATCACCCAAGCGTTGGCCGGAGCGCCCCTGACCGTCTATGGCGACGGCGCGCAGACGCGCGCCTTCTGCTATGTCGACGACCTGGTGGACGCGCTGGTGCTGCTGATGGAAGCACCCGCTTCCGGCATGCCGGTCAATCTCGGCAATCCGCGCGAGACGACTATGCTGGAGATTGCGCAGGAAGTGCTGCGCGCCACCGGCTCGCATTCGCCGGTCGAGATGCGCCCCCTGCCCGCCGACGACCCGCACCAGCGCTGCCCCGACATCTCGCTGGCGCAAAGCCTGCTGGGCTGGGCGCCGCGCACGTCGCTTGAAGACGGCCTGCGCCACACGGTCGATTACTTCGCGGCGCGGCTGGCGGCACAGGCGCATGCGCAGGGCGCGCCGGGCAACGTGGTGCCGGTATCCGCCACGGCACGAGAAGCCCGCGCCGTGGTGCTTAACAAATAGCGCGCGACACGAACCTGCCAGTGGCGATGGCAAGGGTGATTCGATGGTGACTGACATAGCCGGCCCGGTGACGGTGATTGCACCGCACCTGGACGATGCGGTGTTCAGCTGCGGCGGCCTGATCGCCGCGGCACGGGGCGCGCGCGTGGTGACGGTCTTCGCCGGCGTCCCGCCCGCCGATGTGCCGGCACCGGACTGGGACCGCGCCGCGGGCTTCGACAGCGCCGAGCAGGCAGTGCGCGCGCGCCGGCGCGAGGACAACCGCGCCCTTGGCATGCTGGGCGCGCAGCCGGTCTGGCTCGATTTCTGGGACAGCCAGTATGGCCGCCGTCATACGCCGCGCGAGATCGCGGACAGCCTGCAGCCCGTGCTGCTGGCGCAGACCGACGGCATGGTGGTTGCGCCGCTCGGCCTGTTCCATTCCGACCACGTGCTGGCGCATGAAGCCTGCCGCCTGCTGATGCAGGCGGCGCAGGTGCGCGCCGCGGCGTGGGCCGCGCTGCTGGTGCCATCGCGAGGGCCGGCGGGATCGGCGCTGCCGGTGCAGTGGCTGTACTACGAGGACGTGATCTACCGCCGGCTGCCCGGGGTGCTGCAGCAACGGCTGGCCGAATGCCTGGGTGCAGGACTGCAAGCGACCCCGGTCAACCTGCCGGTCAGCCAGTACCTCGCGCAGAAGAGCTACGCAGTCAATGCCTACCAGAGCCAGGTGCAGATGTTCGGCGAAGAGCAGCTGTGCGACCTGTGCGCGCCTGAGCGCTACTGGTCGCTGTCCGCCGGCGAGTCTGCGCAACGCTGATTCCCCTTCGCGATACCGATAGCGATAGCGATGCCTGCCGACCAAGCCTTGCATGCCGCGCCGCCGGGCGCCTCGCTCGACATCAGCGTGGTGGTGCTGACGCACAACCGGCGCGACACCGTGCGGCACGCCCTGCGCCAGCTCAGCGCGCTGCCGGAGCGCCCGCCCCTCGTGGTGGTCGACAACGCCTCCGACGACGGCACCAGCGCGATGGTCCGTAACGAGTTCCCGCATGCCACGCTGCTGCGCTGCCGGCGCAACCTCGGCGCCGCGGGGCGCAACCTCGGCGCAAACTGGGCGCGCACGCGCTATGTCGCCTTCTGCGACGACGATTGCTGGTGGACGCCGGGCTCGCTCGCCACCGCCTGTGCCATGTTCCGCGACCATCCGCGCGTGGCCGCGCTGACCGCACGCATCCTCGTCGGCGAATGCGCACGCGAGGATCCCGCCTGCGCGCGCATGGCCGACAGCCCGCTGCCGTCGGCCATGCTGCCTGGGCGCGCCATCCTCGGCCTGATGGCTGGCGCCACCGCGTTCCGCACCGAAGCATTCCGCCAGGCCGGCGGCTATCATCCGCGCTTCTTTATCGGCGGCGAAGAAACCTTGCTGGCGCTGGACCTCGCGGCGAGCGGCTGGCACCTGGTCTACGCGCCGCAACTGGTGGTGCACCACCATCCCAGCCCGCTGCGCGACGGCGGCCGGCGCCGCTCGCTGCTGGCGCGCAATGCGGTGTGGGCGGCCTGGCTGCGGCTGCCGTGGCGCATGGCGCTGGAGGAAACGGCGGCTGAGTTGCCGGGCCTGCTGCGTTCGCAGGGGTGGCGCGGCATTGCGGAGGTGCTGAAGGGGATGGCGTGGGTGATGCGCGAGCGGCGGGTGATACCGCGGGAATTGGCCGCGTTGAGGCGGGATTTGCGGGGGCGGTGAAAGCCCTCATCCAGGCTCCTGCTCCGCCCGCGTCGCCAGCGACCTCAGCGCCGCCACCAGCTCGCCGATCCGCACCGGCTTTGACAGATGCAGCTGGAACCCCGCCATCATCGCGCGCATGCGGTCCTGCGGCTCGGCGTGTCCCGATAGCGCGATGGCCGTCATGCGCCGCCCCAGCGGCACCTGCATCTGCGCTTCCAGCCGGCGCACGCGGCGCAGCACGGTGTAGCCGTCTTCCTCGCCGAGCGCCAGGTCGCACAGCAGCACCTGCGGCCACTCGGCCTGCGGCGTCGCCGCCAGCAACCCGATCACTTCGTCGCCGCGCTCCTGCGCGATCGCATGCGCGCCGTAGTCTTCAAGCGCGGCGCTCAGCACCTCGCGCGTGGTTTCGTCGTCGTCCAGCAGCAGCACGCGCATGCCCTTGAGCGCTTGCGTGTCGGGCACTTCGAGCGCCTCGGGCGTGCCGGGCGCCGGGGCGCGCCGCGGCTCCGGCTCCTGC
Organism: Cupriavidus oxalaticus; assembly: GCF_004768545.1. NCBI lineage: Bacteria > Pseudomonadati > Pseudomonadota > Betaproteobacteria > Burkholderiales > Burkholderiaceae > Cupriavidus > Cupriavidus oxalaticus. The sequence goes on along the minus strand of NZ_CP038635.1, from coordinate 621,035 downwards.
ACCGCGCGCATCGGCATCAGCAACTGGCACGCATGAGCGCCGGGATCGGCGGTCAGCGTCACGCCGTGCTCGCCCAGCCATTCGCGCAGTCCCTCCACGTCTTCCAGCGGCCCCTGCTGCGGCGACGCCGACACGCGCAGCCCGGCCTGCCCGTCGTGCCGTTCCAGACGCAGCTCCAGCCGCCCGCCCGGTTCCGTGGTGGCAATCATCTGCTGGCAGAGTTCCCAGATGGCCTTCTGCAGCACGCCGGGATCGCCGGTCACGCGCAGCTCGGCTTCGCTCTGCACCGTGAACAGGTTGACGTGGCGCTCGGCGATGGTCTCACGCAGGCCATCGACCACGCTGGCCACCAGCGTCTCCAGCCGCACCGGCTGCAGCGCCAGGCGCCGCTCGGCGCGCTCCAGTTCGCGCTGCTGCTGCTGCAGCTGCCACATCTGCGTGTAGATGCCGCCGCGCGCCAGCAGCGTGGCGTGCGAGCCCTGCTCGACGATGCGGCCGTGCTCCATCACCAGGATCTGGTCGGCATCGACGATGGTGGAAAGCCGGTGCGCGATGATCAGCGCGGTGCGGCCGCGCGCCACCGCCGACAGCTCCTGCTGGATCGCGCGCTCCGAGCGCGTGTCCAGCGCCGAGGTGGCCTCGTCGAACACCACCAGTGGCGGGCGCTTGAGCATCGCGCGCGCGATCGCCACGCGCTGCCGCTCGCCCCCGGACAGGCGCACGCCGCGCTCGCCGACCTGGGTTTCGTAGCCGTCGGGCAGGCGATCGATAAAGGCATCGAGCTGCGCCGCGCGCGCCGCCGCGACGATATCGGCGCGGGTCGCGCCTTCGCGGCCGTAGCCGATGTTGTAGGCGATGGTGTCGTTGAACAGGATGGTGTCCTGCGGCACGATGCCGATCATCTCGCGCAGGCTGCGCTGCGTCACCAGCCGCAGGTCCTGCCCGTCGATGCCGATGCTGCCGCTATCGGGCTGGTACAGGCGGAACAGCAGCCGCGCCAGCGTCGACTTGCCCGAGCCGCTGCCGCCGACCACCGCCACGGTCTGCCCCGCCTGCGCGCGGAAGCTGACCTCCCACAGGGTCTGGTGGCTGGGGTCGTAGCTGAAGTTGACGCGGTCGAACACGATCTCGCCGCGCGTCACGCGCAGCGGCCGCGCCCCCGGCGCGTCGTCGTCCTCGCCGGGCCTGCCGCGCGCGTCGAGCAACGCGAACAGGCGCTCGACGTTGGTCATGGCGTCGTTCGACTCGCGGAAGATAAAACCCAGCGTATTGAGCGGCAGCACCACCTGGATGATGTAGGCATTGATCAGCACCAGGTCGCCCACCGACAGCGAACCCTGGATCACGCGCTGCGTGGCCAGCAGCATCACCGCCGCCACGCCGAGCGCAATGCATACGCTCTGGCCGATATGCAGCGTCGACAGCGCGTACTGGTTCTCGACGCTGATGCCGACCCAGCGCCGCAATATGTCGGATAGCCGCCGTGTCTCGAACGACTCGCGCGCGAAGAACTTGACCGTGTCGTAGTTGAGCAGGCTGTCGACCACCTTGCTGTTGGTGGTGGCCTCCACCGCATTGACCTTGCGCTGCACGCGCATGCGCCGCTGCGTGTAGTACCAGGTAAAGGCCGAGTACAGCACGAACACGCCCAGGATGATCGCGGCGAACGCGCCGCCATAGGCGCCGATCATGATGGCCAGCACGGAGACGATTTCCATCAGCGTCGGCACGATGGTGAAGACTGCCACGCCCAGCAGGAAGCCGATCGCCGCTGTGCCCTTCTCCAGGTCGCGGATCACGCTGCCGGTGGCGCGCCTGGCATGGAAGCGCGCGCCCAGCGCGTGCAGGTGCGCGAAGGTGCGCTCCATGAACGCTGCCACTGTGCTTTGCGTGACATAGGCGAAGACCACGTCGCGCAGTTCGCTGAAGGCATTGCCCATCAGCCGCAGGATCGCGTAGGCCAGCACCAGGAACACGGGCATGGCCACCAGCCCGAGCCGCGCCGCATCGGTGCCGGCCGCGGCCGGCGCGACTTCGTCGACCACGAGCTTGAGCAGCAGCGGCACCGCCACCGCGCAGGCCTTGGCCAGCAGCAACAGCGATACCGCCACCACCACGCGCAGGCGGAAACGCCATATCGCGCGGAACAGTTCGGCGGCAATGCGGCGGCGGGACGGGGGCGCGATCGGTTGCTGGGGCATGCGTGCTGGGAATCGGCGTTCAGGTCAACGGAGGAAGCGGCGGGACCGGCCGCCTCCGAGGTGTTGGGGCGAGGCAAATTCCGTACCGGTGCGTAGCGCCCGCGGCGCATGGCGCGGAACCTGCTGCGCACCGGCTAGCGGCGCCATGCGTCCCACTGCCAGACATCGATGATGCCCGAGCGCAAGAAGCCACCAGTCAGCCGTGCCGAACTGAACGAATGCCGGCGTTGCCCGCTATGGCGCAATGCCACTCAAGGCGTGCCCGGTGCCGGCGCGGCGCACGCGCGCATCATGCTGGTGGGCGAGCAGCCCGGCTCGCAGGAAGACCTGCAGGGCTCGCCGTTCGTGGGTCCCGCGGGACAGCTGCTGGACGATGCGCTGGAGCGTGCCGGACTGGACCGCGACAAGCTGTTCATGACCAATGCGGTCAAGCATTTCAAGTTCGAATTGCGCGGCAAGCGGCGGCTGCACAAGTCGCCGGGCCAGCTGGAGATCGAAGCGTGCCACCTGTGGCTCGAGCGCGAGCTCAAGCAGGTGGATCCGCGGATCATCGTCGCGCTGGGCGCCACCGCCGCGCGCGCGGTGCTGGGCCGCAAGAGCGTGACGCTGGGCACGATGATGGACACGCCGGTCGAGCACGAGGGCCGGCTCGTCATCGCCACCTATCATCCGTCGTTTGCGCTGCGCCAGCGTTCCGACGACGCGCGCGCGGCCGCATTCGATCGCATCGTGCGCAGCCTGCAAGCAGCCGCGCGGCTGGCGCGCGGCGAAGGCTAGCCGGCCTCAGGAACGGTTCACCGTGGGCGGCGCATCGGGATCGCGGCTGCCCGGGTCGAGCAGGTCGCGCTTGCCGACGCCGGGCGGGAATTCGCCGCGGCCGGGCTTCTCTTCGCTGCGCGGCGCGCGTGGGCTCGAGGATGGGTCCGCGGCCTTATCCTTTCGATGCGAAGCCGCATGCTCCCAGTCCGCAGCGGCGCGTTCGCGCGCACGCTGGTTTTCCGCCGCGTTCTCCCGCAGTTCGCGGTCATCCAGCCCCTGCCGCTTGTCGAGCGAGGGGTTGCCCGACGTGTCGTGCTTGCTTTGCTTCATGGCGCCTCCTGAGCATCAGGCCGCGGCGCGGCCACTCCAGCATGGCGCGCAACTTTCATTCCACGGCGGCACTGCTGCAGCGGGCCGGACACATGCATGCGCCGCGGCACCGCACGCCGCGGGTGACGCCTGTAAGAAGCGCCAGTGCTTGTAGAAAGTGCGATGCAGCGGGTGGCCACGGCGACACGGGCCGTCGTCGTATCCGTGGCCCGGCAAATGCTTTGCACAACAACAGCAGGACAACATCACTCCAGGAGAAACCAATGCGCATCCGCCTTGCGTCCGCTGTGACATCCACTTCCCGCTTTGCCGCGGCCGCCGCGCTGCTGTCGCTGCTGGCCGGCGGCGCGCTGGCCCAGAAGACAGACAGCACCGGTGTGCGCACCGACAAAGGGCCCATCGGCAGCCAGACCATTCCGCCGCCGGGCGCCGCGGTGGCGCCATCCAGCACGCCGGGTGCCACGCCGACCAATCCAGGCGGGCTCGCGCGCGAGCTGGGCGACGTGCCGAAGGAACCGCATACGGCTGGCGGCCTGCCCGGCCGCGACAAGCCCAAGCCGGCATCGGAAAGCGCCGGCAAGGCCGACCGCGATGGCTTGCACGGCAAGCCGCGCACCGGCAGCGGCGGCGCCAGCATCGACCAGACCCGCGTGCCCGATTCCAAGGGACGCTGACATCGATTCGAGCTCGCGGCGGCCTTTTCCGCAGACATCACGACGGCGGGCTGATGGCGTAGAACGGACAACCCAGACAGGATTGAGGAGGCCATCATGACGCGACCGGTCTATAAGACGATGCTGGCGGCGATTGCGCTGCTGCTTGCCACCGGCGCCCATGCGGCGCCGTTGTCGGACAAGCCGGGTACCGCGATGGCGCCGGACAAGGATGCGCTGTTCCTGCGCGACGCGGCCGAGGCCGGCGCGCTGGAGATCGAGGCCAGCAAGCTGGCGCAGACACGCGCAAGCGGCGAAGCGGTCAAGACGTTTGCCGCGCAGATGATCCGCGACCATCAAGCCGCGGACGAGAAGCTGCGTCAGCTGGCGAGGAAACTCGGCATCCAGCTGCCGGCGTCGCCGCCCGAGGTAAAGAAGCAGGAACTGGAAAAACTCGGCAGGCTCAGCGGCGGCGCGTTCGATAGCGCCTACGCCCGCCAGTTCGGCGTCGATGCCCATCAGGAGGCGGTGGCGCTGTTCCGCAATGCCGCTGACGAAGCCAAGGACGACAGCGTCAAGGCATTCGCGCGGCAGACGCTGCCGACGCTGAACCACCACCTCGAGATGGCGCGGCAGCTGGCATCGCAGGCGAAGCAGTGAGCGGCGAAACACACGCGTCAATCAAACGCCAAACAAAAAGCCCCGGAATTTCCGGGGCTTTTTTTTGCTGCTGCAAGGATGACCGGGGCTCAGGCGAAGTTCTTGCCGGCGAAGTCCCAGTTCACGACGTTCCAGAATGCCTCGACGTACTTCGGACGGGCATTGCGGTAGTCGATGTAGTAGGCGTGTTCCCACACGTCGCAGGTCAGCAGCGGCTTGGCATCGGTGGTCAGCGGCGTCGCGGCGTTGGAGGTGGACACCAGGTCCAGCGAGCCGTCGGCCTTCTTCACCAGCCAGGCCCAGCCCGAACCGAAGGTGCCGACGGCAACCTTGGTGAATTCTTCCTTGAACTTGTCGAACGAGCCCCACTTGGCGTTGATGGCATCAGCCAGCGCGCCGGTCGGCTGGCCGCCGCCGTTGGGCTTCAGCGAATCCCAGTAGAAGGTGTGGTTCCACACCTGGGCAGCGTTGTTGAAGATGCCGCCCGACGACTTCTTGACGATCTCTTCCAGGGTCGCGTTCTCGAACTCGGTGCCCTTGATGAGGTTGTTCAGGTTGGTGACGTAGGTCTGGTGGTGCTTGTCATGATGGAACTCCAGCGTCTCCTTGGAGATGTGCGGAGCCAGGGCATCATGCGCGTACGGAAGCGGGGGGAGCTTGTGTTCCATTGTTCTGTCTCTGTGGGTTGGGGTTGTAGGGTCCGGAATTGCCGATTGTAGGGGACTTGGAATACCCGCGCAAACCGCAGGCCTATGCCCCTGCTTCGATGTTAGTTTGTCTGGCGGCGGGTTTCCGGGGCGATTGAGAAAGGCGCCGGTTTGCTCCCGTCTCCCGCTGAGGGGAGAGGGAGAACACCTTGCCTGGGCAAGCTCGGGCCGCTCGGGAGCACCCAAGACCATGCTTTTCTTCGTGCCTCAGAAATCGCCCAGCTTCGCCTGCACGCCGGCAATCGACAGGTCGGCCACGCCCTCGGCCAGATGCGCCTCGACCACGCTGCCCGGGCGGATCTCGGTGGGCGAGCGCAGCGCACGGCCGCGCTGGTCGAGCAGCACCGCGTAGCCGCGCTCGAGCGTGCGCTGCGGTGCCAGCAGCTCCAGCGCACCGGCGGCGCGCGCCAGGCGCTGTCCGGCGCGCTCGTGGCCGCGAGTGGCGGCGGCCTGCAGCCGCTGCCATAGCCGTGCCAGGTCCGCCTGTGCCGCGGCGGTGTCGGGGCGGCATGCGCTCCAGCGCATCGCCAGCACCTGCTGGCGATGCCGCTGCGACACCACGGTGTCGCGCAATGCCGACCGCAAGTGTCGGGCCAGATTGTCGACGCGCGCGCGGCGTTCCTGCAGCTGCGCCTGCGGGCTGCGCACGCGCCGCGCCAGCCAGTCCAGGTGCTGGGCGCGCAGGTCAAGCGCGCGGCGCATCGCCTGCGCCAGCGCGTCGCGGCCGCGCAGGGTCTGCGCCAGCAGGTGCGAGCGGTCGGGGCTGACCAGCTCGGCCGCGCCGGTCGGCGTGGGCGCGCGCACGTCGGCGACGAAATCGGCAATGGTGAAGTCGGTCTCGTGGCCGACGCCGGAAATCAGCGGCAGTGCGCAACGCGCGATCGCATGCGCCACCACCTCTTCATTGAACGACCACAGGTCTTCGATGCTGCCCCCGCCGCGGCACAGGATCAGCACGTCGCAGTCGCGGCGCGCATCGGCCAGGTCGATCGCGTCGGCGATCTTCTGGGCCGCCCCGGCCCCCTGCACCGGTACCGGATAGACCACCACCGGCACATGCGGCGCGCGCCGGCGCAGCGTGGTCAGCACATCGCGCAAGGCGGCTGCCTGCAGCGAAGTGATGACGCCGATGGTGCGCGGGTGCGATGGCACCGCCCGCTTGCGCTCCGGTGCGAACAGGCCGGCCTGCGCCAGCTTTTCCTTCAGCCGCAGGAAGGCTTCGTAAAGGTTGCCCAGGCCGGCGCGGCGCATCGCCTCCACGCCGAGCTGCAGTTCGCCGCGCGCCTCGTACATCGTGACCACGGCGCGCACCTCGACCGCCTCGCCCTCGCGCGGCTGGAAGTCGACATGCTGGTTGCGGCCGCGGAACATCACGCAGCGGATCTGGGCACGCGCATCCTTGAGCGAGAAATACCAGTGGCCGCTGGCCGCGCGGGTGAAGTTGGAGATTTCTCCGCGTACCCAGGCCAGCGGGAAGCTGCGCTCCAGCAATCGGGCGATAGTGTGGTTTAGCTCACCGACAGGAATGACTTCGCGGCCACCGCGGGGGCTGGTGGAGGAAGCGTCACGCGAAAAGCTGGTCAGGTCGGGCATGGCGCACGCCGGTCAAGCGGCGTTGATGGGACATGTCCACAGCATAACTGGTCTGTCAAGGGGGTAGCAGTGATGGGCCGATGCTGCCCGGCGAGCCGCATCACTTCGTACAACTCTTTGATTTCTATGAGATTTATGATTGAAATAAAAATTAGGCAATATAACCAATTCTCTTTTGCATCAACCACTTAGCGGGCGCCAATGGGGCTTGTTCACAAAGTTATCCACAGGATCTCTGGATAAAACGCGCCGTTTACCCGACTTTTTCGCTGATTATTACCTCAAGCGTGGCCGGCATCACGCTGCGGGGCGGCGTAGGCGGCATGTCAAGCCATGCGCCCGCACTGCACCATGTGGAACGTCGAATAGCGAGGCGCCGCCTATTTTTTAGGCAGCGAGCAACGACCCTAATGAAATCAATGGGTTAGCCCACCTCTCCAGACTTTATCCACAGGCCATCCACAATTCTCTCCCTGCCGGGTGTGGAAAAGCTCGGGTATACCCATGCATCGCACCATCGGGCGGTCGTGCAGCACATCAGGAAGCATTTGCCTATTTTTTCAGCAATCACATGCCAGGCTTTTAAAATCAAGGACTTAGGTGGATTCTCCGACACCTGTCCACAACCGCTCCACAATTCTGTCCCGCAATGGTGTGGATGACCGCGTCACATCGTGCGCGATCGCACCGACAAGGGATGCAGCAGCAGCAAACACGCCTTTCTCCGGTGTGCGGCAAGCGTCGCGAGCGCCCGGGACGGACCTGCTTAATTTTTAAGCAGATCCACGCTTCCTCTTGCGAATCAAGCACTTGCATCGCTTGTCCGGCGGCTTTCCACAATCGATCCACAATTCTGTCCCTGCGCCCTGTGGAAAGTCGCCGCCAACATCGGCCGGCACCGATGCGCGCCCGAGACAGCCGGCCCGGCCGTCGCTTGCCGCGCGGCAGGCCGCGGGGTAGAGTTGCGCCTGATTTTTCAGAGCAATGCCGGAGTGCGCTGCCTGCTGACGCGCCTCAAGGCATGCCGACCAGCTGGTTGGGGTTTCTTTATTGGGTTGTCGATCCCGGGGGTCCAATTGTTTTCCATCATTCAAGCGGCCGGCTGGCCGATCTGGCCGCTGTTGCTGGCCTCGGTCCTCGCGCTGGCGCTGGTCGTCGAACGCTTCCTGTCGCTCAAGCGCAGCAAGGTGCTGCCGCCGCGGCTCTATGACGAAGCGCTGGCCGCTGCGCAGCAGCGCCGCGCCACGCCGGAAGTGGTCAACACGATCGAACAGAATTCGCCGCTCGGCCGCGTGCTGGCCGCCGGCCTGCGCCACGTGGTGCTGCAGCCGCACACCTCGCGCGACGCCGCCAAGGATGTGGTCGAGGAAGCCGGCCGTGCGGTCGCGCATGAGCTGGAGCGCTACCTGAACGCACTCGGCACGATCGCCTCGGTGGCGCCGCTGATGGGGCTGCTGGGCACCGTGATCGGCATGATCGAGATCTTCGGCAGCCAGGGCGGCACCGGCGCCAACCCGGAGCAGCTGGCGCACGGCATCTCGGTGGCGCTGTACAACACCGCCTTCGGCCTGATCGTGGCGATCCCGGCGCTGATCTTCTGGCGCTACTTCCGCCGCCGCGTTGACGACTACGTGGCCGAGCTGGAATTCCGCGCCACCGCGTTCCTGGACGCGATCCTGCCGCAGCGCCGCAGCTGATCACGGACCCGCCACGCCATGCGATTCCGTTCCCGCCAGCGGCGCGAAGAGCCGGAGATCAACCTGATCCCGCTGATCGACGTGCTGCTCGTGATCCTGATCTTCCTGATGATCACGACCACGTACTCGCGCTATACCGAGCTGCAGATCCAGCTGCCCACCGCCGACGCCGAGCGCGCCCAGCAGCGGCCGCAGGAAATCGTGGTGTCGGTGTCGTCGCGCGGGGTCTACTCGATCAACAAGAAAGTGCTGGAGCAGAAGGATGTAACCAGCCTCGCCGACCAGCTGCGCGCCGCGTCCGGCCCCGCCGGCGCCGGGGGATCCGGCAATGGCCAGCCGCCGGTGGTGATCGTCAACGCCGACGCGCAGGCCAGCCACCAGGCGGTGGTCAACGTGATGGAAGCCGCGCGGCTGGCCGGGCTGTCGCGCCTGACCTTCGCCACGCAGAGCTCGCAGCCGCGCTGAGCTCCGGCATCGTCGTTGTCCCGCGGAAGCGGGGAACGGCGGCCTTGCCTGCGGGCGCGAAGCCAGCCTGGCCGGGCTTGCCCCATGCGCTGCGCAGTGCCCATAATGGGTGGATCCGCCGGTCCTTGCCGATCCTCCCTTTCGGTCCCTTCCAGTCCCTTTGGGTCCCTTTTCGGGGGCACGGGATCCCGGGCGCACTACAATCCCATCCCATCCACGACCTGAACGACTCGCCGCGTCCATGCCCGCTCCCCGCCATGCCCTCGCCGACTTCGTGACCGCCCAGTGGCAGCGCCGCGGCTGGTTTGCCTGGGTCATGCTGCCGTTCTCGCTGCTGTTCGGGCTGGTCGCCCGCGTGCGCCGGCACGGCTACCGGCGTGGCTGGTTCAAGTCCACGCGGCTGCCGATGCCGGTGGTGGTGGTGGGCAACGTGACCGTGGGCGGCACCGGCAAGACGCCGGCGGTGATCGCGCTGGCCCACGCGCTGACCGAGGCCGGCCTGCGTCCCGGCGTGGTGTCGCGCGGCTATGGCGTCGAGCTCAAGCATCCGCGCCGGGTCAAGCCGACCTCGCAGGCCAGCGACGTCGGCGACGAGCCGCTGCTGATCGCGCGCGCCACCGACGTGCCGGTGTGGGTGTTCCCGGACCGCGCGCTGTGCGCGCAGACCATGCTGGTGTCGCACCCCGGCGTCAACGTGCTGCTGCTCGACGACGGCCTGCAGCACTACAAGCTGCAGCGCGATTTCGAGATCGTGATGTTCGACACGCGCATGGGCGGCAATGGCCTGATGCTGCCGGCCGGCCCGCTGCGCGAGCCGCTGACGCGCCCGCGCGACGCCACGCTGATCAATGATCCCAACTTCCGCGCCACGCCCGACCGCCCCGGCGTCTACGGCATGCGGCTGGAGCTGGAAGACGCCTGGCAGCTGAACGACCCGACCATGGCGCGGCCCGTTGCCGCCTTTGCCGGGCGGCGCGTGCTGGCCGCGGCCGGCATCGGCAACCCCGAGCGCTTCTTCGCCAGCCTGCGCGGCGCCGGTCTGTCGCCGAAGACGCTGCCGCTGCCCGACCACTATGACTTTGCCGAAGACCCGTTCACCGGCAACGCCGACGCGCTCGATGCCGACGTGATCCTGATCACCGAGAAGGATGCCGTAAAATGCGAGCGCTTCGACGACCCGCGCATCTGGGTCGTGCCTACCAGGCCGGTGATCGACGCTGGCCTGATCGACAAAATCCGCAGCGCCGTGCTGGCGCATATCAACACCGCACCGACCGCGCAGTCGGCGGCGGCCACGTCCGGCGGCGCCGGGCGCAACGAGGAACACCGAGATGGACAACCGGCTGCTTGAAATCCTGGTCTGCCCGCTGTGCAAGGGCAAGCTGGAATACGACCGCGCCGCGCAGGAACTGATCTGCCACGCCGACAAGCTCGCATACCCGATCCGCGACGGCATCCCGGTGATGCTCGCCGACGAAGCGCGCCAGTCGGTGCCGGGCCGTGCCATCGACCCCGACGCGCCGGTGAATGGCAACTGAGCGCCACCGCGGGCAACTGAAGCTAACCAAGCCAGCACCATGACCGTTCCGGCCTTCACCGTCGTCATCCCCGCGCGGCTCGCTTCGACCCGCCTGCCCGACAAGCCGCTGGCCGATATCGGCGGGCGCCCGATGGTCGTGCGCGTGGCCGAACGCGCCCATGCCTCGTCCGCCCGGCGCACCGTGGTCGCCACCGACGCCCCGTCCGTGGCGCAGGTCTGCGCGAACCACGGCATCGAAGCCGTGCTGACCCGCGCCGACCACCCCACCGGCACCGACCGCCTGGCCGAAGTGGCAACGCAACTCGCCCTGCCCGACGACGCCATCGTGGTCAACGTGCAAGGCGACGAGCCGCTGATCGACCCCACGCTGATCGACGAGGTGGCGCTGCACCTGTCGCGCCACGCCGACTGCGCCATCGCCACCGCGGCCCACCCGCTGCACGATATCGCCGAGGTCTTCAATCCCAACGTGGTCAAGGTCGTGTGCGACGCCGCCGGACGCGCGCTGTATTTCTCGCGCGCGCCGATCCCGTGGGCGCGCGACGCGTGGGCGGGTGTGCCGGCCGTGCCCGCCGCGATGGCCCTGGTCCCGCTGCCGGCCATGCCGGTGCTGCGCCATATCGGCCTGTACGCCTATCGCGCCGGCTTCCTGCGGCGCTTCCCGACCCTGGCCGCCGCGCCGCTCGAGCAGACCGAGGCGCTGGAGCAACTGCGCGCAATGTGGCATGGCGAGCGCATCGCCGTGGTGGAAACCGCTGCCGCCCCGGCGCCCGGCGTCGACACCCCGGCCGACCTGGAGCGCGTGCGCGCGCTGTGGGCCGAGTCGATGGCGCAGGACGGGCCCTGATCGCCACCCCACCCTGATCGACAACCTGGGCGCCAGCCACTCCGGCCAGCCGCCCGCTCAGGTTCAAACTGCTGCAACCTGAACCGGGGGGCGGATTTCAGGCCGAATCGGCGCCGCCTCATGGCATAATGCTTGCCGATACAGAGCCGCCCCGGCTGTGCGCCAACGCGCCGCCGGCCAAGGCTCGGTGGGGAGATAAAGATAGAGCCCGACTGGTGCGCCGCGCCGCCATCCCCCTGGCAGCCGCCGCCGGACGTCCGCGTGGGCATGATGTGCCTGCGCCAAATGCCGTCAGTATCCGAACAAGACAGCTAGTAAGTCTTGCGTCAAGTTGCGGCATTACCCTCCTTCTGATCTCCCGCCACACCAGATTCAAAACTCTGAGGACCCGTAAATGCGTTTGATCCTGTTGGGCGCACCCGGCGCCGGCAAAGGCACGCAAGCCAAGTTCATCTGCGAGAAGTTCGCCATTCCGCAAATTTCCACCGGCGACATGCTGCGCGCGGCGGTGAAGGCCGGCACCCCCCTGGGCGTGGAAGCCAAGAAGGTCATGGACGCGGGCGGACTGGTGTCGGATGACATCATCATCGGCCTGGTGAAAGACCGGCTGAAGCAGGACGACTGCAAGAACGGCTACCTGTTCGACGGCTTCCCGCGCACCATCCCGCAGGCCGAAGCCATGAAGGAAGCCGGCGTGGCAATCGACTACGTGCTGGAAATCGACGTCCCGTTCGATGCCATCATCGAGCGCATGAGCGGCCGGCGCGTCCACGTGGCCTCGGGCCGCACCTACCACGTCAAGTACAACCCGCCGAAGGCCGAAGGCATCGACGACGAAACCGGCGAAGCGCTGATCCAGCGCGACGACGACAAGGAAGAGACGGTCAAGAAGCGCCTGGACGTCTACTCCCAGCAAACCCGCCCGCTGGTCGACTACTACTCGGACTGGGCCGCCAAGGGCGACCCCAGCGCCAAGGTAGCGCCGCCGAAGTACCGCAAGATCTCCGGCGTCGGCAACGTCGACGAGATCACCGCGCAAGTGTTTGACGCACTGAAGTAAGCCAGACAATACAACGCAAAAAGCGGCCCAAGGGCCGCTTTTTCTTTGGGGCTGCGCGCTGCGCAGCCGCAGGCGTTCCTACATTGAACCGTGCATATCAAATATCCACCAGATATCAGCACGGGCCAAACCCCCTTGCACAACAACCTCCACCCCGTACAATAGTTGACGTTTACGTAAACGGAAATCAACCCCAAAAGGAGACACCGCAAAATGCAAATCAAAGACAACGTCTTCATCATCACCGGCGGCGCCTCCGGCCTGGGCGCCGGCACGGCAAAAATGCTGGCTGAAGCCGGCGCCAAAGTCATCATCGCGGACCTCAACGAGCAAACCGGCCAATCCCTCGCCACCGAACTGAACGGCCAGTTCATCCGCTGCGACGTCACCTCCGAAGCCGACGGCCAGGCCGTGGTCGCCGCCGCCCAGGCACTGGGCCGCCTGTCGGGCCTGATCAACTGCGCCGGCATCGCCACCGCCAACAAGACGGTAGGCAAGAACGGCCCGCATCCGCTGGATGCCTTCGACAAGACCATCCGCATCAACCTGATCGGCACCTTCAACATGATCCGCCTGGCCGCCGCCGCCATGGTCCAGAACACTCCCGACAGCGAAGGCGAGCGCGGCGTGATCATCAACACCGCCTCGGTGGCGGCCTTCGACGGCCAGATCGGCCAGGCCGCCTATGCCGCCTCCAAGGGCGGCGTGGTCGCCATGACCCTGGCCATCGCCCGCGACCTGTCCCGCGACGGTGTCCGCTGCATGACCATCGCCCCGGGCATCTTTGAAACGCCCATGCTGCTCGGCATGCCGCAGGAAGTGCAGGACGCCCTCGGCAGGATGGTTCCGTTCCCCCCGCGCCTGGGCCGTCCGGCGGAGTACGCCAAGCTGGCCCGCGCGATCATCGAAAACACGATGCTGAACGGCGAAGTGATCCGTCTCGACGGCGCGATCCGGATGCAGCCGAAGTAATCAAGCGCCGGCGCTCAGGCCGCTGCGCCCATCGCGGGCGCCTCGACGCGCAGCGTCAGGCGCCGCACCAGCGCCCACACCGCCGCCGCGGCGGGCGACAGCGAGCGGTCCTCGCGCCGGACCATGACGATGCTGCGCTCCTCGCGCGGCACCAGCGGCCGCCACACCAGCGGCGATGCGGCGGGCAGCGGCAGCGAGAAAGAGGGCAGCACGGAGGCGCCAATGCCGGCCTCGACCATGCCGAACACGCTGGCCGAGTGCCCGAGTTCCTGCACCACCTGCGGCGCCACGCCGTGGCGGCCGAAGATGCGGTCGATCAGCGGCCGGCTGCCCGAGGCAAAGTCCAGCAGCACCAGCCGCATGCCATGCAGCGCCGACCACGGCACCGTGGCCGACTGCGCCAGCGGATGGTCGCGCCGGCAGACAAAGCAGAACGGGTCGGTTGCCACCGGCTCCACCGCCAGCCCTTCGCGCACCAGCGGATCGATCAGCACGCCGAAATCGACTGCGCCGGCGCGGACCTGCTCGAGGCCGTCGGCCTGTACGTTGTCGCGCACAATCAGCCGGATATCGGGGTATTGCGCGGCGCAGGCGGCGACATACATCGGCATCAGCCGCGCGGAAATGGTTGGAGCTCCAGCTATTACGACACGGCCGCGATAGCGTTCGCCTAACTGCCTCGTTTCTTCGAGGGTGTCGTCGAGCTGCCCCAGCAGCCGCTCCAGCGCCGGCACCAGCGCATGGCCGGCATCGGTCAGCACCACCTCACGCGTAGTGCGGTCGAGCAGCTTGACGCCAAGTGCCTCTTCCAGCTCTGCGACGCCGCGGCTGACCGCCGGCTGGGTCAGTCCCACCACCTCCGCGGCGCGGCTGAAACCGCCGCTGCCGGCCACCGCGAGGAAGACGCGCAGCTGGCGCAGTGTGTAATTCATGCAACGACCGGATAAATAGATTCTATAAATGAATTTGCATTCTAGACCCGGCTAGCGTCCAATACTAGGCAAAACCCTAACCAACCGCAGTCATGTCTCGTCTTTTTGCCAAGCTCAAGAAACTTTATGACCTGATCGACGGCTTCGTCCTCGTCATGCTGACCGCCATCGCCATTGCCCTGGCGGCCCCGGAGATCGGCACCGGCAAGGGCCCGCTGCACCTGGGCCTGGTCACCAGCGTGGGCGTGGCACTGGTCTTCTTCCTGCATGGCGCGGCACTGTCGCGCGACAAGCTGGTGTCTGGCGCCAAGAACTGGCGCCTGCATATGTTCGTGCAGTCGTTCACCTACGTGGTCTTTCCGGTGGTCGGCGCGCTGCTGATGCTGGCCCTGCACAACACGCTGCCGGCGGACCTGCTGCTGGGTGTGTTCTTCCTGTGCGCGCTGCCTTCGACGGTGTCGTCGTCGGTGGCCATGACCTCGATGGCGCGCGGCAACGTGTCGGGCGCGATCTTCAATGCCACCATCTCGGGCCTGATCGGCATGCTGGTCACGCCGGTGCTGATGGGGCTGGTGATCAGCGCCAGCGGCGCCTCGATGCCGCTGGGCAAGGCGCTCACCGGCGTGGCGCTGCAGTTGTTGCTGCCGTTCGCGCTGGGCCAGCTGCTGCGCCCGCTGATCGGCAACTGGCTGGCGAAGAAGAAGCAGATCACCACCAAGATCGACCGCGGCGTGATCGTACTGATCGTCTATTCATCGTTCTGCGATGCCACCGCACAGGGCCTGTGGCACCAGTATGAGTGGCAGACCATTGGCGCGGTGATGCTGATCGCCGCGGTGCTGCTGTTCGTGGTGCTGGGCTTCACCACGCTGACCGCCCGCCGCATGGGTTTCTCGGTCGAGGACGAGATCACCGCGGTGTTCTGCGGCTCGAAGAAGAGCCTGGCCAACGGCATCCCGATGGCAAAGATCCTGTTTGCCGGGCATCCCGCGCTGGGGCTGCTGGTGCTGCCGCTGATGGTCTATCACCAGCTGCAGCTCATTGTCTGCTCGGTGATCGCGGCGCGCTACGCCAACCGGGATGCGCTGCTGGAGGATCGCGCGGCGGCGCGGGCGTAAGATGGCGCAGTCGTAAAAAAACCGGGGCATGCCCCGGTTTTCTTCGTCCATCCCGGTCACACCGACGGGTTCTTCGACAACGGCGGATTCTTCGCGAAGTAGGCCTTGATCCCGCGCAGGATGGCATTGGCCAGCTGTTCCTGGTGCGCGCTGTCGTTGAGCTTGCGCTCCTCCGCCGGGTTGCTGATAAACGCGGTTTCGATCAGGATCGACGGGATGTCCGGCGCCTTCAGCACCGCAAACCCGGCCTGTTCCACGTGCGCCTTGTGCAGCCGGTTGATGCCGCCGATCTCGCCCAGCACGGACTTGCCGACCTGCAGGCTGTCGTTGATCTGCGCGGTGGTGGACAGGTCCAGCAGCACGCGCGCGACCTGCGCATCCTTGTTGCCCATGTTGGCGCCGCCGATCAGGTCGGAGGCGTTTTCCTTGTTGGCCAGCCAGCGCGCCGCGGTGCTGGAGGCGCCGCGCTCGGACAGCGCGAATACCGAAGCACCATTGGCTTCCGGCGACAGGAAGGCATCGGCGTGGATCGACACGAACAGGTCGGCCTGCACCCGGCGCGCCTTCTGCACGCGCACGTTCAGCGGCACGAAGAAATCGGCATCGCGCGTCATCATCGCGCGCATATTGGGCTGGGCGTCGATCTTGGCGCGCAGCCGGTGCGCGATCTGCAGGACCACGTCCTTCTCGCGCGAACCAGCGGCGCCGATCGCGCCGGGGTCTTCGCCGCCGTGGCCCGGATCGAGCGCCACCGTCAGCAGGCGGCGCATCTTGAACGGGCGCTCGGCAGTCGGGTTGTCGCGCGCGACGGGCGGCACCACGGGGGCATCGGGCTTCGGCACCACCGGCGCAGACGGCTTGGGCCGGGTGGCAACCACCGGCGGCGGCGGCGCGGTGGTGGCCGGCACTTCGCCCTTCTCGTCGAACTTGCGCACCAGCGCGCCGATGGCATCTTCCTCGGCACCGGCCGGGGCGCCGGCGATGCTGTCCGGACCCGGGGCCGGGTCCGAGGTGGCGAAGCGGCGCTGCTTGTCCTCGGTGTCGCGCACCAGTTTCCACAGCGGGTCGGGCGGGTTGACCGGGTACAGGTCGAACACCAGCCGGTTGCGGTAGCTGCCGATCGGCAGCAACGTGAACACCTGGGGCGCCACGTTCTCCTTCAGGTCGAACACCATCCGCACCACGCGCGGGCGGTTCTGGCCGACGCGCACGGTCTGGATATACGGGTCGTTGGGCGTGATCTTGGCCACCAGCTCGCGCAGCGTGGGCGACAGGTCCAGGCCATCGATATCCACCACCAGCCTGTCCGGATCGCGAATCATCTGGTGCACCGCGGACAGCGGCGCGTCGGATTCGATGGTGACGCGGGTGTAGTCCTCGGCCGGCCATACGCGCACCGCGACGATGCCGGCGCCGAACGCGATCTGCGGACCGGCAAGCGTCAGCACGGCAGTGCCCGCGCCCAGCTTCAGCGCCTGCGCCATCCATTTGCGGCGCGCCTGCAGCAGGCCGTCGGGTCCATCGGGGCGGTCGGTGGCAAGTCGCTTGATCAGCATGCGTTCAGCAGGGTAAGTCCAGTGGGAGTATAGGCGCGCAAGGTCGCCATGCGCCGCTCGCCGGCATCATCGGCGGGCATTTCGCTGTCGGCCGGCCGTGCCGTGTCCGATTGGAGCAACACGTGCAGGTCGGGTTCCCCCAGCAGGCGCCCCGCCTTCTCCGGCCATTCGACCAGGTTAAAGGCCGGTTCGGCGAAACAGTCGCGAAAACCCGCGTCGATCCACTCCTCCGGATCGGCGAAGCGGTACAGGTCGAAGTGGTAGACCGTCAGCGGCGACCCGTCGGCGCGGGCCACCTCGTAGGGCTCGCACAGCGTGTAGGTGGGGCTGCGGACCTTGCCGGCATGGCCGAGCGCGCGCAGCACCGCGCGCGACAGCGTGGTCTTGCCGGCGCCGAGGTCGCCGGACAGCTGCACATGCACCGCGCGCGGCGGCATGGCCTGCACCGTGGCGGCCAGCGCGGCGCCCAGGCGCGCGGTGGCGGCTTCGTCGGGCAGCGTCAGGGTGCGTTCTTCGAGCAAGGGCATTGCGTACAATTCAGGGATGATCGACCCAGCAGTCAAGCCGCCGGCCAGCGCGCCAGGCGCGCACAGTGTTCCCGCAAACGCTCCAGGGCAATCCGGCCAGGCCGGGCACGCCAACCCTGAGGAGCTGGCGGCGCTTGCGGAGTCCATCCGCGCATGGGGCGCCGCGCTGGGTTTTGCGTCGGTGCGCATCGCCGACGTCGATCTTGGCCATGCCGAGCCGGGGCTTCTGGCATGGCTGGAGCAGGGTTACCACGGCGACATGGATTATATGGCCAACCACGGCTTGCGGCGCGCCCGTCCGGCCGAACTGGTGCCGGGCACGGTACGCGCCATCGTGGCGCGCATGCCCTATGTCCCCGCCAGCGAGACCCCGCCGGGCGCGCCCGACTGGCGCCGGCGCGAACTGGCGCGGCTGGGCGATCCGGCCACCGCGGTGGTGTCGCTGTACGCGCGCGGCCGCGACTATCACAAGGTCCTGCGCAGCCGTCTCCAGCAGCTCGCCAGCCGGATCGAGGCCGAAATCGGCAAGTTCGGCTACCGCGTCTTTACCGATTCCGCGCCGGTGATGGAAGTGGCGCTGGCCAGCCAGGGCGGACTCGGCTGGCGCGGCAAGCATACGCTGCTGCTCGACCGCGACGGCGGCTCGATGTTCTTCCTGGGCGAGATCCTGGTCGATATCCCGCTGCCGGCCGATGCGCCCGAAACGGACCACTGCGGCAATTGCCACCGCTGCCTCGACATCTGCCCCACGCGCGCGATCGTCGCGCCCTACCGGCTCGATGCGCGCCGCTGCATCTCCTATCTGACCATCGAGCACAAGGGCCCGATCCCGGTCGAATTCCGCGCGCCGATGGGCAACCGTGTCTACGGCTGCGACGACTGCCAGCTGGCCTGCCCGTGGAACAAGTTCGCGCACGTGGCCAGCGTACCGGATTTCGACGTGCGCAATGGCCTGGACACGCCCGACATGGTGGCGCTGTTCCAGTGGACCGAAGACGAGTTCAACCAGCGCCTGGAGGGCAGCCCGATCCGCCGCATCGGCCATGAGCGCTGGCTGCGCAACCTGGCGGTGGGGCTTGGCAACAGCCTGCGCGCCGCGCTTTCCGGCACGCGCGCGGAAGACGCCGCCCTGGCCGCGCGCATCCGCGAAGCGTTGCAGGCGCGGCGCGATTCCGCTTCGCCGCTGGTGCAGGAGCATATCGACTGGGCACTCGCGCAGGGCGAGCCCGCACGCACTAGCTGACCAGGGCCAGCCACAGCGGCGTGGTAACGATGGCACCCACCGTCATCACCGATATCGTGGCCGCCACCATGGGTCCGTTGCCGCCCATGCGCACCGCCAGGATATAGGCGCTCGACGCGGTCGGCAGCGAGGCATACAGCACCACGATCTGGTACTGCAACGCGGTCAGCGGCAAGTACCGGCCCACCAGCCACGCCGTGCACGGCATCGCCAGCAGCTTGACCCCGGTCCACCACGCCACCGGCCCCGCCGTTCCGGTCGCCCCGCTCATCTGCAACCCGGCGCCCACCGTCATCAGCCCCAGCGCGGTCGAGGCCGAGCCAAGCCGGTTCAGCGTCATCGCCACCACCTCGGGCGGGTGCAAGCCCAGCAGGTTGGTCACGAGGCCGCCTGCGGTGGCCAGGATCAGCGGGTTGCGCGCCAGTTCCTTCCACAGCGCGGTCTCGCCGTGCCGGGCCAGCGCCCACACCGCCGCCACGTTGCACAGCGGCACGGTACAGCCGACGATCACCGCCATCAGCGCGAGCCCTTCGCTGCCGCCCAGGCGCGACGCCAGCGCCAGGCCGATGTAAGAGTTGAAGCGAAAGGCGGTCTGCAGGCCCGAGGCAAAGCTCAGCGCATCGGGCTTCAGCACCCACTTGACGGCGTAGCCGCCGGCCATGCCGACGGCCATCGCCAGCAGCGCCAGGCCCAGCATCGCCGAGGTCGAGGAAAAATCAAAGACCGCGGCATTGGTCGACTGGAGCAGCAGCGCCGGGAACAGCACAAAGTAGACCAGCCGCTCCACCCCGCCCCAGAAGGCGCGGTCGAACGGGGAATAGCGCACCAGCAGCCAGCCGATCAGGATCAGGCTGAAGTCAGGCACCAGCAGGAGAGCAGGAGACATTGTCGTTGTTGTTGTAATGGCGAGGGCACGGCGCGGTAACTGCCCGGCGTCCCGTCGCGATCCCGGCCGCATGGGGGATGCAAATAACGGCTGGCGATCTGGAATGTGCAGACTAGGGCAGATACGGATAGGTATTTTTCCAGATTTAGGTCAGCATGGCATGCCAAGTTGTACGCCCTGCCGCCATGTTGTCCCGCATCCGTTCCGCGCCGCCGGGCCCGGACACCCGCCTTCGCTCCCGTTCACGCCCTGGCCTGCCAAGCGGCCTGACCAGCCGCCTGCGCTCGCGCGCGGCCGCCCTGCTGGTGATGCTGTGCACCACCACCGCGGCCGTTGCCATGCCGGCGCGCGCGGTCGAGATGGAGGGAATCCGCTTCGATGACGCCGCGCGCGTGGGCGGCAAGGAACTGCAGCTCAACGGCGCCGCGCTGCGCGCGGGCTTCCTGACCAAGGGCTACGTGGCCGCGCTGTACCTGCAGGAAAAGGCCCGCAATGCGACCGTGGTACTCGGCACGCCCGGCGCCAAGCGGCTACAGTTGCGCATGCTGCGCGAGGCCGAACCGCCCGCCTTTGCCCGCGCCATCCGCCAGGGCATCCGCGACAACCACAGCGAAGCGCAGGTGCAGGGCCTGGCCGCGCGGCTGGTGCAGTTCGAGCGCACCCTGGGCGAGGTCGGCAACGCGCACAAGGGCGACGTGATCAACCTGGACTTTACCCCGCAGGCGGGCACCGTCGTCGCCATCAACGGCACGCCGCGCGGCCGCCCGATCCCTGGCGAAGACTTCTACCAGGCCGTGCTGCGGGTGTTCCTGGGCGACCGTCCGGTCGACCAGGACGTCAAGCGCGGACTGCTCGGCGGATAACGCGGCAGCCCTCCTTTACGCTGCGGCCGCCCTCATTTACGCTGCCGCCGCCGTGCCTGTACCTGTGGCACCGCGACGGTTTCTTTGCTTCCGGGCAGCACCCTGCCCGGACTTCTGACGGGAGACATGATCTCATGCAAGCTGGCAAACTCGCTCTGACCCTGGCCCTGGCCGCGGCCGCCACCACGGCGCACGCCCAGAGCTTTCCGACCAAGCCGATCCGCCTGATTATTCCGTTCGCACCGGGCGGCACCACCGACATCGTCGGCCGCGGCGCCGCTGACCAGATGAGCCGCATCCTGGGCCAGCCGGTGGTCGTGGAAAACCGCGCCGGCGGGGGCGGCTCGATCGGTGCGGACGCGATCGCCAAGGCGGCGCCGGACGGCTACACCATCGGCATCTCGACGGTGTCGACCATGGCCGTGAACCCGGCCTGCAACCCCAAGCTGTCGTACGACCCGATCAAGGACTTCAAGCCCATCACCAACCTGGCCAACGTGGCCAACGTGATCGCGGTGAACCCGAACTTCCCGGCCAAGACCTACAAGGAATTCCTGGCCGTGCTGAAAGCCAACCCGGGCAAGTACTCTTACGCGTCATCGGGCACCTGCGGCTTCGGCCACATGCTGGGCGAGCAGTTCAAGGTCTCGACCAAGACCTTCATGGTCCATATCCCGTACCGCGGCGCGGGCCCGGCGCTGAACGACGTGCTGGCCGGCCAGGTACCGATCATGGTGGACAACCTGCCCTCGTCGATGCCCTACATCAAGGCCGGCAAGCTGCGCCCGCTGGTGGTGGCCTGGAACAAGCGCCTGGACTCGCTGCCGGACGTGCCGACCTTCGGCGAAATGGGCCTGAAGGAGCCGAACGACCCGGCCTGGTACGGCCTGGTGGCGCCTGCCGGCACGCCTGACGACGTCATCAAGAAGCTGAACGAGGCCGCGGTCAAGGCCCTGCAGGACAAGGGCTTCCAGGAGCGCCTGCGCACCGCCGGCGCCGAGCCGTCGGGCAATACGCCGGCGCAGCACGCGGCCGAGATCAAGAAGGAGTTCGACAAGATGAAGAACCTGGTGAAGGTGCAGAACATCAAGCTGGAGCAGTAATCCGGCCGCAGCATCGCATTCGCCACTGAAGGCCGCCAGCC
This sequence comes from Cupriavidus oxalaticus, assembly GCF_004768545.1. Lineage (NCBI taxonomy): Bacteria > Pseudomonadati > Pseudomonadota > Betaproteobacteria > Burkholderiales > Burkholderiaceae > Cupriavidus > Cupriavidus oxalaticus. The sequence continues at coordinate 599,282 of NZ_CP038635.1, read as the reverse complement.
AGGGCGGCCTTTTTTCTCGCCGGCGCAAAAAGCACTAAAATCCAGCATCCGCCCCAGCCAGACCGCCATGCCCGCCATTTACGATGCCATCCTCCCTGCCCCGTTCGGCAAGGTCGGCGTGCGCACGGACGGCACACGCATCCGGGCCATCGTGTACCTGCCCGGGCACGTCGAGGCACGCGCGCCGGCCGATGCGCAGGCGCGGGAACTCGTGGCCCGGCTCGAAGCGCAGCTCGAGGCCTACTACGCCAACCCCGACGCGCGCTTTGACCTGCCCCTGGCACCGGCGGGCAGCGATTTCCAGCAGCGCGTCTGGCAGGCCATCGCCGCCGTGCCGCGCGGCGCCACCACGACCTACGGCACTATTGCCGGGGCCATCGGCGCGATGCCGCGCGCGGTGGGCCAGGCCTGCGGCCAGAACCCGTTCCCGATCGTGATTCCCTGCCATCGCGTGGTCTCGGCCCGCGGCATCGGCGGCTTCTCCCATCATGCCGAAGATGGTTTCCACCTCGACGTCAAACGCTGGCTGCTGCGCCATGAGGGCGCCATGCTGATATGAGCCCCGTGACACGCACGGCAGCGGCGGACGCACCGCCAGACCTCGCCACGGCCCCCAGCGATGCCGACGCGGCGCTGGTCGGCCGCTTCTGCGATGCGCTGTGGCTGGAAGACGGCCTGTCGCAGAACACCATCGACGCCTACCGGCGCGACCTGACCCTGCTGGCGCGCTGGCTGCGCCACGAAGGCTGCGGCGAGCTGCCGGCCGTGGACGACAGCGTGCTGTCGGCCTACTTCAACGCGCGCCACACGCAGACGCGCGCGTCGTCGGCCAACCGCCGGCTCGCGGTGTTCCGGCGCTTCTACCAGTGGGCGCTGCGCGAGCACGTCGTCGAGGCCGATCCCTGCCTGCTGCTGCGCCCCGCCAAGCAGCCGCCGCGCTACCCCAAGACCCTGACCGAGGCGCAGGTCGACGCGCTGCTGGAAGCGCCCGACACCGGCACGCCGCTGGGCCTGCGCGACCGCACCATGCTGGAGCTGATGTACGCCAGCGGCCTGCGCGTGTCCGAGCTGACGCAGATGAAGACCATCGAGATCGGACTGAACGAGGGCGTGGCGCGCGTGGTTGGCGGCAAGGGCGACAAGGAACGGCTGGTCCCGTTCGGCCAGCAGGCTGCCGACTGGCTGCGCAGCTACCTCGCCAGCGCGCGTCCCGCGCTGCTGGCCGGGCGCGCCTGCGACGCGCTGTTCGTCACGCAGCGCGGCGAGGGCATGACGCGGCAGGCGTTCTGGCACCTGATCAAGCGCCACGCGCGCGATGCCGGCGTGCACGCGCCGCTGTCGCCGCACACGCTGCGGCACGCCTTTGCCACGCACCTGCTCAACCACGGCGCCGACCTGCGCGTGGTGCAGCTGCTGCTCGGCCATGCCGATATCTCCACCACGCAGATCTACACCCACGTCGCGCGCGAGCGCCTGCGCGAGCTGCACCAGCAGCACCATCCGCGTGGGTGAGTGAAACTTAGCGACACTTAGCGGCACCATCGCCATGAGCAAGAACAAGCACGTCTCCGAAACCCCCGCCACCCAGTTCCTGCGCAAGCAAGGCGTGGACTTCGGCGAACACCCCTATGAATACGTCGAGCATGGCGGCACCGGAGAATCGGCGCGCCAGCTCGGCGTTCCCGAGCACGACGTGGTCAAGACCCTGATCATGGAAGACGAGCGCGCGCAGCCGCTGGTGGTGCTGATGCACGGCGACTGCTCGGTCTCGACCAAGAACCTGGCGCGCCAGACCGGGCGCAAGAGCGTGCAGCCGTGCAAGCCGGAAGTGGCGCAGCGCCACAGCGGCTACATGGTCGGCGGCACCTCGCCGTTCGGCACGCGCAAGCGCATGCCGGTGTATGTGGAGGCCACGGTGCTGGAGCTGGAACGCATCTACATCAACGGTGGGCGGCGCGGCTACCTCGTCAGCCTGGACCCGAAGCTGCTGCGGGGACTGGTCGATGCACAACCGGTCCAATGCGCGCTGCCTGACTGAGGCACTGGCCAGGCGCCCCAGTCGCCACCTGGGCGACACCTGGCGACACGCGCATGGCGGCCGCGCATGCCAATCCGGGAAGTCACGGACGTGGTGAAGGCGCCGCCGCGCTACAATCCCGCCAGCTTGAAAACACCCCACTGCACATGGCTAACCTGCCTAACCTGATATTCGCCCTCGCCGCCTACCTGATCGGCTCGATTTCCTTTGCCGTTGTCGTCAGCAAGCTGATGGGGCTGCCGGATCCGCATTCATACGGCTCGGGCAACCCGGGGGCGACCAATGTGCTGCGCACCGGCAACAAGAAGGCCGCGATCCTGACGCTGATCGGCGATGCGCTGAAGGGCTGGCTGGCGGTGTGGCTGGCGGCGCGCTTCGGCCCGGCCTACGGGTTGAACGAGACCGGCCTGGCCATGGTGGCGCTGGCGGTGTTTCTCGGCCACCTGTTCCCGGTGTACCACCGCTTTGCCGGCGGCAAGGGCGTGGCCACGGCGGCCGGCATCCTGCTGGCGGTCGACCCGATCCTGGGGCTGGGCACGCTGGCCACCTGGCTGATCATTGCGTTCTTCTTCCGCTATTCGTCGCTGGCGGCACTGGTGTCTGCCATCTTCGCGCCGTTCTTTTATGTGCTGATGAATGGCGTGGATGTGATGACTGGTGCCATCTTCGTGATCAGCGTGCTGCTGATCGCGCGGCACCGGCAGAATATTGCCAAGCTGCTGGCCGGCAAGGAAAGCCGGATCGGGGACAAGAAGAAGGTCTGAGCATTACACTGCCAGCGCCGGCGTCCGGCGCGCGCTTTCCGCGGCCGGGCCCTGCCACGGCGGGTCTTTCCCGCTGATCCACGGCGGCGGGCCTGTCTCCGCCGTCCCATCGCGGCCGGCCACGTACCGGCCCGTGCCAGGAGAATGCAAGCCGATGAGCGAAGCGCTTTGCTTTCTTTCCGCTGCCGAGCTGCAGGCCGGCATCCGCGGCAAGGACATCTCCCCGGTCGAACTGATGGACGCCGTGCTGGCCCGTGCCGCACGGCTGCAGCCCGGGCTCAACTGCTTCATCACGCTATGCGCCGACGAGGCCATGGCCGCCGCCCGCGCCGCCGAGCAGGACGTGATGGCTGGCCGGCCGCTCGCTCCGCTGCATGGCAGCCCGTTCACCGTCAAGGACATCGTCAACACGCGCGGCGTGCGCACAACCTTTGGCGCCGTACCGATGCGCGGCAATGTGCCGGGCGAAGACGCTGTCGCAGTGGCCCGTCTACGCGCGCAGGGAGCCATCCTCGTCGGCAAGACCACTACCCCGGAGTTCGGCCCCAAGTGCCTGACCGATTCGCCGCTGTTTGGCCGCACGCGCAATGCCTGGCACGCGCAGCGCACCAGCGGCGGCGCCGCGGTGGCAGTCGCGAGCGGCATCGCACCGCTGGCGGTAGCGACCGATGGCGGCGGCTCGACCCGCATCCCGGCGGCCTGCAACGGTGTGGTCGGCATCAAGCAGAGCCAGGGCGTGATCCCGCACAGCCAGGCGCAGGACCTGTTCGGCAACCAGACCCATGTCACGCCGACCACGCGCACGGTGATGGACACCGCGCTGATGATGCAGGCGATGGCCGGCGAGCATCCTTGCGACCCCTGGTCGCTGGGCGTGCCGGCCGCCGATTATGTGGCAGCCGCACAGCCCCACGGCGACCTGCGCGGCGTACGCATCCGCTATTGCCTGGCGCCGCCGGGCCACGCGGTGGCCACAGATGTGGCGGCGGCGTTCGAGGCCAGCCTGGAGCGGCTGCGCGAACTGGGCGCCGTGCTGGAGCCGTTTTCCGGCGACGGCTTTGAAGTCGAGCCGATCTGGCGCGCCATCAACCATACGGTCTGGCGCACCCGCTTCGCGCCGATCGTGGCACAGCATCGCGAGGCCCTCAGCGCAACCTTCGTGCGCCAGGTGGAATCCGCCGCGCACGTGACCGGCATGGAATACCAGCAGGCCATGTTCGAGCGCTCGAAGCTGTTCCTGCGCGTGCAAGGCCTGCTGGCGGATGCCGAACTGCTGGCGATGCCCACGCTCACGCGCACGGCCCTGCCGCTTGACCAGGACCTGTTCGGCCAGATCGAGATCGACGGCCAGCTCTACGACAATGTGCGCGCGAGCTGGTTTCCTTGGACCATGCCGTTCAACATGACCGGCCATCCGGCGATCAGCCTGCCCTGGCAAGACGGTGTTCATCGGGCCATCGCCGCTGTTCACGATCTTTCCGCTGACCTACAAGAAGCTCGGCTACGACGCCGACAAGCCTCTCGCTCTTCGCTGCGGCGGGCATCTGGTAGCTATTTGATATGCCCTGGTTTCGCCCCTGAAGGGGCGAGTCACTTTTGCCCGAGCGGCAAAAGTAACCAAAAACGCGTTTACGGCCCTGCGGGCGGCCACTCTTATCGTAGTGGGCTACGGCTTTCGTACGGGGCTTGGCTTCGTTGCAGGGCAGGACTGCCTGACGCCCTGGTGCGCCACGGTGGCTCGGGATTGACGCCATTGTTGAACGAGCCCAGAGCTGTTGGGTGGCCCCTGCTGCTAGCGGCAACGTAGGAACGCCTACGGCTGCGCTGCGCGCCGGCAGCATCTCAGGTCAGGGGCTCTGGCGCGGAACGCGTCGCTGCTCCCCTCTCCCGCTTGCGGGAGGGGGGCAGGGGTGAGGGCCGGAGCCTCCACGAAGTGCATCCGGTCAATTCCGTCAGACCGGGCGGAGGGCGGAACCGGGCATATCAAATTCCACCAGATGCCGAGTCGCAGCAAAACCGAACTTAAGCCCCCACCGCCCCAAACACCATCTCGACCCTAAACCCGCCCCCGTCGGCATTGACGAGATTGAGCTTCCCCCCAGCCTGCCGCACCAGCCGATCCACAATCGCCAACCCCAACCCGGAATGCGCATTCCCGCCCCGGGCCGGATCGAGGCGCACAAACGGCAGCGTGACGCGTTCCTTGTCCTCTTCAGGAATCCCGGCCCCCTGGTCTTCGACCACCAGCACATAACCATCAGCCGTACGCGTCGTAGCAATGCAAACCGGCGGCTTGCCGTAGGCATAAGCATTGTCAACAAGATTCCCGATAATCCGATCCAGCTGCGTAGCGATCATCCGGAACCCATCCCCCGCCCCCAGCGACAACACCACCTGCCGCTCCTGCTCGGCCAGCGAAGCCGCCAGTTCATTGACCCGCCGGTCCACCGGCACTGGCCGCGCCGTCGATTCACTGGTCTGTGCAAAGCTCAGGAACTGCTCAACGATCGCCTGCATCGAATCCACGTCGCGCGTAACCCCCGCCGCGGCCTTGGGATCGGACAGCATTTCGGCACGCAGCCGCAGCCGCGCCAGCGGCGTCTTCAGGTCATGCGCGATCCCGGCCAGCATCGTATTGCGCTCCTGGTCGATCCGCGCCAGGTCGGCCACCATGCGATTGAAGCGCTCGATCAGCTGGCGCAGCTCATGCGGCCCGCGTTCGCGCAAGGGCGGCACCGCGCGCTGGCGCGACAGCAGCTCGGCCGCGTTGGCCATGTCCCGCACCGGCCGCTGCAGCTGCCACGCGATCAGCAGCGCGAACACGATGGCCACGCCCACCACCAGCATCACGCCCGGCACCAGCCGGTTGTCAGGCGGCGGGTTGTGGACCCAGAGAATCGGCATCGCGATCCAGTCATCGCGGCTGGGCAGCTTGATCCAGATACGCGGCGTGGTCTCGTCCTCGAGCCGGACCTCGGTGCCCTGCGGCAGCCGCGAAATGAACTGCTCGACCAGGCGGCGCGAGCGGCCGCCCTTGGGCGCGGTGGCGTGCTCATCGGCGCTGGCGGTATCGGCGGTCTCCACCAGGCTGGGCAGCTTGGCCGGCGGGTGCGCATCGAGCGCGCGCTCGATGCTGTCGAGCTGGAACAGCATCTGCTCCACGGAATAGTCGACCTGCTGCTGGCGCCGGTCCATGCGCAGGATGGCCAGCCACGAGAAGTGGCTGATCACGAGCACGGCCGCGATCAGCAAGGCAATGCGGCCGAACAGGGTGTCGATACGTCGCAACTTCATCGGGAAGCAGGCTCGGGTGGCACGCGGCGGCACGTAAAGGCGATAAAACGGCCGGCCGCCGCGTGCTTTAATCGGAAAGCTCGGCGGGAATCTCTTCCGCTTCGTCGGGCACGAAGGTGTAGCCGCGGCCGCGCACGGTCTGGATATAGCGCGGGCGCTGCGCGTCTTCGTCGAGCAGCCGGCGCAGGCGCCAGATCTGCACGTCGATGCCGCGGTCGCTGATGCCGCTGGCGCTGCCGTACATCAGCTCGACGATACGCTCGCGCGATAGCACTTCGAGCGGATGCATCAGCAGCAGCTTGAGCAACGCGAACTCGGTATCGCTGATCGACAGCGGCTGGCCGGCGCGGCTCAGCGTGCGCTGGCGGAAATTGACGCGGAACGGGCCAAACGCGACCGATTCGCGGTCCTCCGGCGCCGCCGCGGGGCGGGCCAGCTTGCGGCGCAGCACGGCGTTGATGCGCGCCAGCAGCTCGCGCGGCGAGAAGGGTTTGCCGAGGTAGTCGTCGGCGCCGATCTCCAGGCCGACGATGCGGTCGATCTCGTCGCTGCGGGCAGTAAGCAGGATCACCGGGATGTCGTCGTTCTTGGCGCGCAGGTTGCGCAGCGCGGTCAGGCCGTCGACCTTGGGCATCATCAGGTCGAGCACGATCAGCGCTGGCCGCTCGCGCTCCAGGCGCGCCTGCAGGCCGTCGCCGTCGTGCAGCACCGAGACGGCAAAGCCCTGCTGGGTCAGGTACTCGCGCAGCAGGTCGCGGAGTTCGGGATCGTCGTCGACGACGAGGATCTGGGTAGGCTGGTTCGTTCGCATAGGCACATGATAGTCAGCCCGCGCGGCGCACACGCCGGATCGGCCGGGCGGTTTTGTTTCCGGAGGTTACACCTGGGGCGCTGGTAATCCTCTGTAATAAAAGCGCCGGGCGCCGAAATACGGGCGTCCGCGCCCGCACATTATCCTTGCCGCATGACTTGCCAACGGCGCCGCCCAATGCGCGCCGCACGGCACTTGCCGGCACGCCGGCGGCCGCCGGGCGCGCTGCCCCCCGCGGCCGGCCGGCGCCCATTGCGTTGCGGCATACTGCTGCATCCATCGTCACTTGCCAGCAGAACACCGCGGCGCGCCCGGGCGCGCCGTTCCCAGGATTGCGGACATGTCCAACCCCGAACAAGGCCAACCTAACCCTCCCCCATCCCCGTCTTCCCGTCCGCCCCTGCCGCCCGGCGGCACCCCACCGCGCAGGAGCCGGCGCCGGCTGTATGCCGGGCTGCTGGTGCTGCTGCTGGCCGGAGGCGGCTGGTACTGGTATGCGCACCGCGGCGACGCCCCCAAGGGCACCGCGGGCGGCCCGGGCGGCCCGGGCGGCGCCGGCGGACCCGGTGCGGGAGGTCCTGGCGGTCCTGGCGGGCCAGGGGGCCGCGCCGGCATGCCGCGCTCGCCGGTCGTGGTCGCCACCGTGGCCCAGCGCGACATGGACGTGGTCCTGAACGGGCTGGGCAACGTGACCCCGGTCTCTAACGTGACCGTGCGCGCGCAGGTGTCCGGCCCGCTGCTGAAGGTGCTGTTCAAGGAAGGCCAGATGGTCAGGGCCGGCGACGTGCTGGCCGAGATCGACCCGCGCCCGTTCCAGGCCGCGCTCGACCAGGCCGTGGGCCAGCTGGCGCGCGACCAGGCCCTGCTGCAGAACGCGAAGCTGGACCAGCAGCGCTACCGCACCCTGCTGGGCCAGGATTCGATCTCCAAGCAGCAGGTCGATACCCAGGACGCGCTGGTGCGCCAGTACGAAGGCGTGGTCAAGACCGACCAGGGCAACGTGGCCAATGCGCGCCTGCAGCTGGGCTACACCAGGATCGTGGCGCCGGTGTCGGGCCGCATCGGCCTGCGCCAGGTCGATCCGGGCAATATCGTCAACACCAGCGACGCCAACGGCATCGCGCTGATCACGCAGATCCAGCCGATCGCCGTGATGTACACCATCCCCGAGGACAACCTGCCGTCGGTGCTGAAGAAGCTCAACGCCGGCGAAAAGCTGCCGGTGCAGGCGTGGGACCGCCAGGTGCGCAACCAGCTGGGCGAAGGCACGCTGCTGACCACCGACAACCAGATCGACACCACCACCGGCACGGTCAAGCTCAAGGCGGTCTTCCCCAATGAAGACGGGATGCTGTTCCCGAACCAGTTCGTCAACGTGCGCACGCGCGTCGACACGCTCAAGGACGCCACCGTGATTCCGGTGGCGGCGATCCAGCGCGGACAGCAGGGCACGTTCGTCTACACCGTCGACGACGCCAACAAGGTCAAGGTCCAGGTGATCACCCTCGGCCCGGGCGATGGCAGCCGCAATGCGGTGCTCAAGGGCCTGGAGCCCGGCCAGCGCGTGGTGGTGGATGGCGCCGACCGGCTCAAGGAAGGCATGACGGTCGAAGCAGTCGACCCGGCCGCGCGTGCCGCGGCGACGGTGCCGGCCAGCCAGCCGCGCGGGCGCGGCCGACGCAACCGCGACGGCGCTGGCTGGGGCGGTGCCAGCGCGCCGCATGGCGATGCCAGCGGCGCGGCCGCGGGCGGCGCTTCCGGCGCTTCCGGTGCTTCCGGCGCGGCCGGCGAGCATCGGCGCCAGCGTGAAGGCGGCGCCAGCGCTCCAGGTGCGGAAGGCCCGCGCCGCCAGCAGCAGTAAGGACCGCGCATGAACCCATCACGCCTCTTCATCCAGCGCCCGGTCGCTACGGCGCTGCTGATGCTGGCCATCCTGCTCTCCGGGCTGGTGGCCTACCGGCTGCTGCCGCTGTCGGCGCTGCCGGAGGTCGACTACCCGACGATCCAGGTCACCACGCTCTACCCCGGCGCCAGCCCCGACGTGATGACTTCGTCGGTGACCGCGCCGCTGGAGCGGCAGTTCGGCCAGATGCCCGGCCTGAAGCAGATGTCGTCGTCCTCGTCGGGCGGCGCCTCGGTGATCACGCTGCAGTTCGAGCTGACGCTGCCGCTGGACGTGGCCGAGCAGGAAGTGCAGGCCGCCATCAATGCCGGCAGCAACCTGCTGCCGTCCGACCTGCCGATGCCGCCGGTCTACAGCAAGGTCAACCCGGCCGACGCGCCGATCATGACCATCGCCATGACGTCCGACACCATGCCGCTGCCCAAGCTGCAGGACATGGTGGATACGCGCGTGGCGCAGAAGATCTCGCAGATCCAGGGCGTGGGCCTGGTCACCATCAGCGGCGGGCAGCGCCCCGCGGTGCGCATCCAGGCCAACCCGGCCGCGCTGGCATCGCTCGGCATGTCGATCGACGACCTGCGCACCGCGATCGGCTCGGCCAACGTCAACGGCGCCAAGGGCAGCTTCGACGGCCCGCAGCGCGCGTCGACCATCGACGCCAACGACCAGCTGCGCTCCGCCGACGAATACCGCCAGATCATCCTCGGCTACAAGAACGGCGCGCCGATCCGCATCACCGACGTGGCCGAGATCGTCGACGGTCCCGAGAACAGCCGCCTGGCCGCGTGGGCCAACGACAAGCCCGCGATCGTGCTGAACATCCAGCGCCAGCCCGGCGCGAACGTGATCGAGGTGGTCGACCGCATCAAGGCGCTGCTGCCGCAGCTGCAGAACGCGCTGCCGGCGTCGGTCCACGTGCAGCTGCTGACCGACCGCACCACCACCATCCGCGCCTCGGTCGAGGACGTGCAGTTCGAGCTGCTGCTGGCGATCGCGCTGGTGGTGCTGGTGATCTTCCTGTTCCTGCGCAATATCCCCGCCACCATCATCCCGGGCGTGGCGGTGCCGCTGTCGCTGGTGGGCACGTTCGGCGTGATGTACCTGTCGGGGTTCTCGATCAACAACCTGACGCTGATGGCGCTGACCATTGCCACCGGCTTCGTGGTCGACGATGCGATCGTGATGATCGAGAACATCATGCGCTACATCGAGAAAGGCGATTCGCCGATGCAGGCGGCGCTCAAGGGCTCGAAGCAGATTGGCTTCACCATCATCTCGCTGACCTTCTCGCTGGTGGCGGTGCTGATCCCGCTGCTGTTCATGGGCGACGTGGTCGGCCGGCTGTTCCGCGAGTTCGCGATCACGCTGGCGGTATCGATCCTGATCTCGGCGGTGGTGTCGCTGACGCTCACGCCGATGATGTGCGCGCGGCTGCTGCACCATGTGCCGGAAGAGAAGCTGTCGCGCTTCCACCGCGCCACCGGCCGCTTCTTCGACAACGTGATCGAGCGCTACGGGCGCGCGCTGGACTGGGTGCTCGATCGCCAGAAGGCAACGCTGGTCGTGGCCGTGGCCACGCTGGCGCTGACCGTGCTGCTGTACCTGCTGGTGCCCAAGGGCTTCTTCCCGGTGCAGGACACCGGCGTGATCCAGGGCATCACCGAGGCCGCGCAGACCACCTCCTTCGGCGCCATGGCGCGCAAGCAGGAAGCGGTGGCCAAGGTGGTGATGCAGGACCCGGCGGTGGCGAGCCTGTCGTCGTTCATCGGCGTGGATGGCAGCAACACCACGCTCAACGCCGGGCGCATGCTGATCAACCTCAAGCCCAAGGGCGAGCGCGACCCCATCGACGTGGTCACGCAGCGCCTGCAGCATGCGGTGCAGAGCCTCGGCGGCGTCTCGCTGTTCACGCAGCCGGTGCAGGACCTGACCATCGAGGACAAGGTCTCGCGCACGCAGTACCAGTTCACGGTGGAAGATCCCGATCCCGAGACGCTGGCCGCGTGGGTGCCGAAGCTGGTGGAGCGCCTGCGCCAGGAGCCGGAGCTGCGCGACGTCACCAGCGACCAGCAGAACAACGGCCTGCGCGCCTATGTCGATATCGACCGCGACGCCGCGGCGCGCTTCGGCATCACCACCGCGGTGATCGACAGCGCGCTGTACAGCGCCTTCGGCCAGCGGCTGGTGTCGACCATCTTCACGCAGTCGAGCCAGTACCGCGTGGTGCTGGAGACCATGCCGGAGTTCCGCAAAAGCCCGCAATCGCTGGCCGAGCTGCGCCTGCCCTCCTCTTCCGGCGGACAGGTGCCGCTGGGCGCGTTCGCGCGCATCACCGAGCGCACCGGGCCTCTGGTGATCAACCACCAGGGGCAATTCCCCGCGGCAACGATCTCGTTCAACCTGGCGCATGGCGAATCGCTCGGCGCCGCGGTCGACAAGATCACCAGGGTGGAGCAGGAGCTGGGCCTGCCGATCTCGATGCAGACCAGCTTCCAGGGCGCGGCGCTGGCGTTCCGCGCGTCGCTGTCGAACACGCTGTGGCTGATCCTGGCCGCGGTGGTGACGATGTATATCGTGCTGGGCGTGCTGTATGAAAGCACCATCCACCCGGTCACGATCCTGTCGACGTTACCGTCCGCAGGCGTGGGCGCGTTGCTGGCGTTGCTGGTGGCGGGGATGGACCTGGGCATCATCGCCATCATCGGCATCATCCTGCTGATCGGCATCGTCAAGAAGAACGCGATCATGATGATCGACTTCGCGCTCGAGGCCGAGCGCGAAGGCGGCATGACGCCGCGCGACGCGATCTTCCAGGCCTGCCTGCTGCGTTTCCGCCCGATCCTTATGACCACCATGGCGGCGCTGCTGGCGGCGCTGCCGCTGATGCTGGGCTCCGGCATCGGCAGCGAGCTGCGCCAGCCGCTGGGCGTGACCATGGTGGGCGGCCTGCTGGTCAGCCAGGTGCTGACGCTGTTCACCACGCCGGTGATCTACCTGGCCTTCGACCGCGTGGCGACGCGCGTGAAGGGCTGGCGCAAGCGCCGCTTCGGTGATCCGGAGGAAGGCGGCACGGGCGAGGAGCCGGTCTGACAATGAATCTTTCGGCTGCCTTTATCCATCGCCCGGTCGCGACCGCGCTGCTCACGCTCGGCATCCTGCTGGCCGGGCTCGCGGCACTGCGGCTGCTGCCGGTGTCGCCGCTGCCGCAGGTGGACTTCCCGACCATCTCGGTATCGGCGTCGCTCCCTGGCGCCAGCCCGGAAACGATGGCCGCCACCGTGGCGACGCCGCTGGAGCGCGCGCTCGGTACCATCGCCGGCGTGACCGAAATCACCTCCAGCAGCTCGCTCGGCTCGACCCGCGTGACGCTGCAGTTCGACCTGTCGCGCAATATCGACGGCGCCGCGCGCGACGTGCAGGCCGCGATCAACGCTTCGCGCGCGACGCTGCCGACCAGCCTGCCCAACAACCCGACCTACCGCAAGGTCAACCCCGCCGACGCGCCGATCATGATCATCGCGCTGACCTCGCCGACGATGACGCGCGGACAGCTCTACGATGCGGCCTCGACCATCCTGGCGCAGAAGCTGTCGCAGGTGGAAGGCGTGGGGCAGGTCACCATTGGCGGCGCCTCCTTGCCGGCGGTGCGGGTCGAACTGAACCCGACCGCGCTGAACAACTACGGCATCTCGCTGGAGGACGTGCGCAACACCATCAGCGCGACCAACGCCAACCGGCCGCTCGGCACGCTGGAAAACGCCAGCAACAACTGGCAGGTCTACGCCAACGACCAGATGATGAAGGCGGAAGACTACATGCCGCTGATCATCCGCTACGCTACGCCGGGCACCTACTCGTCGGCGTCGGCGGGCGCGCTGATCGCCAGCACCGCCAATGCGACCGCCAGCGGCGGCGTCAGCACCAAGGTGGTCAACGGCGTCACCGTGACCACGCTGACCACCAGCAGCGGCACCACAACCATCACCAGCGGCGCCACCGGGGGCACCAGTGCCACCAGCGGGCCGAATTCGTTCGCGGTGCCGGTGCGGCTGCGCGACGTGGCCAACGTGGTCGATTCGGTGCAGGACATCCGCAACGCGGGCTCGGCCAACGGCAAGCCGTCGGTGCTGCTGGTGCTGAACCGCTCGCCCGGCGCCAATATCATCGAGACCGTCGACCGCGTGCGCGAGATGCTGCCGAACCTGCAGAAGATGATCCCGGCGGCGATCTCGATGGACGTGATGATGGACCGCACCCCCACCATCCGCGCCTCGCTGCGCGAGGTCGAGCACACGCTGATGATCTCGGTGGCGCTGGTGATCATGGTGGTGTTCATCTTCCTGCGCAACGTGCGCGCGACGCTGATCCCCAGCGTGGCGGTGCCGGTCTCGCTGATCGGCACCTTCACGGTGATGTACCTGGCCGGGTTCTCGCTGAACAACCTGTCGCTGATGGCGCTGACCATTGCCACCGGCTTCGTGGTCGACGATGCCATCGTGGTGCTGGAGAACATTTCGCGCCATATCGAGGAGGGCATGAAGCCGCTGGCCGCCGCGCTGCGTGGCGCGCGCGAGGTCGGCTTCACGGTGCTGTCGATGAGCCTGTCGCTGATCGCGGTGTTCATTCCGCTGCTGATGATGGGCGGCATCGTCGGGCGCCTGTTCCAGGAGTTCGCGATCACGCTGTCGGTGGCGATCCTGGTGTCGCTGGTGGTGTCGCTGACCACCACGCCGATGATGTGCGCGCGCATGCTGCGGCCGGCGGAACCGGAGCAGCAGGGACGCTTCTTCCGCGCCACCGAGCGCATGTTCCGGTGGCTGCACGATGGCTATGCGCGTTCGCTGTCGACCGCGCTGCGCTTCAGCCCGCTGGTGTGGCTGGTGCTGATCGCCACCATCGCGCTCAACGTGTACCTGTACGTGATCGTGCCCAAGGGCTTCTTCCCGCAGCAGGACACGGGCCGGCTGATCGGCTTTATCCGCGCCGACCAGGCCACCTCGTTCCAGGCCATGCGCGGCAAGCTCGACAGCTTTATCAGGATTGTGCAGTCGGATCCGGCAGTTGAAAACGTGACCGGCTTTACCGGCGGCTCGCAGCGCAACACCGGCCAGATGTTCGTCACGCTCAAGCCGCTGGCGGAGCGCAAGGAGTCCGCCGACGCCATCATCGCGCGGCTGCGCGGCAAGCTGGCCAAGGAGCCCGGTGCGAGCCTGTTCCTGCAGCCGGTGCAGGACATCCGCATCGGCGGGCGGCAGAGCAGCTCGCAGTACCAGTTCACGCTGCAGTCCGACGACCTCGAAGTGCTGCGCACGTGGGAGCCCAAGGTGCGCGCGGCGCTGTCCAACCTGAAGGGGCTGGAGGACATCGACACCGACACCAACGACAAGGGGCTGCAGACCTCGGTGATCATCGACCGCGATACGGCGTCGCGCCTGGGCGTGACCGCGCAGCAGGTGGATGCGGTGCTGAACAACGCCTTCGGCCAGCGGCTGGTGTCGACCATCTACCATCCGCTCAACCAGTACCGCGTGGTGATGGAGCTGAGCCCCGAGTACCTGCAGGGCCCGAACGCGCTCAAGGACATCTACGTCGTCACCGGCAACGGCAACCGCGTGCCGCTGTCTGCCTTCGCGAGCGTGATCCCGACCAGCACGCCGCTGGGCGTGAACCACCAGGGGCAGTTCGCGGCATCGACGATCTCGTTCAACCTGTCGGAGGGGACCTCGCTGTCGCAGGCGACCGATGCGATCAACCGCGAGATGGCGCGCATCGGCGTGCCGGAAACGCTGCGCGCCAACTTCCAGGGCGGCGCCAAGGCGTTCCAGGACTCGCTCAAGAGCCAGCCGATCCTGATCCTGGCGGCGCTGATCACCATCTACATCGTGCTGGGCGTGCTGTATGAAAGCTATGTCCACCCGCTCACCATCCTGTCGACGCTGCCGTCGGCGGGCGTGGGCGCGCTGCTGGCGCTGATGGCGTCGAGGACGGACTTCAGCATCATCGCGCTGATCGGCGTGATCCTGCTGATCGGCATCGTAAAGAAGAACGCGATCATGATGATCGACTTCGCCATCGACGCCGAGCGCCGCGACGGGCTGTCGCCGCGCGAAGCCATCTACCGCGCCTGCCTGCTGCGTTTCCGCCCGATCCTGATGACGACCATGGCCGCGCTGCTGGGCGCGGTGCCGCTGGCGATCGGCCGCGGCGACGGCGCCGAGCTGCGCGCGCCGCTGGGCATCTCGATTGTCGGCGGCCTGGTGGTGAGCCAGCTGCTGACGCTGTACACCACGCCAGTGGTCTACCTGACGCTGGACCGCTGGCGCCTGAAGGTCAAGGCCTGGCGCCAGCGCCGCCGCGGCGGCACGCCTGACCAGCCGGCCGCCGTCTGAATTTACAGAGATTCCACATGACTGTGTTTCACCCTGTGTTTAGCGCTGTGTTTAGCCGATTGCTGACCCATGCCCTGCCGCTGCCGCTGGCGTGCGCGTTGCTGCTGGCCGGCTGCGCGGTGGGTCCCGACTACAAGCGTCCCGATGCGCCGGTGCCGGAAGCTTTCAAGGAAGCCGCCGGTACCAATGCCGATGCCGATACCACAGCCGATGCCAATGCCTGGCGCGGCGACTGGAAAACCGCCGAGCCGCAGGATGCCATCACGCGTGCCGACTGGTGGACGGTCTTCGGCGATCCGCAGCTCGACACGCTGATGCCGCAAGTGCAGATCTCCAACCAGAACATCAAGGCGGCCGAGGCGCAGTACCGCCAGGCCGTGGCCGCGCTGCAGGCGGCGCGTGCCGGCTTCTTCCCGGTCGTCGATGCGCAGGCCGGTGCGTCGCGCGCGCGCGGCGCCAGCGGCAATACGCTCAACGGGCAGAGCCTGACGCTGGGCGCGACCTGGGAGATCGACGTGTGGGGCCGCGTGCGCCGCCAGGTGGAAAGCAGCGAAGCCAGCGTGCAGGCAAGCCAGGCCGACCTGGCATCGACGCTGCTGTCGACGCAGGCGACACTGGCGCAGAGCTATTTCCTGCTGCGCGTGGCCGATGCGCAGAAGGCGCTGCTCGACCGCACCGTGGCCGATTACCAGAAGTCGCTGCAGCTGGTGCAGAACCAGTACGCCGCCGGCACCGCGCAACGCTCAGACGTGCTGCAGTCGGAGACCCAGCTCAAGAGCGCGCAGGCGCAGCAGATCGACATCCAGATCACGCGCGCGCAGCTGGAGCACGCCATTGCCGTGCTGGTCGGCAAGCCGCCCGCGGCGCTGTCGCTGGCCGCGGACGATTTCCGCCAGGCCCCGCCGCGCGTGCCGGGCGCGGTGCCATCGGAACTGCTGGAGCGCCGGCCCGACATCGGCGCTGCCGAGCGCCGCATGGCGTCCGCCAATGCGCAGATCGGCGTGGCGCAGGCGGCCTACTACCCGACGCTGTCGCTGTCGGCCAGCGGCGGCCTGACCGCCAGCACGCTGGCGCGCTGGATGTCGCTGCCGGACCGCATCTGGTCGATCGGCGGCGGGCTGGCCGGCACGCTGTTCGACGGCGGCCTGCGCAGCGCGGCCAAGGCGCAGGCCGTGGCCGCCTACGACCAGACCGTCGCCAATTACCGCCAGACCGTGCTGTCCGCGTTCCAGGAAGTCGAAGACAACCTTGCCGCGCAGCGGCTGCTGGAGCAGGAAGCGGTGGTGCAGAACGACGCGCTGCGCTCCGCGCGCGAGGCGCTGGTGCTGGTCAACAACCGCTACCGCGCCGGCACCGCGGGCCTGCTCGACGTGCTGACCGCGCAGACCGCCGCCTACACCGCCGAGCGCACCGCGCTGTCGATTGCCGGGCGCCAGTACACGGCGGCCGTGGTGCTGATCAAGGCGCTGGGCGGCAACTGGCATCAGCAGGCGCTGGAAGGCGCCACCGGCAGCAGGCCCGCCGGCGCCGCACCCGCCACCACAGTCGGCCAGCGCTAGGCGCCGCGCTGCGGCGCATTCGGCAACGGCTGCGCGCAGATGCGCTCGCGCAGCCAGGTGGCGGCCTTGCCCAGCGGCCGCTGCTTGTGCCACACCAGTTCCATCGCCACCGGCCAGTCCTGCTGCTGGAACGCCAGCGGCGGCGACACCAGCTGCGCCGCGGCCGGCGAGTTGGCCACCACGTGCCACGGCACGAACGCCCAGCCGAGCCCGCGCTTGACCAGCTCGACGATGACCCACTGGCTCTCCACCCACCACACATCCGCCGCCACGCGCAGGCGCATCTTCTCTTCGCTGTCGGTACGCGTGGCGACCATCAGCTGGCGGTAGCGCTTCAGCTCTTCCCAGTCCACGCGCTGCGACGCCAGCGGATGGTCGGGCGCACACAGGATCTGCATCGGCATCCAGCCCAACGCATGGAAACCCAGTTCGGGCGGCAGCACCTCCTGCCGCCACATGATGCCGAGATCGGCGCCGCCCTCGAGCACCAGCCGGCTCACGTCTTCCATCAAGGGGAACAGCACTTCCAGCTCGACCGCCGGGAAACGGCCGGAGAACGCTTCGAGCAGCTGGCCCAGCGTTTCCTCCGGGTAGAGCTCGTCGACGGCGAGCACCAGCCGCGTCTCCACGCCCTCGCCCAGGCTCTTGGCCACGCCGCGGAAGTGCTCGCAGCGTTCCAGGATCACGCGCGCTTCCGCCAGCAGCCGCTCGCCGGCCGGGGTCAGCACGGGATAGCGGCCGGCGCGGTCGAACAGCGCGTTGCCGACATCGATCTCCAGGTTCGACACGGCGGCGCTCACCACTGACTGGGCCTTGCCGAGCCGGCGCGCGGCGGCGGAAAAAGAACCCGCCTCGGCGGCAGCGACGAAAGCCTGGAGTTGCTCCAGTGAGAGACTCATACGGCGCCCTTCTGCGACATCTATCGGTTCTGACGATAGTATCCAACTTGGCAATCCCTGCAAAGCAGATAGACTTGGCCGGGTCTGAATTATTGCCTCGCAGGAGGAAAATCATGCGCACTACCCGCGACCGGATCCGCCACGCCGTTGGCTTCGAGGTTGTCGGCCTGCTGATCTTCGCGCCGCTGGCCAGCTGGGCCTTCGGCTACGAGCTGCACCAGATGGGCCTGATCGGCGCGGTCGCGTCGCTGATCGCGACCGGCTGGAACTACCTGTACAACCTGCTGTTCGACAAGGCCATGCTGCGTTGGACCGGCCAGCTGCGCAAGTCGGTCGTGGTGCGGGTGCTGCACGCCATCCTGTTCGAGGTGGGCCTGCTGGTGGTCTTCCTGCCGGCGCTGGCGTGGTACCTGAATATCAGCCTGCTCGATGCGCTGATCATGGATATCGCCGTGGCCGTCTTCTACATGGTCTACGCGCTGGTGTACAACTGGCTGTACGACATCGTGTTCCCGGTGCCGTCCCTGAAGCACGCTGCCGCCCGGCCGGACGGCGCTGCGGCCGGCTGAGGCCGGGTTTTTCCTGACCCCGGAGCAGGCACTCCGGGGTGTTTCCCCGCCTTGCCGTGCGGACGCGAATTGTTATACTCAATAACAAAATTCGACGGACCGGGTGCGCAGCTGCGCGCCGCAAGCGGGGAGACAACATGAAGATCGCAATCGCCGGCGGCGGCATCGGCGGGCTGACGCTGGCGCTGCTGTGCCACCGCCACGGCATCGACGCCGAAGTCTGGGAAGCCAGCGAATCGCTGCGCCCGCTGGGCGTGGGCATCAACCTGCTGCCGCACGCGGTACGCATCCTGTCCGAGCTCGGCCTGCGCGACGCGCTGGCCGAGCTTGCGATCGAGACCTCGTCGCTCTCCTACTACAACAAGCTGGGCCAGCGCATCTGGCACGAACCGCGCGGGCTGGCGGCGGGCTACGACTGGCCGCAGTTCTCGATCCATCGCGGCGAGTTCCAGATGCTGCTGCATCGCACCGTGGTCGAGCGGCTGGGTGCCGATGCGGTCCACACCGGGCATGCGTTCGAGACCGTGCTCGATACCGGCGCGCGCGGGCCGGCGCGTTTCGTGCTGCGCCGCCGCGGCGATGGCGCCGAGGTGGAAGCCAGCGCCGACGTGCTGGTCGGCGCCGATGGCATCCACTCCGCGGTGCGCCACCACTTCTACGCCACCGGCGATGCACCGCGCTTCTCGCGCCGCATGCTGTGGCGCGCGGTCACGGAGGCGCCCGCCTACCTCGACGGACGCTCGATGTTCATGGCCGGCCACCAGGACCAGAAGTTCGTCGCCTATCCCATCTCCGAGCCGATGCGCCGGCAGGGTCGCTCGCTGGTCAACTGGATCGCAGAGTTGCGTGTGCCCGACAGCGTGCCTGACACGCCGCCGCGCAGCGACTGGAACAAGCAGGTCGACAAGTCGGTGTTCCGCGCGCAGTTTGCCGGCTGGCAGTGGGACTGGATCGACATTCCCGCGCTGATCGATGGTGCGGCGGCGATCTACGAATTCCCGATGGTCGACAAGGACCCGCTGCCGCGCTGGACCTTCGACCGCGTCACGCTGCTCGGCGATGCCGCACACCCGATGTACCCGATCGGCTCGAACGGCAGCGCGCAGGCGATCCTGGATGCGCGCTACCTCGTCGACAGCCTGCTGGGCACGCAAGATACGCCTTACGCGCTGCGCGAATACGAGGCCGAGCGCCTGCCGCGCACCGCGGGCATCGTGCTGCGCAACCGCATGAACGGGCCGGAGCAGGTGATGCAGCTGGCGGAGGAACGCGCGCCGCAGGGGTTCAACGATATCGGGCAGGTGATCCCACGCGCCGAGCTGGAGGCGATTTCGCTGCGGTACAAGCAGCTGGCGGGGTTCGACCGGCAGTCGATGCAGGGCGGGCGATAGCGTCGCGGTCCGCCAGGCCACAACCAAAAATAAACCATCAAGAGGAGACAACATGGCGCCCCTGAACCTCACCCCGATCACCCGGCTCACCCGCCTCACCCACCTGACGCTGGCCGCCGCCCTCGCTTTCGCCGCCAACGCCGCACTGGCCGACATTACCGTCGGCGTCAGCCTGTCGACGACGGGGCCGTCCGCTTCGCTCGGCATCCCGCAGAAGAACTCGATGCCGTACCTGCCGCAGAAGATCGGCGGCGAGGCCGTCCGCTACATCGTGCTGGACGATGCCTCCGATCCCACCCAGGGCGCCAAGGTCGCGCGCCGCTTCGTCTCCGAAGACAAGGTCGATATCATCCTCGGCTCATCCGCGGTCGCCCCGTCGATCGCCATTGCCGAGGTCGCCGAGGAAAGCCAGACCGTCCAGCTTGCCTTCTCGCCGATCGAGCTCAAGCCCGGCCGGGGCGCCTGGACCTTCCGGCTGGCGCAGCCGGTGCGGCTGATGGCCAACGCCGTCGCCGCCACCGCCAAGACCAGAGGCGTCAAGACCATCGGCTTTATCGGCTTTGCCGACGCCTATGGCGAGACCTGGCTGAAGGATTTCACCGCCGCCGCCACCGCCAACGGCCTGCGCCTGATCGCCACCGAACGCTATGGCCGCGCCGATACCAGCGTGACCGCGCAGGCCATCAAGCTGATCGCCGCCAAGCCCGACGCCATCCTGATCGCCGGCGCCGGCACCGGTGCGGCGCTGCCGCATACCACGCTGCGCGAGCGCGGCTACGGCGGCGCCATCTACCAGACCCACGGCGCCGCCACCAAGGACCTGATCCGCATCGGCGGACGCCTGGTCAATGGCGCGATCCTGCCGGCGGGCCCGGTGATCGTGCCGGAGCAGCTGCCAGCCGGCGACCCGGTGCGCAAGCCGGGACTCGACTACGTCACCCGCTACGAGAAGCAATATGGCGCCGAATCGCGCACGCAGTTCGGCGCGCATGCCTACGATGCCGGACTGGTGCTGGAGCGGATCGTGCCGGTGGCGCTGAAAAGCGCCAAACCGGGAACGCCGGCCTTCCGCCAGGCGCTGCGCCAGGCGCTGGAGAGCGAAAAGGACATCGTGGTGTCGCACGGCGTGCTCAATTACAGTGGGCAAGACCACTATGGCTTTGACCAGCGCGGCCGCGTTATGCTGACAATCGACAACGGCAACTGGAAACTACTGCAATGATCCCTAACGCATCCAGTGCATCCCGTGCATCCGGTGCACCCGACGCACCCGCCGCGGCAGGCAAGACTGGCAGCTCGCACACCGCCAGCGCGCGGCGCAAGCCGCGCGAGCCGCTTGCGCCGGATCCGGCGGTGGCCGACGCCGGCTTCGATCCGCATGTGCCCAATATCGACTATGGCGTGCTCGACAGCCTGATCGGCTACGCCATCCGCCGCGCGCAGATCCGCATCTACGAGGATTTCGTGCTGTCACTGTCGCAATGGCAGATCACCCCGCCGCGCTTCTCGGCACTGGTGATCATCTCGCGCAATCCGCACCTGAAGCTGACCGAGCTGGCGCGCATCCTGGGCATCGCGCGCTCGGGTGCGGTGCTGCTGGTCGATGCGCTGGAAGAGATGAATCTGGTCGCGCGCCGCCCGGCGGCGGGCGACCGGCGCGCCTACAGCCTGGTGCTGACGCCGTCGGGCCGCAAGACGCTGGACGCTGCCACCCGCGCGGTGGTCGAGCATGACGCGCATGTGGGCAGCGCGCTGTCCGACAGCGACCAGGCCACGCTGAAATCGCTGCTGTCCCGGCTGGCGCCGCCGCGCGCGGGCTGAGCGCCACGCTGCTGTCATCCGGCAGGCGCTTGCCATGCGTTAACATGGCCGCCATGCCAAGAACAACCGCCACGCGTACCGCATCGCGAACTGGCGCGCTGCTGCGCCGCCTGTCGCCTCTTCTTGCCGCCGCCTTGCTGATGGCCGGTGGGCCCGTCATCGCGCCGGCGCTGGCCAGGCCGCCGGCCAAGGTACAGAAATCCCAGAAGGTCCAGAAAAGCGCGAAAGCACAGAAGGACCAGATTGCCGGCAAGGCGGCAAAGGCCACGCCTTCCGCCGATGCCGGCCTGGTGCGGGCCGGCGTGCCGGCGCAAGTGGCCGCGGCCCTGCGCCGCGCCGGCGTGCCGGCTTCGGCCGCGAGCTTCTACGTAGTCAAGCTGGGCGCACCCAGCGCGCGCACCAGCTGGAACGCGCAGCAGCCGATGAATCCGGCCTCGACCATGAAGCTGGTCACGACCTTCGCCGGCCTGCAGCTGCTGGGACCCGACTACCGCTGGCAGACCGCGCTCTACGCCGACGCGCAGCCCGGCTTCGACGGCACCGTCAACGGCAATGTCTACCTGCGGGGCCGCGGCGATCCCAAGCTGGTGCCGGAGGAAATGGCCAAGCTGGTCGCCAGCGCCCGCGCCGGCGGCGCCACCGCCATCAACGGCGACCTGGTGCTGGACCGCAGCTACTTTGCCGATGGCCTGGACGGCAACGGCACCATCGACGGCGAAGTGCAGCGCGCCTACAACGTCGGCCCCGATGCCCTGCTCTATGCCTTCAAGACGCTGTCGTTCACGCTGACGCCGGATCCCGTCACGCAGACGGTGGCGGTCAGCGTCACGCCGGAGCTGGCGCAAGTCAAGCTCGACAACCAGCTGGCGTTGACCAACGGCCGCTGCGGCGACTGGCAAAGCCGCGCCACCCCCAGCGTGCAGCCGCAGGCCGACGGCACCGTGCTGGCATCGTTCGCCGGTGACTATTCGAGCGACTGCGGCGAGCACGTGCTCAATATCGCCACGCTGTCGCACGCGGAATTCACCTGGGGCGGCTTTGTCGCCGAATGGCAGCGCGCCGGCGGGCGTTTTACCCGCCTGCCCGCGTTGCGCAGCGGCAAGGTGCCGCGCGGCGCGGTGCTGCTGGCGCGCCACTATGGCCTGCCGCTGTCCGACATCGTGCGCGACATCAACAAGTTCTCCAACAACGTGATGGCGCGCCAGCTGTTCCTGACCATCGGCGCCGAGCTCGACCGCGGCGGCCCGGCCAGCCCCGAGCGCTCGATCCGCGTGGTGCGGCGCTGGCTCGCGAAGCAGGGGCTGGACATGCCCGGGCTGGTGCTGGACAACGGCTCCGGACTGTCGCGCGAGGAACGCATCAGCGCCTACGACATGGCGCGCCTGCTGCAGCAGGCGGCGGCCAGCAGCGTGGGCCCGGCGCTGGTCGATTCGCTGCCGGTGCTGGGCGTCGACGGCACGCTGCGCAACCGGATGACCGGCGCCAATGCGGCCGGCAGCGGCTACCTCAAGACCGGCACGCTGGCCGACGTGCGTGCGCTGGCCGGCTATGTCGACGCGGAAGACGGCAGCCGCTACGTGCTGGTGAGCATGATCAACCACCCCAACGCCTCGCAGGCGCGGGAGGCGCACGACGCGCTGATGCAATGGGTGTATCGCGGCGCGCCCTGAGATTGCGCCGGCATTGGCGGATCGGCCACCCCGCGTGGCCTGCCGCCAACGCCGGCGCGGCATTTTGTTAAGCGCCCACTTACCAGGATGCGTTCCGACCCTATAATGCCAGGGTGCCGGCCGCGTCCTGCGGCGGCAGCTTTCCGGGCCAGCCCCCGGCGCCGGGCCTGCATTGCCCCCTTTCCTCTGACATGACTTCCCGACAACCCTCGGTGTGGTTGCGCTTCTGGCATCGCTTCGCACCCGCCGAACGCGACGGCTTCATGGCCGGCGTACGCCGCTTTGCCCCCTCCCTTCCCGCGGTGTTTTCCTGGGGGCTGGTGACCGGCGTCGCGATGAGCAAGTCGGTGCTGACCGTGCCCGAAGCCATCGGCATGTCGCTGCTGGTCTATGCCGGCTCGGCGCAGCTGGCGGTGCTGCCGTTGTTCGCCGCCGGGCTGCCGCTGTGGACCATCTGGCTGACCGCGGCCATGGTGAACCTGCGCTTCGTCATCTTCAGCGCCGCCATGCAGCCGCACTTCAGCTACCTGACACTGGCGCGGCGCACGGTGCTGGGGTTCTTCAACGGCGACCTGCACTTCGTCTACTTCCTGCAGAAGTATTCGACGCCGGGCTATGAGCCTGGCAAGGAAGGCTACTTCTGGGGCATGGCGCTGACCAACTTTGCGATGTGGCAGGTGTCGTCGATCCTCGGCATCGTGCTGGCGAGCCTGTTCCCGGACAGCTGGGGGCTGGGGCTGGCGGGCACGATGGCGCTGATCCCGGTGATGATCGCCACCATCAATTCGCGCTCGACGCTGATGGCTGTGGTGATTTCGGCGGTGTTGGCGTTGTTGTGCTTTGACCTGCCGTACCGGCTCGGGCTGGTGGTGGCGGTGGTCGGTGCGATTGCTGCGGGCATGGCGACCGATGAACTGGCGGCGCGGGCTACGCTGCGGGGTATCCGCAAGCGCAAGTCCCCGCCGATTGGCAATGCGGCTGACGCACCGCCAGGAGACCGCGCATGAGCCATGCCGAGATCTGGATCGCGCTGGTTGGCATGGCGGTGGTCACGGTGCTGACGCGCGCGTTGTTCCTGATGGCCGGCGAGCACGTGTCGGTGCCTGACCGCATCCAGCGGGCCCTGCGTTATGCGCCCGCAGCGGCGCTGGCGGCGATCATCCTGCCGGACCTGATGACCTGGCAGGGGCATTTCACCGTGGCGCTGTCGAACTACAAGCTGGTGGCAGGGGTGGTGGCCACCGCGTTCTACCTGCTGACGCGGCGGATGGTGGGGATGATTGCTGTGGGGATGGCGGTTTATACGGTGTTGCGGTTGTTGGGTTGAGGACTGGCGCATTGGAAATGCCAGCCGGAACCCGCTTCAGCCACCAAACGCCGCAGCCGCCCGCTCCAGCCGATCCCGCACCCCGGCCCAATCCTGCCCTTCAGGCAACGTCTCGAACACCAGCTGCGAATAGCCCTGCTTGTCGAGCTTGCGCAACAACCGATACAGCTCCTGCGCATACGCGGCAGCATCCGCGGGCGCCTGCACCCAGGTGCAGCGCTGATCCGCCAGCGGCGCTCGTCCCACCCAGGCCACACGCGCAGCCGCAGGCAGAGCGGCAAGCCGCGCGGCAGCCGCCTGCGCATCCGCCAGCAACAAGGGCGTGTGCGGAGCGTAGTGCGCCTTCAGGGTGCCTGATGCGCGTGGCGCGGCAGCATCGGGCGGCATCGGCGCTTCGCCCAGCACCTGCGCCAGCATTCCGACCGTGATGGCACCGGGACGCAACAGGACCGGCCCGACGCCGGCGTCCAGGCGCGACAGATCGACGATGGTCGATTCGATCCCGACCTCTACCCCATCGCCTTCCAGCACATAGACCGCGTCGCCGAACTCTTCGCGCACATGCTGCGCGGTGGTCGGGCTGACCTGCCCGAACTTGTTTGCCGAAGGCGCCGCAATACCGCCGCGACCGCGCTTGAAGCGCGCCAGCAGCGCCTGCGCCACCGGATGCGACGGGCAGCGCAAGCCGATGCTGTCCTGCCCGCCCGCCACCGCGGCATCGATATGCGAAGCGCGCTTCAGGATCAGCGTCAGCGGCCCCGGCCAGAATGCATCGATCAGCTTCTGCGCGGCTTCCGGAACCTCGTCGGTCCAGTAGCTGATATCGGCGCCGTCGACCACATGCACGATCACCGGGTGGTTGGACGGCCGTCCCTTCAGCGCGAAGATGCGGCCGACCGCCTCGGGATTCTCGGCATCGGCGCCCAGCCCGTAGACCGTCTCGGTCGGGAAAGCGACCAGTTGCCCCGCCTCGAGCAGGCGGACGGCTTCATCGAGTTCAGCAGCCGTGGGCGTGCGCGGCGACATCGTGTTCCTTGCGTCAGAGCGGGATATGCAGTGCCTGCGCGGCGGCGGTAAAGGCAGCGTCGGCTGCCTCGGCATGCTCGCCGATGCAGTTGACGTGGCCCATCTTGCGCGACGGGCGCGCATCGTTCTTGCCGTACAGGTGCAGCTTGGCGCCCGGCTGCGCCACCACCTCGTCCCACGCGGGGGTGCGTTCCAGCCCGAACTCGAACCACACATCGCCCAGCAGGTTCAGCATCTTGCCGGCCGAGTGCTGGCGCGTGCTGCCCAGCGGCAGGCGGGCCATGGCGCGCACCTGCTGCTCGAACTGGCTGGTCTCGCACGCATCCATGGTGATGTGGCCCGAGTTGTGCGGGCGCGGCGCCATTTCGTTGGCGACCAGCGAACCGTCGGTCAGCACGAAGAACTCGATGCACAGCACGCCGACATAGCCCATTTCCGTGGCGATGGCGGCAGCCGCGGCGCGGGCGCGGTCGGCGATCTCGTGCGAGACGCTGGTCGACGGCATTTGCGTCGAGAACAGGATGCCGTCGCGGTGCACGTTTTCGGCCAGCGGCCAGGTCGCGGTGGAACCGTCCGCGGCGCGCGCGGCCAGTACCGAGACTTCATAGGCCAGCGGCAGCATCCGTTCCAGCACGCACGGCACGTGCTGCATCGCCTTCCATGCGGCACGCACGTCGTCGCGCGTCTTCACGCGGGCCTGGCCCTTGCCGTCGTAGCCCATGCGCGCGGTCTTGAGGATGCCGGGCAGCACGTGGTCGGGCAGCTGGTCGACATCGGCGTCGTGCTGGATCACCCAGTGCGGGGCCGTCGGCACGCCGGTGCGCTCGGCGCAGGCGGCAAAGAACTTCTTCTCGCCGATGCGGTTCTGCGCGATCGAGACGCAGTAGCCGCGCGGCGCGACAAACGAACCCAGTTGCTCCAGGCGGTCCAGCGACAGCGACGGCACGTTCTCGAACTCGGTGCTCACCGCCTGGCACAGCTTGGCCATCTCGGCCAGCGCGGCCTCGTCGGTGTACTGGGCGCAGATATGCTTGTCGGCCACCGCGCCCGCCGGGCTGTCCTGGTCGGGATCGAGCACGCATACGCGATAGCCCATCGCCTGCGCCGCATGCGTGAACATGCGGCCGAGCTGGCCGCCGCCCAGCATGCCCAGCCACGCGCCGGGCAGGATGGGCGCGTCGGGACGGTCGACGCCGAATTCGGCGCGCGATTCCGGCGTGTGGGCTTCGGAGAGGTAGGGATGGATATCGGTCGGCATTGCTCGGTTCCGTGTGGGTCCGGAGAATTACTGCGGCAGCATTACAGCGGCAAAGTCATGGCGCGCGCGGCTTCGGTCTGCTTGGCGCGGAAGGCTTCCAGCGCGTCGGCCAGGGCGTCGTCGGTGGTCGCCAGCGTGGCGATGGCATGCAGCGCGGCATTGGCGGCGCCCGCTTCACCGATGGCGAAGGTGGCGACCGGCACGCCCTTGGGCATCTGCACGATCGACAGCAGCGAATCCTCGCCGCGCAGGTACTTCGACGGCACGGGCACGCCGAACACCGGCACGATGGTCTTGGCGGCGATCATGCCCGGCAGGTGCGCGGCACCGCCGGCGCCGGCGATGATGGCGCGGATGCCGCGGCTGCGCGCGGTCTCGGCATAGCGGAACATGTCGTCGGCCATGCGGTGCGCGGACACCACCTGGGCTTCGAACGGCACGCCGAAATCCTTCAGCATGGCCACCGCGTGCTGCATCACGTCCCAGTCGGAACTGCTGCCCATCACGACGCCGACCAGCGGCTTGTCTTGCTTGCTCACGTTTGATCCTTGCTTGTTTGCTCCCCTCTCCCGCTTGCGGGAGGGGGGAACACCATTGGCTTTTGAAAAGCCGGTGGCAACGAAATTACTTCAGCTCTTCGCCCGTCAGGCGCGTCAGCGCCTCACGATACTTCGCCGCGGTCTTCTCGATCACGTCATCCGGCAGCTGCGGCGCCGGCGCGGTCTTGGGCCACGGCTTGCCGTCGATGCGCACCGCTTCCAGCCAGTCGCGCACGAACTGCTTGTCGAACGACGGCGGGTTGGTGCCCACCTGGTACGAATCGGCCGGCCAGAAGCGCGACGAATCGGCGGTCAGCACTTCGTCCATCAGCGTCAGCACGCCGTTGTCGTCCAGGCCGAACTCGAACTTGGTGTCGGCGATGATGATGCCGCGCGTGGCGGCAAATTCGGCCGCTTCCTTGTACAGGCGGATCGAGATCTCGCGCATCTGGCGCGCCAGCGCGATGCCGATGCGGGCCTCGACCTCGGCGAACGAGATGTTCTCGTCGTGCTCGCCCATCTCGGCCTTGGCGGCCGGGGTGAAGATCGGCTCGGGCAGCTTCTGCGAATTCTGCAGGCCGGCCGGCAGCGCGATGCCGCACACCTTGCCGGTGGCCTGGTAGTCCTTCCAGCCGCTGCCCGCGAGGTAGCCGCGCACCACGGCTTCGACCAGGATCGGCTTCAGGCGCTTGACCACCACGGCGCGGCCCTTGACCTGCTCCACTTCCTCCGGCGCGACCACGGTTTCGGGCGCGATGCCGGTCTCATGGTTCGGCACGATGTGCGCCAGCTTCTTGAACCAGAAGTCGGCCATCTGGTTCAGCACGCGGCCCTTGTCGGGGATCGGCTCGCCCATGATGACGTCGAACGCCGACAGGCGGTCGGTGGTGACGATCAGCAGCTTGTCATTGCCGACGGCGTAGTTGTCGCGCACCTTGCCGTGGCCCAGCAGCGGCAGCGAGTTGATGGAGGACTGGTAGAGAGCGTTGGACATGATGGTTCCGATAAAACGGCGAAGCCGCCGGGCGCAACATGCGTGCCGCGGCGGCCGGAACTGCGATCCGCCTTCCACTTGCGCGGAAGGCGGACACGGGACAATTACTGCACGACCTGCGCCAGCTTGCCCGACTTGTACTGCTGCGCGACGTCGACCAGCGTGACCGGCTTGATCTTGCTGGCCTGGCCTTCGCAGCCGAAAGCGATGTAGCGCGCCTTGCACACTTGCTTGGCGGCTTCGCGGGCCGGCTTCAGGTATTCGCGCGGGTCGAACTTGCTCGGGTTCTCGACAAAGAAGCGACGGATCGCGCCGGTCATGGCCAGGCGGATGTCGGTATCGATGTTGATCTTGCGCACGCCATACTTGATGGCTTCCTGGATTTCCTCGACCGGCACGCCGTAGGTTTCCTTCATGTCGCCGCCGAACTTGCGGATTTCTTCCAGCAGTTCTTGCGGAACGGACGACGAGCCGTGCATCACCAGGTGGGTGTTGGGGATGCGGGCGTGGATTTCCTTGATGCGGCTGATCGCCAGGATGTCGCCGGTGGGCTTGCGGGTGAACTTGTACGCGCCGTGCGAGGTGCCGATGGCGATGGCCAGTGCGTCCAGCTGGGTGGCCTTGACGAAGTCGGCGGCCTGCTCCGGATCGGTCAGCAGCATGGAGTGGTCCAGCACGCCTTCGGCGCCGATGCCGTCTTCTTCGCCGGCCTCACCGGTTTCCAGCGAGCCCAGGCAGCCCAGTTCGCCTTCCACGGTCACGCCGACGGCGTGGGCCAGTGCCACCACCTTGCGGGTGACGTCGATGTTGTAGTCGTACTCGGCCGGGGTCTTGCCGTCTTCGCGCAGCGAGCCGTCCATCATCACCGACGAGAAGCCCAGGTCGATCGCGCCCTGGCAGATCGCCGGCGACTGGCCGTGGTCCTGGTGCATCACCACCGGAATATGGGGATAAGCCTCAACCGCGGCTTCGATCAGGTGGCGCAGGAAATGCTCGCCGGCGTATTTGCGGGCGCCGGCCGAGGCTTGCATGATCACCGGAGCGTTGACCTCGTCGGCCGCCTGCATGATGGCCTGCACTTGCTCGAGGTTGTTCACGTTGAAGGCCGGCAGGCCGTAGCTGTTCTCGGCTGCGTGGTCCAGCAGCTGGCGCATCGAAACGAGTGGCATGTCTAACTCCTAAATAAAAATGGGATGTCTCTGTATTTTTCTGTCGGCGCTCAATGCCCCACCCTGACGATCTTCAGGGTGTTGGTTCCGCCCGGCTGCCCCATCGGCTCGCCGATGGTCAGCACGATGAAATCGCCGCGCTGCACCACGCCCTGCGCCAGCAGCAGCTCTTCGGCCTGCTCCAGCGCGGTGTCGCGGTCGGCGCTGGATTGCAGCGGCAGCGGCACCACGTTGCGGTACAGCTGCATCTTGCGCTGCGAGGCCAGGTTGGGCGTCATGGCGTAGATCGGCACATGGATGCGGTGACGGCTCATCCACAGTGCGGTGGCGCCGGAATCGGTCAGCGCGGCAATCGCCTTCACCTGCAAATGATAGGCGGTGAACAGCGCACCCATCGCCACCGACTGGTCGATGCGCGAGAAGGTCTGGTTCAGGAAGTCGGTGTCGAGCTGCACCACCTCGGACTTCTCGGCCTCGATGCAGACCGCGGCCATGGCCTCGACGGTCTCGACCGGGTAGCGCCCGGCGGCGGTCTCGGCCGACAGCATCACCGCGTCGGTGCCGTCCAGCACGGCGTTGGCCACGTCCGACACTTCGGCGCGCGTCGGCACCGGGTTGACGATCATGCTTTCCATCATCTGCGTCGCGGTGATGGTGAGCTTGTTGGCTTCGCGCGCCAGCTTGATCATGCGCTTCTGCAGCGCGGGCACGGCAGCGTTGCCGACTTCAACGGCGAGGTCGCCGCGCGCCACCATGATGCCGTCGGACGCCTGCAGGATTTCTTCCAGCACGCCCGGGTGGATGGCCTCGGCGCGCTCGATCTTGGCGATCATGCGGGCCTTGTGGCCGTGCGGCTGGCCGGCCACGGCGGCCAGCTGGCGCGCCATTTCCATGTCGGTCGCGTTCTTGGGGAAGCTGACCGCGACGTAATCCGCGCCCAGGGCCATGGCGGTCTTGATGTCGTCCATGTCCTTGGCCGTCAATGCCGGCGCCGACAGGCCGCCACCCTGGCGGTTGATGCCCTTGTTGTTGGACAAATCACCGCCGATGCGCACGGTGGTAAAGATCTCGGTGCCCAGCACCCGGTCCACCACCAGCACGATCAGGCCGTCGTTGAGCAGCAGCAGGTCGCCCGGGCCGACATCGCGCGGCAGGTCCTGGTAGTCCAGGCCGACGCGTTCTTCGTTGCCGAGCTGGCAGGCGGAATCGAGGACAAAGGGGTCGCCCGGCTTGAGCGTGATCTTGCCATGCTCGAACTTGCCGACGCGGATCTTGGGGCCCTGCAGGTCGGCCATGATCGCGACTTCGCGGCCGCACGCCTGCGCGGCCTCGCGCACCAGGCGTGCGCGGTCGATATGGTCCTGCGCGCTGCCGTGCGAGAAATTCAGCCGCACCACGTCGACCCCCGCGGCAATCATGCGCGTCAGGATCTCCAGCGAGCTGGAAGCGGGGCCGATGGTGGCGACGATCTTGGTGGAACGGGTCATGCGCGGGTTTCCTTGGTGAAGGACGGGGGCCCGGCACGGCGCCAGGCCCGGCGGATGCTTCAGCCTGCTGCGCGCTGTTCCAGCACTTCAAAGGCGGGCAGCTTCTTGCCTTCCAGGAATTCCAGGAACGCGCCGCCGCCGGTGGAGATGTAGCCCACGCGGTCGGCAATGCCGTACTTGGCGATGGCGGCCAGCGTGTCGCCGCCGCCGGCGATCGAGAAGGCCTTGGATTCGGCGATAGCCTGCGCCAGCACCTTGGTGCCGTTGCCGAACTGGTCGAATTCGAACACGCCCACCGGGCCGTTCCAGACGATGGTACCGGCGGCCTTCAACTGCTCGGCCAGCAACGCGGCGGTTTGGGGGCCGATGTCCAGGATCATGTCGTCGTCGGCCACATCCTTCACATCCTTGACGGTGGCCGCGGCGGTCGCGCTGAATTCCTTGGCGCAGACCACGTCGACGGGAATGGGCACCGAGGCGCCGCGCCTGGCCATGATATCGATGATGGCCCTGGCATCGCCGACCAGGTCGGCTTCGGCCAGCGACTTGCCGATCTTCAGGCCGGCGGCCAGCATGAAGGTGTTGGCGATGCCGCCGCCGACGACCAGGTTGTCGACCTTGTCGGCCAGCGACTTCAGGATGGTCAGCTTGGTCGAAACCTTGGAGCCGGCCACGATCGCCACCAGCGGACGCGCCGGCTGGCCCAGCGCCTTGCCCAGCGCGTCGATCTCGGCGGCCAGCAGCGGGCCGGCACAGGCGATCGGGGCATACCTGGCGATGCCATGGGTGGTGGCCTCGGCGCGGTGCGCGGTGCCGAAGGCGTCGTTTACATATACGTCACAGAGCTTGGCCATCTTCTGGGCCAGCTCGTCGCTGTTCTTCTTCTCGCCCTTGTTCACGCGGCAGTTTTCCAGCAGCACCACCTGGCCGGGCGCGACCTCGACGCCGTCGACCCAGTTCTGCACCAGCTTGACCGGCTTGCCCAGCAGCTCGGACAGGCGCGTGGCGATCGGCGCCAGCGAGTCTTCCGGCTTAAACTCGCCTTCGGTCGGGCGGCCCAGGTGGGAGGTGACCATCACCGCTGCGCCGGCGGCCAGGCAGGCCTCGATCGCGGGCACCGAGGCGCGGATGCGGGTGTCCTCGGTGATATTGCCGGCGTCGTCCTGCGGCACGTTCAGGTCGGCGCGGATAAACACCCGCTTGCCGGAGATTTTGCCTTGGGAAATCAGATCGGAAAGACGCAGGACAGTGGTCATGACGGTGAAAGGCGCGAGATTTCGCTGAAAAATCGGGAAAACGGGATTTTACCTGATCGCGGTCGACGCTTTGGCGATTCCGGGTCGCAATGGTTTTGCAATGTGCGCCAGCACGCACAATACGGTTCCTTGCCGGGCTGACCGATTCCCTGCCTCCCCACGAAAGAAGGGGCCGGGGAATGTCCCCCTGATCCCCCGAGTGCGGTAATGTATGCAACGTCTGCTTAAACAGACACGCACTGACACCAGAGCCGGTCCAGCAAAACGGCCAGGACAACACCAGGCGGATAACAAAAAGGCAGGCCGGCGTGCGCGTGGGCGCACAGCCGGCGCCGCGCATTGTCTTGTCGCGAATGCAGGGGGTAATCAGATGAAAGAAGCCGACATGCACGGAGCGATCCGTGGCTTGTACGAGGGCATTCTCGATCCCGGTGCGTGGCAGCAGAGCCTGCGCACCCTGACCGATATGGCCGGATCGGCGCACGCCTCGATGATGGTCTGGGACACGGTACGCGACCAGGTCACCGTCAATGAAATTGTCAATCCGGTGGTGGAGTTGTTCACCGAGTACGAATCGGATTTCCAGACCATCGACCCGGCCAAGCAGTTCGCACCGCGGCTGCAGCCCGGCGCGTGGTACGTCGACGCGCGCGAGCTGGGCGAAGGCGCCATGGCGCGCCACCCGTTCTACCGCGATTTCTTTCACCGCTATGACCTGCGCTCGTACGTGGCATGCCTGGTCGCGCGCCAGCCGCACTACGAAGTCTATTTCTCGATGCAGCGCGGACGCACGCAGCCGCTGTTCTCGACCGACGACACCCGCGGCATGGACTGGATCATCCCGCATATGCGCAGCGCCATGGCCATGCGCGACCGCACGCTGGGCCTGACGGTGCTGGCGCGGCTGTCGTCGCAGCTGGTGGAGCGGCTCAACTTCGCGCTGCTGGTGTTTTCGCCGCAGCGCCAGGTGCTGCTGGGCAACCGCGCCGGCGAACGCTGGGTGCGGCGCCTGGACCCGGCGGGCAAGGTCTCTGACTGGACCCTGTCACGCCCGTTCGGCGAAATGCTGGCCGCGGCTTGCGATCCGCAGCGCGCGGTGGCCGCCCAGGCCGCGCGCGCCACCGACGGCAACGGCAGCAGCGCGCAGGTGATCGTGCTGCCGCTGCCGCCCTCGCACGCCTTTGCCGCGCAGTGGCAGGAGCCGGCGGCGCTGGTGGTGGTGCACGAGCACGACAACGCGCCGCTGTTGCTGGCTCCGGTGCTGCGCGACCTGTACGGCCTGACGCCGGCGGAAACGCGGCTGGCGACCCGGCTCGCCGGTGGCCAGGGCCTGCCCGAAGCCAGCCAGCAGCTGAACATCCGCCATGAAACGGCGCGCACGCAGCTCAAGGCCGTCTTCAACAAGACCGGCACCAACAGCCAGGCCCAGCTCACCCACCTGCTTTCGCGGCTGGGCGCGGCACTGGAAGGGGCCTGAATTCCACCCTCGCGCGGTACGCCGGCCGGCAACACACCGGCAGCCCTGGCACAGCCGCGCGAAGGAAGTACCAAAAGTACGAAAAAGAAGAAAGAAGAAAAACCATGAGCGACACGCCGATGCATGAAACCATCCGCGCGCTGTACGAGGGGATCTTCGACGCCGATGCCTGGCGCCGCAGCCTGGGTGCGCTTTGCCAGGCCAGCGACAGCTCGCATGCGCTGCTGCTGGTGCGCGATACCGTCCACGAACGCGTGCTGGTGAACCAGGTGGTCAATCCCGTGCCCGAAGCGGTGGCCGCCTACAGCGAATACTACGAAACCATCGATCCGGCCCTGCCCTTCGCCCAGCGCATGTCGGTGGGCAGCTGGTATATCGATTCGCGCGAACTGGGTGCGCAGGCGATGCGACACTCGCCTTTCTATGGCGACTTCCTGCACCAGTTCGAGCAATCGTCGGTGATGGCCTGCCTGATCGAGCGCAAGCCGCACTATGAAGTGTTCCTGTCGCTGCAGCGGCCGCTGGGCGGCAACCAGTATTCGCCCGAGGACGCGCGCGCGCTCGACTGGGCGATTCCGCATGTGCGCCACGCCATGGCGCTGCGCGACCGCACGCACCAGGTGTCGGCGCTGGCGCATGCGTCGAGCCAGTTGCTGGAACGGCTGCCGTTTGGGGTGATCGTGTTGCGGGACGATGGCAAGACGCTGCTTGCCAACAGTACGGGAGAGGCGTGGGTGCGGCGGCTGCTGCCAGCGGTGTCGGCGGCGGTGTCGGCGGCGATTTCGGCGGCAAGCGGCCGGGCTGAAGAATGGCGGCTGTCGCGGCCGTTTGCCGAAGCATTGAAGGCCGCGTGCGATCCGGGCAATCCGCAGCCGGCGCAGGCGCTGCGGGCGGTGGATAACGGCGGGCGGCAGGCGCAGATTATCTTGTTGCCCTTGCCGCCGGCGCATCAGCTGTCGATGGACTGGCAGCGGCCCAGCGTGCTGGTGGCGATCCATGAACCGGGAGTCGCGCCGATGACATTGCCGGCCGTGCTGCGGGACTTGTACGGGCTGACGCCGGCGGAAACGCGCTTGGCGCTGCAGCTGTCGACCGGGATGGGGCTGCCCGAGGCTTGCGAGCAGATCGGGATCCGGCGGGAGACCGGCAGGACGCAGTTGAAGGCGATTTTCAACAAGACTGCCACTGGGACGCAGGCCCAGTTGGCGCATTTGCTGACGAGGTTGGGCGTCAGGGCTTAGGGGTTAGGGGTTAGGCCGCAAACCTGTCACCGGCCGCCTGTTTGCCCCCCTCTCCCGCCTGCGGGAGAGGGGCGGGGGTGAGGGCCGGAGCCTCAACGAAGTGAAGCCCCTTATGCAACCTCAGTCGCAACCTCAGTCGATCGAAGCCCCCACCGTCTTCACCACCCCCGCCCACTTCTGCCGGTCGGCCTTGACGGTTGCCTTGAACTGCTCCACCGACTCGATCCGCGGCGTATTGCCGGCATCGACCAGCTTCTGCCGGATCGACGGGGTTTCCAGCGCAACCTTGACCGCGTCGTTGAGCTTGCGTGCGATCTTCGGATCCAGCCCCTTGGGACCGAAGAAGCCGAACCAGATGGTGCTGTTGTAGCCAGCGACGCCGCTCTCGGCAATGGTCGGCACGTCCGGAATCACCGGCACGCGCTTGCTGGTGGTCACGCCCAGCAGCCGCACCTTGCCGGCGCGGTATTGCGGCAGCACGCTCTGCACCTGGTTGAAGATGCAGCAGACCTCGCCCTTGAGCACGGCCTGCAGCGCATCGGGGCCGCCCTTGTACGGTACGTGGGTCATGTCCAGGCCCGCGCGGGCATTGAATTCGGCGAAAGCCAGGTGCGTGCCGGTGCCGTTGCCGGTCGAGGCATAGTTGTACTTGCCTGGATTGGCCTTCACCTTCTCGATGAATTCCTTCACCGTCTTCACGTCGATCACGGCCGGGTTGACGGTCAGCACGTTGGACACTTCGACCAGCGGCGCCACCGGCGTGAAATCGGCTTCGGCGTCGAATGGCAGGTTCTTGTACAGCGCCGGGTTGATGCCGTGCGTCGCCGCGGTGCCAAGCAGCAGCGTATAGCCGTCCGGCTTGGCGTGCGCCACCACCTCGGAGGCAACGTTGCCGCCGGCGCCCGGCCGGTAGTCATAGATGATCGTGGTCTTGAGCGACTTCTGCAGCGATTCCTGCAGCGCGCGGCCCACCATGTCGACGCCGGAGCCGGCGGTGAAACCCATCAGGATGGTCACCGGCTGCGTCGGCCACTCGCCCTGGGCCTGGGCGGGCGCGCTCACGGCAGCGGCGGCGCACAGGGCGGCCATGCCTGCGGCCAGGCGGAAAGCGGAACGGAAGGACAAGCGCGGCAGGCGGAACGAGATGGGCATGGGGGTGGGCATGGGGGCACCGTCAGTAAAGTCAGCACAAGAGGGCTGCCGGGGTCTGGGCCCCGGGCAGCGCCACAAGATAGCAAGGATCCTGCCAAAACCAAACGAACCAGTTCGCTTGAAGGTATGCCCTGGAAGTATATGGTGGGCGCGGCGTGACGCTCAGCGGCGCAGCAGGCCCACCAGGTCGTCGATATCCGGCAATGGCGCACCGGTTCCCGCAGTGCTTTCGTCATCCGCCTCCAGCAAGCCGTCGGCCAGCGCGCGCTTGTCGCGGTGCAGGTCGACGATGCGCTCCTCGATGGTGCCGGCGTTGATCAGCCGGTACACCGTCACGGGGCGCTGCTGGCCGATGCGGTGCGCGCGGCCCATGGCCTGGTCCTCGGCGGCGGGGTTCCACCATGGGTCGGCGATGATCACGTAGTCGGCCGCGGTCAGGTTCAGGCCGAAGCCGCCTGCCTTCAGGCTGATCAGGAAGACATCGCCCTCGCCCGCCTGGAAGGCGGCCACGCGGCGCGTGCGCTCGGCCGCCGGCGTGGCGCCGTCCAGGTACTGCAGCGCGAGCCCGGCGCGCTCCAGGCCCTGGCGCAGCAGCTGCAGGAAATCGACGAACTGGCTGAACACCAGCGTCTTGTGGCCGCTGGCGGCCAGTTCGCTCGCCAGAGCGACGAAGGCGCGCAGCTTGGCGCCCTCTTCCCCCTCCCGCAGCTGGCTGCCGATTTCCGGCGTGGCCAGGCGCGGGTCGCACGCGGCGCGGCGCAGGCGCATGATCTGCGCCAGCACATGGATGCGCGCTTGCGATTGCTGCTGCGCCTGCGCGAGGGCGCGCGCCTTTGCCCCTGCAGGCGCGCCTTGCGTGGCCTTGCGCACCGCCTCCACGCGCGCCAGCGCGGCTTCGGCCTGGGTCTGCGCTTGCCGGCGCAGCGCTTCGTAGTGCGCGGCTTCGACCGCGTCGGGCTCGACGCGGATCACCAGCTCCGTGCGCGGCGGCAGTTCGTCGAGCACCTGGGCCTTGGTCCGGCGCAGCACGAAGGGCGCGATCATGCGGCGCAGGCGCCGGCGGGCCTCGCGCACGCCGCCGCGCTCGATCGGATTGGCAAAATGTTCGTTGAAACGGGCCAGCGAGCCCAGCAAACCCGGGTTGCAGAAGCGCATCACCGACCACAGCTCGGCCAACCGGTTTTCCACCGGCGTGCCGGTCAATGCCATACGGAAATCCGCCTGCAGCTCGAACATCGACTGCGCGCGCCGCGTGACGGCGTTCTTGAATGCCTGCGCTTCGTCAGCGACCACGGTATGCCAGTCGCGCGCGCAGAAATCCTGGCGCGCCTGCTGCAGCAGCGTGTACGAGACGATCACCAGGTCATGTGGGCCTGCCTGAGCCAGCAGCGTATCGCGCGCATTCTCTGCACTCTCTCCATAGACCTGGACATTCAGGGTCGGCGCGAAGCGTCGCGCTTCGGCGGCCCAGTTGCCGCACACCGAGGTGGGCACGATCACCAGCGCGGCGCCGCCGGCCGCGCGCGCCACCAGCACCGCCAGCGCCTGCACGGTCTTGCCCAGGCCCATGTCGTCGGCCAGGCAGGCGCCCAGCCCCGAGGCGGCCAGCGTCATGGCCCAGCGGTAGCCGGCTTCCTGGTAGGGGCGCAGCTCCGCCGCCAGCGTGGCGGGCACGGTGGTTGGCGTGTCGCGCGCCGCGCGCAGGCGGGCGATGCGCTGGCGGAAGTGGGCGTCGGGATCGATGCCCGCGCCGGCCAGCACGTCGTCCAGCCACGGCGTGGCCATCTGCGGCACGCGGATGCCGTCGGGAATGCGTTCGGCCACCGACGCCAGGTCGTGCAACTGGCCGCGCAGCGCGCGGGTCAGCGCCACGAAGACACCCTGCCCCATCGGCACGAAGCGGCCGGCGTGGCTGCCGGTCCAGTCGATCAGCTTGCCCAGCTCCAGCACCAGCCCCTCGGCCACGCGCAGCTCGCCGGCCAGCCGGTACCAGGCGCCACGGCTTTCGATGTGGACGCCGAGCTGCGGCAGGTCGGCGGGCACGATGCGGATTTCCTTGCCGCGCGGCCATTCCACAGCCTGCACCGCGGGCAGGCCGGGCAGCGCCTCCAGCACGGTCAGCGCGTCTTCGGGATCGTCCAGCGTCCAGGTATATTCACCGCCCGGCGGCGACTGCGTGACCAGCACCGGCAGCGCGGCGAAGACCTCGGCCACGCTGGCCAGTTCGGCATCGAGATCGCGCTGCGTGACCAGCGTCTCGCCGCGCACCGCGGCCATCAGGCGTTCCCTGCCCGCGCCCGGCGCGAGCCGGGGCCCGAGCTGGCCCAGCGGCGTGACCACCAGCCGCATCGTGATACCGCGCCCGGCCACGCCGCCGATCGGCGCAACCTCCGCGCGCAGCCGCGCTTCGGCCTCGACCGTGCGCGAGCCGGCAGCCTGGTCGGCGTGGACCTGGAAATGGCCGGCCAGCGCGCGCAGCGTGCGATCGAGCTGGGCCTGGCCATCCTCCGGGATCGCCAGCCCGTCGCCGATCAGCCGCGCGGCGTCGAACTGCGCCGGGGTGAAGCGCAGCACCTTGAGCCGGTGCGGCCCGTCGCGCAGCACCGTGACCTGGCGCAGCGCCTCCGCCTCCTGGCGCGCCGCGGCGGGCAGCAGGGCCTCCATCGCCGGCGCCTCGCGCAGCGGCGGATAGAGGCGCAGCACGAAGCGACCAGCGCTGTGCACGGCCTCCAGCGCGGGCGCGTCCTCGACCACCTCCAGTGTCTGCGCCGGCGCGTGGGCGAGCACCACGGCCGGGTGGCCGACCAGCGCCATGGCGGCGGCGGCGCGGTCCAGCACATAGCGCCGGTTGTGCGAGGCATCGCGCCGGATCGCGCACGCGACGCGCGCGTCCCACGGCTCGAGCCGGTCGTCCTCGGCCACGCGCGCCAGCGGCACCGGCCTGGGCTTGCCCCAGCCACGCGCGCCGCGCACTTGCTCCAACGGCTCGATGGTGGCCACCGCGCCGTCCGGCTCCAGCGTCAGCGCCCACAGCAGGCGGCGGCCGCTCTCGCCGGCGGCGACGGGTTCGGCGCTGGCGAGGGCGCGCAGCGCTTCCAGCGCCTGCTCCCAGCCAGGCTGGCCGGGTTCGGCATGCGGGTCGGAATGTGTGGTCAAAGGCACGACGAAATGGACTGGCGTCGGAAGCAGGCCCTGACGATGCAACCGTCGAGCCGGCAAACGCACGGAAATGAGGATTCTAGTCCGCCGCGGCGCTGGTTTCGTACGCTCTCCCCCCGCCACTCGCGTTGGCACCCATGCCCCCCGGGCTTACAATGTCGTTTTTGCTACTTTCACGGCGCTGGGAGAACAGACATGTCGATGGCGGATCGCGACGGCAAGATTTGGATGGACGGCAAGCTGATCGAATGGCGCGACGCCAAGATCCACGTGCTGACGCATACGCTGCACTACGGCATGGGCGTGTTCGAGGGCGTGCGTGCCTACAAGACGCCCGAAGGCACCGCCATCTTCCGCCTGAAAGAGCACACCCGCCGCCTGTTCAATTCCGCCAAGATCTTCCAGATGGCCATGCCGTTCGACGAGGCCACCCTGGAAGCCGCCACGCGCGAAGTGGTGCGCGCCAACAACCTGGAATCCTGCTACATCCGCCCGATCGTGTGGATCGGCTCGGAAAAGCTGGGCGTGTCGGCCAAGGGCAACACCATCCACGTGGCGATCGCGGCGTGGCCGTGGGGTGCCTACCTGGGCGAGGAAGGCATGGAGCGCGGCATCCGCGTGAAGACTTCGTCGTTCACCCGCCACCACGTCAACGTGTCGCTGGTGCGCGCCAAGGCCAGCGGCTACTACATCAACTCGATCCTCGCCAACCAGGAAGCGACCGGCCTGGGCTATGACGAAGCGCTGCTGCTCGACACCGAGGGCTACGTCAGCGAAGGCTCGGGCGAGAACGTCTTTATCGTGCGCAACGGCGTGATCTACACCCCGGACCTGGCCTCGTGCCTGGACGGCATCACGCGCGACGCCACGCTCACCATCGCGCGCGACCTGGGCATCGAGGTGCGCGAGAAGCGCATCACCCGCGACGAGATGTACTGCGCCGACGAAGCCTTCTTCACCGGCACCGCCGCCGAAGTCACGCCGATCCGCGAGCTGGACGACCGCATCATCGGCGAAGGCCGCCGCGGCCCGGTCACCAAGCAGATCCAGGACGCGTTCTTTGCCGCCGTGGGCGGCACCAACGAAAAGTACAGGAAGTGGCTGACGCTGGTCTGAGCACCGGCCGCCAGCCCTCGTGCCCCGCACCCGCCGCCGTGCGCGCGGGGCACGCCTTGTTTTGACGAACAGCAAGCCTCAATCCCCGCAACACCATGACGCAAACCGCCACCATCATCGAAATCGGCGCCGAAGACATTCCGCTGCACTGCCCCACCGCCAACACCCCGGCCTGGAACTACCACCCGCGCGTGTTCCTGGACGTGGCCGACACCGGCGAAGCCAAGTGCCCGTACTGCGGTACCGTCTACAAGCTCAGGCCGGGCACCGTGCTGAAGGGCCACCACTGATCCGAGCCGCCGGTTTTCGCACGACCCTGACGCTCCGGGCCCCCAGTTGGTGCTCCGGGGCGTTGCTGTTCCCGGCGATTGCGCCGGCGAACCGGCCCTCCGCGCCCCGCCCATGAAGAAAGCCCTCGTCATCGCCCCCAACTGGATCGGCGACGCCCTGATGGCGCAGCCGCTGTTCGCGCTGCTCAAGGCGCGCCATCCGCGCCTGGTCATCGACGCCCTCGCGCCCAAGTGGGTGGCGCCCGTGCTCGCGCGCATGCCCGAGATCGGCCGCGTGTTCCCGTCCGACCTGGCGCACGGCAAGCTGCAGCTGTCGGCGCGGCT
The DNA here is from genome assembly GCF_004768545.1 of Cupriavidus oxalaticus. Taxonomy (NCBI): domain Bacteria; kingdom Pseudomonadati; phylum Pseudomonadota; class Betaproteobacteria; order Burkholderiales; family Burkholderiaceae; genus Cupriavidus; species Cupriavidus oxalaticus. The sequence goes on along the minus strand of NZ_CP038635.1, from coordinate 558,359 downwards.
GATGTTCGCGCAGCAGCTCAAGAACGAAGGCTACGACCTCGCCTACGTGCTGCCGAATTCGCTCAAGTCGGCGCTGATTCCGTGGCTGGCCGGCATTCCGCTGCGCATCGGCTACCGTGGCGAAGCGCGCTTCGGCATGCTCAACGTGCGCCATGCCAACCCGCCGCGCGACCACCGTCCGCCGATGGTCGAGCACTATGCCCGGCTCGCGCTCAAGCCCGGCGCGCGCTTGCCCGAGAACCTCTCCGAGCCGCGCCTGCGCATCGACCCGGCGCGCGTGGCGGCCACCGCCGAGCGCTTCGGCATCGCCCCGCACACGCGCGTGATCGCGTTCTGCCCGGGCGCCGAGTACGGCCCCGCCAAGCGCTGGCCGGCCGGCCACTTCGCCAAACTGGCGCAGATGCTGCGGCGCTCCTACCCGTACGCGCAGATGATCACGCTGGGCTCGGCCAAGGACGCCGAGATCGCCGCCGAGATCGTCAAGGACGCACCGTTCGTGCGCAACCTGTGCGGCCAGACCTCGCTGGATGATGCCGTCGACCTGCTGGCGCTGTCCGAGGCCGCGGTCTGCAACGATTCCGGCCTGATGCACGTGACCGCGGCGCTGAACCGGCCGCAGGTGGCGGTCTATGGCTCGAGCGATCCGCGCCACACGCCGCCGCTGTCACAGGCTGCGAGTATCATGTGGCTGCAGCTGGAGTGCAGCCCGTGCTTCAAGCGCGAGTGCCCGCTGGGCCACCTGCGTTGCCTGAAAGAGATCGAACCCGAAATGGTCTTCGTTGAGCTGCGCAAGCTGCTGCACCGGCCCTGATACCCTGACACTGCCACCATGCCTCGTTTTGCCCGCCTGTTCGATTCTGCCGAAGACATCGTCGAAGCTTTCCGCGAGGCGCTCAAGCTGCGCGACGCCGAGGGCGCGCTGCGCCTGTGGCTGGATGAGGATTCGATCACCTGCGTGCTGCCCGACGGCCAGCGCATGATCGGCCACGAGCAGCTGCGCCAGGCGTTCTCGCAGCTGCTGGAAGAACAGCCGGTGCTGGTCGACGCGATCGAAACCAGCAGCCACGCATCGATGGCCGTGTCGATCTTCGACGTGACCGAGGCGCTGCGCTTTGGCAGCGACCGGGTCGAGGCCGACCTGTACGTGCACACCACCTATGTGCTGATGCAGAACCACGAAGGCTGGCGCCTGGCGCATGTCCACTGCAGCCCGGCCAACGCCGTGCAGGTGGCCGCGGTGGCTGCGGCACCCGGCCAGGCGCTGCACTGAGCCTTTGCCTGCCAGGCCGCGCGGCCCGGCTGCAACCGAGCAGGACTGCGAGACGGCAACACCGCAAGACTGTATTACCGAGCTGGCATGACGCAGCGCCCCGATCTCCTGACGCACCGTTTGCCTGTCGCCGCCGCGCCGCACGAGCATGGCCACGGCTACGGCGACGGCATCGACATGCCCTGGTGGCTGCGCGGCGGCCATGCCCAGACCATCATCCCCGCCCGCTTCACGCGCCGCCCGCCGCGCGTGGCGTTCCGGCGCGAGCGCTGGGACACGCCTGACGGCGACTTCATCGACCTGGACTGGACCACCCACCCGGTGCAGCCGGACACGCCGCTGGTGGTGATGTTCCACGGGCTGGAGGGCGATTCCGGCAGCCACTATGCGCAGGCACTGATGCATGCGCTGGGCACGCGCGGCTGGCAGGGCGTGGTCCCGCATTTCCGCGGCTGCTCGGGCGAGCTCAACCTGGCGCCCCGCTTCTACCACTCCGGCGACTCGGCCGAGCTGCGCTGGGTGCTGGAACGCGTGCACCGCCGGCACTGCGCCCAGGGCCGCAAGCTGCTGGTGGTCGGCATCTCGCTGGGCGGCAACGCGCTGCTGCGCCTGCTGGGCGAGGACGGCAGCGGTGCCAGCCATGTGCACGCCGCGGCCGCGATCTCGGCGCCGCTGGACCTGGCCGCGGGCGGCGCGGCGCTGTCGGCCGGCTTCAACATGCTCTATACGCGCATGTTCCTGCAGACGCTCAAGCGCAAGTCGCTGGCCAAGCTGCAGCAATTCCCCGGCCTGTTCGACCGCGAGGCGATGCTGGCCAGCCGCGACCTGTACGCCTTCGACAACGTGGTCACGGCGCCGCTGCACGGCTATGCCGATACCGACGACTACTGGCGCCGCGCCGCCAGCAAGCCGGTGCTCGGCGCGATCGCCGTGCCCACGCTGGTGCTCAATGCGCGCAACGATCCGTTCCTGCCCGGGCGGCACCTGCCCGGCCCGGCCGACGTCAGCCCGCAGGTCTGGCTGGAACAGCCGGAGCACGGCGGCCATGTCGGCTTCATGACCCCGCATGAAGGCTGGCGGCGCCATCTGTGGCTGCCCGACAGCCAGTCGGGGGTGGCGTTCGGCGGCCATATCGAATGGCTGCCGGCGCGGATCCTGCGTTTTTTCGACAGCATGATGTAAAGCCGGCGGCGTGCGTGGCGCCTTGCCGGCAGAGGAGACGGAGATGGACGACATCGTCAGGCAAGCCATGGCGCGCTGGCCCAACGTGCCCAATGCGTATGGCTGGCTCGCGCTGGACCGGCGCGGGCAGTGGCGCCTGCGCAATGAATACGCCCAGCAGCACGGCCTGTCCGGCGAGCCGGTGCGCAACGAAGCGCTGGTCGCCTTCATCGAGCGCAACTACCTGTGCGACGAGCGCGGCGCGTGGTATTTCCAGAACGGGCCGCAGAAGGTGTTCGTGGCGCTGGCGTACGCGCCGTGGATCGTGCGGCTGCACCAGGGCGCGCTTTGCACAACCTCGCACCAGCCCTTTGCGCTGCAATCCTGCTACGCGGACGAGCATGGCAACGTGGTGCTGTCGGGGAAGGTCGACGGCGTGGACGGCACGCAGGTGGCGCTGCTGCACGACCATGACCTGGAAACCTTCAGCGGCAGCAGCACCTGGCACGGCGAGGCCTGCGGCACCGAAGTCGGCCTGTTCCACCACGACGGCCACGACCTGCCGATCGAGCCGATCGCGGAGAGCGAAGTGCCGAAGCGCTTCGGCTTCGTGCGCCAGCCGGCGGCCTGACGCCGCCCGGCCCTGGCCGGGCCTGCCTCAGTTCGGTATGCCCTTGCTGTCCTGCTTGTCCTCGCGATACTGGCGCTCCAGCTGGTGCAGGCGGGCGTCAACCTCGGACAGCGTATAGAAGTCGCCGTCACCGGCCTTGCGCGCGATCTGCAGCTGTTCGATCGCAGCCTGGTAGGCACCGTCCATCGCGTACTTCTCGGCCAGCGCCTGGTGCTGCTGCACCCGCTTGCCCTGGCCGGCGTACGCGCGCGCCAGCATCTCCCACCAATCGCTGCGGCTGGTTTCCTGCCGCGTGCGTTCGCGCAGGAAGCGCACTGCCTCGTCATAGCGGCCCGCGCCAACCAGGGTCTCGGCATAGGCGACCGATACCGCATGAGAGAGCGGGAAGGCTTTCATCGAGGCCGTGGCCTGCGCCAGCGCCTCGGGCACGCGGCCCTGCGTGCGCGCCAGCTGGATCGCCATCACGTCCAGCATGGGGCTGCCCGAGCTTGCGCCCGGGATGGTGCCGTACAGCCGCCGCGCCTCGGCCAATTCCTGTTCGGCGGCGGCAGGGCGGCCGAGCCGCTGTTCGGTGAAAGCCAGCCCATAGTGGAGCGCCGGCGCCCGCAGCGACGAGGCACCCGGCAGCTGCGCGCGCAGTGCATTGCGCAAGGCCTGCAGATCGCTCGGCGACGATTCCTGGATCACGCGCGCGCGCATCCGGGCGAACTCGTACTCGGGCGTATTGGGCACCTTGCGCGCGTTGGCGTGGCTCACGCGGTCCTGCATGTCGGCGAGACGCTCCGAAGTCAGCGGGTGGGTGCGCACATAGGACGGCACCGAGCTTTCCGAGATGCCGGACACGCGCTGCAGCCGCGCGAAGAAATCGGGCATGCCCTGCGGGTCGAAGCCCGCCGCGGTCATGATCTGGAAGCCGACACGGTCGGCCTCGCGCTCCGCGCCGCGCGAGAAGGACAGCTGGTTGGCAACGGCGGCGCCCTGCCCGCCCATCGCCAGCGCCGCCGCGGCATCGGGGCTGCGCGTGGCGGCGAGGCCGGCCAGCACCATCGACGCCAGCGCAATCCACATCGACTGGTCTTGCGACGTGATGCCGCGCGCGATATGGCGCTGCATCACGTGGCCGATTTCATGGCCCAGCACCGAGGCCAGTTCCGACTCGGTATCGGACTGCACCAGCAGCCCGGTATGCACGCCGATATAGCCGCCCGGCAGCGCGAAGGCGTTGATGCTGCGGTCGCGCACCGCGAACAGGTCAAAGCCGGTGGCAAAGGTACCGGCGCCGGTCGAGCCCGAGATGTTCTGCCGCCGCGCCGCCTGCACCAGCCGGTAGCCGAGCGCGTTCAGGTAGTCCGACAGCAGCGGATCCGGCACGTACAGCGGATCGCGGCGGATATCGCGCATGATGCGGTCGCCCAGGCGCTTTTCCATGTCGGGCGACAGCGATGCCGTGGACGGGTCGCCCAGGTCAGGCAGCTGCACCCCGCCACTCTCGACCACCGGATTGTTGGTGCGCAGGCCGAACTCGGACTTCTGGCCCGCCTTGATGCTGCGGTTCAGGTTGTCGTAGACCTGGTCGCTCGCCTCGCCGGACAATGATGGCACCGGCTCCGGCGCCCGCATGGACGCGACCGGCCTGGCCGGCGCGGCCGCGGCAGAGGCCGGGGCAGCGGCCGGTGTTCGCGTCGTCGCCTGCGGCCACGCCGGCGACGCCATGCTCAGCGCCAGCAGCGCAGCCAGCGACCGCCGCCATGGCGACCCGGGGCGACCATGATGTGACGCCGAACCGGCAGGCGCGGCATCCGCAGCGGCACAATGGCCGGGCGCGGCAGACCTGCGAAGCGATGGTTGTTTTGGCATGTTGCTATGATAGCGGCCTCCGGTGGCCGTTCCCATCAGACGGTTCTCCTCCCCGCCAAAGGCCCCCTGCACCAAGCCCTGCCATGACCCAGCTCACCCATTTCGATACCGCCGGCCAGGCCCACATGGTCGACGTCGGCGACAAGGCCAGCACGCACCGCGTAGCCGTGGCCACCGGCACCATCACCATGCTGCCCGACACCTTCGCGCTGGTGCGCGACGGCAGTGCCAAGAAGGGCGACGTGCTCGGCATCGCGCGCGTGGCCGCGATCATGGCCACCAAGCGCACCGCCGACCTGATCCCGCTATGCCATCCGATCGGGCTGACCAAGGTCGCGGTCGACTTTGCGCTCGACGAGGCCAGCGCCACCGTCGCCTGCACCGTCCGCACCGAGACCCGCGGCCAGACCGGCGTCGAGATGGAAGCGCTGACCGGAGTGCAGGTGGCGCTGCTGACGATCTACGACATGTGCAAGGCGGTGGACCGGGGGATGGTGATCGGCAACGTGAAGCTGCTGGAAAAGCATGGCGGGAAGTCGGGCGACTGGGTGGCGGCCGCCGGCCAGTGAGCGGCCTGGCTGCAGCGCCCGTGGATCGGCACGCGCCAAACGGCAATCGCGGCACCTAGACTAGACATTGCTCAGGGCAGCCGGGAAACGCGCTTCGCGCCCGCATGGACCCAGCGTCCCCGGCTGGCTCCCATCACCTTGCCAAAGGAGAGACGCAATGCTGACGCAGAAGACAAAGGACATTGTGAAAGCCACCGCGCCGGTATTGGCGGAACACGGCTACGACATTATCAAGTGCTTCTATAAGCGCATGTTCGAAGCGCACCCCGAACTTAAGAATGTGTTCAACATGGCGCATCAGGAACGGGGCGAGCAGCAGCAGGCATTGGCGCGGGCGGTCTACGCGTATGCGGAGAATATCGAAGACCCGAGCAGCCTGATGGCCGTGCTGAACAACATTGCCAACAAGCACGCGAGCCTGGGCGTCAAGCCGGAGCAGTACCCGATCGTCGGCGAGCATCTGCTGGCGGCCATCAAGGAAGTCCTGGGCAGCGCAGCGACCGAGGAAATCATCTCAGCGTGGGCACAAGCCTATGGCAACCTCGCCGATGTCCTGATGGGCATGGAAAGCGCGCTGTATGAAGGTTCGGCCGAACAGACCGGCGGCTGGACCGGGTGGCGGTCCTTTGTGGTCCGCGAGAAGCGCCCCGAGAGCGGCGTGATTACGTCCTTCATTCTCGAACCGGTCGACGGCAAGCCGGTAGCAAACTTCAAACCCGGTCAATACACCAGCATTGCCGTCGACGTGCCCGCGCTAGGCCTGCAGCAAATCCGCCAGTACAGCTTGTCCGATATGCCGAACGGGCGCAGCTATCGGATCTCGGTCAAACGGGAAGGCGGCGGCACCCAGCCTCCTGGCTATGTTTCAAACCTGCTGCACGATCACGTCAATGTCGGCGACGAGGTAAAGCTGGCTACGCCATATGGGAGTTTCCATATCGACGTCAACGCCAAGACGCCCATTGTGCTGATCAGCGGCGGCGTGGGGCTGACACCGATGATCAGCATGCTCAAGACCGCGCTGCAGGCGCCGCCGCGGAAAGTCGTTTTCACCCATGGCGCGCGCAATAGTGCAGTGCATGCCATGCGAGACAAGCTGCGCGAGGCGGCGAAGACCTATGAGAACTTCGAACTGATCGTTTTCTATGACCAGCCCCTGCCTGAGGACGTGCAAGGGCGCGACTACGATTATGCGGGGCTGGTCGACGTCAAGCTGATCGAAAAGTCGATCCTGCTGCCCGACGCCGACTACTACATCTGCGGCCCGATTCCCTTCATGCGCATGCAGCATGATGCACTGAAGAATCTTGGCGTCCATGAAGCGCGCATTCACTACGAGGTGTTTGGTCCGGACCTGTTTGCCGAATAGGCCGGCACGCATGGGCGCATCCGGGAACGACGGACTTGTCATGCCGCGCCGGTTCACGGCGTCCGGCCAGTCTGTCGTTCCTCGGTAATAAAGGTAACGCCACATTTCCACATGCGCCGCCGCAGCGCCTGCGCACGACAATTTGGTATTCAATACGATTGCGGGCCGGCGCATGTCGCGGCCGGCTGCCACTGCCCGCGGCGAGCCTTTCGGCCACGCGGGGGAAAGGTGAATACCATGAACGGGCGCAAGCTCTGCCAGCTGGTACTGGCACTGGCGGCCACGGCCGCAAGCGGCGCCGCCCTTGCCGGGCGAGCCGATTTCCACAATGCCGGCTGGCATGACGCGGACACACGCGGCGGCATGATCAAGACGCGTGTCGGCGTGGGCTTCTATTTCGGCCCCAGCGTCGTGTTCGGCGGCTACCCGTATTACTACCCTGCCTACCCTGCGCCCTATTACTACCCGGCTCCGGCCGTCGCCGTGCCGGCCGAGCCACCTCAATACGTCGAGCAGGGCCCCAACGGGCCGGTGCCAGCCCCGGGGCCCGAGCGGTCTGTACCGCAGGACCAGGGCTGGTGGTATCACTGCAACGAGCCGGAAGGCTACTACCCCTACGTGCAATCGTGCCCGGGCGGCTGGCAGCGAGTGCCGGCCCAGCCGCCGGCCAATTACTGACAGCGTGGAGCACAGCATGCGAGTCCTGACCCGCGCCACGCTTGCCGTGGCGACCCTGACACTCGGCGCCTGCGTCGTGATGCCTTCCGGCCCCAGCGTGATGGCGTTGCCGGGCACCGGCAAGAGCTTCGACCAGTTCCGCGCCGACGACTACAACTGCCGCCAGTTCGCCTTTGGGCAGGTCGGCGGCGTGACTTCCTCGCAGGCGGCCAACAACGCGGCAGTCGGCAGTGCGGTAGTGGGCACCGCGCTGGGCGCTGCGGCTGGTGCAGCCTTTGACGGCGGATCGGGCGCGGCGGTCGGCGCGGGCCTGGGCCTGCTGACAGGCGCCGCGGTAGGCGCGGGCAACGCGCAGTACGCGGGTTACGGCACGCAGCGGCAATACGACGCCGCCTACGTGCAGTGCATGTACGCGAGCGGCAACCGCGTGCCGGTACCGGGGCGGGTGGCCGCTGCGCCGGCTCCTGCGCCGCGGTACTACTATGCGCCGCCCCCGCCGGCCTACTACGTGCCCTACTACTAGGTCAGTTGCGTCCCCACGCGGAGAACCGGCGCGAGCGATCGGTGACCCAGGCGCAGAACGCCTGCGGGCGCTCGCCCTCGGACAACTCGCGGCATGCCTTGGCGATCTCGGCGTATTGCGTCGCTTCATCGCCCAGGTAGTACCAGCGCAACCGCTCCATCCACAGCCGGCCTTGCGCGGCATCGCCGGTCAGCGCGAGCAGCCACGCCGTGCGCGCGATCATCGTGGGAGTCGGCAGCAAGTGCACCGCGGCGATATGCGCGGGCAGCAGTTGCGCTGCGTTCTGCGGCGTGATGACGGCCAGGCCCGCGGCATCGGCCTGCGCATGCTGGCGGAACCAGAAGCGCGGCATCGGCAAGGTGTTGCGGGTTTCGCTGGCCGCGTATTCGCGTGCTTCGGCGCGGCGGTAGTCATGCCACATGGTTGCCAGGATGGCAGCGGCAATCGCAATGCAAGCCACGCTGAGACCCTTCGCCACACTGACCGGGACGCGCCATGGTCCGGCGGCGGCAGGCTCGAGCCAGCCCAGCAGGAAACAGAACGGCAGGAAGAAGTACAGGTAGTGCAGCGGGTATTCGAGCATCGAATGCGCGCAGAGCATCGCCAGCCACGTCAGCATCAGCACCGCTTCACGGCGCTCGCCGTTTTCTGCCTGCCAGAGCCGCGCCCGCACCACGCGCCATAGCCACGCTGCGAGAATCAGCGCGACGCCGAGCGTGCCCGCGACGCCGGTCTTGGCCAGCAGGTCTAGCACAGCGTTATGCGCATGCAGGGACATCTCCACCTTCACGCCGACCTGCGGCAACTGGGTGAATTGCGCCCAGCCGAATTCGCCCCAGCCGACACCGAGCCATGGATGCGCGCGGAACATCGCCAATGCATGCGACCATAGCGCGCCACGTGCGGACATCTGGTCTTCGGCTTCCAGTTGCGCGATGGTGTCGAACAAGCGCCAGTCGAGCAGCTGGCCGGCGGCGCGGATCGCTGGCTGCAGCACCAGCAGCATCACGATCATGGCGGCCGCGGCCACCAGCAGTCCGGTCGTACGCCGCATCGGATCCGTCTCGCGCAGCGTGCCGCGTGCCAGCCAGGCAGCAACCAGCGCGTAGAGCGCGGCAAGACCAACATGCAGCACGCCGGTGCGCGATCCCGATAGCACGATGCCGCTCTCCAGCAGTGCTACCGCTACCAGCCACATCGGGAAACGCAGCCTGCCGCGCGATGCCAGCCAGACTGACGCAACCAGTGCGAGGCCGTGCACGGTGGCCTGGTGATTGGGCTGGTTCAGGTTGCCCCACAGGCGGCGGTTGTCGTCGTAGAAGTAGGTGGACACGAGGCCGAAGGTGCTGCGCTCGAGATGGAAGAGCTGGACCCACTGTGTGACGGTGCCGAGCAGGCCGGCGATCAGGAAGGCGATGGCCAGGGTGTCGCCGGCGTTGAGCGTCTCGGATGCTTGACTGCGGCGGTATGACCATGCGGCGCATGTCACCGCTGCGCCGAGGAACAGGGTCAGGACAGTGAGGGTCGCGCTGCCGGTGATATCGGCGTGGCCGAGGGCGGTGCGCGTCAGGCCGACAGCGGCGAGCCAGCAGAATAGCAAGGCTACCCATGGCAGCGAAATCGCCGCGTCCGTTGCTGGTGTAGTGGGCTTGCGCAGAGCCAGGAACGCGATTAGAGAGATCGCACAGCACGCGGCAGTCCATTCGCCGTAGAACGTCGCAAGTGGCAGCGTGTGCCGGGAGACTAGCAGCGGGAAGACGATTGCTGCGATTAGAGCAGCCGACGGGATGCTTGGCCGGTACGGCGGCATTTAGGCGCCTGTTTGAGGGAAAGGCGCATGATAGCCTGGGGCGTAGGTAAAGAAAAAGCGCCCGAAGGCGCTCTCTTTCAACTCGACCGGCTCGCTTATACACCGGTCTGAGCGCGCGTGCAGGTGCCGCCAGACGTGATCCCGGTCCAAACGATCGCATTCGCATTGCTGACGCCGCGGAGAGTAACGATGCAACCAACTCCCGAACCCAAGTTGGCAGCAGTGGCAGTCAGCTCAATATCAATTTGAGTAGCGGTAGCCACTGTCGTGGCACCATCACCAAAAGTCAAGGTCACCCCAGCCGGCGCAGGCAATGCCGGATAGCCCGTAGCCGTAGTAAGTTCACCAATGCTGTCACAGGTTGTCAGAACACCACCGGATACTTGCGCACACTGGGCAATTGCCTGCTTCAATGGCGCGACTTGCGAAATCGGGCTCGCCCACCGGCTACGCGTCACATAGTCCTGATACTGCGGAATCGCAATCGCCGCCAAAATACCAATGATCGCCACCACGATCATCAGTTCGATCAGCGTAAAGCCCTTCTGGACACGACGGCCCAGTTTCTTCAGTTGTACCCGTTGCATGATTTGACCCCTCGAAGAGATTTTGGTTAAGCGTTGCACGTCTTCGGTTTCGTGACGCGGGGCCTATTCAGCAGTAAGCGTGCCAGCCATATACCCCGTCCGCAGGGGGCAAAAAGCGACAAATTCCGTCACCCGGGAGTGGAAAGCCCCTGCGCATGCGCCAAATTTTGTCACATGGCGGCGCTACCACCTGCCGAAGCGACAAAATGTGCGATCACTCACATGAGTTAGTTGGATATCGCACCGACAGGGACGTCTGCCAAGAGAGCAACAAAAAAGGGCGGCCACCCGGCCGCCCTTGCGATGCAGTACCCCGTCAGGCCGTCTGCGCGGCCCGGCGGCTCAGCAACTTGCCGATGATCACCACCAGGATCGCACCAGCCGCACCAAACACCAGGTGGGCATGCGGCACATGCACTTCAAACCAGGCCGCATCGACCGGATCGCTGACCAGCATCTCGCCAGCCAGGTAGCCCAGCAGCGCCGCACCCAGCACGATGATGACCGGGAAGCGCTCCATCACCTTGAGCAGCAGCGTGCTGCCGAACACGATCAGCGGGATCGACAGGCCCAGGCCGATGATCAGCAGCATCAGCTGGCTGCCTTCGGGGCCCTTCTGCGCGGCGGCGGCCACGGCGACCACGTTGTCGAGCGACATCACCAGGTCGGCGATCAGGATGGTGCGGATGGCGGCCCAGATATTGTCCTTGCCGTCGTGGCCTTCCTCGTCGTCATCGCCGGTCAGCAGTTGCACGCCGATATAGACCAGCAGCACGGCGCCGACGATCTTCAGGTACGGCAGGCTCAGCAGCTTGACCGCGGCCACGGTCAGCACCACGCGCATGATGATGGCGGCGGCGCTGCCCCAGAAGATGGCCTTCTTCTGCTGGGCGGGCGGCAGGTTGCGCGAGGCGAGCGCGATCACCACCGCGTTGTCGCCGGACAGGACGATGTTGGTCAGGATGATCGATCCCAACGCAATCCAGAAAGTGGTGGAAGACAGCAGTTCCACTGGGAGGCTCCTCGAGTTCTATGTGGTGGCGGTTTTATGTACTGGCGCGCCCCGTCATCCGACGGGTGTTCGGATGTCTGAAAGCGCAGGCATGACTGTTTAACCCACGAACCTTTCGATTACATTTCAATCCTGTAATCTTTCGGGGCTTTCACGGCGCCGGGATCACCCGCCGCAAAAACAATGCCCCCGCCGATGGCGGGGGCATCACTAGTCTGTCATTCCCGCCACAGCGGGAACGGCAAGCAGGACCTTACAGCATCGCCTTCAGCAGGCGGCCCATCTCCGACGGGTTCTTGGTCACCTTGATACCGCAGGCTTCCATGATTTCCAGCTTGGCCTGGGCGGTGTCGGCACCGCCCGAGATCAGCGCGCCGGCGTGGCCCATCCGCTTGCCCGGAGGCGCGGTCACGCCAGCGATGAAGCCAACCACCGGCTTCTTCATGTTGTCCTTGATCCAGTTGGCCGCGTTGGCTTCGTCCGGACCGCCGATCTCACCGATCATGACCACGGCGTCCGTTTCCGGATCGTCGTTGAACATCTTCATCACGTCGATGTGCTTCAGGCCGTTGATGGGGTCGCCACCGATGCCGACAGCCGACGACTGGCCCAGGCCCAGCGCGGTCAGCTGGCCCACGGCTTCGTACGTCAGGGTGCCCGAGCGCGACACCACGCCGATGCGGCCCTTCTTGTGGATGTGGCCCGGCATGATGCCGATCTTGATTTCGTCCGGCGTGATCAGGCCCGGGCAGTTCGGCCCCAGCAGCAGGGTCTTCTTGTTCTCGCGGCGCATGCGGTCCTTGACTTCCATCATGTCGCGCACGGGGATGCCTTCGGTAATGCAGACCACCAGGTCCAGGTCGGCGTCAACGGCTTCCCAGATCGCGGCAGCGGCGCCTGCGGGCGGCACGTAGATGACCGACACGGTTGCGCCGGTCTGGGCCTTGGCGTCCTTGACGCTGGCGTAGATGGGAATGCCTTCGAAGTCTTCGCCGGCCTTCTTGGGGTTCACGCCTGCGACGAAGGCGTTCTTGCCGTTGGCGTAGTCGCGGCAGCCACGGGTGTGGAACTGGCCGGTCTTGCCGGTGATGCCCTGGGTGATGACCTTGGTGTCTTTGTTGATCAGAATCGACATGCTGTAATCCTTTGCTTGGCTACGAGCGGCGCGCGCGGGAGCTCAATAGAGCGCCAGCGCACCGCTCGCGTTCGCGTATGGTTGCGTTCGTGCGACGGCTTACTTGCCAGCGGCAGCGGCCACCACCTTCTGGGCGGCTTCTTCCATCGTGTCGGCCGAGATGATGGGCAGGCCCGACTCGGCCAGCATCTTCTTGCCGAGGTCTTCGTTGGTGCCCTTCATGCGCACGACCAGCGGCACCGTCAGGTGCACGGCCTTGGAAGCGGAGATCACGCCTTCGGCGATCACGTCGCAACGCATGATGCCGCCGAAGATGTTGACCAGGATGGCCTGCACGTTCTTGTTGCTCAGCATCAGCTTGAAGGCTTCGGTCACCTTCTCGGTGGTGGCACCGCCGCCCACGTCGAGGAAGTTGGCCGGCTCGCCGCCGAACAGCTTGATGGTGTCCATGGTGGCCATGGCCAGGCCGGCGCCGTTCACCAGGCAGCCGATGTTGCCGTCCAGCGAGATGTAGGCCAGGTCGAACTTCGAGGCTTCGATTTCGTTGGCGTCTTCTTCATCCAGGTCGCGGTAGGCGACGATTTCCGGGTGACGGAACAGCGCGTTCGAGTCGAAGTTGAACTTGGCGTCCAGCGCGATGACCTTGCCGTCGCCGGTCAGGATCAGCGGGTTGATTTCGGCCAGCGAGGCGTCGGTGTCGTAGAACGCCTTGTACAGGCCTTGCAGGGCCTGGCGGGCTTGCGCCACGCTCGCGTCGGGCACGCCGATCTTGCGGGCGATGTCGTCGGCGTCAGCGTCGGTCAGGCCGGTCGACGGCTCGATGATCAGGGTGTGGATCTTTTCCGGGGTGTGGGCAGCGACTTCTTCGATGTCCATGCCGCCTTCGCTCGACGCCATCAGCGCGATCTTCTGCGAAACGCGGTCCACCACCAGCGAAACGTACAGTTCCTTCTTGATGTCGGCGCCTTCTTCGATCAGCAGGCGGTTGACCTTCTTGCCTTCCGGGCCAGTCTGGTGCGTGACCAGCTGCATGCCCAGGATGTTCGACGCATAGGTCTTGACGTCTTCGATGCTCTTGGCAACCTTGACGCCGCCGCCCTTGCCGCGGCCACCCGCATGAATCTGCGCCTTGACAACCCACACCGGGCCGCCGAGCTGTTCTGCGGCCTTCAGGGCCTCGTCAACCGAGAACGCGGGGATGCCGCGCGGAACCGGCACATTGTATTTGCGCAGGATTTCCTTGCCTTGATACTCATGGATATTCATGCGTGTTTCCTTTCGGGTAGGCGTAAAAGGTAGAAGGGAGAAATCTGAAAAAGGAGACGAACTCTCTCGTCTGGTTGGCTGATCCTGAGAATCAGCCGGAAGTGCCGGTTGGCCTGTCGGCCGGGACAGCGTCGTTGCCGTCGTCGTTGGCTTGACCACCGCGGTCGCCATTGGCCACGGCGGGCGCCCGAGGCGCGGTTGCGACGGCAGGTGCGGCCTCGGCCCTTGCCTTGGGCGTCGGCTGGTGACCATACCAGCGCGGGTAAAACTCACGAACCACCTCGCCGTCGAAACGCAGCGCGTGGCAGCCGTGCAACTGATAGGGCGGCTCCGGATTCGGATCGTCCTCGCCGTTGTCGCGGATACTGATGACTTCGCCGGCAAACGCCTGGATCGCGGTGCTGGGCAGCACGCCGGCGGCTTCGGTCAGGTGGGAACAGCCGTTGATGCCGGCCAGGCGCTCGCGCACGGCCTTGCGGAAGCCCTTGCGCAGGTTCAGCCCGATCAGCTTGCGGTAGGCCGGGCCGATGGTGTCGCACTGCGACGGGTACGGCACCCAGTCGGAGCACGCCTCGGCATCCAGCACCGTCATGTCCTCGTTGATCGTGACGCGCAGCCACAGGTCGTGCAGGGGCTGGCCTACCGGGCGGATACGGTCGCCGGCAAGTGCGATGTCGCGGGGCTTGGTGTCGGTCAGGCGCACCTCGACATCCCACAGGCCGTCCTCTCTCTGGTACGCCTCGGCCGTAATGGCACGGCGATGGCGCAAGGAGCGGTTGACGGGCTGGGACAGAGGCATGGCCAGGCTGGAATACTGGGGGCTTGGGAACGGCGGCGCCGGAGCACCGAATAACCCGGGGAGTTTAACATGCCGCGCTGGTTTGCCCGGGAACATCCTTGTGCGGCGACTGTCGCGCCGCATTGTCGGGCAACGGCGCGCCAATGACACCCTGACTGCAGTGCAGGTAATGAACCGACGAATGCGGATACTACCGCACACAGACGCTCAGTCGTCGTCGCCGTACGCTTCGTCAGCGCCCTGGATGATCTTGCTGACCACCGCCCGGGAGAATCCCCGCGCCACCATGAATCGGATCTGCCTGGCACGTGCCTCCGGCGTATCCGGCGGCACGCCGAAACGCTTGCGCCAGACCTCGCGGGCGCGCTCGGTCTCGGTGGCGCGCAGCCTTTCCTGCAGTTCGCCCAGCTGTTCGCTGTCCAGCTTGTGGGTCTTGGCTTCCTGCATCACCCTGGCCGCGCCATAGCGGGCGCCGCGGCGATGGACCAGGCTGTCGGCAAAGCGCTGGTTGGACAGCCAGTTCTCGCGCTCGAGCGCATCGAGCAACTGCTCGAGCTGTTCCGGCGATTCGGCATGGGGCGCCAGCTTGCGCGCCAGCTCGGCGCGGCTGTGCTCGCGGCGCGACAGGTAGCCGACGGCGCGGGCCTTCAGGGACAGGGGGGGACGCGTGGCCATTGAGGTCGTGAAGTTTCCACCGTGGGCCTAAACAAAAAGGCCGGCGCATCGGCGATGCCCCGGCCCTTCCGGTTGCTCCAGCGGCGGGCTGGCGCTCAGTCTTCCAGCACTTCGGCCGGCACGACGTTGGTCGGCGCCACACCCAGCGCGGCACGCACCTTGTTCTCGATCTCTTCGGCGATGTCCGGGTTCTCGCGCAGGTATTCGCGCGCGTTGTCCTTGCCCTGGCCGATCTTGTCGCCGTTGTAGCTGTACCACGCGCCCGACTTCTCGACGATCTTGGCGTCCACGCCCAGGTCGATGATCTCGCCCTGGCGGGAAATGCCCTGGCCGTACAGGATGTCGAAGAAGGCTTCGCGGAACGGCGGCGAGACCTTGTTCTTGACCACCTTGACCTTGGTCTCGTTGCCGATGACGTCGTCGCCCTTCTTGATCGAGCCGATGCGGCGGATATCCAGGCGCACCGAGGCGTAGAACTTCAGCGCATTGCCGCCGGTGGTGGTTTCCGGCGAGCCGAACATCACGCCGATCTTCATGCGGATCTGGTTGATGAAGATTACCAGGCAGTTGGTGCGCTTGATGGTGCCGGTCAGCTTGCGCAGCGCCTGGCTCATCAGGCGGGCCTGCAGGCCGGGCAGCGAGTCGCCCATTTCGCCTTCGATTTCGGCCTTGGGCACCAGCGCCGCCACCGAGTCGATCACGATCAGGTCGATCGAGCCCGAGCGCACCAGCGCGTCGGTGATTTCCAGCGCCTGCTCGCCGGTGTCCGGCTGCGAGATCAGCAGGTCGCCGACGTTCACGCCCAGCTTGCCGGCGTAGCTGACATCCAGCGCGTGCTCGGCGTCGATAAAGGCGCAGGTGCCGCCCAGCTTCTGCATTTCGGCCACGACCTGCAGCGTCAGCGTGGTCTTGCCCGACGATTCCGGACCATAGATCTCGACCACGCGGCCGCGCGGCAGGCCGCCGACGCCAAGCGCGATGTCCAGGCCGAGCGAACCGGTGGAGACCACCTGGATGTCCTTCTCGACCTCGCCGTCGCCCAGGCGCATGATCGAGCCCTTGCCGAACTGCTTCTCGATCTGGGAGAGCGCGGCGGCAAGCGCCTTCTGCTTCTCGGCGCTCACGCCCGCACCTGCCTTCTTGTCGTCCATGGTCGTCCTTGAATCAAATGGTGTATAAATAGGCCGCATGTGGCGCGGCACCGGCTTTTGCCGGCTCCGGCGCCGGCCCGGCTGTCTGCGCGGCCGCCATTCCGGAAGCATCACTCAGGAAGCATCCCGGGCGGCCCCAGCGGAATGTGCGGGTACTGTATAAAAAAACAGTATGCTTGGCAAGCCCCATCGCGCCCATTCCGCGGGCGTCCGGCTATGCCGGCCAGGTGGAGACAACCATGCGTATTCTGATCGCCGAAGATGACGACACGCTGGCCGATGGCCTGACGCGCTCGTTACGTCACTCTGGCTATGCCGTCGACCATGTTGCCGACGGGCTCGGTGCCGACTCCGCCCTGTCGACCCAGACCTTCGACCTGCTGATCCTGGACCTGGGACTGCCGCGCATGTCCGGCCTGGAGGTGCTCAAGCGCCTGCGCGCCCGCGGCGCGATGCTGCCGGTGCTGATCCTGACCGCGGCCGACAGCGTCGACGAACGCGTCAAGGGCCTGGACCTGGGTGCGGACGACTACATGGCCAAGCCGTTCGCGCTGTCCGAACTGGAAGCGCGCGTGCGCGCACTGGTGCGCCGCGGCGCCGGCGGCGGCGCCACGCTGATGCGGCACGGGCCGCTGGCCTTCGACCAGGTCGGCCGCATCGCCTACCTGAACGAACAGATGCTCGACCTGTCGGCGCGCGAGATCGGCCTGCTGGAGATCCTGCTGACGCGCTGCGGCCGGCTGGTGTCCAAGGAACAGCTGGTCGACCACCTGTGCGAGTGGGGCGAGGAAGTCAGCAACAATGCCATCGAGGTCTACGTGCACCGCCTGCGCAAGAAGATCGAGGTGGGCGGCATCCGCATCGCCACGGTTCGCGGCCTGGGTTATTGCCTGGAAAAATTCCAGCCGGCCGTGGCCGCGCAGCATTGACGCCGCCATTGACGCCACCATTGACGCGGCCCGCCCCTTAGCCCCGCCCTTGCAGGCGAGCACGACCGCACCCGAGCGACCACCGTCGAGATGAGCCTGCTGCAACTGCCCTGGCGGCGCGCGCACCGCGCCGTGCCACCACCCTCCCATACCACACCTGGCACGCCTGGCACGCCCGGCACCGACCAGGAACTGGCCGACGCACTGCCTCACCTGGAGGAAAGCACCGCCACGCCCGCGCCGCGCTCGCTGTTCGGCGAGATCCTCGACTGGATGCTGGCGCCACTGCTGCTGCTGTGGCCGATGAGCATCGCGGTAACCTACCTGGTGGCCAAGTCGATCGCCAACGGCCCGTTCGACCGGGCGCTGGAAGCCAGCGCCATCGTGCTATCGCAGCAGCTGCGCGAGGTCAACGGCCGCGTCACGCTGCAGCTGCCGCTGTCGGCGCGCGAGATCCTGCGCGCCGACGAGACCGACAATATCTATTACCAGGTAGTCGGCAAGCGCGGCGAGTACATCGCCGGCGACCACGACCTGCCGCTGCCGTCGGAAGAAGACCAGGGCCACGCCGGCCTGGTGTCGCTGCGCGACGACCGCATCGCCGGCAACGATGTGCGCGTGGCCTACACCTACGTCGACCTGCGCAACGTCAGCGGCAGCCAGCCGGTGCTGGTGCAGGTGGCCGAGACGCTCGACAAGCGCGCGCGCCTGGCCAACGAGATCATCAAGGGCGTGATCCTGCCCCAGTTCGTGATCCTGCCGCTGGCGGTGGTGCTGGTGTGGTTCGGGCTCTCGCGCGGGCTGGCGCCGCTGACCGCGATCCAGCAGCGCATCCGCGCACGCAACCCCGGCGACACCAGTCCCATCGACGAACGCGCCGCACCGCAGGAGATCACGCCGCTGGTGGGATCGTTCAACGACCTGCTGGCGCAGCTGGACCAGTCGGTGCAGACGCAGAAGCGCTTTATCGCCGATGCCGCGCACCAGATGAAGACACCGCTGGCGGGGCTGCGCATGCAGGCCGAGCTGGCGCAGCGCGAGCAGTCGCCGGAAGAGCTGCGGCGCTCGCTGGCACAGATCGCCGGCAGCTCCGAGCGCACCGCGCACCTGGTCACGCAACTGCTGTCGCTGGCGCGTATGGAAAACCTGGCCGGCACCGGCGGCATGGGCGAGCTGGACCTGTGCGCGCTGGCGCGCGAGGTGGTCAAGGACTGGCTGCCGCAGGCCTGGGCGCGCGACATCGACCTGGGGCTGGACGCCGCCGACCACCCGGTCACGGTGCTGGGCAACGGGCTGATGCTGACGGAGATGCTCAACAACCTGCTCGACAATGCCATCCGCTATACGCCGCGCGGCGGGCATGCGACGGTGCGGGTCAGCGCCGATGCCTTCGAGCCGTTTGCCTACCTCGACGTGGAAGACACCGGCCCGGGCATCGCGCCGGCCGATCGCGAACGCGTGATGGAGCGCTTCTACCGCGTGCTCGGCACCAATACCGAAGGCAGCGGGCTGGGCCTGGCCATCGTGCGCGAGATCGTACAGCAGCACGGCGGCGACGTGCAGATTTCAGACCACGTCTACCAGCAATCGCCGCGCCTGGCCGGTGCGCATTTCCGCGTGACATTGCGCCGCCCAACCGAAACTCCGACGTGATGAACGACGTTCCCGCCGCTGACCTCGCCGAAGCCCGCCAGCGCCAGGCCTGGCACCTCAACCTGCGCTGGATCGTTGGGCTGCTGGCGATCTGGTTCGTGGTGACCTTCGGGGTGGCGTGGTTTGCGCGCGAACTGCGCTTCGACTTTTTCGGCTGGCCGTTCTCGTTCTGGGTGGGGGCCCAGGGAGCACTGGTGGTCTACGTGCTGATGGCCGCGCTGTACGCCTGGCGGATGAACCGCGCCGACGAAGCTTCCGACGAAGCTGTCGCACCCGCCCCCCTGCCTTCGCAGGGTGCCTTGCGCGGGCCGGGCTCCGATGTTGCATAGCGATATGCCGGCGCGCCCGCGCGGCAATGCCAGGTGGTGCCGTGTGGCGCCAGAACTGGCTGCACCGCAGCATGCGCGGCCCTTGAAAACGGCTAGCGTATACCCCGACATTTTTGGCACTTGCGCGCCGGAATCTGTCAGAACTCAGTAAGTTTCGCGAACCACAATCCTCTGCAACTCAGGCTCCCGGCCAGCGGCACGGGCCTTTTCCGCGATGTTGCCGCGCCTTGCCCGAGATCCATTCCAGACGGAGGAGACAAGATGGCAAACGTGCAAAACGTTGCGGTACCCGGAGGGGGTGCGCAAAACGCACCGATGACACGCGAGGAGCGCAAGGTGATCCTTGCCTCGTCGCTGGGCACGGTGTTCGAGTGGTACGACTTTTACCTGTACGGCTCGCTGGCAGCGATCATCGCCAAGCAGTTCTTCGCCGGCCTGGATCCGACCTCGGCCTTCATCTTCGCACTGCTCGCCTTTGCCGCCGGCTTTATCGTGCGGCCGTTCGGCGCACTGGTGTTCGGGCGCCTCGGCGACATGATCGGGCGCAAGTACACCTTCCTGGTGACCATCCTGATCATGGGCCTGTCGACCTTCATCGTCGGCCTGCTGCCGGGCTTTGCCACCATCGGCTGGGCGGCCCCGGTGATCCTGATCGCGCTGCGCATGCTGCAGGGCCTGGCGCTCGGCGGCGAGTACGGCGGTGCCGCCACCTACGTGGCCGAGCACGCGCCGCACGGCAAGCGCGGCGCCTACACCTCGTGGATCCAGACCACCGCCACGCTCGGCCTGTTCCTGTCGCTGATCGTGATCCTGCTGTGCCGCGAGCTGACCGGCCCGAACTTTGAAGTCTGGGGCTGGCGCATCCCGTTCCTGCTGTCGATCCTGCTGCTGGGGATGTCGGTGTACATCCGGCTGTCGATGAATGAATCGCCGGCATTCCAGCGCATGAAGGCCGAGGGCAAGACCTCCAAGGCCCCGCTGACCGAGTCCTTCGCGCAGTGGCGCAACCTGAAGATCGTGATCCTGGCCCTGCTCGGCCTGACCGCCGGCCAGGCCGTGGTCTGGTACACCGGCCAGTTCTACGCGCTGTTCTTCCTGACGCAGGTGCTCAAGGTCGATGCCAAGACGGCCAACCTGCTGATCGCCGGCGCCCTGGTGATCGGCACGCCGTTCTTCATCTTCTTCGGCTCGCTGTCGGACAAGATCGGGCGCAAGTGGATCATCATGGCGGGCTGCGCGCTGGCCGTGCTGACCTATTTCCCGCTGTTCAAGGCGCTGACCCACTACGCCAACCCGGCGCTGGAGCGCGCGCAGCAGACCGCTCAGATCGTGGTGACCGCGGATCCGAAGCAGTGCTCGTTCCAGGGCAGCCCGATCGCCCGCGAGATCGACTTCCGCAGCTCGTGCGATATCGCCAAGCGTACCCTGGCCCAGTCGTCCGCCAGCTATGAGGTGGTGGAAGCCCCGGCCGGCACGATGGCGACGGTCAAGATCGGCGACAAGGAAATCAAGGCCTTCGACGCCAAGCTGGCCAATGGCCACAGCTTCGACGACGCCAGCAAGGCGCAGATCGCGGCGTTCAAGAAGGAGGTGAGCGGCGCGATGTCCGCCGCCGGCTACCCGGCCAAGGCCGACCCGGCGCAGATGAACACGATCATGGTGCTGGTGATCCTGGTCATCCTGGTCATCTACGTGACCATGGTCTACGGCCCGATCGCCGCCATGCTGGTGGAGCTGTTCCCGACGCGCATCCGCTATACCTCGATGTCGCTGCCCTACCATATCGGCAACGGCTGGTTCGGCGGCCTGCTGCCCACCATCTCGTTCGCGCTGGTGGCCCAGAACGGCAATATCTACTACGGCCTGTGGTACCCGATCATCATCGCGGCCATCACCTTCGTGATCGGTGCGCTGTTCGTGCGGGAAACCAAGGACGTGGATATCTACGCCCACGACTGAACGGTCGACGGGACGAAACCGTGACCACGACGGCAGGCCGCCCGGCCTGCCGTTTTTTCATGGGTGCTGGTGTCCCGCAAAAAACTTCGCACGGGGGTGTTGACAGTGCCGAAAGCCCCTGTATAATCTCAGTCTTCGTTGGCGAATTAGCTCAGTCGGTTAGAGCGACGGAATCATAATCCGCAGGTCCGGGGTTCGAGTCCCTGATTCGCCACCATCTATTTGAAAAGCCGCGTTCTCGCAAGAGAACGCGGCTTTTTGCTTTGGATTGCCAGGCGCGCTGCCGGCACCTCTCGATGCCGGAAGCGTCACGCCCTACGGCTGCGTCAACAGGAACTCATGCCGGCTGGTATCGAGCCGCGACACGCGGTACTCGATCCGCTCGTCGTGGTAGGACGAGGCCACGCGCAGGATCTTCAGCAACGGACTGCCCACGGCAACGCCCAGCAGCTGGTGGTCATCTTCGTCCGCCAGCGCGGAGCGCAGCCGCTCTTCGGTGCGGATGATATTGATGCCGAAGCTATCCTGGTAGAAGTTGTAGAGCGTATTGGGCCGCTCGCGCAATTGCTTCTCCGTCAGGCCCTTGAAGCGCTCTTCCGGCACGGTGATGGCATCGATCATCATCGGCGTGCCTTCCAGCGACAGGACGTTGGCGAAGCGGAACACGGGTTCACCGACGGCCAGCCCCAGGGCGGCCGCCTCGTCCTTGTCGGCCTTCGCGCGCCGGAACCTGGCCAGGCGTACGGTCGGATATTCGCGATGGCCATCCTGGCGCACGATACGGAAGAAGCGGAAGAAGTGATCCTCCTGCCGGTGCGTGGCGACGAAGGTGCCGCGTCCCTGGTGCCGGATCATAATGCCTTCGGCCACCAGTTCGTCGATCGCCTTGCGCAGCGTGCCGATCGACACGCCAAAGCGCTCGATCAGCTTGCGCTCGGACGGAATGGCTTCTCCCGGCTTCCACTCGCCCTCCGCCAGCGCGGAGAGAATGGCCTGCTTGACGTCCTTGTACAGGACGCCGCCGATCGCACTGGCGGCATCAAATCTGGCACCCACGTTGAAATCCCTGTTCGCTGGCCCGCGCCGCCTTGACGGCTGTGCACAGGCCGATTCATCTAGATAAGCCAGATCATACCGGAGGCCATCTTGTGCCTATCGGCGCTGTCGCGGCCAGCCGGTGCTATTCGGCGCGGATGTGTTTCTCTTCGATCAGCCTTGCCCATCGCGTCACCTCGCCGTTGAAGTATTCGGCGAAGGGGCCGCTGGTCTGCGGCGCCGGGCTGAAGCCGGCCGCCACAATGCGCTCGCGCATCGCGTCGGACTGCAGCATGCGCGCCACCGACGCGGCAACCTTGTCGACGATCGGCCTGGGCGTCCCCGCCGGCATCATCAGGCCGGTCCAGTTCTCGACGATCAGGTCGGGATAGCCCGCCTCGGCCACGGTCGGCACGTCGGGCAGCAGCGGATGCCGTTCACGCGTGGTCACCGCCAGCGCGCGCAGCTTGCCGCCCTTCACATAGGCCAGCGACTCCGGAAAATTGGAGAACACCACATCGATCTGGCCGCCGATCAGGTCGGTCATCGAAGGCGCCCCGCCCTTGTACGGCACATGGGTCAGGTTGGCGCCGGTCAGGCTTTCGAACAGCGCCAGCGTCAGGTGCGGCGGCGTACCGTTGCCGCTGGAGCCGGCATTGAGCTTGCCCTTCTGCGCCGCGGCGTCCAGGTCCTTCAGCGACTTGACCGGAGAACTGGCCGGCACCACCACCAGCATCGGCGACGAGGCGATGCGCGCTACCGGCACCAGGTCTTTCTGCATGCTGAACGGCAGCTTGGGGAACAGCGTCACATTGGAGGCATGCGTCAGCGTGACCGCGAGCCAGGTATAGCCGTCGGCGGGTGCCTTCGCGACCTGGTCGGCGCCGATGTTCGCGTTGCCGCCGGGCTTGTTGTCGACCACCACGGGCCGCTTCCACTCTTCCGCGAGCTGGTGCCCGACCAGCCGCGCCATGATGTCCGTCAGGCCACCGGCCGCGAACGGCACCACGTAGCGGATCGGCTTGCCGGGATAGTCATGGGCGGGCACCGACGCCTGCGCCGTGCCCTGTGCGGCGGCCGGCGCCGAAGCCAGTCCGGTGAGCGTGGATACTGCGGACAACGCGACAAGCGCGCCGGCCCCATACCTGAGCGCGGTGCGAATCAAACCTCGATACATGGTGTGTCTCCGTTTTGTGGTCGCTGGCCCGTTCTTTGCCGGGTCCGGTTTCGTGGTGGGAATCGAATCGAAAACGCTAGGCCTTGCCCTCCTGCACCTCTTCCGCCAGTTCGCCCGCCAGTTCGCGCAGCTCACTTAGCAGGGCCTCGGGGATGTCTATGCCATGGGCCTGCGCGTCGGCCTGCGCGGCATCGCGCCGCGCGCCTGGCAGGCGCGTGCCCTCGTCATCCAGCATTGCCTGCAACAGGGCTTCGACACGTCCGTCATAGGCGTCGGAGCCCGCGAACGCGCCCGGGTCCAGCGCTATGAAGAGCTGGCCGATGCGCGGCCGGTTGCCGGCGTCCGTGAAAAAGGAATCCGCTTCGGCGCCGAAGCTGGCACCTGCCAGCGAGGTCACCAGCAGCTCGACCATCAACGCCAGCATCGCGCCCTTGACGCCGCCGGCGGGCAGCATCGAGCCGCGCAACGCGGCCTGCGCATCGGTCGTCGGCTGGCCGGCTTCGTCCAAAGCCCAACCCAGGGGAATCGGCTTGCCCTGCTTCGCCGCCACCATGATCTTGCCGCGTGCGACTTCGGACAACGACAGGTCGATCACGATCGGCGCGTGGCCCCGGCGCGGAAACACCGCGGCAATGGGATTGGTGCCGAACAGCGGGCGCCGTCCTCCCCAGGCAGGCATTGCTGCGGGCGAGTTGCCCATGGCGATGCCCACCATGCCCGCGCGCGCCACCGGATCGAGCGGCAGCGCGGCCGCGCCGAAGTGGTAGCTATTGGTGACTGCCGCGACACCGACACCGGTCTCATAGGCCCGGCCCATTGCCTCGGCAATCGCCAGGTCGCATGCCGGGAAGGCGAAGCCGCACCCCGCATCGACCAGCGCCGCGCTGGCGCGTGCGCGCCGCACCGTGGGCGTCGCGCGGCCGTCGACACGATCCGCGCGCAGGTGCGCCACATACATGGGTACCCGCGATACACCGTGCGACGCCAGCCCCGCCGCATCGGCACGCACCAGCGCCGCGGCCGTTGCGTCGGCCTGCAGCTGGCTCGCGCCCGCACGCCGAAGCGCGGCGTTGGCGATCCGCTCCACTTGCGTCATCGGCACCCGGGTCATGTCATGTCCTCCAGCGTCTGCCGCACTTGTTGCGCGATCATCATCGATACCCGTGCATTGGCCTCCTGCGTCACGCCGCCGATATGCGGCGTCAGGATCAGGTTGGGCACGTCGGCGAGCACGCTGCCTGCGGGCAAGGGCTCGTGCTCGAAGACGTCAAGCGCGGCGCCACCGAGATGTCCGTCGCGCAGCGCCTGCGCCAGCGCGGCCTCGTCGACCACGCCGCCGCGGGCAGTGTTGATCAGCACCGCGCCACGCTTCATGCCGGCGATCCGCTGCGCGTCGAGCAGGTGCCGCGTGGCGGCGACGAGCGGCACATGCAGGCTGACCGCGTCGGACTGCGCCAGCAGCGTGTCGAGCGCGACACTGCGCACGCCGGTGCGGGCCCATACCGGGTCGTCCGCGGCCAGCATCGGATCGAATGCCGCCACCTGCATGCCGAACGCCTGCGCCAGCGCGGCGGCCTGCCTGCCGATGTCGCCGAAGCCCACCAGCCCCAGCGTCTTGCCCAGTGCCTCCCTGCCCTCCGACAGGCGTGCGCGCGGCCACTGCCCCGCGGCCACTTGCGCGCTGCTGCCGTAGGCGCCGCGCAGCAGCAGCGCCGCGGTGGTGACCACGTACTCGGCCACCGAGCGCGCGTTAGCCCCGGCCGCGGGGATCACGCGGATGCCGCGCTCGCGGCAGGCCTCGACATCGATATTGTCGAGCCCAACCCCGAGCCGCCCGACCACGCGCAGCGACGGCGCACCGGCCAGCAGCGCCGCGTCGACCTGCGTGCGGTTGCGCACGATCAACGCCTGCGCGCCGGGCAGCGCATCGAGCAGTTCGGCGCGGCGGTCGACCCAGCCCGGCTCGTACCGCAGGTCGAAGCCCGCGCGCAGCGCCTGCACCGCGGCATCGTCCATGAACTCGCTGATGCAGATGCGCTTCATCATGCCGACTCGTGGATGCGGGTCAGCACGAACTCGCGGTGGCCGAGCGCCTCAGCCGCGGTCCAGCGCCCGTTGACCGTGGCCAGCATGCACTCGAGCAGCTTGTCGCCGGCCTGGTCCAGCGTCAGCTCGCGCTGCAGCAGGCCCGAGCAATCGACATCCATATGCTCGCTCATCAGCCGCACCGTGCGCGGGTTGGCACACAGCTTGATCACCGGCACGATCGGGTTGCCGATCACGTTGCCCTGCCCGGTCGGGAAGAAATGCACCACATAGCCGGCGGCGGCGCACAGCGTGACCATCTCCGCCGCGGCCGACGACGAATCCATGAACCACAGGCCCGGGTGAGTCGGCTCCTCGGCCTTGTCGAGCACGCCGTCGACCGTGCACTTCTTGCCGATCTTCTGGATATTGCCCAGCGCCTTCTCCTCGATCGTGGTGAGGCCGCCGGCGATATTGCCCTTGGTCGGCTGCGACTCCGACAGGTCCGAGGTCTTCCAGCGGTCGATCATGCCCTGGTAGCGCTCGAACATGGCCATGAACTGGTGGCGTACTTCGTCGTTGGCGCAGCGCGCCGCCACGATATGTTCGCCGCCGGTCAGCTCGGAGGTCTCGCCGAAGACCAGCGTGGTGCCGAGCGGGTGCAGCTTGTCGAAGGCATTGCCGACGGTCGGGTTGGCGCCGCAGCCGGACGTGGTATCCGACTCGCCGCACTTGGTCGACACCCAAAGCTCGCTGATCGGGCATTCCACCCGGTGCAGCGCGGTGGCGTACTGCACGTACTCCTTCGCCGCCTTCGACGCCCGCATGATGGTGTCGTGGTCGCCATGGCCCTCGATGCCGAAGCCGACCACCGGCTTGCCGGTCTTGGCGATGCCGTCGACCACCTTCTTGGTCCAGCCGTCCTCGATGCCGATCACCACCACGGCGGCGACATTGGGGTTGCTGCCCGCGCCGATCAGCGTGCGGAAGTGCAGGTCCAGGTCCGGCCCGAACTGCAGGCGGCCATACGGGTGGGGAATCGCCATGGTGCCCTTGATGGCGACGGCAACCGCCTCGGCGGCGGCGTTGGACAGGTCGTCCAGCGGCAGGATGATGACGTGGTTGCGCACGCCGACGCGGCCGTTGTCGCGGCGGTAGCCCCAGAAGGTGGTGTTTTGATCGATCACGGACATGGCTTGGGTCTCGGGTATGAGTGGGGAGATGAGTGGCGGACGGGGCGTGGCTTACCAGCGCTTGGTCTTGATGTTGTGGACGTGGGCGTGTTCGCCCGCCTTGATCGGCGCCACCACCTTGCCGATGTCGATGCCGTACTTGTAGACGGTGTCATCGGGATCCATGTCGCACAGCGCTACCTTGTGGCCGATGGGGATCGGCTGCAGCGCGGTCACGGTCACGATCTTGTCCTCATCCATGATCCAGGCGTTCAGCCTGGTGCCAGCCTGGATCCCTTCCACCACGGCCACCGCCACGGTGTCCTTGGCGTCGTGCAGCACTACGTGAATCATCGTTGTCTCCTCTGTGGGTCGGTTGTGCGGGTTGTCTGTGAAACCATCTTAGGCAAGCTAAAGATCCATGTCAACTAACTCATATATATCACTTAGTTGAATGTGAATCGGCGCATGAGGGACGCTGGGGACCGCAGCAGATCATTGGCGACCTGCGGCTCGTCTTGCGGCAGTGCTAAGGGGGAGGAGTTGCTGGCGCTGCGACGGCCTGTTCAAGGCCGCCGCCAGGGGCATCGACGTGCCCGGTCAACTAATCAGTCGCCGGCGGTGACGACCTGCCGGGGGGTTACCAGTAGCGTACCCGGCCCGTATCCAGGTGTACGAATTGCTCGCCCTGGTAAAAACCGACACCCCCGCCCTTCAACGTCTTCGCGGCATCGCGCAGGTCACCGAGCGGCACGCCGGCGACGCGGATGTCGATGGCCTTGCCGTCCATGTGGAGGCTGTGCCTGGCGACCCCGCCGCCACGCGAGGTTCGCAGGCGCGAATTTGTGGCCGGACTGCGATAGCCCGAGATGACCTGGAACGGTTCGTTGGTACCGAGTTCTCGGCGCAGCTGGTACAGCAGGTCGAACAGCTGCGGATCGATCACTCCAACCTGGCCCGAATAATGGTCGCGCAGGAAACCATTGAGCGAAGTAAGTGCCTCGGGCACAAAACTGTCGCCCACGGCATAGACGAGCTTGATGCGCTCACCCGTATGAGTGTGGTCAAAGGCCAGCGTGCGCGCATCGGGCAGGCTGGCAAGCGCCTGGCGCGGCGCCAGGGGCATCAGTCCGGCAGCCAGCGCCAGGCCTCCGGTGGTATGTAGAAAGCGGCGGCGTGCCTTGCGCGTCGCATCATTCATGGTACTTCCTCTGCTTGTGCTGGGCGCGCCTCACTGCCTGGCAGCAGCGCGCGCGATGGCTGGCGGCGAGGGGCGCCCGGTGCGTTGCCGCAGCGCCTTGTCCAGCAGTTTGTCGTGACCGTAGATGTCAGGCAGGAAGGATACACGACCATCGGCCCGGGCGATGACCGTGCCATAGGCCAGCACCACCGGCAGCGGTTGCTGCAGCCGCACCGTGTTCGACTTCCCGCGCGCCATCGCCTCGCGGATACGCGCCTCGTTCCAGTCAGGCATATCCTGCAGCACGAACTGAGCCAGTGCCACTGGGGATTCCACGCGGATGCAGCCGTGGCTGAAGTCGCGCCGGTCGCGCTTGAACAGCTGCGGCGTCGGGGTGTGGTGCAGGTAGATGTTTTCGTTGTTGGGGAACATGAACTTGATGTCGCCCAGCGCGTTCATGGGGCCGGGGCGCTGCCGGATGCGCATGCGGCCATTGAGCACGGCTTCCAGGTTGTCCTCGGACAGCGTGGTCACGGCCTTGCCGTCGCCGGTCACGAACTCGAAGCCCTGCTGGTTGAAATACGCCGGATCGCGTTGCAGCCGGGGCACCGTCTCGCGCTTGGCGATCGACGGCGGCACGTTCCAGTACGGGCTGAACTCGATGTAGCGCATATCTTCCTCGAACAACGGCGTGCGCGTGTCCAGCGCCTTGCCGACGATCACCTTCATCTCCAGCTTGATGTCGAGCTTGCCGTCGCGGATCTCGTAGGCGCGCAGCATGAACTCCGGCACGTTGACCACGATCATGCGCGGGCCATCGAGCGGGGTCCAGCGCATCCGCTCCATGGTCAGTTCGATCTGCCGCACCCGGCTGGCCATGGGCAGATTAAGTTGCGCCAGCGTCCCGGTGCCGATCACGCCGTCGGCCTGGAGCCCGTGCCGCGACTGGAACGCTTTGACGCCATTGACGAGTGCGCCTTCATAGCGCGCCGGCGGCTTCGTGCCGGCCGGCAGGTCGCCCAGTGCCACCAGGCGCGCCGTCAGCGCCGCAGTGCCCGCCCACGGCTGCCCCGGCGTCAGCTTGCCCGCGGGCAGCGCCGGCAGCGGCTGCGCCCAGACCGGCAGCGCGGCGATCTCGCGGTAGCGGGCCAATGCCTCGCGCAGCGTGCCATACAGGGGGAAAGTGGGCGCGGCCTGGCGCACCGCGTCCGGCAGGCGGTGTTGCGCGACCGCCTCGCGCAGCACCGTGGCGGCGTCATACGGGCGTTCTTCCTGTGGCGCGAAATCGGCGCGGACCGCACGGGGATTGATACGGCCGCCGTGCAGGTCGGCCAGCATGCGCTCCATCGCGGCGGTCAGCGCGGCGCCAAGACGGGCGGCGGCATCCGTTGCGAGCACCGGCCCGGTGGCCGCCTGGTGCACTGCCTGACGCAGCGCCTCGGCATCGTAGTCGCCCGGATCGAGTCCATCCGCAGCCGCGTTGGACAGCGCGTCGACCGCCTGCCTGGCTTCCGGTACGGGCCTGCCCTGGGCGAACCATAGTGGTCCCTCAGGTGCCGGAGCGGCTTGTGGCGCCGACGCTGGTGGCGCTGGTGGCGCTGGTGGAGTCTGGGTCGTCTGAGGCGCCTGGGCCAGGACCGGGGCTCCGGCGGCGCCCGCCAGCAACAGTGCGGCGAGCGCTAGCTTCATTTTGCCGGGACGGTGGCCGCTGACGTGACGCGCGGCCAGGCAAAGCGCAAGGAGAGCAGCCTTGCCTGCGGCAAGACTGGCGCCGGTCAGGCGCATGGCGGCTGTCGGGAACGAAGGCATCGTGGGGATGGGCTCGTTTCGTGGCACACGCCCACAGTCTACCCGTGTTGGGGAAGCGGCGTCAGGACCGCACAGCGGGCCGCTTCGCGACCGCCAGACCACATCGAACAACGCAAGTCACGGGTCCGGCAAGGTCACCAGGCAAATTCGGCCGATTCACGCAGCTTGCTCGGAAGTTTCACACGGTGGGCGTATCGCCATATTCCTACACTGGGCCCCGTTCACAAGGCAATTCCGATGTCCGGATGCAGCCGCTGCCTTGGAACACTTGCGTGCCACGGCAATCGTGCGGGCACGTCTTCCACAACCAAGAGACCCAACATGAAATTCGCATTTGCACCGGTGGTAATTGCCGCCGGCATCGTCTTCGCGTCGCAATCCGCGCATGCCGCCGACGGCACCATTACCTTCAACGGCAACATCTCCCCCACCTCGTGCGAGATCAATGGCAACGGCACCGGCTCAAAGTCGTTCACCGTCACGCTGCCGACCGTGTCGGCAAAGACGCTGAACACCGCTGGTGCGCGCGCCGGCCGCACCCCCTTCACCATTGCACTGAGCTGCGATGCGGATACCGGCGCGGTCCATACCTACTTCGAACCGGGACCGACCACCGACGCCAGCACCGGCAACCTGGTGATCAACAGCGGCACCGGCACGGCAAGCAATGTGCAGATCGGGCTGCTCAATGCCGACTTCTCCCAGATCAAGGCCGGCTTTGCGGACAGCGCCCAGAACTCGCTGCCCATGCAGCTGACCGGCGGCACGGCCACCCTGTCCTACTTTGCCGAATACGTTGCCACCGGCCAGGCCACCTCGGGCGCGGCCAATTCCAGCGTGATGTACACCATCGCGTATCCGTGACGCCAGCGCGTTCCTGAGATTTCCCTGAAGGGCAAATCCGATTCCGGACCTGGCGCACATGTGGCGCAGTCCGGTGCGTAGGCACGCGCCATGTTGGCGGCGCGTGCCGCCTCGTTTCCCCCTGCTGTGCTTGCCGGTCCTGCCGACGACTGATTCTTCAAGCTCTGTTTTACGGCCTCAACATGCTGTACATATCCCTGCGAAACTTGCTGGCCGCCCCCATAGCCGCGCTGGCGCTGTCGTGCGCGTTGCCCGCCAACGCCTCCGTCATCGTCGGCGGCACGCGCGTGGTCTACCGCGCCGCGGACAAGGAAGTCACGCTAAAACTGACCAACGAAGGGCAATCGCCCGCGCTCACCCAGGCGTGGGTCGATGCCGGGACGGCGACCCCGACGCCGACCTCGATCGAAGTGCCCTTCACGATCACCCCGCCGATCGCGCGCATCGACCCGGGCAAGGGCCAGACGCTACGCATTCTCTATACCGGCGAGCCGCTGCCGCAAGACAAGGAGTCGCTGTTCTGGCTCAACGTGCTTGAAATCCCGCCGAAGCCGTCCGCCGATGAAGCTGGCGTCAACTCGCTGCAAATGGCACTCCGTTCGCGCTTCAAGCTGTTCTTCCGCCCCGCCGGCCTGCCGGGCAGCGCCACGGAGGCGCCGGCTGCGTTGCGCTGGGAACTTGGCAGCCGCGACGGCAAACCCGTGCTGCTGGCGCATAACCCAACGCCATACCATGTGTCGCCGGTCAGCGTCGAGGTCATTGCCGGCGAGCACCTTGCCAAGGCGACAGACCCGGACATGATTGCGCCTGGCGCCACTGCAACCTTCCACCTGGACAGCGAAGTCCGCAACCCTGCCGGCGCCACGGTGCGTGTGCACTGCATCAACGACTTCGGCGGCAGAGACAAATTCGGCGCGCCGCTGAACGCCTCCGGCTCTCGCTAGCCCTCTTCACTCTTCAACCCACGGTCCGTTACGCCCTTCGGCAGCCGCCGGCTGCCGATGCCTGCGTGCGGCCATCGTCGACACGCCGGTCCCATGCTGACACTCTCTCCCCGTCACGTCCCGTTTCGCCTGCGCCCGCTTTATGCCGTGTTGCTGACCTTGTTCGCCAGCAACGCAGGCGCAGCCGGGCAACCCGACGTCGGCCCGATGCCTGTCCGCTCCGCGCAGGACGTGGAGTTCAGCGATACCTTCCTGCAGGGTACGGCGGGCGGCGTTGCGGACCTGAGCCGCTTCAGCAAGGGCAATCCGGCGCTGCCCGGCCACTACCGTGCCGAGTTGTATGTCAACGAAATCTGGCTGGGTCGCGCCGGCGTGGAGCTGCGCCAGTCCGGCGACCCCGCCGCCCCGGCGGTGCCGTGCTTCGATCGCAGCCTGCTGGAGCGCATCGGCGTCGACCTGGCCAGGCTGACGGCCGCCGCATCGCTGGACGGCGACGGCTGCCAGCCGCTGCCAGCGCTGATCGCCGATGCCACCGCGAGCTTCGACAACGGCGAGCAGCGGCTCGACATCAGCGTGCCGCAGGCCGCGATGGTGCGCCGCGCACGTGGTTACGTCAGCCCCGAGAACTGGGACAACGGTGTTCCGGCGGCGCGCTTGCAGTACAACGCCAACGTCTATCACTCCGACGCATCCAGCCTGTCGACCACGCAGGCCTATGTGGGCTTGAACGCCGGCCTCAACCTGGGACCATGGCGCTTCAGCCACCAGGGCAGCCTGAACCACGATGAACGGCAGGGCACGCGCTACCAGAGCGTACTCACCAACCTGCAGCGCGCCATTGCGCCCTGGAAAAGCCAGTTGGTAATCGGCGATGCGTTTACCGACGGCACGCTGTTCGACAGCATCGGCTTTCGCGGCGTGCGCCTGGCCAGCGACGAGCGGATGTATCCCGAATCGCTGCGCGGCTATGCCCCGATCGTGCGCGGTATCGCGCGCAGCAATGCCCGCGTGCAAGTCCGCCAGCAAGGCAACATCCTCTACGAAACCACGGTGGCACCCGGGCCGTTCGAGATCGATGACCTGTACCCCACCGGCTACGGCGGCGACATCGAAGTCGTGGTTACCGAGGCGGACGGCAGCGTGCACGTATCGACGATGCCCTACGCCGCCGCGGTGAACGCCTTGCGCGCCGGCCAGAGCCGCTACAGCGTCACCGCGGGCCAGTACCGCAACACGGTACTGCAAGGCTCGACGCTGCTGCTGCAGGGCACTTACCTGCACGGTTTCAGCAACACCGTTACCGGCTACGGCGGCTTTGTGGCCGCGCAAGGCTATGGGGCAATCGCCGCGGGTGCCGCGCTGAATACCGACCTGGGTGCCTTTGGCGCCGACATTACGCATGCCAGCACGCGGCTGCAGGGTCAACCGGACCGCAGCGGCCAGAGCGTGCGGCTGAGCTACAGCAAGCTGGTTGCACCAACCAATACCAATTTCTCGGTTGCGGCATACCGCTACTCCAGCCGGGGCTACCTCGGCCTCGCCGATGCCATGTCCTGGCTCGCGCTGGACCAGGCGGGACGGCTGCCAAGCCTGCCCACCGCGCGCGGCAAGCTGCAGCTGAGCATCAACCAGGCCCTGCCGGCCGGCTATGGCAACTTCTACCTGACCGGCTCGGTGCAGAGCTACTGGCAGGGCGGCAGCACCGTCAGCCAGTTCCAGGCCGGCTACAACAATACTTACCGCGCCATCGCCTATGGGGTGTCGGCGTCGCGGCAACTGAATGTCGCCACGAGCAAGTGGGACACGCGCGTGATGCTGACCGTCGGCCTGCCGCTGGGCAAGTCGCCACGGGCACCCTACTCGCTGACCAGCGTCCAGCGCGGCTCCGACGGTTCCTTCACGGCACAGGAGACCGTGACCGGCACGCTCGGCAGCGACAATGCCTTCAGCTATGCCCTCAATGCTGGACATACCGGCGGCGGGTCCGGCAGCGCCAACAGTATCGGTGGCAGCGTCTCCTATATCTCGCCGTTTGCGACGATGACCGCCAACGCGTCCAGGAGTACCGCATATACGCAGGCCGGCGCGGGCATTTCCGGCGGCATCGTGGCCTACGCGGATGGCGTGGCGTTCTCGCCGTCCCTTGGCGATACCGTCGCTGTGGTCGAGGCCAAAGACGCCGCAGGCGCGCGCCTGGCCAACGGCGCCGGGCTGCGTGTCGACCCGTGGGGCCATGCCGTGGTCTCGAACCTGGTGCCGTTCGCGCGGAACGAAATCGAGCTCGATCCGCAGGGCCTGCCGCTGGAAGTCACTCTCAAGTCGACGCAGCAGCGGATCGCGCCCACCGCGGGCGCGGTGGTGCGGGTGCGCTTCGAAACCGAGAATCCCGGCCGCGCGGCAATCCTGCGCACGCGCCTGCCGGATGGCGCGCCAGTGCCGTTCGGCGCCGAAGTGTTCAGTGCAGACGGCAAGCCGGTCGGGACCGTGGCGCAGGCAGGCCGCGTGCTAGTACGCGGGCTGGCAACGGACGCCGGCACGCTGACGGCACGGTGGAGCCAGGCCAGTGGCGATGCCTGCACGCTGCACTATGACCTCGGCAAGCCTGGCAACCAGGCGGCGGCAATGGTGGCCAGCGATGCACCGTGCACGCGCTGATGCAGCCGTTCACCACACCAGCTGGTGGCGACGCGCATAGTCGACCATCTCCACCAGCGAGCCGACATTGAGCTTGGCCATGATGTTGGCCTTGTGCGTGCTGACCGTCTTGCTGCTGATCAGCAGCTCCGCGGCAATCGCCTTGTTGGAATGACCGCGCGCCAGGTACTGCAGGATGGTGATTTCGCGATTGCTGAGCCGCGGGATGCCGGAGTCGAGCGCTTCGCCGAGCTGGCGCGCGGCTTCCAGCGTGTACATGGGGAACACCAGGTAGCCGCTCAGCACGCCGCGCGCGGCCTGCAGCACCTCGGGCACGCCGCGATGCTTGACCACGAAGCCGTGCGCGCCGGCGCGCAGCGCCCGCACCGGGGCGGCGGTGGCGTCGGTGCAGGACAGCACCAGCACATGTACCGTGGGAAAGGTTGCCGACACGCGCCGGACGAAATCGACGCCGGGATTGCCGAAATACTCGACATCGACCAGCACCAGCCCGGGGCGGTGATCGCGCACCAGCCGGAACGCATCGCGCACGCCGTCGGCTTCCAGCACTTCGGCGGCCTCCAAGGCCGCCGCCAGTTGACCGGACAGCGTAGTGCGGAACCGGGAAGGCTCGTCGACGATCAACGCGTGTTGCAATTGGAACTCCTTGACAGCTTGGGGGAACTGCCAAGATTAAGGGCCATGCTGCGTGCTGAAGCGCGGAATACTCGCTGCGCGGGAGCAGCAGAATCTGCGCGGCGGCCGGGCAATTCCGCAGGGGTGCACAGCCAGGCGTAGCCGGGCCGGCCTGCGCGTCAGGACCTGGCGGCGTCCAGCACTTCAGTCAGTTTGCGGCTGGCGTCCAGCGCCGCAGGGAAACCGCAGTAGACGGCGCTGTGCACCATCAGTTCGCGCAGTTCCTCGGGCGTGACGCCGTTGGCCAGCGCGCCGCGCAGGTGGCCGGCCAGTTCCTGCGGCCGGTTCAGCGCGATCAGCATCGATACCGTGGCCAGGCTGCGCTGCTTGCGATCCAGCCCTTCGCGGGTCCACACCGTGCCCCATGCAAACTCGGTGACCAGCTGCTGCAGGCTGGTGTCGCCCTGCTGTGCGGCGGCATCGAGCGCGCGCTGCACGTGCGTCGGGCCAAGGACCTCGGTGCGGACTTCGAGGCCGGTGGCGAACGCGGGGGTGGGCGTGTAGTCGGCATTCTGGCTGGGTTCGGCCATGGCATCTGTCTCCGGTATCAGGTGGTGACAGATCTTAGCCGAACCGGCCGCTCACTCCGTGCCGGCGGGCAGGAAGCGCGGCGCCGGCGCCGAGCGTGGCACCTCGCGCTCGCCCTGCCGGAACATCCGGTAGGTGCCGCGCGCCTGGTTGTGCGGATGGCAGGCGGCCTCTTCCAGAGTCAGCACGCGCGCGAAGCAGACATCGGTGCCGCCCAGCAATGCCTCCCAGTGCTTGCTCGGCTGGGCGGCGATGCACGCGGCGATGCGCGCCTTCAGGGCGGGCCACTGGGCGCGGTCGTATTGCGTGGCGGGATCGACGTCGGTCAGTTCCAGCCGTTCGAGCAGTTCGCGGTAGAACTGCGGCTCGAGTGCGCCCAGCGTGATGGCGCGGCCGTCGGCGCAGCGGTAGACGTCATAGAACGGCGAGTCGTGGAACGGGCTGGGCTGGGGTCCGCCGAGCGTGCCGGCGGCCCGCGATACCTGCACCAGCGAGCCGAGCATGGCAACGATGTCGGTGATCGCCGCATCGACCACGCAGCCCTGGCCGCTGGCACGCGCGCTCAGGATGGCGCTGGTCAGGCCGAAGGCCAGCCCGAGCGCGCCGGTGGCGTCGCCCATCACGGTCGGCGGCACCATCGGCAGCGCATCGTCGCGCGCGGCCATCGACAGCAGGCCGGTCAGCGCGATGTAGTTCAGGTCATGACCGGCGCTCTGCGCCAGCGGGCCGCTCTGCCCCCAGCCGGTCATGCGGCCGTACACCAGGCGCGGATTGCGGGCATGGCAGGCCTTGGGGCCCAGGCCGAGCCGCTCCATCGCGCCGGGGCGCAGCCCTTCGATCAGCGCATCGGCGCCTGCCACGAGGTCGAGCGCCGCGGCGACGCCATCGGGCGCCTTCAGGTTCAGCTGCACCACCTGCTTGCCGTGCTCCAGCTCCATCTCCGGCGGCACGGCCTGGCCGCGCAAGATGCGGCGCGCGTCAGGGGCGACCGGGCGGGTCACCAGCGTTACCTCGGCGCCGAGGCCCGCCAGCATGGCCCCGCACAGCGGGCCGGGGCCGATGCCTTCAAATTCCACCACCTTGATGCCGCGCAGGGGCAGCAGCTTGCCATGCTCACTCATTTGCTTGTCTCCGGTTGCCGTGCGCCGGGGTCCGAGGTCGGGATCCGGGCCAGCCTGGCTGGGATATGTAGTGCGCCGCGTCAGTACGGCCTCCTGCCGGCCTGTCACGGCGCTCGCGAGCCATGCTACGCGCCACGGCGCCTGGGCGGCAATGGCCGAAACAGCCAGCCGGGTTGACGGATTTGCCATGCGGCCGGTTATCGCACGCGAGGCCGTGGTGGCATCGTAGTTTTCCGAACCAACTTGATCTAAATCGGGTCACAGCGGGAAACTTGCTGCGATGATGGTTTCAGATGGCGCCGGCGCCCCGCGGCGGCAGCGTCAGGAGGTGTTCTTCAACCTGGCTCGTCCCGACAATCCCCAACGACAGCCCCCAATCCAGGAGATTCCCGTCATGACCAATATCGTGCTCGCCACCGATGGCTCGGCCTTCAGCGATGCCGCGGCGCGCTTTGTTGCCGAAGGCAAGCTGCTGCAGACCGGCTTTACCGTGCATGTCGTGCATGTGGCCCCGGAAGTGAGCGGCCAGGTGCGCGCCTTTGTCAGCAAGGAAACCATCGACGACTGGCACAAGGAGGCCAGTGACAAGGCGATGGCGGGTGTCAGCGAGATCCTCAAGACGGCCGGCGTGCCGTTCGAGCAGCATGCGCTGCACGGTTTTGCGCCGGAACGCATCGTGGCCTATGCGCGTTCGGTGAATGCCGAAGCCATCGTGATGGGCACGCATGGCCGCGGTTCCTTCTTCGATGCGGTGATCGGTTCGGTGGCCGGACGCGTGCTGGCGCAGGCGGATTGCCCGGTGCTGCTGGTCAAGGCGCCGGAAAAGAAGGGGTAACTGAACAAAAGAGCCGGCAGGCTAACGTTTGAGGTGCTCCCAAGCCACCCCGAGCTAGCCTAAGCAAGGTGTTCTCCCTCTCCCGCAAGCGGCAGAGGGGAGTTGCAGCAGCCGTCAAGCGCCCCACAGGGGCGCTTCGTCCATCAGGGCCACCTGTTCGCGCAGTTCAAGAATGCGATCCTGCCAATAGCGCGCGGTGCCGAACCACGGGAACGCGGCCGGGAAGGCAGGGTCGGCCCAGCGGCTGGCCAGCCAGGCGCTGTAGTGCAGCAGGCGCAGGGTGCGCAGCGCCTCCACCAGCCACAGTTCGCGCGTGCGGAATTCGGCGAAGTCCTCATAGCCGGCCACAATGTCGGCCAGCTGGTCCTGCATTGCCGCGCGGTCGCCCTCCAGCAGCATCCAGATGTCCTGGATCGCCGGCGCCATGCGGCTGTCGTCGAAATCCACAAAGTGCGGGCCGGGCGCTCCGAGGCTGCCGCCGCGCGCATCGTCTTCGTCGATCCACAGCACGTTGCCGCGGTGGCAGTCGCCATGCACGCGCAGCAGCGGCACTTCGCCGGCGCGTTCGTAACAGCGGCGCACGCCGTCCAGCGCGAGCTCGGCGACCGACTGCCACGCCGGCAGCAGGTCGACGGGGATGCAGCCGCTGGCCAGCAGCCAGTCGCGCGGGGCAATGCCGAAGGTGTCGATATCCAGCGCGGGCCGGGCCTGGTAAGGCTGTGCCGCGCCGGTGGCGTGGATACGGCCGATAAAGCGGCCGAGCCAGGTCAGCGTGTCCTTGCGGTCGAGCGCGGGCTCACG
Source organism: Cupriavidus oxalaticus (assembly GCF_004768545.1). Lineage (NCBI taxonomy): Bacteria > Pseudomonadati > Pseudomonadota > Betaproteobacteria > Burkholderiales > Burkholderiaceae > Cupriavidus > Cupriavidus oxalaticus. Next base: position 520,175 of record NZ_CP038635.1, on the reverse strand, counting down.
GCCGCCGCAGCGCGGGAACACCGCAAAGCGAAAGCCGGCGTGGTAGCGCAGCGTGCCGGCATCCGGCGCACCGGCCGGCAAGAACAGCGCCGGCACGGCCGGGATCTCGGCATCGGCCAGCTGCTGCACGAAGGCGTGTTCTTCCAGGATGGCCGCGTCGGTCCAGCGGCCGGGGCGGTAGAACTTGGCGATGACCGGCGCGGCGTCCTCGATGCCGGCCTGCCACACCCGGTTCTCATAGCTGTTGAGTGCCAGCAGCCGCCCGTCGGGGCGCAGGCCGGCGCTTTCGAGCGCGTCCAGCATCCGCTCAGGCGTCAGGCCGGCATAGGGAATACCGGAATCGGCCGGGGCGGTGAACGCTGTCATGGTGTCAGTCGCGGTTGCGGTTGCCGCCGAGCAGTGCGGCCTGCGGCGCCGGGCGGCGGTTGCGCACGGGGGCCGGGGCCGCATCGTGCTGCTGGCGCGCCGGCTGGGCGGCGCGTTGCTGGCCGCGTGCCGGCTCCTGGCTGCCCTGGCGCGGTGCGCCGCCGCGTGCGCCGCCATTGCTGCCACCATTGCCGCCACCATTGCCGCCGGCGTTGCCATTGCCGTTGCCGCCGCCGCGGCGCTGGCCGCCTTCGGCCTGCCGCTGGCGCGGTTGGCCGCCCTGGCCCTGGCGCGGTGCATCGTGGGCCTGGCGCGGCGCGCGCGCGCGTTGTGCCGGCTCGCCGTCGGCGTTGGCCGGGCGTGCCTGGCTGCGGCCGCGGCCCTGCCCTTGCCCCTGCCCCTGCCCGCCGCCGCGTTGCTGGCGGCCCTTCTGGATCGGCTCGGGTGCGATGCTCGGGTCGACTTCAAACCCCGGCAGCACGGTCTGCTCGATCTTGCGCTTGATCAGGCGTTCGATATCGCGCAGCAGCGCATGCTCGTCCACGCAGACCAGCGAGATCGCCTCGCCCTCGGCGCCGGCGCGGCCGGTACGGCCGATGCGGTGCACATAGTCCTCGGGCACGTTGGGCAGGTCGAAGTTGACCACGTGCGGGAGCTGGTCGATATCGATGCCGCGCGCGGCGATATCGGTCGCCACCAGCAGCCGCAGCGTGCCGGCCTTGAACTCGGAGAGCGCGCGCGTGCGCGCCGACTGGCTCTTGTTGCCGTGGATCGCCAGCGCCGACAGGCCGTCCTTGGTCAACTGCTCGGCCAGGCGGTTGGCGCCGTGCTTGGTGCGGGTGAACACCAGCACCTGGTGCCAGTCGTGCTGGCGCACCAGGTGCGCCAGCAATTCGCGCTTGCGTTCGCGGTCGACCGGGTAGACGCGCTGGTCGACGGTCTCGGCGGTGGTGTTGCGCCGCGCCACCTCGATCGAGGCGGGGTTGTTCAGCAGGCGGTCGGCCAGCGCGCGGATATCGTCCGAGAACGTCGCCGAGAACAGCAGGTTCTGGCGCTTGGCCGGCAGCACGTTGAGGATCTTGCGGATATCGTGGATGAAGCCCATGTCGAGCATGCGGTCGGCTTCATCGAGCACCAGCAGCTCTACCTGCGACAGGTCGACGGTGCGCTGGGCCACGTGGTCGAGCAGGCGGCCCGGCGTGGCCACCACGATATCGACGCCGCGCTTGAGCTGCTCGATCTGCGGGTTGATGCCGACGCCGCCGAACATCACCATGGAGCGCAGGCGCAAATACTTACCGTAGTTGCGCACGCTTTCCTCGACCTGCGCGGCCAGTTCGCGAGTGGGCGTCAGCACCAGCGCGCGTACCGGCGGCTTGCCGGCGCGCGGCGCATTGCCGGCGGCTCGGGCCGCGGCGGACTCGGACAGCAGGTGCAGCATCGGCAGGGTGAAGCCGGCGGTCTTGCCGGTGCCGGTCTGGGCGCCGGCGAGCAGGTCACCGCCCTTGAGGACGGCCGGGATCGCCTGCGCCTGGATGGGAGTCGGTGAGGTGTAGCCCTGTTCGGCCACCGCACGCACAATCTTTTCGGACAAGCCGAGTTCGGAGAAAGACATGAATTGCTGCTTCGGCCATCCCTGCGCACGCGGTGCGCGGATCGCGGGATGGCTCGTGTAATCGATGTTCGGTATCGGTAACAGGAGCGGCCGGAAGGCCGGCCCGGCAGGCCAGTGGCCCGCCCGCGGGAAAGGTCGCTAGTGTACCAGTCCGTCGCGAGCCGGTTCTGCACATGCGGCAGCGCCGCATGCGCGACAGCACACATCGGCGCGGCCAGGTGACGCTGCGCTATCATGAACGGCTCCGCAGGCGGCCCGCCCTCAAGGCGCCGCAGTGGCGCCTGCCCATCCTGACTGCCCCGGCCCCCTGCTGCGCCCCGGAGCCCGCCATGCGCTTGCGTTTCCTCGAAGACCAGGAAGTCACCCTGTTTGCGGCCATCCCGGTCGGCATCGTGGCGGCCATTGCGACCACGCTGTTCAAGGAGGCGCTGGAAGGTGCCGGCGTGGTGCTTTTTTCCAGCCATGCCGACGTGGTGGTCGTCTTTGCCGCACTGGCGCTGGGCTGGCGCGTGGTGGTACCCGCGGTGGGCGGTGCGCTGGCCGGCGCGCTGCTGGTCCTTTCCAACCGGCTGGCCAGCAGCCACAGCGGCGCAACCGACTATATGGAAGCGGTGGCAAATGGCAGCGGCCGGCTGCCGGTGCGGATCACGCTGCTGCGGGCCATGTCCTCGTTCTTCTCCATCGTCAGCGGCAGCTCGGTCGGCAAGGAAGGCGCGATGATCCAGCTGGCGGCGCTGTGCGGCTCGCTGTTTCCGACCACCCGGCTGGAGCGCGGCGGCGGCTCGAACATGCGCCGGATGCTGACCGCCTGCGCCGCCGCGGCGGGCCTGGCGACCGTCTATCACACCCCTTTTTCCGCCGCCGTTTTCGTCGCTGAAGTGGTGTTTGGCGCACTGGCAGTGCAGCGGCTGATGCCCCTGTTCCTTGCGTCGGTAGCCGGCGCCATGGTCAGCCAGTGGCATGGCGGACTGCAGCCGCTGTATCCGGGCCTGGTTATCGCGCCGGACCTCCGCCCGCATATCCTGCTGGCGGCAGCCGGACTCGGCGTGGCGGCCGGCATCGTCGGCGCGCTGTTCCTGCGCGCATCTGGGTTCGCCCGCAGCCGCTTCGCCGCGGTGCCGGGCGGGCCGGTGGCGCGGCTGGCGCTGGGCGGCGCGCTGGTGGGAGTGCTGGCGATGGCAGTGCCCGAGGTCGTGGGCAACGGCTACCACACCATCCAGACCATCCTGCAGGAACAGCCGCTGAGCGTGCCGGTGGCCGGGGTGCTGCTGGCCAAGCTGGTGGCCACGGTGATCAGCATGGGCTCCGGCGCGGTCGGCGGGGTGTTCACCCCGTCGCTGTTCGTCGGCGCGGCGCTGGGGCAACTGCTGGCGCTGGCCATGCATGGCGTCGCCGACGGTGCCACGCCGCTGCTGCCGCTGGTCGGCATGAGCGCGTTCCTGGCGGCGACCAGCCAGGCGCCGCTGATGTCGGTGCTGATGGTGTTCGAAATGACGCTGGCGCCGGCATTGCTGCTGCCGTCGATGATCGGCGCGGTGGCGGCGTACTACACGGCATCGCGCTGCCAGACGCTGTCGCTGTACAGCGTGATCGCCGAGCGCGCACAGGCGTCGGCCGCGGCCGAGCACGCCCGCACCATGACGCTGGCGGGGCTGTGCGACCCGACCGCCACCGTGCTCGACCCCAACGCCAGCCTGGCCGAGGCCGCCGACAAATTCGCCGAGACCGGTACCCGCTATCTCTACCTGGTGCAGTTCGACGGGCGCCTGCTGGGCGCACTGTCGATCCACGCCGTGCAACGCGCCCAGCGCGAAGGCTCGCAGCAAGGCGTGCTGGAGCTGGCCGAGCGCGACTTCCCGTCGCTAACGCCCGATTCGCGCCTGCGCGATGCGCTCGAGGTGTTCGCCGAACACGGCATCAACCGGATCCCGCTGGTGCGGGACAGGGTCGACCGTGAGCTGATCGGTACCGTGTCGAAGCAACGTGTGCTGCAAGAGGCATCCTGCCTGTTCTGAATGCCATCTCGCCGGGCCGCCCCGGGGAGGCGCCAAACGAGTAAAATGCCCGGTTGCGCCCGCTCCGGGCCATCCCACCCACGCTTCGCCTTACTTGACGGAGTTTCCCCATGCCAGCAGGTCGTGATATGCGCCGCGAGGCGCCGGAAGTTGCCAGTTCCTTGCGCGGGCGGTTGCCGTGGCTGGCGGGCGTAACGGTGGCGGTGACGGTAACGGCCCTGCTGCTCGGCGCGGCCGCCGCCTCGGCCCAGCCGGTGCGGGTGATCCCTGAAGACGCGTCGGCAGCCAGGCTGGTGCTCGCCGCTCCGTCGGCCTCCGCGCCGCAGACCGCCACGCTGGACGGCAAGACCGTGGGCGTGGCACCGGGCTTGCGCCTGTTCGGGACCGACAACCAGTTGCTGGCCACGGCCGCGGTGGCAGGCCAGAAGCTGCCGGTGCGGTACAAGCTCGACCTCTACGGCCAGTTGCTGACCGCCTGGGTGCTGAGCGAGCCGGAGCAGAAGGCGCTGAAACAGAAATCGTAGTCCCCCGAAAGAGCGCGGCGTGCCCCACGCGACCGCGCGTTGTTGCAACACCCTGATGCCCCCAGGTCAACCACTGAGATCGGCATATGAAGAAAGTTTTCGTCAAGACGTACGGCTGCCAGATGAACGAGTATGACTCGGACAAGATGGTCGACGTCCTCAACGCCAGCCAGGGGCTGGAACCCACCGACAACGTCGAAGATGCCGACGTGATCCTGTTCAACACCTGCTCGGTGCGCGAGAAAGCGCAGGAGAAGGTGTTTTCCGAGCTGGGCCGGATGAAGGCGCTGAAGGCGGTCAAGCCCGACCTGGTGATCGGTGTGGGCGGCTGCGTGGCCAGCCAGGAAGGGGCCAGCATCGTCTCGCGCGCGCCGTACGTCGACGTGGTGTTCGGCCCGCAGACGCTGCACCGCCTGCCCGACCTGATCTCGCGCCGCCAGCGCACCGGCCAGTCGCAGGTGGACATCTCCTTCCCCGAGATCGAGAAGTTCGACCACCTGCCGCCGGCGCGCGTGGAAGGCCCGAGCGCCTTCGTCTCGATCATGGAGGGCTGCTCCAAGTACTGCAGCTACTGCGTGGTGCCCTACACCCGCGGCGAGGAAGTCTCGCGCCCGTTCGAGGACGTGCTGGCCGAAGTGGCCGGCCTGGCCGAGCAAGGCGTGCGCGAAGTCACGCTGCTGGGCCAGAACGTCAACGCCTACCGCGGCAAGATGGGCGACACCACCGAGATCGCCGACTTTGCGCTGCTGATCGAATACGTGGCCGAGATCCCCGGCATCGAGCGCATCCGCTACACCACCAGCCACCCGAAGGAATTCACCTCGCGGCTGGTCGAGCTCTATGGCCGATGCGACAAGCTGGTCAACCACCTGCACCTGCCCGTGCAGCATGCTTCGGACCGCATCCTGATGGCGATGAAGCGCGGCTACAGCGTGCTGGAATACAAGAGCATCATCCGCAAGCTGCGCGCGCTGCGCCCGCAGATGTCGATGTCGTCGGACTTTATCGTCGGCTTCCCCGGCGAGACCGATGCCGACTTCGAGAAGCTGATGGCGATGATCGAGGAGATCGGCTACGACACGTCGTTCTCGTTCATCTTCAGCCCGCGCCCGGGCACGCCCGCGGCCAACCTGCACGACGACACCCCCCACGAGGTCAAGCTGCGCCGGCTGCAGCGCCTGCAGGCCACCATCGAGGAAAACGTGCAGCGCATCAGCCAGGGCATGGTCGGCACGGTGCAGCGCATCCTGGTGGAAGGCCCCGCGCGCAAGGATCCGACCGAGCTGCATGGCCGCACCGAGAACAACCGCGTGGTCAACTTTGCGCTGCCCGGTGTGCCCCAGGCGGGCCGCGACCGGCTGGTCGGCCAGATGGTCGATGTCAGCATCACGCAGGCGTTCCCGCACTCGCTGCGCGGCGAGATCGTGGTGCGCCAGTAATCCTGCAGGCAACCCCACTACATGAAGATCCCTTCCGCAGAATTCGTCGCTCCCAAGGACGACAACGCCCGGCTGCAGAACCTGTGCGGGCCGCTCGACGAGAACCTGCGCCAGATCGAGCAGGCGCTGGATGTGACCATCCAGCGCCGCGGCCACCGCATGACAGTGCGCGGCGCCAATGCGCAGGACGCCACGGCCGCGCTGGAGCGCTTCTACAACCAGGCGCGCACGGCGCTGTCGATCGACGACGTGCAGCTCGGGCTGGTGGAAACGCGCCAGCTCTCCGCGCATGGTGCCTACCTGCCCGGCAACGACAGCGCCGAGGACGAGCGCGAGTACGAAGACGAATCGCCGGTGCTGCACACCCGCCGTACCGGCCTGCAGGGCCGCACCGTGGCGCAGCGCGAGTACCTGCGCAATATCCTGTCGCACGACCTGACCATGGGCATCGGCCCGGCCGGCACCGGCAAGACCTACCTGGCGGTGGCGTGCGCGGTCGACGCACTGGAGCGCGACGCGGTCAAGCGCATCGTGCTGACGCGCCCGGCGGTGGAAGCCGGCGAGCGCCTGGGCTTCCTGCCCGGCGACCTGGCACAGAAGGTCGATCCTTACCTGCGCCCGCTGTATGACGCGCTGTACGACCTGCTCGGCTTCGACCGCACGCAGAAGATGTTCGAGCGCCAGATGATCGAGATCGCGCCGCTGGCCTATATGCGCGGGCGCACGCTGAACCACGCCTTCATCATCCTGGACGAGGCGCAGAACACCACGCCCGAGCAGATGAAGATGTTCCTGACCCGGATCGGCTTCGGCTCCAAGGCGGTGATCACCGGCGACATCACGCAGATCGACCTGCCCAAGGGCCAGAAGAGCGGGCTGGTGGAGGCGCAGCATGTGCTGCGAGACGTGCGCGGCGTCGCCTTTACCCGCTTTTCCAGCATCGATGTGGTGCGCCACCCGCTGGTGGCGCGCATCGTCGATGCCTATGACGAATACCACGCCCAGCACAAGGACGCGTAATTGAAATCCCCGAAAGACCAGAAATCCAAGGCCCCCGGCGTCAGCCTGACCCTGTTCGATGGCGATGGCCGCGCGCGCAAGAGCGCCGCGCATGCGCTGCGCGTGCAGCTGCCGGATGGCCGCAGCCTGACGCTGGACCTGTCGCAGGCCGCCGACGGCGTGGTCGCGCTGCTGGCCGAGCATACCGACACCAACCAGCAGGCCGGCCTGCTGGTGCGCCCGGACAACCATGACTCGCTGTCCGTGGCCGTGACCGCCACGCCGGTCGTGACCACCACCGGCACCCCGGCCACGCCGCCGGCGCTGGAGCTGGAGATCCAGCAGGGCGACGGCATCGGCAGGCAGGACGGCCTGCCGCCGCGCAGGAAGATCGAAACCTGGGTCAAGTCGGCGCTGTATGCCGATGCCGCGCTGACGATCCGCTTCGTCGGCGAGGAGGAAGGCCGGCTGCTCAACCGCACCTACCGCGGCAAGGACTACGCCACCAATGTGCTGACCTTTGCCTATGCGGAGAACGAGGACGACCCGGTGACCGGCGATATCGTGCTGTGCTGCCCGGTGGTCGAGGCCGAGGCGCGCGAGCAGCGCAAGCCGCTGGAAGCGCACTATGCGCACCTGATCGTGCACGGCGTGCTGCATGCCCAGGGCTACGAGCACGAGGAAGACGCCGAAGCCGAGGAAATGGAGGCGATCGAGACCGAGACGCTGCAGGCGCTGGGCTACGCGGATCCCTATCTCGCCGAGCGCACCGGCACCGCGTGATTGGCGGCGCACCGGCGGCACCGGTCATGGTGCCGCCGGCATCACATCCAGCAGCCGCCAACCGCCGGCTGTCACGGGACCGACAGCCTTTTGGTGTATCCTTCAGTCGATCTCCACCACGCGCTCGCCGCGAAATGAACGACCCCTATCCCAGTTCGAAGCCCGCCTACCTGAAGCAGGTCGATCGCCCCAGATCGCTTCTCGAACGCCTGTCAGACCTGATCTCCCCCGAGCCGGACACCCGCGCAGAACTGCTCGAAGTGCTCCAGGACGCGCATGAGCGCAACCTGATCGACGCCGATTCGCTGTCGATGATCGAGGGCGTGTTCCAGGTCTCCGAACTGACCGCAGGCGACATCATGGTGCCGAGCGCGCAGATGGATATGGTCAATATCGTCGACGCGCCGGAGACCTTCATCCCGTTCATGCAGCAGACCGCGCACTCGCGCTTCCCGGTCTACGAAGGCAGCCGTGACAACATCATCGGCATCCTGCTGGCCAAGGACCTGCTGCGCTACTACACCGATCCCGCCTTCGACCTGCGCGAGACGCTGCGCCCGGCGGTATTCATCCCCGAATCCAAGCGCCTGAACATCCTGCTGCGCGAGTTCCGCATCAACCGCAACCATATCGCCATCGTCGTCGACGAATACGGCGGCGTGGCCGGGCTGGTGACGATCGAGGACGTGCTCGAGCAGATCGTCGGCGATATCGAGGATGAATTCGACCTGGACGAAGACCAGGACAATATCCTGCCGATGCCCGACGGCAGCTGGCGCGTGCATGGGCTGACCGAGATCTCCCAGTTCAACGAGGCCTTCGGCACCGGCTTTTCCGACCACGACGTCGACACCGTGGGCGGACTGCTGTCCAACCACGTGGGCCACGTGCCCCACCGCGGCGAGGTCATCACCCTGCCGCCGATCCGCTTCGAAGTGCTGCGCGCCGACGCGCGGCAGGTGCACCTGCTGCAGGTGCGCCGCGAATCCCTGCCTGACAGCGCGAGCGCTGCCGGCGCATGAAGCATCCCGCCCCGATCCCCAACGGCGCCGCTGCTGCCAACGCCGGTGCTGGCAGTGTGCCCGGCGCGCGGTCGCGCGCCGCCGCGATGGCTCGGCTGCTGCTCGCTGGCGTGCTCGGCATTGCCCACACCCAGGCCTTCGCCCCGCACGACTGGTGGTGGCTGCAGATCCTGTCGCTGGCCGGCCTGGCCGCGCTGATGGCCGACGCGCCGCGCGCGCGCATCGCCGCGGCCACCGGCTATGCCTTCGGCCTGGGCTGGTTCCTGTCCGGCATCTGGTGGCTCTATATCAGCATGCACGTCTACGGCGAGATGCCGGCGTGGATGGCGGCGCTGGCAGTGGTGCTGTTCTCGGGCTACCTGGCGCTGTGGCCGGCGCTGGCGGGCGCACTGTGGCACCGGCTGACGGCACGGCTGCGCGCAGGCACATGGGCCGCGGCGCTGCTCGCGCCGCTGGCGTTTGGTGCCGCGTGGGGCCTGTCGGAGTGGCTGCGCGGCGTCGTGTTCACCGGTTTCCCGTGGCTGTCGGGCGGCTATGCCCATACCGACGGGCCGCTTGCCGGCTTTGCGCCGCTGGTCGGCGTCTATGGCATCGGGGCGCTGGCGGCCGCTGTCGCGGCCTTGCTGGCCGGGGCCGTGCGCGGGCTGGGGCACGGTGCGCGCACGCCTGCCGTCGTGTCACTGGCGCTGGCGCTGCTGCTGCCGGCACTTGGCGCAACGCTGTCGCCGCTGGCCTGGACCACGCCAGCCGGCAAGCCGCTGACGGTGCGGCTGCTGCAGGGCAACGTGCCTCAGGACATCAAGTTCGAGGCCGCCGGCATCCAGCGCTCGATCGCGCTCTACCGCGACATGATCACCGCCGAGCCCGCCGACCTGGTGGTGACGCCCGAAACCGCCTTCCCGGTGATCCTGCAGGATCTGCCGGTCGACGTCGCCGTGGCGGTGCGCGACTACGCGCTGCAGAGCGGCACCACGGTGCTGTTCGGCGCGGCCGGCGCCGATTCGCCGGTCGATTTCACCAACAGCGTGTTCGGGCTGGGGCCGCTGACCGAGCGGCTGTACCGCTACAACAAGCACCACCTGGTGCCGTTCGGCGAGTTCATCCCGCTGGGCTTCCGCTGGTTCGTCGACATGATGAAGATGCCGCTGGGCGATTTCCGCCGTGGCGGGCTCGACCAGCCTTCGCTGCCGGTGCGCGGCGTGCGCGTGGCGCCCAATATCTGCTACGAGGATCTGTTCGGCGAGGAGATCGCGCAGACGCTGCGCCAGCAGCCCGCGCCCGCCAACGTGCTGGCCAACCTGACCAACCTGGCCTGGTTCGGCGACACCATCGCGCTGGACCAGCACCTGCAGATCTCGCGCATGCGCGCGCTGGAAACGCGCCGCCCGATGCTGCGCTCGACCAATACCGGCATGACCGCGGTGGTGCGCCCGGACGGCACCGTGCAGGCGCGCCTGCCCACCTTCACGGTCGGCACGCTGGTGGCCGAGGTGCAGGGCATGCAGGGGCTGACCCCATATATCCGCTGGGGGAACGCGCCGGTGCTGGCGCTGTTTGCGCTGCTGCTGGGCACAGCTGCCTGGCGCTCGCGGCGCGCAGGCTGAAGCCCGGCCTGGCGCTGCTGGCGCGCCGGCCTTCCCGCCGCTGATCGCACTGATCGCACTGATCGCACTGATCGCACTGATCGCGATAATCCGCGGCATCCGTGGCGCGCCAGGCGCGCGCCGGCTGCGCTATTTCAGCAGCCCGGTCGCGACCGACACGACGGCCGCGGCGATCATGACCGCGATTGCGACCAGGTAAGGTTTGCGAGAAAGGAGTGTCATGATCCCAAGTCCCCAACGTTAATTTCCTACCGGCAGGACGGCCAAGCCTGCCAACCGCAACGCTCTCAAGCGGGTTGCTTACTCATACTGTATACAAAAACGTTATCGGCTAGCGTTCCCGCAACTTGAAAACAGGGTCGGTATTTTCCCCATGCGTTGCGAAAGCCCGACATCCGCCGGCACCCCCGCGCGCCAGCCGCCACCCCGCCAATGGGGGCGTGCGGCCAAAAAGCCGATAGAATTCAGGGTTTGGCAAAATCCGTATGCGGCGGCCCCGGCACGCGCTGCGCCGCCAGCCCGCCGGGCGGCGCAAGTTCGCCCCAAGCCGACCGATCAGCCACTACCTAGTCTTCATATGCTGACCTTCCAACAAATGATTCTGACCCTGCAGGCCTACTGGGACCGGCAGGGTTGCGCGCTGTTGCAACCCATCGATCTGGAGGTCGGCGCCGGCACTTCCCACGTGCATACCTTCCTGCGCGCGATCGGCCCCGAGCCGTGGCGCGCCGCCTACGTCCAGCCGTCGCGGCGGCCGAAGGACGGCCGCTATGGCGAGAATCCCAACCGCCTGCAGCACTATTACCAGTATCAGGTCGTGCTCAAGCCCGCGCCGGAGAATATCCTCGAGCTGTACCTGGGCTCGCTGGAAGCGCTGGGCCTGGACCTGAAGCAGAACGACATCCGCTTTGTCGAGGACGACTGGGAGAACCCTACGCTGGGCGCGTGGGGCCTGGGCTGGGAAGTCTGGCTCAACGGCATGGAAGTGACCCAGTTCACCTACTTCCAGCAGGTCGGCGGCATCGACTGCAAGCCGATCACGGGCGAGATCACCTACGGCATCGAACGCCTGGCGATGTACCTGCAGAAGGTCGAGAACGTCTACGACCTCATCTGGACCGAATGGGTCGAGAACGGCGAGACGCGCCGCCTCACCTACGGCGACGTGTACCACCAGAACGAGGTCGAGCAGTCGACCTACAACTTCGAGCACAGCAACACCGAAATCCTGTTCCGCCATTTCGCCGAGCACGAGGGCGAGGCCAAGCGGCTGATGGGCAATGCCGAAGGCGCCGAGGGCACCGACGGCAGCCAGGCCGGCACGCGCCTGGCGCTGCCCGCCTATGAGCAGGTGCTGAAGGCAGCGCACACGTTCAACCTGCTGGACGCCCGCGGCGCCATCTCGGTGACCGAGCGCGCCGCCTATATCGGCCGCATCCGCAACCTGTCGCGCCAGGTGGCGCAGGCCTACTACGATTCGCGCGAGGCCCTCGGCTTCCCGATGTGCGGCAACGGCGGAGCCCGGGCATGACGCAACTGGCGCGCAGCGCGCTGTGCTGCGCCTTGGCCATCGCCACGCTGTCTGCCGCCGGCAATGCCGCCGCCGCGCGCGCCGAGGCCGCCCCGGCGCCGCAGGCGCTACTGCTGCCGGCCGAACTCAGCAATGTGTGCGAGGCCGATCCGCAGGCGCTGCAGCTGGCCATGTCGCGCCACTGGCGCCCGTCGCTGAACGCGCTCGACCAGTGGACGCAGCTGGTGCGCTCGTTCGCCTGCGACCTGTCGGGCCAGCGCGACCTGGGCTGGCACCGCGTGCCGCTGCGCGCCTATGAAAGCGCGATCCGCTACCCGCTGACCTGGGTGGAGGTGGAAACCACCAACGGCCGCACCCGGCGCAAGACCAAGACCTATTACTCGGCGGCCCAGCTGCCGCCGAAGATCGATTTCTGGGTGGGCGGGCGCATCGACGAGATCCGCTACGACAAGCGCCTGCGCCGCATCGACGCGCGCTTCCCCGCCGCGGGCAGCCGCGGCGGCAGCAACGGCGCCGCCAGCGCCGCGGCGGCCGCGCAATGCGCCTTCACCACGCTGCAATTCCGGCAACAGAACGGCCTGTGGCTGCTGTCCGGAGTGGAACCTAATCATTCGCCGCGCTGCTGACAGCGGCGCGCGCCACAACCTGTTGGATACGATTCATGTCGCAACCCATGACCGACTCGCTGCTGATCGAACTGTTCACCGAAGAGCTGCCGCCCAAGGCGCTGGCGCGTCTGGGCGACGCCTTCGCGCAGGGCCTGTTCGCCGGCCTGGGCGAGCGCGACCTGCTTGAGCCGGGCGCCACTGTGACGCCGTTCGCCACGCCGCGCCGGCTCGCCGCGCTGGTGTCGGGCGTGCGCCGCAGCGCGCCCGACCGCGAGCAGCGCGAGAAGGTCCTGCCGCTGTCGGTGGCGCTTGGCGCCAACGGCGAGCCCACCCCGCCGCTGGCCAAGAAGCTGGCCGCGCTGGCCAAGTCGGTCGGCGTCGCCGAGATCGACTGGCAGTCGCTGGAGCGCGCCTCGGACGGCAAGGCCGAGGCCTTCTTCTACCGCTACACCGCACGCGGCGCCGAACTGGCCGCCGGGCTGCAGGCCGCGCTGGAGGACACCATTGCCAAGTTGCCCATCCCCAAGGTGATGAGCTACCAGCGCCCTGACGGCAGCACCGTGCATTTCGTGCGCCCGGCGCACAGCCTGATCGCGCTGTTCGGCAGCGAGATCCTGCCGGTGTCGGTGCTGGGCCTGCAGGCCAGCAACGTGACGCAGGGCCACCGCTTCCTGTCGCACGGCACGATCGAGATCGCGCATGCCAACGACTACGCGAAGCAGCTCGAATCGGCCGGCCGCGTGCTGGCCAGCTATGGCGAACGCCGCGAGCGCATGCGTGCCGCGCTGCTGGCCGAGGCCGGCGCCGACCAGGTGATCATGCCCGAGTCGCTGCTCGATGAAGTCAATTCGCTGGTGGAATGGCCGGTGGTCTACGCCTGCCACTTCGAAGAAGCCTTCCTGGCGGTGCCGCAGGAATGCCTGATCCTGACCATGCAGACCAACCAGAAGTACTTTGCGCTGACGGATGCCGACGGCCATCTGCGCAACCGCTTCCTGATCGTGTCGAACCTGGCCACCGAGACGCCGCAGTCGATCATCACCGGCAACGAGCGCGTGGTGCGTCCGCGCCTGGCCGATGCCAAGTTCTTCTTTGACCAGGATCGCAAGAAGACGCTGGCCTCGCGCGTGCCGCAGCTGGCCGGCGTGGTCTACCACAACAAGATCGGCACGCAGCTGGACCGCGTGCAGCGCCTGCAGCAGATCGCCGGCCATGTCGCCGATGCGCTCAACGCCGCCGGCGTGGCCACCGACAAGGCGGCCGCGATGCGCGGCGCGGAGCTGGCCAAGGCCGATCTGCTGACCGACATGGTCGGCGAGTTCCCCGAGCTGCAGGGCACCATGGGCACGTACTACGCGCGCCACGACGACGAAGCCGAGGACGTGGCGCTGGCCTGCTCCGAACACTACCGCCCGCGCTTCGCCGGCGATGCGCTGCCCGAAGGCTCGGTCAGCACCGCCGTCGCGCTGGCCGACAAGCTGGAAACGCTGGTCGGCATCTGGGGCATCGGCCTGCAGCCGACTGGCGAAAAGGACCCGTTCGCGCTGCGCCGCCATGCGCTCGGCATCCTGCGCATGCTGATCGAGAAGCCGCTGGCGCTGTCGGTCACGTCGCTGCTGGCGCTGACGCAGCAGACATTCGCCGGCATTGCCGCGGTCAAGCCGGCGCCGGACGCCATCGCCGACTTCCTGTACGACCGCGTGCGCGGCTACCTGAAGGAAAAGGGCTACACCACCAACGAGGTCGAGGCCGTGGTCAGCCTGCGCCCGGACCAGCTGCACGACGTGCTGGGCCGCATGGAAGCGGTGCGCACCTTCGCCGCGCTGCCCGAGGCCGAGGCCCTGGCCGCCGCCAACAAGCGCATCACCAACATCCTGCGCAAGAACACCGAGCCGGTCGGCGCGGTGAACCCTGCGCTGTTCCAGGAAGAGGCCGAAGGCGCGCTGCACGCGGCGATCGAGAAGGTGCGCCCGGCCGTCGAAGCCGCCTTCGCCAGCGGCGATTTCACCGCCGCGCTGCGCGACCTGGCCCAGCTGCGCGATGCCGTCGACCGCTTCTTCAACGACGTGATGGTGATGGCCGAGGACGCGCAGCTGCGCGCCAACCGCCTGGCGCTGCTGGCCTCGCTGCATGCGCTGGCCAACCGCGTGGCCGACATCTCCAAGCTGGCCGCCTGAGCGCCGCCAGCACGCGATACCGGAGCCGCACATGCCGCAGACGCCCCCCAAGTTTGTCATCCTGGACCGCGACGGGGTGGTCAACCTCGACAGCGACCAGTTCATCAAGTCGCCCGACGAGTGGATCCCCATCGACGGCAGCCTGGAAGCCATCGCCGCGCTGAACCAGGCCGGCTATCGCGTGGTGATCGCCAGCAACCAGTCCGGCATCGGCCGCGGCCTGTTCGAGATGAGCGCGCTCAACGCCATGCACGAGAAGATGTACGCGGCGCTGGCACGCCTGGGCGGGCGCGTCGAGGCCGTGTTCTTCTGCCCGCATACCGCCGCGGACGGCTGCGACTGCCGCAAGCCCAAGTCCGGCATGCTCGAGCAGATCAGCGAGCGTTTCGGCATCGAGCTGCGCGGCGTGCCGATCGTCGGCGATTCGCTGCGCGACCTGGAGGCCGGTGTCGCGGTCGGCTGCGCGCCGCACCTGGTGCGCAGCGGCAAGGGCATGAAGACGCTGGACAAAGGCGGCCTGCCGCCCGGCACGCAGGTGCATGACGACCTGCGCGCCTTTGCGCGCTGGCTGACCGGCAACGACGGCGGCAACGACAGCGGCAACCACAGCGCCACCCGCGAGTCCGCACAATAAGCCATTGCCGACGCTGGCTCCGACCCTCTTTTTTGCGCCCCCACGCATGACGTTTCTCCGTTCCCTGCTGTTTGCGCTGTACCTGCTGGTGCTGACGCCCCCCTACGCCTGCGCCTGCTTCGTAGTGTTTCCCTTCATGAATGCCGACCAGCGCTTCCGCTTCGTGCGCGGCTGGCCGCGGCTGGTGATCTGGGCCGCCCGCGGCATCTGCGGCATCCAGTACCGCATCGAAGGCCATGAGCATATGGATAGCATGCTCGACAAGCCGGTGGTGCTGCTGTCCAAGCACCAGTCGGCGTGGGAGACGGTGGCTTACGTGGCGCTGATGCCCAGGCCGCTTTGCTTCGTGTTCAAGCGCGAGCTGCTGCTGGTGCCTTTCTTCGGCTGGGCGCTGGGCATGCTGAAGATGGTCCATATCAACCGCAGGGAAGGCACCCGCGCCTTCGCCTCGGCCGTGCGCCAGGGCCGCGAGCGGCTCTCCGAAGGCGCCTGGATCATCATGTTCCCGGAAGGCACGCGCACGCCGTCGGGTCTGGAAAAGCCGCGCTACAAGAGCGGCGGCGCGCGCCTGGCGGTCGAGACCGGTGCCTGGGTGCTGCCGATGGCGGTCAACTCGGGCCGGGTGTGGCCGCGCAACAAGTTCCTCAAGTACCCGGGCATGGTGACGATCTCGGTCGGCCCGCCGATCGCCTCGGCCAACAAGACCGCCGACCAGCTCAACCAGGAAGTGGCCGACTGGATCGAGCGCGACATGCGCCGCATCGACGC
This sequence comes from Cupriavidus oxalaticus, assembly GCF_004768545.1. NCBI lineage: Bacteria > Pseudomonadati > Pseudomonadota > Betaproteobacteria > Burkholderiales > Burkholderiaceae > Cupriavidus > Cupriavidus oxalaticus. Next base: position 504,090 of record NZ_CP038635.1, on the reverse strand, counting down.
GGACAGCTACCGCAGCGAAGCACGGGTAGAGCCGGCCGCATGAAGCTGCTGCGCCCCGCCTCCGAAGCCGACGGCGCGCAGCTGGAACTGCCGCTGGCAGAAGCCGCTCCCATAGTCCATGCACCGGCGGCGCCGCTGGTGCCGGAGCAGCCGGCATGGCCGGTACCGCAGCCCAATGCCCGGCTGCTGCACGTGGGCGAGCGCGCGCTGCACTATACGCTCAAGCGCTCGTCGCGGCGCACCATCGGCTTCACCATCGACGACCGCGGCCTGTCGATCACCGCGCCGCGCTGGGTCACGCTGGCCGACATCGAATCGGCCATCCTGGAGAAGCAGCGCTGGATCTTCAACAAGATGGGCGAATGGCGCCACCGCGAGGCACGCCGCGTGCTGCCCACGGTGCAGTGGCGCGACGGCGCCAGCCTGCCCTTCCTGGGCCAGCCGCTGACGCTGTCGCTGGAGTCGCCGATCGGCGCGCTGCTGTTCGATGCCGACAGCCGCGTGCTGCACCTGGCGCTGCCTGCGCACGCCGACGAGCAGCAGATCAAGGACCGCGTGCAGGGCTGGCTGCAGCAGCAGGCGCGCCGGCTGCTGGCCGAGCGGCTCGACGTCTATGCCGGCAAACTGGGCGTGCGCCATACCGGCTTTGCGCTGACTTCGGCGGCCACGCGCTGGGGCAGCTGCACCGCGGACGGCAAGATCCGGCTGAACTGGCGCCTGATGCATTTCCCGCTGTCGATGATCGACTACGTCGCGGCGCACGAACTCGCCCACCTGAAGGAAATGAACCACGGCCCGCGCTTCTGGCAGACCGTGGAATCGATCTTCCCGGAATTCCGCGACGCCCGCGCGCAGCTGCGCGCGCATCCGCCCGAGCTGCTGCCGAGCTTTTAAGCCACGCTTCCAAGCCACTTCCAAGCGGCCGGTGCGTTTCGGCTAAACGCACTAAAATGGCGCCTTCGAATACCTAAAACAGTTGAAGGCCCTCAAATGCGACTCCTCCACACCATGCTGCGCGTCGGCGACATGCAGCGCTCCATCGATTTCTATACCCGCATTCTCGGCATGCAGCTGCTGCGCGAGAGCGACAACCCCGAGTACAAGTACCGCCTGGCCTTCGTCGGCTACGGCCCCGAAAGCGAGACCGCGGTGCTGGAGCTGACCTACAACTACGGCGTCGACCAGTATGACCTGGGCACCGCCTACGGCCATATCGCGCTGGAGACCGACAACGCCGCGGCGGCATGCGAGCGCATCCGCGCGGCCGGCGGCAAGGTCACCCGAGAAGCCGGCCCGGTCAAGGGCGGCACCACCGTGATCGCCTTCGTCGAAGACCCGGACGGCTACAAGATCGAGCTGATCGAGCGCCATTCCACCCGCGACGCCAGCCGCCCGTAACGCGTCCATCGGCCGCGACCGTGGACGCGCAAACCCTGAGCCGCCGGCCGCTGGACGGCATGGCGGTGGGCCTGATGGTGGTGCTGTGCGCCGCCTGGGGCCTGCAACAGGTGGTGATCAAGGTGACCGCGCCGCTGATGGGCGCGGTGCTGCAGGCCGGCGTGCGCTCGGCGGTGGCGGCGTTGCTGGTGTTCGGCTTTGCCGCCTGGCGCGGCACGCCGATCTGGCGCCGCGACGGCACGCTCAACGCGGGCCTGCTGGCGGGGCTGCTGTTCGGCGCCGAGTTCTTCTGCATCTTCGTCGGGCTGGGCCACACCACGGCCTCGCGCATGGCGGTGTTCCTGTACACCGCGCCGATCTTCACCGCGCTGGGGCTGCATTTCGTGGTCCCGGGCGAACGGCTGCACGCCGGGCAATGGCTCGGCGTGGCGCTGGCGTTCGTGGGCATGGCACTGGCGTTCGCCGATGGCATCGCGGCGCCGTCGCCCCATGGCAGCACGCTGCTGGGCGATGCGCTGGGCATTGTGGCCGGGGCGCTGTGGGCCGCCACCACCGTGGTGGTGCGCGCCAGTCCGCTGGCAACCGCGCCGGCCAGCAAGACGCTGCTGTACCAGCTGGCGGTATCGGCGGTGCTGCTGCTGGCGATGGCCATGGCAGCGGGCCAGACCGCGACCGTGCAGATCGACGGCGTGGTGCTGGCGAGCCTGTTCTACCAGTCGGTGCTGATCGCGTTTGCCAGCTACCTGGCGTGGTTCTGGCTGCTGCGGCGCTACCTGGCGTCACGGCTGTCGGTGTTTTCCTTCCTGACGCCGCTGTTCGGGGTGGCTTTCGGCGTGGTGCTGATGCACGACGTGGTGGGGCCGCGCTTTGCGGTGGCGGCGGTGTTGGTGCTGGCGGGGATTGTGCTGGTGAATCGGCGGGCGTAGGCCTCTGGCGCGGCTCGCTCACCATGGGCGCCGAACGTAGCAGCTATCCCTTGTGAACGTTCCCCTCTCCCGCCGCACGGGAGAGGGGAACAAACCGCCGACGTGCGACGGCATGCTGTTCAATCAGCGGCGCGCCTCGAACGAGAACATCCCCAGCGCGTCGCGCACTTCCTCCAGCGTCTGCTGGGTCAGTTCGCGTGCCTTCTGCGTGCCCTGGCGCAGCACATCGAACACATAGTCCGGGTTCTTGGCCAGCTCTTCGCGGCGGGCGCGGATCGGCGCCAGCATGTCCTGCAGGATGCCTTCGATGCGGCGCTTGAGCACCATGTCGCCCAGGCCGCCCTTGCGATAGTGTTCCTTCAGCGCTTCGACTTCCTCGGTGTTCGGGTCGAACGCATCCAGGTACGTGAACACGACGTTGCCCTCGACCTGGCCCGGATCCGACACCTTCAGGTGGTTCGGGTCGGTGTACATGCTGTGCACCGCGGCCTTGATCTGCTCCGGCGACGCGCCCAGCGCGATTGCGTTGCCCATCGACTTGCTCATCTTGGCCTTGCCGTCGACGCCGGGCAGGCGGCCGAACTTGGGGATCAGCGCCTTGCACTCCGGCAGCACGTCCCGGCCGACCTGGTTGTTGATGCGGCGCACGATCTCGTTGGTCTGCTCGATCAGCGGGGCCTGGTCTTCGCCCACCGGCACCACCTGGGCCTTGAAGGCGGTGATGTCCGCGGCCTGCGCGGCCGGGTAGCACAGGAAGCCGGCCGGGATATCGCGGCCGAAGCCGCGCGCCTGGATCTCTTCCTTGATGGTCGGGTTGCGCTCCAGCCGCGATACCGTGACAAAGTTCAGGTACATCAGCGTCAGCTCGGCCAGCGCCGGCAGGTGCGACTGCACGGTGATGGTGGTCTTGGCCGGGTCGATGCCGACCGCCAGGTAGTCCAGCGCCACTTCCAGCACGTTGCGGCGCACCTTGTCGGGATCGTGCGCGTTGTCGGTCATGGCCTGGGTGTCGGCCAGCAGCAGGTATTGCTCATGCGAATCCTGCAGCGCCACGCGGCTCTGCAGCGAGCCGACGAAGTGGCCGAGGTGCAGCGGGCCGGTGGGACGGTCGCCGGTCAGGATCACGGGACGCCGGTTGGTTTGGCTGGTTTGGGCTGTCATGGAACGGTCTTGCACGAAATAAGTCGCGGAAATTCGGAATTCGTTGATCTGGGGCTTCAGGCGGCCTGCCCCGCAGCGCCGCCGCCGAGGCGGCGGGCCAGCTCGACATACTCGCCAACGGGCACTTCCTCGGCGCGGCGGCCAAGGTCGAAGCCCATCGCGTCGAAGTCGACCTGGTCGCGCAGGAACGACAGCGTATTGCGCAGCACCTTGCGCCGCTGCGAAAACGCCGCGGTGACCACGTCGCCGAGCACGGTGATGTCGCAATCGGCATGCGGCGAGCGCAGGCGGCCGTCGTGATGGCGCGGCCACGGGATCATCCGCACCACGGCCGAATCGACCTTGGGCGGCGGGTTGAAACTGCCCGGCGGCACGTCCAGCACATGCTCCATGTAGTAGCGCACCTGCAGCATGATCGACAGCCGGCCGAAGGCCTTGCTGCCGGGCTCGGCCACCATGCGCTCGACCACTTCCTTCTGCAGCATGAAGTGCTGGTCGCGCACCCGGTCGGCGAACTGCATCAGGTGGAACAGCAGCGGGCTGGAAATGTTGTACGGCAGGTTGCCGACGATGCGCAGCGGCCTGCCCGGCACTTCCAGCTTACCGAAGTCGAAGTCCAGCGCGTCGCCGGCATGGACCTGCAGGCGCTCGCCGTAGCGGCGGCGCAGCCGCTCGACCAGGTCGCGGTCGAGCTCGACCACCTGCATCTGCGGGATGCGTTCGAGCAGCGGGCTGGTCAGCGCGCCGAGTCCCGGCCCGATCTCGACCAGCACGTCTTCGGCTTGCGGACTGATGGCATTGACGATGCCGTGGATGATGGTGTCGTCGACCAGGAAGTTCTGCCCGAATCGCTTGCGGGCCACATGGCCCTGGTGCACGTTGGAACGCATGGTTCGATGTTGCAGCATGAGGTCCGGCTTCAGCAAGGCGGCTGCAAGCCAGGATTGGGATGGCCCGGATGGCTGGCGCCGGCGCCATCGGGATGGCGGCCGTTGGCATGGCCGGCCATGGTGACCGCACTGCGGATGGCCTCGATCATGCTGCCATGCTCTGCCTGGCCGGTGCCAGCCAGGTCCAGCGCGGTGCCGTGGTCCACCGAAGTGCGGATGAAGGGCAGCCCCAGCGTGATGTTCACGCCGTGGCCGAAGGTGCCGTATTTCAGCGGCGCCAGCCCCTGGTCATGGTACATCGCCAGCACGCAGTCGGCATCGCGCAGGTGGCGCGGCTGGAACAGCGTGTCGGCCGGGAAGGGGCCGCGCGCATCGATGCCGGCATCCTTGGCCTGCGCCAGCGCGGGCACGATCACGTCGATCTCTTCGCGGCCCATGTGCCCGCTTTCGCCGGCGTGCGGGTTCAGGCCCGTGACCAGGATGCGCGGGCGCGCGATGCCGAAGTAGCGGCGCAGGTCGGCATCGATGATGGTCAGGGTCTGCAACAGCAGCGGGACGGAAAGCGCGTCGGGCACCGCACGCAGCGGCAGGTGGGTGGTCGCCAGCGCCACGCGCAGCATGGCGTGGTCGTGCGCGGGCTGCGGGCCGGCCAGCATCATCACCACGCGCGGCACGCCGGCACTGTCGGCCAGGTATTCGGTGTGGCCGGTGAACGGCACGCCGGCGTCGTTGATGGTGCTCTTCTGCACCGGTGCCGTGACCATGGCCGCAAAGCGCGGCGCGGCGCGGCCATGCGGGCGGCAGCCGGCGATGGCGGCATCGAGCAGCGCCAGCACGTACCGGCCATTGCGCGCGTCCAGCCGGCCCGGTTCGCACGCGACCGCCAGCGGGATATCCTCGATCACCACGTCGCCGTCGGCGATGCGCCGCTCCCAGGCGTGCGTCACGCCCAGCGCCGCGGCGCGATCGGCCAGCAGGCGGGCATCGCCCAGCACATGGAAGCGGTAGTGCCCGCTGCCGCCGTTGTTGCCATGGTTGGCGCCGGCGAGCTGCAGCAACGCCCCGATGGTGATATCGGGGCCGATGCCGGCGGGTTCGCCGGTGGAAATGGCCAGGGATAGCGGGTCAGGCATGTCGGCGTGGGCGAGTCGGCGGCGCGTGCGCGTATCAGCGCTGCCGGTTGATGCGGTACTCGACGTACGCCTGCGAGCGCAGCTGGCGCACCCAGTCATCATACGCGGCCCGCAGCTTCTGTTCGCGGACCTCGGCTCGGGCAAAGTCGCGCTGCTTCTCGGGCGACAGCTCGGTCTCGCGGCGGTTCAGCACCTGGATCAGGTGCACGCCGAACTGCGTGACCACCGGCTCGGAGATCTCGTTCGTGCGCAGGCGGCTCATGGCCTGCTCGAACTCGGGCACCAGCTCGCCCGGCGAAACCCAGCCTAGGTCGCCGCCGTTCTGTGCCGAGCCGTCCTGCGAGAAGCGCTTGGCCGCGTCGGCAAAGTCGCCGCCGTGGGTGATGCGGTCGCGCAGCGTGCTGAGCTGGCGGCGCGCCTCGGCTTCTGGCATGTTGGGGCCGGTGCGGATCAGGATATGGCGCACCTGCGTCTGCGTGATCTTGCCTGCCGCGGCCGTGCCGGATGCCGGGGCGGCGCGCTTGGCCACCAGCTTGACCACATGGAAGCCCGCGGCGCTTTCCACCACCTGGGGCGCCACGGCGCCAGGCTGGAGGTCGACCACCGAGTTGGCGAACAGCGCCGGCAGGCGGCCGATCTCGCGGAAGCCCATGGCGCCGCCCTGCGCGGCTTCCGGGCCTTCCGAATTGGCTTGCGCCAGCTGCGCAAAATCCGCGCCGCCCTGGGCCTGCTTCAGCAGCCCCTCGGCCTTGGCGCGCTGCGCCTGCTTCTGCGCCTCCGAGGCATTCTCGGGCACGCGCACGAGGATCTGCGCCACGTTGTATTCGGTCGGGCCGGTAGCGCCGGCCTGGCCGCCGCGGGCAGCCAGGAAGTTGTCGATCTCGCCGTCGTAGACCTGAACCTTGGAATCGACCTCGCGCTCGCGCAGGCGAATCACCTGGACCTGCTTGCGCAGTTCGTCGCGGTACTTGGTCCAGGTCATGCCGCTGGCTTCCACGCGGCGGCGCAGCTCGGTGGCGTTCATGCGGTTCTGCTGCGCCACCGATTCGATGGCGCGGTCGATCTCCTGGTCGGTCACGCGGATGCCGGCTTCCTGCGCGGCCTGGGTCTGCACGCGTTCCATCACCAGGCGTTCCAGCACCTCGCCGAGCAGGTCCGCGCGCGGCGGGACCGGACGGCCGGCGGCGCGCAGCTGGCCTTCGATCTCGTCGGCGCGGTCGAGCAGCTCGCGGCGCGTGATCACGCTGTTGTTGACCACGGCAACCACCTCGTCGACCAGCTGCGAGCGCTTCTGGTCACCGGGCTGCGGCACGCCGAGCTTGGGCTGGCTCGCCGGCGCGGTGACGTCGGACGACTGCGGCACGAAGATGCCGGTGGCACGTCCCGCGCCCGGCGCCTTCAGCTGCGCGGCGGCCGGCACGGCGATCGCGGCCAGCACGGCCGGCAGCAGCAGGCGGTGCCACGACGTCATAAGAAAGGAAAACACGGCGAATTCTTGACGTTTCATCTTAATCCGTCATTCATAGTGATCGTACTGGGTCGTCGGCACCGGCTTGGCGGACACAGGCTCGTAGCCCGGCACGTTCAGGCGCAGGATGTTCAGCGGATTGGACCCGATCTTGGAAAGGCCACGGAACTCCACCTGCAGGAAGACCCGCCCGGTATAGCCCTGCGTGGTGTTGCGGAAACGCTGGTAGACCACGCGGCCGACCCAGCAATCCGCGGCGTATTCGACGCCGGCCAGCGTATCGACCATCTGGCTCGCGCTCAGGTCGAAGGCAAAGCGGGCGATGGCGTAGGCGCGCCGCGTGATCGGCCACTGGCCCGACAGCTCGAACTGGTCGATCGCGGTGTTGTCGGTCACGGCGGTCGGACGGCGGTAGCGGTAGCCGGCGTTGAAGACCTTGCGCGGCTCGGGGCGGTATGAAAACGCCACGTTGCCGTAGTTGACCCGGTCGGTATCCAGGTTGTACTGCAAGCCCATGTCCAGGTAATAGCCCCGGAACATCTGGATGGTGGTCGCGGCAAGCAGGTCGGATGCGCCGGGCTTGGGGTCCGCCAGCGTGCCATTGAGCTGCACGCGCTGCCCGGTGAAGTCGTAGCGCTGCGCGATGGTGCCGCGGAAGCGCTCGATGCCGGAGTCGGACTCGATCAGGCGCGTGGTCAGGCCACCGGTGATCTTGTTGTTGTCGGCGATGCGGTCGTAGCCGGTGAACGGGTTCTCGCTGAAGATCTGGCCGTAGCCGAAATCGGACTGGACCGTGTCGAACAGCGGGAACAGGCTCTGGTCGCGGAACGGCGTGTACACGTAGAACAGGCGCGGCTCCAGCGTCTGCAGGTAGTTCACGCCGAACAGCCGGCTCATGGTCGGCGCCTCGCGCTCGAACGTCATGCCCGAATCCAGGCTGACGGTGGGCAGCACGCGCGAGAAATTGGTCTGCGCGTTGGGCGTATTGTCCTGCGACTCCATCTGGTACTGGGTCGCGTTGAACGTGACCTTCGGCGTCACGTACCAGCCGGCGCGCACGATCGGGTAGCTGATGCTGGGCTGGATGAACATGCGCTCGCCCTGCGGCTGCTGGAAGCCCGTGGACGTCAGCGGGATGCGGAAGCGGGTGTAGTCGGCCTCCACCTGCACGTCGAAGCCGCCCAGGTCATAGCGGATGTACTTGCCGTTGAGCTGCGGCACGCGCTCGTACGATGGCTCGCTGGGGCGCAGTGTCTGGAACTTCTGCACCCGCGCCATCAGGAAGAAATCCTGCCAGTTGTAGGTGACGCCGCCTTCCTGCACGTACTGGCGCTGCGCGGACTGCGCCACGCTGCGGTTGAAGTCGTCCGGGTACTGGTCGTCCGAGACCCGGTTGACGTTCAGGTAGGCGTTCAGCCCCTTGGCCAGGTTCTGGTTGTGCTGGATCGAGTAGGCCCAGCGGTTCGAGTTGGTCTTCTGGTCGTCAGGCAGGAACTCGGCGCGGATGCGGCCGGAGTAGCCCTGCCCCAGGTAGCGGTACTCGCCGCCCAGCTGCAGGCCCCGCTCCGTCATCAGGCGCGGGTAGATGGTCAGGTCGCGGTTCGGCGCGATGTTGAAGTAGTACGGCATGGTCAGGTCGAAACCCGAGCGCGAGCCGTAACCCATCAACGGCGCCAGGAAGCCGCTGCGGCGATCATCGTTCAACGGAAAACTGAATGCCGGCGCTGCCGCGATCGGCACCCCGAAGAAATTCAGCACGCCGCCATAGGCAACGCCCACCTGGCGGTCGCTGTCGAGGTCAATCTGGTTGGCGCTGAAATACCAGTCCGCATTGTCCGGCGAGCAGGTGGTGTACGACGCCCGCTTGATGGTGCTGCGGTCCTTGTCCAGGAAGTCGATGCGCTCGGCCTTGCCGGCGCCGCCGGTCTGCTGGAAGTAGTAGTCGGGCGACAGCATGTAGCCTTCGTTGGCCTCGACCTTCAGCTTCGCCTCCGGCCCCACTGCCAGCGTGCCGCTGCGCGACAGCCGCACGTTGCCCTCGGCATGGGCCTCGTCCGTATCCTGGTCGTAGCTCAGCTTGTCGCCCTTGACCACGCCGCCGTCGCGACGCAGTTCGGCATGGCCCTCGAGCTCGACGCCGCGCTCGCTGTAGCCGGTCATGCGGTCGCCCTCGATGAACGTCGGCGCGCCGGAATCAGGCTCGCTGGTCTTGGGAGGCTCGGCCAGCCGCGGCACCAGTTCGCCCGAGACCGCGGGCAGCTCGGGCACCTGCGGTGCGGCTTCGAACACCGGCTCGACCTGGTCCAGGTCCGGAATCGCCGAGCCAGACATCTGCGCGTGGGCGCCGGCCGACAGCCCGGCCATGGCCAGCACCAGCGGGCGCAGCCGGCCCGCGTTCAGGCGGCCGGCGCGCCTGGCGCGGGCGGCGGCGCCAGAGGGGGCAGGCGAAAGCAAGGCCTTGTTATTCGGTGTTCGTCGTTGTTCGGTCATTCGCACGGGTTGTCAGTCTCGGCGTGGGCTGCGGCCGCCTGCAAGCCGCCAACCCCTGCCAGAACAGGCTGCGGGGCAACGAAGGCCCCTCCCGGGGGCCGCCCGGCGCCCGGGTCTGGTCGGGTATTATACGGGGCATCCAAACCTGCCCTTGCGGCCGGCTTGCCCCGCTCCACGATATTTTTCCGCGCCCTTCCTGTATGGCAGCTCTTCCCCACGACCCGCGCCTGGACCAGCTCAAGGCCTGGGTGTCCGGCCTTGGCCCGGCATGGTCCGCCGATCCCGACTCCTGCGTGCCCGCATCGGCCGATGCCAGCTTCCGGCGCTATTTCCGCGTGCGCACCGGCAACCCGGCGCACCCGACCGCCATCGTCATGGACGCGCCGCCGGCGCACGAGGACTGCCGCCCCTTCATCCACGTCTGCCAGCTGTTCGGCGCGGCCGGCGTGACCGTGCCGACCGTGCTGGCGCAGGACCTGGCGCAGGGTTTCCTGCTGCTCGCGGACCTGGGCAGCCAGACTTACCTGTCACGGCTGGACGACTCCACCGCCCATGGCATGTATGCCGACGCCGCCGCGGCGCTGGTCCGCATCCAGGCCGCCACCCGCCCCGGCGAACTGCCCGCCTACGACCGCGCGCTGCTGCAGCGCGAGCTCGACCTGTTCCCGCAGTGGTACGTGGCCAAACACCTTGGCGCCACACTTGGCGACGCCCAGCAGGCCGACCTGCGTGAAGTAATGGATACGCTGCTTGCCAACAACCTGGCGCAGCCGCAGGTCTACGTGCACCGCGACTACCACTCGCGCAACCTGATGGTGCTGGACGGCGGCGCCAATCCTGGCGTGCTGGATTTCCAGGACGCGGTGATCGGCCCGATCACCTATGACGCGGTCTCGCTGTGGCGCGACGCCTATATCGAATGGGATGAGGAACAGCAGCTCGACTGGCTGATCCGCTACTGGGAGCGCGCGCGCAAGGCCGGCCTGCCGGTCAATGCCGATTTTGGCGAGTTCTACCGCGATTTCGAATGGATGGGCCTGCAGCGCCACCTGAAGGTGCTGGGCATCTTCGCCCGCCTGTACCACCGCGACGGCAAGGACGGCTACCTCGCCAACCTGCCGCTGGTGCTGAAGTACACCCGCAACGTTGCCGGCCGCTATACCGAGCTGCGCAAGCTGATCCGCCTGCTGGATGCGCTGGAAGGCGCGGCCAGCCCGGCCGGCTATACCTTCTGACGACGTGCCTGACGCCAACGACCCGGCCCGGCCGCACGCCGCCCACGCCAGCGCCGCCATTACCGCCCTCGGCGAATGGCTGGCCGGCGCGCGCGCGCTCGCGCCGATGCTGCTTGGCGTGGTGCCGTTTGGCCTGATCTACGGCGTGCTGGCCGTCGGCGCCGGCATGCCGGCGTGGCTGGCCTGTGCCATGAGCGCGATCGTATTCGGCGGCGCCTCGCAGATGATCCTGACCCAGTTGTGGACCGCCGGCACGCCCGCGGTGGTGATCACGCTGACGGTGGCCATGGTCAACCTGCGCCACGCCCTGTATTCCGCGACGATCGCGCCCACGCTGGCCCACCTGCCGCGCCGCTGGAAGGCGCTGATCGCCTACCTGCTGACCGACGAGGCCTTCGCCGCGATGACGCACCGGCTGGGCGATACCGGCCCGCGCGCGCAATACCGCCACTGGTACTACTTCGGCGGCGGCTTCGCGCTGTGGGCCAGCTGGCAGGTGTCGACGCTGGCCGGCGTGCTGGTCGGCGCCCAGGTGCCGCGCGACTGGCCGCTCGATTTCTTCCTGCCGCTGACGTTCATCGGCATCATCGTGCCCGGTCTCAAGCACCGCTCGCACGTGGCCGCTGCGGTGGCCGCCAGCATACTGGCGGTGGCCTGCTACGGCCTGCCGCACAAGCTCGGGCTGATGGTGGCGGCGCTGGGCGGCATCGCCGCCGGCATGCTGGTACTGGGCCGCGGCAACCGCCCCGGCGCGCGCCGGGCCGGCGCGGCGGATCGGGCCGGCTCGGTCGGCAAGGAGGCCGCATGAATGCGCTGACCTTGCTATGGGTCTTCCTGGCCGCCGGCCTGGCGACCTTCCTGATCCGCCTGTCATTCATTGCCGTGGAAGGCCGCGTGCGGCTGCCGGCGTGGTTCCGGACCGCGCTGCAGTTCGTCCCGGCCGCCATGCTGTCCGCGCTGATCGCCCCCGACCTGCTGATGCAGGGCGGCGAGCTCGCGCTCACCCCTACCAATGCGCGGCTGGTGGCCGGCGTGGTCGCCATCCTGATCGCCGCGCGTACCCGCAGCGTCGGCTGGACCATCGCCGGCGGCATGGCCGCGCTGCTTGCCCTGGAGGCCCTGTTCTGATGAAGGTCATGATCTTCGCCGCCGGCCGCGGCGACCGAATGCGCCCGCTGACCGATACCTGCCCCAAGCCGCTGCTGGCCGTGGGCGGCAAGCCGCTGATCGTCTGGAAGATCGAAGCGCTGGCGCGCGCCGGCCTGCGCGACATCGTCATCAACCATGCGTGGCTGGGCGAGCAGATCGAAGCCGCGCTCGGCGACGGCAGCCGCTTCGGCGTGCGCATCGCGTACTCGCCCGAAACCGAGGCGCTGGAAACCGCCGGCGGCATCGCCAAGGCCCTGCCGCTGCTGTCGCACGACCCGGCCCGCGGCGAGATCTTCCTGGCCGTGTCGGGCGACATCTTCTGCGACTACGACTTCCGCAAGCTCCTGCCCCGCGCCGTCGCGATAGCCGGCGCCGCCGAGCCGCGCATGCACCTGGTCATGGTGCCCAACCCCGCGTTCCATCCGCGTGGCGACTTCGGAATGGACGCGCAAGGGCGGCTATCGCTGGAGGAGCACCCGATCCACGGCGAGCGCCTCACCTTCGGCAATATCGGCCTGTACGATACGCGCCTGTTCGCCGGCATCGCGACTGGCACGCGGGTCGCCATGACACCCTTCTACCGCGCCGCGATCGCCGCCGGCACCGCCAGCGGAGAACGTTTCGACGGGCGCTGGGAAAACGTTGGGACGCCGGCGCAGCTGGCAGAGCTGGACGCCAGTATTGCGCCTGTGCCGGTCGCCTCCGTGGGGCGTTGAATCAGGGGTATGGAAGCGCGCCATGGCAGTGGCGCGACGCGCCTTTTGCAGCACCGCCGCTGCAACGCGCCCGGCGGCGTTAGAATCGGCCTGATCCTCCTCTTCCCCAGGCCACACCATGTCCGCACCCGACAACGCCCTCCTCGCCGCCTGCCGCGAACGCCGCGCCCGTGTGCTGCAGCACCTGCGCGCCGGCGGCGGTGGCGTGGCGATCCTGCCTACGGCGCCGGAAGCGATGCGCAACCGCGACAGCGACTATCCGTACCGCCACGACAGCTATTTCTATTACCTGACCGGCTTCACCGAGCCCGAGGCCGTGCTGGTGCTGGTGGCCGGCGCGCCGGGCGACCCGGCCGATGCCGACCGCAGCATCCTGTTCTGCCGCCCCAAGCACGAGGAGCGCGAGATCTGGGACGGCTTCCGCTACGGCCCCGAAGGGGCGCGCGCCGCGTTCGGCTTCGACGAGGCGCATTCGTTCGAAGAGATCGATGCGACGCTACCGCCGCTGCTGGCCAATCGCGCGCAGGTCGCTTACCCGCTGGCCGAGTCGACCCGCACCGACGTGCAGATGCGCCGCTGGCTCGACGCCGTGCGCATGCAGGGCCGTGCCGGGGTGTCGGCGCCGTCGGTAGCGATCGATATCCGCACGCTGCTTGACGAGATGCGGCTGTTCAAGGACGCGGGCGAGCTGGCCATCATGCGCCGCGCGGGCGAAATCTCCGCCGGCGCCCATGTGCGCGCGATGCACGCCACGCGCCCGGGCCTGCGCGAATACCACCTCGAAGCCGAGCTGCTCTATGAATTCCGCCGCCACGGCGCGCAGAGCGTGGCCTACAACTCGATCGTCGCCGCCGGCCCCAACGCCTGCGTGCTGCACTACCGCGCCGGCCCGGCCGAACTGAAGGATGGCGACCTGTGCCTGATCGACGCCGGCTGCGAGCTCGACGGCTACGCTTCGGACATCACCCGTACCTTCCCGGTGTCGGGGCGCTTTTCGCCCGCGCAGCGCGAGCTGTATGACCTGGTGGTGGCGGCGCAGGAAGCTGCGATCGCCGAAACCCGCGCCGGCGTGCCCTACAACGTGCCGCACGATGCCGCCGTGCGCGTGCTGGCGCAAGGCATGCTCGATACCGGCCTGCTCGACCGCAACAAGGAAGGCACGCTCGACGACGTGCTGGCCAGCGGCAGCTACCGCCGCTTCTACATGCACCGCACCGGGCACTGGCTCGGCATGGACGTGCACGACGTGGGCGAATACCGCGTCGCCAGCCACACCGGCGAAGGCGAGCGCCCGTGGCGGCCGCTGCAGCCGGGCATGGTGCTGACCATCGAGCCCGGCATCTACGTGCGACCGGCGCAGGACGTGCCGGAGCGCTACTGGCATATCGGCATCCGCATCGAGGATGACGCCGTGGTGACCGATCGCGACTGCGAGCTGATCACCCGCGGCGTGCCGGTGCATGCCGACGAGATCGAGGCGCTGATGCGCGATGCCGGAGGCCGGCGATGATCGGTTGGCTGCGCAGACTCTTTCCCGGCCAGGGCAGCACCCAGGCTGCGGCCGCAAAACCGCGCAACCCGTCGGAACCGTTCATCATCAACCTGTTCGACGACCGCGTCGTGGTGCACCGCCCCGATGGGCAGCGCGAGGAAATCGCATGGGATACGCTGGAACGCGTCGTGGTGCGCGTCTCCAACCGCGAACCCTGGGCGGGCGCTGCCTGGCTGATCCTGGTCGGCGCGCCCGACAGCGGCCAGGGCTGTGTGGTCCCGGCCGATGCCGCCAACTATGCCGCGCTGCTCGAGCAATTGCGCGCGCTGCCCGGCTTCAGCCAGCAGAAGCTCGACAATGCGCTGCGCGACGCTGCGGCCGGCAAGTCGCGCACTGACGCGATCTGCTGGAAGCGCGGGGCCGGCGAGACTGGCATCGGCGGCAGCGATGGCACCGGCGGCAATGCAGGAGGCAGTGACGATGCCGGCCGCGCCAGCTGATATCCAGGACATCGCCATCGTCGGCGGCGGCCCGGTGGGACTGGCGCTGGCCTGCCAGCTGCTGCGCACCACCGACTGGCGCATCGCGCTGATCGATGCGGCCACGCCGGCGCGCGCCGCGCGCGACCCGCGCGCGATCGCGCTGTCGCACGGCAGCCGCCAGCTGCTCGAGCAGATCGGCGCGTGGCCCGTGCCCGGCAGCCCGATCGAGCATATCCACGTGTCGCAGCGCGGCCGCTTCGGCCATGTCCGGCTGCACCATGACGACTACGGCGTGCCGGCATTGGGCTATGTGGTCCGCTATGGCGAGCTGTGCGATGTGCTCGAACGCGCCCTCGCGCGCGCCGCGCAGGCTTGCCCCGCCGACCGGCTGCAGCGCGTATTCGAGACCCGCATCGACCAGATCGAGCAGGCGCCATCCGCCGGCACTGGCGACGATCCCGACGGCGGCACGGTGCGGCTGACTGGCACCGCCCATGACGGGCAGGTCGCGCGCTTTACCGCCAGGGTGGCGATACAGGCCGAGGGCGGCCTGTTTCACGAGCAGGCCCGGCACCAGGGCCGCGGCGCGCGCACGCGCGACTACGGGCAGACCGCCGTGATCGCCCATGTGGCCTGCTCGCGGCCGCAGCCGGGCTGGGCCTGGGAGCGCTTTACCGACGAAGGCCCGCTGGCGCTGCTGCCCCACGACGAACATGGCGTTGCCGGCTACGCGCTGGTGTGGTGCTGCCCGCCCGAACAGGCCGCGCGACGGCTGGCGCTGCCCGACGCGGAGTTCGCGCTGGAGCTTGGCCATGCCTTCGGCGACCGCATGGGCTACTTCACGCTGGCGGGCAAGCGCCATGCCTTCCCGCTGGGGCTGAACGCCGCGCCGGTCACGGTCAGCGGCCGCGTCGCTGCGGTCGGCAATGCGGCGCAGACGCTGCACCCGGTGGCGGGCCAGGGCCTCAACCTGGGCCTGCGCGACGCCTTCGCGCTGGCCGATTCGCTGCGTGCCGCCTGCACGCCGCAGGCGCTGCAGGCCTTTGCCAGCCGGCATCGGCTCGACCGCGCGGTCACCATCGGCGTCACCGACCTGCTGCCGCGCCTGTTCGGCGTGCCCTACCCGCTTGCCGCGCATGCCCGCGGGGCGTCGCTGGCGGCACTGGCCTGCCTGCCGCCGCTGCGGCACGCGCTGGCGCGCCACATGATGTTCGGCATGCGCCGCTGAAAACTGGCATCGGGGATCTGTGGCGCGTGCGCCACGCGCCACAGATCCCGCTACAGATTGCGCCATCGATGCTCAATTCTTGGGCAGTCACTCCCGTTTGGCGGTAGAATCTCGGCCTCGCACATGTCCCGATCCATCGCCGGCAGCAGTTTCGGCAGGGGCATGTTTTTCCGTTTCGTCTCTGTTTCGCCCGATCGCCACAAGTGCTCCCGAGCCAGAGCAGGCCATCCCGATCCCGTCGGCGGCGCGCGCGCCGCCAGGGCGGCAGGGCCCCCAGCAGAACCCGCGCTATCGTCGCTCTATCGTGCAGATCGGACCTCACCAACTCCGCAACAACCTGTTTGTCGCCCCCATGGCGGGCGTGACGGACCGGCCGTTCCGCCAGCTGTGCAAGCAGCTCGGCGCCGGCTATGCGGTGTCGGAAATGGTGGCGTCCAACGCACAGCTGTGGAAAAGCGAAAAGACCATGCGCCGCGCCAACCACGCCGGCGAGGTCGAGCCCATCTCCGTGCAGATCGCCGGTGCCGAGCCGTCGATGATGGCCGAGGCGGCGCGCTACAACGTCGACCGGGGCGCGCAGATCATCGATATCAACATGGGCTGCCCGGCCAAGAAGGTGTGCAACGTGGCCGCCGGCTCTGCGCTCCTGCAGAACGAGCCGCTGGTGGTGCGCATCGTCGAGGCGGTGGTCGCCGCCGTCGGCGAGCGCGTGCCGGTCACGCTGAAGATCCGCACCGGGTGGAACCGCGAGAACCGCAATGCGCTGCGCATCGCGCGCATGGTCGAGGACGCGGGCATCAGCATGCTCACCATCCACGGGCGCACCCGCGCCGACCTGTACCACGGCGACGCCGAGTACGAGACCATTGCCGCGGTCAAGGCAGCGATCTCGATTCCGGTGGTCGCCAACGGCGACATCACCACGCCGCAGAAGGCAAAGCAGGTGCTGGCGCTGACCGGCGCGGACGCGATCATGATCGGCCGCGCGGCGCAGGGCCGGCCGTGGCTGTTCCGTGAAATCGAGCACTTCCTGAAGACCGGCGAAATGCTGCCGTCGCCGGAGGTGGCCGAGATCCGCGCGATCATGAACGCGCACCTGGAAGACCACTACGCCTTCTACGGCGAGTTCACCGGCGTGCGCACCGCGCGCAAGCATATTGCCTGGTACACGCGCGGCCTGCGCGGCGCGAACCTGTTCCGGCACCGGATGAACACGCTGGAATCCACCACCGAGCAACTGGCGGCGGTCAACGCCTTCTTCGACGAGCAGGCGCAGTACTCGGACCGGCTGGTGTACGTGGACGACGAGCAGGGCAAACAAGATAAAGACGAAGCGAACAACAACAATAACGGGGAGTTGCTTGCCGCATGAGCCGCAACGCTATCGACCAGTGCATCCGGGATAGCCTGGACACGTATTTTCGCGACCTGGACGGTGAAGAGCCGTCCAATATGTACAACATGGTGCTCGAGGCCGTCGAACGGCCGCTGCTGGAAGCCGTGATGGTGCGCGCCGAGCGCAACCAGTCGCTGGCGGCCGCCTATCTGGGCATCAATCGCAACACGCTGCGCAAGAAGCTGCAGCAGCACGGTTTACTTTGAATTTGAAGCGTTTCCCACAGCCATGATCAAGCAAGCCCTTCTTTCCGTATCCGACAAGACCGGCATCGTCGAATTCGCGCGCGAACTGAACGCGCTCGGCGTGACGCTGCTTTCCACCGGCGGCACCGCCAAGCTGCTGGCCGACAGCGGCCTGCCCGTGACGGAGGTGGCCGACTACACCGGCTTCCCGGAAATGCTCGACGGCCGCGTCAAGACGCTGCACCCGAAGGTCCACGGCGGCATCCTGGCGCGCCGCGACCTGCCCGAGCACATGGCCGCGCTGGCCGAGCACAACATCCCCACGATCGACCTGCTGGTGGTGAACCTGTACCCGTTCCAGCAGACCGTGGCCAAGGATGACTGCACGCTGCCGGACGCGATCGAGAACATCGACATCGGCGGCCCGACCATGCTGCGCTCGGCGGCCAAGAACCACCGCGACGTGACCGTGATCGTCGATCCGGCCGACTACGCCGTGGTGCTCGACGAAATGCGTGCCAACGGCAATGCGGTTGGCTATGACACCAACTTCCGCCTGGCGACCAAGGTGTTCGCGCACACGGCGCAGTACGACGGTGCCATCACCAACTACCTGACCAGCCTGGGTGCCGACAAGTCGCACCAGGCCCGCAGCGCCTACCCGCAGACGCTGAACCTGGCGTTCGACAAGGTCCAGGAAATGCGCTACGGCGAGAACCCGCATCAATCGGCGGCGTTCTACCGGGACCTGAAGGCGGTGGATGGCGCGCTGGCCAACTACGTGCAGCTGCAGGGCAAGGAGCTGTCGTACAACAACATCGCCGACGCCGATGCGGCGTGGGAATGCGTGAAGTCGTTCGATGCGGCCAATGGGGCTGCCTGCGTCATCATCAAGCACGCCAATCCGTGCGGCGTGGCGCTGGGTGCCAACGCGCTGGAAGCGTATGAGAAGGCGTTCAAGACCGATTCGACCTCGGCCTTCGGCGGCATCATCGCTTTCAACGTGGAGCTGGACGAAGCCGCTGCGCAGGCGGTGGCCAAGCAGTTCGTCGAAGTGCTGATCGCGCCGTCGTTCAGCGCCGCCGCGCGCGCAGTGTTCGCGGCCAAGCAGAACGTGCGGCTGCTGGAGATTCCGCTGGGCAAGGGCATCAACCAGTTCGACTTCAAGCGTGTTGGCGGCGGCCTGCTGGTACAGAGCCCGGATGCCAAGAATGTGCAGCCTTCGGAGTTGCGCGTGGTGACGCGCCGTCATCCGACGCCGAAGGAAATGGATGACCTGATGTTTGCGTGGCGGGTGGCGAAGTTCGTCAAGTCCAATGCCATCGTGTTCTGTGGTGGTGGCATGACGCTGGGTGTTGGTGCCGGGCAGATGAGCCGTGTGGATTCGGCTCGGATTGCCAGCATCAAGGCGCAGAATGCCGGGCTGACGCTGGCTGGTTCCGCGGTGGCGTCGGATGCGTTTTTCCCGTTCCGTGATGGGTTGGATGTTGTTGTGGATGCGGGTGCTACCTGCGTGATTCAGCCGGGTGGGTCGGTGCGGGATGATGAGGTGATTGCTGCGGCGGATGAGCGGGGGATTGCGATGGTGCTGACTGGGACGCGGCATTTCAGGCATTAAGCGGTTTTGTTTTGTTTGACGGCTGGAGCTTGTCGCTGTTGGTGACAGGCTGTCGGCCGTTGAAGCTGCTTTGTCGCTGTTGATGACATGCTGTCGGCCGTTGAACCGCCTGGTTCCGCCCTCCTGGGCGGGTCACTTTTTGTCCGAGCGACAAAAAGTAACCAAAAAACGCGTCGCCTGAGCGGCTGGCTATCAATTCATCGGCGTGGGTGGTTCGGGTGGTGGTGATTTCCGTTCGATGGGGGCTGGTGGTTCGAACCTGCTACGCCAGGTGAGTCTGGGATAGTGGCTGCGTCACCCCACTATTGAACGATCCCCATGCCGGGCGTAGGCCGCCTGCTGCCGGCGTCGACGCAGGAACGCCTTCGGCTGCGCTGCGCGCCGGCAGTATCCGGGATTTAGGGCTCGGGCACGGAGTGCGTCGCTGCGTTCGCACAGCGCCGTCGTGAATGACGCCGGGCCCGAAGCCCGGACCAGAACGTGGGCGGCAGCCCTGCCCTGAGGGCCGGCGCGCAGCGCAGCCATAGGCGTACCTACCATGCCGCCTGCAGCAGGGGCCACCCACAGCTCTGGGCTCGTTCAATCACCGCGTCGATCCCGAGCCACCGTGGCGCACCACGGCGTCAGCCAGTCCTGCTCTGCAACGAAGCAAAGCCCCGTACGAAAACCGCCGCATACTACGATAAGAGTGCCCGCCCGCAGGGCCGTAAACGCGCTTTTTGGTTACTTTTTGTCGCTCGGACAAAAAGTGACCCGCCCAGGAGGGCGGAACCAGGCGGTTCAACGGCCGACAGCATGTCACCAACAGCGACCACAGCGCCAAAACCGAACACCAATTCAACCCAATATGCGAATCCTAGGCATCGACCCCGGCCTCCGCACCACCGGCTTTGGCGTGATCGAGAAACAAGGCAACAAGCTTGCCTACATCGCCTCGGGCACGATCAAGAGCAACGGCAACGAGAGCCTGCCGGAACGGCTGAAGACGCTTTACGACGGCATCAGCGAGATCTCCCGCACTTATGCCCCCGACTGCGCCGCGATCGAAAAGGTCTTCGTCAACGTCAACCCGCAATCCACGCTGCTGCTCGGGCAGGCCCGCGGCGCAGCGATCTGCGGGCTGGTCGGCTACGGCCTGCCGGTATTCGAATACACCGCGCTGCAGCTGAAGGTCGCAGTGGTCGGCTACGGCCGCGCCAACAAGGCGCAGGTCCAGGAGATGGTGACCCGCCTGCTGATGCTGCCAGGCCAGCCCGGCAGCGACGCGGCCGATGCGCTGGGCGTGGCCATTTGCCATGCCAACGGCGGCAATACGCTGGGCACACTGGCCGGCATGGCCCCGGAACTGGCGCGCAAAGGCATGCGTGTGCGACGCGGCCGGCTGGTCGGCTGAGCCAGCATCCCGAGTCTCTTACAATCAGGCATTCGTCTTCCCGCAGGAATACTGAATGCCCACCCAGATTGATGTCCTCGTCCGCCCCGTAATGCTTGCCTTGCGGCGCTGGCGGATCCCGGTCACCGCGGCCGCTGCCGGCGCCATGCTGGTCGCCGGCTGTGTCACCGCGCCCCGGCCGAAACCCCATGCGCCGCCGGCGCCGGCCCCGGCAACAGGCACGCCGCAGCAGCCCTCCGCCGCGGAGAAACCGAAGGCGCTGGTCATCGCCCATCGCGGCGCCAGCGCGCTGCGCCCCGAACACACGCTGGCCGCCTACACCAAGGCGATCGAGGACGGCGCCGATGCGATCGAGCCCGACCTCGTCATGACCCGCGACGGCGTACTGGTGGCCCGCCACGAAAACGACATCACCGGCACCACCAATGTCGCCGACGTGGCGCAATTCGCCGACCGCAAGCGCACCAAGGTCATCGACGGCGAGCGCCTGACCGGCTGGTTCACCGAAGACTTCACGCTGGCCGAACTCAAGACGCTGCGCGCGCGCGAGCGCATCCCGCGCCTGCGCCCGGCCAATGCGCGGCTGAACGACCAGTTCGAGATTCCCACCTTCGATGAGATTGTTCGCCTTGCCGAGCAGGCATCGCTTCGCACCGGCAAACCCATCGGCATCTACGCCGAGCTGAAGCATCCGAGCTATTTCCGCGGCATCGGCCTGCCCATGGAAGACAAGCTCGCCGCCGCGGTGCGCGCCCAGCCTTACCTCCGCCAGGCACCGCTGTTCATCCAGTGCTTCGAAGGCGGCAGCTTGCGCGCGCTGCGCCGCACGTTCGGGCATGCGCAGCCCAACGTCAGGCTGGTGCAACTGGTCGGCAACCCGCGCAAGAGTCCCGCCGACTGGAAGCTCGCCGGCGACAACCGCACCTTCGGCGACATGCTGAATACGACTGGCCTGCGGGAGGTGGCGTCCTACGCCGACGGCATCGGCCCGGAGAAAAGCAGCGTCGTGCCGCGCGACGCCCAGGGCGCGCTCGCCGCGCCGACCGCGTTGGTCCGCCAGGCCCATGCCGCCAGCCTGTTCGTCCATCCCTACACGTTCCGCCCGGAGAACAGCTTCCTGCCCAAGGCGCTGCAGACCGGCGGCGACGAGGCCACGCGCAGCCCGTCGGGCATGGTGCGCGAGCTGGAAGCGTTCATCGCGGCCGGCGTCGATGGCTTCTTCACCGACGACCCGGCGCTGGGGCGCCGCGCGGTCGATGCAAATCGCTGAGGCGGCAAGATGGCAGCAATGCGGCCGCGAGGTACACTTGCGGCCGCTTCATCCCCTACCCAACAAGCCCAGACATGATCGGACGCATCGCCGGCACCCTCATCGAGAAGAATCCCCCGCACCTGCTGGTCGACTGCCATGGCGTCGGCTATGAGGTCGACGTACCGATGAGCACCTTCTATAACCTGCCGGCGTCGGGCCAGCCGGTCACGCTGCTGACCCAGCTGATCGTGCGCGAGGACGCGCACCTGCTGTACGGCTTCGGCACGGCGGCCGAGCGCAATACCTTCCGCGAGCTGATCAAGATCAGCGGCATCGGCGCGCGCATGGCGCTGGCGGTACTGTCGGGCATGTCGGTATCCGAGCTGGCGCAGGCGATCACGCTGCAGGAAGCGGGCCGGCTGACGCGCGTGCCGGGCATCGGCAAGAAGACCGCCGAGCGGCTGCTGCTCGAGCTCAAGGGCAAGCTGGGCGCGGAACTGGGGCATGCGCCCGGCGCCGCGGCGGTGCCCGACAGCGCCGTCGATGTGCTCAACGCGCTGCTTGCGCTGGGCTACTCGGAGAAGGAAGCCGCCTCGGCAATCAAGCAGGTGCCGGCTGGCACCGGCGTGTCCGAGGGCATCAAGCTGGCGCTCAAGGCCTTGTCCAAGGGCTGAGGCGTAGAATGGCGGGGTGTTTTCCGGGGTATCCCCCATCAGCGCCATGATCGAGACCGACAAGCTTTCCGCCCCCGCCCGCGTAATTTCCGCCACCCCCGCCTCGTCGCAGGAGGAGGCGTTCGAGCGCGCGCTGCGGCCCAAGCTGCTGGACGAGTACGTCGGCCAGGAAAAGGTGCGCGGGCAGCTCGATATCTTCATGCACGCCGCGCGCAAGCGGCGCGAGGCGCTCGACCACGTGCTGCTGTTCGGCCCGCCGGGGCTGGGCAAGACCACGCTGGCCCATATCATCGCGCGCGAGATGGGCGTGGGCCTGCGCCAAACGTCTGGGCCGGTGCTGGAGCGCCCGGGCGACCTGGCGGCGCTGCTGACCAACCTGGAAGCCAACGACGTGCTTTTCATCGACGAGATCC
This sequence comes from Cupriavidus oxalaticus, assembly GCF_004768545.1. Lineage (NCBI taxonomy): Bacteria > Pseudomonadati > Pseudomonadota > Betaproteobacteria > Burkholderiales > Burkholderiaceae > Cupriavidus > Cupriavidus oxalaticus. Next base: position 481,391 of record NZ_CP038635.1, on the reverse strand, counting down.
ACCGGCTGTCTCCGGTCGTCGAGGAGATCCTGTACCCGGCGCTGGAGGACTACCAGATCGACATCATGATCGGCGAAGGCCCGGCGGCCCGTTCGGTCAAGCTCGACCTGCAGCCGTTCACGCTGGTGGGCGCCACCACGCGCGCCGGCATGCTGACCAATCCGCTGCGCGACCGCTTCGGCATCGTGGCGCGGCTGGAGTTCTACAACGCCGAGGAACTGGCGCGCATCGTCACGCGTTCGGCGCAGTTGCTGCACGCCAGCATCGATCCGCTGGGCGCGCTGGAGATCGCGCGGCGCGCGCGCGGCACCCCGCGTATCGCCAACCGGCTGCTGCGCCGCGTGCGCGACTATGCCGAGGTCAAGGGCGACGGCACCATCACGCGCGAGATGGCCGATGCCGCGCTGGCCATGCTCGACGTCGACCGCGTCGGCTTCGACCTGATGGACCGCAAATTGCTGGAAGCGGTGCTGCACAAGTTCGGCGGGGGCCCGGTGGGCGTGGACAACCTGGCCGCGGCCATCGGCGAGGAGCGCGACACCATCGAGGACGTGCTCGAGCCCTACCTGATCCAGCAGGGCTACCTGCAGCGCACGCCACGCGGGCGCGTGGCCACGGCGGCAGCCTACCGGCATTTTGGGCTGGCGTCGCCGCAGCCTGGCGGCGGCGAGTTGTTCGACGGGCAGTAAGGCGCGGCGACGGGGCGTCGGCATCAGCCAATTAAACGTTTTAATCTCGCGCCCCAAATTTTTTCGAAGTGGATTGCTGGCCCATGGCCCATTGTCCACAATGGCTTCATCGGCACCTGCCGGTGCCCGCCGATGACCGTCCAGTAGGCAGCCCAAGGTTGCCCCGCGGTTGCGGCGCCATTGTGAACCGGTTTCCGAACCTGCAAGGAATGCCATGAGCCGTCGCCTGCGCCGCTCCGCCTCGTCCCTTCTCGCCGCCACCCTGGCCAGTGCCGCATTGGCGCTGCTGGCTGCCGGGAACGCCAACGCCCAGCGTGCGCAGGGTCCCGTCGGCGTCGCCGAAGAAGCCGTGATCAGCGGCAAGATCATTGATATCGATCCCAACTCCAAGGCGGTGCTGGTGCAAGGCCCGCGCGGCAATGTGGTCGAACTGGTCGCGGGCGACGAAGCGAAGAACTTCGGCCAGGTGCGCAAGGGCGACATCGTCACCGTGACCCGGGGCGCGGCCCTGGTGGCATCGCTGGAGCCGCTCGACAGCAAGACCACGGCCATGGCCGAGCAGGTTGACCGCACCACGCGCGCCGCCGAAGGCGGCAAGCCCGGCATCGCGCGCGAGATCACCACCACGGTCACCGCCGAGATCACCAAGGTCGATCCGGCCAAGCGCCTGGTCACGTTCCGTGGACCGCGCGAGACGCTGCGCACCGTCAAGGTCGAGGATCCCGCCATCGACCTGAACCAGATCAAGCGCGGACAGATGGCCAAGCTCGTCTATCGTGAAGTGGTGGCCATCACGGTCAAGGCACCGGCGGCGGCCGCAGCCAACTAAACACCGTGCCGGGCGCGGTACTTTTCCCCACCAGGAGGTTACCTATGAATCGTCGCCACTTTGTTACCCGGGTTGCCGGCTCGGGCCTGCTCGTTGCCACCGCAATGGCGGCAGGCTGCACCACCACCGGCACCAGCGCCTCGAAAGACCCGGTCGCCAAGAAGCAGGAAATCGATGCCGGGGTGGACGGGGCGTTGAACCGGCTGTTCGCGGCCAACGCCGGCGCACGCGACCTGGCGCAGCGTGCGCAGGGGGTCCTGGTGTTCCCGCGTGTCATCTCGGCCGGCCTGGTGGTAGGCGGCGAATACGGCGAGGGTGCGCTGCGATCGAAGGGTGCGACGGTCGGCTACTACAGCACCACGCAGGCCTCGGTCGGGCTGACTGCCGGCGGGCAGTCCAAGGCCGTCATCATCATGTTCATGACCCCGGAGGCCTACAACAAGTTTGTTGCCAGCAAGGGCTGGACCGCCGGCGCCGATGCCAACGTGGCGGTGGCCAAGGTCGGGGCGGACGGCAGGCTCGACACCCTGACCAGCCAGCAGCCGGTGATTGCCTTCGTGCAGACCAATGCCGGCCTGATGTTCGACGTCTCGGTGAACGGCTCCAAGATCAGCAAGCTGGAGATCTGACGCGGCCACCCGGCTGCGCCGCTGCATCCGAAATTCCCGGCTTCGGCCGGGAATCTTCATTTCAGGCGGCCGCAGCAACGCTTGGACCGGTCCGCGGCAGGCACGACGGAATCCGCGGCCCGCTGGCATAATCGCGCCCAAAATACCGCGCCAGCGCGTCCGACCGGGAGCCCCCATGTCCGCCGTCCCCGCCAGCACGACCCAACCGGGCCGCGTCTACCGCTACTATGACTTCGTCATGGTGGCGTTCGTCACCGTGCTGCTGTGTTCGAACCTGATCGGCGCGGCCAAGGCGGCGCAGGTGACGCTGCCCGTGATCGGCACGGTGACCTTCGGCGCCGGCGTGCTGTTCTTTCCGATTTCGTACATCTTTGGCGACGTGCTGACCGAGGTCTACGGCTATGGCCGTGACCGGCGCGTGGTCTGGGCCGGCTTTGCCGCGCTGGCGTTCGCCACCTTCATGAGCCTGGTGGTGCTAAACATGCCGGTCGCGCCATTCATGGCGGACTATCAGAAGAGCTTGCAGGATGTGTTTGGCAACACCTGGCGCATCGCGCTTGGGTCGCTGATCGCATTCTGCTGCGGCAGTTTCACCAACAGCTATGTGCTGGCCAAGATGAAGCTGTGGACAGGGGGGCGGTGGCTGTGGACGCGCACGATCGGCTCGACCCTGGCGGGCGAACTGGTGGATTCGTCGCTGTTTTACGTGATCGCCTTCTATGGCATCTGGCCGCTGGAGAAGGTAGTCCAGGTCGCCGTGGCGCAGTATGTGCTGAAGACCGGCTGGGAAGTCGTGATGACGCCGGTGACGTACAAGGTGGTTGGGTTCCTGAAGCGGGCGGAGAACGAGGACTACTTCGACCGGCATACCGACTTCACGCCGTTCCGCGTGAGGGTCTGAAGCCCTCTCCCGCCGGGCGGGAGAAGGAACATCCAAAGCTTCAAGGCACTCGCCGGTCCACCTCGTCCAGCGCCAGGTTTTCCAGGTGGCTCACGTCCCCCCACGCCGCCAGCGTCAGGTGCGAGCTGTCACTGCGCAGCCGGTTGACACTGGCATTGAGCAACTCATGCTGGCGCGGCGCTTCCAGCGTCATGCCGGTGGCCTCGCGGTACAGGCAGTCGAGCACGCCACCGTGCGCGACCAGCGCGATGCGCTCGCCGGGATGGCGGCGCGACAGCGCCAGCACGGCGTCGACGGTGCGCTCGTGGAAACCGAGCAGCGATTCGCCCTGCGGCGGCGCGTAGTCCGGCACGCGCGCCTGCCAGCGGGCAAAGTCTTCGGGCAGGTCCTCGGCCACTTCGGCGTAGGTCTTGCCCTGCAGGGTGCCGTAGCTGCGTTCGCGCAGGCGCGCGTCGGGGCGGATCTGCAGCCCGAGCGCTTCGGCGAGCGGCGCAGCGGTTTCCATGGCCCGCGACAGGTCGCTGGAATACACCGCATCGATCGGCTCGCCGGCCAGCGCGGCAGCCAGCGCGCGCGCCTGGGCGCGGCCGGTCTCGTTCAGCGGAATATCGAGCTGGCCTTGCAGCCGGCGCTCCCGGTTCCAGGCCGTTTCGCCATGGCGGATTACGATCAGGTGGGTAAAGGCCAGCGATTGCAGCCCGGAGCTTAGCGACATGCCGATTCCTTCGGTTTCCTTGAAGCCGCCTACTGCGCCAGCTTGGGATTGAGCGTGTAGGTGCCGGTCAGGCTGGCCTGCGCCAGCACGTGGCCCTGGATCGCGTCGCGCACCTGCGCGCCGGTGAAGGTGCCATCCAGCGGCACGCGGTCGATGTCCAGCGCATACAGCGTGAACACGTAGTGGTGCAGCAGCGTGTCGTTCCACGGCGGGCACGGGCCGTCATAGCCGAAATAGTCGCCCTTCATGTCGGCATCGCCGGCGAACCAGCCGGTGTAGTCGTTGATGCCGTGGCGCAGGCCACCCGCGGTGGCGGTGCCGCCGGTGGCCTCGGGACCCGGCTTGCCGCGCGCGATCACGCCATCGCTGTGCGAGGCGGCCGCGATCGAGCTCAGGCCCGGCGGAATGTCGACCAGCACCCAGTGGAAAAAGTCCACGCGCGGCAGCGAGGCCGGCACTTCGCGGCCTTCCTGGTTGACGTCGTCGCCCTTGCTGGGCACGTCGCGGTCATGGCAGATCAGTACGAACGAGCGCGTCTCGACCGGCGCGTCTTCCCAGTGCAGGTCGGGATTGCGGTTGGCCGACAAGGCCACGTGGCTGGCGGCATCGGGCACGCAGAAAGCAAACTCGCCAGGGATCGGCGCGTTGTCGTTGAAGGACTTGCTCCAGAGTTTCATTTGTCTCTCCTGTCTTGATGACGCGCCGGGGCGCGGCAGCTTGGGATCTGTCTTGCGATCTGCGGTCTGGCGCTCGGCATCAGGCCGGCGGCACCCGCAGCCAGAACGTGACCGGCCCGTCGTTGACCAGGCTGACCTGCATCATCGCGCCGAACTCGCCGGTCTGCACCTGCGGATGCGCCGCGCGCGCCATCGCCACGAAATGTTCGTACAACCGCTTGCCGTCTTCCGGCGAGGCCGCGGGCGTGAAGCTGGGCCGCGTGCCGCTGTTGGTGTCGGCCGCCAGCGTGAACTGCGACACCACCAGCAGGCCGCCGGCATTGCCGTTGCCGTCCATGTCCTGCACCGGCAGGTTCATCTTGCCGGCGGCATCCGAAAACACCCGGTACGACAGCATCTTGGCAAGCAGGCGCTCGGCCTGCGCCTCGGTGTCGCCGCGCTCGGCGCAGACCAGTGCCAGCAGGCCGGCGCCGATCTCGCCGGTGGTGCGGCCCTCGACGGTCACGCGGGCCTGCGCGACACGCTGGATCAGCGCAATCATGCCCGCCGCCTCAGGACAGCGTCACGCGCGCGAAGCGGCGCTTGCCGACCTGCACGACGTAGGTGCCGGCGGCGACCCTGGTGGCCTTATCGCTGACCGTGGCACCGTCGATCTTGACACCGCCCTGCTCGATATTGCGGTTGGCCTCGGACGTGGACGGTACCAGGTTGGCCTGCTTGAGCAGCTGCGCGATGCCCAGCGGGGCACCTTCCAGGCTGACCGCGGGGATATCGTCGGGCACGCCGCCGCGGGCGCGGTGGTTGAAGTCTTCCAGCGCCTTCTCGGCATCGGCCTGGCTGTGGAAGCGCGCCACGATCTCCTGCGCCAACAGCACCTTGCAGTCGCGCGGGTTGCGGCCCGCGGCGATTTCCTGCTTCATCAGGTCGATCTCGGCAAGCGGGCGGAACGACAGCAACGTGTAGTACTGCCACATCAGGTCGTCCGAGATGCTCATCAGCTTGCCGAACATGTCGTTGGGCGCCTCGGTCACGCCGACGTAGTTGCCCTTGGACTTGGACATCTTCTCGACGCCGTCCAGGCCCACCAGCAGCGGCATGGTCAGGATGCACTGCGGCTCCTGGCCGTATTCCTTCTGCAGCTCGCGGCCGACCAGCAGGTTGAACTTCTGGTCGGTGCCGCCAAGCTCCAGGTCGGACTTGAGCGCGACCGAGTCATAGCCCTGCATCAGCGGGTAGAGGAACTCATGCACCGAGATCGGAATCCCGGAGCGGAACCGCTTGGTGAAGTCGTCGCGCTCCATCATCCGGGCCACGGTGTACTTGGCGGCCAGCTGGATCATGCCGCGCGCGCCCAGCGGGTCGCACCACTCGCTGTTGTAGCGGATCTCGGTGCGGGCCGGGTCCAGCACCAGGCTGGCCTGGCGGTAGTAGGTCTGCGCGTTGGCCTCGATCTGCTCGCGCGTCAGCGGCGGGCGCGTGCTGTTGCGGCCCGACGGATCGCCGATGGTCGAGGTGAAATCGCCGATCAGGAAGATCACCTGGTGGCCGAGGTCCTGCAGCTGGCGCAGCTTGTTCAGCACCACGGTGTGGCCGATATGGATGTCGGGCGCGGTCGGATCCAGGCCCAGCTTGATGCGCAGCGGCACGCCGGTGGCCTCGCTGCGCGCCAGCTTCTGCGCCCATTCGGATTCGATCAGAAGTTCGTCGCAGCCACGCTTGGAGACCTCCAGGGCGTGCATCACCGACGGCGTCAAGGGGTATTTGGCCGCGGGGCCCGTGGAAACTTCAGTCATGACGTAAGTCTTTGAAATACATGAAATTTTAGGAAAGATTCCGACAGCCGCGAGCAGCGGTTTTTGGTATAATCCGCCTTTCCCGGCGCCAGCGGGAGCCTCCCCTGTGCGCCAACCGTCACCTGCCGCAGCCCTCGAAATGAATCGATGCCGCGATCCGATGCAGGTGACCCGATAAAGTGAACAGCACGCGCCGCACCTCGGGGGAGGAAGGCAGACGAGACACATCGTTGCAGCAGCGGTGCTCAGACCAAGGTTGAATTTTACGTGATGTGGTCAAGACTCCGCGAAGTTTTCGCGCGCGAGCTGGTGGTTCTTGTTGACCCAACCAACCCCCAGCATGCGCGCCGGCGCAAGCAACTCACTGCCTCGGTGGGTGCAATCTTTACGCTCGGCATGGCCGCGGCGATGGGCGTGGCACCGCGCAGCGCCTTCGACGATCCTCTCGCCCCGCGCACCGAGCAGCCCCTGCGCATGCCCGACGTGCGCGAGCAGCTCGACCTGCTGACCGACAGCCAGGCCGTGTACGTGCGCGAAGAGCGCATGCAGCGCGGCGACACCATCGGCAGCCTGCTGCGCCGTCTCGGCGTGGACGATCCCGATGCGCAAGCCTTTATCGTCAAGAACCCCACCGCGCGCGGGCTGTTCAGCCTGAACCCCGGCCAGGCGGTGCAAGCGGAGATCGACGAAAGCAACATGCTGGTGTCGCTGCAGGCCAACCTCGGCGGCGACGCCGCGGCCTCGCGCGAGCTGGTGATCGAGCGCGTGCGCGCGGCCACCGGCAACGGCACCGCCGCCTACAAGGCCAAGGTCCAGCGCGTCGACAACGACGTGCACTACGAGATGGCGTCGGGCGCGATTTCCGGCGCCGGCTTCTTCAAGGCCATGGACGCGGCCAACGTGCCCGACGAGGTCGTGCAGCAGATGCTGTCGATCTTCTCCGGCGTGATCGACTTCCACCACGATATCGCCAGCGGCGACCGCTTCCGCATCATCTATGAAGCCGGCTTCCGCGACGGCACCTTCGTGCGCAACGGCCGCGTGATCGCGATCGAACTGATCAACCGTAACCAGCTGCACCAGGCGCTGTGGTTCTCGCCCGAAGATGGCAAGGATGGCGCCGGCGCCTATTACACGTTCGACGGGCGCAGCATGAAGCGGCCGTTCCTGCGTTCGCCGGTGGAGTTCTCGCGCGTGTCGTCGGGCTTCGGCGGCCGCGAGCATCCGCTGCACCACGACTGGGCCCAGCACAAGGGCGTGGACTTCGCCGCCCCGACCGGCACCAAGGTGCTGGCCACCGGCGATGGCGTGGTCGAATTCGTCGGCCAGCAGAACGGCTACGGCAATATCGTCATCCTGAGCCATGCCAACGGCTACTCGACCTACTACGCGCACCTGTCCGGCTTTGCCGGCATGCGCCAGGGCCAGCCGGTGCGGCAAGGCCAGCTGATCGGCTATGTCGGCTCGACCGGCTGGGCTACCGGGCCGCACCTGCACTATGAGTTCCGCTTCAACGACGTGCCGCAGAACCCGCTGACCATCACGCTGATGGAATCCCCGCCGCTGAGCGGCAAGTCGCGCCAGGAATTCCAGACCTACACCAGCGGGCTGCTCAGCCGCATCAATGCGCTGCGTGCCTACAACGTGCTGACCGCTTCCAACTGACGCGCCGACCGTGACCCCGCCCGAGCCAGGCAGCGAACGCTATATCGGCATCATGTCCGGCACCAGCATGGACGGTGCCGATGCGGTGCTGGTCGATTTCAGCGGCGCGCGGCCGGAAGTACTGGCCGCCGCCAGCGAACCTTTCCCCGAGGCGCTGCGCGCCGCATACGGCGCCCTGCAGCAGCCGGGCGAGAACGAGATCCACCGCGAGGCACTGGCGGCCAATGCGCTGGCCGAGGTCTACGCCGCCTGCGTGGCCACGCTGCTGCGCGAGGCCGGCGTGCCGGCCGCCGCGGTCGCCGCGATCGGCGCGCATGGCCAGACCATCCGGCACCGGCCCGGCCTGTACGACGGCATCGGCTACACGCGCCAGAGCCAGCATCCGGCCCGGTTGGCCGAACTCACCGGCATCGATGTGGTGGCGGATTTCCGCAGCCGCGACGTCGCCGCCGGCGGCCAGGGCGCACCGCTGGTGCCGGCGCTGCATCATGCGCTGTTCGGCAGCGACGTCGAGACTCGTGTCGCCTGCAATATCGGCGGCATTTCCAATATCAGCATCCTGCCTGCCACCGGCGCCGTCAGCGGTTTCGACTGCGGCCCGGGCAATGCGCTGCTCGACTACTGGATCCATCGCCACCGCGAGCTGCCGTTCGACAGCAATGGCGACTGGGCGGCCAGCGGGCGCGTCGACGATGCGCTGCTGGCGCGGTGCCTGGCGGATCCTTACTTCAGCGCGCCGCCGCCCAAGAGCACCGGCCGCGACCTGTTCCATCCCGGCTGGCTCGATATCCAGCTGCAGGCTTTCGGGCACCTCGCGCCTGATGACGTGCAGGCGACGCTGGCGGCGCTGACCGCCGAAGCCATCGCGCGCGATATCCGTACCCATGCGCGTGACGCAAGGCGCCTCGTGGTCTGCGGCGGCGGCGCCCGTAACGCCTTCGTGATGACGCGGCTGGCGCAGGCGCTGCCTGGCGTGGCCATCGAAACCTCGGAACACTATGGCGTGCCGGTCTCTCAGGTGGAAGCCATCGCCTTTGCCTGGCTGGCGCGCCAGTGCACGCTGCGCCTGCCTGGCAACGTGCCAACCGTGACCGGCGCTGCCGGCCAGCGCGTGCTGGGCGCGATCTATCCGCGCTGAACCGCTTCCGCGCCGGCGCCGCCCTCCTCCACATACGTCATGAATGCCTGCGCCAGCGGCGACGGCCGCATGGCCGGCGAGCGCGCCAGCACCACGCGCTGCGGCGTCACCGGCTCGCGTAGCGGCAGGCAGGCGATCGGCATGCCGTCGTAGCTGTGGTCCCCCGCCGGCCGGGTGCAAGACAGCGCCACGCCGTAGCCGTGCGCGACCAGTCCGCGCTGCATCTCGAAGGTCTGCGTGTACTGGTGCAGTGCCGGGTGCAAACCATGCGCCCAGAACAGCGACAGGAAGTACTCGCGAGTCTGCGGGATGTCCTCCAGGATCAGACGCTCGCGGGCAAGGTCGGCCAGGCTCACATCTGCGCTGTGCGCCAGCGCGTGTCCAGCGGGCAGCAGCGCGTAGGGGGGCAGTTGCGCAAGTGTGCAGCGCTCGGTGCGGGCATCCAGCCCGAGGTCGTAGGTCAGCGCCAGTTCCGCCTTGCCGGCCTGCAGCGCGCGGTGCACGGTGGCGAGGTCAGCCTCGAACAGCGTCACCGAGACCCGGGGGTGCCGCTCGCGGAAGCCGGCCAGCAGGCGCGGCACGAAATACGGCCCCAGGTCCTGGAAACACGTCAGCGACAACTGGCCGCTCAGGCCGCGCTCGCCCGCTTCGTCGGTAGTCAGGCCCGCCGCCAGCGCCAATATGTCGCGCGCACGGCCAAGCAGGCGCTGGCCGGCCGGCGTCAGCGCCAGGCCGCGGCTGACCTGGCGCCGGAACAGCGGCTCTCCCAGCGTGTCTTCCAGCTGTGCGATCGCGGTCGATACAGACGGCTGCGACACATGGCGGGCGCGCGCCGCCGCGCTGATGCTGCCGTGCTCGGCGGCGGCGACGAAGTACTCGAGCTGGCGGAAAGAGAAAGGGATCATATTTTCCTATATCACACCATAGGAAATATATGCTTTTCCTATCCATGACGGATGCCGATACTGCGAGCATCGTCAAACGGAGCCCCCGCCATGGAAATTACCCAGGAACAGATCGATACCTACCAGCGCGACGGCGTGCTGGTGCTGCGCGGCGCGTTCGCGGAGTGGATCGAGACCCTGCGCGAAGGCTTCGCGCAGAACCTGGCCGAGCCTGGCCCTTTCGCCATCGAGAACGTACGGCCCGGCGAAGGCGGGCGCTTTTTCGAGGACTACTGCAATTGGCAGCGCATCGCGCCGTTCGATGCTTTTATCCGCCAGTCCGCGGCGGGGTCCATCGCCGGCCGCATCATGCAATCGCAGGCCGTGCAGGTGTTCCACGAACACATCCTGGTGAAGGAGCCTGGCACGGCCAAGCCCACGCCGTGGCACCAGGACCTGCCCTACTACTGCGTCGACGGCACCCAGACCGCGAGCTACTGGATCCCGCTGGATCCCGTCACGCAGGCCAATACGCTGCGCGTGGTGGCCGGCTCGCATCGCTGGCCGCGGCTGGTACGGCCCAGGCGCTGGGCCAGCAACGAAAGCTTCTATGGCGGCCAGGGCAACGATGACAGTGCATTCATGGACATGCCGGATGTCGAGGACGGCAGCCACACGCTGCTTGCGCCCGAACTGGAACCGGGCGATGCGCTGGTATTCGACTTCCGCACCGTGCACGGCGCCGCGGGCAATACCGGCACCGGCCGCCGGCGCGCGTTCTCGGCGCGTTTCCTTGGGGACGACGTGCGCTTCATGCAACGGCCGGGACGTACCTCGCCCCCGTTTCCCGGCATCGGCCAGCAGACCGGCGAGCGCTTGCGCGAGGACTGGTTTCCGGTGGTCTGGCGCGCCGGCCAGTAGTCACGATCCCGAAACAAAAAAACGCACCCGAAGGTGCGTTTTTTTGGGGGCGGAACCGCTCAGACCGAGAACGACGAGCCGCAACCGCAGGTGGTCGAGGCATTCGGGTTCTTGATCACAAACTGGGCGCCGTTGATGTCTTCCTTGTAGTCGATCTCGGCGCCGACCAGGTACTGGTAGCTCATCGAGTCGATCAGCAGGGTGACGCCGTTCTTGACCATGGTGGTGTCGTCTTCGTTGACTTCCTCGTCGAAGGTAAAGCCGTACTGGAAGCCCGAGCAGCCGCCGCCCTGCACGAACACGCGCAGTTTCAGCTCGGCATTGCCCTCTTCCTCGATCAACTGCTTGACCTTGTCGGCGGCGCTGTCGGTAAAGACGAACGGTGCCGGCACGTCCTCGGTAACGGGTGCCTCTGCGACTGCGTTCATGGGGTGTTCTCCTGTTTAGATACGCCTGTATTCTAAGCGCTACTGGAAGATCGTGCCGAACCCCTTTGTTTTCAAGGGTTTCCGGACGTGCGGCAGGCCGCTCAGGCGGCCTTTTCGGTGGGACTGGCTGCGTCTGGCGGAGTTTCGTCGTCCGCAGCATCTGTTTCAGCCGTCTTTTCCGTCACTTCCGTTACGGCACCGCCATCGATCACGTTGGGCAACGCCTTGACTTCACCGGCCGCGCCCTGTGCCAGCGGCACCAGCCTCCCTTCGACCAGTGCTCCCTGGTGCATCTCCAGCGCCGCATAACGCACGTCTCCCAGCACGCGGGCCTGCGGCTGCAACTCCAGCAGGTCGGTCGCTTGCACCGGCCCCTTCACCGTGCCATTCAGCACCAGGTGGCCGACGCTGATCTCGCCTTCGACCATACCCTTCTCGCTGACCACCAGCATGCTTGCCTTGCCCGGCGCCGCGGTGACGTTGCCGCGCACACGCCCATCCAGCCGCAGGCCTCCGGCAAACACCAGGTCGCCGTCGATGGCGGTGTCTGCGCCGATCAGCGTATCGATCGAAAGGCCCTTCTTCTTCGAAAACAACATCGCTCACTCCTCTCTCGTTCGTACCGGGCCGCCGGGCCCGGGGCGCGTCGCCATGACAGACGGCTTGCCGATAGCGACAGGGCGTGATTGTATCCGCGTGCAGCGCATACCCCACAAAAGTCTGGCTCCACCCGCTATTTCGGCAGCCGGATGTGAATCCGCAGGGAACAGGCGAAAAAAAACCGCACGGCCAGCGTGCGGTTTTTCTGGATTTCGCGGCATCCGGCAGGGACCAGGACCGCGAAAACGCATCAGCGCTTCGAGAACTGCTTGCGACGACGCGCCTTGTGGAAGCCGACCTTCTTACGCTCGACTTCACGTGCATCGCGCGTGACGTAGCCAGCCTTCGACAGGGCCGACTTCAGGGTCGCGTCGTAGTCGATCAGGGCGCGGGTGATGCCGTGGCGCACTGCGCCGGCCTGGCCCGTTTCGCCACCACCGGTCACGTTGACCTTGATGTCGAACGTTTCGCCGTGGGCGGTCAGTTCCAGGGGCTGGCGCACGATCATCAGCGAGGTTTCGCGAGCGAAATACTCTTTGATGGGCTTGCCGTTGACGACGATGTCGCCCTTGCCCGACTTGATGAAGACACGAGCCACAGCGCTCTTGCGGCGGCCAGTACCGTAATTCCAGTTACCGATCATGGATTGGCCTCCTTAGATTTCCAGCGCCTTGGGCTGCTGCGCTTCATGCGGATGCTCGGCTTCGGCGTAAACCTTCAGCTTCTTGATCATCGCGTAGCCCAGCGGACCCTTCGGCAGCATGCCCTTCACAGCCTTTTCCAGGGCACGGCCCGGGAAACGCTGCTGCATCTTGCCGAACGTCGTTTCGTAGATACCGCCCGGGTAACCCGAATGGCGATAGTACTTCTTGTCCGTTTCCTTGGTACCCGTGACACGCAGCTTGGCTGCATTGACGATGATGATGTAATCACCCGTGTCGACGTGCGGAGTGAATTCCGGCTTGTGCTTGCCGCGCAGACGGCGTGCCACTTCGCTGGCGACACGGCCGAGGACTTTGTCCGTCGCGTCAATCACGTACCAGTCGCGCTTTACCTCATGAGGCTTGGCGGAAAAGGTCTTCATGATTTTTCCTGACTATTAGTTCGTGCCCGAAATCCGACTCGCGAAGGCTTGTGCTCGCCCCTGCAAGTCTTGTGGCCCGTCCTGGGGACTGGCCGGATGCTGCTTCTCTTTCCCGCGGGCATGACGGAAAAGCCCACGATTATAATGGCGGGTCCCGGGCTGGCACAAGCAAAGACTGGGGTTTTCGTCAAGATCGTTGCCGCAAATCGACTACCCGAGCAGCGTGGGCCACTTCGATAGCAGGGGCGAAAAAAAACCCAAGCTGGTTTAGCTTGGGTTTGAATCCACCAAAGGAGGAGGGTGGAGGAGACACTTGGAGATCGACGGTGGGACCTGCGGGCGGTGCGGAGGGCTTGGCCGGGAGGCTTCGCTTTCGCACTCTGGCGCGCTGTCAGCGCCGTCGTTCAATGATTGAAATTATACATGGGGTTTTCCCGGATGCAAGGGAAATTTGTAGTGCGAAATGCGATTTCGTATTGTGGTAAGAAAAAGCCTCTCCGCACACCCATAAAATCTTCTTAATATTCAAACACTTAAACCAAAAGTGCCAATGTCGTCGAGTTGTCACATTAGAGGAAACCCTCAGATTTCCTAAGGATATCGGCAGCCGGCGGCCGAACTTGACGATGCCATATACTCAGAAATGCAAGATTCGGGGTCACGCGCTTGTGATCGCAATACCACAACAGAAACGACAGGAACGAACAAAATGGAATGCAAAGTAACTTGGATGGGCGTGGACGGCATGAGCTTCGTCGCCCAGACCGGCAGCGGCCATATCGTCGCGATGGACGGCGCTCCCGAGGGCGGTGGCCATAACCTTGCGCCGCGGCCGATGGAAATGGTGCTGGTCGGCACCGGCGGCTGCACGGCCTATGACGTGGTGCTGATCCTCAAGCGCGGCCGCCAGGAGGTGACCGGCTGCAGCGTGCAGCTTCAGGCCGACCGTGCCAGCGAGGACCCCAAGGTCTTCACCCGCATCAACTTCCATTTTGTGGTGACCGGCAAGAATCTCAACCCCGCCACGGTCGAGCGCGCCATCAAGCTGTCGCACGAGAAGTACTGCTCGGCGTCGATCATGCTGGCCAAGACGGCCGAGATCACGCACACGATGGAAATCGTCGAAGGCTGATGGAAGTTGGCCGGCCCGGTGTGCCGCGAAGGCGCCGGGTCATGCCGAAGACTGAAGCAAAGCAGGCCGATAAGCCGGATTCTGTGCGCACCGCCCGCCTTGCGGCCAGCGGCGCGTGACAACCATTCCTCTAGGCCGGCTGTTACCAGCCGGCTCCAGCTCCCTACCCGCAGACTCAGCGGGCCGCTTCATCGCCTGCCTATTTGGGATTGCTCCAGGTGGAGGTTACCGCGTTTCACCCTTGCCGCCGGGCGAACCCGGCGGCAAGACTCGTCTCTGTGGCCCTATTCCGCACGTTGCCGTGGATGGCTGTTAGCCAACACCCTGCCCTGTGGAGTCCGGACTTTCCTCCCCCTGCACCTTGCGGTACAGGCAGCGGTTGCCTGGCCTGCTTTGCGGGCCGCAGTCTAACACCGATTCAATCGGGTTGCCGGCGTAAATCCCGCATGCGCCCGGGCCGGAACACCGTGGTGTCGGCATAGAAATCAGGCGAGGCGTTGTCGTCACACCACCCCGGGATCCCCATGACAGGCAACGGAGCGAAGCAGCGGCCGCCGCGCAGCGTGCCGGCTGCGGCAGCGTCTTGCAGCGACAACGCCACCGCCTTGTCCAGCGCGCCATCCGCCACCAGCGGCAGCGTCCAGGCATGCGCGGTCACGGCTTTGTACGGCCGCACCAGCTTTTCCAGCAGTGCATGGCCGAACGGCACGACCCTGCAGGCGGCGGCCCACGCGTGCCGTTGGTCGACAAAGAGCTGCTGCCAGGCAAACCCTCGCAGCGCTTCGGCATGTTCGTCGTCTTCGCTCAGGAACAGCACCGCGTTCTCGTCGAACAGCGTGGCCGCGTCGCGTACGCCGCCGCGCGCGGTCCGTACACCTTCGCGCGCGATCACCGTGGCCTGGATCTGATTGAGCACGCGCTTGGCCTGGGGGAAATACAGCCAGACCAGGGCATTGAAGAAATCGTGGAGATTGTCGCGCGTCGGGACCTCGCCGGTGGCGTCGATATGCGCTTCGTAGGCGCTGCCCTCGGGCAAGGCCAGTTGCGGGACAAAGCGCAGCGGCAGGCCGCGCGCGTTCTGCAGGCCCATTGCGCCAGACTCTGCATCGAGCAGTGCCCGCAGGTCGGCCCCGCCCTGCACTGCCGCGGCCAGCGCCGCGCCGCGCGGGGCAAAGGGTTGGAACCATGGCCGGGACCAGTCGATCCCGGCCAGCGCGGCGGCGAAGGATTCGCCCGCCGCAGTTGCTCCGGCTGGCAATGCCGCAGCGGTCAGCGCGCTTTCCAGCGCAGTGTTTCACCACCGCGCAGCGGCACCAGCGTGGTGTCGCCGTACGGCAGTTCTGCCGGCAACTGCCAGTCTTCGCGCTCCAGCGTCAGCGTGCCGGTGTTGCGCGGCAGGCCGTAGAAGGCCGGGCCGTTGAAGCTGGCGAAGGCTTCCAGCTTGTCCAGCGCGCCGGCGGCGTCGAAGGCCTCGGCATACAGCTCCATCGCATGCAGCGCGGTGTAGCAGCCGGCGCAGCCGCAGGCGTGCTCCTTCAGGCCGCGCGCGTGCGGCGCGCTGTCGGTGCCGAGGAAGAAGCGCGGGTTGCCGGAGGTGGCGGCCGCGACCAGCGCCTCGCGATGGGTTTCGCGCTTGAGCACCGGCAGGCAGTAATAGTGCGGGCGGATGCCGCCGGTGAAGATCGCGTTGCGGTTATACAGCAGGTGGTGGGCAGTAATGGTGGCGCCGACCGGGCCGCTGGCTTCCAGCACGTACTGGGCGGCGTCCTTGGTGGTGATGTGCTCGAACACTACTTTCAGTTCGGGCATGTCGCGGCGCAGCGGCGTCATCACCTGGTCGATGAACACGGCCTCGCGGTCGAAGATATCGATGGCCGGGTCGGTGACTTCGCCGTGCACTAGCAGCGGCAGGCCTTCGCGCTGCATCGCTTCCAGCGCGGCGTAGCAGCGGCGGATGTCGGTCACGCCGGCGTCGCTGTTGGTGGTGGCGCCCGCCGGGTACAGCTTGACGCCGTGCACGAAGCCGCTGGCCTTGGCCGCGACGATTTCCTCGGGGCTGGTGTTGTCGGTCAGGTACAGCGTCATCAGCGGCTCGAACTGCATGCCGGCCGGCAGCGCCGCCAGGATGCGGGCGCGGTAGGCCTGCGCCTGTTCCACCGTGGTCACGGGGGGCTTCAGGTTCGGCATGATGATCGCGCGCGCGAACTGGCGGGCGGTGTCGGGCAGTACGGCGGCGAGCGCCGCGCCATCGCGCAGGTGCAGGTGCCAGTCGTCCGGGCGGGTGATGGTGAGCTTCTGGGTCATGGCTTGCGTGGGCTCGCCGCGGGGGACGGCGGCGGGCACTTTTTCAGGATCAGAGAATCAGGATGGCGCGGTAATCGTTCACGTTGGTGCGCGTGGGTCCGGTGACAACCAGGTCGCCGATGGCATCGAACAGGCCCCAGGCGTCGTGCAGGTCGAGCTGGCGCTGGCCCGGCAGGCCGGCGGCTTCGGCACGAGCCAGCGTGGTCGGGTCGGCCAGCGCGCCGGCGTTGTCTTCCGAGCCATCGATGCCGTCGGTGTCGGCCGCGATCGCGTGCACGCCGGGCATGCCTGCCAGTTCGACCGCCAGCGACAGCAGAAACTCCGAGCAGCGCCCGCCGCGCGCCTTGCCCGCGCCGCCGCCGGCCGGCAAAGTGACCGTGCACTCACCTCCGGAAATCAGCGCCACGGGCGTGGCGAACGGCGCATTGTACGCGCGAATCTCGCGCACCAGCGCGGCATAGACCCGCGCCACTTCGCTCGCCTCACCCGTCACCGTGTCGCCCAGTACTACCGGCGTGATGCCCCGTTGGCGGAACAGCGCGGCAGCGGCTTCGAGGCTGCCGTGGGCGGTGGCGATCATGGCGTTGTCGACACGATCGAACAAGGGATCGCCAGGCTTGGGCGTCTCCGCCACTTCGCCACGCGCGCCGCGCTCCAGGTGCGACTGCACGCTGGCCGGCACTCGCGCGCCGTAGCGGCGCAGGATCTCCAGCGCGTCGTTGAAGGTGCTGGGATCGGCCACGGTCGGGCCCGAGGCGATCGCACTGGGATCGTCGCCCGCCACGTCCGAGACGATCAGCGTGGTCACCGGCGCCTGGCTGGCCTGCGCCAGCCGACCGCCCTGGATGCGCGAGATGTGCTTGCGCACGATGTTCATGTCGGTGATCGGCGCGCCACAGCGCAGCAATTCCCTGGTGGTCGCCTTCAGGTCGGCCATCGGGATACCCTCGGCCGGCAGCGACAGCAGGCTCGAGCCACCGCCCGAGACCAGGACCAGCAGCCGGTCCTGCGGCGTCAGCGATTGCACCGCGGCCAGGATCTCCGCCGCGGCCTGCTCGCCCGACTCGTCCGGCACCGGGTGGCCGGCCTCGATCACGCGGATATGGCCGGTCGGCATGCCGTGCGCGTAGCGGGTGACCACCAGCCCTTCCAGCGTGGCCTTGCCGGCATAGGCGCGCTCGACCGCCGCGGCCATCGACGCCGCAGCCTTGCCCGCGCCCACCACCAGCGTGCGGCCACCGGCGTGCGGCGGCGGCAGGTGCTGCGCGACGATCTGCAGCGGATCGGCCGCCGCCACGGCGGCGTGGAAGGTCTCGAGCAGCAGTGCGCGGGCGTCCCCCGCGCACGCGGCGCTCACAGCGCCTCCGCGATGGCGCGGCCCAGGTCGGCCGTACCGGCCTTGCCGCCGATATCGCGCGTCAGCGGCGCGTGCTCCGGCCCGGCGGCCAGCACCTTCTCGATCGCGCCCAGCACGGCGGCGCCGGCCTCGTCATGGCCGAGGTGTTCCAGCATCATGGCGCCGCACCAGATCTGGCCGATCGGGTTGGCCACGCCGCGCCCGGCGATGTCCGGGGCCGAGCCGTGCACCGGCTCGAACAGGCTGGGGAAGGCCCGGTCGGGGTTGATATTGCCCGACGGCGCGATGCCGATGGTGCCGGTGCAGGCCGGTCCCAGGTCGGACAGGATGTCGCCGAACAGGTTGCTGGCGACCACCACGTCGAACCAGTCCGGATGCTGGACGAAATGGGCGGTCAGGATGTCGATGTGGTACTTGTCGACCTTCAGGCCGGGGTAGTTCGCAGCCATTGCCTCGACTCGCTCATCCCAGTACGGCATCGTGATCGAGATGCCGTTGGACTTGGTCGCCGATGTCAGGTGCTTTTTAGGCCGCTTCCGGGCCAGCTCGAAGGCAAACTTCAGGATACGGTCGACGCCGGTGCGGCTCATCACCGTTTCCTGCACCACGATCTCGCGCTCGGTGCCGGGGAACATGCGGCCACCGATGCTGGAGTACTCGCCCTCGGTATTCTCGCGCACCACATAGAAATCGATGTCGCCAGGATTGCGGCCCGCGAGCGGGCTCCTGATGCCGGGCATCAGCCGCACCGGGCGCAGGTTGACGTACTGGTCGAACGAGCGGCGGAACTGCAGCAGCGAACCCCACAGCGAGACGTGGTCGGGCACCGCATCGGGCCAGCCGACCGCGCCGAAATAGATGGCGTCGTACTTGACCAGCGTGTCGAACCAGTCGTCAGGCAGCATCTTGCCGTGGCGGGCGTAGTAGTCGCAGCTGGAAAAATCGAAGTGATCCCACTGGAAGTCGATGCCGAAGCGGCGCGCCGCGGCGTCCATCACGCGTATGCCCTCGGGCATGACTTCCGTGCCGATTCCGTCTCCGGGAATCACGGCGATCTTGTATTGGCTCATCGTTCTCGGGATTGCTGGCAGGTATGGTGGCGCCATGGCTGGCGTCATTGGCACCGTACTGGAGCGCCCGCGGGTTGCTTGGCAGCGGCCCGGGCGCGCGGGATAATGTCTGCATTCTATTGCAAAGCGGCAGCCCGCTGCCGACCGGTGCCCCGATATGTGCCAGTTGCTAGGCATGAACTGCGCCACGCCGACCGACGTGACGTTCTCCTTCACCGGCTTCGCCGCCCGCGGCGGCGTGACCGACCACCACGCCGACGGCTTCGGTGTTGCCTTCTTTGAAGACAAGGCCTGCCGCCTGTTCATCGACAACCAGTCCGCCGGCACCTCGCCGGTGGCCGACCTGATCAAGCGCTACCCGATCAAGTCCAAGAACGTCATCTCGCATATCCGCAAGGCGACGCAGGGCACGGTGCTGCTGGAGAACTGCCACCCGTTCATGCGCGAGCTATGGGGCCGGCACTGGATCTTTGCCCACAACGGCGACCTGCTGAACTTTTCCCCGTTCCTGTCGGGCGTGTACCAGCCGGTGGGCGATACCGACAGCGAACTGGCCTTCTGCACGCTGATGCAGGGCCTGCGCAAGCGCTTCCCGGGCTCGCAACCGCCGCTGAATGAACTGGGCCATGCGCTGGCCGACATCACACGCGATATCACGCTGCATGGCGTGTTCAATTTCCTGCTGAGCAACGGCCAGGCCCTGTTTGCCCACTGCTCTACCCGCCTGTACTACATCGTGCGGGAGTGGCCGTTCTCGACCGCGCACCTGATCGATGCGGACCTGTCGATCGATTTTGCCCAGGTAACCACGCCCGACGACCGCGTTGCCGTGATCGCCACCGCCCCGCTGACCGACAACGAGAACTGGACCCAGTTCGCCCCGGGCGAGCTGATCATGTTCGAGCACGGGCGTCCGGTGATGACACTGACCGTGCCGATCCCGCCCGAAGTCCAGGCCAAGAACGCCGCCAATACAGCCTGTACCTGAGCGGCCTGCACCTGAGCCATCCGGCACACAAATGAAAAAGGGACGCCAAGGCGTCCCTTTTTCATATGGCTGACAGTCCGCTCAGTGATGCAGGATCTTCGACAGGAACTGCCGCGCACGATCCGAACGGGCTTCGATATTGCCGAAGAACTCCTCCTTGTCGGCGTCTTCGACGATCTTGCCCTGGTCCATGAAGATCACGCGGTTGGCCACCTTGCGCGCGAAACCCATTTCGTGGGTCACGCACATCATGGTCATGCCTTCCTGCGCCAGCTGCACCATCACGTCCAGCACTTCGTTGACCATCTCGGGGTCCAGCGCCGAGGTAGGTTCGTCGAACAGCATGCAGATCGGATCCATCGACAGCGCGCGCGCGATCGCCACGCGCTGCTGCTGGCCGCCCGACAGCTGGCCGGGGTACTTCTCAGCCTGGCTCTTCAGGCCCACGCGCTCGAGGTACTTCAGGCCCTTGGCCATCGCCTCGTCCTTCGAACGGCCAAGCACCTTCATCTGCGCGATGGTCAGGTTCTCGGTGATCGACAGGTGCGGGAACAGCTCGAAGTTCTGGAACACCATGCCCACGCGCGAACGCAGCTTGGGCAGGTTGGTCTTGGGATTGCCCACCGAGGTACCGTCGACCAGGATGTCGCCCTTCTGGAATGGCTCCAGCGCGTTGACGGTCTTGATCAGCGTGGACTTGCCCGAGCCCGACGGGCCGCACACCACCACCACTTCACCCTTGGCAACCTTGGTGGTGCAGTCGGTCAGCACCTGGAAGGAGCCGTACCACTTGGAAACATTGTTGATTTCGATCATACAGCCACCTTTTTCTGGTAACGCTTGACCAGCAGCGAAGCGGAGAAACAAATGATGAAGTACACCAGGCCGGCAAACAGCAGCAGCTCGACGATACGCCCGTCGCGCTCGCCGATGCCGTAGGCTTGGCCGAAGAAGTCAGCCAGCGCGCTCACGTACACCAGCGACGTATCCTGGAACAGGATGATGCCCTGGGTCAGCAGCAGCGGCACCATGTTGCGGAACGCCTGCGGCAGGATCACAAGCCGCATCGACTGCCCGTAGGTCATGCCCAGCGCCTGCGCCGCGAACATCTGCCCGCGCGACACGCTCTGGATCCCCGCGCGGATGATCTCTGAGTAGTACGCCGCCTCGAACAGCGCGAACGCCACCAGCGCCGAGGTCATGCGCAGGTCGGTCGCTGGCGACAGGTTGAAGATGCCCTGCAGCACCTGCGGGATGATCAGGAAGAACCACAACAGCACCATCACCAGCGGGATGGAGCGGAAGATGGTCACATACCCCTGTGCGAACCAGTTCAGCAGCCGGAATGACGACAGCCGCATCATCGCCAGGATGGTGCCCCAGATGATGCCCACTACCACCGCGGTGACGGTGATCTTGAGCGAGACCATCATGCCCTCGCCCAGCACGTGCAGCGTGCTCGGGTTGATCGAGGTGAAATCGAAGGAATAAGCCATGGCGCCCCCTTACTTGCCGCCGATGAAGCCGGGCACGCGCGTGCGGGCCTCGACCCAGCGCATCAGCAGCATCACCGTGACGTTGATCAGCGCGTACATCAGCGTGACCGCGATGAACGATTCATACGGGCGCGCGGTGTAGTCCACCAGCTGGCGCCCCTGCGCGGCCAGTTCCAGCAGGCCGATGGTCGATGCCACCGCCGAGTTCTTGAAGATATTCAGGAATTCGGAGGTCAGCGGCGGCACGATCACGCGGAACGCCATCGGCAGCAGCACGTGGCGGTACGTCTGCGGCAGCGTGAAGCCCATCGCCAGGCCCGCGTTCTTCTGCCCGCGCGCCAGCGAGTTGATGCCCGAGCGCACCTGCTCGCACACCCGCGCGGCGGTGAAGGTGCCCAGGCACAGCATCGCGGCCAGGAACTGCTGCGCGAAGGGGTTCATCTGCTTGATCGCCTCGCCGCCGGGCAGCAGCTCGGGCATAACGAAATACCAGATGAACAGCTGCACCAGCAGCGGGATGTTGCGGAAGATCTCGACGTAGGTGGCGGCAAAACCCGACAGCCACTTGTTGGGCGCGGTGCGCAGCACGCCAAGCACCGAGCCGATGGCCAGGGCAATGACCCAGGACGAAAGCCCCAGCGCGAGCGTGACCTTGAGACCCGAGATCATCCAGTCCAGGTAGGTCTCGTTCTGGGCGGCCTGTTCGAGGAAAACTCCCCAATGCCAGTTGTAGTTCATGTTGCGTCCTCAAAAAGAAACGGAAGGACATGCCTTCCGTTTCGCACTGCTGTCCCGATCAGATCAGTCCAGCGCCTTGTCGTTCGGCGCCTTGATCAGGGCCTTCATGTCGTCGGACAGCGGGAAGTCCAGGTTCAGGCCCTTGGGCGGAACCGGTTGCATGAACCACTTGGTGTACAGCGTGTTGACCGAACCGTCCTTCATCATGCCGGAGATCACGGTGTCGGACAGCTTCTTGAACTGCGGGTCGTCCTTGCGGATCATGCAGCCATACGACTCGCGCGACTGCGCCTTGCCCACCACGATCCAGTCGGCCGGGTTCTTGGCCTTGGCGCGCTCGCCATACAGCAGCGCGTCGTCCATCATGAATGCCACCGCGCGGCCCGATTCCAGCGTCAGGAACGACTGGCCGTGGTCCTTGGTGCTGATGATGTTCAGGCCCAGCTTCTGGTCGTCGTTCATCTTGCGCAGCAGGCGCTCCGACGTGGTGCCGGCGGTGGTGACGACGTTCTTGCCCTTCAGGTCGGCCCAGTCCTTGATGCCGGCATCCTTCTTCACCATGATGCGCGTGCCGATGATGAAGATGGAGTTGGTGAAGGCGACCTGCTTCTGGCGTTCCAGGTTATTGGTGGTCGAACCGCACTCCATGTCGATGGTGCCGTTCTGCAGCAGCGGGATGCGGTTCTGCGAGGTGATCGGGATTTCCTTGACCTGCAGGTTCGGCAGCTTCAGCTGGTCCTTGATGGCTTCCACGATCTTCATATTGATATCGTAGGAATAGCCGACCTGGCGCACGCCGCCCAGGTTGTAATTAAACGGAATCGACGACTCGCGCACGCCAAGCGTAATCACGCCGGTATCTTTGATCTTCTTCAGCGTGCCCGTCAGTTGTTCGGCTGCCTGGGCCGTTCCGCACATCACGCCGGCGGCAATCATCAGGGAAGCCAACTTGGCAAAATTCATAACATCTCCTTGACCATAGAAGAGAAAGCGGGATTCTAGAGACCAAACCCCCTCTGGTGAAACAGTATTGCGCAGCATCCGCCGCAATACAACTGGGTTTTCTCCTAGAACCCTTATTCAGGGCAATCGGTGCGCACGTCGTCTGGATACGACAACGCGGTCTCCGGCGCTTGCCGGAGACCGCGTCTGGCGGTCATGAACCTTGGGAACCGGATCGGTTGCTGCATCGCACCATGCCAGTGCCACGCGCCTCGTTCCGGTTCACCGGTGCCCTGCGATCAGGGATACAGGCCGCGCATTTCGCGCGCCTGCAGGATCCGCGAGCAGGCCACGATGAACGCCGCGGTGCGCAGCGTTACCTTGTTGTCCTGCGCCACCTGCCAGATTGCGCGGAACGCCTCTTGCATGATTCGTACCAGGCGCTGGTTGATTTCCTCTTCAGTCCAGAAGAACGAGGAGAAATCCTGCACCCATTCGAAGTAGGAAACGGTCACCCCGCCGGCGTTGGCGATCACGTCCGGCGCCACCAGGATATTGCGCTCGCGCAGGATATCGTCGGCTTCCGGGGTGGTCGGGCCGTTGGCGCCCTCGATCACCAGGCGCGCCTTGATCAGCGGCGCGTTCCTGGCGGTGATCTGGCCTTCCAGCGCGGCCGGGATCAGGATGTCGCAGTCGACTTCCCAGAACTGCTCGGTACGCAGGACTTCGCCGCGGAAGCCCTCGATGGTGCCGCTGTGCGCCGCGTACTCCATCATCGCCGGCACGTCCAGGCCGGCCGGGTCGAACAGCGTGGTGCGGTGGTCCTGCACCGCCACCACCTTGGCGCCGGCCTCATGGAACAGCTTGGCGGCCACGGCGCCCACGTTGCCGAAGCCCTGCACGGCGACGCTCGCGCCCTTGATTTCCAGGCCGATATTGCGCGCGGCCTCCGAGCCCACCACGAACACACCGCGGCCGGTCGCCTCGTGGCGGCCCAGCGAGCCGCCCAGCGAGATCGGCTTGCCGGTCACCACGCCGGTGGAGGTGCTGCCCGAGTTCATCGAGTAGGTGTCCATCATCCATGCCATCACCTGGGCGTTGGTGTTGACGTCCGGCGCCGGGATGTCCTTGCTCGGCCCGATGATGATGTTGATTTCGCTGGTGTAGCGGCGCGTCAGGCGCTCCAGCTCGGCGTGCGACAGCGTGCGCGGGTCGACGCGGATGCCGCCCTTGGCACCGCCGTAGGGCACGTTCACCGCGGCGTTCTTCACCGACATCCATGCCGACAGCGCCATCACTTCCGACAGCGTCACGTCCTGGTGGAAACGCACGCCGCCCTTGCCCGGGCCGCGCGACAGGTTGTGCTGTACGCGATAGCCCTCGAAGTGGGCGATGGTGCCATTGTCCAGCTCGATGGGAACGTCGACGACCAGCGCGCGCTTGGGGCGCTTCAGGGTTTCGACCCAGCGTGCCAGCGAGCCCAGGTAGGGCGTGACACGGTCGACTTGCTGCAGGTAGATGCCCCAGGGGCCGAGGTTGTCGGCGTTGAGGTAGGACGGGAGTGCGTGCTTTTGGCCAGCAATGTTGGTCGGTGCTGCGGAGGACATCGGATGATTCCGGGGTGGAGGATGGCCGCAAGCTTAGGCTTGGCGGCCCGCCGGAATCCAATGCCGTTTGCTCATCCGGTTATGCAAGACTCGCATAACCTTTGAGGATGACTTGTCAACGTTGTGTTCCGGTGCGTGTCAGCCTTCCGACAAGGTCGACCACACCTGGTCCACCAGCTGCCGCTTGCGCCGTGCCCCCGCACCGCGCCGCTCGCCGCCGTTCTCCCCGGGTTTCTCGCGATACAAGCGTATCTCCATGTCGATCGACAACGGCAAGCCGCGCGCCGACTCCGCCCGCACCAGCTTGCCCTGCGCCACCTCCTCGCGCACCGCGCTCTCCGGCAGGAACGCCATGCCGTGGCCGGACAGCGCCATGACCTTGAGCGCCTCGGCCATGTCGGTCTCGTAGCATTTGTCGAGCTTGAGCGCTTCGGCGGTATCCGACAGCAGCAGGTCGACCATGCGCCCGAGGAAGGCATTGGGGGTGTAGCTCAGGAACGGCACCGGTTTCTTGTCGGTCCCGGGCAGCCGGAACTGCGGCTTGCCGGCGGCATCCGGCACGCTGTACGGCGACAGCCGCTCGGTACCGAGCACCAGCATGTCGTACCGCGCCGGATCGAGCTGGATGGCCTGGCGCGCATGGTGGTAGACCATCACCAGGTCGCAGCCGCCCTCGACCAGCATCAGCACCGCATCATGGACGTTGAGCGCGCGCAGCCGGCACGGCAGCGTGCCGATCTTGCGTTCCAGCGCCTTGAGCCATTCCGGGAAGAACGTAAGCGACAGCGTATGCGGCACCGCGAACTCCAGCACCTGCGCGTTGGCCGAGCGCTGCCCGCGCATCAGCGCACGGGTTTCGCTGACCTGCGCCAGCATGGCCAGCGCCTGCTCGTAGAACACCTTGCCGGCAGACGTCAGGCTGGTGGGGTAGCTGGAGCGGTCGATCAGTTCGGTCCCGACCCATGCCTCCAGCGACTGGATGCGCCGGGAGAAAGCGGGCTGCGTCACGTGGCGCAGCTCGGCCGAGCGCGAGAAGCTGTGCGTCTCCGCCAGGCTGACGAAGTCTTCAAGCCATTTGATTTCCATGACGCAGGATTATCCACCAGCGGCACGGGCGCCGTCACGTGGCTTCGCCGGCCTGCCGGCGCTACGCTTGCGTCGTTACGCGTCCTGCGTGGCGTCGCCCACGTCCACCGCAAGGGCGTCCGCGCTGCGCTCCGCCTCGCCACCCTTTGCCGCCGCGCGGGCCTGGATGTCCCACATCTCCGCATAGCGGCCGCGCGCGCGCATCAGTTCGGCATGCGTGCCGCGCTCGACCACGCGGCCGTGGTCCATCACCAGGATCTGGTCGGCATGCACCACGGTGGAAAGGCGGTGCGCGATCAGCAGCGTGGTGCGGTTCTGCGCCAGCCGCATCAGCTCGGCCTGGATCGCCTGCTCGGTGCGTGAATCGAGCGCGGAGGTGGCTTCATCGAAGACCAGTACCGGCGGATTCTTCAGCAGCGTGCGCGCGATCGCCACGCGCTGCTTCTCGCCGCCGGACAGCTTCAGGCCGCGCTCGCCTACCGGCGTGTCGTAGCCCTGCGGCAGCTCGCGGATAAAGGCATCGATCTGCGCTGCCTGCGCCGCGGCGATGACTTCCTCGCGCGTCGCATCCGGACGCCCGTAGGCGATGTTGTAATAGATGCTGTCGTTGAACAGCACCGTGTCCTGCGGCACGATGCCGATGGCGCGGCGCAGGCTGTCCTGTGTGATCGCGCGGATGTCCTGGCCGTCAATCTCGATCGCGCCGCTGTTGGCGTCATAGAAGCGGAACAGCAGCCGCGCCAGCGTCGACTTGCCCGAGCCGCTGTGGCCGACCACCGCGGTGGTGGTGCCTGCCGCGATATTGAAATCGACGCCGTCCAGGATCGTGCGGTCCGGCTCGTAGCCGAAGCGCACGTCGCGGAACCGCACCTGCGCGCCGTTGACCGTGAGCGGTTGCGCGCCGGGCGAATCCGCCACTTCCTGGTGCGTGCCCAGCAGCACGAACATCCGGTCCATGTCGGTGGTGGCCTGCTTGATCTCGCGGTAGATCACGCCGAGGAAGTTCAGCGGGATATAAAGCTGGATCATCAGCGTGTTGACCAGCACCAGGTCGCCCAGCGTCAGCTTGCCGTCGACAACGCCCACGGTGGCGCGCCACAGGATCAGGATCAGCCCAGCGGCGATGATGACCTGCTGGCCGAAGTTCAGGAACGACAGCGAATTCTGCGAGCGGATCGCCGCGGCGCGGTAATTGAGCAGGTTCTCGTCGTAGCGCCGGGCTTCGTATTCCTCATTGCCGAAGTACTTGACGGTCTCGAAGTTCAGCAGCGAATCGATCGCCTTCTGGTTGGCGCGCGAATCCAGCTCGTTCATCTTGCGGCGGAAGTGCGTGCGCCATTCCGTCACGACGATGGTGAAGACGATATAGCTGACCAGCGCGCAGCCGGTGATCGCCGCAAACCAGATGTCGTAGTGCAGGATGAAGAAGCCAATCACCAGCCCCATCTCCACCAGCGTGGGCAGGATGCTGTACAGCGAGTACGAGATCAGCGACTGGATGCCGCGCGTGCCGCGCTCGATGTCGCGGCTCATGCCGCCGGTCTGCCGGTCCAGGTGGAAGCGCAGCGACAGCGCATGCAGGTGGCGAAACACCTGCAGCGCGATCTCGCGCACGGCGCTCTGCGTGACCTTGGAAAAGAGGATCTCCCGCAACTCGGTGAACAGCGTCGCCGACAGCCGCAACATGCCGTAGGCGACGATCAGCCCGACCGGCACCACCAGCAGCGCGCGCGGGTCGCCCGCGGTGATATTCATGCTGTCGATCAGGCGCTTCATCAGCACCGGCACGCCCAGGTTGGCCACCTTGGCCGCCACCAGGCACGCGAGCGCCAGCATCACGCGCCACTTGTAGTGCCAGACATAGGGCAGCAGGTTGCGGACAGTCTGCCAGTCGCTGCGGGGGGCGCGCTGGCCGGGGAAGAGCTTGACCGAGGCAGGGTCGGGGGCCTGCTCGGCGGTCGTGGAATAGCGGCGCATACGTTAGAATCCGGGCCAATGCGCGATTGTCGCAGGAATCGCATTGCGCGGCAGGCGAAGGGTTTTTCGCCGCGGCCCGCGCCCCCCTTCAGAAGTCCACCCGCATACCGTCATGAACGCTCCCCATACCGTCCCCGCCCTGCCCGCCGGCAAGAACCCCGCGCTGCGCGTGGTGCCGATGCCTGCCGACGCCAACGTGCACGGCGACGTATTCGGCGGCTGGATCATGGCGCAGGTGGATATTGCGGGGTCGATCCCGGCGGTCGAACGCGCGCAAGGCCGTGTCGCGACCGTGGCGGTCAATTCCTTCCTGTTCAAGCACCCGGTGTTCGTCGGCGACCTGGTGAGTTTCTACGCCGATATCGTCAAGACCGGGCGTACCTCGATCACCGTTGCGGTGGAGGTCTATGCGCAGCGGATGCGGCATAGCAATGAGATCGTCAAGGTGACGGAGGCGACGTTGACGTATGTGGCGACGGATGAGTCGCGGCAGCCGCGGGTGTTGCCGACGGCTTGAAGGCAACGACCGTCGCGGGTTTTCTCCCCTCTCCCGCAAGCGGGAGGGGAGAAAGAATGGGGTAGAGGAAAGTCCCTCGGCCCCTCACTCGAACTTCGTAAAATCCGGCTTCCGCTTCTCAAAGAACGCGCTGAACGCCTCCTTCGCCTCCGGCGCCACCAGCATGCGCCGGAACACCTCGCCCTCGTCGGCCATCTGTTTTTCCACTTCGGCCACCGCGCCCGACTTCATCAAACGCTTGGTCTCGCGCAGCGACGAAGCCGGCAGCGCCGCCAGCTTGCGCGCCTGCTGCAGCGCGAAGTCGTGCAGTTCCGCCACGGGCAGCACGCGCGTCACCAGGCCGATGTCCAGCGCTTCCTGCGCGCTGAAGGCCTCGCCCAGCATCAGCTTCTCCGCGGCGCGCTGGTAGCCGACCAGGCGCGGCAGCAGCAGGCTCGAGGCCGCCTCGGGGCACAGTCCCAGCTGCACGAACGGCAGCGACAGCCTGGCTGTCTCCGACGCATAGACGAAGTCGCAATGCAGCAGCATGGTGGTGCCCACGCCGACCGCCGCGCCGCTGACCGCCGCAACGACAGGCCTGCTGGCATGGCTGATCTGGTACAGGAACTGGAACACCGGCGCCTGTTCCGCGCCCTCGCCTGCAGTCGGCGGGCGTTGCATGAAATCTTCCAGGTCATTGCCGGCGGTAAAGATCTCGGGCTTGCCGCGCAGCAGGATCACGCGCACATTGCGATCGGTCTCGGCCGCACGCAGTGCGTCGGCCAGCGCCTGGTACATCGCCGCGGTGATGGCGTTTTTCTTGTCGATGCGGTCGAACTCGAGCGTCAGGATGCCCTGCTCGATGCGGGTAAGGATGCTCATGATCTCCTCGTTTTTTGGTGGCTGTGGCAATCAGACGCGCTCGAAGATCCCTGCGGCGCCCATGCCCGTGCCGACGCACATGGTTACCATGCCGTACTTCAGGTTATGGCGGCGCAGCGCATGCACCACCGTGGCGGAGCGGATCGCACCGGTGGCACCCAGCGGGTGGCCCAGCGCGATCGCGCCGCCCATGCGGTTGACCCTGGCGGGATCGAGATCCAGGTCGCGCATCACGGCCAGCGATTGCGCGGCGAACGCTTCGTTCAGCTCGATCCAGTCGATCTGGTCCTGCGTCAGGCCCGCCGCCTTCAGCGCGGCCGGGATCGCTTCCTTCGGGCCGATCCCCATGATCTCGGGCGGCACGCCGCGCACCGCGAACGAGACGAAGCGCGCCAGCGGCACCAGGTTGAACTGCTTGAGGATCTTCTCCGAAACCAGGATCAGCGCGCCGGCGCCGTCCGAGGTCTGCGAGCTGTTGCCGGCGGTGACGCTGCCCTTGTTGGCAAACACGGGGCGCAGCTTGCCGAGGCCTTCCAGCGTGGTGTCAGGACGCGGACCTTCGTCGAGCGAGATGGTCCGCGTCTTCACGCTGACCTGGCCGCTGGCGAGGTCGGGGAAGCGCTCGACGAGCTCGATCGGCGTGATCTCGTCCTTGAACTCGCCGGCCTGCTGCGCCGCGATGGCCTTCTGGTGCGAAGCGAGCGAGAACGCATCCTGGTCCTCGCGGCTGACCTTCCACTGCTGCGCCACCTTCTCGGCGGTCAGGCCCATGCCATAGGCAATGCCCACGTTCTCGTCGCGCGTAAAGATGTCCGGCGACATCGACGGCGAGTTGCCCATCATCGGCACCATGCTCATCGACTCGATGCCGGCGGCGATCATCACGTCGGACTCGCCCACGCGGATGCGGTCGGCCGCCATCGCCACGGCGCTCACACCCGAGGCGCAGAAGCGGTTCACGGTGATGCCGCCCACGGTATTGGGCAGGCCCGACAGCAGCGCGCCGATGCGGGCCACGTTCAGGCCCTGCTGCGCTTCAGGAATGGCGCAGCCGACGATGGCGTCCTCGATCAGCTTCGGGTCCAGGTCCGGCACCTGAGCCACCGCGGCCTTCAGGATGGTGGCCAGCAGGTCGTCCGGGCGCGTGTTCTTGAACGCGCCCTTGGGCGCCTTGCCGATCGGCGAGCGGGTGGCCGCAACGATATATGCGTCTTGCAGTTGTTTCATGATGTCGGTTCCTCGCTTGCCTCTTTAGTTGCGCACCGGCTTGCCGGTCTGCAGCATGCCCATGATGCGCTCCTGCGTCTTGCCGGTTCCCAGCAGGTCGATGAAGGCCTTGCGCTCCAGCGTCAGCAGCCAGTCTTCGCTGACCAGCGAGCCGGCCTCGACGTCGCCGCCGCATACCACTTCGGCGATGCGGGAGGCGATCAGGAAGTCATGCGCGGAGATAAAGCCGCCGTCGCGCATATTGACCAGCGACGCCTTGATGGTGGCGATGCCCGAGCGGCCAGCCACCGGGATCAGCGCCGGCAGCGGCGCACGGTAGCCGGCATCGGCCAGTGCGCGCACTTCGTTCTGCGCCACGTGCAGCAGCTCGTGCACGTTGAAGACGATCCTGTCGGACGGCTGCAGGTAGCCCATCTGGCGCGCTTCCAGCGCCGATGCGGAGACCTTGGCCATTGCCGCGCTCTGGAAGCGGCTGGTCAGGAATTGCAGGTAGTTGGTGCTGCCTGCCGCCTGGGCGGCGCGTGCCGCGGCCAGCGCGGCTTCCTTCAGGCCGCCTCCGGCCGGAACCAGGCCCACGCCCACTTCGACCAAACCGACATACGTCTCCAGCGCAGCCACGCGTGCAGCGGAATGCAGCATCAGCTCGCAACCGCCGCCCAGCGCGATGCCGGACGCCGCCGACACCACCGGCACCGACGCGTACTTCACGCGCATCATGCCGTCCTGGAACTTCTTCACGAACGGCTCGATGCCCTTGGCGCCGCCCATCATGAAGGCCGGCATCGCCGCCTCCAGGTTGGCGCCCGCCGAGAACGGGCCGCCCGGCGCGCCGAGTTGCAGCGAAGTCGGCTGCCACACCACCAGGCCCTTGTACTGCGCTTCGGCGAGGTCGATGGCGCGGGTCAGGCCGTCGATCACGTCCGGGCCGATGGTGTTCATCTTGCTCTTGAACGAGACCACCAGCACGTCGTCCTGGCCTTCGCTGACCCAGATGCGCACGGCGTCGTTCTCCTCGACGGTGCGGCCCGCCTTGCGCGGATCGGCGGCGGCATCGCCCTTCAGCGCGGCACGGAACGCCTGGCGCTGGTACACCGGCAGCGTGCTGCGCGCGACGAACGACTGCGTCGCCGGCGACCACGAACCTTCGGCGGCATGCACGCCCTGGCGCTCGGCGACGGGGCCTTCAAAGACCCATGCCGGCAGCGGCGCGGCCGACAGCGCCTTGCCGCTTTCCACGTCTTCCTTCACCCACTCGGCCACCTGCTTCCAGCCGGCCGACTGCCAGTCCTCGAACGGCCCGGAGTTCCAGCCGAAGCCCCAGCGGATCGCCAGGTCGATATCGGCGGCCGAGCCGGCGATCTGCTCCAGGTACACGGCGATGTAGTGGAACACGTCGCGGAACACCGCCCACAGGAACTGCGCCTGCGGGTTGGTCGACTCGCGCAGCAGCCTGATGCGCTCGGCCGGTTCCTTCTTCAGCATGCGCACCACGATCTCGTCGGCCTTCTTGCCCGACTCGACATACTGGCCGGTCTTGGCGTCCAGCACCTTGATGGCCTTGCCTTCCTTCTTGTAGAAGCCGGCGCCGGTCTTCTGGCCCAGCGCGCCAGCATCGACCAGGCCCTTGAGCACGGCCGGCGTCTTGTACACCGGCGCGAACGGGTCGTCGTGCAAATTGTCCTGCATGGTCTTGATCACGTGCGCCATGGTGTCCAGGCCGACCACGTCCGCGGTACGGAAGGTGGCGGACTTGGCGCGGCCCAGCTTGGAGCCGGTCAGGTCGTCGACCACGTCGAACGGAATGCCGAACTTCTCTGCCTCGGCGAACACCGCCAGGATCGAGAAGATGCCGACGCGGTTGGCGATGAAGTTGGGCGTGTCCTTGGCGCGCACCACGCCCTTGCCGAGCGTGGTGGTCAGGAAGGCTTCCAGCTTGTCGAGGATCTCCGGCTGCGTGGTCGCGGTCGGGATCAGCTCGACCAGGTGCATGTAGCGCGGCGGGTTGAAGAAGTGGACGCCGCAGAAGCGCGACTTCAGGTTGTCCGCATTTTCCCCGCCTAACCCGTCGGACAGCGCGGTGATCGACAGGCCCGAGGTGTTGGTGGCGAAAATCGCATGCGAGGCCAGGTGCGGCGCGACCTTCTTGTACAGGTCGTGCTTCCAGTCCATGCGCTCTGCGATCGCCTCGATCACCAGGTCGCACTCCTTGAGCAGCGCGATGTCGTCTTCGTAGTTGGCCGCCTGGATCAGGCCGGCTTCGTCCTTGAGGCCCAGCGGCGCGGGCGACAGCTTCTTCAGGTTCTCGATGGCGCGCAGGGCGATGCCGTTCTTCGTGACCGGGGAAGCGGACGGGGCCCCTCCCCCGTCCTTGTCCTTCGCGGGAAGGTCGAACAGCACCACGGGCACGCGCGCGTTGATCAGGTGGGCGGCGATCTGCGCCCCCATGACGCCGGCACCCAGCACGGCGACTTTCTTGACGATGAAATTGGACATGCTCGCTCCTGGATTAGTGAGCGTTGAGGTGAGAGTGTGTGGCTCTCCGATTGCCGCCGGTTGGCTCCCCTCTCCCGCTTGCGGGAGAGGGGAGAAACCATCAGCGGGAGTCAGCCATGCAGATCAATCAGAACAAATCCGCGTCCAGCGCCATCAGCGAAGCCGACCCCGCGCGCGCCTTGCGGATCTCGCCGGCGGTTTCAGGCAGCAGCTTGGCAAAGTAGAAGCGCGCCGTAGCCAGCTTGGCGGTGTAGAATTTGTCGCCGCTGGCTTCCTTCTCCAGCGCGATCTTGGCCATCCGCGCCCAGAAGTACGAGAACACCAGGTGGCCCACCACGCGCAGGTATGGCACCGCGGCAGCGCCTACCTCGTCGGCGTTGCCCATCGCCTTCATGCCGATTTCCATGGTCAGCTTCTGCACCTTGTCGCCCAGGTCGGCCAGCGGGTTGACGAACTCCTGCATGGCTTCGTTGGTGCCCTCTGCTTCCACGAACTCTTGCACGATCTTGCCGAAGGCCTTCATCTTGGCGCCCATGTCGCCCAGGATCTTGCGGCCCAGCAGGTCCAGCGACTGGATCGTGTTGGTGCCTTCGTAGATCATGTTGATGCGGGCGTCGCGCACGTATTGCTCCATGCCCCATTCGGAGATGTAGCCGTGGCCACCGAACACCTGCATGCCTTCGTTGGTCGAGGTGAAGGCGTTGTCGGTCAGGAAGGCCTTGATCACCGGCGTCAGCAGCGCGACCAGGTCGCCGGCCTGCTTGCGCACGGCTTCGTCCGGGTGCGACAGTTCGCGGTCGATCTGCAGCGCGGTCCAGTAGCTGAAGGCGCGACCGCCTTCGGCGTAGGCGCGCTGGGTCAGCAGCATGCGGCGCACGTCGGGGTGCACGATGATCGGGTCGGCGGCCTTTTCCGGCGCCTTCGGGCCGGTCAGCGCGCGCATCTGCAGGCGGTCCTTGGCGTAGGCGACCGAGTTCTGGTACGCCACCTCGGTCAGGCCCAGGCCCTGCGCGCCCACGCCCAGGCGCGCGGCGTTCATCATCACGAACATGGCGTTCAGGCCCTTGTTGGCCTCGCCCACCAGCCAGCCGCGCGCGCCGTCCAGGTTCATCACGCAGGTGGCGTTGCCGTGGATGCCCATCTTGTGCTCGATCGAGCCGCACTGGATGCCGTTGCGCTCGCCCGGGTTGCCGCTGGCATCGGGGATGAACTTGGGCACCACGAACAGCGAGATGCCCTTGGTGCCGCCGGGCGCGTCCGGCAGGCGGGCCAGCACCAGGTGGATGATGTTTTCGGCCAGGTCGTGCTCGCCGGCGGAGATGAAGATCTTGGTGCCGGTGATCAGATAGGAGCCGTCGGCCTGCGGCTCGGCCCTGGTGCGCAGGATGCCCAGGTCGGTGCCGCAATGCGGCTCGGTCAGGCACATGGTGCCGGTCCAGACGCCGGACACCAGCTTGGGCAGGTAGGCCTGCTGCAACTCCGGCGTGCCGTGCGCATGCAGCGCCTCATAGGCGCCGTGCGACAGGCCCGGGTACATGGTCCACGCCTGGTTGGCCGAGTTCAGCATCTCGTAGACCACGTTGTTGACCACGATCGGCAGGCCCTGGCCACCGAAGGCCGGGTCGCACGCCAGCGCCGGCCAGCCGGCCTCGACGTACTGCTGGTAGGCCTCCTTGAAGCCGGTGGGGGCCTTGACCACGCCGTCGCCGACATAGGTGCAGCCCTCGCGGTCGCCCACCTGGTTGAGCGGGAACACCACGTCCGAGCAGAACTTGCCGGCTTCCTCGATGACCTGGTTGATGGTGTCCGCGTCGATGTCCGCGTGCGGCGGCATCGCCTTGAGTTCGGCTTCGGCGCCGAGCAGTTCATGGAGCACGAACTGCATGTCGCGCAACGGTGCGGTGTACTGGCCCATCAGAGACTCCTTGGAGTTATACGATGCCGCCACGCCGCCCGCCTCGCTTGTCGCGATCCGGTCCGACCCGACGGCCTCAGGTACGGTAAGACTGAATCAGTTTGTTGAGCGCGACCATGGCAAGCTCGGCACTGTCAGGCAGGCGCAGGAAACGGGCGTCATGATGCAAGCCTAGTTCAAGGCTATACATCTCGAACAGCATCAGGCGCGGATCGCAATCCGCGCGCAAATGGCCCTCTTCCTTGGCCTGGTCGATGGCGCGATTCAGCGCTGCCCGCCAGATGGTGACGCTCTTGACCAGCTCGTCACGCACCAGGCTGCCGGTACGGTCGTCGTACTCCACGGCGCCGCTGATGTAGATACACCCAGTCGTCACTTCCTGGATGCGCTTCTCCATCCAGCGCCGCACCATCGACCACAGCCGGGGCAGTCCGCGCGGCTCCTGCAGCGAAGGGTAGAACACCTCCTGCTCGAACCTGCGGTGATACTCCCGCACCACCTCCACCTGCAGGTCTTCGCGCGAACCGAAGTGCGCGAAGACGCCGCTCTTGCTCATCTGCATCCGTTCCGCGAGCAGGCCGATGGTCAGACCCTCAAGCCCGTCGCGGGACGACAGTTCCAGTGCGGCATCCAGAATTGCCACGCGCGTCATTTCACCCTTGCGCATGGGCGCGGGGGAGGCGGCGGCGGATTCGAGACGGGCTGACTGGTGTCGCATGTTATTTCTCCGTTCTGCAAAGGCCCTGCTGCGGCCTGTGCGTATGACCCTGACGTTGCATTTTGTTTGCGGAAGCTGGCGAATTTGCCGCTGCGTACCGCGAATGCACGCAGTCTAAGCCAAAAAAGAACGGTCGTTCAGATTATTCTGGCGCAGCAGTCGACCTTCAAGCTTTTAATTAGACCCGTGTTTCTAAATGGGCCGCAATGCAGCATGCCCGTCACGCAAGGCGACGCAACGGCTCGCAAGCCGTGCGTTGCCGCATGGCAGCAAACGGACAGTGGCAACCGTTTCAGTAGCGCCCCGTGACGCCGGCGATGATCACGCCGAGCCGCAGCAGCATGTACGCGGTCCAGTTCGCCAGCCGGTGCAGCGGCGAGCGCCGTGCATGGGCTTCCGGCATGACGCGCACGCTGCGGTGCGCAATGGCGCTTTCCAGCGCCGTGCGCAGTTCCGCGGCAAAGGCAGCATCATAAACGGCCACGTTGGCTTCGCGCGCCAGCAGCAGGCTGAACGGGTCCATATTGCTCGAACCCACGGTGGCCCACGCTTCGTCGACCACGCCGACCTTGGCGTGCAGGAAGCTCTCTGCGTACTCGTAGATCTCCACGCCGGCTTCCAGCAGGGAGGCATAGAGCGCGTGCGTGGCGTAGTGCTGCAGCCGGTATTCGACCATGCCCTGCAGCAGCAGCCGCACGCGCACGCCGCGCGCGCGGCAGGCCAGCAGCGCGCGGCGCATCTTGTGGCCGGGCAGGAAGTAGGCGTTGGCCAGGATCACATCATGGCGCGCGGCGCCGAGCGCGCGCAGGTATTCGCGCTCGATGGTGCGGCGGTTGCGCAGGTTGTCGCGCAGCAGCAGCGCGGCCCGCACGCCGCCGGTGGGCTCGGCACGGGGTGGCAGGTCGGTCAGCAGCGGGTAGTCGGCCACCGCTGCGGCGCGGCCGCTGCCGTACGTGTCGCGCAGCGCCAGGCGCCACCAGAGCCGTTCGGCGGTCAGCGCGATGCGGTCCACCAGCGGGCCGCTGACCTGCACCGCGAAGTCGTAGCGCGGTCCCAGGTTGGTGCCTTCGAACGGGCCGTGGTTGAGGTCGTCGATGATGTTGATGCCTCCGACGAAGGCCACCTGCCCGTCGATCACCGCCAGCTTGCGGTGCAGCCGGCGCAGGTGGCGCCGGGCCAGCCGGAAGCCGTGCAGCTTGCGGTAGACGCGCAGCTGTACGCCGCCCCCGCTCAGGCGCTCGGCCATGGCGGCGGGCATGTCGCCGGCGCCGAAGCCGTCGACGGTGACGCGAACCGAGACGCCGCGCGCGGCGGCACGTACCAGCGCTTCGCTGACGGCGCGGCCAATGTCGTCGTCGGCATAGATGTAGGTTTCCAGCACTACCTGGAAAGCGGCCTGGTCGATCGCTTCGATCAGCGCGGGAAAGAAGTCCTGGCCGCCGTGCAGCAGGCGCACGGTGTTGCCGCTGGTCGGCTTGCCGCGGCGCCATGTCCAGCGCAGCATGCGATGGCGTTGCCCGTCGGCAGTGTTTTCGGCAGTGCCAGCGGCGGTCACATGCGGCCGCTCGGAGTGGGATATCCGTGACATGCCGAGATTATCGGACAGAATGCTGTCCGGAAGGCGCCCCGTGCACATGTGGGCGGATCTCTGCTATCGTCGTTGCCATCATCGACGCGCCCCCCACGGATCCTGATCGTGAAGGTATTCGGCATCACCGGCTCGTCCGGCAGCGGCAAGACCACGCTGCTCGACCAGCTGATCCCCCGCTTTGTCGCCGCCGGCGTGCGCGTGGCCGGCGTCAAGCACACCCACCACGGCTTCGATCCCGACACGCCGGGCAAGGACTCCTGGCGCATGCGCGAGGCCGGCTGCGCCAACGTGGTGCTGGTCGGCGCGCGCCACCTGACGTTGATGCGACACTATCCCGAGGCAGTGCCTTCGCCGGAGCTGGACGACGCGCTGGCGGTGCTGCCGGCCGACATCGACCTGGTGCTGGTGGAGGGCTACAAGCGCAGCGATTTTCCAAAGCTGGAGGTGTTCCGGCCCGGGCTGGGGCGTGCGCCGCTGTGGGACGAAGTACCGGGGGTGGTGGCGGTGGCTAGTGAAGATGTCGCGGGCACCGCGGCGATGACGTCGTTGCCGGTGCTGGATTTGAACGATCCGGATGCGGTGTTCGCCTTTATCCGCGACTATTCGAGCCGCTAGCTGTTCCCCGACGCGGCCTGCGCGACTGCCTCAGGCAGCCTTGTCCCGCTGCTCGGCCGCCGCTTCCACAGCCTCCTTGTGCGCACGACCCAGTTCCGCCACCAGCGGCACATGGTCCGACCGCTGCGCCCAGTCCCGCCCGGTCAGCGCGTGCGCGCGCTCGATCTCGAAGCCGCGCACGTAGATCCGGTCCAGCTGCCACCACGGCATATGGCTCGGGAACGTATGCAGCCGCGCGCCGCGCGCGTGCGACGCCTCCACCGCATGCAGCGTATTGCAGATCTGCGCATCGAGCCGGTGGTTCCAGTCGTTGAAGTCGCCGGCGATCACCAGCGGCACCCCCTCGGGCACCACGTTGCGCACGCGCTCGACCAGCGCCTCGGCCTGGCGGGCGCGGCTGCGGGCGAACAGGCCGAAATGCACGCAGATCAGGTGGGTCTCGATGCCGTTGATGTCCGCCACCGCATGCAGCAGTCCGCGCTGTTCGAAGCGGTGGTCGGAAATGTCGAGGTTTTCGGACATCAGGATCGGATGGCGCGACAGGATCGCGTTGCCGTGATGGCCGTAGTCATAGACCGCGTTGCGCCCGTAGACCGAATGCGGATACGCATCGGTCGCCAGGTAGTTGAGCTGGGTATGGTCGGGATCGAACAGCGCCGCCGCCACCAGGCGGTCGTTGCGGTCCTGCACTTCCTGCAGGAAGACGATGTCCGCATCCATCGCATGCAGGCCGGCCCGCACGTTCTGGATGCGCGGGCGCCGCGACAGGCCGGTCACCCCCTTGTGGATGTTGTAGGTGACCACGCGCAGTTTCATGGCTGCGCTCCGCATAGCGCCTGCTGCCCGGCGGCACCGGCCGCGCGCCAGGCCAGCTGGCGGATGGCTTCGGCATTGCTGCTGGAGAAGCATTGGGCGGCGGCCTGCTCCCACGGCAGCCACTTGTATTGCAGGTGCTCGCGTGGCGCCAGCGTCACCGGCAACGCTTCATGCACGCGCAGGCCGAACCAGTGCTCGGTATTGCGCGTGACGCCTTCGGCGTAGCGGTGCCGCCACTGCGGGTAGATCTCGTACTGGATCGAATGGCCCCAGTCGGCCAGCAGGTGCTCGCCGGTAATGATGCCGGTTTCCTCCGCCACCTCGCGTGCGGCGGTCAATGCCAGGGGTTCGTCCAGGGTATCGAGGCTGCCGGTCACGGACTGCCAGAACCCCGGGCGATCGGCGCGTTCCAGCAGCAAGACTTGAAGATCTGGCGTGTAGATCACGACCAGCACGGATTCCGGAATCTTGTAGGGCATGGGACTGGGCGAAAGGACAAACCCAAGGATAGCGCAGCCGCGCGCGCTTGCCACGCGAAAGCGCGGTCCCCGGGACCGATGGCCCTGTCTCAGGCAGCGTTGCGCGCGGAGGCGTGGGGCGCCAGGTACGGCTCGGTGCCCTGCCCGGTGCCTTGATGCTGCCAGGTATCGAACACCTGCGGCGAGTCGCCATGGCCCCAGGCGGCACGCAGCTGGTCCATCAGCGGCGCCAGCGACTCGCGGTAGCGCCGCGAGGCAGAGCGGGCGCGCTCGGCCAGCACGTCGGCGCTCAGCCGCGCCTGGGCCTGCAGGTGTACGCGCTCCTGTGCGATGTCCTTCTCACGCTGGCCAAGGGCGTTGTACTTCTGGATCAGGAAGCGCTGGTAGTCGCCGCCATCGACGCCCTGGGCAGCCTGCGCATTGACCTGCTCGAAGCGCAGCACGATGCTGCCGGTTTCCTGCTCGATATGGGCGGCCTCGGCGTCAAGCGCCTGCAGCGCTTCCTGGTGGCGCTGGGCATCGCGGCGCAGCGCCTGCACCTGCGCGGCCTCGTCCTCGAACACGCGCTGGGCCGCCAGGTAGGCCTGCACCGACGGCTGCGGCGCCACCACCAGCAGCGGGTCAGCGCCGCCGGCACGCTGGCCGTCGAGCAGCGCGTCGTCCGCCAGGCGCAGGTTGCCCAGCTCATCGAGCCAGCGCCCGCGTGTCATGACCGCGCCGACGGTGTCCAGCGCCAGCCGGCGCAGCGCTTCGGCACGCTGCATCTCGACCGGTTCGGCCAGCGGCTGCGGCGACGCCGCCTGCACGGCATGAGCGATATCCGGCACGCAGGCGGCCACCGTGGTAGCCACCGATTCGGACATGGCCACCGCCGCGCGGCGCTGGGCGCGGCGCAGCTCGAAGCGGGCCAGCAGCATCATTACCAGCCCGGCCACCAGCCAGGTCACGATGGTTTCCTGGTGAGCCAGCAGGAACTGGCGGATCAGTTCGGTATCCAGGTTCATGTTCACGAATTTCCTCCCGAGCGCCGGGAACCTTCATCGCGGAGGCCCCTCGGCAAATTACGTGTCAAAGAAAGGAGACACGGCCGTCGCGGGCTTCGTTCCTAGCGGTAACAAATCGAAACCAAAGCGCTGCAGGCGGCACCGCGGGCGCGGTATTGCGCAGAAAGCAAAAAAGCCGCGCATCGGCGCGGCTTTCTTTACCCGGGAGGCACAGCAACTCAGGCGTTCGGCTTCGGTTCCGCAGCGCGCAGGCGGATGTGCAGCTCGCGCAGCTGCTTCTCGTCGACCGAGCTCGGGGCCTGGGTCAGCAGGTCCTGGGCGCGCTGGGTCTTGGGGAAGGCGATCACGTCGCGGATCGAGTCGGCGCCGGCCATCATGGTCACGATACGGTCCAGGCCGAAGGCCAGGCCGCCGTGCGGGGGCGCGCCGTACTGCAGCGCGTCCAGCAGGTAGCCGAACTTGGCGCGGGCTTCCTCGTCGTTGATGTTGAGCGCGCGGAACACCTTGCTCTGGATGTCCGAGCGGAAGATACGGACCGAGCCGCCGCCCATTTCCCAGCCGTTCAGCACCATGTCGTAGGCCTTGGCCAGGCACTTGCCCGGGTCGGTCTCCAGGTATTCCAGGTGCTCGTCCTTGGGGCTGGTGAACGGGTGGTGCATGGCGACCCAGCGGGCGTCTTCCTCGTCGTACTCGAACATCGGGAAGTCCACCACCCACAGCGGCTTCCAGGCGTCCTCGAACAGGCCATTGGCCTTGCCGAAGTCGGAGTGGCCGATCTTCAGGCGCAGCGCGCCGATCGAGTCGTTGACCACCTTGGCCTTGTCGGCGCCGAAGAAAATGATGTCGCCGTCCTGGGCGCCGGTGCGCTTCAGGATCTCGGCAATGGCAGCGTCGTGCAGGTTCTTGACGATCGGCGACTGCAGGCCGTCGCGGCCCTTGGCCACTTCGTTGACCTTGATCCAGGCCAGGCCCTTGGCGCCGTAGATGCCGACAAACTG
Organism: Cupriavidus oxalaticus; assembly: GCF_004768545.1. Lineage (NCBI taxonomy): Bacteria > Pseudomonadati > Pseudomonadota > Betaproteobacteria > Burkholderiales > Burkholderiaceae > Cupriavidus > Cupriavidus oxalaticus. The sequence continues at coordinate 440,507 of NZ_CP038635.1, read as the reverse complement.
GGTGTAGGCGTCGATCTCGCCACGCGAGATGGCGCCGCCGCCCGGCACGCGCAGGCCGACCACGCGGCCGTTGTCGCTGTTGGCCGGGCCCGAGAACACCTTGAAATCGACGTCCTTCATCACTTCCGTCAGCTCGGTGAATTCCAGCTTGACGCGCAGGTCAGGCTTGTCCGAGCCGAAGCGGGCCATGGCTTCGCGGAACTCCATCACCGGGAACTTGGCGTCCAGGTCGACATCGATGGCGTTCTTGAACACCGTGCGCATCATGTCCTCGAACAGGTCGCGGATCTCCTGCTCGGTCAGGAACGAGGTCTCGCAGTCGATCTGCGTAAATTCAGGCTGGCGATCCGCGCGCAGGTCTTCGTCGCGGAAGCACTTGGTGATCTGGTAGTAGCGGTCGAAGCCCGAGACCATCAGCATCTGCTTGAAGATCTGCGGCGACTGCGGCAGCGCGAAGAAGTGGCCCGGGTTCACGCGCGACGGCACCAGATAGTCGCGCGCGCCTTCGGGCGTGCTCTTGCCCAGCATCGGGGTCTCGATGTCGATGAAGCCCTGGGCGTCCAGGAACTTGCGCACTTCCATCGCCACCTTGTAGCGCAGGCGCAGGTTGTACTGCATCTGCGGGCGGCGCAGGTCCAGCACGCGGTGCGTCAGGCGGGTGGTTTCCGACAGGTTGTCGTCGTCGAGCTGGAACGGGGGCGTGACCGACGGGTTCAGCACGGTCAGCTCGTGGCACAGCACTTCGATCTTGCCCGAGGTCAGGTTGGCGTTCTCGGTGCCGGCCGGGCGCGGACGCACCTTGCCGGTGACGCGAATGCAGAACTCGTTGCGGATCTCTTCCGCGGCCTTGAACATCTCGGGGCGGTCCGGGTCACACACCACCTGCACCAGGCCTTCGCGGTCGCGCAGGTCGATGAAGATCACGCCGCCATGGTCGCGGCGGCGCTGGACCCAGCCGGTCAGGGCCACTTCCTGGCCCGAGAATTGTTCGGTCACCAGACCGCAGTAGTGAGTACGCATGGAGGACATAAGGAGAGATTCCCGGTAAAACGCTGCCGCCCGAAGCAGATCGGGCGGCTCGTATCTGTTTGAATGCTTAAGGATCGGTCGTCTCGACCGCTTCCCCGCTGCTGGCGCGGCTGGCCGGCGGCCGCTGCGGCGGCGGCGCGCTATCGCTCTTGCGGGGCAGCTCGGCCGGCGCCACCACGCCCATCGAGACGATGTACTTGAGCGCGGCATCGACGGTCATGTCGAGTTCGATGGTGTCGGCCTTGGGCATCATCAGGAAGAAGCCCGAAGTCGGATTCGGCGTGGTCGGCACGTAGACGCTGACGTACTCGCCCTGCAGGTGGTTCTGCACGTCGCCGCCGGGGCGGCCGGTCAGGAAGGCGATGGTCCACGAGCCCTCGCGCGGATACTGCACCAGCAGCGCCTTGCGGAAAGCATTGCCCGACGACGACAGCAGCGTGTCCGACACCTGCTTGACGCTGGTGTAGATCGGGCCGACCACGGGGATATGGCCCAGCAGCGCTTCCCACCAGCGCACCAGGCGCTGACCGATGAAGTTATGCGCCAGCAGGCCGACCAGCAGGATGAACAGCAGCGTCAGGATGGCGCCGAGGCCGGTGACGCGCTTGCCGAACATGAGCCGGTCCGGGCGCCAGGCCTCGGGCAGCAGTGCCAGGCTCTGGTCCATCGTGCCGATGATCAGGCTGAGCACCCACAGCGTGATGCCCAGCGGCACCAGCACCAGCAGACCGGTCAGGAACCAGGTCTTGAGGGCGGAAGTCTTCTTGGCGACCACGTGGCGATCCGGATCAGTGGCAGGCGCAGGCGCTGCCGCAACCGCCGGCGGCAGGCGCGGCGGCGGCGGTGGTGCTGGCCGAAGACGATTCGGCGGCGGCCGGGGCGCTGGCCGCTGCCGCGCCGGCAGCCGCACCGCCCGCGGCCGGCGCGCTGGTGCCGCCGCTGCCGCCGCGGAAGTCGGTCACGTACCAGCCCGAGCCCTTGAGCTGGAAGCCGGCCGCGGTCAGCTGCTTCTTGAACGAACCGGCGGCGCCGCACGACGGGCAGTCCGTCAGCGGGGCGTCGCTCATTTTTTGCAGCACATCGCGCCCGTGGCCGCAGGCGTCGCAACGGTAGGCATAGATCGGCATGGTGTCTTTTGGCGAGAAAACTACGGAAATCGGTACAAAGGCGGGCATCGCCGCCGGTGCCGGAGAGCGCGGAAACCCGCGCGCGCCGCCCCGCATGGCGATGCAAAGCCTTGAATTATAAACCGTTCTGTGGCTGGCTGATGACCGGAAATGGAGGGCTATCGGGGCCCTGCCTTGGGAGTGGCGAGGCGCCGGGTCAGGCGATATGCACTTCCTTGACCGGCGCGTGATCCGCGATCCACTGCGGCAGCAGCGAGCCGACCACCATGCCGCTGATCGAGAACATCAGGCCTACCATTTGCGGCGGGACCACCGCATCGGCGAAGGCGACCTCGCAGGTGAGCCACGAGGTCAGGCCCAGCAGGATCGCGGCCAGGCCGCCCTGGCGGGTGGCGTGCTTCCAGAACATGCCGAAGGCCAGCGGCACGAAGGACGACACCAGCGTGACCTTGTAGGCATTTTCGACCATATGGAAGATCGACAGGTGCGAGTTCAGCGCGAACAGCGTCACCAGCGTGGTGAACACCAGCACCACGCTCTGCATCACGCGCAGGAACTGCTTGTCGTCGAGATGGCGAAAGTACGGGCGCAGGATGTTCTCGGCAAAGGTCACCGACGGCGCCAGCAGCGTCGCCGAGGCGCAGCTCTTGATCGCCGACAGCAGCGCGCCGAAGAACATCACCTGGGCGAACATCGGGGCATGCTGCAGGATCAGCTGCGGCAGGATCAGCTGCGAATCGGTGTCGATGTACTTGGCCACCATGCCCGGATCGATCAGCGTGGCCGAATACGCCAGGAACATCGGGATAAAGGCGAAGCAGAAATACAGCACGCCGCCCAGCACCGAGGCGCGCCCGGCGATCTGCTCGGTGCGCGACGAAGTCACCCGCTGGAACACGTCCTGCTGCGGGATCGAGCCCAGCATCATGGTGAACAGCGCCGCGGCAAAGCCGATGATCTGCACGAAATCCAGCGCCGGCAGGAACTCGAACTTGCCCGCCGCGGCCGCGTGCGACACCACCGCCGTGACGCCGCCGGCCTGGCCGCTGACTTCGTAGCCGATATACACCATGCCGATCACGATGATGATCATCTGGATGAAGTCGGTGATCGCCACCGACCACATGCCGCCGAACAGCGTATAGACCAGCACGCTGGCAGCGCCGATCATCATGCCGGCCTCCTGCGACAGCGCGCCGTCCGAGACCGTATAGAACACCAGCCCCAGCGCCTTGATCTGCGCCGCGACCCAGCCCAGGTACGAGACCACGATGCACAGCGTGGTCAGCACCTCGGCCAGCCGGCCGTAGCGGTTGTGGTAGTAGTCGCCGATGGTCAGCAGGTTCATCCGGTACAGCGGCCGGGCGAAGAACAGGCCCACCAGGATCAGGCACAGCGACGAGCCGAACGGGTCAGACACCACCCCCGACAGCCCCTCCTTGAGGAACACGGCCGGGATGCCCAGCACGGTCTCGGAGCCGAACCAGGTGGCGAAGACGGTGGCGGTGACGATGTGGAACGGCAGGCTGCGCCCGGCGACGGCGAAATCGGTGGTGTTGCGTACGCGCAGCGCCGCCCACAGGCCGATGCCGACCGAGATTACCCAGTAGATGATGACGAACCAGATCAGCATGCCGCTGCCTATGCAGAAAGTGCCCTTGTGGCGAAAAACCGAATGCCGGGGCGGCTTGCGTGATACGTCAGGTGCGCCTGCCCGGAGTCCAATTCATCGGTCGGGGCCGCGTGAGGAGCTTCTTGGCGAGTTCCCGGAGCGGGAGCGCGCGGCAGGGCCTGCGGTCGTAGCCGAATCAAAACGCGGATTATAGCGACGGAGACCGGCGCGGGACAAAAAAATTCCCGGGTGGGGCAAATGCGCCACGCGGGTGCATCCGGAGCGCCACAACGGCTGGGAGCGAACGCTCAGCCGCCCAGCCGCCGCCACACCTGCCAGCGCTCCTGCCCCTGGAACACGGGCAGCGGCGCGGCCGAGGGCCGGTCTTCCAGGCGCTCGAAAGCGGTTCCCAGCAGCGCCGCCAGCTCGGCCTCGGGCATCGCGAAGGGCGGTCCGCCGCGGTTCTCGCCCACGTAGAAGTAGCCAGCCAGCAAGCCGCCCGGCGGCAGCAACTCGGCCACGCGGACGGCATAGGCGCCCCGCATCGCCGGCGGCAGCGCGCACAGGAAGGCACGCTCGTAGACCAGCTGGCATGGCGGCTGGGGCGTGAAGGCGAAGAAATCGGCCTGCTGCACCACCGCCCCGGCCGGACCCAGCGCGCGTTTGGCCGAGACCACCGCCTGCGCCGAAAAATCGATTGCCGTCACCGGCCAGCCCTGCTCGAACAGCCACGCTGCCTCCCAGCCGTTGCCGCAGCCCGGCACCAGCGTCGGGCACGGCGCGCGGCCGGCGATGAACTGGCGGAACTCCTCCGGCACGCCGCCTGCGTCCCAGGGCGTGAAGTGCTGCGCGAAGCGCTCGTCCCAGAATGACGGGTCGGCGGCGTTGCGCGTGCTGAACGCCGGGGCGGGCTTGGGCACGTCGGCCATGGGGACTGTCTCCTCGTTTGCCTGCTTACTCTTACTTATATAGCGGGTCGCTTGTCAGTAGCCGCCCCACGCCAGCACGTGCGTCAGCACGATGCCGGCGACAAAGCCGCCGACCAGCAGCAGCGCCGTGCCCAGCAGCCGGTTGGTGCGGCGCTGCTCGGCCACCAGCTGCGCCAGCAGCTTGTCCTGCTCGCCGTTGCCGGCCAGCGCGCGCCGCTCCAGGAACTGGTGCGCCAGCCGCGGGAAGTCCGGCAGCATCTTGGCCCACTGCGGGGCTTCCACCTTGACCCGCTCCCAGGCGCCCTTCCAGCCTACCTGCTCGTACATCCAGCGCTCCAGGAACGGCTTGGCGGTCTTCCACAGGTCCAGGTCCGGATCGAGCTGGCGGCCCAGTCCTTCGATATTGAGCAGCGTCTTCTGCAGCAGCACCAGCTGCGGCTGGATCTCGACATTGAAGCGGCGCGAGGTCTGGAACAGGCGCATCAGCACCATGCCCAGCGAGATTTCCTTCAGCGGCTTGTCGAAGTACGGCTCGCAGCAGGCGCGCACCGCGCTTTCCAGCTCTTCCACGCGGGTCTCGGGCGGGACCCAGCCGGATTCCACGTGCAGCAGCGCCACGCGGTGGTAGTCGCGGCGGAAAAAGGCGATGAAGTTCTGCGCCAGGTAGTTCTTGTCGAACTCAGACAGCGCGCCGACGATGCCGAAGTCCAGCGCGATGTAGCGGCCGAAGGACTCCGGCTGCACCGACACCAGGATGTTGCCCGGGTGCATGTCGGCATGGAAGAAGCCGTCGCGGAACACCTGGGTGAAGAAGATCTCGACGCCCTCCTCGGCCAGCTGGTGCATGTCGACGCCGGCCGCCTTGAGCGATTCGGTGCGCGAGATCGGGATGCCATGCATGCGCTCCATCACGAACACCGAGCTGCTGCACCAGTCCCAGAACACCTCGGGCACCAGCAGCAGGTTGGTGTCGGCAAAGTTGCGGCGCAGCTGGCTGGCGTTGGCCGCCTCGATCATCAGGTCGAGTTCGTCGTGCAGGTATTTGTCGAACTCGGCCACCACCTCGCGGGGCTTCAGGCGCTTGCCGTCGGCCCAGAAGCGCTCCAGCCAGGTGGCCATGTCGCGCATCAGCGCCAGGTCGCTGTCGATCACCGGCAGCATGCCCGGGCGCAGCACCTTCACCGCGACCTCGCGGCCGTGGTTGGGGCCGCCCTTGAGCGTGGCGAAGTGGACTTGCGCGATCGACGCGCTGGCCACCGGCTGGTGCTCGAAGGTGTCGAACAGCTGGGCGATCGGCCGACCCAGCGAGCGCTCGATGATCCTGACCGCCACCGCCGAGTCGAACGGCGGCACCTGGTCCTGCAGCTTGGCCAGCTCGTCGGCAATATCGGGCGGCATCAGGTCGCGGCGCGTCGACAGGACCTGGCCGAATTTGACGAAGATCGGTCCCAGCGCCGTCAGCGCGCGCCGCAGGCGCTCGCCACGCGGCATGTCGAGCTTGCGGCCGATGGTGATGACGCGCACCAGGAAACGGATCTTGCGGTTGCTGAAGCCGGACAGCACCAGCTCGTCCAGGCCGTAGTAAAGGATGACGAAGAGGATCTTGCCAAGGCGCAGGAGGCGGGTCATTCGGGAGTCTTCTCGGGGCCGGGGCGGGCAGTCAGGTTAGCGGTTGGCATGGGGTGGATGCGGCCGGGGCCGGACTCAGCGGTGCGGCGACGGCAGTTGGCCGGGTGCGGCGGGGTTGGCGCGCTCGAGCTTTTCCAGCCGCTTCTCCAGCCGGGCCAGGCTGTCGCGCAGCTGGCCCACGTCGGCGCCGAAGGCATCCAGCGCGGCGTGGCGCACCAGCGTCGGCTGCTCGTCCAGCAGGTAATCCGTAACGTTGTCGACCAGTGCACGGCCGATGCGCGTGGCCTGTTCGTGGACCTGGCGCGCGCCGCCGACCACGCGCTGCGCCACGCTGTCGCTGAGCGGCCCGCCCAGGATGCCGCGCAGCGCGAGGGACAGGTCTTCCTCGGCATCCCAGCGCAGGTTGCGGGCCAGCGCCGACACGGTATTGGCCAGTTCGGCATCGCCTTCGATGCGCACATGGCGCATGGCCGCGGCCTGGCCGCCCTCGGCGACATCGGCGGCAACCAGCGGCCACTGCTGCACCGGCACGCGCAGCGTCACCGCGGGGGCCTCGGCTTCCGGCGCCAGCTCGGTGCCACCGTGCTCGGTCACCTTCAGCGACAGCACGAAGGCGGCTGCATCGAAGCGGATCACGCGCCCGGCAAACGGCGCGAGCTGGTTGCGGGCCCACGGCTCCTGCTCGAGCAGGTGGTTCAGTGCCGAGACTGCTGGAGTGGCCAGGGCGGAAGGCAGAGTGTTCATGGCAGCGCGGGTTGGCTGGCTGGAAGACATGCGGGCATCCGGCGAGGTTGCACGCCAGGCGCCCAAATACAAAAAGGCCCACGCTTTCACGTGGGCCTCCATTCTAAGCTACTCCCCCGGGCGCATCACTCGCCACGGAGGCGCGGCATCACGACTCCTGCTGGATGCCGGCCAGCAGCCAGCCGCCGGTGCCGGTCGCCGGCTTGGCCAGGTTCCAGACCTCGGCGAACGGCTGCGCCGCCTCGCCCGCCTTCTCGCGGATCATGCCGGAGAAGCGCACGCTGGCGATATGCTGCGACGGCGTCGACTCGATGCCGAGCAGCTGGCCTTCCAGCGTGACCACGTCGGTCTTGTTGACCTCGGCGCCGCGCTCGGACAGGTCCATCTTGATCTCGGCGAACATTTCCGGCGTGGTGAATTCGCGGATGTCGTCGAGATTGCCGGCGTCCCAGGCCGCCTGCAGGCGCACGAAGTGGACCTTGGCGTTGCGCAGGAAGTTGTCGGTATCGAAGTCGGCCGGCACGCCCCACGGCTGCGGGGCCACGGCATCAGCTGCCACCGGCGCGGCCGCCGCGCCCGGCATCACCGGGTTGCTGGCCGGCGTGTTCAGCGGCTGGCGCAGCATCGGCTCGGCGCTGCGGCCCAAACCGCCGGCATTGCCGGCACCCGCCGCACCTGCATAAGCCGGCTGCTGGCTGCGCTGGCTGCCACCGCGGAACTTGCGGATCAGCCAGATCACCGCGAAGGCGACGATCGCGATCAGGATCAGGTTGGACAGGAAGCTCAGTGCCGCGCCGCCCAGGCCGAAGTGCGACAGCAGCCAGCCGATACCCAGGCCGGCGGCAATGCCGCCGAGGATGCCGCCCCAGTTACGCTTGGGCGCCGCGGCCGCTGCCGCGCCGGCCGCCCCGGCCGTGGCCGGTGCTGCCTGCTGTGCAGGTTGCTGCGCTTGCTGCGTGGGCGAGGTGGGTTGCGTCTGCTGACGTTGCGTCACCGATTCAGACTGCTTGCCAATGCTGCGCGAGCCGCCCATGCGCTTGGCCTCGGCGTCGAACGCCATCCCGACGGCTAGCGCCGTGACCAGCGACCCCACCAGGAATTTTCCACGAATTGACGACATATGCTGTTATCCCCTGTCAGATTCACCCATTTTAGGGCGAGCATGGCGATTTCAAGTGTTCTTAATACTTCCGCCCGACGTGGAGCGCCACCACTCCGGCCGTCAGATTGAAGTATTCGACATTCTCCAGGCCCGCATGTTCCATTAAGCGTACAAGTGAAACCTGGTCTGGATGCATTCTGATCGATTCCGCGAGATAGCGATAGCTGGGAGCATCCCCTGCCACGCGCTCGCCCAGCCAGGGCAGTACCTTGAAAGAATAGACGTCGTACGCCTTTTCCAGGGGTTTCCACACCTTGGAGAACTCCAGCACCATGACCTTGCCGCCGGGCTTGACCACGCGGCGCATCTCGGCCAGCGCGGCCTCCTTGTGCGTCATGTTGCGCAGGCCGAAGGCCACCGTGACGAGGTCGAAGTAGTTGTCGGGGAACGGGATCTTCTCGGCGTCGCACAGCGCCACCGGCGTGACGATGCCCTTGTTCAGCAGCCGGTCGCGGCCGACGCGCAGCATCGACTCGTTGATGTCGGTCAGCCAGACCTGGCCGGTCGGGCCGGCCTGCCTGGCGAACGCCTTGGCCAGGTCGCCGGTGCCGCCGGCGATGTCCAGGACCTTGTGGCCGGGGCGCACATTGGCCTGGGCGATGGTGAACATCTTCCAAAGCCGGTGCATGCCGCCCGACATCAGGTCGTTCATCACGTCATACTTGCTCGCCACCGAATGGAACACGCCGGCGACCTTGCCGGCCTTTTCCGTTTCGTCGACTTTCTCAAACCCGAAGTGGGTTTCACTCATTTCTCAGACTCCAGGGTGGTCGGGGGCGGCTCAATGGTGGTGGCCGCAACCGTGGCCGCCGGCAGCGCCGGCACCAGGCATGGGGGTATCGCGATCGACGCCGGCGGTTTCCAGGCGCTTCAGGTAGTCCTGCCACAGCGCGTCCTGCTGGTCGCCCAGCCGGTACAGCAGTTCCCACGAATAGATGCCGGTGTCGTGGCCGTCGGTGAAGCGGATCAGGATGGCGTAGTTGCCCACCGGCTCGACGGCATTGACGCCGACGTCGCGCTTGCCGGTCTGCAGGATTTCCTGCCCGGGACCATGGCCCTGCACTTCGGCCGATGGCGAATACACGCGCAGCAGTTCGAACGGCAGCCGGAAGCTGCGGCCGTTGTCGAAGCCGACTTCCAGCACGCGCGATTGCGTGTGGACGGTCAGTGCGGTGGGATGGGGGGTGTCTTTGTCCAGGCCAGCCATGATGATCGCGGCCCGGTTCACGGGCGCTCTGTAGGGGGGGAATCCGGCGCGGCGGCATGAGCGAGCGGCGCCCCAGGCGCCGCCTCGCGCCGCATCACGCTTCGCTTACAACCCGATAGCTTACCCCAGGCTCGCCGGCTTGCGCAGCCCGCGCCGCCTCCTCGTCCTGCGGCACATAGCGCAGGCGCCGGCCATGGAAGGCCGCGACCGTGCTGCGGTGCGCAATGCTGACGATGGCGGCATCCGGCAACGACTCCACCATCAGCCGGTACATCACGCCTTCGGTATCTTCATCGAGCGCGCTGGTGGCTTCGTCCAGGAACAGGTAGTCGGGCTTCTGCAGCAGCGCCCGCGCGAACGCCAGCCGCTGCTGCTCGCCCGGCGACAGCCGCAGCGACCAGTTGTCGAACACGTCGAGCTGGTCGGCCAGCGCCGCCAGCCGCGCCTGGCGCAGCGCCGCCTGCAGGGCTTCCGAGCTGTGCTCGGTACCGGCATCCGGGTAGGCCAGCGCATCGGCAAGGGTGCCGATCGGCAGGTAGCTGCGCTGCGGCAGGAACAGCATGCGCTTGCCCTCGGGCATGGTCACGGTGCCGCTGCCATAGGGCCAGATGCCGGCGAGCGCGCGGAACAGCACGCTCTTGCCGCAGCCGGACGGGCCGCTGACCAGCCAGCGCTCGCCCGGCGCGACCGACAGCGAGAACGGCGCCACCAGCGGACGCTGGCCGACGGCGCTGCCGCGCGCGGCGCGCACCGGCAGCGCCAGCGCGAGGCCGTCGATCACGATGCCCTCCTGCGGCTTGCCGGCATGCTCGACCTCGATGTCACGCGTGCCGCCGGGGGCCATGTCCTGGCGCTCGGCCACGCGGATCGCTTCCTGGAAATCGATCAGGCGGTTGGCTGCGGCCTTCCAGCCCACCAGCGTGGCATAGCTGTCGACGAACCACGACAGCGCCCCCTGCACCTGCCCGAACGCGGAACTGGTCTGCATCAGTCCGCCCAGCGTCATCTTGCCGGCGAAGTAGCGCGGCGCCGCCACCAGGATCGGGAAGATGATGGCGAACTGCGCATAGCCGGAACTGACAAAGGTCAGCCGCCGCGTATAGCGCATCAGCTGGTTCCAGTTGGCGCGGATGCGGTCGAAGCGCGCACGCAGGCCGGCCTGCTCGGTCGGCTCGCCGCGGTACAGCGCCACCGGCTCGCTGTTCTCGCGCAGGCGCACCAGCGTGAAACGGAAATCCGCTTCGTACTGTTCCTGCTGGAAGTTCAGCCCGATCAGCGGGCGCCCTACCAGATGCGCCACCAGCGAGCCGATCACCGCATAGCCGGCCGCGAACCACACCATGTAGCCGGGGATGGTCCATTCCCTGCCGCCCAGCGCAAAGCTGATCGGCCCCGACACCGCCCACAGGATGCCGACGAAGGACAGCAGCGTCACCACCGAGTTGAGCAGCCCCAGCGACAGCGACAGCGCGCCGTCGGTGAACAGGCGCAGGTCGTCGGCAATCCGCTGGTCGGGGTTGTCGGTGGCGCGGGTCTGTTCGATGCGGTAGTAGGCCTGGTGCCCGAGCCAGTGGCCCATGAAGCGGCCGGTCATCCAGGTACGCCAGCGCATCTGCAGCATCATGGTGTAGTACTGGCGCGAGATCGCCGCCACGATGAAGAACGCCGCGATCCACGAGAAGCGCAGCAGCAGCACCTTGAACGAGGCGTAGTCGCGCTGCTCCAGCGCGTTGTAGAACACGCGGTTCCATTCGTTGAGCAGCACGTTGATATAGACGATGCCCAGGTTGAGCACGACCACCAGCGCGAGCAGGCCGAGGCCGGCGACGCGGTCGTCGGATTTCCAGTAGGGCTTGATCAGCGCCCAGGTCGCGGCCATGCGCAGCCGGCTCTGGATCTTGAGGGCTTTGGCCGGGACGGCCGGGCCCGGTACGGTGACGGAAGTGGGGGTCGAGGACATAGCGGCAGCTTTCTGGCCCGCCAGCGGGTTGCATGGCCGGGCATGTTGTTCTCGTGCCGCGGCGCGCGGGCGCGACCGCGGCGGCAACAGCATTCAGACGGTTGCTGGCCGGCGCGGGTTCCGCGCCCGCCTTCAGGCGTCGTCGGCTTCGATCAGCGAAAGTGCCGTACGCAGCGCCGGCAGCCGGCTGGCCAGCTCCTGCACGCGCACGCTGTCCGCCGCGCGCTGCGGCGCCGCCCAGATCGCCTCGGGGAAATGCGTGTCCCAGCGGTAGCGCGGGACGATGTGCCAGTGCAGGTGCGGCACCATATTGCCGAACGCCGCCAGGTTGACCTTGTCGGGCGCCATCACCTCGCGCACCACCCGCTCCACGCGCGCCACCAGCCGCATCAGCCAGGCCTGGTCGGCCTCGTCCAGGTCGGTCAGCTCGGCCACGTGGTCGTTCCAGACGATGCGGCAGAATCCGGGAAAGCGGTCATGCTCGACCAGGATCAGGCGGGCGCGGTCGCCCATCCAGACCAGTTCGCCGCCGTCGGTTTCGCAGAGGGGGCAGTTGGGGCTCTTGATCATGCGGCGCATTACCTTTCGTGCTGCGTGTTTTCTCCCCTCTCCCGCTCGCGGGAGAGGGGAGAAAACCGGTGGCAAAGTCAACGTCGTCAGGCCTTACACCAGCACCCGCTCAATCCCACCCGCATTGGCCTTGGCCACGTACTCAGGCATCCAGTTCTCGCCCAGCAGGTGCTTGGCCATCTCGATCACGATGTAATCCGCCTGCACCGACGCATCTTCCTTGTAGCGCGACAGGCCCTGCAGGCACGACGGGCAGCTGGTCAGGATCTTGACGTCGCCGGTAAAGCCGTCGGCACGCAGCTTGTCGGCGCCCTTGGTCATTTCCTCTTCCTTGCGGAAGCGGACCTGCGTCGAAATGTCAGGACGCGTCACCGCCAGCGTGCCCGACTCGCCGCAGCAGCGCTCGTTCTTCTCGATCTTGCCCAGCCCCGCGTTGCCGCCCATCAGGTCGTTGACCAGCTTGGTCGGGTCCATGGTCTTGATCGGGGTGTGGCAGGGATCGTGGTACATGTAGCGCGTACCGGTCACGCCCTCCAGCTTGACGCCCTTCTCCAGCAGGTACTCGTGGATGTCGATGATGCGGCAGCCGGGGAAGATCTTCTCGAATTCATACCCGGCGAGCTGGTCGTAGCAGGTGCCGCAGCTGACCACCACGGTCTTGATGTCGAGGTAGTTCAGCGTGTTGGCCACGCGGTGGAACAGCACGCGGTTGTCGGTGACGATCTTCTCGGCCTTGTCGTACTGGCCGGTGCCGCGCTGCGGATAGCCGCAGCACAGGTAGCCCGGCGGCAGCACGGTCTGCACGCCGACGTGCCACAGCATCGCCTGCGTCGCCAGGCCGACCTGCGAGAACAGCCGCTCCGAGCCGCAGCCCGGGAAGTAGAACACCGCTTCCGATTCCGGCGTGGTCGCCTTCGGGTCGCGGATGATCGGCACGATCTCGTTGTCTTCGATGTCGAGCAGCGCGCGCGCGGTCTTCTTGGGCAGGTTGCCCGGCATCTTCTTGTTGATGAAGTGGATCACCTGCTCGCGCACCGGCGGCTTGCCCACGGTGGCGGGCGGATGCGCGGTCTGCTTCTTCGCCAGCTTCTTCAGCACCTCGTTGCCCAGGCGCTGCGCCTTGTAGCCCCAGTCGATCATGACCTTGCGGGTCAGGTTGATGGTCTCGGGGTTGGTGGCGTTGAGGAAGAACATGGACGCCGCGGTGCCGGGGTTGAACTTCTTCTGCCCCATCTTGCGCAGCAGGTTGCGCATGTTCATCGAGACGTCGCCGAAGTCGATCTTGACCGGGCACGGCGTCACGCACTTGTGGCACACCGTGCAGTGGTCGGCCACGTCGGAGAACTCGTCCCAGTGCTTGACCGAGATGCCGCGGCGGGTCTGCTCTTCATACAGGAAGGCCTCGACCAGCAGCGAGGTCGCCAGGATCTTGTTGCGCGGGCTGTACAGCAGGTTGGCGCGCGGCACATGCGTGGCGCACACCGGCTTGCACTTGCCGCAGCGCAGGCAGTCCTTGACGCTTTCGGCAATGGCGCCGATGTCGCTCTGCTGCATGATCAGCGACTCATGCCCCATCAGGCCGAACGACGGCGTATAGGCATTGCGCAGGTCGGCGCCCGGCAGCAGCTTGCCCTTGTTGAAGCGGCCCTGCGGGTCGACCTTCTGCTTGTAGGCGCGGAAGTCGCCGATCTCTTCCTCGGTCAGGAACTCCAGCTTGGTGATGCCGATGCCGTGCTCGCCCGAGATCACGCCGTCCAGCGAACGCGCCAGGTCCATGATGCGGGCCACCGCGCGGTGCGCGTCCTGCAGCATGTCGTAGTCGTCGGAGTTGACCGGGATGTTGGTGTGCACGTTGCCGTCGCCGGCATGCATGTGCAGCGCCACGAAGACGCGGCCGCGCAGCACCTGCTTGTGGATCTTCTGGGCTTCGTCCAGGATCGGCTTGAATTCGCCGCCGTTGAAGATCTTGCGCAGCTCGGCGCGGATCTCGTTTTTCCACGACACGCGGATGGTGCGGTCCTGCAGCAGGTGGAACACGCTGGCGTCCGGCTGCTGGTGCAGCCGTGCCTCGAATTCCTGCCCCAGCAGGCCCAGCCCGTGTCCGATCAGCGAGGCCCTGGCCTGCGCCAGCGGCGTGTCGAGGTGATCTTGCAGATAGCGCCAGCGCGCGCGGATCTCGCGCAGCAGCGTCAGCGCGTGCTGCACGCGGTCTTCCAGCAGCTCGGCGCTGGGGATCTCGTTGGCGTCGTCGCTGCGGCCCAGCGGCAGGTTGCCACGCGCGAAGAACGCTTCCAGCGCGTCGACCAGCTGCAGCTTGCTCTTGATCGACAGCTCGATATTGATGCGCTCGATGCCGTCGGTGTACTCGCCCATGCGGTTGAGGGGGATCACCACGTCTTCGTTGATCTTGAAGGCGTTGGTGTGCCTGGCGATCGCGGCGGTGCGCGAGCGGTCGAGCCAGAACTTCTTGCGCGCCTCGGGGCTGACGGCGATAAAGCCTTCGCCGCTCTTGCCGTTGGCCATGCGGATCACTTCCGAGGTGGCGCGCGCCACGGCGTCTTCATCGTCGCCGACGATGTCGCCGATCAGCACCATCTTCGGGAAGGCGTTGCGCTTGCTCTTGGTGGCGTAGCCCACCGCGCGCAGGTAACGCTCGTCCAGGTGCTCCAGGCCGGCCAGGATGGCGCCGCCGGGCTTGCGCGTCTCGGCATCGAGGAAGTCCTTGATCTCGACGATGCTGGGGATGGCGTCGCGCGCCTGGCCGAAGAACTCCAGGCACACGGTGCGGATGAACTTCGGCATGCGATGCAAAATCCAGCGCGCGCTGGTGATGATGCCGTCGCAGCCTTCCTTCTGCACGCCGGGCAGGCCGGCCAGGAACTTGTCGGTGACGTCCTTGCCCAGGCCTTCCTTGCGGAACTTGCGGCCTTCGATGGCGAGCGTCTCGGTGCGCAGCACCTTCTCGCCCGGGGCGCGATTGCCGTCCGACCACTTCAGCTCGAAGGTGGCCACCGGCACGTCGTGGATCTTGCCCAGGTTGTGGTCGAGCCGGGCGATTTCCAGCCAGTTGCCTTCCGGGTCCACCATGCGCCACCAGGCCAGGTTGTCGAGCGCGGTGCCCCACAGCACGGCCTTCTTGCCGCCGGCGTTCATGGCGACATTGCCGCCGATGCAAGACGCGTCGATCGAGGTCGGGTCGACCGCGAACACCAGGCCCGCCTTGTCTGCGGCATCGGCCACGCGGCGCGTCACCACGCCGGCGCCGGAGAAGATGGTCGCCACCTTGTGCGACACGCCCGGCAGGTCGGTCTGCTCGACCGGCCCCAGCTGCTCCAGCTTCTCGGTATTGATCACCGCGCTCATCGGCGTCAGCGGCACGGCGCCGCCGGTATAGCCGGTGCCGCCCCCGCGCGGGATGATGGTCAGGCCGAGCTCGAAGCAGCCCTTGACCAGGCCGGCGATCTCTTCCTCGGTATCCGGCGTCAGCACCACGAACGGGTATTCCACGCGCCAGTCGGTGGCGTCGGTCACGTGCGACACGCGCGACAGGCCATCGAACTTGATGTTGTCCTTCTGCGTGACGCGGCCCAGCACGCGCTGCGCGCGCTTGCGCAGGTCGTAGGCGGCGGCGAACTCGTTCTTGAAGTCCTCGATCGCCTGCTTGGCGAAGGCGACCAGTTGCTCCACGCGGTGCGAACGGTCTTCGGCGGCGGGCTCGGCGTGCTCGGCACGGTCGGCGGCGCGGCGCTTCTCGATCTCGTTCAGGCGGTGGTGCAGCGCGCTGACCAGCATCTGGCGGCGCTTTGGATTTTCCAGCAGGTCGTCCTGCAGGTAGGGATTGCGGCGAACCACCCAGATATCGCCCAGCACCTCGTACAGCATGCGGGCCGAGCGGCCGGTGCGGCGCTCGCTGCGCAGCTCGTCCAGGATGCGCCAGGCCTCTTCGCCCAGCAGGCGGATGACAATCTCGCGGTCCGAGAAGGACGTGTAGTTATAAGGAATTTCACGCAGGCGCGGCGGGGCGTCCTGCGCGGCGAGCTTGGCGTCGAGCACGAGTGGGGCGTTCATGGAGGGGACCGCTTCCTGCTGCGCACGGGGACAGTGCGCGAATCGTTCATTAAAGGGCGATTGTACTGCAAGGCCCGGTTTCGCCGCACCGCAACAAAGCGGAATCCTTGTGGGAACAAGGGATTAGACGCAACCCGGCGCCGAGAACATCACGCAAAATAAGACTTCTAAGGCGCTTTTATCAGAAGAATGACTTGAAAGTTTGCGCAATGTTCTGCCAAAAACTGTCTGGAATCCATAGCAGGCTGGCAGTCATGAACAGGTAGCGCAGGAACTTGCCGACCGCCATCCAGGCCAGGCTGGGCCAGAACGACAGTCGCAGCCACCCGGCCAATGTGCACAATGGATCACCAATGCCCGGCAGCCAGGAAAACAGCAGCGTCGGCGGCCCCAGCCTGCGCATCCAGCGAAAGTACTTGGCATCGAGCTTCGGCTTGGGCGGCTTGCGCGCATGCTCCCGGTGCTCCTCGTGTTCCAGCTCGTGCTCGCGGGCGCGCCGCCGCTTGTGATAGCGCACCAGCGCCAGCTTGGCGTAGTAACCCAGCCACCAGTCGATCGCGCCGCCCACGGTATTGCCGGCGGTGGCGACAATGACCGCCGGCCAGAACATCTCGGGATTGAGCTTGACGTAGCCGAACACGGCCGGCTCCGAGCCCAGCGGCAGCAGCGTGGCCGACACCAGGCTGACCACAAAGATCGCGGGCAGGCCTACCTTGGGCAAGGCGACGGTTTGAAACAGCCAGTCGAAGAAGGCTTCCATGTCGGGGCAGGCGGGGGGGCCGGGCCATTCTAGCAGCGGCCCAGTGGGGCGCCCCCTCCCCCGGATGGGGCGCGGGCAAACCTCATGGCACCTGCCAGGGATTTGTGTTTAACTGTTAGAGCCTGTCGCGGCCAAACGTTCGCCGGCCGTGCCAATGCGCCGGCCGCAGCGTTCGCTGGCGCACCTGGAGCAGTTGCAGCGGCAGCACCAATATCACGAATTAGCCGTCCTATAGCCGTCTTAAGCGGCAGTACCGCGTCGTGGCCAGTCCCGCGCAGTTGCTTTCGGGATCTGGGAATTGGTCATGCGCGTCCACCCCACATGGAGACAAGCATGGCGATTCCGATCCGCCTGACGGTCAACGGCAAGCCCGTTGACGCGCAGGTAGAACCCAATACCCTTCTGGTCCAGTTCCTGCGCGAACAGCTGCGCCTGACCGGCACCCACGTCGGCTGCGACACCGCGCAGTGCGGCGCCTGCACGGTCCACCTGGACGGCCGGGCGGTCAAGTCGTGCAACATCCTGGCGCTGCAGGCGGACGGCGCCACCGTGACCACCATCGAAGGGCTGGCTGGCGACAGTGCCGGCAACGGCCTGCATCCGATGCAGGAAGCGTTCCGCGAATGCCACGGACTGCAATGCGGCTTCTGCACGCCGGGCATGGTGATGAGCGCGACCGCGCTGGTCCAGCAGCATCCCGACGCCGACGCCGCCACCATCCGCGCCCAACTCGAGGGCAACCTGTGCCGCTGCACGGGCTACCACAACATCGTGCGTGCGGTGCAGCAGGGCCAGGCGGCCATGCAGGGCACGGCGGCCAGCGCCGCCAGCGCCGCCAGCGCCGAATAAGGGGGACCCGCCATGAACGCACCCGATAACCAGCGCCTGGTGGGCGCTTCCGTCAAGCGCAAGGAAGATTACCGCTACCTGACCGGCAACGGCCAGTACACCGACGACATCGTGCTGCCGCAGCAGAGCTACGCGTATTTCCTGCGCTCGCCGTATGCGCACGCGCGCATACGTTCGATCGACAAGACCGGGGCGCTGGCCGCGCCCGGCGTGATCGCCGTGCTGACCGGCGACGACCTCGCCGCCGACAAGGTGGGCGGCCTGCCCTGCGGCTGGCTGATCCACAGCATCGACGGCACGCCGATGAAAGAGCCGCCGCACCCGGTGATCGCACAGGGCAAGGTGCGCCACGTGGGCGACCAGGTGGCGCTCGTGATCGCCGAGACGCTGCAGCAGGCGCGCGACGCCGCCGAGAAGATCGACGTCGACTACGAAGAACTGCCCGCAGTGGTCCGCGCCGCCGATGCCGCGTCGGCGTCGACGCTGGTACACGACGACGTGCCGGCCAACACCTGCTACACGTGGGGCCACGGCGACAAGGCCGCCACCGACGCCGCCTTCGCCAAAGCCGCGCACGTGACCACGCTGGAGATCGTCAACAACCGGCTGATCCCCAACGCGATCGAGCCGCGCGCGGTCAACGCCAGCTATACGCGCCAGGACGACAGCTACACCGTCTACGTCGCCAACCAGAACCCGCACGTCGAACGCCTGCTGATGGGCGCGTTCGTGCTGGGATTGCCGGAATCGCGGCTGCGCATCATCGCGCCCGACGTGGGCGGCGGCTTCGGCTCCAAGATCTTCCTGTATCCGGAAGACGTGGCGCTGACGTGGGCCTCGAAGAAGGTCGGCCGCCCCGTCAAGTGGACCGCGGACCGTTCCGAGTCCTTCCTGACCGACGCGCACGGCCGCGACCACGTGACCAAGGCCGAGCTGGCGCTCGATGCCGACGGCAAGTTCCTGGCGATGCGCGTGCATACGGTCGCCAACATGGGCGCGTACCTGTCGACCTTTGCCAGCAGCGTGCCGACCATCCTGTATGCGACGCTGCTGGCCGGCCAGTACTCCACGCCGGCGATCTATGCGGAGGTCAAGGCGGTGTTCACCAACACCGCGCCAGTCGATGCCTACCGCGGCGCCGGGCGGCCCGAAGCGACCTTCGTGGTCGAGAGGCTGGTCGAGACCGCCGCGCACGAGCTGAAGACCGATCCGGCCGAGCTGCGCCGCAAGAACTTCATCCGGCAGTTTCCGTATGCCACCCCGGTGGGGCTGACCTACGACACCGGCGACTACGAGCCCTGCCTGGCGCGTGCGCAGGAACTGGCCGACGTCAAGGGCTTCCCGGCTCGGCGCGATGAAGCGAAGCAGCGCGGCAAGCTGCGTGGCCTGGGCTATTCCTGCTACATCGAAGCGTGCGGCCTCGCACCTTCCAACATCGCCGGCGCGCTTGGCGCGCGCGCGGGCCTGTTCGAAGTCGGCGAGATCCGCGTGCACCCGACCGGCACGGTGACGGTCTTCACCGGCTCGCACAGCCACGGCCAGGGGCACGAGACCACCTTCGCGCAAGTGGTGGCCGACCGCCTCGGGCTGCAGCTCGACCAGGTCGAGATCGTGCACGGCGATACCGGGCGCGTGCCGTTCGGCATGGGCACCTACGGCTCGCGCTCGCTGGCGGTGGGCGGCTCGGCCATCGTCAAGGCGCTCGACAAGATCGAGGCCAAGGCCAAGAAGATCGCCGCGCACCTGCTGGAGGCGTCGGACAACGACATCGAGTTCAGCAATGGCGTGTTCCGCGTGGCGGGTACAGACCGGACCAAGACCTTCGGCGAGGTCGCGCTGAGCGCCTACGTGCCGCACAACTACCCGCTCGACAAGCTGGAGCCGGGCCTGAACGAAAACGCGTTCTACGACCCGACCAACTTCACCTACCCGTCTGGCGCCTATGTGTGCGAGGTCGAAGTCGATCCCGACACGGGCGAGTCGCAGGTGGTCAAGTTCACCGCGGTGGACGACTTCGGCAACATCATTAACCCGATGATCGTCGAAGGCCAGGTGCATGGCGGCATCGGCCAAGGGCTGGGCCAGGCCATGCTGGAGCAGTGCGTCTACGACGAAGACAGCGGCCAGCTGCTGACCGGCTCGTACATGGACTACGCCATGCCGCGCGCCGGCGACCTGCCCGATTTCACCGTCGAGACCGCCAGCGGCACGCCCTGCACGCACAACCCGCTGGGCGTGAAGGGCTGCGGCGAGGCCGGCGCGATCGGCTCGCCGCCGGCGTTTATCAACGCGCTGGTCGATGCGCTGTCGCCGCTGGGCGTGAAGGATGTGCAGATGCCGGCCACGCCGCATCGCGTATGGCAGGCGATCCAGGCCGCGCGGCCTCAGCCCTGATCCATCCACACCGCAAAGGAAACCGACATGTACGCATTCAACTTTGAACGCGCCGCGGATGCCAAGGCGGCGGTGGCCAAGGTCAAGGCCGATTCCGACGCCAAGTTCCTCGGCGGCGGCCAGAGCCTGCTGGCGGCGATGAAGCTGCGGCTGGCATCGCCTTCCACACTGGTCGACGTAACGCGCATTCCCGGCATGGCCGGGATCCGCGTCGACGGCAACGAGATCGTCATCGGCGCCGCTGCGCGCCATGCCGACGTGGCCGAGAACGCCAAGGTGCGCGAGCGCATCCCGGCGCTGGCGGCGCTGGCCGGCGGCATCGGTGACCGGCAGGTGCGCGCGATGGGAACCATCGGCGGCGCGCTGGCGAACGATGATCCGGCTGCGTGCTATCCCGCGGCAGTGCTGGGGCTGGGCGCCACCGTGGTCACCGACCGGCGCAGCATCGCGGCGGATGACTTTTTCAAGGGGCTGTATGAGACCGCGCTGGAGCCGGACGAACTGATCACCGCGGCGCGCTTCCCGATTCCGGATCAGGCGGCATATGTAAAGTTCCGCAATCCGGCATCGCGCTTTGCGCTGGTGGGGGTGATGGTGGCGCGCTCCGGGAATACGGTGCGCGTGGCGGTCACCGGAGCTGCCGACAGCGTGTTCCGGTGCCAGCCGCTGGAACAGGCATTGTCGGCCAGCTTCACCGCGCAGGCGGCGCGTGGGGTGAAGGTCGATGCGGGGACGCTGAATACTGACCTGCATGCGTCGGCGGAGTACCGGGCGCATCTGATTCCGGTGCTGGCGGCAAGGGCGGTGGAGGCGGCGGTGAAGGCGTAGAGTTTCTCCATTGACCGCATGTTGTCTCCCCTCTCCCGCGCGCGGGAGAGGGGTCGGGGGAGAGAGCCGGCGCTTGAATCAGGCGTTGTCGCGGGCGAACCTCCCGCCCTCACCCCCGCCTCTCTCCCACAAGTTGGAGAGAGGAGCAAACCACCGGCGTGCGAGGCACGTCGGCAATATAGATCGCCCCATGCTCCCCACCTCCATCGACGACACCCTCGCCAGACTCGAACACCAGCAATATTTCGCCGACCGCGAAACCGCCACGGTGCTTTACCTCGCCCTGCGCATGCAGCGCCCGCTGTTCCTCGAAGGCGAGCCCGGCGTCGGCAAGACCGCACTGGCGCAAGCCATGGCGGGCGTCCTCGGCACCCGTCTGCTGCGTCTGCAGTGCTATGAGGGACTCGACGCCGCCAGCGCGCTGTACGAATGGGACTACCCGCGCCAGATCATGGCGCTGCGCCTGGCCGAAGCCCGCGGCGAGCGGCCCGAGGCGCAATCGCTGTACCACGACGACTACCTGCTCAAGCGCCCGCTGCTGGAGTCTCTGCTGCCCGATCCCGCCGCACCGGGCTTGCCGCGCGTGCTGCTGATCGACGAGATCGACCGCGCCGACGAACCGTTCGAGGCCTTCCTGCTCGAGGTGCTGTCCGAATTCCAGGTTTCGATCCCCGAAATCGGCGTGATCCGCGCCGAGCGCCCGCCGCTGATCGTGATCACCTCCAACCGCACGCGCGAGGTCCACGACGCGCTCAAGCGCCGCTGCCTGTACCAATGGGTTGGCTATCCGGACCGCGACCGTGAATTGCAGATCGTCGCCGCGCGCGCGCCCGAGGCCGCCGCCGCGCTGCAGGCGCAGGCGATCGACTTCGTGCACCGGCTGCGCGGCATCGACCTGTTCAAGGCGCCTGGCATCGCCGAGGCCATCGACTGGTGCCGCGCGCTGGCGGCGCTGGGCGTGACCGAGCTCGACCCGCAGTCGGTGCGCGACACGCTGGGCGTGCTGCTCAAGTACCAGGACGACCTGGCGCGCGTCGACGGCCCCACCGTGGCAGAACTGCTGGCGGGCGCCGCGCCCGGAGGCTAAGCCGTGCCCATGCTGCACGCCGCGGCGCGCAGCGGCGGTCCGCATGCAGGACTGCCGGTGCTGGCGCGCAACGTCACCCACTTCATGCGCCTGCTGCGCGACGGCGGCTTTGCCCTGTCGCCGGCGCACGCGGTCGATGCACTGGCCGCGCTGCGCCTGCTCGACATCGGCCGGCGCGACGACGTGCGCGCCGCGCTCGCGGCACTGGTGCTATCCGGCCCCGACCAGCGGCCACTTTTTGACGCCGCCTTCGACCTGTTCTGGCGCGACCCCGACTGGGAAGGCAAGCTGCGCGCGCTGCTGCTGCCGCGTGTCGACGCGGGCGCGCCGCCGCCCAGGCGCAGCAACCGCCTTGCCGATGCGCTGGCCGCGCGCCAGCCGGAAATGCCGTCGCGCCCGGCGCAGACCGAGGCGGAACGCATCCACGTGCCGCTGACCTTCTCCGACCAGGAACGCCTGGCGCAGCGCGACTTCGAAACCCTGACCGCGCAGGAATGGCGTGCCCTGCAGCATCTGGTGCGCACCCGCCGCACCCACCTTGCGCTGCAGCGCACGCGCCGGCTGCGCGCCGCCACCTGCGGCACGCACGCCGACCTGCGCGCCAGCGCGCGCCTGGCGGTGCGCCAGCACGGCGAATGGCTGCGCTGGAAATTCCGCAAGCACGCCGAGCGCAAGCCGCCGTTGGTGCTGCTGCTAGACATCTCGGGCTCGATGAGCCAGTACTCGCGCGCGGTGCTGTACTTCTGCCATGCGCTGATTCAGTCACGCGAGCGGCTGTCGGTGTTCCTGTTCGGCACGCGGCTGACCAACATCACCCGCTCGCTGCGCGAACGCGACCCAGACGAAGCCGTCGCCATGATCACAGGCCAGGTGCGCGACTGGGCCGGCGGCACCCGCATCGGTGCCGCGCTGGCGAGCTTCAACCGCCACTGGGCGCGCCGCACGCTGTCCGGCCGCGCCACGGTGCTGCTGGTCACCGACGGGCTCGACCACGAGCATATCGACCTGCTCGGCGACGAAATGGCTCGCTTGCGCCGCTTTGCGCACCGCATCGTCTGGCTCAACCCGCTGCTGCGCTACCCTGGATTCACGCCGCAGGCGCGCGGCGTGCAGGCGATCCTGCCGCATGTCGACGCGCTGCGCCCCGCGCACAACCTGGATAGCTTGCTGGCGCTCGAATCCCTGCTGTCCGACCAGGGCGGCCCCACGCGGGCCAGCGCCCCCAACCCACCAAGAAAGGAAGCCCCGCCATGGAAATGAACCAGAGCCAGCGCCTGCCGATTCCCCAGCAGGTGGCATGGGAAGCGCTCAACGACACGGAGCTGCTCAAGCAATGCATCCCGGGATGTGAGAGTATCGAGCCCGACGGCGACAATGCCTACCTGGTGGCCATGACGGCCGCGGTGGGCCCGGTCAAGGCGCGCTTCAAGGGCCGCATGGCGCTGGAGGAAATCCAGGCTCCGGACAGCTACACCATCCGCTTCGACGGCCAGGGTGGCGCGGCCGGCTTCGGCAAGGGGACCGCCCGCGTGAAGCTGGAACCTGATGGCGACGAGACCGTGCTGACATACGCCGTCGACGCCCATGTGGGGGGCAAGATCGCACAGATCGGCTCGCGGCTGGTGGACGCCGCGGCACGCAAGCTGGCGGATACCTTCTTTGCGCGCTTCACCGAGGCGGTTACACCGGACACCACACAGGAAACGCCAGCGGCCGAGGGCGCCCCCGCCGCAGCCGCGGGCGAAAATGGACAGACAGAGGAACCGAAGCGGAAACGATCATGGACAGCGTGGATCTCGAAGTCCTGAAGAACAGCGTGCACTGGCAGCAACAGGGCCATCGCGTGCTGCTGGTCACGGTAGTGCGCACCTGGGGCTCGTCGCCCCGCCCCGAGGGCGCGATGCTGGCGGTGCGTGATGATGGCCTGGTGGTCGGCTCGGTCTCGGGCGGCTGCATCGAAGACGACATCATCGACCGCGTGCGCCGGCAAGGCATTACGTCAGACCACCCGGAAGCCATCAAGTACGGCATCAGCGCCGAGGAAGCCCACCGCTTCGGGCTGCCGTGCGGCGGCACCATCGAACTGGTCACCGAGCCGCTCAAGCCGGCCAGCGGCATTGCCGAATTGCTCGACGCCGTGGAAAACGGCCGGCTGGTCGCGCGCACGCTCGACATGGCTACGGGCGCGGCCACGCTGGGACCGGCCAGTGCCACCGACGGGCTGGTCTTCGACGGCAGGACGCTGCTGACCATCCACGGCCCGCGCTACCGCATGCTGGTAATCGGCGCGGGGCAGCTGTCGAAATACTTGTGCCAGATCGCCGTGGGGCTGGGCTTCCAGGTCACCGTGTGCGATCCGCGCGAGGAATACACGGAGACCTGGGATATCCCCGGCGTGACCATGGTCCGCACCATGCCGGACGACACGGTGATGGACATGAAACTGGACGAGCGCTGCGCGGTGATTGCGCTGACGCACGATCCCAAGCTGGATGACCTGGCGCTGATGGAAGCGCTGCGCACCAGGGCCTTCTATGTGGGAGCCCTGGGTTCGCGCCGCAACAACCAGGCGCGGCGCGAGCGGCTCAAGGAATTCGATCTGACCGAATTGCAGCTGGCGCGGCTGCATGGGCCGGTTGGCATCTACATTGGCAGCCGTACGCCGCCGGAAATCGCCATCTCGATCCTGGCGGAAGTGGTTGCAGCCAAGAACCATGTGTCGCTGCCGGACATCCTGCAGGTGGAAGGCGCCAAGGCCGCGCGCGAGATGGCTGCCGGCACCGGCAGCAGCTGCGATGTTTCTCCTGATCCGTCGACCTGACGCGTGATAACGGAGCGCCCGCCATGACTGCCGCCCCCAATGCTCCCTTGCTTCGCACCGACCTGCCTACCGGGATTTTGCTGGCCGCGGGTTTTGGCCGGCGCTTCGATGCTGCCGGCAAACGGAACAAGTTGCTGGAAGTATTGCCTGGTGGACGCACTGTCGCCTGGCGCAGTGCGCGTACGCTGGCCGCGGCGTTGCCGGATTCGATTGCGGTGATCCGGCCGGGTAATCCGGCGCTGGCGGAAGAGCTGAGGCGCGGCGGTTGCCGTGTGCTCGAATCGGCCGAGGCCGAGCAAGGCATGGGCGCAGCGCTGCGCGCGGCGGTGGCGGCTACGCCTGAGGCGCGGGGATGGGTGGTTGCGCTTGCCGATATGCCGTGGCTACCGATGGAACTGGTGCGGGCGGTGGCGTTGACGATTACCGCGCCGGAAATCATTGCTGCGCCGTGGCGGGATGGGAAGCGCGGGCATCCTGTCGGCTTTGGGGCTGCCTGGCGCGATGACTTGCTGAGGCTCGATGGGGATGAAGGGGCGCGGGCCTTTCTCAAGGATAAGCCGGTGACGAGGATATTGACGGAGGATGAGGGGGCGTTTCGGGATATTGATACGCCTGGGGATATGGAATGAGTTTACCCCCTGTTCCGCCCCAAAAGGGCGGAACAGGGCACATCAAATATCCACCAGATGCAGGCCGCAGCGGGCAACGTCAGGGGCTGTCAGCAAGAACCCTATCCCACCAACTCCCCACTCCTCACCGCCATAATAAAATCATTCCGATGCAACCCCTTGATCTTCTTGGTCCGCCAGGAAACCGTAGCATGCCCCCATCCAAAACTGATCTCCGGATGATGCCCCTGCTCTTCCGCCAGCTGCCCGACGCGATCAACAAACGCCAATGCCTCGGCAAAGTTGGCAAATGAAAATCGCCTCTCCAACCGAGTAGCCCCATCCACCAGATCCCATCCAGGCGCCTGCGGCAATAACGCCTCAGCCTCATCAGGCGTCAGCGGCGGGACGCCGCCACGACATGGCGTGCATGTTTGCGATGCCAGATCCTCACTCATAGCCCACTCCTAAACAGGCAGGCAGCTAAAACCTCAACCGCCCTCGGTCTCAGCCAGCGCGCGCAAGAATTCACTACTCCACCAGTGCACATCTTGCGCCCGAATCCGCTCCAGCAGCTTCTGGTGCCGCGACTGGCGCTCGGCCAGCGGCATGTGCAATGCCTGCTGGATCGCCTGCGCAGTCGCGCGGGTATCGTAGGGATTCACCAGCAGCGCCTCCTTCAATTGCTCCGCCGCGCCGGCAAATCGCGACAACACCAGCACCCCCGGATCCTCCGGATCCTGCGCGGCAATGAATTCCTTGGCCACCAGGTTCATCCCGTCCCGCAGCGGCGTCACCAACGCCACGCGACTCGCGCGGCACAGCCCAGGCAGCCGCTTGCGCGCGGTAGTGCGATGGATATACCGCACCGGCATCCAGTCCAGTTCGCCGAACTCGCCATTGATCGCGCCAGTCAACTGCTCCATCGCGCTGCGCAGGTCCACATAGGCATCGACCGACTCGCGCGACGGCGCGGCGATCTGCACCAGTGTGGCGCTCATCCGGTTTTCCGGATATTCCGCCAGCAGCCGGTAGAACGCTTTCAGCCGCTGCGGCAGTCCCTTTGAGTAATCGAGCCGGTCGATGCCGAGCAGCAGCCGCCGGCGCGCGTACTGGGCGCACATCATCTCGTAGGTTTCCTGCGCCTCCTCGCCGCGGCCGAGTGTGATGAACTCATCCACGTCGATCCCGATCGGGAACGCCTGCGCCCGCACCGTGCGATGGAAGGCCCGGTAGCGGTGCTCGCCCATCGGCTCGGCCTGCGCCTCGGCCTGCACGTAGCGCGAGAAGTGCTCCACGTCGGCGTGGCTCTGGAAGCCGAGCAGGTCGTACGCGAACAGCGCGCGCATCAGCCACTCATGCTGCGGGATGGCCGCCAGGATCAGCGGCGGCGGCAGCGGCACGTGCAGGAAGAAGCCGATCTTCTGGCCGCAGCCGATCGCGCGCAACTCGGACGCCAGCGGGATCAGGTGGTAGTCGTGGATCCAGATGACGTCGTCGGGCTTGAGCAGCGGCGCCAGCTTGCGCGCGAACAGCTGGTTCACCCGGCGGTAGCCGTTGAGGAAGTTGGAATCGAAGTCGGCGAGGTCGAGCCGGTAGTGGAACACCGGCCACAGCACGCCATTGCTGTAGCCCAGGTAATACGCGTCGTGGTCTTCGCGGCTCAGGTCCACCGTGGCCAGCGTCACGTTGCCGGCCTGCTGCAGGTGCAGTTCGCCTTCACCGGGGGTGCCGCCCTGCGCTGCTTCCAGCGCCTTGCCGCTCCAGCCAAACCACATCCCGCCAGTCTGGCGCAAGGCTTCGGAAAGCGCCACGGCAAGGCCGCCGGCGGCCACGTTGCGCGGATCTGCGACACGGTTGGATACCGCTACAAGTCTCGGCATATGTTGTTTTCTGGATTCCTTTGTTCTTGCCGTGCGAGATGCCGGGAACGCGGGTGCGAGGTCAGATCACCGTGTCCCACGGCGCCGACAGCCGCATCGCGCCATTGATCAGCCCGACCATCGAGTAGGTCTGCGGGAAATTGCCCCACATCTCGCCGGTCACGGGATGGGTGTCCTCGGAGAGCAGGCCGAGCGGGTTGCGCGCGGCGAGCATCGCCTCGAAGATCTCGCGCGCCTCGTCGCGCCGGCCGATGCGCGCCAGCGCGTCGATGCGCCAGAAGGTGCAGATATTGAACGCGGTCTCGGGCTTGCCGAAATCGTCGGGGGCCTCGTAGCGGCGCATATACGGCCCGTCGCACAGCGAAGTCTCCAGCGCCTTCACCGTGGCGATAAAGCGCGGGTCGCGCGGATCGATGAAGTTGACCTCGGCCATCAGCAGCACGCTGGCGTCGAGCTCGCGCCCGCCGAAGCTTTCGGCAAAGGCCTGGCGCGATTCGCTCCAGGCCTCGGCCAGGATCTGTTCCTTCATGCGGTTGGCATGGTCGTGCCAGTACGCCGCGCGTGTCGTGATCTGCAGCTTTTCCGCGACCTTGGCCAGCCGGTCGCATGCAGCCCAGCTCATCAGCGCCGACGAGGTATGCACGCGGGCACGCGTGCGCAGTTCCCACATGCCGGCGTCGGGGGTGCCAAAGACTTTCACCGCCTGCTCGCCCACCTCTTCCAGCCGGCGGAACTCGGCCGGGCCGCCGCGGTGCAGCAGCCGGTGGTCATGGAAGGCCTGCGCCGCGCCCAGCACCACGTTGCCATAGACGTCATGCTGGAAGTGTTCCTGCGCCTGGTTGCCCACGCGCACCGGCCCCATGCCGCGGTAGCCGGGCAGGTGGTCGAGCATGCTTTCGGGCAGCTCGCGTTCCAGGCCGATGCCGTACAGCGGCTGGATATGTCCGTCCTGCGACTGCATCACCACGTTGGAGAGCCAGCGCAGGTAGTCCTCCATGGTGCCGACCTCGGACAGGCTGTTGAGCGCGCGCACCACGAAAAACGCGTCGCGCAGCCAGCAGAAGCGGTAGTCCCAGTTGCGGCCGCTGCCCGGCGCCTCGGGGATGCTGGTGGTCATTGCCGCGACAATGGCGCCGGTCTCTTCGTACAGCGACATCTTCAGCGTGATGGCGGCACGGATCACCGCGTCCTGCCATTCGCGCGGCACCGCCAGCCGGCGGCTCCACAGGCGCCAGTAGGCGGTGGTTTCCTGCTCGAAGTCGCGCGCGATCTCTTCCACGCCATGCGCCAGGGTCTCGTCGGGGCCCAGGATAAAGTTGTGCCCGCGCGTGACCAGGAACGGCGTGTGCGACAGCACGTAGGCCAGCGGCGCATCGGTAGTCATGCGCAGCGTCATCGATTCGCCGATGTAGCGCACGTGGCTGCTGCCGCGCGAGATCTCCGGCGCCTTGCGGCCCCATTCGAAGCGCGGCGCCACCACCACCCGCACGCGCGGCGCGCCGCGCACGGGACGGATGCGCCGGATCAGCGTGGTCGGCCGGAAATAGCGGCCCAGCCGGAAGAAGCGCGGCGCGAAGTCGGTGATCTCAAGGCAGTTGCCGTGCGTGTCGCTCAGCCGCGTGCGCAGCACCGCGGTGTTGGGTTCGTACCACTGGCTGGCGCTGTGGAAGTCCTCGATCTCGATCGAGAAATGGCCGGCGTTCTCGCTCGGGTCAAGCAGTGCGTTGAAGACGGGATCGCCGTCAAAGCGCGGCAGGCACGACCAGACGATGCGCCCGCGGCAATCCACCAGCGCGGAGATTGCGCAGTTGCCGATCATGCCCAGCGAGAGCGAGCCCTCGGCATGCCGGCAGTTGCCGTCCACGGTCTTGTTCACGCCTTCGCTCGGCGGCTTTCCCAGCTCGCTGGGGCTGCTCGTATTGGTCACAGCAATACCTCCCTCAGGATGCTGTCGGATAGGGGTTGTGGCGCGGTGCGCCTTCGCGGCCTGGCTCGGCCTCGTGCGGCACCGCGGCGGGCTGGCCGGCGGCGCGCGCGGATTGATCCAGCGCCCGCGCCGAGCGGTGCAGCCAGCAGCGCAGCGCAGCGGGCCCTTCCACGCAGACGCCGGCCACGGTCTCGCGCCGGCCCACCAGCACGCCCAGCCCGCCGAGCTTGCGCACGGCGGCAAAGCCGGGCTCGTCGGTCATGTCGTCGCCGGCAAACAGCGGCGTGCGGTCGCAGAACGGCGCCGACTTCATGAAGGCGGCGATGGCATCGCCCTTGTCGACGCCGGCGGGCTTGATCTCGACCACCATCTTGCCGGGCAGCGCTTCCAGCCCGACCGCGTGGCGCAATACGTCAGTGACCGCGGCATCGACGAGGCCGGCCAGCTCGGGTGCCTGGCGGTAGTGGATGGCAACGGCGACGGACTTGCGCTCCAGCCGCAACGCCGGGTAGGCGTGCACGAGCGCTTCAAGGTGTGGGATCAACGGCTCGAGGGCCGGCGCGGGTGTCTGGGACACCATGCCGCCGTCGGTGCGGAATTCCGCCCCGTGGATGCCGGCCGCCGGCAACTGCAATGGCTGCAGGAAATGGTCCAGCTCGACGATGGGCCTGCCGGAGATGACGGCGAGCGCGCCGTCCAGCCGCTGGTAGAGCGTACGCAGCGTGCCGACCAGTTCAGGTTCCACCTGCACCAGTTCGGGCCGCGGCGCGAGGTCGGCCAGCGTGCCGTCGAAGTCGAGAAACAGCGCGGTATTGGGTTCGATAAGCGGTAGCTGAGGCATCGCGTTACACCGTAACACGTCGTTTTGACCGGCGTCCACCGGGCGCAGTCCTACATGGCGGGAGCGCAATCGTCAGCCGATGCAAGTCCGGGGCCAGCCCCGGCGCATCGTTCCGGGCCCCGCCGCCAGTGCCTTCCCCACCACTTCAAGGCACGGCCACATCCGTCCCGCGCTAACTTCCGCGGGCGACGGTTGGGCTGCCCCAGTGGGGTGCGCGGCGCCGCCATCCTTTATCATTGACGGTTTCCGCCAGAATTTCCGGTTTTTTTGCGCCGCCCCCGCGGCCCCTGCCCTGACACCATGACCCGCTCGTCCGCCGCCCGCCCCGACTACCTGAAGAAAATCCTGACCGCCAAGGTCTACGACGTGGCGCAGGAAACCGAACTGACCTATGCGCACCAGCTGTCGGCTCGCACCGGCAACTCGGTCTGGTTCAAGCGAGAAGACACCCAGCCGGTGTTCTCGTTCAAGCTGCGCGGCGCGTACAACAAGATGGCCTCGCTCACGGCGGAGGAACTCAAGCGCGGCGTGGTCGCGGCGTCGGCCGGCAACCACGCCCAGGGCGTGGCGCTGTCCGCGGCCCGGCTGCAGTGCAAGGCCATCATCGCCATGCCGGTGACCACGCCGCAGGTAAAGATCGACGCGGTGCGCGAGCGCGGCGGCCAGTGGGTCCAGGTCGAGCTGCACGGCGAGTCCTACAGCGATGCCTACCACCACGCCGCCGAGCTGGAGAAGAAGCACAAGCTGACCTTCATCCACCCGTTCGACGATCCCGAAGTGATCGCGGGCCAGGGCACCATCGCCATGGAAATCCTGCGCCAGCACCCGGGCCCGATCCATGCGGTGTTCGTCGCCATCGGCGGCGGCGGGCTGATCTCCGGCGTCGCCGCCTACATCAAGGCAGTGCGTCCGGAGATCAAGGTGATCGGCGTGCAAACCGTGGACTCGGATGCGATGAAGCGCTCGGTCGATGCCGGCAAGCGCATCGAGCTGAAGGAAGTGGGCCTGTTCTCGGACGGCACCGCGGTCAAGCTGGTCGGCAAGGAAACCTTCCGCATCACGCGCGAGCTGGTCGACGACATCATCCTGGTCGACACCGATGCCATCTGCGCAGGCGTGAAGGACGTGTTCCAGGACACCCGCAGCATCCTGGAGCCGGCCGGCGCGCTGGCGGTGGCGGGCCTGAAGGCGTATGCCGAGCGCGAGAAGCTCAAGGGCCAGCACCTGGTCGCGATCGCCTGCGGCGCCAACATGAACTTTGACCGCCTGCGCTTTGTCGCCGAGCGCGCCGAGGTGGGCGAGGCGCGCGAAGGCGTGTTCGCCGTGACCATCCCCGAGGAGCGCGGCAGCTTCAAGCGCTTCTGCGAGCTGGTCGGCACGCGCAGCGTGACCGAGTTCAACTACCGCATCGCCGACACCAGCATGGCGCATATCTTCGTCGGCGTGCAGATCGCCAGCCGCGCCGAGAACGACAAGATCGCCGCCAGCTTCCGCAAGCATGGCTTCGACACGCTCGACCTGTCCAACGACGAACTGGCCAAGCAGCACATCCGCTACATGGTCGGCGGCCGCTCGGCGCTGGCGCATGACGAACTGCTGTACCGCTTCGAGTTCCCGGAGCGCCCGGGCGCGCTGATGAAGTTCCTGTCGAGCATGAGCCCGAACTGGAACATCAGCCTGTTCCACTACCGCAACCAGGGGGCGGACACCTCCAACATCCTGGTCGGCATCCAGGTGCCGAAGAACGAAAAGCGCGCCTTCCGCGCCTTCCTTTCGACGCTGGGCTACGTACACT
Source organism: Cupriavidus oxalaticus (assembly GCF_004768545.1). NCBI lineage: Bacteria > Pseudomonadati > Pseudomonadota > Betaproteobacteria > Burkholderiales > Burkholderiaceae > Cupriavidus > Cupriavidus oxalaticus. Next base: position 408,677 of record NZ_CP038635.1, on the reverse strand, counting down.
GGGACGAAACCGACAACCCGGTGTACAAGCTGTTCCTGTCCTGATTGCTGTCCCGCTTCCTTCCGAGCGCCCCATGAGCCTCCCCGAACACTCGCCGCTGGGCAAGCCCTCGGCCTACAAGACCGAATACGACGCCTCGCTGCTGTTCCCGATCCCGCGCCAGCCCAAGCGCACCGAGATCGGCCTGCCCGAAGGCAAGCCGGTGCCGTTCTTCGGCGTCGACATCTGGAACGCGTACGAACTGTCGTGGCTGAACCTGAAGGGCAAGCCGCAGGTGGCGCTGGCCACCTTCATCATCCCGTCGGACACGCCCAACATCGTCGAGTCCAAGTCGTTCAAGCTGTACCTGAACTCGTTCAACCAGACCAGGATCGCTTCGCCGGAAGCGCTGCAGCAGCTGTTGCACCACGACCTGTCCGAAGCCACCGGCGGCACGGTGCAGGTGCGGCTGGTGACGGAGGCAGATCTTGGCAAGCAACAAATGGGCGAGCTCGACGGCCTGCTGCTGGACCGGCTCGACATCGAGGTCGACCGCTACGAGCCCGCGCCCGAACTGCTGTTCGCCAACCAGGAGGAAACGCCGGTGGAAGAAACGCTGGTGTCGCACCTGCTCAAGTCCAACTGCCTGGTCACCGGGCAGCCCGACTGGGGCAGCGTGCAGATCCGCTACGTCGGCGCGCCGATCAACCAGGAAGCGCTGCTCAAGTACCTGATCTCGTTCCGCAACCACAACGAGTTCCATGAGCAATGCGTCGAGCGGATCTTCATGGACGTGCTGCGGCAATGCAAGCCGGTGAAGCTGGCGGTGTATGCGCGCTACACGCGGCGCGGGGGGCTGGATATCAATCCGTTCCGGACCAACTTCAATACGGCCTGGCCGGACAACAAGCGCAACGCGCGGCAATAAGGCTGGACGGGGAGTCAGAACTCCCCGTGAAACCTCACCCCATAGAACTTCACCGGCCCGCGGTCCCGGTTGTAGCCGGGATTGCGCACGAACTGGAAGTCCGGGCTGATGCTCAGGTATTTCACCGGCTGGAAACTGTAGTAGATCTCCAGGATCTGCTCGGGGCCATAACGCAGCGCACCGTCACCAAGAAAGGCGCCCTGCCCGCCCGCGGCAAGATAGTTGCGATGCTGGCCGCCCAGCATATTGATCGCGACCGCCACGCCCAGCGCATCGCGGGCACGTCCCCATGCATCCCCCTTCATCACGCCGCCACCTGACACCTGCCTGCCGATCTCGGTAAAGGCATAGGTCTCGGTCTTGTCATCCGACAGGCTGGCGCGCGCAAACACTCCCAGCGAATCCGACACCTCCTGCAGCAGCGTCACGCCGACGCCCGTCTTGGCGTGCTCGCGCCGCACCTCGGCCAGGTCCGGCGTGGTGTTGTTGGCGATGCCGAACTGGATCGCATCGCTGAACGCGCCCATGCGCGCCTTGTTGCGGAACAGCAGCAGCCGCGCGGCGCCGGGCCGGCCCGCGAGCTGGTAGCGCTTCTCCAGCTCGATGATGTCGCCGTAGTGCTCGAACATGCGCGTATCGAGCTCCAGCCCGTTCGATTCCAGCGGCTGCAGGAAGCGCCCGATGCGCGCCGACCAGCCGTCGCCGATGTATTCCAGCGACACGCCCCAGGTATAGCCGCGCGCATCGGCCGGATAGTCGAACGCGCCATGCGTCATGAACGACCAGTTCATGAATTGCGTGCGCGGGTCCGAGCCGAACTCGTTCTGGTCGAACACGTCGAGCACGCCGAAGTTGCCCGCGGTCAGCACCACGCGCTGGCGGTCGACGGTGCGTGCGAACTGGTTGAAGTCGGCCTCCAGCGCCTCGCTGCCGCCGCCCATGCCCCAGGTCTGCCGCACGAAGGCGCGCGCGCGGTAGAAGACGGGGCTGGTGCTGGCCGCCTTGCCCAGTTCGCCGTTGGACAGCCCGCCCAGGCCGTGCAGGCCTGAGAACGGCACGCCTTGCGTGGCTTCCGGATTGAAGTGGAATTCCGCACCGCGCCACAGCTTCAGCCCGAGGTCGAGCGTCGCGCTGAAGGAGTAGCTCTTGGCGCGTTCGGTGCCAATGCTGTTCGGGCCCGAATAGGCGGCGTTGAACGCCGGCTTGCGCTGCCAGACGTAGGTGCTCTGGCCGTGGAAGGCGAACGGGCTATCGGCATCCGCGGCGGCGTCGGCGGCAGTTGCCTGCTGCGCCGTGGCCGCCGGCAGGCATGCGCAGCAGGCCAGCGCGGCAAGCGCGCGGCGGAATCTGCGTCGGGCGCGCGGGTACGCGGCGGCAAGTGGCGAAAACAGCATGAACAAAGAGGAGGCGAATGATGTGCCGGCGGCGGCGCGGCGCGGCGCGGCGCCGCGCACGCAGCATAGCCAAGCGCACATGACATGTCCACCGCGGAGCCAGGTGCGGTAATGCCGACGTTGTAACTGGGCTTGAATTAATTAATTCGAAAATTAATATTGTTTTCGACACGGTTCAACACACGCCCATGCCACGCAAACCAGCTACCCCGAATCCGCCCGATCGTCGCACACCCGGTCGCACACCCGGCCGCCCTGCCGCGGGTCAACCCGGCCAGCGCGAGCGCATTCTCGATGCCGCCACCGAACTGTTCTCGCGGCACGGCGTCGCCGGCACGCCGGTCAAGGCCATCGCCGTGAAGGCAGGCGTCACGCCCGCGCTGGTCCACTACTACTTCAGCGACCGCGAGCTGCTGCTCGATGCCGTGATCGAGGAGAAGGTACAGCCGCTGGTCGCACAGTTCTTCGCCACCGGCCCGGAAGTTTCGGAGCCGCTGGCGATGCTGGTCGGCATCGCCACCCGGCTGGTCCGCGCCGCGGCGGATACGCCCTGGTTTCCCGGACTATGGATTCGCGAGGTCGCCAGCGACGACGGCGCGCTGCGCGAACGCGTGCTGAAACGCTTCGCGCTGGAGCGCGGCAGCGCGCTGATGGCGCCGCTGGCCGCGGCGATCGCCAATGGGCAGCTCAACCGCGGGCTGGAGCCCGCGCTGGTGATGCCCTCGCTGGTGGGCCTGACGCTGCTGCCGCTGGCCACCACCCATATCTGGCGCCGGCTGCCGGGTGCCGAAGCGGTCGATACCGACGCGCTGGTGCGCCATGTCTCGGCGCTGCTCACGCACGGGCTGGCCCCCGCGCCGACTGACCGCGCCGGAACCTCGCCCCCACCCGCATCAAAAAAGAAGGGCCGTGCGCCCAGGCATTCCCCGGAGTCCGCTGCATGAACACCGTTGTTTCCCCCCTTCCCCTTCTGGCGCGCGCGCTCCCCATCGCCGCGCTGCTCGGCGCCGCGCTGCTTGCCGCCGGCTGCGGCAAGTCCGGCACCGACACCTGGCAAGGCTATATCGAAGGCGAGTTCGTCAGCGTCGCCTCGCCCTTCGCCGGCCGCCTCGACACGCTTTCCGTGCAGCGCGGCCAGCAGGTGGCGCAGGGCGCGGCGCTGTTCGCGCTCGAATCCGACGACGAACGCGCCGCGCGCCAGCAGGCCGAAGACCAGTTGCGCGCCGCCGAAGCGCAGCTGCAGGACATGAAGACCGGCAAGCGCCCGGTCGAAGTCGACGTGAGCCGCGCCCAGCTGGCGCAGGCGCAGGCCCAGGCGCAACGCAGCGCCGCCGCGCTGCGGCGCGACGAGCGCCAGTTCGAGATCGGCGGCATTGCGCAGGCGCAGCTCGACGAGTCGCGCGCCCAGGCGCGCAGCGATGCGGCGCGCGTGCGCGAGCTGCAGCGCGATATCGACGTGGCACGCTTGCCCGGACGCGACGCGCAACAGGCCGCACAGGCCGCGCAAGTGGCCGCGGCGCGCGCCGCGCTGGCGCAGGCGGACTGGAAGCTGTCGCGCAAGACCGTGGCCGCCACGCAGGCAGGGCTGGTCTACGATACGCCCTACCGCCTCGGCGAATGGGTGCCCGCCGGCAGCCCGGTGGTGCGCATGCTGCCGCCCGGCAACGTCAAGGTGCGTTTCTACGTACCCGAGGCCGTGGTCGGCGCGCTGCGCAACGGGCAGGCCGTGCAGGTGCGCTGCGATGGCTGCGCCGCGCCGGTGGCGGCCAGCATCACCTATGTCGCCAACGAAGCCGAATTCACGCCGCCGGTGATCTACAGCAACGAGACCCGCAACAAGCTGGTGTTCCTGGTGGAAGCACGCCCGTCCGCCGCCGATGCCATCAAGCTGCGGCCCGGCCAGCCCGTCGAGGTGGTGCGGCAATGAACACGGAAACCAGCCACGCTGACAACGGCCGCGCGCAGGAACTTGCCATCGACGTGCGCGGGCTGAACAAGCACTTCGGCGACAAGCACGTGGTCAACGACCTCAGCATGCAGGTCGCGCGCGGCGAGATCTTCGGCTTCCTCGGCCCCAACGGCAGCGGCAAGACTACCTCGATCCGCATGATGTGCGGCCTGCTGACGCCGGATTCGGGCGAAGGCACCTGCCTGGGTTTCGGCATCCTGACCGAATCCGACGAAATCAAGCGCCGAGTCGGCTACATGACGCAGAAGTTCTCGTACTGGGACGACCTGTCGATCCGCGAGAACCTGGACTTCGTCGCGCGCATGTATGGCATGCCGGACCGGCGTGATGCCGTCGACCGCGCGCTCGAAGACCTGGGCCTGGCGACGCGCTCGGCACAGCTGGCGGGATCCTTGTCGGGCGGCTGGAAGCAGCGGCTGGCGCTGGCGGCCTGTCTGCTGCACGAGCCGGAACTGCTGCTGCTCGACGAACCTACCGCCGGTGTCGACCCCAAGGCGCGGCGGGATTTCTGGGAGCATCTGCACCTGCTTGCCGCGCGCGGCATCTCGGTGCTGGTCAGCACGCACTACATGGACGAGGCCGAGCGCTGCCACAAGCTCGCCTATATCGCCTACGGCAAGCTGCTGGCGCAAGGCACCGCCGACGAAGTCGTGGCCAGCCAGCAACTGTCGACGTGGAGCGTGGAAGGCGACGACCTCGCCACGCTGTCGGAGCAATTGCAGGGCGCGCCGGGCGTGGAACAGACCGTGGCATTCGGCACCGCGCTGCACGTCACCGGGCGCGATGCGCAGGCGTTGGCGGGCACGCTGCAGCGCCTGGCCGGACCGGGACGGCGCGTGATACAGGCCCACACCAGCCTGGAAGACGTGTTCATCCACATGATGAGCCGGGCCGATGACAACATGGACACGCGCAAGGCGAAGGAGCCGACATGAACGCCGCCGCAATCCGGAACCCGCGCCAGCCTCGCGCCAACGGCACGCGCTTCTCGGTCCAGCGCTGGTGGAGCATCGTGCTGAAGGAATTCCTGCAGCTGCGCCGCGACCGCGTCACCTTCGGCATGATCGTCGGCCTGCCGATCATGCAGCTGCTGCTGTTCGGCTTTGCCATCAACACCGACCCGCGCCACCTGCCGACCGCGGTGATCGCTGCCGACCAGAGCGAATTCACCCGCACCTTCATTGCCAGCATGCAGAACTCCACCTATTTCAAGGTGGTGGCCACGCTGCCCGACGAGGCCGCCGGCAGAGAGGCGCTGATGAAGGGTGACGTGCAGTTCGTGCTCAGCATCCCGCCCGATTTCACGCGCAAGCTGCTGCGCGGCGAACGCCCCGCGCTGCTGGTGGAGGCCGACGCCACCGATCCCTCGGCCACCGGCCAGGCGATCGCCGCGCTGCCGCAGCTGCCATTCAGGGTCGGCACCCACGACCTGAAAGGCTCGCTGGCGCCGCTGGCGGGCGGCAAGGCGCCGTTCGACGTGCAGGTGCAGCGCCTGTACAACCCCGAGGGCCTGACCCAGTACAACATCATCCCCGGCCTGATGGGCGTGATCCTGTCGATGACCATGGTGATGATGACCGGGCTGGCGATGACGCGCGAACGCGAGCGCGGCACCATGGAAAACCTGCTGGCCATGCCGGTGCAGCCGCTCGAGGTGATGACCGGCAAGATCGTGCCGTACATTTTCATCGGGCTGATCCAGGTGACCATCGTGCTGCTGGCCGCGCGCTGGGTATTCAGCGTGCCTTTCGTCGGCTCGGTGACGGCGGTCTACCTCGCGGCGCTGCTGTTTATCGCGGCCAACCTGACGGTGGGCATCACCCTGTCGTCGCTGGCGCAGAACCAGCTGCAGGCGATGCAGCTGACCTTCTTCTACTTCCTGCCCAACATCCTGCTATCGGGCTTCATGTTCCCGTTTGCGGGCATGCCCGGCTGGGCGCAGGCGATCGGCAACATCCTGCCGATGACGTATTTCAACCGCATGGTGCGCGGCATCCTGCTCAAGGGCAGCGGCTGGGCCGAGCTATGGCCGCAGGTCTGGCCGATGGCGCTGTTCATCGTGGTGGTGATGACGATCGCGGTGCGCTTCTACCGCCGCACGCTGGACTGAAGGATTGCTGCCATGACCCGATTTCTTCCTTTGATGGCCGCTGCCGCGCTGCTGGCCGGCTGTGCCGTCGGCCCCGATTTCCGCCGCCCCGCGCCGACCGATGATGCCGGCTACGTGCCGGGCCCGCAACCGGTTGCCACCGTCGCGGCCGACAGCGGCGATCGCCATCCGCAATCGCACGCGCAGACACTGGCCGCAGGCGCCGACGTGCCGGCGCAATGGTGGACGCTGTTCCATAGCGCCGAGCTGGACGCCACCATCCGCATGGCGCTCGACGCCAGCCCCACGCTGGCCCAGGCGCGCGCGCGGCTGCGCGAGGCGCAGGAAAACCTTGCCGCGCGCACTGGCGCCACGCGCTGGCCCGCGGTTGACGCGCAGCTCAATACCACGCGGCAGCAGGTCAATTTCCAGTCGATGGGCATTTCGACGATCCCCAGCCCGGGACCATTTACGCTGTATGGCGCTACGGTGCAGGTGTCCTATGTACTCGACCTGTTCGGCGGGCAGCGGCGCGAGCTCGAAGGGCTGCAGGCGGCGGTCGACTACCAGCGCTACGAGCTGGAAGCGGCGCGGCTGGCGCTGGCCGCCAACGTCGCCACCGCGGCGATCCGCGAGGCCGGACTGCGCGCGCAACTGGCCGACACGGTGGCGCTGGCCGAAGCCCAGCGGCGCCAGCTCGGCATCGCCGAGGAACGCCTGCGCGCCGGCGGCGTCGCGCGCGTCGACGTGCAGCGCCAGCGCGCACAACTGGCGCAGACGCAGGCGCTGGTGCCGGGCCTGCAGCGCCAGCTGGAAGCGACACGGCACCAGCTCGCGGTCTACACCGGCCAGACTCCGGCAGCCGCCTCCTTGCCCGCATTCACGCTGGACGCGCTGCATCTGCCCGACACGCTGCCGGTCAGCCTGCCGGCCACGCTGGCGCGGCGCCGCCCCGACATCCGCGCGGCCGAAGCGCTGCTGCACCAGGCCAGCGCCGATATCGGCGTGGCCACCGCCAACCTCTATCCGCAGGTCACGCTGAGCGCCAGCGGCGGCAGCCAGGTCACCGCCGCGCGCGACCTGTTCAGCAGCCTCAATGTGTGGAGCCTCGCAGCCGGGCTGGTGCAGCCGGTGTTCCGCGGCGGCGAACTGCAGGCGCGCAAGCGCGCCGCCGAAGCGGCGTACGAGCAGGCACTGGCCGCCTACCGGCAGGCCGTGCTGCAGGGCTTGCAGGACGTGGCTGATTCGCTGCGCGCGCTCGAGGCCGACGCCGCGACGCTGCGCGAGCGCGCCGACAATGCGCGCCAGGCGCGCGACACGCTGACGGTGGTGTCGGAACAGTACCGGCTCGGCGGCGTCAGCCAGCTGGCCGTGCTCGATGCCGAGCGCGAGGCGCGGCAGGCTTCGCTGGACCTGGCGCAGTCGCGCGCCGACCGGCTGGCGGATTCGGCGGCGCTGCTGCAGGCGTTGGGGGGTGGGTGGTGGCAGGAGGAAGAAACGCCGATGGCGGCGGCGCCCCGGTAAGCGCGCCGCCGCCGCACCCGGTCACTTGCGGTCGGTCTGCGAGTACCAGTAAGTGCGCTTGCGCTTGCCGATCCCCGGCGGCGAGATCTTCTGCGCGCCCAGCGACGAGGTATTGTCGCCGCCGCCGGGACCGGTCTGGTTGCCGCCGCCGATCAGCACCGGCACGTTGCTGGTGTTGCCTGCCGCATCCGTGACGGCAACCACCCCGAACACCGGCGACGGCGGCAAGCCACCGTTGTTGAACACGACATGGCGGTCGTCGTTCAGGCCTTTGCCGGTAAGGAACGAAATTGCATAGCCGCGCGCCTTGCCCAGGTCCGGGTAGCACACGCCCGACTTCGGCACGCTTGGCTGATTGGTGCCGAAGTAGGTGTAGCCGGCCACGGTCAGCGGCGCGTTGACCACCTTCTCGCCGGTGCCCAGCACGAGGTAGAAGCCCTTGCCCGCGCTTGTGTCGGCGTATGCGGTCGAAGTCGCGTTGAACAGGTCGGCCTCGGTCAGCGGCGTCCATGTCGACGGCAGCCCGCCGGTGAGCGTCGTGTCCTTCAGCATGTAGAAGCGGTTGCTGACGTTGTAGGCCAGGCCCGGCGTAGTGCTGGTGGTGTACAGCGGATGCTCGCGGTCGCCGCTGCCGATCATCACCGCATCGTAGTTGCCGGTGGTGATGACATCCGGCGGATACATGAACTTGCGCGCATCGTTGGTGCCCTGCGCGCCGCCCAGGGATGCGAATTTATGCAGCGTCCAGGCATCTGACCCGGTGCCGGCCGCCGTCTCGAAGTCCAGCCGCCAGACATTGCCGCCGACGTCGCCGACATAGCCCTTGTCTACCAGCCCGTCACCGTTGCGGTCCACCACGGCCACGTCGGACGGGATCGCGCGGTTCATGCCGGCAGGCGTCGTGCACACCGTGGCGGAAAGACCGGTGCAGTCGGCCAGCCATGCGCGCACCACATCGCCCGTGAAGGCATCGAACACGATCACGCCACGCCCTTGTCCCGAACTGCCGCCACCCTGGGACGGCTCGGCATCCTCGGCGGGATCGTAGCCGGCGCCCATCACCACGAGCGGGTTTGCATACCCCTTGACGCGGATCACGCGCGGCTGCGACCAGGTCTGTCCCAGTTCCGCGATGCTGGTGCTGTCGGCCTTCCACAGGAATTCCGGCGCCATCGGGTCGGTGACGTCCAGCGCGTAGGTCAGGCGCCCGCCGCGGCGCGCGGTCAGGTAGATCACCACACGAGGCTTGGCCGGGTCGCGCAGGTCCTGGAACACCGTCGTGGTGCCATCGAAGAAATAGTCGCGCGGCTTCGCGCCCGCACCGGTGGGCGATCCGCTCAGCTGCACCTCGGGCGTATTGGTGTAGAGACGGCCGAGCTTGCCATAGAACTCCGGTGCAATGAAGCCCCACAGCTCCCCGCCCGGACGTATGCCGCCGATGCCGGTGGTCTGGTTGCCATTGACCGCATGGAAGACGCCGTCGTTGGCGCCATAGAACACCACCACGCCGGTCGTGCCGCCATAGTTGATCACCACCGGGCGCGAATGCAGTACATCGCCATGCACCGAGCCGCGCATGGTAACGCTGCCCCCCGGGCCTTTCTGCAACTCCGCGCCGGCCACCGAACTTTCGCCCAGTGCCCGCACGTCGCGGCCGCGCACCCAATTGATCAGGTTGTTGACGTCGGCGGCCGTGGTATTGAGCGCGGCCTGCCCGCTGGTGCCGGTCAGCCAGCTGTTGGACGTATCGAACGAAGCCAAATTCTTGCCGCTGCATGCCCCCGACGCGCAGGTGTAGAGCTTGCGCCCGCTCTGGTCGGTGGTGAACTGGGCGCGCAGCATTTCGCCGGCGCCACCTTTCTCGACGATTTCGCCATCGCCGCCGACCACACCCGCCACGCCGTCGGCAGAGTCCAGCGCACCGGCAGCGCCGGACGGACTGTTGACCCAGAACCCCTTGGCAGGCCAGCCGCTTACCTGGCTGCCGGTATAGCTGGAACCACTGAACCCCAGCGGCGGCTCGGCGGTCCAGAAACTCTTGGCGCTGGGCGAGATGAAACCCGTGCCGGCATTGCTGATCGCACTCTGCTGGTTGGGGCCGCTGGGGTTGGCGTCCAGCACCACGATCTGGTTCTTGTTGTCGTAGCCAAGCTTGTACTGCTTCAGGTTGCCCATCCAGCGCGGCGCTGCGGTGGCGTCGGGCCGGAACATGCCGATGTAGATCTGGTTCAGGTACGAACCCTGCCCGTTCACGCTGACCGGCAGGCTCACCGAGGAGAACACGTTGTTGACGGCCTGCATCTCGTTGAAGATCTGCAGCAGCGCCTTCACCAGCGCGTCCACGTCGCCCAGGTCAACCACATAGCGCTTGCCGCCGGCATTGTCGGCCATGCTGCGGGTCGACTCGACATAGTCGGGGTTCCTGCCGTCCGTGATGGCGATCGTATAGGTGATGATGTTCTGGTTATTGTCGAGATTGCCGTTCACGTCGGTTTCGTACATGAACCGCGCCCACTCGTCTCCCCAGTTGCTTTCGTACTTGTTGGCCGCCGTGTCGAGCTTGAGCTGGGTCATCTGCTTGGCGCTGGCCCCCGCCGCGGCAAGCGCGTCCTTGGGCTCGGTGCCGGTGTCCTGCGGCTTGCCGTTGTTGACCGCGTTGGCGATGTAGATAACGAAGTTCTTCTGGCACGGGTTGGTGATCGGCGACGTGTACTGCGTACCTGACAAGCCCTTCCTGCCGCCGAAGAATGCCCAGGCTTCCTGCATGCCCCCACCCACCTGGGAATTGTTTGAGTTGTCGGTCTGGCGGTCGATGCTCTTGATGTACTCAAGGAATTGCGCGCCATTGGTGGCGTCCATCAGCGGCAATGTGTATGGCGCCGCCGACGGATAGCGGAATTTGCCGCCGGGGTTGGTGCCCGTGCCGAACATCATCAAGCCCATGTTGATGTTGCCGGCCAGCTGCGGGTTGGTCGCGAGCGTGTTCACCGCGCGGTACAGTGCGCACTGGATCGCGCCGACGTCGGTGCCGGCGTTGTTGGCGCTGACGACATCGACATCGCAGCCACGGATGGTCGTGGCCGCATTCCACGTGGACGCATTGTCCAGCAGCAACAGCACATTGGGCTTGGTACCGGCATTGCTCTGCAGGCCGGTGAACAGGTCGATGTCTTCGGCATGCGCGCCCTGCCATCCGGCCAGGGCAAGCAGGGCTGCGGCGAAGGCGGCAAGGCGCCGATTCCGGCGGGCTGGGCTCGTCATCCGGGTTCCTGTGCGATCAATGGTGAATAGGTGGCAACGCCGGTGCGGTCAGGGGCAGGCCGAGCCGGTCGGCATGCGCACCGCCACGCCCTGATGGACCGTTGCCACGGCGCCGGTGCCGGCGCTGTCATCGACCGTGGCGGCTACGTCCCACTGGGTGGCGTTGCACAGCGAATTGCCCGCGTTGTTGCCGGCCGTGACGATGCCGGTGTTCTGCACGCCGCTGCCGATCATGCACGACACATCGTCGGGATCCTTCAGGTCGAGCTCGACGTTCTTGATGGGATTGCTTGCCATGCATTCCGGCTTCGCCACCTGGGCCACGTAATCGGCCTTGCCATCTCCACTGACATCCACCGGCACGCTGATGGCCGCCGGCGCCTTGGTGAAGTCGTCGGAGATCACCTGCTCGATCGACTGCTGCGCGACGTCGCGCGCTTCGGCGGTGTGCTGCTGGTTGGCCGCGACCTTGACGTTGACCAGGCCCGAATTGACCAGCGCCACGGCGATCAGCAGGAACAGCACCATGAACACCAGCGTCACGACCAGCGTGACGCCCGTCTGCCTGCGGCGCAGTGGCCGGCCGGATAACTTCGTCATTGCTTGCCCTTCGCGGTATCGCATCATTGCTCGCGCAGTCCGGCCACGTTGACCAGCCGCGCCACCTGGGCGTAGACGTGGCGCTTGTAGCCGTCATTGAACGGACCGCTGGCGGCGGCGCGCCCCAGGTCGTAGGTGCGCGTGTCTACCGTGCCGCCAGAGGTGCGCAGCGTGCGCGCCAGCAGGTTTACGCGCACGGTGGTCACGTTGCTCCAGTTGGTTAGCGCATTGGTCCAGTCGTAGCCCGGCACGATTGGGCAGGCGGCGGCATTGTTGGCGCCGGGATCGTCCACGTAGCAGTCGGCGGAGCCGTTGCTGTCCAGGTCCATGCCGTAGGCCACATGCATGTCCTGGATGCCCTGCGCCAGCGAACGCGTCTGGAACGCGCCGTTGACCAGCTCGGCCATCTTCAGCGTGGGGATGCCGTCGCCGCCGTTGGTGCAGCGGTCGCACGGCGCGAGATAGAACGCGCGCACCACCGCTTCGCGCAGCACTGCCGGTACCGCCGCATCGCAAGCCTTGGTGCGCAACGGGAAAGCGGCCGCCGCGCTGGCATCGAAGACAAAGGCAGTGGTGTCGTTCGGGCAGGCCGATACCTGCAGGTAAGGCACGCCCGGCGTCGGGGCCGCGACCGGCGTGGTCGACACGCGCCGCACCACCAGCACCTCGGAAGTGGCGGCAAGGTCGGCCAGGCAGGGCGCAACCACGCCGGCCGCATAGCCTGCCAGAGGCAGTGGGACGGTGCCTCCTGCCGCGAAGCCGAGCGCGGCCGGGTCTGTCGCGCACAGCGCGGGACCGGCCACCGTGGCGCCCCGCGCAATGCTGCCTGCCCCGTAGAACCCCGCAAGTTCCACCTCGCGCCGGATCTGCTCCAGCGCATAGCGGCCGTTCTCCACCTGCTCGGCCGACTTGACGAACTCGGTGCGCGACAAGCTGTTGGCGTAATAGAGACTGGCCAGCGCAGTCAGCATCAGCAGGCCGATGGTGATGCCGATCATCAGCTCCACCAGCGACACGCCGCGCTGGAGCCGGCGGCCTTGTGCGATACGCGGAGGCAGGCGCTTCATGACACGGTCCCCAGCGAGCCAATGCGGATCTGCGTGCTGACCGCGCGACGGTAGGCTTCGTTGCCGTACTGGTTCTGGCCGCAGCCGAGCGCGGGGGCGCCGGTGGCGGCCAGGCCTTGCCAGGCGACGGTGATGCGGTAGACGTTGGCGGCCGCGTCGACGGTGTCGATGCAGCCGCGCGCGCCGATCATGGCGCCGACCGGCTGCGCCGCCACGCCGCTGGCCGCGGCCGTCATCTCGGCGCTGCCCAGCAGCGCGGTGTTCCATGCCTGCAGGTCGCCGTTGGCGGTGGCGTTCTGCGCGGCCGTTCCCAGCGTGCAGGCCGCCGGCGCGGCTGTGCCGGTGCCCAGCCGCACGCCGTTGGCGCCATTGGCATAGCACTGCGCCACCTGGCGGTTGGCATTGATGCGGGCGGCCATGTCCTGCAGCAGCGCGAGCGCCTGCACGCGCTGGTAGGACTCCATCTCGTTCTGGCCCGAGCGCGCCACCAGTCCCGCCGTGCCCAGCAGCGCGGCGAGCAGGATCACCACCGCCACCAGCACTTCGATCAGCAGCAGGCCACGCTGCGCGGTGCGTCGCGGCAGGCGCGCCGGCCGTTGCCCGTGGCGGCGGCCGGCGTGGGGAAGGATGCGGGTCATGTGCAGGCTCCCGTTTCAGAGGCAACGCGGCCGGTCTCGCTGACCTGCACGCACACGCGCAGCGCGACCGTCGTGTCATTGGCGGGAGCGATCTCGAAGCGCATTGCCGCGCCGGCAAGCCGGCCGTCGTTGCCGACCGACAACGCCCCGGCGGCGCTGGGGGTGATGGTGAGGCTGGCGTAGGGCCCGAAGGTGCGCACTGTCTCCGCGCCGGCGCTGACGGCCCAGCCCGCGGTCCAGGCCGCACCGGTGGGCGCCAGCGTCACGGTGGCGTTGCGCTTGACCGCCTCGCTGCGCGCCAGCAGCAGCGCCGAGCTCAGGTCGAGCGAGGCGCTGCGCACGCGCTGCCCCGCCATCAGCGACGCAAACGACGGCGCGGCGGCGAACGCGAGGATCGCCAGCACGGCCAGCGTGCACATCAGTTCGACCAGGGTGAAGCCGCGCAGCGCCCGCGGCTGCGGGCGGCACAGGCGAAGCCGGTAGGTGGCTGCCATGGTCAGTTCCAGCAATCGGTGCCGCCACCGGACGCCGACCTGGCGCCGGCGCTGGTCAGCGTCAGCGTGCCGCAGCCGGTATCGGCGCTCAGCTGGCTGCCCTTGGGCGTGGCCACGATGCTGTAGCCCGGCGGCAGCGCGGCATTGGGAGTCACGGTGACATCGTAGCGCGTGCTCTGCGCGGACGGCACCGACATGCCTAGCGCGCCGAGATTGGCGGCATAGGCGCGGTTGTCGACGAGAAACCGCTCCTGCGCGCCGGAGACTTCGAGCATGAACGACTCGATCGCGGCGCGGTGCGATCGCACCACATGGCGGCTGTAGTTGGGGATGGCGACGGCGGCCAGGATGGCGATGATCGCGACGGCGATCATCAGCTCGACCAGCGTGAAGCCGCGCGCGCGCGCGCCGCGGCCCGGCATGGCGCCCGCCGCGTCTGTTCCTGCCCCGATTTGACCCTTGACCCGAAACGGCGGCGTGACCATGCCGCCGTGTCGCACTGCAGGGCTTCTATGTCCCATGCTCGCGCTCCGTACCAATTATGTTCCGGTTGACCGATTTCCGGAGGTTATGGCGCGGAGTGTAAGTCACCGCCATTCAAGTGGGTAAGGAAATTCTGATGACAGTGCGCCAGCGTTGCGGCAATCCGACAATCGGGGGGCTTGCCAAAAACCCCGGGTACAGCTTTGGCGGTGTCCGGACGTTAACCAGCTTTCGAAGTAACGATGTGACGGCGTGACGACGTGGCAGCGCGTCGTCTGCAAGCGCCGCCGCCCGGCGCTCCGGTGCGCGGCTGTGCAACAATCGTTACAACCACGAACCCGGAGTGCCCATGCCGTCCGACAGCCCCACCCATCCGCCGCAGCCTTCCCAGGCCGGTCCCACGCCGGCGCCGCCCCACGACCTCGACGCGCTGCTGGCGTTGCTGCGCGCCAGCTTCCCGAGCCTGAGCACGCAGTTCCAGAGCGGCGCGCGCTACCTGCTCGACCACCCGCAGGACGTGCCGGTGCTGTCGATGCGCAAGATCGCCGCCAGCGCCGGCGTGCAGCCCGCCACGCTGGTGCGGCTGTCGCAGCACCTCGGCTTCGAGGGCTGGCAGGGCCTGCGCGAACTCTTTGTCGATGCGCTGCGCGGCGGTAGCCAGCCCTATGCGCGCCGCGCGCGCAAGGTGGTGCGCGAAAGCAGCGCCAGCCGCATGCTGGGCGAGATGCTCGACGCGCAGCACCATAACCTCGACCTGATCGCCGCCAACAACGACAAGACGCTGCAGCAGGCGGCGGAACTGTTGTCGCAAGCGCAGAACGTGCACGTGGCGGGCTTCCGCTCGTGCTTCCCGATCGCGTTCACCTTCCACTATGTCTACCGGCTGTTCCGCAGCTCGGTGCAGCTGATCCGCGCCGATGCCGGCACGCTGGAAATGGAGCTGCGCGGCCTGGCGCCCAAGGACGCCGTGGTGGTGGCCAGCTTCGCCCCGTATTCGCAGGAAAGCATCCGCGTGGCGGCGGCCGCGCGCGAGTGCGGCTGCAAGGTGATCGCGTTGACCGACAGCACCGTGGCGCCGATCGCGCTGGCGGCGGACTGCACGCTGCTGTTCTCGGTCGAGAGCCCGTCGTTCTTCCCCTCGATCACGGCCGGCGTGGCCATGGTCGAGGCGCTGGTCGAGCAGTTGCTGGCGCGCAAGGGCAAGGGCGCGATCCGCGCGCTCGAGCAGGCCGAGGGCGAGCTGCACCGCGCCGGGGCCTACGTGCCCGCCGGCCGCGGCTGAGGACGATTATTCGAAGGCCTCGTCGCTGGGGCTGGCGTAGGCCTTCTTCAAAGGCTCGCTCATCTGCAGCTCGAAATTGACCTGCTTGGGCGGCACCGGCGCGGCAAACCACTTGCTGTAGAGCTTGTTGATCTCGCCGCTGCGGATCAGCCCGCCGATGGCGCCGTCGACCACCTGCTTGAAGCCGGGATCGTCCTTGCGCAGCATGAACGCATAGGCCTCGAACGACTGCGGCGTGCCCACCACGGTCCAGTCGGCGGGGTTGGGCGCCAGCGTGCGCGCTCCCGACAGCAGCACGTCGTCCATCATGAACGCGGCCACGCGCCCTGACTGCAGGATCAGGAACGACTCGCCATAGTCCTTGGCGCTCTGGATGGTGATGTTGGCCTGCTTCTCGTCGTTGAGCCGGCGCAGTATGCGCTCCGAGGTGGTGCCGGCATTGGTCACCACCGCCTTGCCCGAGAGGTCGCCGAAGTCGCGCACCGGGCTGCCTTTCTTCACCAGCAGCCGCGTGCCGGCGACGAAGAACGTGGTCGAGAACGCCACCTGCTGCTGGCGCGACTTCAGGTTGGTGGTGACGCCGCATTCCAGGTCGACGGTGCCGTTCTGCACCAGCGAGATCCGGTTCTGCGAAGTCACCGGCACCATGCGCACCTGCAGCGCCGGCAGGCCGGTCTCGCGCTTCACCGCATCGATCACCCGGTCGCAGATGTCCTGCGAGAAGCCGATGACCTTCTGGTTGGCGTCGTAGTACGAGAACGGGATCGACGAGGTGCGATGGCCGATGGAGATCGTGCCTGACGACTTGATCTTGCCGAGGGTCGGGCTGGCGGCGGAATTGGCGACACCGGCGGCGACACCGGCGGCGACACCGGCGGCGACACCGGCGGCATGCGCCGTGCCGGCCGGGCCGCTGCAGAGCACCAGCGCCGCCGCTGCGGCCGATGCAACCGCGGACCGGCGCGGGGTCGGTGAACCGCCGCACGGACGCGTGACTTCTGCTGCTTTCATACAGGCTCTCCTTGGATGCGTGAATAGCTTGGTTGTCGGGGTAGCGGTCAGCGACGCGCCATCGCATCGCCAATGCTAGGCAATCAGCAACAACTGTTCCATCATGGATAACCATGAAACATATGTATTTTTCACCGGCGCGGTGAAACGACCGTTGGCGCCGCGGGCGGATGGGCGCAAACGTGGGGCATCGACGCCCGACGCTTGTGCAGCCGGCGCAGCATGGGAACGAGCAAGGAGGCAGGGAGTCGGGCGCGGGACCGCGCCGGGAGGTGGGTGGCGACGTGGGGCGGACGCCGCGCCTGGCGCGGCCGTCCGCCGTGGAACCGGCTTACCGGGTGCACTTCTCCTGGTACGCCTGCTGCAGCGACTTGCGCGGGCGCTCGCGTTCCAGCTCGGGCACCTGCCGCCCTTGCGCGGTCTCGATGGTCGAGTCGGTGGTGCGGTACTCGCGCTTGGGCGCGGTGGCGATCTGGGCGGCGAGCTCACGGCATTCCGCCGACTCGATGCTGGCCGGCGTCGCGGCCGGGTCGGGGCGGTAGGGCGTGGTGCCCTGCTGGACTGCCTCGTTGATGGCAGCGGCGGCGGCGCCCTGGACGTCCTGCTTCTGCGCCTGGGCGCTGCAGGCCACGACAAGGGTGGCAAGTGCGGCTAGGCGGATCAGGGGGCGCTGGCGGCTCGGCATGGTGGCTCCTCGGATGTATGGCTCGTTGATTGGCAGAAGCCGCCAGCTTAAACGTTCGCGCCCTGTCTGGCACTAGCGGCATCTGCGGCACTTCCGGCATTTGTTGCCGGCCGCGGCAGCCGTTGCGCTAGCGCCCGCGGTGCCCGCCCTCGTCGTCGAGTTGCCAGTCGCGCCGCATCACCACGTAGGTGAAAGACGCGGACCAGCCGATCAGGATCAGGCCCACCAGCGGCTCGATGGTCGCGATCAGCCGGGTCGCGCCGACCGGGTAGAGGTCGCCCAGGCTCTGCGTGGTGAAGGTCTCCAGCGCAAAGTAGGCATAGACCAGCAGTGAGGGCTCGCCGTGGCGGGTGGGCATGCCGGGCGCGGTCGATCCGGCCAGCCAGCCGAGGCCGAGCACATTGTCGGCAAACCAGAAGCCGAACGCGAACACCATCGCCTCCAGGCAGTGGACGAGGATGATGCAGACGATCAGCACGCCAATGTTGACGCGCCCGCTCCAGCGCCGCGGATGCAGCGACGACAGCACGCGCAGCGCCTCGTAGTGGATCCCCACCACGGCCACGGTCAGCACCGCGGCGCACAGCAGGGCCAGCAAAAAATTCTCGGCAGAGTTTTCCATGCGCAACCGGTCGAGTGGCTGGGGCGTCCGGCTTATGGCGGGCAAAAAAGACGCCCTCCAACATAACATCGGAAGGCTCGCGGGAAAACAGCCGCGGAACGCCGCAAGATGTCATGCAGAACCCGGCAAGCCACAGGATTCGTGGCCATGCGGGCCATGCACTATGCTGGAAATCCCACAATCCCAATGCAAGCGGAGGCCGACATGCGTAAATCCATCCCGATCCTGGCGGCGCTGGTGCTGTGCGGCGCCAGCGGCCTGGCACTCGCCCACAACTGCCCCAACGAGATGAAGGCGATCGACGCCAAGCTCTCGACCAAGCCGGCGCTGTCGCCGGAAGATACCGCCAAGGTGGCCAAGCTGCGTGCCGACGGCGCGGCCTATCACAAGGCCGGCAAGCATGACGAAGCGATGAAGTCGCTGCTCGAGGCCAAGAAGATACTTGGCATCTGAAGCGGGGCGCCGCACTAGAAAAAAAAGAGCCGCCGGGCAATCCCGCGCGGCGGCTTTCTCATTGCTGCATGGCCCAGGGCGAGGGCCCTGGCCCAGTCCGGTCAGGAGCCCGACCCGACCTGCTGGATCACGCCATTGGGCGCCACCAGGTAATACTCGGCGCCAACCCCCACCCAGCGCGTGCCCTTGCGCGGCGCCGGCAGGTTGTATTGCTTGTAGTCGTCGATCACATATTGGCGGTCCCTGAACTCGGTCGGCAGGCGGTCGCCCTTCTTCCATTGCTGCACCTGCACATACGGCGAGCTTTGCGGAGCTGGCGGCGGCGCAGACGCCGCGGGTTCCGTCATCGGCCGGGTAGAAGTCTTGCCACCACCCTGCGCCATGGCAAACGGCGCCGCCAGCACGCTTGCCGCCAGCAACAGGGCCGGCATCGCTTTCTTGGTATTCATCGTGATCTCCTTGCGTACGGAAAACCGAACTGCCGGAGGATCCGGACAGCTTCTACCAGATTAGTCACAAAAGCGGGAAACCGTGGCAACCGTGGCCCGGCAGCCACGTCCGCGGTGTTCACAATTGTTTGCCCGGCCGCGGCGGGCGCCATGCGCCGCGGGCCATGGTGGTGGCTAGAATGAGGCCTGACGGAAACACTCAGCAGGCCGCGGCAAGCGCCGCGCCTGCCCGGGCGCCCATGCCCTCCATAATGTTCCCTGGCCATGCCCTTCGGCCGCGCGATGCCGCGACGCATGCGCACCCTCGCCGGAGCTTGCAACCACCCCTGCCAGAGAACGACAAGAACGGGGGACTCTCGTGTTGCAAGACGCTGGTCGATTCCTGGCACTGGTCAATCCCGCCATCGCCATCGCATTCTCGCTGTGCCTCGTGCTGGCCTGGCGCTATGAGCGCAGCCGGCACTACCTGCTGCTGCCGGCTGCCGCGTATTGCATGTACGCGATCGCCATCACCCTGCAGATCGTCTGGCCGCCGCACCCCGGCGGCGGGCAGGCCACGGTGACCGGCCTGCTGTACCTGGGCAGCGGCGTGCTGCTGCTGCGCGGCATGCTGGCGCGCGTCGGTGCGCGGCTCGATACCTGCGCGCAGGTGGCATTGCCGCTCGCGCTGCTCGGCGCGATCGCGTGGTTCGACCTGGTGCAGCCGCGGCTGGTGGCGCGCATCTACATCCTGAACGTCGGCATCGCCATGATCCTGCTGCTGGGCATGCCGGCACTGGCGCGGCTGCGCAGCGGGCGGCTGGCGGACCGCGTGCTGTTCTGGTTCTACCTGCTGTTCGCGCTGCACTTCCTGCCGCGCACCGTGCTGACCGTGGTGCCGGCCGCATCGCACGATCCGGTGGCCTTTATCCAATCTGCCTACTGGCTGTGGCTGCAGGCCACGCTGGCGCTGCTGCTGATGGCACTGGCCCTGGCGTTGCTGGCCGCGGCGGTGCAGGACATCATCGTCGGCCTGCGGCACGAGCGCGACACCGACCCGCTGACGCTGCTGCATACCCGCCGCGGCCTGGCTGCGCTCGCCATGCAGCAGATCCCGCCGCCGCCGGGGCAGCCGCTCAGCCTGCTGGTGTGCGACCTCGACTTCTTCAAGTTCATCAACGACAACTACGGCCACAGCGCCGGCGACGCGGTGCTGGCGCAGTTCGGCCAGATCATTGCCGGCGGCATCCGCCGGCGCGATATCGCGGCGCGGCTGGGCGGCGAAGAGTTCGTCGTGCTGCTGCCCGATACCGCGCCCGACGCCGCGCTGCAACTGGCCGAGCGCCTGCGCCATACGCTCGAACACACGCCGATGACAGTGCTGCCCGGCGTGCACCGCGTGACCGCCAGCTTCGGCGTGGCGACGCTGCGGCCCGGCGAAGACCTGGATACGCTGCTGATGCGCGCCGACCACGTGCTCTACGCGGCCAAGAACCGCGGCCGCAACTGCGTCGCGTGGGAGCGGGACGAAGCCTTGCAGGCGCCCGGCGCCCTTGCGTGAGGCGGGGCTACAGGTAGATCACCGCGAGCGCACGCAGGATCCCGCGCAGGATCCCGATGACGATGACCGGGCGGTCGTCCGCGATCCGGTCCGGATCATGACGACAAGCGTGAATGGCGGTAGCCGGGCACGCAGGCATCCAGGATCAGGCCGAGTTCGCCGATGCGGTCCTGCGTCGCCTGCACTGCCCACGCGGCGCCGGCCTCCAGTTCGCGGCACAGCTCCGCCGCGTCGCGCGCGGCATCGATCTGCGCGAGCGCACCGCGCATGCGATGCGCGTGCGCCTGTACCGCGCCCAGGTCGCCGCTGGCGGCAGCGGCAAGCAAGGCATCGAAATCGGCCTGCACGCTCCGCGCCAGCAGCGCGGCATCGGCATCGCCGCTAATGCGCGGCGACGCCTGAGCGCGCCCCGGCATCAGCGCTTGCAGGCACGCCGCCAGCTCCTGCAGCAACACCGGCTTGACGAGGCAGCGGTCCATGCCGGCGTCGTGGCAGCGACCGGCTTCGCCAGCGCCGGCGTTGGCGGTCAGCGCGACGATGCGCACCGGGTTGCCCGCCGCGCGCAGCCGGCGGCTGAGCGCGTAGCCATCCATGACCGGCATCTGCACATCGGTCAGCACGACGTCGAAGGCGCCTGCCGTGCACGCCGCCAGCCCCTGCGCGCCGTCGCTCGCCAGTTGCACCGCGCAGCCGAGCCGCTCCAGCTGGCCACGCAGCAGTAGCCGGTTGTGCGGATGATCCTCCACGACCAGCACGCGCAGCCCGAGCTGCGGCAGCGCTGGCGCCGCATCGGCACCGGCGGCGGCGGGCGCCGGCCGTGAGGCGGTGACGGGCAGCTGCAGCGCAACGGTAAAGCGGCTGCCCTGGCCCGGCGAGCTGCCGGCGGTGATGTCGCCGCCCATCAGCCGGGCCAGTTTCCTGCAGACGGTCAGCCCGAGCCCGGCGCCGCCGGGTTCGGCCGCGCGCGTGGCATCGCCCTGCGTGAAGGGCTCGAACAGGTGCGGCAGCAGCGCGCCATCGATGCCGGGGCCGGTGTCGGCCACTTCCAGCATCAGCGTGACCTGGTCCGCGGAGGGCTGCGGTTCCTGCCACATGCGCAGCGTGACGCGCCCTTGCGCGGTGAACTTGATTGCATTGCGCAACAGGTTGGCCAGTACCTGCCGCACGCGCAGCGGATCGCCCAGCAGCCACGGCAGGCCCGGCTGCAGGTCGCAGTCCAGGGCCACGCCCTTGTGCATGGCCAACGGCTCCTGCGCGCGCGCCACGGTTTCGGCCAGCGCCACCGGATCGAACGGCACCGCGTCCAGCCTGATCTGGCCGGCTTCGATGCGCGAGAAGTCGAGCAGGTCGTCGAGCATCTGCAGCAACACCCGCGACGACTCGGTAATGGTCGCCACCTGCTGGCGCTGCCCTGCGTCCAGCTCGCTCATCGACAGCAGTTCCAGCGTGCCGAGCATGCCGTACAGCGGCGTGCGGATCTCGTGGCTCATCGCGGCCAGCAGGCGCGCGCCGGCGGTCCGGGCCGCCTCGGCCGGCGCCGGGCCAGCGCTGTCGTCGTTCGTCGTCATGGCATTTGTCCGGGGCTGCATGCCTGCCCGAAGGTGGCGGAGATATGCCAAGCATAGCCACGCGCGGCCGCGGATGCATGGAATTCGCATCGAGCGCTGTCGATGTCGATGTCGATGTCGAACTCCTCCAGCCTTTGCGGCTGGGCATCGACGGCTAAATGCAACTGCGCGCCAGCAAGGCGGCGCGGCAGCGGAAGGCTCAGGTCGTGCCCAGCCGGTCGCGGGTGCGCCGGGCCACATCCTTCATCCACGGGAACGCATCCCAGTAGCGGCGCGCAAACTGTTCGATCTCGTCGCGCTGCTTCAGCGACAGGCCGATCATGTCGAGCCCCTCCAGGAACATGCGGCGATGCCGCGCCGACAGCTCGAACGGGAAGTCGCCGACCGGCGTGCGCACCTGCATCGCTTCGACGTCGATGCGGATCTCATTGGCGCTGTCGGCATCGACCGCGTCCATCAGCCGCTCGATCACCTCGCGCGGCAGCATCACCAGCAGCAGCCGGTTGTTCATCGCGTTCGAGTAGAAGATCTCGCCGAAGCTGGGTGCGATCACCGCGCGGATGCCGAACTGCTGCAGGCCCCATACGGCATGCTCGCGGCTGGAGCCGCAGCCGAAGTTGGCGCCGCCGGCCAGGATGCTGGTGCCGGCGTACTCGGGCCGGTTCAGCACGAATTCCGGGCGCCGCGCGCCGGTGGCGTCGAACCGGTGGTCATAGAGAATGCCATCGGCCAGGCCCGACTTGTCGATGCCGCGCAGGAACTGCTTGGGAATGATCTGGTCGGTGTCGAGGTTCTCGAAACGGATCGCGGCGGCTTTGCCGGCGAGGCAGGAAAGTTCAGGCATGGGACAGCTCCAGCTTGCGGATGTCGGTGATCGCGCCGGTAATGGCGGCCGCGGCCGCCATTACCGGGCTCATCAGGTGGGTGATGGCACCCCGCCCCTGCCGGCCTTCGAAATTGCGGTTGGTGGTGGAGGCGCAGCGCACGCCGTCGGCGAGCACATCGTCGTTCATGGCCAGGCACATCGAGCAGCCGGGCTGGCGCCATTCGAATCCCGCCGCGATGAGGATGTCGGCCAGCCCTTCGCGCTCGGCCTGTGCCTTCACCGCGCCCGATCCCGGCACGACCATCGCACGCACGCCCGCGGCGACGGTCTTGCCGCGCACCACGCTGGCGACCGCGCGCAGGTCTTCGATGCGGCCGTTGGTGCATGAGCCGATGAAGACGTGCTGGATCGGCGTGCCAGCCAGCGTCGCGCCCGGCTGCAGGTGCGTATAGGCCAGCGCGCGCTGGACCGAGCGCTGCTCCGCTTCGTCGATCTGGTCTTCCGGGAACGGGACCTGGCCCGACACCGGCAGCACCTGGTCGGGGCTGGTGCCCCAGGTCACGTGCGGCTCGACCTGGCTGGCGTCGAACATGTATTCCATGTCGAACCGCGCGCCGGCATCGCTGTGAAGCGTCTGCCAGTGCTCCAGCGCGGCCTCGCGCCGGGCGCCGTCGATGTCAGGGGCGCGGCGCAGCACGTAGTCGATGGCGGCCTCGTCCGGCGCGATCAGCGCGCCGCGCGCGGCGGCCTCGACCGTCATGTTGCACAGCGTGAAGCGGGCTTCGATGCTCAGCTCGCGGATGGCCGAGCCGCAGTATTCCACCACGTAGCCGCGCGCACCCTGTGCGCCGATCGCCCCGATGATGCGCAGGATCAGGTCCTTGGCGGTGGTCCCGACCGGCAGCTTGCCGTCCACGCGGATGCGCATGGTTTTTGCCATCCGGTAGACCAGCGTCTGCGTGGCCAGCACGTGCTCGACCTCGGACGTGCCGATGCCGAAGCCCAGCGCGCCGAGCGCACCGTAGGTGGTGGTGTGGCTGTCGCCGCAGATCACCACCATGCCCGGGCGGATCATGCCGTGCTCGGGCGCCACCACGTGCTCGATGCCCTGCAGCGCGTCGTTGGTGTCGAACAGCGGGATCGCGTGCCGCTCGCAGTTGGCGTGCAGGTTGGTGGCCTGCAGCGCCGACGCCGGATTGGCGATCACGCGGATCGCGCCGGGGTGCGTGGGGATGATATGGCTGACCACCGCCACGTTCTGCCCCGGCACCAGCACGCCACGCCCCTGCTCGTGCAGGCCGGCGAAGGCCTGCGGGCTGGTGTATTCGTTCATCAGGTGCAGGTCGCAATACAACAGCACGTTGTCGTCGTCGATCCTGGCGACGGTATGGGAGTCGACCAGCTTCTGGTACAGGGTGCGGGGTGTCATGGCACAAGCCTTGGTAACGGTTTGACGGTCATTCCGCGGTCATTCCGCGGTGATACCGCGCTGCTTGATCAGGTCGGCCCACACGGGCATTTCTTGCTCAAGCCGCTGCCGGGCGGCCGCGGGCGTGCCCGGCGTCGGCTCGAAGCCTTCCTTGAGCATCCGGTCGCGCGTGGCCGGCGTCGCGAGCGCGGCATTCAGCGCGGTGTTCAGCTTGTCGATGACCGGCTTGGGCGTGCCAGTGGGCGCGAACACCATGAACCAGGTCTCGAAGTTGTAGCCGGGCAAGCCGGCCTCCGCCGCGGTCGGCACGTTCGGCAGCTGGGCCGAGCGCTTCGAACCGGTCACGGCCAGCGCCTTGAGCTTGCCGCCCTGCACATGCTGCTGGGCTGCGGACACCACCGGAAAGCTCATGTCGACCTGGCCGGCAATGGTGTCGACCAGCGCCGGGCCGCCGCCGCGATACGGCACGTGCACGATCGACACGTTGGCCACCGACTTGAACAGCTCCGCCGACATATGGAAGGTGCTGCCATTGCCGGCCGAGCCGTAGGTCAGCTTGCCCGGCTGGGCCTTGGCCGCGGCGATCAGCTCCGGCAGCGTCTTGGCCGGGATGTTGTTGTTGACCACCAGCACGTGCTGCGAGCTGGCGACCATGCCGATCGGCGCGAGGTCCTTCAGCGTGTCATACGGCATGCGCGGGAACAGGCCGGGGTTGATGGCCAGCGACACCGTCTGCAGGCCGACGGTGTAGCCATCGGCGGGCGCCTTGGCGACCGCGTCGACGCCGATGTTGCCGCCGGCGCCGGCACGGTTCTCCACCACGATGGTGCCGCCGAGGCTCCTGGCCCAGGCATCGGCGACCAGGCGCGCGGCGATGTCGGCGCTGCCGCCGGGCGCATACGGCACGATCAGGCGGACCGGGCGCTGGGGGTAGGACTGGGCAGCGGCAGTGCCGGCGGTGGCGGCGAAAACCGCGGCACAGGCCAGCAAGGCGGTCAGGTGGACAAGTTTCACGGGCGTCTCCTGTGGGATGAATTGTTGTGGAAACGATCGTATCATTGCCCCGGAGAAACATAATTCAGACTCCGTTACTTCTTTAGTTCCTGCAATTCAGCAATGGATAACTTCTCCGATCTCGCCTTCTTCCAGTGCATCAACAAGCACGGCAGCCTCGCCGCCGCGGCGCAGGAACTGGGCGTGACGCCGCCCGCGGTCAGCAAGCGGCTGGCCGCGCTAGAAGCGCGGCTGGGCGTGCGGCTGCTGCACCGGACCACGCGGCGCATCGGCCTGACGCCGGAGGGCGAAAGCTACCTGGTCGAAGGGGCGCGCATCCTGGCGGAAATGGAGGCGCTGGAGCGCGCCATCGCCGGCAGCAGCAGCACGCCGCACGGCCTGCTGAAGATCGGGGCGACGCTGGGTTTCGGCCGCCGCCATATCGCGCCGGCGCTGTCGGCATTCGCGCGCGCGTTTCCCAGGATCGAGGTCCAGCTGCACCTGAGCGACCGGCCGCTCAACTTGGTGGAGCAGGGCCTGGACGCGCTGATCCATTTCGGCGAGCTGCCCGACGTGCGGCTCACCGCGCGGCTGCTAGCCAACAACCGGCGCCTGCTGTGCGCGGCGCCGTCCTACCTTCAGGCCGCCGGCGAGCCGGCGAATCCACGCGAGCTGGCACGGCACAACTGCATCTTTATCCGCGAGGCCGACGAGACCTTCGGCACCTGGCACCTGCGCAACGGCGCGCAGCAGGAGACGGTCAAGGTGCGCGGCACCATGAGCACCAACGACGGCGAATCGGCGCTGGCGTGGGCGCTCGACGGGCAAGGGCTGCTGGTGCGCTCCGAATGGGACGTGGCCGAGCACCTGCGCAGCGGCGCACTGCGCCGCGTGCTGCCGCAGTGGCAGCTGGCGCCGGCGGACATCTACCTGGTATTCCCGGCGCGCAACCACCGGCCCGACAAGGTGCGGGCGCTGGTGGATTTCATGCTGGAGCGGTTTGCCGGCCACCGCGCCCGCGGGCCGGGCGGCGCGGACAGCGCGTGGTAGCGTGGTAGCGCGCGGTGGCGGGATGACCGGCTGAGAGAACCGCCTTAGCCGGCAAACCGGTAGCCCAGCCCCACTTCGGTCAGCAGGTGGGCCGGCTGCGCCGGGTCCGCTTCGAGCTTGTGCCGCAGGTGCCCCATGTAGACGCGCAGGTACTGGCTGCTTTCCGATTGCGCGGGCCCCCATACCTCGCGCAGCAGCTCGCGGTGCGTCATGACCTTGCCGCGATGCGCGATCAGCACGGCCAGCAGCCGGTACTCGATCGGCGTCAGGTGCACCGCCTGCCCGGCGCGCGTGACCAGTCGGTTGGCAAGGTCGACCTGGACGTCGCCGAACGTGACCTGGCTGGAACCCTGCGCGCTGGCGCGGGCATGCCGGCGCAGCAGCACCCGCAGCCGCGCCACCAGCTCGGCCACGCCGAAGGGCTTGGTCAGGTAGTCGTCGGCCCCCGCATCCAGCGCGCCGACCTTGTCGGCTTCGCCGCTGCGCGCGGACAGCACCAGGATCGGCACGGCGGTCCAGGTGCGCACCTCGCCGATCAGCTTGAGCCCGTCGCCGTCCGGCAGGCCAAGGTCGAGGATGACCAGGTCGGGCTGCCGCGTGCCGGCCTCGATCAGGCCGCGCTTGAGCGACTCGGCCTCGTGCACCGTGCAGCCCTCGGCCTCCAGCGTCAGGCGCACGAAGCGGCGGATATGCGGTTCGTCCTCGACGAGCAGGATCGTGGGCGAAAAATCGAACGGCATCTATGCCTCTCCTTGCCTGGTTGGCGACGGCTCGGGCAGTTCGGCCGGCTCGGGCTCGATCGCCGGCGGGTTGCCGCGCGGCAATGCGATCGTGAAGCGCGCGCCGGTGCCATCGCCAGGGCGCGACTGACCCTGCCGCTGCGCCGGCTCCACCCAGATGCGGCCGCCATGCGCCTGCATGATGGCCTCGCATACGGCCAGGCCCAGCCCGACGCCGGCGGTCGCGGACTCGCGTTCGCCGCGCGTGAATTTCTCGAAGATCTGCCGCTCCCTGCCGCGGGGCACGCCCGGACCGTCGTCCTCGACCACTACCCGGACCTCGTCGCCCGCAGCCATGGCCGACAACCGGATTTCGGTGCCTGGCGGCGTGTACTTGGCGGCATTCTCCAGCAGGTTGCACAGCACGCGGTCGACCAGCACGGCGTCGCACTCCACCAGCGGCACCTGCGACAGGCTGGCCACGACAACGCGGTGGCGCGCCAGCGCCTCGCGCATCGCGGCCAGGCTCGCGCCCACCAGTTCCTCCACCGATTGCCATTCGCGCCGGATGTGGACGTCGCGGCTTTGCAACCTGGCCATGTCGAGCAGGTTGACCACCATGGTCCGCATGCGGCGCGCCTGCTCCAGCATCGCGGCGACAGTCTCCTCCAGCGGCGGGGCCAGCGGCGGCGTGCCGCGCTGCATGGTTTCTGCCATGCCGATCAGGCTGGTCAGCGGCGTGCGCAGGTCATGCGAGACCGCGGCCAGCAGCGAACTGCGCAGGCGTTCCGACTCCATCGACAACAGCGCCTGCTGTGCCACCTCGACGTAATGCAGCCGTTCTATCGCGATCGCGATCAGCGTGCAGAACACATCAGCCTGGCGTCGTAGCGCCGGCTGCGCGAACGCATGCGGCACCGCGGGCTCCACGGCGAGCACGCCGCGGGTGCGCATCGGCGCCTTCAGCGGCAGGTACAGCACGGTGCTGCCCGGCAGCGTGCCGGTGCCGGTGCCCGCGGGCTGGCCATGGTGGAAGACCCATTCGGCGAGCACGCGGTCGATCGAGTCGCTGTGTCCCGCGCTGTGGCCCGCGCTGTGGCCGGCGCTGTTTCCCATGCCGCGCGCCGGGCCGTCATCCGACACCGGTGGCAGCAGCCGCCCGTCCGCCGAGACCAGGAAGAAGGCCGAACTGGCATCGAAGGCGGCGCGCAGGAAGCGGCTGCCGATCGCGACGATCTGCTCGGACTGCAATGCCGCCGACAGCTCGCGCGCCAGCTCGTACAGCGTGCGCGCGTCCTCTTCGCGCTGCACCGCCAGCCGCGCCTGCTCGCGCAGCCCGGCGGTAAGCTGGCCGATCACCAGCCCGACCGACAGCAGCACCAGGAAGGTCAGCAGGTACTGCACGTCGGAGACGGCGAACGACAGCCGTGGCGGCACGAAGAAGAAATCGAACGACGCCACCGCCAGCACCGACGCCAGCGCCGCCGGCCCGCGGCCGTGGCGCAGCGCCACGCCGACCACCGCCACCAGGAACAGCATGACGATGTTGACCACGTCGAACCATGGCAGCGCCAGCGCCGACAGCAGCGTCGCGCCCGCGCACCAGGCCACGGCCCAGGCGTAGTCCTTGCGCCTGGCGCCGTCAGGGCTTGCCGTGGTTTCCGTGTCGTCGGCGGCATGGCGCGGACGCAGATCCGCGCGCGTCATGTCGGCGGCCACGCGGATGATATCGATCTCGGGGCAGCCGCGCGCCAGCGCATCGGCAAAGCTGGCGCGGCGGCCGGGCAGCCAGCCCGGTCCGCTGAAGAACGGCGACAGTGCCAGCCCGAGCAGCGCACGCGCGCGCTCCACCAGCGAGCCGCCGCGGCGCCAGTCCGCCGGCGCGCGGCCGAGCACGACCTTGGTCAGGTTGTGGCGCCGCACGTAGCCCGCAATCGCCTGCACCATGTCGTTGCCGGCCAGCGTCTCGGTCCGTGCGCCAAGCTCCTCGGCAAGGCGCATCGCGGCCTGCAGGCGCAGCCTGGCGGTATCGGATAGCGGCGCCAGCCGGGGCGTCGCTACCGTGACCACGTGCCAGTCGCAATCGAGCTGCCCGGCGAGCCGGCGCGCGCTGCGCACCACCTGCTCGGCATCATCGCCGCTGCCGATGCAGGCGAGCACCGCCTCGCGCGTGCGCCAGACCGCCTGCACGGCTTCGGACTGGCGCCAGGCGCGCACATCGTCGTCGATACGGTCCGCGGTGCGGCGCAGCGCCAGTTCGCGCAGCGCGATCAGGTTGCCCTTGCGGAAGAAGTTGCGCGCCGCGTGCCGCGCCTGCTCGGGCAGGTAGACCTTGCCCTCTTTCAGCCGGCGCAGCAGTTCGTCGGCCGGCAGGTCGACCAGCACGACCTCGTCGGCGCCGTCGAAGACCGTGTCGGGCACGGTCTCCCACACGCGGATGCCGGTGATGCCGCCGACGGCCTCGTTAAGGCTCTCCAGGTGCTGCACGTTGACCGTGGTCCACACATCGATGCCGGCCGCCTGCAGCTCCTGGATGTCCTGCCAGCGCTTCGGATGGCGGCTGCCCGGCGCATTGGAGTGCGCCAGTTCGTCGACCAGCACCAGCGCAGGATGGCGGGCCAGCGCCGCGTCCAGGTCGAATTCGCTGAGCACGCGCTCGCGGTACGGCACCGCCTTCATCGGCAGGCGCTCGATGCCGCCGACCAGCGCTTCGGTTTCCGCGCGGCCGTGGGTCTCGACCACGCCGCTGACGACGTCGACGCCCTGCGCCGCCGCCGCGCGCGCGGCGGTAAGCATGGCAAAGGTCTTGCCGACGCCCGCCGATGCGCCGAAGTAGACCCTAAGCTTGCCGCGCGCAGCCCGAGCCGTTTCGGCCTGCACCTGCCTGAGCAGGGCATCGGGATCGGGGCGTGTGCCGGCGGCGCGGAGTTCGGTATCAGGCATGGGAAAGTTCGCGCCCCATGCTAGCAGAACCGCCTGCCCGACGCGCCGCCACGGCGCATGGCTGGCGCTGCGCGGCAAAAGGGATCGATACGATCTGGAAGATCCCGGTCACGGCTGACATCCTTGAATGGGTCCGGGCAAGCCTACCGGCGTGTCCGTAAAAACCGGGTAGAAAGAAGGCGGACCGGCATAAAAATCCTATAAAAATCGCAGCGCGCACGTCCCGATGCTGATCCGGATCGACTTCGGCGCCATGGGACAGGTCGCCGGCCACTGGCGCGGCATCGGCGTCACGCTGTTCGTCAACTGGCTGGTCAAGCCGTTCTCGATGGCCTTGCTCGGATGGATCTTCGTGCGCCAGCTGTTTTCCGCATGGCTGCCGGCCGACCAGACCGACAGCTACGTGGCGGGACTTATCCTGCTGGCCGCGGCGCCGTGTACCGCGATGGTCTTCGTCTGGTCGCAGTTGTGCAAGGGCGATCCCTATTTCACGCTGTCGCAGGTGGCGGTGAACGACGCCATCATGGTGGTAGCCTTCGCGCCGATCGTCGGACTGCTGTTGGGACTGTCCTCGATCACCGTCCCGTGGGACACGCTCATCATGTCGGTGGCACTCTACATCGTCATTCCGGTGCTGTTCGCGCAGATCATCCGCAAGGCGCTGCTGGCCAGAGGTGAAGCGGCGTACCGCCGCGTGGTGGATGCGCTGGGCCCCGGCTCCATCACGGCGCTGCTTGCCACGCTTGTGCTCCTGTTCGGCTTCCAGGGCAACGCGATCGTCGAGCAACCCCTGATCATCCTGCTGCTTGCGGTACCGATCCTGATCCAGGTGCTGCTGAACTCCGGCCTGGCTTATCTGCTGAACCGCAAGCTCGGCGTTGCCCATTGCGTGGCGGGACCATCGGCGCTCATCGGGGCAAGCAATTTCTTCGAACTGGCCGAGGCCACGGCCATCAGCCTGTTCGGCTTTCAATCCGGCGCGGCACTGGCCACCGTGGTCGGCGTGCTGATCGAGGTGCCCGTCATGCTGTTCGTCGTGGGCGTGGTCAACCGTTCGCGGCGCTGGTACGAATCGCACTGAGTCTCCACTGGCGCACCATCAGTCAGCTACGGACATAAAAAAACCCCGCGCAGAGGCGGGGCTGATCTTTACAGATTTTGGTTAGACAAGGTCAGAACGGAATATCGTCGTCCATATCCTCGAAACCATTCGACGGTGCCTGCTGCGGGCGACGAGCGCCGCCACCACCTTGGCCGCCGCCCTGGCCGCCGCCCTGGCCGCCACGGCCGCCGCCGTAGCCACCGCCGCCGCCCTGCGATTCACGGCTGTAGCCGCCGCCACCACCGCCGCCGCCGCCGCCGTAGCCGCCTTCATCGGCACCGCCGCCGCCACCCTGGCGCGAGCCCAGCATCTGCATCTGGTCGGCAACGATTTCGGTCGAGTACTTGTCCTGGCCGGACTGGTCCTGCCACTTGCGGGTGCGGATGCGGCCTTCGATATAGACCGACGAGCCCTTGCGCAGGTACTGGCCAGCGATTTCGGCCAGCTTGCCGAACATCGAAACGCGGTGCCACTCGGTGGCTTCCTTCATCTCGCCGGACTGCTTGTCCTTGTAGCGATCGGTGGTCGCCAGGCGAAGGTTGGTGACCGCGTCGCCGCTGGGCATGTAGCGGGTTTCGGGGTCGGCGCCGAGATTGCCGACGAGAATGACTTTGTTGACCGAGGCCATGTGAATGTTCTCCAAAAGCCACGCGCTGTGTTGAAAAGCGTGGCAATACGATAAGGCGACAAGGGTGAAGCTGACTGCAAGTGTGATCCGATACTGCGCCGACGGCTAGCGTGGCCGGTTGCCGGGTTCGGCACTGCGCCGTCACTGCGGCGCCGCCAAGGCGCAGCGACATGCAGCAACTAAAGCAACGTAAACGAACATCGCGCCGCCCGGCCGGTGTCGGGTGGCGCGATCATGCTAGGCCATTTTCGGCCCGGAAAGCGTTACGGATTGATGCGATGCCAAGGCAACTTCATGCAGCCGGCGCAGGTGCGGCTTCCTGCCCGCGGGCCGGAGGTGCCTTCATGCTCCAGGCGATTATAAGCCAGAGCAGCAGCACGGCCGCGCAGCCGACGAACACCGCGCTGCGGCCCTCGTGCTTGAGCAGCCAGCCGCCGACGGCGCCGCCCAGGAACAGGCCCAGCGCCTGCGTGGTGTTGTACACGCCGAGCGCCGCGCCGCGCGCGGATGCGGCATAGCGCGACACCAGCGAGGGCTGCATAGCCTCCAGCACGTTGAACGCGACAAAGAACAGCAGCAGCACACCGACGATGGCCCACAGGCCGTGCACCGCTGCGAACAGCAGCTGCACCGCGGTCATCAGCGCCACCGCGCCCAGCAGCACCGGGCGCACGCGGCCGTAGCGCTCGGCCGCCATCATCGGACCCAGCATCAGCACGAACGACACCAGCACCACCGGCAGGTAGACCTTCCAGTGCTGGTCGAGCGGCATGCCGGCATCGGTCAGCATCGCCGGCACCACCATGAACATGGCCACCTGCGATGCATGGAGCGCCAGCACGCCGACGTTCAGCCGCGCCAGGTCGGCATTGAGCAGCACCTTGCGGAACGGCAGCCGCACCGGGTGCGGCGCGGGCGGCGTCGGGACCAGGAACAGCGTCACGCCGATGGCCACCAGCCCCAGCACCGACATCAGGCTGAAGATGCCCGGCATGCCGATGCTGTGCAGCAGCGGCGAGGCGATCACCAGCGACAGCGCAAAGGTCAGGCCGATGCTGCCGCCAACCATCGCCATCGCCTTGGTGCGATGGCGCTCGCGCGTGAGGTCGGCGATGCAGGCGGTGATGGCCGCCGAGATTGCGCCCATGCCCTGCAGCGCGCGGCCGGCGATGATGCCCGTCAGCGTATCGGAGAACGCCGCCACCAGGCCGCCCGCGATAAACAGCAGCAGCCCGGCCACCATCACCGGCTTGCGCCCGATGCGGTCGGACAGCCAGCCCAGCGGGATATGCAGGAAGGCCTGCATCAGGCCATAGATGCCCATGGCCAGGCCGACGCGCTGGGCGTCATGCCCGTCGGGCAGGTTGCGGGCGTATTCGGCAAATACAGGCAGGATCAGGAACAGCCCCAGCATGCGCAGCGCGAAGATGCTGGCCAGCGACACGCTGGCGCGCAGCTCGGTGCGCGTCATGCGTTCGCGGGCGGGGGCCTGGGACGCGCCGGCAGGGCTCGCGTCCGGGGAAGAAGACTGGATCGGCGGCATTGCGATCGTGAGGATCTCTGGAAAGCGGGTCGGCTGGCGGGGCCGGCCGGGTGGCCGTTTTGTGACGGCGTCGGCCGGTATGGCCTCTGGCCGGTGTCCGCCCGCCTTCCGGGTCGCCCTGGAAATGAGGCCGGCGACGGCTCCGCGCCGGGGTTCCCGGCATGCGCCCGTTCTGGGCCGGCTACCCCGGAAACCGAAGTTGGGTATATTAACAGGTTTGCTCCTTCGCGCTTCCCGGGTCACCTGGCCTTGCCAGCGAGCCCCCGGGCGTGTGCCCGGATGCGCTTTCCGCCGTCGCCAGCGGCAGGAAGTGCGAGCCAGCGCACCTGGACACTGGGTTTTGCCTTTCCTTCAGACAGCCTCGGCCAGCCCGGCCCGGGCGGCCTGGCTGGCGACGACTTTTCGGCATATGGAAGAAATCAAGATCCGTGGGGCGCGTACCCACAACCTGAAGAACATCAATCTCGACCTGCCGCGCAACCGGCTGATCGTGATCACCGGCCTGTCGGGCTCGGGCAAGTCTTCGCTCGCCTTCGACACGCTCTATGCCGAGGGCCAGCGCCGCTACGTGGAGTCGCTCTCCGCCTACGCCCGCCAGTTCCTGCAGCTGATGGAAAAGCCGGACGTCGACCTGATCGAAGGCCTGTCGCCGGCGATCTCGATCGAGCAGAAGGCCACGAGCCACAACCCGCGCTCCACCGTCGGCACAGTCACCGAGATCCACGACTACCTGCGCCTGCTGTACGCGCGCGCCGGCACGCCCTACTGCCCAGACCACAACCTGCCGCTGCAGGCGCAGAGCGTGTCGCAGATGGTGGATGCGGCGCTGGCGCTGCCGGAAGACACCAAGCTGATGATCCTGGCGCCGGTGGTGGTCGACCGCAAGGGCGAGCACTCGGACCTGTTCGACAGCATGCAGGCGCAGGGCTTCGTGCGCTTCCGCATCCGCTCGGGCGGCGGCACCGCACATGAGGCCGAGGCCAGAGTCTATGAGGTCGACCAGCTGCCCAAGCTGAAGAAGACGGAGAAGCACAGCATCGACGTGGTGGTCGACCGCGTGAAGGTCCGCGCCGACATCAAGCAGCGCCTGGCCGAATCGTTCGAGACCGCGCTGCGCCTGGCCGACGGCCGCGCGCTGGCGCTGGAGATGGACAGCAACAAGGAGCACACCTTCAGCTCGCGCTTTGCCTGCCCGATCTGCTCGTACTCGCTGCAGGAGCTGGAGCCGCGGCTGTTCTCGTTCAACAACCCGATGGGCGCGTGCCCGAGCTGCGACGGGCTGGGCCAGATCACCTTCTTCGACCCCAGGCGCGTGGTGGCCTTCCCCAACCTGTCGCTGGCCTCGGGCGCGATCAAGGGCTGGGACCGGCGCAACCAGTTCTACTTCCAGATGCTGCAGAGCCTGGCGGCGTTCTACGACTTCGATACCGAGACAGCGTTCGAAGAGCTGCCGGAGAACGTGCAGCAAGTGGTGCTGCACGGCTCGGGCGAACAGGAGATCCCGTTCACCTACATCAACGAGCGCGGCCGCACCACGGTGCGCGAGCATGTGTTCGAAGGGATCATCCCCAACCTGGAGCGCCGCTACCGCGAGACCGATTCCGTCGCCGTGCGCGAGGAACTGGCCAAGTACCAGAACAACCAGCCCTGCCCCGCCTGCCACGGCACGCGGCTGCGCACCGAGGCGCGCCACGTCAAGCTGGGCGAGAACGAGCAGGCGCGCGCGATCTATGAGATCAACGGCTGGCCGCTGCGCGATGCGCTGACCTATTTCCTGACGCTGGACATGCATGGCGCCAAGCGCGAGATCGCCGACAAGATCGTCAAGGAGATCACCGCGCGGCTGAACTTCCTCAACAACGTGGGCCTGGACTACCTGTCGCTGGAGCGCAGCGCCGATACGCTGTCGGGCGGCGAGGCCCAGCGCATCCGGCTGGCGTCGCAGATCGGCTCGGGGCTGACCGGCGTGATGTACGTGCTGGACGAGCCGTCGATCGGCCTGCACCAGCGCGACAACGACCGCCTGATCGGCACGCTCAAGCACCTGCGCGACATCGGCAACTCGGTGCTGGTGGTCGAGCATGACGAGGACATGATCCGCGCCTGCGACTACGTGGTCGATATCGGCCCGGGCGCGGGCGTGCACGGCGGCATGATCGTGGCCGAGGGCACGCCAGGGCAGATTGAGGCTTCGCCGGCATCGCTGACGGGGCAGTACCTGTCCGGACAGCGCCGCATCGAAGTGCCGAAGAAGCGTGCCGCTCCGGACGAAGAGCGGCTGCTGCGCATCGTCAACGCCAGCGGCAACAATCTGCGCAATGTCACCGCCGAAGTGCCGGTGGGCCTGCTCACCTGCATCACGGGTGTGTCCGGCTCGGGCAAGTCGACGCTGATCAACGACACGCTCTACCACGCGGTGGCGCGCCACCTGTATGGCTCGACGCCGGAGCCGGCGCAGCACGACCGCATCGAAGGGCTGGAGCATTTCGACAAGGTCATCAACGTCGACCAGAGCCCGATCGGCCGCACGCCGCGTTCCAACCCGGCCACCTACACCGGCCTGTTCACGCCGATCCGCGAGCTGTTCGCCGGCGTGCCCGCGGCCAAGGAGCGCGGCTACGATCCGGGCCGCTTCTCGTTCAACGTCAAGGGCGGACGCTGCGAGTCATGCCAGGGCGACGGCGTGCTCAAGGTCGAGATGCACTTCCTGCCCGACGTGTACGTGCCCTGCGACGTCTGCCACGGCAAGCGCTACAACCGCGAGACGCTGGAGGTGCTGTACAAGGGCAGGAACATCTCCGAGGTGCTGGACCTGACCGTCGAGCAGGCGCATGAGTTCTTCAGCGCGGTGCCGGTGGTGCGGCGCAAGCTGCAGACGCTGCTGGACGTGGGCCTGGGCTATATCCGGCTGGGGCAGTCGGCGACCACACTGTCGGGCGGCGAGGCGCAGCGCGTCAAGCTGTCGCTGGAGCTGTCCAAGCGCGACACCGGGCGCACGCTCTATATCCTGGACGAGCCCACCACGGGCCTGCACTTCCACGATATCGAGCTGCTGCTCAAGGTCATCCACAAGCTGCGCGACCAGGGCAATACCGTGGTCATCATCGAGCACAACCTGGACGTCATCAAGACCGCCGACTGGCTGATCGACATGGGCCCGGAAGGTGGCGCCGGCGGCGGCCAGGTGATCGCACGCGGCACGCCGGAGGCCGTGGCGAAGAGCAAGGCCAGCTTCACCGGCAAATACCTGGCGCCGCTGCTCGAGCGCGGCTGACCTGCCGGCCAGCCGATAGGCCGCGGCTCAGTCGAGCCCGGCGGCCGGCAGCACGCGCGTGCGCCGCGCCGTGCCGCCCTGCGGCAACTCGATCGCCACGCCGCCACCGCTGTCGGCGCCGTGGCCGGTCAACGCGGTGATCACCACCTGGTGCGTGACCATCAGGTAGGGCCCGCCGTGCGGGTCGAGCCCGTCGATCAGGCGCGACAGCTGCGCGACCTGCGCGTCGCGGCGCTGCGCATCCGCCCCGAAGAACGAATTGAGCAGCGGCTGCACCTGTACCGGCCCCAGGCCGATCAGCCGCGCCGTGTCCTGGCAGCGGCACCAGGCGCTGCTCCAAACCAGCGTCGGCCTGAAGCCGGCCGCCTTCCAGCTCGTTCCCAGCCGCGCCGCCTGCTCGCGTCCGCGCGCGTCGAGGTTGCGCTGGGTGGCGCAATCGGCCAGCCGGAACCCGGGCGGGTCGCCCACGCCCGGCGCGCTGGCATGGCGCAGCACCACCAGGACATTGGGGCGCTGCAGCTCGCTCACCGCGATCTCGCGCTGTGATGCCGGAGCGACCTGCGCAGCGGCAAACGCCGGGACCATGGCGATTACGGCAAGCAAGGAAATCAAGCGGCCAAGGGCAGGCATCGGCTGCTCCGGTGGAGGGTCAACCCCTCCGGTATAGCAGGCGCCGGCTTGCTTTCACCACCTCGCGCCCTACCATGAACCGGACGGCGACATGCATCGCACAGGAGCCCTGACATGGAACTGACGGTCGTACCGGTCACCAAGCCGGAAGCCACCAACTTCATCTTCGGCCAGTCGCATTTCATCAAGACCGTGGAAGACCTGCACGAGGCGCTGGTTGGCACGGTGCCCGGCATCCGCTTCGGGATCGCGTTCTGCGAGGCCTCGGGCAAGCGGCTGGTGCGCTGGTCGGGCACCGACGAGCACCTGATCGACATGGCCTGCGAGAACGCGCGCGCCATCGGCGCGGGGCACAGCTTCCTGATCTTCCTGGGGGACGGTTTTTTCCCGGTGAACGTGCTGGGCGCGGTGCGCGCGGTGCCGGAGGTTTGCCGGATCTACTGCGCGACCGCGAACCCGACGCAGGTGATCGTCGCGCAGACCGATGCCGGCCGCGGCGTGATGGGCGTGATCGACGGCGCCTCGCCGCTGGGGATCGAGACCGAGGCCGATGTGGCGGAGCGCAAGGCCCTGCTGCGCAAGTTCGGCTACAAGATGTAGCCGTGCCGCTCAGTGCTGCGCCGCCTGTACCCGCGTGACGGGCGGCACATCGTCTTCTTTCATCCGGCTGCGGTTCAGCACGCCCGCTTGCTCCAGCACCGGATAGGCCGTCGCGCAGAACAGCGAATTCAGCCGCTTCAGCTCGCTGATCACATCCAGATGCAGCGAACTGGTCTCGACGCTTTCCGCCGTCTGCACCGCCACGCGCTGCAGATGGGTGCGCGCGTACTTGCGCTCCAGCTCGCGGAAGTTGGCCTTCTCCGCCATCAGCGCCTGCGCGCTCTTCAGGTCGCCGTTGAGGAACACCGACAAACCCAGCCGCAGGTTGGCCACCAGGCGTGCATGCATCTCGGCGATTTCCTGCATGCCGGCCTCGGAGAACATCAGGTTGTGGGCGATCTTCTTGTCCTTGGTATCGAGCAGGATGCGCTCGATGATGTCGCCGGCATGCTCCAGGTTGATGGTCAGCGAGATGATCTCGGTCCAGCGCTGGCCGTCGCGCTCGTCCAGCGCTTCGAGGCTGATGCGGGTCAGGTAGAGCTTGATCGCGGTGTAGAGGTCGTCGACCTCGTTGTCGATGCGGCAGGTGGCGGTGGCCAGCTTGGCGTCGTTGGTGCGCATCACGCGCAGCATGTTGTCGAGCATCTGCTCGACGCGGTCGCCGATGCGCAGCACCTCGCGCGCGGCATTGGACAGCGCCAGCGTGGGCGTCGACAGCGCGGCCGGGTCGAGATGGCGCGGCGTGACCTGGCTGTCGCCGGTATTGCGCCCGGGCAGCACCTTCTCGCACAGGCGTGCCAGCGGCGCCGTGGCGCCGAGCAGCAGCACCGCCAGCGTGACATTGAACAGCAGATGGAAATTGACGATCAGCCGCTGCGGATCATGGTCGATCAACGCCAGCAGTTCTTCGGCCTGGCTTAGCAGCGGCAGCGCCACCAGGCACCCCAGCAGGCGCGACAGCAGGTTTCCCAGCGTCACGCGCTTGCCCGGCTGGTTGTTGCCCGAGGTGGTCAGCAGCGCCGAGATGCCCGAGCCCAGGTTGGCGCCCAGCACCAGCGCCAGCGCCACGTGGATCGACACCACGCCGGCCGAGGCCAGCGCGCCGCAGAACAGCACCACGGCCAGGCTGGAATAGCACAGGACGGTCAGGAAGGCGCCGACCAGCATGTCGAGCCCCGAATCGCCGGTCAGCGAGGCGAACAGCACCTTGACCCCGGCGGCCTGCACCACAGGACGCGTGGCAATGGAGATCAGCTCCAGCGCCAGCGTGATCAGCCCCAGGCCGATCAGCACCCGCCCCACGTGGCCCGCCTTGCTGCCCTTCCAGCTCAGATGGCCGATCACGCCGACGAAGATCAGCAGCGGCGACAGCCATGACAGGTCGAGTGAAAACACCTGCACCATCAGCGCGGTGCCGACGTTGGCGCCCAGCATGATCGCCAGCGCCGGCGCCACGGCGATCAGGCCCTGGCCGACGAAGGAACTGACGATGACCGCGGTGGCGTTGCTGCTCTGGACCAGCCCGGTGACGCCGAGCCCGGCAAGGAAGGCGGTGAAGCGGTTGGAGACGCTGGTCGACAGCACGTGGCGCAGGTTGGCGCCGTAGACGCGCAGGATGCCGACCTTGACGATGTTGGTGCCCCATACAAGCAGGGCAACACCCGAGAGCAGATGAAGAAGTACGCCCATTGTGCGCCTCAGCGTGACCGGTGCCGGATTACTGCCGGAGGCGGCCCTGCCCGGTCATCGTGTAGTTGTCAATGGGGCATTATGCGCCCGTCACCGGGCAGCGGCAACGGCACAAGGCGAGGGGTGCGGGCAACCGGCAACACATGCCGCGGCACGTCCGCGGCCGCGCTCAGGGCAGCGCGACCTTGATTCCCAGCCCGACGAAGATCGCCCCCGCGGCGCGGTCGAGCCAGCGCCCCGTGGCCGGACGGCGCCGCAGCCATGCCCCCAGCCAGCCCGCGCACAGGCCGAACAGGGAGAACACCACCGCGGTCTGCAGCATGAAGACCACGCCCAGCAGCAGGAACTGCAGCCCGGGATGCGCGGCATCGGCGCGCACGAACTGCGGCAGGAACACCAGGAAGAACAGCGTCACCTTGGGGTTCATCATGTTGCCGAGCACGCTCTGGCGGAACACGCGGCCCAGCGGCACCGCGTCGACGTCGCCGCCCTGCGCCAGCCCGCCCCTGGCGCGCAGCGCCTGGATGCCGATCCAGATCAGGTAGGCGGCGCCGGCATACTTGATCAGCTGGAACGCCAGCGGCGAAGAGCGCAACACCGCCGCCAGCCCGACCGCCGCGATCACGGTATGGAACAGGCAGCCGACCGAGAAGCCCAGCGCCGCCACCAGCCCCGCGCGCCGCCCCTGCGCCATGCCGCGCGCGAGCACCTGCAGGTTGTCGGGGCCGGGCGCGACGGTGACCGCGACCGAGGTCAGCAGAAACAGCAGCAGGTCTGGCATACGATCTCCGGTCTTTCCGTCAGTGAGGTCCTGTCAGTGAGCGAGTATCAGTGCCCGTCGAAGCGGCACACCGTGAACAGCGGCAGCCCGCCGCCCTGCAGCAGCTTCGAGCCGCCCAGTTCCGGCAGGTCGACAATGGCGGCACCCTCCACTACCGTGGCGCCCAGCCGCTCCAGCAGCTTGCGCCCCGCCATCATGGTGCCGCCGGTGGCGATCAGGTCGTCGACCAGCAGCACGCGGTCGCCGGCCTTGCAGGCATCGGCATGGATCTCGACGGTCGCGCTGCCGTACTCCAGCTCGTATTCCTCGGCCACCGTCTGGAACGGCAGCTTGCCCTTCTTGCGGATCGGCACGAAGCCCAGGTTCAGCTCGTAGGCGACGATCGCGCCCAGGATAAAGCCGCGCGCGTCGATGCCGGCGACGAGGTCCAGCTCGGCGTCCATGTAGCGGTGCACGAAGACATCGATCAGCACGCGCAGCGTCTTGGGGTCCTGCAACAGCGGCGTGATGTCGCGGAACATCACGCCCGGCATGGGCCAGTCCGGCACGGTCCGGATGCGGTCGCGCAGGTAGCCGGTGACGTCGCCGAGGTCGGGGGACTGGATGATGGAATCTGCCATAGGGTCTGGAAAAAAACAGGAGCACAGGAGCACGCCTGGCGCGCCGGTGAAAGATGCCCGCGCCGGCTGCGGTAACGGGCTACCACCCGCTCCGCCGGGCCGGCCAGCACAATGGCCCTGCCGGCTGCCGCCGGACACCCGTAACCATACAGGAGACCGCGATGGCGAAGAAGATACTGATGCTGGTCGGCGACTACGCCGAAGACTACGAGACCATGGTGCCGTTCCAGGCACTGCAGATGGTCGGCCATACCGTCCACGCCGTCTGTCCCGACAAGAAGGCAGGCGCCGCCTGCGCCACGGCGATCCACGACTTCGAGGGCGACCAGACCTACACCGAAAAGCGCGGCCACAATTTCACGCTGAATGCCAGCTTCGCCGAGATCGACCCGGCCGCGTACGACGCGCTGGTGATCCCCGGCGGCCGCGCCCCCGAATACCTGCGCCTGAACGCCCACGTGCTGGAGATCGTGCGCCACTTCGCCCAGGCGGACAAGCCGATCGCCGCGGTCTGCCACGGCGCCCAGCTGCTGGCCGCCGCCGGCGTGCTGGAAGGCAAGGGCTGCTCGGCCTACCCGGCGTGCGCGCCGGAAGTGAAGCTGGCCGGCGGCACCTATGTCGATATCCCGGTCGACCAGGCGCATACCGACGGCAAGCTGGTCACCGCGCCGGCCTGGCCCGCGCACCCGGCGTGGCTGGCGCAGTTCCTTGCGGTGCTGGGCACGCGGATCGTACATTAGAGCCTTCCGCCACGCGGCGCCGCGCCATCGCGGTGCGGCGCCGCATGCACCCGCGCGCCGCTTGCGGCGCAGCACGGAGAGCTTCGATGTGTGAGATCTTTATCCGCGCCAATCCGGCCTCGTACCAGACCCAGGCCCGGTCGCTGCGGCTGCATGGCGTGGCCACCAGCATCCGCCTGGAGAGCCTGTTCTGGGAAGTGCTGGAAGAACTGGCCACGCGCGACGGCATGACCGTCAACCAGCTGATTACACGCCTGCATGACGAGCTGACCGCCCACCGCGGTAGCGAGGCGGTAGCGGGCAACTTCTCTTCTTTCCTGCGGGTGTGCTGCCTGCGCTACCTGAAGCTGCAGGGCGAAGGACGGATTCCGGCGGACCAGTCGGTGCCGATCCGCTCGCTGGACGCGCGCGCGGTACTGAACGACCTGCCGGAGTCCTGGGTGGAAGCGCGCCCACGGCAGGCGTTCTCCCACTGATGCGCGCCCCGCGCGGCGACTAGCCGTTCAGGATCCGCATCTCGGCGGCTTCCAATGCTTCCGGCTGGCCGCGCAGCACGACGATATCGCCCGGTTCCAGCACGGTCTCGGGCTCCGGGTCGAAGGCGCGGATGCCGCGCCGGCGCACCGCCGTTACCTCCACGCCGATCCGCTCCAGCCCGAGCATGCCCAGGCGCCGCCCGACCGCGGTGGACTGCGGCCCCAGCGACACGGAATGCAGCCGCACCGAATCGCGCTCGACCATGTCTTCTTCGTCGTCACGGCCGTGGAAGTAGCCGCGCAGCAGGCTGTAGCGCGCGTCGCGCGCCTCCTGCACGCCGCGCAGCACATGCCGCATCGGCACGCCCAGCAGCACCAGCGCGTGCGAGGCCAGCATCAGGCTGCCCTCGATGATCTCGGGCACCACCTCGGTGGCGCCGGCCTTTTGCAGGACATCCAGCTCCGAATCGTCGACGGTGCGCACGATCACCGGCAGCGCCGGCTCCAGCTCCTGCACGTGGTGCAGCACCTTGAGCGCCGACGGCGTGTTGGCGTAGGTGACGATCAGTGCCGCAGCGCGGTGGATGCCGGCGGCGATCAGCGCCTCGCGCCGGCCGGCGTCGCCGTAGACCACGGTGTCGCCGGCGGCGGCGGCTTCGCGCACGCGGTCGGGGTCCAGGTCGAGCGCGACATAAGTGATGCCCTCGCGCTCCAGCATGTGCGCCAGGTTCTGCCCGCTGCGGCCGAAGCCACAGATGATGGCGTGCTTTTCCGTCTGCAGGCTCTGCGCGGCGATGCGGGTCATGTTCAGCGACTGCATCAGCCATTCGTTGGCGGCAAAGCGCAGCACGATGGCGTCGCTGTACTGGATCAGGAACGGCGCGGCCAGCATCGACAGCAGCATCGAGGCCAGGATCACCTGGATCAGCACCGGGTCGACCAGGTTCAGGCCGTCGATCTGGTTCAGCAGCACGAAACCGAATTCGCCGGCCTGCGCCAGTCCCAGCCCGGTACGGATCGCCACCCCCTGGCGCGAGCCGAACACCCGCGCCAGCACCGCGATCAGCACCAGCTTGAACAGGATCGGTACCAGCAGCAGCGCCAGTACCAGCCACAAGTGGTCCAGCACCACGCGGATATTGAGCAGCATGCCGATGGTGACGAAGAACAGCCCCAGCAGCACGTCGCGGAACGGCTTGATGTCTTCTTCCACCTGGTGCCGGTACGGCGTCTCGGAGATCAGCATGCCGGCCATGAACGCGCCCAGCGCCATCGACAGCCCCAGCCGCTCGGTCAGCGCCGCCATGCCCAGCGTCACCAGCAGCAGGTTCAGCATGAACAGTTCCTGCGACCGGCGCGCCGCCACGATATGGAACCAGCGGCTCATCAGGCGCTGGCCGAGGAAGAAGATCGCGCCCAGCGCCACCACGATCTTGACCGTGGCCAGCCCCAGAGCCATCACCAGGTCGCCGGGATCGCGCGACAGCGCCGGGATCACGATCAGCAGCGGCACCACCGCCAGGTCCTGGAACAGCAGGATGCTGATGATGTTGCGGCCGTGCTCGCTCTCCAGCTCCATGCGCTCGGACAGCATCTTGGAGACGATCGCCGTGGACGACATTGCCAGCGCCCCGCCCAGCGCCACCGAGGCCTGCCACGACAGCGGGAACAGCCAGTTGAAGGCCCAGCTGGCGGGCACCACCGCCAGCATCGACAGCACCACCTGCGAGCCGCCCAGCCCGAACACCAGGCGCTTCATCGACCGCAGCTTGCTCAGGCTGAACTCCAGCCCGATCGAGAACATCAGGAACACCACGCCGAACTCGGCCAGGTACTTGGTCTGCGCGGTATCGCTGGCCAGCCCCAGCGCATGCGGGCCGATCAGGATGCCGACGGCCAGGTAGCCGAGCATCGGCGGCAGCTGCAGCATGCGGAAAGCGACCACGCCGAAGACGGCAGCGGCCAGCAGCACCAGGGTCAGTTCCAGCGGTGAGTGCATCAGGATGGTCGGGTGACCGGCCGGGCGCGCGCCCGACCCGGCACGGGCACCCTGCCGGGGAAACTTGGCAAGCGCGTCGATGCGGCGGGCACGCGGGGGCACATCGAGGCAGCCCCGGGCGACGTCGCATTCGTTGGTATACTTCGACGCCATGATAGCCAATTTCGATGCGGATCGAGCACTCAGGCTCGCCCGCGACACACTCCAGACCGAAGCCGAAGCGGTTTCCGCACTTTCCGGCCGCCTGACCGACGACTTTGCCCGTGCCGTGCAGATGATCCTGCAATGCAGCGGGCGCGTGGTGGTCTCCGGTATCGGCAAGTCCGGCCATATCGGGCGCAAGGTGGCGGCGACGCTCGCTTCCACCGGCACCCCCGCGTTCTTCGTGCATCCGGCCGAGGCCAGCCACGGCGACCTGGGCATGGTCACGCGCGACGACGTGCTGATCGCCTTCTCCAATTCCGGCGAAACCGGCGAGTTGCTGTCGATCATCCCGATCGTCAAGCGCATCGGCGCGCGGCTGATCTCGGTCACCGGCAACCCGGAGTCGAACCTCGCCAAGCTGGCCGACGCGCACCTCGACGCGGGCGTGGAAAAGGAAGCCTGCC
This sequence comes from Cupriavidus oxalaticus, assembly GCF_004768545.1. NCBI lineage: Bacteria > Pseudomonadati > Pseudomonadota > Betaproteobacteria > Burkholderiales > Burkholderiaceae > Cupriavidus > Cupriavidus oxalaticus. The sequence continues at coordinate 363,991 of NZ_CP038635.1, read as the reverse complement.
CGCTCAACCTGGCGCCAACGGCAAGCACCACCGCCGCGCTGGCGCTGGGCGATGCGCTGGCGGTGGCGGTGCTGGACGCGCGCGGCTTCGGCGAAGAAGACTTCGCCCGCTCGCACCCGGGCGGCGCGCTCGGCCGCAAGCTGCTGACCCATGTGCTCGACGTCATGCGCACCGGCAACGCGGTGCCCGAAGTCCGCGAAAACACCCCGCTGGCCCAGGCGCTGATGGAAATCACGCGCAAGGGCATGGCCATGACCGCTGTGGTCGATCCCGACGGCCGTGCCATCGGCGTCTTCACCGACGGCGACCTGCGCCGCCTGCTGGAAACCCCGCGCGACTGGAAGACCGTTCCCATCGGCGAGGTCATGCACCGCAACCCGCATGTGGTCAACCAGAGCCAGCTGGCCGTCGAGGCGGTGCAGGTCATGGAAGCCAACCGCATCAACCAGTTGCTGGTGGTCGACGACGACGGGCGCCTGGTCGGTGCGCTGCATATCCACGACCTGACCCGCGCCAAGGTCATCTGAACGGGGCGCGAGAAGCACCGACAAGCACACCAACAAGCACACCATGCAGGCACTCATCGCCTCCCTCAGCGGCATCGTCATGCGCCTGCTGCCGCTGCTGCTGATGGCCTTCGTCGCCGGCAGCACCTTCTGGCTGGTGCAGATCAACTCGCCCAAGGAAAGCCAGGACACGCAGGCGACCAAGAAGCACGAGCCGGACTATTTCATGGACCGTTTTTCGGCCACGGAACTGGCGCAGGACGGCAGCACCAAGATCCGCTTCACCGGCGAACGCATGGTCCACTTCGAGGACGACCAGACCTACGAGGTCACGCGCCCCGCGCTGCGCGCCTATGAACCGGACCGTCCGCCGGTGACGGCACGGGCCGACCTTGGCCGCATGAACGCCGAAGGCTCGGTGATCGACCTGTACGGCAACGGCCATGTGCTGCGCCAGCAGGGCGCCGACGCCTCCAAGGATCCGCAGCTGACCGCCGCGTCGAGCTATTTCCAGCTGCTGGTCAATGACGACATCGTCAAGACCGACAAGCCGGTAAAGCTGACGCGCGGACCCTCGGTGATGACCGCGAACGGGCTGATCTTCAACAACGTCACCCGCGAAGTACAATTGCTCGGCAATGTACGCGGCACCATCGTCACCGGGCCGTCTCCGGGCCGTACGCCGGGACGCTGACCCGGCCCGCGCGGCCGGCCGCCGCGCAACGGCAATAACGCTGCGCGCCCTGCCTGCCCCGCAAGACCCGCAAGACCCGCATAACCCGCATAACCCGGCCTAACCCGCACCACCACGCCCTCTAGCCACCGCTGCCAACATGACTGCATCCCTGACGACTTCGTCCCGTCGACACGCCGCCCCGGCCCTGCTCGCCACGGCCATGGCCATCGGCCTGCTGCTGGCCCAGCCCGCGCTGGCCGAGCGCGCGGACCGCGACAAGCCGATGGTGCTCGAGGCCGACAACGCCAGCTACGACGACGTCAAGCAGATCTATACGCTGACCGGCAACGTGGTGCTGACCAAGGGCACGATGATCCTGAAGTCGGATGCGGCCGAGCTGCGCACCGACCCCGAGGGCTACCAGTTCGCGGTGGCCACCGCCAAGGCTGGCAAGCAGGCCTATATCCGGCAGAAGCGCGAGGGCGTCGACGAATACATCGACGGCTGGGGCGACCGCATCGAATACGACGGCAAGCAGGAGCTGTCCAAGCTGATCGGCAACGCGCGCATGGCGCGCCTGCAGGGCGCCAAGATGCTCGACGAGATCCGCGGCGCGGTGCTGACCTACGACAGCCGCAAGGAGTTTTACACCGCTGCCGGCGGCAGCGACAACACCTCGGCCGCCAATCCGTCGGGCCGCGTGCGCGCGGTGCTGTCGCCGCGGCAGAACCCGAATGCGCAGGGTTCGGGCAGCGGCTCGCCGCTGGACCTGAAGCCGGCGCCCGCGCCCGCCAACAAACCCTGACGCCTCGCGGGGACCTATGCCTTGCAAGGACCGCCTCCCCGCCTGAAACGCTGAACGCCAGACTGCCAATGACCGATACCGCCACCATCGCCGAAAAGCCTTCCGTCCAAGCCACGGCCGTCCTCGAAGGCGGCAGCACGCTGGTCGTGCGCCACCTGAAGAAGCGCTATGGCTCGCGCACGGTGGTCAAGGATGTCTCGCTGGACGTGAAGAGCGGCGAAGTGGTTGGCCTGCTCGGCCCCAACGGCGCGGGCAAGACCACCTCGTTCTACATGATCGTGGGGCTGGTGAACCTGGACGAGGGCGATATCGTGCTCGACGGCGACCACATCAGCGGCCTGCCGATCCACGAACGCGCGCGCATGGGCCTGTCTTACCTGCCGCAGGAAGCATCGGTCTTCCGCAAGCTCAACGTCGAGGAAAACATCCGCGCCGTGCTCGAGCTGCAGGTGGAAAACGGCAAGCCGCTGGCCAGGGCCGAGATCGACCGCAGGCTCGACGCGCTGCTCGACGACCTGCAGATCGCGCACCTGCGCAACAACCCGGCGCTGTCGCTGTCGGGCGGCGAACGCCGCCGCGTGGAAATCGCGCGCGCGCTGGCATCGTCGCCGCGCTTCATCCTGCTGGATGAACCGTTCGCCGGCGTGGACCCGATCGCAGTGGGCGAGATCCAGCGCATCGTCAGCTTCCTGAAGGCGCGCAACATCGGCGTGCTGATCACCGACCACAACGTGCGCGAGACGCTTGGCATCTGCGACCACGCGTACATCATCAGCGAAGGCACCGTGCTTGCCGCCGGGCGGCCCGAAGAGATCATCGCCAACGAATCGGTGCGGCGCGTCTACCTGGGCGAAAACTTCCGCATGTGATGTACTGGCCTGCCCGCGGCGGCAGGCCATTGATTCTGCCTGGTTTCACCCCCATCATCTGCATGTGGGACAGCCCACTGCCGGCGTCGATCAAGCCGCGACATCGATAGCAATTTCCGTTCCAACAACGGAAAGATGCGCATAAAATAGGTCGCATGAAACCGTCGCTACAGCTCCGCCTCTCCCAGCACCTGGCACTGACGCCGCAACTGCAGCAGTCGATCAGGCTGTTGCAGCTTTCGACGCTGGAATTGCAGCAGGAAGTCGAACAGGCGCTCACGGAAAACCCCCTGCTCGAACGCGAGAACGACTGGATCGAAAGCCCGCTGCGCGTGGCCGCCGATGGCTCGGTCAACCTGCAGAGCGCGCCCGCGCCGGCACCGGCCGAACCGCAAGGCAACGGCGAGGCGCGCGCCGAGGGCGCGGGCGATGACGACAGCTACGGCGACAGCAACAGCGGCGACGACTATGGCGGCGACTGGAGCCTCGACGATTTCGCGCGCCGCCCGCAAGGCGACGAAGACGAGAAGACGCCGATGCAGCTGCGTGAGGCCGAGCCCACGCTGCGCGAATACCTGATGGAACAGCTCACGCCGCTGAAGATCTCGGTGCGCGACAAGGGCCTGGCCATCTTCCTGATCGAATCGCTCGACGACGACGGCTACCTGAGCGCGACGCTCGAAGAGATCTGCGCCGAACTGCCCGAAGAACTCGAATTCGAGATCGAGGAAGTACAAGCGATGCTGACGCTGCTGCAGAGCTTCGACCCGCCGGGCGTCGGCGCGCGCAACGCGGCCGAGTGCCTGGGCCTGCAATTGCGCCGGCTGCAGCATCCGCAGCGCGAGTTGGCGCTGAACATCGTGCATAACCACCTCGAGCTGCTGGCCGTGCGCGACTACACGCGCCTGAAAAAAGCGCTGCAGGTAGACGAGCCTGCACTCAAGGCCGCGCATGAACTGATCCGCTCGCTGGCACCCTACCCGGGCCACGCATACAGCCGCCCCGAAGCCGACTTCGTCGTGCCCGATGTGTTCGTGCGCAAGAGCGGCAGCGGCTGGATCGCGCAGCTCAATCCGGATGTGATGCCGCGGCTGCGCATCAATGACATGTACGCGCAGATCCTGCGCGGCGCCAAGGGCGAGTCGGGTACCGCAGGCCTGCAGCAGAAACTGCAGGAAGCGCGCTGGCTGATCAAGAATATCCAGCAAAGGTTCGACACGATCCTGCGTGTCTCGCAGGCCATTGTCGAGCGTCAAAAGAACTTTTTCACGCACGGCGAAATCGCCATGCGCCCCTTGGTTTTGCGGGAGATTGCCGATACACTGGGATTACACGAGTCAACCATCTCCCGGGTGACGACCAATAAATACATGGCAACGCCGATGGGTACTTTCGAACTGAAGTACTTCTTCGGCAGCCACGTGTCCACCGAGACCGGTGGCGCGGCTTCATCAACGGCCATCCGCGCCTTGATCAAGCAACTGATAGGAGCCGAAGACCCGAGGAATCCCCTTTCCGACAGTCGCATCGCCGAACTGCTGGGTGAGCAAGGCTTCGTTGTCGCACGACGCACCGTAGCCAAATATCGCGAAGCCCTGAAGATCCCCGCAGTGAATCTCCGCAAGTCTTTGTAGCCGAGCCCACCGCCTGCCTGGTGAGGCTCTTTCAGAAGGAGAAGCGCTATGAACTTCAAGATCAGTGGACACCACCTTGACATCACGCCGCCGTTGCGTGAGTACGTGGAAACGAAGCTGGAGCGAATCGTCAGGCATTTCGATCAGGTCATTGGCGTTAGCGTGCTGCTCTCTGTCGACAATCACAAGGAAAAGGACAGGCGGCAATATGCGGAAATCAATCTACATCTCAGGGGCAAGGACATCTTCGTTGAAGCGCATCATGAAGACCTGTATGCAGCGATCGACGCACTAGTCGACAAGCTGGACCGTCAGGTACTGCGCTACAAGGACCGCGTGCAAGGCCACGACCGCGAAGCGGTCAAGTACCAGATGGCCGCAGCGCAGATGCAGCAATGAGCGTGCCCGGTGGCCCCGCAGAGGGCCGCTGAATCAAAACTGAACAGGCAAGCCGCGCGTAGCGCGGCTTTTTTGCGCCTGCGGCGCTGTGGCGCCTGCGCAAAGGGCCTGTCACCCGTTTGAGACGGAGTGTTCGCAACGGCCGCGGCAGGGTGTATGCTGCGCCATACATGCAGGGCCGCATCCTGCCCGCGCCCGGTTAAGGTGCGGACGCCAACCGGGCGGCGCTGCGCTGCACAATCACAGGGAGGCTGCTGCTCTATAATGGCCGGACGCCTCGGCGTTGCCGGCGACCGGCAGCCCCTGAGCCACACACTGCCCGGCGGAACGGCGGAACCGCCCGCTAACTGAACTCCTGCGCATCGCCCATGAATCGTTTGGCCAAATTGCTGCCACCCGGCAACATCACCCTCGACGTCAGCGTCACCAGCAAGAAGCGTGTGTTCGAGCAGGCCGGGCTCCTCTTCGAGAACAACCATGGCGTGGCGCGCGCCACCGTGACGGACAACCTGTTTGCGCGCGAGTCACTGGGCTCCACCGGACTTGGCGCCGGCGTGGCGATCCCTCACGGCCGCATCAAGGGGCTCAAGCAGCCGCTGGCCGCCTTCATGCGCCTGGCCGAACCGATTCCGTTCGAATCGCCCGACGGCAAGCCGGTATCGCTGCTGATTTTCCTGCTGGTGCCGGAACAGGCCACGCAGCAGCACCTGGAAATCCTGTCCGAGATCGCGCAGCTGCTGTCGGATCGCGACATGCGCGAAGGACTGGCGACGTTGCCCACTTCCGAAGCCGTGCACCAGTTGCTGACCGAATGGCATCCCTGATTCACCGATTGACCTGAACGGGCCGGCACAGACCGGACAGGCACAGCGCCTGGCACACCGCCCCACACGTCATACCCGCATGGAACTCACCGGCGTCACCTCCCAGTCCATCTTCGACGACAACGCAGCCGACCTCAAACTCTCATGGGTCGCCGGCCTGGAAGGTGCGGACCGCGCCTTCGACGTGGAATTCGCCCGCGAAGCCACCTCGGCCGCGGACCTGGTGGGCCACCTGAACCTGATCCACCCCAACCGCATCCAGGTGCTCGGCAAGCCCGAGATCACCTACTACCAGCGGCTGGACGACGATATCCGCAAGCGCCAGATGGGCGAGCTGATCCTGCTGGAGCCGCCTTTCCTGGTGGTGGCCGACGGCATGGAGCCGCCGCCGGACCTGGAGCTGCGCTGTACGCGCTCTTCCACGCCGCTGTTCACCACGCCGGTGTCGTCGGCCGCGGTGATCGACCACCTGCGGCTGTACCTGTCGCGCATTTCCGCGCCGCGCGTGACCATGCACGGAGTGTTCCTCGACATCCTCGGCATGGGCGTGCTGATCATGGGCGAATCGGGCCTGGGCAAGAGCGAACTGGGCCTGGAACTGATTTCGCGCGGCCACGGCCTGGTGGCTGACGACGCGGTCGACTTCGTGCGGCTGGGGCCGGACTTCATCGAGGGGCGTTGCCCGCCGCTGCTGCAGAACCTGCTCGAAGTGCGCGGCCTTGGCCTGCTCGACATCAAGACCATCTTCGGCGAGACCGCGGTGCGGCGGAAGATGAAGATCAAGCTGGTGGTGCAGCTGGTGCGCCGCAACGACGGCGAGTTCGAGCGCCTGCCGCTCGATTCGCAATACCTCGACGTGCTGGGCCTGCCGATCCACATGGTCAAGATCCAGGTGGCGGCCGGCCGCAACCTCGCCGTGCTGGTCGAGGCCGCCGTGCGCAACACCATACTGCGCCTGCGCGGCATCGACACGCTGCGCGATTTCATGGACCGCCAGCGCGCCGCGATGCAGGCCGATGCGGTCTCGCGCGGCCAGGGCCGCCTGCTCTGAGCGGGCTGATTGCCCGCGCACGCGTTTTCAATTGCTTACAACGGCGGCCTCCCCCGCCGTCAACGCCGACGTCCGGTCTGCCGTTTTGTGCTGTAATGGGCATCGAGCCCATTCCAAGGCCGCCACGAGCCCCTGACACCGTGCGGCCGTGATGTTTTCCACACCAAGGAGAGCGAGCATGAAGAAACTGATCGCGATGTGCGCGCTGGTCACCCCGCTGCTGGCATCCGTGGCCTTCGCCCAGTCGGCGTCGGCACCGGCCGCCCCGGCAAAGGACGCCGCCAAGGCGCCCACCGCGCAGCAGGAAAAGATGAAGACCTGCAATACGCAGGCCGGCGACAAGAAGGGCGACGAGCGCAAGGCGTTTATGAAGCAATGCCTGTCGGCCAAGCCGGACGCCACGCCCAAGACCCAGCAGGAAAAGATGGCTGCCTGCAGCAAGGAAGGCAAGGGCAAGAAGGGCGACGAATACAAGGCGTACATGAAGGAGTGCCTGTCGAAGTCGGCCTGAAGCAGGTCTTCTTCCGAAGCAAACCACGGCAATGGCGGACCGCAAGGTTCGCCATCGTTGTTTCCGGGTCCGCAGTCATCCCCCTGTCATGACGCGGCCATCACGTGATGCTATGCTTCAGTTGCTATGCGCATCATCCTCATCACCGGCATTTCCGGTTCCGGCAAGTCCGTCGCACTGAACGTCCTCGAAGATGCGGGGTACTACTGCGTGGACAACCTGCCGGCGCAGTTCATCCCGGAACTGGCCCGCTACCTTTCCAGCCAGGGCTATACGCACCTGGGCATTGCCACCGACATCCGCAGCCGCGAGTCGCTCGACCAGTTGCCCGATACGGTGCGCACGCTCGCCGGCGAGCACCAGGTCGAGGTGCTGTTCCTGACGGCCAGCACGGACGCGCTGGTGCAACGCTACTCCGAGACGCGCCGGCGCCATCCGCTGTCGATCCGCACCGATGGTGGCGTGGCAAGCCCCGGCGGCGAGCCCGCCTTCAACGACACCGCGCTGATGGAAGCGATCGAGATGGAGCGCGAGCTGCTGAGCCCGCTGGCCGAGGCCGCGCACCGCATCGATACCAGCAATGTGCGCACCAATACGCTGCGCAGCTGGATCAAGGAGCTGATCCGCAACGACAGCGAGCGCCTGACGCTGCTGTTCGAATCCTTCGGCTTCAAGCACGGCGTGCCCAGCGACGCCGACATGGTGTTCGACGTGCGCTCGCTGCCCAACCCCTATTACGACCTGGCGCTGCGCCCGCTGACGGGGCGCGACACGCCGGTGATCGATTTCCTGCAGGCGCAGCCGATGGTGCTGGCGATGGCCGAGGATATCCGCGCCTATGTGGAAAAGTGGCTGCCAAGCTTCATCGCCGACAACCGCAGCTACCTGACCGTCGCCATCGGCTGTACCGGCGGGCAGCATCGCTCGGTCTATATTGCGGAAAGGCTCGCCAACTATTTCCGCGCGCATGGTAATGTGCTGGTGAGACACCGAGAGCTCGCGCCGGCGGGCTGACGCCAAGCGCGCGTGCCTGGGGGCACTGGCGGCGTACGGTCCGGCGGCGCGCCGTTGCTGCATTCTGGCATCCCACTGCATCCCCTTATGCACGCTGGCACCGCATGTCTTCCACCGACCTCTACCGCCCCACCTCGTCCGCCGGGTCCGACCCCGAGCCGCAGACGCTAGACAACCTCCCGCTGTTCCCGCTGCACACCGTGCTCTTTCCCGGTGGCCGGCTGCCGTTGCGCGTGTTCGAGGCGCGCTACGTCGACATGGTGCGCAACTGCCTGCGCGACGGCACGCCGTTCGGCGCCTGCCTGATCGAGAGCGGCGAAGAAGTGGCGCGGCCAGGCAAGGCGACCGTGCCGGAGTCCGTGGGCTGCCTGGCCGAAATCGTCGATTGCAACATGGAGCAGCTGGGCGTGCTGCTGATCCGCGCGCGCGGGCGCGAGCGTTTCCAGATCATCAGCCACGAGACCCGCGACGACGGCCTGCTGGTGGCGCGTGCGCAGGTGCTGCCCGCCGACATCATCGACTGCAAGCTCGAGCTGCTGGGCGAATGCCTGGACGCGCTGCGCCGCATCGTGACGCGGCTGCATGCCGAGCAGCCCGACCGGATGCCGTTCGACGAGCCTTACCTGTGGGACGATCCCAGCTGGGTCGCCAACCGGCTGTGCGAACTGCTGCCGGTGCCGCTGAAGGCCAAGCAGATGCTGATGGCGCTGCCTGACGCGGGCATGCGCATCGAGATCGTGCACCGCTACATGCGGCAGAACCACATCGTCTGAGCGGCGCCGCGGCCGGCTTCAGAACAGGCCGCCGCGGGCCTGGTCTTCCAGCAGCCTGCGCACCGGCGCGGGCGTGCCCAGCGCATCGAGATCGTCGAGCGAGAGCCAGCGCTGTGCCGCTTCCGTGGCGCTGTCCTGCGCCATCAGCTCACCTGACCCCACATCGACGCGAATCGCGCGGATCAACAGGCGGAAGTGCGTGAAGACGTGGGTCAGTTCGCCCGCCATCGCGGCGCGCACGGGTGCGCCATAGGCGCGGGCGTAGTCGAGCGCGGCGGCTTCGGCGGCTTCCGTATCGAAGGGCACGGTGTCGACCGGCATCTCGGGCAGGCTCCACAGGCCGCCCCAGATGCCGCTGCCGGGGCGCAGCCGCAACAGCACTTCACGCTCGCGCCGCACCATCAGCATCACCGTGCTGCGCTCGGGGATCGCGGCGCGCGGCTTTGGCGTGGGCAGCACGCCGGTCAACCCTTCGCGGCGCGCCACGCAGTCGGCGGACAGCGGGCACGCGCCGGCATCGGCCAGGCATGCCGGCTTGCCGCGCGAGCAAACCGTCGCGCCGAGGTCCATCAGCCCTTGCGTATAGGCGACCATGTCTTCGGCCTGGCGCGTGCCCGCTGCGGGCAGCGCGATCTCGGCCAGCTGCCACATGCGCGTTTCCACCGCGCGCTCGCCCGGGTGGCCATGGATGCCGAAGCAGCGCGCAAACACGCGCTTGACGTTGCCGTCGAGAATCGGCGAGCGTACGCCGGCGCTGAAGGCAGCGATCGCCGCCGCGGTCGAGCGGCCGATGCCGGGCAGCGTCGCCAGTACCGCGGGATCGGTCGGGAAAACGCCGCCGTGCTCGCTGACCACCTGCATGGCGCAGCGGTGCAGGTTGCGCGCGCGCGAGTAGTAGCCAAGGCCGGCCCAAAGGGCCATCACCTGGTCCGCGGGCGCGGCGGCCAGTGCCTGCACCGTCGGCAATGTAGCGACAAAGCGCTGGAAATACTCGATCACCGCGCTGACCTGGGTCTGCTGCAGCATGATTTCCGACAGCCAGATGCGGTAGGCGTCGCGCGTGTTCTGCCACGGCAGGTCGTGCCGGCCGTGGCAGCGTTGCCAGTTGACGACCCGTGCGCCGAAATCGGGGGGCACCTGGATGTCGTCGGGGATGGGTGCGGTGGCTCGGGGGGCGGACTTGCGGGGCATGGGGTACGGCTTGTGGTGTGGGGCTGGTGTTGGGCCAGCAGCGTGCGAACGTGTCAAAAAAAGCGCCGCTGTACGCGGCGCTACATGATATACCGGCCCTGAAATACGCCTACCGCCAGCCGCTTCCCGTCACGCCACCGCCAGGCTCGCCTGCTCCGCCACGCCCGCCGGCCGCAGCAGGCGTTGCGCAAACCCCTCGATCTTGCCGCTGCGCTCATCCAGCCCGTTCAGCACCTCCTCGAGCTCCGCGATACGGCTTTCCAGCGTATCGGTCGCTTCGTGGATGCGCTCGATCGAATCGACGCGCCGGCGCAACTGCTTCTGGTGCTCGCGCACCTGCGCCTCGAGCGGCGTCATCACCGATTTGAGCCACACCTCGATATCGCGATTCAGGTCGCGGAAGTTCTCCAGCACGCGGCTGGCCATGGTGCTGAATGCGTTCTGCACCAGTTGCGGCCGCGAGCGCGTCAGCATGCTGACCGTGCCGAAGTGCGCATGCACCAGCCGCAGCGTTTCCTGCAGCTCGGCCACGTAGCGCTCGGCGGTGAACTGCATCGGCGTGGGCAGCGTGAAGCCATGCTCGGCATTGAAGCGCCGGTACATGCTTTCGATCAGCTGGTGCAACTGCCCGATCTTGTTGTCGGCATCGGTCACCAGCGCGGTGAGCTGGGCGAACAGCGCATCCATGTCCTCGCGCAGGCCGCGCGAGAAGAAGCGCTCCTTCATCTGCTCGCGCGCGGTCCGCATGGTCCGGCGCACGTCGCGCAGCTGCAGGCTCTTGATGATGTCGGCGCTGTGGCGGCCGAACACCAGCCGCAGAGCCTGGAACTTGCTGATGCTCTGCTCGAACTCTTCCTTCTCGCCCTGCACGCGCATCAGCATGTGCTTGACCATCGCGTGGTTCTTGCCGCGCAGCCCGCGCAGCTCGAACAGTTGCTCGACGATATCGCGGCGGCGGCTCTGCAGCAGCTGCTGCGCGGCCCGCGCCATGTCCTGCGCCTGGCGGTGGACCTGATCGGAGACGATGTCGCGCCGCCGCGGGATCAGCTGGTCGGACAGCACATGCTCGAACTCCGGCAAGCCGCTGCGCGCCAGCAGCGCGTCGTCGTGCGTGACCTTTGCCACCAGGCCCTTCTGTGCCGACACGGGATAGACACGCGCCTGCTCGATGCCCAGCACCTGCGCCGTGCTCGAGACCTGCCGCCCGATCTCGCCGGCGATCTCGGCCGGCTGGCGCAGCGGGTCCCACAGCCCGTCGATCTTGTTGAGCACGGCCAGGCAGCCGCGCCGGTGGCCGGCGTCCACGTGGGTGCGCCACAGTTCCAGGTCGCTCTTGGTCACGCCGGCATCGGCGGCCAGCACGAACACCACCACGTGCGCGTCAGGGATCAGGCGCAGCGTCAGCTCGGGCTCGGTGCCGATCGCGTTCAGCCCCGGCGTGTCCAGGATGACCAGCCCCTGGCGCAGCAGCGGATGCGGGAAATTGATCACCGCATGGCGCCAGCGGGATATCTCGACCATGCCCTCGGCATCGACCGCGTAGGCGGCGTCGGGGTCGCTCTCATGGTAGAGGCCCAGCGCCTCGGCTTGCTGCGGCGGCACGCGCACGGTCTGGACCACGTGCTGGAAGGCTTCGAGCATGCCCTCGGGCGAGGACGGATCCAGCGGCACCGTATGCCAGTGTGCCGACGGGCCGGCCTCGAGAAAATCCGCGGTCGAAGCGTCCTGGAGCCTGGTCTCGATCGGCAGCAGCCGGATGCAAGGCGGCTCGGCCTCGTCGTAGCGCAGCTCGGTCGGGCACATCGTGGTGCGGCCCGCCGACGACGGCAGGATGCGGCGCCCGTAGTCGGCGAAGAAGATCGCATTGATCAGTTCGCTCTTGCCGCGCGAGAACTCCGCAATGAAGGCGACCTTGAGCCGGTCGCTGCGCAGCACGTTCTGGATGCGCTGCACGCGGTCGTCGGCCTGCGCGTCGTACAGGTCGTGCTGCTGCAGCCACGACTGGAATTCGGCCAGGGACTGGAGGACCCCCGTTCTCCAGGCGCCGTATTGTTCGAATTGGTGGGCGAGCGTTGTCATGGAGCTGTTCGGCTGACTCGGTTTTTGCCTCGGGGCCGCCGCCGGCGGAGGCGTGCCCGTGTTCCCGCACTGCCGGCCCGCCGCGACCCGGGCGAGCCAATCTGTTCCATTTTTGTAACTTTTTATAACTGCGCACACGATACAGGTTTCCACGGCGGTTTTGTGGAATTCGCGTCCCTTGTGAATGGCGTGCGGGCAGAGTGTTGCGCCGAGCCATCGACAATCGCCGCCGGCGCGCATTGTGCGCCACACGGCGCATCGTAATGGCGGCCACCGGTCAGTGCCGGCTCAGTGCTGGTTCAGTGCTGGCAGTTGGGGCAGTAGAAGGTGGAACGCTGGCCCTGCACGATCTGGCGCACGGGCGTGGCGCAGACCCGGCACGGCTGGCCGGCCCGGTCGTAGACAAAGCAATCGAGCTGGAAGTAGCCGCTGGCGCCGTCGCTGCCGACGAAATCGCGCAGCGTGCTGCCGCCGCGCTCGATCGCCTGCGCCAGGGTCTCGCGCACGGCCTGCGCCAGCCGGTCGCAACGCGCACGGCTGAGGCGGCCAGCCGGCGTGGTCGGGCGGATGCCGGCGCGGAACAGGCTTTCCGAAGCGTAGATGTTGCCGACCCCGACGACGATGCCGCCGGCCAGCAACACCGTCTTGATGGCGGCACTGCGGCCGCGCGTGTGGCGGTGCAGCCAGGCGCCGTCGAAGGCAGCATCGAAGGGCTCGATGCCGAGCGTGCGCAGCAGCGGGTGGGATGGCAGTTCGTGCTCGGGCAGCGTGGTCCACAGCACCGCGCCGAAGCGGCGCGGATCGCGAAAGCGCAGCACCAGCCGGCCCCCGGCGCCCTCCGCCGCCACTACACCCTCTGCACCAACGGCCAGCACCATGTCCAGGTGGTCGTGGGCGCCGGGTGGCGGCGCCTGCGGCAACACCCTGAGCGTGCCGGTCATGCCGAGATGCACCAGCAGCCAGCCGGCCGGTTCGGCGGGATCGTCGCTGACACACTCGAGCAGCAGGTATTTGCCGCGGCGTTCGATCCGGCGCACCACGCGCTGCGCCAGGCGGGCTTCGAGGTCCGGCTCGACCGGCCAGCGCAACCCGCGGTGGCGCACCGTCACCGCTTCAATGCGCCGTCCCACCACATGCGGCAGCAAGCCGCGCCGGGTCACTTCGACCTCGGGCAATTCAGGCATCGAACCTCTCCGTTGGTTAGCGCTCCAAACTCCTGCCGGCCTTGCTGGCCATGGGCCGGCGCGCCAAGCAGCGCATTGTAGCGGCAGGCTACAATGCCTTTATCCATTCCTTCGCCAGCGCGCGCCCGGAGCACTCGATACATGTCGGACCTGAAGTTGGACCTGACGCCGGACCTGATGCCGGACGCCACATTGCAAGCCTCCCAGTGCGGCATCCCCGTGCACGAGGGCGCATTTTCGCGCACGGCGGGCGCCGCGGGAGCCTTTGCCAGAACCCGCCGCCACGCACGTGCGCTGGGCGCCGCGGCACTGCTCGCGCTGGCCGGCGCCGCGCATGCGGCACCTCCGGCCGGCGACGTGCCGCTGCCGCAGCTTGCGCAGATGCCGCAGCTTGCGCAGATGCAGATCGCCGCCTCCGATGACGCGCGCCCCGCCAGCAGCACCGCCAAGCCGGCACGCAGCCCGCTGCCGTCGCTGGAACTGACCGACGACATCGTCTATATGGTGCTGGCGGCCGAGATTTCCATGCAGCGCGGCCTGGTCGGGCCGGCCTACCGCACCTACCTCGAACTGGCGCGGCAGACCCGCGACCCGCGCTTCGCGCAGCGCGCCACCGAGATCGCCTTCAACGCGCGCATCCCGCAGCAGGCGTTGGATGCGGCCCGGCTGTGGCGTGAAATCTCGCCCAATTCGCCCGCCGCCGCGCAGGTCCTGTCGACGCTGCTGGTGCTGAACGGACGCTGGGACGATGCCCGCCCGCTGCTGCAGCAGCAGCTCGCCGCCGTACCCGCCAGCCACCGCGGCGACGCCATCCTGCAGATGCAGCAGCAGCTGTCGCGCACCAGCGATCCCGCCGGCGCGGCCACGTTGCTGCAGGAACTGACGCGCAACGATACGAAACTGCCGGAAACCCACCTGGCGCTGGCGCGCGCGCGCGAAATCGCCGGCGACGTGCCGGGCGCGATCGCCGCGCTGGACCAGGCACTGAAGCTGCGCCCGGGCTTTGAGGCCGCCGCGCTGATGGCCGCCGAGCTGCGCGCCGAAAAGGAGCCCGACGAAGCCGTCGCCATCCTGAAGCGCTTCCTTGACAAGTCGCCCGAATCGGTCAACGGCCATATCACGCTGGCGCGCCTGTACCTGCTGCGCAACGACATGCAGGCGGCACGGCAGGAGTTCGAGACCTTGCGCAAGGTGGCGCCCGCCGATCCGCGCGTGCCACTGGCGCTGGGGCTTACGAGCCTGCAGGCCAAGAACTACAGCGAAGCCGAGCAATACCTGCAGGAGTATCTGCAGCTGGTCGAGAAGCAACCCACGGCCAATCCCGACATCGCCTACCAGTACCTGGCGCAGATTGCCGAAGAACGTAAGGACTATGCCGGCGCGATCCAGTGGCTGGACCGCATCGAGGACATCCGCCTGGCGCCCGCGGCCACCGCCAAGCGCGCGCAGCTGCTGGCACGCCTGGGCAAGCTCGACGATGCGCAGGCACTGTTCGGCGAGATGCTTGCCGATGCCGAGGAAATCCCCGACCCGGGCCAGCGCGCGCAGCGCGTCATGGCGATCCGCCAGGCCGAGGTGGCCACGCTGATGGAGACCAAGGCTTACGACCGAGCACGCAAGCTGCTCGACGACCGCGTCGCCGCCGAGCCCGACAACGCCGACTGGATCTACGAGCTGGCCATGCTCGACGAGCGCCAGAAGCGCTACGACAGCATGGAAAAGGGCCTGCGCCGCGTGATCGCGCTGCAGCCGCAGCAGAAGCAGGGCTACAACGCGCTCGGCTACTCGCTCGCCGACCGCAACGAACGCCTGCCCGAAGCGCGCAGCCTGCTGGAACGCGCCTCCGAGCTGGGCCCGGACGATCCCTACATCATGGACAGCCTGGCCTGGGTCAAATTCCGCATGGGCGAGCTGCGCCCCGCAGCGGACCTGCTGCGCAACGCCTACTCCAAGGCGCCCGAGGCCGAGATCGGCGCGCACCTGGGCGAGGTGCTGTGGCAGCTCGGCGAGCACGAGGAAGCGCGCAAGACCTGGACCGAGGCCATGCGCATCGATCCCGAGAACGAAACCCTGGTCGATACGCTGCGCAGGTACAAGTTCGACGTGCAGCTGGCCAAGTAACCAACCTCCTGATCCCGTGCCCCCGCTTGCCGCGCGCTTGCGTTGCCAGGCGCGGCACGGGATTTCCGTCAGTCCGGCGGCCGCCGCCGCGCGCCGCCGCTCCACGACCATGCCCATGAATCGAACCAGACGCCTGGCACTGCTTTGCCTGGGCGCCCCATTGCTGCTGCAGGCGTGCGCCAGCGTGGCACCGTCGCGCGGCTTCGATGCCGGCGAATCCAGCGCAAGCCGGCAATACACCGGCCGCTTCTCGGCCAACTACCAGCGCTACGGCCGCGACGAAGGCGTGACCGGCAGCTTCCGCTGGGAAGAGCAAGGCCGCAACGTGCGGCTCGACCTGGTCTCGCCGCTGGGCCAGACGCTGGCAGTGGTCACCGCCACGCCGTCCGGCGCCACGCTGGACCTGCCCAACCAGCCGCCGCGCAACGCGCCCGAGGTCGACACGCTGATGGAAGACGCGCTCGGCTTCGCGCTGCCGGTGGCCGGCATGCGCGACTGGCTGCATGGCCGCGCCGCGCAGGGATCGCCCGCGCGCGCCACGCGCGACGAGCAGGGGCGCCTGTCGACGCTGGCGCAGAACGGCTGGACCGTGCGCTACGTCGCGTGGCAGGACACGCAGCCCGCAAGCACCGCCGCGGCGCTGCCGCGCCGCATCGACCTCGCGCGCGACTCCGGCAGCAATCCGCTGTCGGTGCGGCTCGTCATCGATCCCCAGACGCCATGACCCCTGACCGGACCCCGGCACTGCCGCCACCCGAACTGCGCGACTGTCCCGCGCCCGCGAAACTCAACCTGTTCCTGCACGTGACCGGGCGCCGCGCCGACGGCTACCACACGCTGCAGACCGTGTTCCAGCTGGTCGACTGGAGCGACACGCTGCATTTCCGCCGGCGCGACGATGGCATCGTGGCGCGCATCACCGACGTGCCCGGCGTGCCCGCCGACAGCGACCTGGTCGTGCGCGCCGCGCGCGCGTTGCAGGCTGCCACGGGCACCCCCTTCGGCGCCGACATCGAGATCGACAAGGTGCTGCCGATGGGCGGCGGCATCGGCGGCGGCTCGTCGGATGCCGCGACCACGCTGCTGGCGCTGAACCACCTCTGGGGCCTGGGCCTGTCGCGCGAGGAGCTGATGCGCATCGGCCTGGCGCTGGGTGCGGACGTGCCGGTGTTTGTGTTCGGCCAGAACGCATTCGCCGAGGGCGTGGGCGAGCAGCTGACCGCGGTGGAGCTGCCCGAAAGCTGGTTCGTGGTCATCCATCCGAAACAGCATGTGCCGACGTCTGAAATTTTTTCGGACCAGCGCTTGACAAGGGATACGCCCATCTCCATAATTGCGGTCTTCGCTGCTCGCACAAACAAATTCGATTTCGGTCGCAACGACCTGGAACCGATAGCAACAGCGAAGTTCGGCGAAGTCGCCCGAGCCCTGGAATGGCTGAAGCAATACAATCAGCATGCCAGGATGACCGGATCCGGAGCCTGCGTGTTTGCGCGTTTTCCTGACGCAAAGACAGCGCAGCAGGTTTTGGAAAGGTTGCCTCCCGAATGGGATGGCAGGTGTGTGAGGAGTCTGGCACATCACCCGCTCGCAGCGCTCGCATAGCAAGTTATCGTTCGGCGCGGTACGGTAGTTTGGTACCACGAAGAACGGCCCGGTTGTGTAGGGGAGTCGCCAAGTTGGTCAAGGCACCGGATTTTGATTCCGGCATTCGAAGGTTCGAATCCTTCTTCCCCTGCCATTACTTCCTATAGTGTCCTAACGGAACACGATATCTTCCAAGTCACCGGCTTCGCCGGTGACACCAAGCTCCCCCAGCAGCAAGACAGGTGCCCCGAATGAGCAGCGACGGCTTGATGGTATTTACCGGCAACGCCAACCCCAAACTCGCGGAGGCTGTCGTACAGCACCT
The DNA here is from genome assembly GCF_004768545.1 of Cupriavidus oxalaticus. Classification (NCBI taxonomy): domain Bacteria; kingdom Pseudomonadati; phylum Pseudomonadota; class Betaproteobacteria; order Burkholderiales; family Burkholderiaceae; genus Cupriavidus; species Cupriavidus oxalaticus. The sequence goes on along the minus strand of NZ_CP038635.1, from coordinate 346,442 downwards.
CGGCATTCCGCTAGGCAAGGCCCAGGTTGGCCGTTTCTCCGACGGTGAAGTCCAGGTTGAAATCCAGGAAAACGTTCGCGGCAAGCACGTCATCGTGCTGCAGTCCACCTGCGCGCCGACCAACGACAACCTGATGGAACTGATGGTGATGGTCGACGCGCTCAAGCGCGCCTCGGCACGCAGCATCACCGCCGCCATGCCCTACTTCGGCTATGCCCGCCAGGACCGCCGCCCGCGTTCGGCGCGCGTGGCAATCTCGGCCAAGGTCGTGGCCAACATGCTGGAAGTCGCCGGCGTCGAGCGCGTGCTGACGATGGACCTGCATGCCGACCAGATCCAGGGCTTCTTCGATATCCCCGTGGACAACATCTACGCATCGCCGGTACTGCTGGGCGACCTGCGCGAGAAGAACTATGGCGACCTGCTGGTGGTCTCGCCTGACGTCGGCGGCGTGGTCCGTGCGCGTGCGCTGGCCAAGGAACTGAACTGCGACCTGGCGATCATCGACAAGCGCCGTCCCAAGGCCAACGTGGCCGAGGTGATGAACATCATCGGTGAAGTCGAAGGCCGCAACTGCGTCATCATGGATGACATGATCGACACCGGCGGCACGCTGTGCAAGGCCGCCCAGGTGTTGAAGGAACGTGGCGCGCTGAAGGTGTTTGCGTACTGTACGCACCCGGTGCTGTCCGGCGGCGCCGCTGCCCGCATCGCCGATTCGTCGCTGGACGAAGTGGTGGTGTGCGACACCATCCCGCTGTCGGAAGAAGCGGCCAAGTGCGGCAAGATCCGCCAGCTCTCGACCGCCCCGCTGCTGGCCGAGACCTTTACCCGCATCGTCAAGGGCGACTCGATCATGTCGCTGTTTGCGGGTTCCTGATAGAATTTAATGCTTTGCTGCGTTGGCAGCCGTTTTGCGGCGGCCAGCGTGACTTGATCGGCGCTGATTCTGTTTTTCACGCCGCAACGAGGCTGTCTGGTCGCGGACGGCCTTCTTTACTTTTGGAGTCATCATGAAAGTTGTCGCTTTCGAGCGTAGCGTACAGGGTACGGGTGCGAGCCGCCGCCTGCGCAATTCGGGCAAGACCCCCGGCATCATCTACGGCGGCGCCGCCGAGCCGAAGATGATCGAACTGGATCACAACGCGCTGTGGCACGCCCTGAAGAAGGAAGCGTTCCACTCGTCGATCCTGGACCTGGAAGTCGCTGGCAAGTCGGAAAAGGCCCTGCTGCGCGCATTCCAGATGCACCCGTTCAAGCCGCTGGTGCTGCACGTCGATTTCCAGCGCGTGTCGGCCAACGACAAGATCCACGTCAAGGTGCCCCTGCACTTCATGAACCAGGAAACCGCTCCTGGCGTGAAGCTGGGCCACGGCCTGGTCAACCACATCGTCAACGACCTGGAAGTATCGTGCCTGCCGGCCGACCTGCCCGAGTTCATCGAAGTGGACGTCGGCGCGATGGAACTGGGCCAGACCCTGCACCTGGCCGACCTGAAGCTGCCGAAGGGCGTGACCGTCATCACCCACGGTGACGAGAACCCCGCCATCGCCAGCATCTCGCTGCCGGCTGGCGCCGCTTCGGCCGCCGAAGGCGCTGCCGAGGGCGAAGGCGAAACGCCGGCTGCCTGAGCTGCTGCTGCAGCGGGCGCGGCTTCCGGGCCGCGCCACTGAGAAAACCGCCGCCCTTCGCGGCGGTTTTTTTTCGACCCCGCCGAACCGGCACCTGGCTGGATTTTCGGTATCCTTGGCGCCTGTGGCGCAGTCCTGCGCGCCAACGACTCAGTCAATCGCATGATCAAGCTCATCGTCGGCCTCGGCAATCCCGGTGCGGAATACGAGGCCACCCGGCACAACGCCGGCTTCTGGCTGGTGGACCAGCTTGCCCGCATGGGCGGCGCCACGCTGCGCGTGGAAGGCCGCTTTCACGGGCTGGCCGCGCGCGCGCGGCTGTGGGACCAGGACATCTGGCTGCTCAAGCCCTCGACCTTCATGAACCGCTCGGGGCTGGCCGTGGTCTCGCTGGCACGCTTCTACAAGATCCTGCCCGACGAGATCGTCGTCGCCCATGACGAGATGGACCTGCCGTCCGGCACCGTCAAGCTCAAGCGTGGCGGCGGCGCGGGCGGCCACAATGGCCTCAAGGACATCTCGGCCCACCTGACCACGCAAGACTACTGGCGGCTGCGCATCGGCGTTGGCCATCCGCGCAATGCGCCTGGCGGCGCCGGCGCTGGCCGCGAGGACGTAGTCAACTTCGTGCTCAAGCCGCCGCGCAAAGAGGAGCAGGAGGCGATCGAGGCGGCCATCGACCGCAGCATCGATCCGCTGGGGCTGCTGGCGCGCGGCGATGCCGAACGCGCGATGGCGCAGCTGCACACCACTCGCTGAAGGTGGGCAGCGCAGGCACATTCCTGCGACATCCATGTGACACGGGCCGCACACGCGGCCCGTTTGTCGTTGGCGCGCTGCAACTCTTATGTTGCAGACAAGCTGTCATCAAACTTCCATGGGCAGTCCCTACATTGCGGGGTTTCCACCGCGCCGGCATCATATCGTAGCCGGCGCGCATGACAAACCCGCAAGAGAGGAAAGCCCATGTCGTACCTGACCGATGAAGCGCGCGCCGCCGGCCGTGCTGCCAAGCCTGACGTTGACGTGCCCGGCCAGCGGCTGGAAGACATCGTTGCGGCCAACCCGGCCCGCCGCCGCGTGCTGCGCGGCGGCGTGGGCCTGTCGCTGTTCTCCGCCTTCGGCAGCGGCCTGCTGGCCGCCTGCGGTGGTGGCGACGATCCTGCGCCGGCGCCCGCACCTGCCCCCGCTCCGGCGCCGGCCCCCGGTCCGGCACCTGGCGCGGTCACGCCGAGCTATGAGGTCACCTTCGAGCCGGTCGCCAAGTCGACCGCCGACGCGGTGGTCGTGCCGAACGGCTACAGCGTCGACGTGCTATTTTCCGCCGGCGACCCGGTCGAGGCCGGCGCCACCGGCTATGCCGGCGCGTTCCAGTCGTCGGCCGAAACCGAGCGCCAGGCCGGCGGCAACCACGACGGCATGCACTTCTTCGCGCTGTCGGGTGTCGATCCGCAGAAGGGCGGCCTGCTCGCCATCAACCACGAACTGCCGGACTACAACATCCTGTTCGCCGGCGGCACCTACAGCGCAGGCACCGCCACGCCGGAGCAGAAGCGCATCGCGCTGTCGGCGGTCGGCATCTCGGTGATCGAGGTCGAACTGGCTGCCAGCGGCAAGTGGCAGGTCAAGCGCGACTCGATCTACAACAAGCGCTACACCGGCAACACGCTGTACCGCGTGGGTGGTCCGGCCGCTCCGGTGGTGGGCCCGACCGTGGTTGGCATGCTGAACAACTGCTCAAGCGGGTACACGCCCTGGGGCACCTACCTGACCTGCGAAGAAAGCACGGACAACTACCTGGATCCGATCCAGGACGAGAAGGGCTACGGCTGGGTCGTCGAGATCGACCCGTACGGCACGCTGGGCGCGCCGGCCAAGCGCACCGCGATGGGCCGCTTCGACCATGAGAACGTTGCCTTCATGACCGACACCGGCAACAACGTGGCCTTCTACATGGGCGACGACGGCACGCCGGGCTGCATCTACAAGTTCATCCCGAGCAAGGCGTTCGACCCCAACGATCGCGCCGCCAACGCCAACCTGCTGGACAGCGGCACGCTGTACGTGGCGAAGTTCAACGCCGACGGCAGCGGGCAGTGGATCGAGCTGACGCAAGGCAAGAACGGCCTGACCGTCGGCGCCTCGGATCCGGGCAACTGGACCCAGTTCGCCACCGCACCGGCACCGACCACGGTCGACTTCGCCACGCAGGCCGACGTGCTGGTCAACACCAAGGCGGCCGCGCGCGTGGCCGGCGGCACGCTGATGGACCGCCCGGAATGGATCACGGTCGGCCTGGACAAGACCGTCTACTGCACGCTGACCAACAACAGCGGCCGCCAGCAAACCGACGCCGCCAACCCGCGCGTGCAGAACCTGCACGGCCACATCGTCCAGTGGAAGGAAGCCGGCGACTCGCCGCTGGCCACCACCTTCACCTGGAGCATCCTGCTGCAGGCCGGCGACCCGTCGCTGGCCACGGACAACCTGAAGGGCAACATCAACGGCGATACCTTCTCGAGCCCGGACGGCCTGCGCGTGGACCCGAAGGGCCGCCTGTGGGTGCAGACCGACTCCAGCACCAGCTCGACCTACACCAACACCTTCGGCAACAACAGCATGTACTACATCTCGCCGACGGGGCAGTCGAAGCGCTTCCTGGTGGGACCGAAGGGTTGCGAGATCACCGGCATCGCCTACACGCCGGACCTGACCACCTGCTTCATCAACATCCAGCACCCGACCGGCCAGTGGCCGGACGCCGCCAAGCCGCCGCGCTCGTCGACCATCGTCGTGCGCCGCACGGATGGCAAGCCGATGGGTGCGTGACCGCGTTGTACCGTGTAGTGTCGTAGTACCGTAGTAACTGGGGAAAAGTTAAGCCCCCGCCACCTTGCGGTGACGGGGGCTTTTTTTACCTCTGAGTGCAGTGCGACTTGGTGCGGCGTGGTGCGAAGCGATGCGGGCCGACGGCCAGCCGATCAGGCAGCGTGCTTGGCCGCGGTCAGCAGCCGGTAGCGCTGCATCAGCACCTCTTGCGACTCCACCCGGTTCGGATCCTTGGGGATGCAGGCGACCGGGCAGACCTGCTGGCATTGCGGCTCGTCGAAGTGTCCTACGCACTCGGTGCACTTGTTGGGGTCGATTTCATAGATCTCGGGCCCCATCGAAATGGCTTCGTTCGGGCACTCGGGTTCACAAACGTCGCAGTTGATGCAGTCGTCGGTGATCATCAGCGCCATGGTGTTTCCTTCCTGCGGACACGCCCGCGCCCGACTGGCCGCGGTCTGACGTGTCTGAAGCCGTATTTTATTCCGGTTTGGCGATTTTCTCTTGCAGCCAGCGCTCCACCGACGGGAACACGAACTTGCTGACATCGCCGCCCAGCACCGCGATCTCGCGCACGAAGGTGCCGGAGATGAACTGGTACTGGTCCGACGGGGTCAGGAACATGGTTTCCACGTCGGGCAGCAGGTAGCGGTTCATGCCCGCCATCTGGAATTCGTACTCGAAGTCGGACACCGCGCGCAGGCCGCGCACTATCACGCGCGCATTGTTCTTGCGCACGAAGTCCTTGAGCAGCCCGGCGAATCCTTCCACGCGGACGTTGGGATAGTGCCCGAGCACTTCGCGGGCAATGCCGATGCGCTCGTCGAGCGAAAAGAACGGGCGCTTGTTGGGGCTGTGCGCCACGCCGACCACCAGTTCGTCGAAGATGTTCGACGCACGGCGGACCAGATCCTCGTGTCCCCGGGTCATTGGATCGAAGGTGCCGGGATAGACCGCGATGACCATACTTCCTCCTTGATCTGCCCGCTGCCGGCCGTTGTGGCCGCCTCGTTCGCCGGCCGGACCGGCGCGGGTGCTGCGTCGCGAGCGTTGTGACAGCGGCGTAGTGTAACCCTAAATGCGCCACTTGGAAGGCGGGCGGCACACCGTTTTGCGGCACTGCACCCAAGAATCCGTTCCGCAATCGGGAAGGTGCCCTTAGCGCATGGCGAAACTGGAGCTTCGCGCAATCCCGGAGCAGGCCGTCAACCGGCGCCGTTGCCGTGCTGTGGGTGCTGGCGGTGCTGCAGCAGATGGAAATGCACCGCGCCGGCGCGCGCATGGCGCACGATCTCAAGCGATGCCGGGACCGGGGCGTCGACGCCGGTCAGCACATGGTCGGTTTCGACATAGACGGCGCCACCGGGCCGCAGCAGCCGCGCGGCATGCTCCAGCGACGGGCCGATCCAGTCCTCGGCAAAGGGCGGGTCCAGGAACACCACGTCGAAGCTGCCGTCGGGCAACTGCGCCGCGACCGTAAAGGCATCGCCCTGCACGACGCGCACCTGGCTGGCATCGAGCCGGTACTGGTTGTCGCGCAGCTGCCTGGCTGCGCGCGGGTTGAATTCCACCAGCGTTACTGCAGCCGCGCCGCGGGAGGCGGCTTCGAAGCCGAGCGCGCCGGAGCCGGCGAACAGGTCCAGGCAGGCTAGCCCCGACAGGTCCTGGCCGAGCCAGTTGAACAGGGTTTCGCGCACGCGGTCGGGCGTCGGACGCAAACCCTGAGCGTCCGGCACCGGCAGCAGCGTACGCTTCCAGCGCCCGCCGATGATGCGGACCTGGGACGGCGCCTGGCGCGGCACCGGGCGCGGAGGGGCTGCGGGAGAACGTCCGCCGGCGGCAGCGGCCGGCGCGGAAGAAGGAGTACGCCCGCCGGGAGCGGGCGAAGGCAATCGGGAACGCGAATTCATCCCGTGATTGTAGAGCCTGCGGGACGGTTCGCCGCAGCCACGCGTGAGGCCGCGCGCATAGGCGGACCCGCGCGTTGAGGCGCCTGCATCACTTCCGCGATGCGGTCGGCGCGCTTCCCACCGGGCCGCCGACGATCACCGTGGCCATGCCGTCCGGGCGCACATGGCGCTGGAAGGCCGCCCTGACCTGCTCGCGGGTGACCTTGCCGACCTGCGCGGTCCAGGTGTCAAGATAGTCCAGCGGCAGTCCGTACCAGCCGATATTGGCAACGTTCGTCAGCAGCTTGCGGTTGTTGTCGATGCGCAGCGGGAAGCCGTTGATCAGGTTGTCCTTGGCCGCGCGCAGTTCCTTGTCGGTCGGCCCTTCCGCGACAAAGCGCGCCAGCACCTGGCGCACCAATGCCAGCGCTTCATCGGTCTGCGCCTTCTTGGTCTGCAGGCTGATGCCGAACGGCCCCGGCTGTTTCGACGGCGCGAAATAGCTGTCGACACCGTAGGTCAGTCCGCGCTTCTCGCGCACCTCGTCGGTCAGGCGCGAACTGAAACCGCCGCCGCCAAGCACGTAGTTGCCCACCAGCAGCGCGAAGTAGTCAGGGTCGCCGCGCGCGATCGACGGCTGGCCGATGGCCACGCTCGATTGCTGCGCCGGATGCGGCAGGCGCTGCTCGCTGGCCGGGATGTTGAGCTTGACCTGCGGCAGCGCCGGGGCGGCACTGCCCTGCGGCAGCCCGCTCGTAAGCCGCTCGGCAAGGGCTTCGGCCTGCTTGCGGTCGATGGCGCCGATCAGCGTCACCACCGCGCGCTGCGCGCCGTAGTTGTCGCGCCAGAATCTGGCGATGTCATCGCGCGTGATCGACTGCACGCTCTCCGGCGTAGCCGCGATGCCGTAGGGATGGTCCGGGTACATGGCCCTGGACAGCGCCTTGTCGGCAATCACCCCCGGCTTGGTGTCGGCCTCGCGGATGGCGGTGATCAGGCGCTGCTTCTCGCGCCCGACCACGGCGTCCGGGTAGGTCGGCGCCTTGATCAGCTGCGCGGCCAGCGCCACCGACTGGTCCAGCTCGAGTTGCGCGGTCAGCGTGCGCAGCCCGATGCCGCCGCGGTCGCCGCCCGCCGCGCCGCCGAAAGCCGCTCCGGTATCGGCAAAGGCGTCGGCAATCTGCGCCTCGTCACGGGCCGGCTGGCCGTCCTGCGCGCCCGCGCCCTTGTCCAGCAGCGCCGCCGTCAGCGTCGCCAGGCCGGCCTTGCCGGGCGGGTCATAGCGGCTGCCGGCATCGAAGTCGATATTGACGTCGAGCATCGGGATCGACGGGCTGTGGACAAAGTACACGCGCGCGCCGGTGGATGCGGTCCAGTGCTCGATCGGGATCGCGGCCTGGGCCAGCTGCGCGGCCAGCAGCATGGCGGCGCCGAGCGCCGCGCCGGCCAGCATGCGCAGCGTGCGGGGCCGCGCATTGAATGAAGTGGCGGACTGGGACATGGTCGTTCCTCAGTGGCGCAGGCCCGACGGGGCCTGGGTCTTGGGCTTGTTCGGATCGATCGGCTGCGGCACCAGCGTGGCCACGGTCAGGTTATCGTCGTTGAAATACTTCGAGGCGACTGCCTGCACCTGCGCCGGCGTGACGGCCTTGATCTTGTCGAGCATACGGTCGATCTGGCGCCACGAGAGATCAGAAATCTCGGATACGCCGATCTCCATGCCTTGCCCGAACACCGAATCGCGCTTGTAGATCTGCCCGGCCACCACCTGCGCCTTGACCCGCTTGAGCTCTTCCGGCGAGACCCCTTCCTTGGCAATGCGCTGGATCTCGGCGCGCAGGGCGCGCTCGATCTCGTCGGTGCTGTGGCCGGCCGCGGGCGTGCCGTCGAGGACGAACAGCGACTCGCCGCGGTTGATGCTGTCGTAGCCGACGTTGACGTCGTCGGCCAGGCGCTGCTCGCGCACCAGTTCGCGCGTCAGGCGGGCATTGTCGTAGCCGTTGAGCACGGCCGCCAGGACTTCCAGCGCGTACGGGTCGACGTCCTTCTCGACATCGCGCAGCCGCGGCACCTTGTATGCCATCACCATGTACGGGTTCTCGGCCGGTGCCTTGACCCAGATGCGCTTGATGCCCTTCTGCTCCGGCTCTTCCTGGTCCTTGCGCAGCGGCAGCGTGCGCGGCTTGAGCTTGCCGTAGTAGCGCTGGGCGAGCGCGCGCACTTCCTCGGCCTTGACGTCGCCGGTGACGATCACCATCGCGTTGTTCGGCACGTACCACTGGCGGTACCAGTCCTTGACGTCCTCGACCCGCATATTGACCAGGTCGTCCATCCAGCCGATCACCGGATGGCGATACGCCGCCGCGGTATAGACGGTGGCGAGCAGTTGCTCATAGACGGTGCCGCGCGACGAGTCGTCGGTGCGCAGGCGGCGCTCTTCCATCACCACCTTCATCTCGCGGTCGAACTCGTCCTTTTTGATGATGAGGTTGGCCATGCGGTCGGCCTCCAGCTCCATCATCTTCGGCAGGTACTGCTTGCCGATCTGCTGGTAGTACATGGTGAAGTCGCGGTTGGTCAGGGCGTTCTCGCGCCCGCCCAGTGCCGCCACCTGCTTGGAGAACTCGCCCACGCCGACCTTGGGCGTGCCCTTGAACATCATGTGCTCGAGCATGTGGGCCACGCCCGTGGTGCCGCTGACCTCGTCGATGCCGCCGACGCGGTACCAGATCTGGTGCGCCACCGTGGGCGCCCGGTGGTCTTCCTTGACGATCAGCCGCAGGCCGTTGGAGAGCCGGTATTCGGTGGTGCCATGCGCGGTGGCGCCGGCGGGCGCGGTCTGCGCGGAAGGCATCGGCGATCCGACCACGCCTTGGGCGCCGGCCGGCAATGACCAGGGGAGCAGGCCGAGCAGCAACGCCGGGACGATGCGCCGCGCCAGGCGCGCGGCGCCGGCTGGAAGTGCTGAGGACGTAGGCTGGGAATGCCGTTGGATGCGTGCTTGGGCACCTTCGGCGCCCGCCGCGGTCAGGACAGCGCAATGGTTCATGCGACCCCGTCTGCTAGAATTTTGCCGATCGATCCGCGCGGGCGGCATGCGCGCGCGGATCAGCCATGTAGCGAACTGATGTAGCGAACTATACGCAATCGCCGGCCGGGACCACAACGGGTTCTCCCCGACCTTCGCGATGTCAGCGTAAGCCCTTGATTATTAACCGGTCGCCTGCCGGCAGTGTGCCACCAGGGTAGCGGCCCCGGTATTGACTCCATTCCCCAATGTTTAGTTTCTGGAAGAAGCGCAAGGCCGAGCCCGCGTCCGTCGAAACGCCAGCGCCGGCACCCGCGCCGCTGGAGGCGCCCGCGCCCACCCCCACGCCTGCCCCGGCCCCTACCCCGGCTCCGGTCCCGACGCCGACACCAGTCCCCGCCCAGGTGCCGCCCCCGGCGCCGGCCCCCGTGGCCGTGTCCCAGGCCGCGCCCGAGGCCGCCACCATCGAAACGCTTGAACTGGTCCCCCCGCCCGCCACCAGCGCCGAAGCCCGGCAAGGATGGATGCAGCGGCTGCGTACCGGCCTGTCCAAGACCAGCCGCAACATCGGCACGCTGTTCGTCGGCGTCAAGGTCGACGAGGCGCTGTTCGAGGAGCTGGAGACCGCGCTGCTGATGGCCGACGCGGGCGTGGAAGCCACCGAATATCTGCTCGCCGAGCTGCGCAAGCGGGTCAGGTCCGAGCGCATCGAATCGGCCGAAGGCGTCAAGGCCGCGCTCAAGACGCTTCTGACCGACCTGCTGCGCCCGCTGGAAAAGACCATGGCGCTGGGCCGCGAACAGCCGCTGGTGATGATGATCGCGGGCGTCAACGGCGCCGGCAAGACCACCAGCATCGGCAAGCTGTGCAAGCACTTCCAGCGCTTCGACCAGAAGGTGCTGCTGGCCGCCGGCGATACCTTCCGCGCCGCCGCGCGCGAACAGCTGACGATCTGGGGCGAGCGCAACAACGTCACGGTGGTGGCGCAGGAAAGCGGCGACCCCGCCGCGGTGATCTTCGACGCGGTGAACGCGGCCAAGGCGCGCGGCATCGACATCGTGATGGCCGATACCGCCGGCCGCCTGCCGACGCAGCTGCACCTGATGGAAGAGCTGAAGAAGGTCAAGCGCGTCATCAGCAAGGCCATGCCGACCGCGCCGCATGAGGTGCTGCTGGTGATCGACGCCAATACCGGCCAGAACGCGCTGCAGCAAACCCGCGCCTTCGACGATGCGCTGGGGCTGACCGGCCTGGTCGTGACCAAGCTGGACGGGACAGCCAAGGGCGGCATCCTGGCGGCGATCGCACGCCAGCGCCCGGTGCCGGTGTACTTCATCGGCGTGGGCGAGAAGGTGGAGGATCTGCAGCCGTTCAAGGCGGAGGAATTCGCCGAAGCGCTTCTGGGATAAGCATCCAGAACAACGCCGATGCCAACGGTTTTGGGTGCTCCCAAGCCGCCCGTGCTAGCCTTAGCAAGGTGTTCTCCCTCTCCCCTCATGGGGAGAGGGTTGGGGTGAGGGGTGGTCTAGCAAGGAACCACGTGAAGCGAGGCCAGCGGTTTGAACCCACAGGCGTCAGCCGTTGAGACCCTCCAGTCCTCACCCCTGCCCCTCTCCCGCAAGCGGGAGAGGGGAGCAAACCCTCAGCACATCAAAGCAACACGCTCACTCCGCGTCCGGCTGCGCCTTCGGCTCCGCCTTCTGGAACGCCTCCATCGCCATGCACGCTTCGTAGATCCTCGCGATCGCCGGATAGCGGCTCACGTCGACATTGAAGCGCTGCGCATTGAACACCTGCGGCACCAGGCAGATATCGGCCAGCGTCGGCGTATCGCCAAGGCAGAAGCGCCCCGCCTTGCCGCCGCGCGCCAGGTTGGCCTGCAGCGACTCGAAGCCCAGCTCGATCCAGTGGCGGTACCACGCGTCCTTGACCTCGTCGGTCACACCCACCTTGTGCTTCAGGTACTTGAGCACGCGCAGGTTGTTCAGCGGATGGATCTCGCACGCGATTTCCTGCGCCAGCCCGCGCACATAGGCGCGGTCCAGCGCCGTGCCGGGTAGCAGCTTCGGCTCGGGATGGACTTCGTCCAGGTATTCGACGATGGCCAGCGATTGCTGCAGCACGTTGCCGTCGTCGGCCAGCGCCGGCACCAGGCCGTCAGGGTTCACCGCGCGGAATTCGGGCTTGAGCTGCTGGCCGCCGTCCTTGAGCAGGTGCACCGGCACGTATTCGTACGGCAGCCCCTTCAGTTCCAGCGCGATGCGCACGCGGAACGAGGCTGAGCTGCGGAAGTAGCTGTAGAGCTTGAGCATCGGATCAGACTACCTTGATGGTGAGGTCGCCCACGCCGCCGACGTGGCATTGCATGACATCGTCCTTGACCACCGGGCCCACGCCTTCAGGCGTACCGCTGAAGATCAGGTCGCCCGGCTGCAACTCGAACAGCCTGGACAGGTACGACACCATCTCCGGCACCGACCAGATCAGGTCCGACAGGTCGCCGCGCTGCTTCTCCACGCCGTTGACCGACAGCGTCACTTCGCCCTTCTGCGGATGGCCGATGGCCGAGACCGGCACGATCGGGCCGATCGGCGCCGACTTGTCGAAGGCCTTGCCGGTTTCCCAGGGGCGGCCGGTTTTCTTGGACTCGTTCTGCAGGTCGCGGCGGGTCATGTCCAGGCCCACGGCGTAGCCGAACACGTGCTGCGCGGCGCTTTCCACCGGGATGTCGCGCCCGCCCGTGCCGATCGCCACCACCAGCTCCACTTCATAGTGGCAGTTGCTGGTGCCCGGCGGGTACGGGAACGCCCCTTCGGTGCCGTCGGCGACGTAGCTGACCGCGTCGGCCGGCTTGCAGAAGAAGAACGGCGGTTCGCGGTCGGGGTCCGAGCCCATTTCGCGGGCATGGGCAGCATAGTTGCGGCCGACGCAGTACACGCGGCGGACCGGGAAGCTAGCGTCGCTGCCACGCACCGGCACCCCAACGGGGGCCGGCGGGGCGAACACGAATTCGGTCATGCATCTCTCCAGATTTTTTCTGATCGGTCCCGCAGCCGGGATGCGAGGGTGTGCATCGCGGCGTCGCCAGCAGACGCCCCCGGCGCGGCAGGGCCACAGGATACACCGCGCGCGGTGGGCTGCGTACGACGGCATACAATGAATCCAGGCGGGCCCGCGACCACTCTGCACCACGGCAGTGCGGCGTGGACCGCCGAACCCGGCGCGAATCTTGCATGGCGCACTGCAACAGAATCAAGCCATGACCCGACGCCATCCGCCCCCATCGCCATCGACGCCTGCCCCCGCCGCCGGTCGGGCGCTGCGTATCCTGCTGGTGCGCGATCCCCTTGACGGTAACCCACTCAACGTCGAGACCATCCGCAACGGACTGGTCAGCGCGGGCTTCAGCGAGATCCAGATCGTCGATGCCGACTTGCGGCTGCCGGACGTGATCACCGCGACCCAGCCCGACATGCTGATCATCGCCTCGGAATCGGCCGCGCGCGACACCATCGAGCACGTCTGCGTCTCGACCCAGCATGCGCCGCGCCCCATTGTGCTGTTCACCGACAACGACGACAGCCAGCGCATCAAGGCCGCGCTGTCGGCGGGCATCACCGCCTATATCGTCGACGGCCTGCGCGCCGAGCGCGTCAAGACGGTGCTCGACGTCGCCTATGCCCGCTTCGAGCTGGACCAGCAACTGCGCGCCGAACTCGACGCCACCCGCCTCAAGCTGGCCGAGCGCAAGGTGGTCGAGCGCGCCAAGGGCCTGCTGATGCAGGCGCGCGGCATCACCGAGGACGAGGCCTACAAGCGCCTGCGCAGCATGGCGATGGAGCGCGGCCTGAAGCTGGTCGATGCAGCCCAGCGCGTGATCGACGTCATGGGCTGAACGCCCGCCTGCCGGCCGCGGGGCGCCACAGCCCGCGGCTGGTGCAATGCACGATACTGGCGCTGCCCCAAAGCGAATCCTTCGCGCCCCGCCGTCCTCGGCTCTGCCCCGGGATGCGGCAGCGCAGCCGGCGCACGCACCGCGTTCGCTCATTTCATCCCGAAGCATCACTCCGCCGGCACGGTTCCGCCCCGAAATGTTGCACCGCACAGGCTGGCACACGCCTTGCGATATGCAGGCATCGGCCAACGGCGGCCGATCACAATTTAGGCGGACCCAGCCAACGCAGGCTGCGTCACGCCATGGACAACGGCGTCCCTGCACCGTACCCGTCTTCTGGCGAAGCCGGCACGGACGGGGACGCTTTTTTCTTGGAGTTTCGCAATGCCCTCTCGCCTCAGGATTGCCAAGCCGCTGCACGCGGCGGTGAACGCCTCCGAAGCCGCCTCGGCGGCCGCAGCCGACGCGGTGCCGGCCAGCAGCGGCCGCCGCCGCGCGCTGGCGACCATCGCCGGCGCCAGCGTGATGACGCTGGTCGATCCGCTGGTGCGCGCCGGGGCGTGGGCGGCGGGCTCCGACGCCCCCGAGAAGACCGACGTGCGCATCGGCTTCATCCCGCTGACCGACTGCGCCTCGGTGGTGATGGCGTCCACGCTCGGCCTCGACAAGAAGTACGGGATCAAGATCACGCCGACCAAGGAAGCCTCGTGGGCCGGCGTGCGCGACAAGCTGGTCAACGGCGAGCTCGACGCCGCGCACGTGCTGTACGGCCTGATCTACGGCGTGCAGCTCGGCATCGGCGGCCCCAGGAAAGACATGGCGGTCCTGATGAACCTGAACTACAACGGCCAGGCCATCACGCTGTCGTCCAAGCTGGCCGAGAAAGGCGTGCGCGACGGTGCCAGCCTGAAGGCGCTGATGATGAAGGAAAAGCGCGACTACACCTTCGCGCAGACCTTCCCCACCGGCACGCACGCGATGTGGCTGTACTACTGGCTCGCGGCCAACGGCATCAACCCGATGCAGGACGCCAAGGCCATCACCGTGCCGCCGCCGCAGATGGTGGCCAACATGCGCGTGGGCAACATGGACGGCTTCTGCGTGGGCGAGCCCTGGGGCGCGCGCGCCATCGCCGACAAGATCGGCTTTACCGCCGAGACCACCCAGTCGATCTGGAAGAACCATCCGGAGAAGACGCTCGGCACCACCGCGGAATTCGTGCAGAAGTACCCCAACACCGCGCGCGCGATGGTGGCTGCGGTGCTGGAAGCGTCCAAGTTCATCGACGCTTCGGCCTCGAACCGCCGCAAGACCGCCGAGACCATCGCCGCCAAGTCCTACGTCAACACCGACATGGACATCATCCTGGACCGCATGCTTGGCCGCTACAGCAACGGCCTGGGCAAGACCTGGGACGATCCCGATGCCATGAAGTTCTACCAGGGCAGCGCCAACTACCCGTTCCTGTCCGATGGCATGTGGTTCCTGACCCAGCACAAGCGCTGGGGCCTGCTCAAGGAGCACCCCGACTACCTGGCCGTGGCGAAGCAGGTCAACCGCATCGACATCTTCAGGCAGGCCGCCACCGCGGCGCAGGTGCCGCTGCCCAAGGGCGACTTCCGTACCGCAAAGCTGATCGACGGCGTGGTCTGGGATGCCACCAAGGACCCGAAGGCGTATGCCGACGGCTTCAAGATCAAGGCCGGCGCGCAGAACGCTTGACCACAGGCCGCCACCACCCCACCGATCCGCAGCGCCCCTGGATAAAGGAGCCCGATGTGAATGCCATCGCCCACACCGCGCCTGAAGGCGCCAATGCTGCCAATGTCGCCGCCACCGACACCGACATCAAGGAACGCGCACGGCGGCGCGAGCTGGAAATCGCCGCGCAGGAACGGCGCGCACAACGCCACGCACAACGCCAAGACCTGCTCGGCGCGCTGGTGCTCAAGGCCGTGCCGCCGATCCTGGGCTTTGCCGTGTTCGTGATGGCCTGGCACGGCATCGCCACACTGATCCCGGCGATTCCGACGCCGGGTGCAACGTGGAACGCGGCGGTGCCGCTGTTCTCCGACCCGTTCTACCGCAACGGCCCCAACGATCAGGGCATCGGCTGGAATGTGCTGGCGTCGCTGGCGCGCGTGGCCGCGGGCTTCGGCCTGGCCGCCGTGATCGGCATTCCGGCGGGCTTCCTGATCGGGCGCTTTGCATTCCTGAACGCGATGGCGTCGCCCGTGATCAGCCTGCTGCGGCCGGTCTCGCCGCTGGCGTGGCTGCCGATCGGGCTGCTGCTGTTCAAGGCTGCCAACCCGGCGGCGATCTGGGCCATCTTCATCTGCTCGATCTGGCCGATGGTGATCAACACCGCGGTAGGCGTCACGCGCGTGCCGCAGGACTACCTGAACGTGGCGCGCGTGCTTGACCTGTCGGAATGGAAGGTGTTCACGCGGGTGCTGTTTCCCGCGGTGCTGCCCTACATGCTGACCGGCGTGCGGCTGTCGATCGGCACGGCGTGGCTGGTGATCGTCGCGGCCGAGATGCTGACCGGCGGCACCGGCATCGGCTTCTGGCTGTGGGACGAGTGGAACAACCTGAAGGTCGAGCACATCGTGATCGCGATCTTCGTGATCGGCATCATCGGACTGATGCTCGAGCATGCATTGCTGGCACTGGCACGGCGCTTCAGCTACGGCGCCAACTAAAAGCGAGGGAGAGACGCCATGGACAAGTTCGTCAGCATCGAGAACGTCGGACAGACCTTCAAGACGCGCAAAGGGCCGTTCGTCGCCCTGCGCGACATCAACCTTCAGATCGCCGAGGGCGAGTTCATTACGCTGATCGGCCACTCCGGCTGTGGCAAGTCCACGCTGCTGAACCTGATCGCGGGGCTGGCCACGCCGACCACCGGCGCGCTGATCTGCGCCGGGCGCGAGATCGCCGGACCCGGGCCGGAGCGCGCCGTGGTGTTCCAGAACCATTCGCTGCTGCCGTGGCTGACCTGCTTCGAGAACGTCTACCTGGGCGTGGAGCGTGTGTTCGGTGCCAGCGAAGGCAAGGCTGAACTGAAGACGCGCACGCACGAGACGCTGGCACTCGTGGGCCTGACGCACGCCGAGGGCAAGTATCCGCACGAGATCTCCGGCGGCATGAAGCAGCGCGTCGGCATTGCCCGCGCGCTGGCGATGGCGCCCAAGGTGCTGCTGATGGACGAACCCTTCGGCGCGCTCGATGCCCTGACCCGCGCACACCTGCAGGACGAACTGATCAAGATCGTGGCGCGCACGCGCAGCACGGTGGTGATGGTCACGCACGATGTCGACGAGGCCGTGCTGCTCGCCGACCGCATCGTGATGATGACCAACGGCCCGGCCGCCACCATCGGCGAGATCCTCAGGGTGGACCTGCCGCGCCCGCGCGACCGCGTGGCGCTGGCCGACGACAAGGACTACCACGCCTGCCGTACCGCGGTGCTGGACTTTCTCTACCGCAAGCAGCGCAATCCCGCGCTCCAGGAAGCAGCCTGAGCGTGCTCCCCGCCGTCGCGCTCGTCCGTGGCAACGGGCGGCGATGGGCGCGACGGCGCTGCTCCGCTATCATGAACCCAGAACAGACTCCTCCCCCAAGCCGCCATGACCACGCCAGCCAACCCGTTTTCCGCCGCCCGCTATATCAAGGAAGTCGGCCGTGGCGTCAACGGCGCGCGCGCGCTGCCGCGCGACGACGCCAAGACCCTGTTCGACGCGATGCTGGCTGGGCGCGTGTCCGACCTGGAGCTGGGCGCGATCCTGATGGCCTACCGCATCAAGGGCGAGGCCCCGCACGAACTGGCCGGCATGCTCGAGGCCGCCCATGCGCACTGCCAGCCGCTGCCCGCGCCGCCCGAGCGCCAGGTGGTAGTGATCCCCAGCTACAACGGCGCACGCAAGCAGCCAAACCTGGTGCCGCTGCTGGCGCTGCTGCTGGCTCGCGACGGCATCCCCGTACTGGTGCACGGGACGCGCGTCTTCAATGACCGCATCACCAGCATGACCCTGTTCGAGGCGCTGGGCATTCCCCTGTGCGCCAGCACGGCCGAAGCCTCGGCACGGCTGCGCGAGACCGGCGGCGACGGCCCGCTGGCGGTGCTGCCGGTCGATGTGCTGTCGCCGGGCCTGTCGCAGCTGCTGGAGCGGCGCACCGTGATCGGCTTGCGCAACTCGTCGCATACCGTGGCCAAGATGCTGCAGCCGGTGGGCGAGCACGCGCCGGCTGAAGGCTTGCGGCTGTATAGCTATACCCACCCGGAATACCGCGAGACGCTGACCGACTATTTCTCTCACGAGCCGGCCAACGTGCTGCTGGCACGCGGCACCGAAGGCGAAGTGGTGGCCGATGCGCGCCGCAGCGGCCGCATCGACTGGCTGCATGAAGGGCACCAGCAGACGCTGGTCGATCCCTCCGGCGGATCGCTGGCCGAAGTGCCGGATCTGCCGCCCGGCAATGATGCCGGCCTGACCGCGGCATGGATCCGGCGCGTGCTCGATGGCGCCGTGCCGGTGCCGGCGCCAATCGCCACGCAGGTCGAAGCCATCCGCGAGTGCCTGAAGCTCGGCACCCGCGTCACCTGGGCCAGTCCGGTCTAAACGCGCGGTCTGAGCGCGGTCTGAGCCCGGACCGCCCGGTTCAGGGCTTGCGCGCCGGCAGCGGGATGCGCTCGCGCTCGTCGCCCGGCACGCGCGGAAACTGGTCGTCCTCCCAGCGTCTGGCAGCGGACTCGATGGCTTCCTTGCTGCTGGCCACGAAATTCCAGTAGATGAAGCGGCGGCCGTCGGTCGGGTCGCCTCCCAGCAGCATCACGCGCGAAGGCGCCGTCGCCATCAGCAGCGCCGGCTGCCCGGGCGTCAGCACCACCATGTGCTCGGCCGGCAGCGGCTCGCCGTCCAGCGACACCGCGCCGTCCACCGGGTAGATGCCGCGCTCGGCATGGTCGGCGGGGATCTCCACGCTCGCGCCCGCATCCAGCTCGATCGCCACGTACAGGGTGCGGCTGAAGACCTTGACCGGCGAAGTCTTGCCGAAGGCATCGCCGGCGATCACCACCATGCGCACCCCCGGCCGCTCGATGCGCGGCAGCGTTGCAGCGGGATGGTGGAAGAAGGACGGTTCGTCGGTCTCGTGCGACTGCGGCAATGCCACCCATGTCTGGATGCCGTGCAGGCGCGCGCCGTCGGCGCGCGCGGAATCGGGCGAGCGCTCCGAATGGACGATGCCGTGGCCGGCAGTCATCCAGTTGACGTCGCCCGGCCGGATCGCCTGCTCGCTGCCGAGACTGTCGCGGTGAATGATCTCGCCTTCGAACAGGTATGTGACGGTCGCCAGCCCGATATGCGGATGCGGGCGCACATCGGCACCCTCGCCCGGCGGCATCTGCACCGGCCCCATATGGTCGAAGAAGATAAATGGCCCGACCGTCTGGGTCGCAGCGGCCGGCAGCAGGCGGCGCACGGTGAAATCGCCCAGGTCGCGCACATGCGGTTTCAACAAGTGTTCGATAGCAGACATAGCTCCTCCGGAGTATGAGAGATCGGCAAGCGTGCCAGCTTGCCGCCGCTTGCGTCGAGTGTAGCCGCTGGCGCAACAAATCATTCCACTGGCATGCAGAACCGGCGGGCACACATTCGCTCTAACACGAGTGTACCCAGCCACGAGTATCCCCGAAGCCGCTTCATAGCGTTATTGCTATTCTATGCGGTGAGTCAATCGACGGGAACTATCAAGACCGTTGGGACTCCAATTAGCACTCACCCGGATGGAGTGCTAAGATGTGTTGCAGTGCCGCCGCCGTTCCCACAAGGACGTGCGGGACATGACCCGGCAACCCAACCGCCGGATGCGAAAGGAGCGATTGAGTGAACGCAGTCTTGTCTGCCGAACAAACCCTGACGACTAGCCGTCTGCCGACGGCGCCCCGTAGCGGGAGCAGCTTTGCGCTGACCTTCCCGGCGACCGTGGGCAATCTCGACAGCTATATCCAGGCTGTCCACCGAATTCCGTTGCTGACCGCGGAGGAAGAGCAGCGCCTGGCGCGCGATCTCCGCGATAACGATTCCGTCGATGCCGCCCGCCAGCTGGTGATGTCCCACCTGCGACTGGTGGTGTCGATCGCCCGCCAGTACCTGGGCTATGGCCTGCCGCACGCCGACCTGATCCAGGAAGGCAATATCGGCCTGATGAAGGCCGTGAAGCGCTTCGATCCCGAGCAGGGCGTACGCCTGGTCTCGTATGCGATGCACTGGATCAAGGCCGAGATCCACGAGTACGTGCTGAAGAACTGGCGCATGGTCAAGGTGGCAACCACCAAGGCCCAGCGCAAGCTGTTCTTCAACCTGCGCAGCCACAAGCAGGGTTCGCACACGTTCACGCCGGAGCAGGTCGAGGCCGTGGCGCGCGAGCTGAACGTGAAGCCGGAAGAAGTAATGGAGATGGAAACCCGCCTGTCGGGCGGCGACCTCGCGCTGGAAGGCCAGGTCGACGACGGC
The DNA here is from genome assembly GCF_004768545.1 of Cupriavidus oxalaticus. Lineage (NCBI taxonomy): Bacteria > Pseudomonadati > Pseudomonadota > Betaproteobacteria > Burkholderiales > Burkholderiaceae > Cupriavidus > Cupriavidus oxalaticus. The sequence continues at coordinate 326,652 of NZ_CP038635.1, read as the reverse complement.
GAAGAGGAATTCGCCCCCATCGCCTACCTGGCTGACAACCACAACGAACCCACGCGCGTGCTGGAAGCCAAGCGCCAGGACCGCATGCAGGTCGAAGGCCTGGAAGAAGCGCTGGGCCGGCTGGACGAGCGCAGCCGCCGGATCATCGAGGCGCGCTGGCTGAACGTGGCCGACGACGGCTCGGGCGGCGCCACGCTGCATGAGCTGGCCGCCGAGTTCGGCGTCTCGGCGGAGCGCATCCGCCAGATCGAAGCCGCGGCGATGAAGAAGATGAAAGGGGCGCTGCAGGCATTTGCCTGATGCCGGGCACCCATGCAAAAAGCCGGTCCAAGTGGACCGGCTTTTTTTTGCCTGCGATCGCAGCGGTGCGACGTTATGCCGCACCGTCAGGCGTCAGGAAAGCAGCTGCTTCAGGTCGTGCGCGATCGGCTCCGGCCCCTGGCCGTGGCGGATGAACAGCCGCAGCCGGCCTTCCGGATCGAATACATAGCTGCCCGCCGAGTGATCCACCGTGTAGTTGTTGGGCGAGCTGCCCGGCACCTTGGCGTAGAACACCTTGAAGTCCTTGGCCAGCTTCTGCAGCGCGGCGTCGTCGGCCGGGCGCAGGCCCAGGAAGCGCGGGTCGAATGCTGGGACGTACTGCGCCAGCAGCGCCTGCGTGTCGCGCTCCGGATCGACCGTGACGAACAGCACCTGGACGCGGTCGGCATCGGGGCCCAGCTGCTCCATCACCGCCTTGAGCTCGGCCATGGTGGTCGGGCATACGTCGGGGCAATGGGTATAGCCGAAGAACATCACCACCGCCTTGCCCTTGAAGTCGGCAATGGTGCGGACTTTGCCATTGTGGTCGGGCAGCGAGAAATCCTTGCCGAAATCCGCCGCGCCGCTGATATCGACATTGCGGAACGACGCCTTCTGCTGGCCGCAGGCTGCCAGCGCCAGCGCGAGCGCGGCAACCAGGGAAAAGCGGCGGAAGGCTGAGAACAGGCCGGAAGCGGGTCTGGGCATGCGCGAAAGCTTGTGTGGAACGATCAGCAATGGAAAGGTCGGCGAAAGCACCCAGTATCGCCGATGGCGCCGCCGCGCTGCGCCGGCCGCGACAAGATGACGCAGCCCGCAGCGTGGCAAGGCCGGTCAGACCTGCGGCACGAACTTGAAGTAATGGTCGACCAGCAGCGCCGCGAACAGCAGCGACAGGTACAGGATCGAGAAGCGGAAGGTGCGCTGCGCCAGCTCGTCCGAGTAATTGCGGTACATCTTCCAGGCATAGGCCAGGAAGCCGCCGCCCAGCGCCAGCGCGGCCACCAGGTAGATGTAGCCGCTCATGCCGTAGACGAACGGCAGCAGCGTCGCCGCGATCATGATCAGCGTGTACAGCAGGATATGCAGCAGCGTGTAGCGCTCGCCGTGGGTGACCGGCAGCATCGGCAGGCCCGACTTGGCATAGTCGGCGCGCCGGTACAGCGCCAGCGCCCAGAAGTGCGGCGGCGTCCACGTAAAGATGATCAGCACCAGGAACCAGGCCTCGGCCGGCACTTCGCCGGCGACGGCGGCCCAGCCCAGCGCCGGCGGCATAGCGCCGGACAGCCCGCCGATGACGATGTTCTGCGGCGTGGCCGGCTTGAGCAGGATGGTGTAGACCACCGCATAGCCCAGGAAGGTGGCGAAGGTCAGCCACATCGTCAGGTCGTTGGCGAACTCGTGCAGCATCCACATGCCAGCGCCGCCAAGGATGGCGGAGAACACCAGCGTCTGCGGGGTGGTGATCTCGCCGGTGGCGGACGGGCGCCAGGCGGTGCGGCGCATCAGCGCATCGATCTTCTGCTCGACCAGGCAATTGATGGCAAAGGCGGCGCCGGCAAGCAGCCAGATGCCTGCGGCACCGCCGATCAGCACGCGCCACGGCACCATGCCGGGCGTGGCCAGGAACATGCCGATGATGGCGCAGAAGACTGCCAGCTGCGTCACGCGCGGCTTGGTCAGGGCGGCATATTGCCGGGCCAGGTGCCGTATCCGGCTCAGCTTGCCCAGTGAATGAGGGTGTGTAGCGGTAACCACGGAAGGGGTCTTGTCTTTCATGTGGCGCGGGCGGCGTTCGGCATGGCTTTGGGGGCGCCGGCGGCCCGGGTCGCGAGCCCTATATTGTAGTGGAGGCGGACCAGCAGCAGCAGGAGCACCGCCGCGCCGCCGTTGTGGGCGACCGCCGCCACCAGGGGCCAGTCGAACACGATATTGGACATCCCGGTGGCCAGTTGCAGCACCAGCATGCCGAGCAGCCAGCCTGCCTGCCGGTGCAGCCCGTCGAGCCGGCGCGCACGCAAGCCGAACCACGCCAGGTAGCCCAGCACCACGAATGCAAAGCCCCGGTGCACCCACTGGATCGCAACCAGCGCAGCGTGCGGGATGTAGTCGCCAGCGGCCGTCATGCCAAGCTGGCGCCACAGCGTGAAGCCGTGCCGGAAGTCCATCTCGGGCACCAGCTGGCCGTTGCACAGCGGGAAATCCGTGCAGGCGAGCACCGCGTAGTTGGTGCTGACCCAGCCGCCCAGGAAAATCTGGATCACCAGCAGCAGCAAGCCGATGCGAACCGGCCAGTGCAGCCGCGCCGCCTCGGGTACGACCGGGTGCGGCGGGTCGCTGCGCGAGCCCAGCTGGATCAGCGCGGCCAGCAGTGCCATGCCCAGCATCAGGTGCGTGACCACGATGATCGGCTGCAGCTTCATGGTCACGGTGAACGCGCCGAATGCGCCCTGCACGCACACCAGCACCAGCACGCCGGTGGCGAACCATGGCGATTGCTTCAGCTCGCGGCGCTTGACCCATGCCAGCACCATCAGCGCGATGATCAGCACGCCCACCGCCATGGCGAAGTAGCGATGGATCATCTCGATCCACGCCTTCATCAGCGTCACCGGACCGCTGGGCAGCGCGGTCTCGGCCGCCCGGATCGGCTCCATCGCGGCATGCGGGTTGGAGTGTCCATAGCAGCCCGGCCAGTCCGGGCAGCCCAGGCCGGAGTCGGTCAGCCGCGTGAAGCTGCCGAACATGATCAGGTCCAGCGTCAGGAAGGCGGTGATCCAGACCAGCTTGCGGTATTTGTTGCGATCGCCCTTGACCAGCACGTAGCTGAGCGGCAGCAGTGCGATCAGGACGCCGATGACGGCCAGTTGCAGCAGCATGCCCTTCCCCTTAACCGATGCGCGAGACCTTGAGCAGCTTCTTCAGGTCGCCGCTCAGCTTCTTGGGGTCCGGATCCTGCGGGAAGCGCATCATCAGGTTGCCGAGCGGATCCACCAGGAAGATGGTGTCCTCGGCACGCTTGCCCGGCTCGGCCGGCAGCCATTGCTGCGCCACCTGGTGGTCGATGCGCAGGAAGCGCACGCCGGCGTAGGGCTCGTTGTAGGCGGTGCTCAGGCGCTCGTCGATCTTGCCGTCATCGGTGATCAGCCACACCGGCACGATGCGCTCGCGGTCCTGGCCTTGCCCGGCGCGGATCTGGCGGATGGTGAAGAGCTTCTTTGCGCAGGCCTCGTCGCACGCGGACGGATCCGCCGTCACCAGCAGCCACTTGCCGCGGTACTGCTCCAGCGGCACGGCGTTGCCTTGCTCGTCGGTGACGCGCACCGGCGGCATCGGCCGTTGTGGATCGACCAGCGCGCCGTAGTTGGTGGCGCCGCCCCTGGGCTTGATGACGTAGTAGGTGAAATAGGAGGCGATCACCGGCGAGGCGCACACCAGCAACAGCATCAGCATCTGCAGGCGGCCACGGCGCGTGCGCGCGTCGATGCGGGGATCCTGCGGCGAGGCCGACATCGCGGGAGGCCCGACGGGTGCCGGGGCGGAGTCTTGCTGTGACATGGGAGTACGTCTGTCCTTTTTCATCTGCAGTCAGGCCCGTCCGGGAACCTGCCCCGGTCGTGCTGCCATCCGTTCATGCGTTGTTGCGGGCCGCGGACGATACCGCGCGCCGGCGCGTGCGCCAGCCCAGCACCGCCACCAATACCACCGTCAGCGCAGCCAGGCCGAACCACTGGAAGGCATAGCCATAGTGCCGGTCCGCGCCCGCATCGGCCGGCGCCCAGTCGCGAGCGAGGCCGTCGCCGGTATCGCTGCGCTGCGCGACCACCAGCGGCTGCAGCGCCAGCCCGGTTTCGGCGGCGTAGTCGGCGATTTCCAGGTTCTGGCGGATCTTGCTGCCGGCCTCGGCGCTGGCCGCCTGGCCCAGGCCATAGACCCGCGGCACGGCCGCCAGTGCCGTGCCTTCGATGGTCACCTCGCCGTCGGGCGTCGGAAAGGGCGCGATCCGGGTGCGGTCCTGCGCATCGCGCGGCAGCCAGCCGCGCAGCACCAGCACCGCCCGCGTGGCGCCGGCACCGTCCTGTGCCGGACTAATCACCAGCGGCGTGACCACCAGGAAGCCGGCACGGCTGTCGCCGCTGCGCCCGCCGGCGCCGTGGGGGCGATTATCCAGCAATACGGTGCGGGCCGTGTCGAACCGCCCCGTGACCCGCACCCTTCGATCCGTCACAACTTGTGACAGCGGCGCGGTGCCCAGTTCCACCGGCGGCTGTGCCGCCAGTGCCTGCAGCCGCGCGGCGCGCGCCTCTTTCTCGTGCGCGCGGTTGAGCTGCCAGTTGCCAAGCGCAGCGGTCACGGCAATCACCACCAGCGCGGCGGCCAGCGGCAGCACGCCGAGTAGGCGGCCTGCCTTCATTGCGCCGACATGCCCGGCGGCATGCATGCGGGGCCGGTGCGATAATGTGCCGCACCGTCATCCATCGCGGCCACTACTACGAGACTGCGGCAAGCTCCGCTGCCAACCCGCCCCGCCATGCGCTTCGTCATCATCGTCGCCTTCATCCTGATCATCGCCAGCCTGGCCTCCGCCCTGTTCTTCATGATGCGCGACCGCGGCAAGACGCCCAACATGATGCGCTCGCTGATGCTGCGCGTGGGTTTTTCGGTGGCGCTGTTCCTGTTCATCCTGTTCTCGAGCTGGATGGGCTGGATCCATAGCACGGGCATCCGCATGGCGCCCTGACGGACCGCATGGCTTGAGGCCAATGCAAACGACAAACGCCGCAGGCTGCCGGGCCTCCTGCGGCGTTTCTCCTTTGCGTTGGCGCCGGCACCCCGCTGCGGGGCGGCCGGCGGGTATGGCAGCTTACAGCCAGTACACCACGACGTAGAGCAACAGCCACACCACGTCAACGAAGTGCCAGTACCAGGCGGCGCCTTCGAAGGCAAAGTGGTGATCCGGCGTGAAGTGGCCCTTGAGCACGCGGCCCAGCACCACCGCCAGCATGATCGCGCCCATGGTCACGTGGAAACCGTGGAAGCCGGTCAGCAGGAAGAAGGTCGAACCGTAGATGCCCGAGGTCAGCTTCAGGTTCAGGTCCTGGTAGGCGTGCATGTACTCGTACACCTGCAGGCACATGAAGATCGCGCCCAGCAGGATGGTCAGCACCATGCCCTGGATCAGCTGGTTGCGCTTGCCGGCCAGCAGCGCGTGGTGCGCCCAGGTCAGCGTCACGCCCGACATCAGCAGCAGCGCGGTGTTGATGGTCGGGATCGGCCACGGGCCCATGGTCTGGAACGATTCCACCACGCCGGCCGGCCCCAGGTTGGGCCACACCGCGGCGAAGTCGGGCCACAGGATCTTGTTGTTCAGGTCGCCCAGCCACGGCATGGCGATGGCGCGGGCATAGAACAGCGCGCCGAAGAACGCCGCGAAGAACATCACCTCGGAGAAGATGAACCAGCCCATCGACCAGCGGAACGAGATGTCGATGTTCTTGCCGTACATCCCGCCTTCGGATTCGCTGATGGCGTCGCCGAACCAGCTCTTGAGCACGAACAGGAACCACAGCAGGCCGAAGACGCACAGGTACGGCGCCCAGGATTGCCCGTTCACCCAACCGGCGGCTCCGGCACCTGTCATCAGCAGGCCGAAGCTTGCCGTGATCGGGTGGCGCGACGGGCCCGGTACGAAGTAGTACGGAGCGTTTGCGCGATTCGCACTCATTCTTTTATCTCCAGCTCAGAGTCTTTGATTCAGTATTCGTTATCCGTGCCGGTTTTCCCGGGGCCGCCCGCCTCCTGTGGACGGCCCCGTCGGCGCGGTTGTTTTTCTGCGACTGCCTTGTTGTCTACCCTTCCTGCCTTGCTACCCTGCCGCCTGGCTGACCACCATCCGGACGATGACGACCAGCACCGCGATAAACACTGCCGCGGCGATCAGCCCGGCGATGACCACATGCACCGGGTTCAGCCGCGCCATGTCGCGCTCGTGCTCCGCGCCCTTGCGCAGGCCGATAAACGACCACAGCACCGCGCGCATGGTCTGCGCGAAGGACATCTTCCGTTTGGCGGCGTCCTTGAGTTCGTCCATCGCGCCCCCTTAGCTGCCCTTGCCCGCCGGCGCCGTCGCCGGTGTCGACAATTGGCCTTCGGGAGCCTGCGCCACCGGTGTGCCCACCTCGAAGAAGGTGTACGACAGCGTAATGCTCTTCACATCCCTGGGCAGCGCGGGGTCGATCACGAACACCACCGGCATCTCGCGCGCCTCGTTCGCCTTGAGCGTCTGCTGCTTGAAGCAGAAGCACTCCAGCTTCTTGAAATACTGGGTCGCCTGCTTGGGGGCGTAGCTCGGGATGGCCTGCGCGGAAATATCGCGCGACTGCCCGTTGGCCACCTCGTAGACGATGGTCATCATCTCGCCCGGATGCACTTCCATGCTGTTCTTCACCGGACGGAAGGCAAAGGGCCCGCGCGCGTTGGAGTCGAACTCCACCGTGACCGTGCGGCTCTTGTCGACCTGCGTGTTCTTCACCGAACCGCCATGCAGCTCGCGCGTGGTCACCACGTTGATGCCGGTGATGTCGCAGATCTTCTTGTACAGCGGAACCAGCGCATAGCCGAAGCCGAACATCACGGCGACGATCACCACCAATCGCACCATCATGCCGCGGTTGAAGCGCTTGTCGGCTTCCCGCGCTTCCTGCGCTTCCCTGCCCTGCTGGTCGACGCTCATCTCGCTACCCTGCCACCTCAGCCAAGGAACACCATCTTGGCGAAGAACCCCAAAAAGAAAACCACCACGATCGACAGCAGGATCAGGCCAAGGCGCCGGTTGGCGGCCTTCGGGTCCGGGTGTGATGGGTTTTTGTCTGGAGCCTGCATGTTGTGTGACTGGCTGGCGTGGTGGCGGACATTGCCGCCACCACGCCTGGTTACGCTGGCCGCTTAGCGAACCTGCGGGGGCACTTCAAAGGTGTGGAACGGCGCCGGCGACGGCACGGTCCATTCCAGTCCTTCGGCGCCTTCCCACGGCTTGTCCGCGGCCTTCTCGCCGCCACGGTACGACGGCAGCACCACGAAGAAGAGGAAATACACCTGCATCAGGCCGAAGCCGAGCGCGCCGATCGACGCAATCGCGTTGAAGTCGGTGAACTGGGTCGGGTAGTCGGCATAGCGGCGCGGCATGCCGGCCAGGCCCAGGAAGTGCATCGGGAAGAAGGTCACGTTGAAGAAGATCAGCGAGCCCCAGAAGTGGACCTTGCCGCGGGCTTCGTTGTACATGAACCCGCTCCACTTCGGCCCCCAGTAGTAGAAGCCCGCGAACAGCGCGAACAGCGAGCCGGCCACCAGCACATAGTGGAAGTGCGCCACGATGAAGTAGGTGTCCTGCAGCTGGATGTCGATCGGCGCCACCGCCGGCATCAGGCCGGTAAAGCCGCCGATGGTGAACACGAAGATAAAGCCGATCGAGAACAGCATCGGGGTCTCGAAGGTCATCGAGCCGCGCCACATCGTCGCGATCCAGTTGAAGATCTTCACGGCGGTGGGCACCGCGATCAGCATGGTCGCGTACATGAAGAACAGCTGGCCGGTCACCGGCATGCCGGTCGTGAACATGTGGTGGGCCCACACGATGAACGACAGGATGGCGATCGAGGCGGTGGCGTACACCATCGAGCTGTAGCCGAACAGGCGCTTGCGGGCAAACGCCGGCACCACCTGCGAGATGATCCCGAATGCCGGCAGGATCATGATGTACACCTCGGGGTGGCCGAAGAACCAGAAGATGTGCTGGTACATCACCGGGTCGCCGCCGCCGGCGGCCGAGAAGAAGCTCGTGCCGAAGTGGCGGTCGGTCAGCACCATGGTGATGGCGCCGGCCAGCACGGGCATCACGGCGATCAGCAGGTAGGCGGTAATCAGCCAGGTCCAGCAGAACATCGGCATCTTCATCAGCGTCATGCCGGGGGCACGCATGTTGAGGATGGTCACGATGATATTGATCGAGCCCATGATCGACGACGCGCCCATGATGTGCATCGCGAAGATGGCCATGTCCATGCCCGCGCCCATCTGCACCGACAGCGGCGCGTACAGGGTCCAGCCGGCGGCGGTGGCGCCGCCCGGGGCGAAGAACGAGCCGGCCAGCAGCAGCGCGGCCGGAGGCATCAGCCAGAAGCTGAAGTTGTTCATGCGCGCGAACGCCATGTCGGACGCGCCGATCTGCAGCGGGATCATCCAGTTGGCGAAGCCGACGAAGGCCGGCATGATCGCGCCGAACACCATCACCAGGCCGTGCATGGTGGTGAACTGGTTGAACAGCTCGGGGCGGAAGAACTGCAGGCCCGGCTCGAACAGCTCCAGGCGGATCAGCAGCGCCAGCAGGCCGCCCGACAGCAGCATGATGAACGAGAACAGCAGGTACAGCGTGCCGATGTCCTTGTGGTTGGTGGCGAACAGCCAGCGGCGCCAGCCATGCGGGTGATCGTGCGCGTGGTCGTCATGCGCATGATCGTGCGGATGGGCGAGTGCGTCCGGGGTAGCAGTACTCATCGCAAATGCTCCTCTAATCCTGTTCTGTCTTCAGCGGGTCAGCCTGCAACGCGGTTGCCCGCGAGGCTGGCCTGCTTGGCGCCGGGCTTGGCGTCGGCCTTGGGGGCTTCGCCGCCGGCCGCGCCGCCGCCTTCGGGGAACTTGCCCGCGCGGGCACCCACGAAGTCGCTCGGCTGGATCACTTCACCCGTCTTGTTGCTCCAGGCGTTGCGCGTATAGGTCATGACCGCCGCCAGCTCGGTGTCCGACAGCTGCTTCCACGACGGCATGCCGCCCTTGCCTTCCAGCAGGATGTGCATCTGGCCGGCCTTCGGGCCATTGACCATCTTGGAGCCGTCCAGCGCCGGGAAGGCGCCGCCGCCCTTGCCGTTGGGCTGGTGGCAGACCGCGCAGTTGGCGGCGTAGACCTTCTCGCCACGCACCTTGGATTCGTCCAGCGTCCAGGTCTTGTTGGGATCGTCGGCCTTGGCCATCAGCTCTTTTTTCTTGCCGTCGACCCACTTGGTGTAGTCGGCATCGGAAACCACGCGCACCACGATCGGCATGAAGGCGTGTTCCTTGCCGCACAGCTCGGCGCACTGGCCGCGGTACACGCCGATCTTCTCGGCCTTGAACCAGGTGTCGCGCACGAAGCCGGGGATCGCATCCTGCTTGACGCCGAAGGCCGGGATCATCCAGGCGTGGATCACGTCGTTGGCGGTGGTGACGATGCGGATCTTCTTGTTGACCGGCACGACCAGCTCGTTGTCCACCTCCATCAGGTAGGTGTTGCCCTTGGGCTGCTCGTTGTTGATCTGCTCGCGCGGGGTGGTCAGGGTCGACACGAAGGAGATGCCCTCGCCTTCGCCCTTCAGGTAGTCATAGCCCCACTTCCACTGGTAGCCGGTGGCCTTGATGGTGATGTCGGAGTTGGTGGTGTCCTTCATCGCGACCACGGTCTTGGTGGCCGGCAGCGCCATCGCGATCACGATCAGGAACGGGACGATGGTCCAGACCACCTCGACCGTGATGCTCTCGTGGAAGGAAGCGGGCTTGGAGCCCTTGGCCTTGCGGTGCGTGAAGATGGAATAGAACATCACGGCGAACACCGCGACGAAGATCACCGTGCAGATGATCAGCATCATCCAGTTCAGCCAGTGAATCTGTTCGGCGATCTTGGTAACGGGCTCGGTCAGGTTGAGCTGGCGCACGGCGGGGCCGCCGGGCATGTCGCTGACCGCGAACGCCGCGTGGCTGGCAAGCAGGGACGCACCTGCCAGACAAGCTGCGGATGCCTTCTTCCACATTTTCATTTGTTATCTACCCAATTTACAGATTCAAATCTGTCCCCGCCGCCGCCCCTGCCCCCTCTCAGAGGTGGCGCAAGGCCGCTGCGAGCTCCTGCGCGAACTTGCGCCGCCGGTACGGGTCCACGTAACACCCCACCTGTACCTCACGCCCGCCCGAGCGCAGCGTCACCAGCGCGCGGAGCGATTCACCCAGTTCGACCCGCACCCAGCGCGGGTTGAATTCGTGGCGCGTCACCTGCGTGCCGCTGGCTGTCTCCACGACCAGCATGCCGTCGGTAATGCTGACGCGCTCATAGTCTGTCGCATGGCGCGCATACACAAGCAGGGCGATCCCCAGCCCGGCCAACTCGATGCTGGCAAACGGCAGCACGAGCCAGGACCCTTGCCACGCGAAAAACAGCGCGATGGCAAGCGAGACAGTGAGGATCGAGAGGTAAAACCAGCCGACCTGGCGTGGACTCAGCGAGCAATTCCGCTTCATCAGCCAGTCGTGGGGCGCGGGGAGAGGTCCGTCGTGATTTCCGCCGGAGTCACCACCTGCCGTCTGGAATGCGATACCCAAGTCTTGCATCGCCAACCACTCTGCATCGGATGCACACCCGGGACGATGGCGCCCGGGCTGCACAGTGCAGGTGCAAAACCAGGACGTTCTTGTGCCAGGGGACCACTGCGACAAACTGGCGCATTATAGGGCGCTTCCCATACACGGACAAGGGCGGTCCTTGACCATGGCGCTTGCGCGCCGCTCTATTCTGTGCATGGGAAATAGCCCGGGATGCCGCGCCAGCCCTCGCTCTGCGGCAATCTGTCGCACGCGCAAGTTAACTCTGTTTTAACCTGCCCGACGCGGCTTTGCACGCCCGATCTGGTCCAGCGGCACCACGGCGCGGCCCTGGTCGTCGAGCGCCTGGCCACCGCGCGCCGGCAGCTTCCACGCATGGCCGTAGACGATCTCGAAGGTCAGCGGGATCACCCCGTCGGCGTTGCGGCGCCGCTCCAGCGCCTGCGTCAGGGCCTGGTACCAGCGCCGGCCGCGCAGGCCTTGCGGCAGCGCGCCGGCCGGGCCGCGCAGGCCGCCGAAGGCCTGCACCTCGCGCAGCAGCGTGGCGGGCGACTCGTAGGTCACGGTCAGCGTTTCCATGTCCATCACCGGCGTGGACCAGCCGCCGTGGACCAGCATGTCGCCAATGTCGTGCATGTCGACAAAACGCAACGTATGGGGCGCGCCGTCGACTTCGGCGAAGGCCGCGCGCAGCTCGCCAAGGGTGTCGGGGCCGAACAGCGAGAACAGCACCAGCCCTTCGTCGCGCGTCACACGGTGCCATTCCGGGAACACGCGGTGCGGCTCCGGATGCCAGTGCAGCGCCAGGTTGGACCACAGCAGGTCGAAGCTCGCGGGCGCAAACGGCAGTGTGGCAAGATCGCCCTGGACCAGGTCGAACAGCGGCCGCTTGCCCAGCATGCGGCCGAGCCAGCCCGGGCGGCGCTGCGGGTCGCGCTGGCCGGCTTCGGCCAGCATCGCCCCGGAGATGTCGAGGCCGGCAATCTGCGCATCCGGGAAGCGGGCGCGCAGCGCCGCCAGCCCCTGGCCATGGCCGCAGCCGATGTCCAGCGCACGCCGCGGCGCCAGCCGGATCACCTCCATGCGCTCCTGCATGCGGCGGCCGATCTCGCCCAGCAGGAAGTCCAGCTGGCCGAAATGGCGGCTGCGCCGGTCGAAGGCGAGCCGGGTCAGGCGCGCGGGCGGCAGGAAGGCATCGTTACCAGCGGAGCTATCGGGGAGATCGGCGGCATGCAGGGACACGGACAGGCAGGGCAGCAAGAAAACCAGGAACCGGCGCGCGCGCCGGACGAACGCGGCCGCCGCGCCCGATGGGCCGCGGCCGGACGGCAAGTATACGCGCGCGCCGCGATGGGCGCCGGGAAGGCTCTCGGCGCCGCCTGGCGGGCCGCTGTGCCCGCGCTGCTGCCAAGCGCCTGCGCGCTATGCGGCAGCGTGCAGCGGGATGTGGTGTGCGCACCCTGCGCGGCCGACCTGCTGCGGCCGGTACGGCGCTGCGCCGTTTGCGCGCTGGCGCTGGGCCGCCATAGCGGCTGCGCGGCCTGCGCCGCCATGCCGCCGGCGTTCGACCATGCCTGCACGCTGGGTGACTACGCCAGCCCGCAGGACAGCCTGGTGCTGTCGCTCAAGTTCGGCCACGCGCTACCGCTGGCCGACTGGCTGGCGGGCCGCCTGGCTGCCGCGCTGCCGGCGGCCTGGGCGGCGCAGCGGCTGGCGCCGCCCGACCTGCTCGCCCCCATCCCGCTGGCGCCGCAACGGCTGGCCGTGCGCGGCTTCAACCAGGCCTGGGAAATCGCCCGCCCGCTGGCGCGCCGGCTCGGCCTGCGCGCCGACCCCGTGCTGCTGCGGCGCCGGCGCGATACCGGCAGCCAGCGCGCGCTGGACCTGGCCGCGCGGCAGGTGAACCTGCGCGATGCGTTCCTGCTGACGCGGCCCGCGCGGCTGGATGGGCTGCATGTGGCGCTGGTGGACGACGTGATGACTTCCGGCGCGACGCTGCATGAGGCGGCGCTTGCGCTCAAGGCGCACGGCGCGGCACGCGTCAGCGTGATCGTCGCGCTGCGTACGCCCTAGCCCGGATGACAGCGCCCGGTGCGCGCGTTAAGCTGCGCACCGTTCTCAAGAAGCTCCGCATCATGTTCAACGTCGTCCTGGTCGAACCCGAGATCCCGCCCAATACCGGCAATGTGATCCGCCTGTGCGCCAACACCGGCGCGCAGCTGCACCTGGTGAAACCGCTGGGATTCCCGCTGGAAGACGCGCGCATGCGCCGCGCCGGGCTGGACTACCACGAGTACGCGACCATGCGCGTGCATGAAAGCTGGGACGCGCTGATGGCCAGCGAGCAACCCGATCCCGCGCGCATGTTCGCGCTGACCACGCGCGGCTCGACACCGTTCGGACAGGTGGAATTCAGGCCGGGGGACTGGTTTGTGTTTGGCTCGGAAACGCGCGGGCTGTCGCCGGAGCGGCGCGAGTGGTTCCCACCGGCGCAGCGCATCCGGCTGCCGATGCGGCCGGACAACCGCAGTCTCAATCTGTCGAATACGGTGGCGGTGGTGGTGTTCGAGGCGTGGCGGCAGAACGGGTTCGCGGGCGGTAGCTAGGCGCCCTGTCCTGCTACTCCGGCTGCACGCCCGCAGCGCGGATGACCTTGTCCCAGCGCGCCTTCTCGCTGACCATCGTCTGCCGCAGCGACGCCGGCGCGGTCCCGGCCGGCACGAAATACTGCGCCCGCATCTTGTCGCGCACGTCGGCGCTGCCGATGATCGCCACCAGTTCACGATATAGACGATCGATCACCGCCTGCGGCGTACCGGCGGGCGCCAGCACGGCCTGCCACGAGATCGCCTCGAAGCCCGGATAGCCCGATTCCGCCACCGTCGGCACCGAGGGCAGCACCGCGGTGCGGCCGGTGGTCGTCACCGCCAGCACGCGCAGCTTGGCCGCATTGACCTGCGGCATCGCGATGGCCGGCACCATGAAGCCGGCCTGCACCTGCCCGCCCACCATCGCCGTCGTGACCTGCGGGAAGCCGGGATACGGCACGTGCTGCAGGTCGATCCCGGCCATGGCCTTGAGCTGCTCCATCGCCAGGTGCGACGCGCTGCCGTTGCCGGGCGAGCCATAGTTCAGCGCGCCCGGTTTCGACCTGGCCAGCGCGACAAATTCACGCAGGCTATGCACCGGCAGCCGCGCGTCGACCACCAGCACATTGGGCGAGGTAGCCACCAGCGTCACCGGGGCGAGCTGGCGGAACGGGTCGTAGTTGAGGTTGCGCGACAGCGTGGGCGCGGTGACCAGCGGTCCGTTGATGGTGAACAGCAGGGTATAGCCGTCCGGCGTGGCACGCGCCACCATGCCGGTCCCGATATTGCCGCCGGCGCCGGGCCGGTTGTCGATCACCACCGGCTGGCCCAGCGCGACAGCCAGCTTCTCGGTGACGATGCGGGCGATCAGGTCGGGCGATGAGCCCGGCGGGAACGGCACCACCATGCGGATGGGGTGCGCGGGCCACGGTTGCGCCAGCACGCCGGCAGACGCGCAGGCAGCGCACGCGGCGGCAAGCGCGATCAGCGCGTGTCGGCGGGTAGGCATGCGGAAAATATCTTCAGGAGCATTGGAGCGCGCGCGACGTCATTCATCGCGCGCATCGCGCTGGAGCAACTGCGCGACCGCATCGGCGGCACTCAGGCCATCGAACAGCACGGCGCACACCGCGCGCGCGATCGGCATCTCGACGCCGTGGGCGGCGGCCAGCTCGGCCACGGCCTGCGCGCAGCGCACGCCCTCGGCGACGTGGCCCAGGCCGGCCAGGACCTGGTCCAGGCTCTGCCCGGCGGCCAGTTGCTGCCCGACCTTGCGATTGCGCGACAGGTCGCCGGTCGCGGTCAGGATCAGGTCGCCCACGCCGGCCAGCCCCATGAAGGTCTCGACCCGTCCGCCCAGCGCCAGCCCCAGCCGCGTCATCTCGGCCAGCCCGCGCGTCACCAGCGCGGCCCGCGCGTTCAGGCCGAGGCCAAGCCCGTCGCTGGCCCCGGTGGCGATCGCCAGCACATTCTTGACCGCGCCGCCGACCTCGACGCCGGTCAGGTCGTCGCTGCCGTAGATGCGCATGGCGTGGTGGTGGAAGGCCCGCTGCGCCCGCTCCGCCAGCGATGGCACGCTGCCCGCCACCGTCAGCGCGCACGGCAGGCCCTGCGCGACTTCGCGCGCGAAGCTGGGACCGGTCAGCACGCCATAGTCGAAGCCTTCGGTGCGGCCGGCGGCGTCCAGTTCGGCGCGCACCATCTGGTGCGGCAGCAGGTGCGTGCCGGCCTCGAAACCCTTGCACAGCCACAGCATCGACACCGGCCGCGCGCTGCGCGTGGCCAGCCGGCGCGTCATTTCGCGCAGCCCGGAGACCGGCGTGGCCACCACCACGATGCCGTCCGGGTCGTCCGCGGCATGGGCCACCGCTTGCTCGAAATCGGCTTGCACCGCCAGCCGCCCGGACAGCTTCACGCCAGGCAGGTAGGCCGCGTTTTCACGCGTGGCGGCGATGGCCGCCAGTTGCGCGGCATCGCGTCCCCACAGCACCACGTCATTGGTGGCCGCGGCATGGCTGGCGAGGGCAGTGCCCCAGGCACCGGCACCGAGAAAGGTCAGTTTCATGGCAGCTCGATCGGAGAGATGATCGGAGAGATATCAGGCGCTGGAACATGCGCACAAACAAAACGGGGCCGCAGCCCCGTTCCGTAGCATGGCGCGGCAGGCCGCTCGCTTAGTGGCGAGCCTGGCTGCCGTCGGGCATCACGATGCCGCTGTTGCCGCCTTCGGCCGCCTGGGCTTCCTGCATGGCCGCCTGCAGGCGTTGCTCGTACAGCGCCTGGAAATTGATTTCCGACAGGTGGATGGCCTGGAAGCCGGCGCGGGTGATCACGTCGGCGATATTGCCGCGCAGGTACGGGTACAGGATGGTCGGGCAGGCAATGCCCAGCAGCGGGTCCAGCTGCTCCACCGGCACGTTGCGGATATCGAAAATGCCGGCCTGGTGCGCTTCCACAAGGAATGCCACCTTGTCCTGCACCTTGGTCGTCACGGTGCCGGTCACGACCACCTCGAAGATGCCTTCCTGCAGCTGCGAAGCGCCGACGTTGACCTGCACTTCCACCGACGGGGCTTCCGATTCCAGGAAGATGCCGGGCGAATTGGGCTGCTCCAGCGACATGTCCTTCAGGTAGACGCGCTGGATGTTGAAGAAGGGTTGATCGTCCTGCTGGGTGTTTTGCTGGTCGCTCATGAAAGGCTTCCGGGAGGATGGGCGTTGGGCGCGGCGGCGGCAGCGCCCGCGAGGCGCAAGGACTGGCCGGTGCCCGGTTGGAAAAGTGGAAAGCGCATATGGTACATGACGCGGGTGGCGATTTCACCCGCGCCGGCGCCCGGCCGGCCAGGAATCAGAGAGTTCTGACCGGCAACGCGATCAGGCCGCCAGCAGCGACACCAGGCCGCCCTTGCGGTCCAGCGCCGAAAGGTCGTCGAAGCCGCCCACATGGGTCTCGTCGATGTAGATCTGCGGCACGGTACGGCGCCCGGTGCGCGACATCATCTCTTCGCGCTTGCCCGGTTCGCGGTCGATCAGGATCTTCTCGATCGTCTCGACCCCGCGGGACTTGAGCAGGCGCTCGGCCATGTTGCAATACGGGCACACCATGGTGCTGTACATGACGACGCGGGCCATGCGGGTTCTCCTTCAATACGAATGCGGCGCGCCTGGCGAACCGGGCGCACTGTGATGGATGCGGCGGAATTGCCTGCGGGATCCGGGGCTTGCTTAGCCGGGCTTACTTGACCAGCGGCAGACCTGCCTGCTGCCAGGCGGCGATGCCGCCCTCGAGCGCATAGATCTCACTGTAACCGGCTTCCTTCAGCGCTGCCTGGGCCTTGCCCGAGCGCTGGCCATTCTGGCATACCACGATGATGGGGGCCGTCTTGTCCTTTGCAAGACCCGCTGCGCGCGACGCCAGGTCGGCCAGCGGGGCGCTCTTGGCCTGCGGCAGGTGGCCCTTGGCATACTCGGCGGGCTCGCGGATGTCGACCACGACGGCGCCACGCTTGTTGATCAGCTGCGTGGCGGCGGCCGTATTGACGGACTTGGCGCCGGTGCTGCGCGAGATCGCAGGCCAGGCCAGCAGGCCGCCGGAGACCACGGCCAGGGCGATCAGGGCGAGGTTGTTGTAGTCGGCAAAGAAATTCACGTTGGCTTTCCGGTAGGTTGGGTCGGCGGCATTATAAAATACGCGGTTTGGCGTCCGGGCCCCTGCCGCAGCGGGCCACCCGTCATTGTCGCCTGTCCGAGACATGGGACGCCCATGGAGAACTTCGGCGCACTTCGGACCAGGTGACGGCGCGGACGCACGCAGGTTACCTACTCTCTGGAAGCAGCAGCATGTACAAGCTCGTCCTTATCCGCCACGGCGAATCCACCTGGAACCTTGAAAACCGCTTCACCGGCTGGGTCGACGTCGACCTGACCGAAACCGGCGCCGCCCAGGCCCGCCAGTCCGGCAAGCTGCTCAAGGAAGCCGGCTTCGACTTCGACATCGCTTACACCTCGGTGCTCAAGCGCGCCATCCGCACCCTGTGGCACGTGCAGGACGAAATGGACCTGATGTGGATCCCGGTGCGCAACGAATGGCGCCTGAACGAACGCCACTACGGCGCGCTCGCCGGGCTGAACAAGGCCGAGACCGCCGCCAAGTTCGGCGACGAGCAGGTGCTGGTGTGGCGCCGCAGCTATGACACGCCGCCCCCGGCGCTGGAGCCGGCCGATCCGCGTGCCTCGTTCGACGATCCGCGCTACGCCAATGTGCCGCGCAACGAGATCCCGCTGACCGAGTGCCTGAAGGACACGGTTGCCCGCGTGATGCCGCTGTGGAACGAATCGATCGCTCCCGACATCAAATCCGGCAAGCGTGTGGTCATTGCCGCGCACGGCAACAGCATCCGCGCGCTGGTGAAGTACCTGGACCAGATTTCGGATGACGATATCGTTGGACTCAACATCCCCAACGGCACCCCGCTCGTGTACGAGCTGGACGCCGACCTGCGCCCGATCCGCCACTACTACCTGGGCGACCAGGAAGCCATCGCCGCCTCGCTGGCGGCCGTGGCCAACCAGGGCAAGGCGCGCTGACGCCCGCCCGGGCAGCCGTGCCGGCGCTGGTGCGCCGATGTGCGGCCGCCCACCCTGAACCGGGACGTGGCAGGTCCGTTTCCCCGCACGCCCTTATACTGTCGGACACAGGCGCCCCGCTAACCCGGTCTCCCCGGCGCCGGGCGCCCGCAGCCGGCATAATCCCCATACGTACAATCCGTACACGTTCAGGCAGCCCTCATGCGCAAGACGCTCAAGAACATCAGTCTAGTTTCTGTCGGCCTCGTCGCCGGCGTGCTCGCCACGCTGCAGATCTCGGCGACCGCACAGAACTCATCGGGCCCCCTGCCGCTGGACCAGTTGCGGCTGATGGCCGATATCTTCGGGCAGATCAAGCGCGAATACGTCGAGCCGGTCGATGACAAGAAGCTGCTGACCGAGGCCATCAAGGGCATGGTCGCCAGCCTCGACCCGCATTCGTCCTACCTGGACGAGAAGGATTTCAAGGAACTGCAGGAAGGCACCCGCGGCCGCTTTGCCGGCCTCGGCATCGAGATCTCGCAGGAAGAAGGCCTGGTCAAGGTGATTAACCCGATCGAGGACACGCCCGCGTTCCGCGCCGGCATCCAGCCGGGCG
Organism: Cupriavidus oxalaticus; assembly: GCF_004768545.1. Classification (NCBI taxonomy): domain Bacteria; kingdom Pseudomonadati; phylum Pseudomonadota; class Betaproteobacteria; order Burkholderiales; family Burkholderiaceae; genus Cupriavidus; species Cupriavidus oxalaticus. The sequence continues at coordinate 308,176 of NZ_CP038635.1, read as the reverse complement.
ACCTGATCACCCGCATCGACGACAAGCCGGTGCGCGGCCTGCCGCTGGAGCAGGCGGTCAAGCGCATGCGCGGCGAGCCGGGCACCAAGGTCACGCTGACCATCTACCGCAAGAGCGAGGAACGTACCTTCCCGGTCTCGATCACGCGCGCCGAGATCCGCGTGCAGTCGGTCAAGGCCAAGATGCTCGACAACAATATCGGCTGGGTGCGCCTGACCAGTTTCCAGGAACGTACCGTTGCCGACCTGTCGCGCAAGCTGGCCGAACTGGCGCAGAAGAACCCCAACATGAAGGGCCTGGTGCTGGACCTGCGCAACAACGGCGGCGGCGTGCTGCAGGGCGCGGTCGGCGTGGCCGCGGCCTTCCTGCCGGAAGACTCCACCGTGGTCTCGACCAACGGCCAGGTGCCCGATGCCAAGCGTACCTACAAGGCGTCGTACAACAACTACCGCCTGTCGTCGCTGGAAGACGATCCGCTCAAGAGCCTGCCCGCGCTGTACAAGAAGATCCCGATGGTGGTGCTGACCAACGCCTACTCGGCCTCGGCTTCCGAGATCGTCGCGGGCGCGCTGCAGGATCACCACCGCGCCCAGATCATGGGCAAGACCACGTTCGGCAAGGGCTCGGTGCAGACCGTGCGGCCGCTGACCAACGACACCGGCATCAAGCTGACCATCGCGTACTACTACACGCCGAGCGGCAAGTCGATCCAGGCCAAGGGCATCCGCCCGGATATCCCGGTCGACCAGAACCCCGAGGGCGATCCGGACGACGCGCTGATCACGCGCGAGATCGACACCGAACGCCACCTGCACAACAAGCAGGAATCGGAAGAGCCGGAAATGACCGAGCGCGAGCAGCGCCGCGTCGAGGAACTGCGCCGCCTGGAAGAAGAGAACGCGAAGAAGTCGCCGGAAGAGCGCGAGAAGGAACGCCGCAAGAAGCCGGTTGAATTCGGCTCCGCCGACGACTTCATGCTGCAGCAGGCGATCGCGCAGCTCAACGGCCAGCCGGTCAAGCGTTCCAAGTCAAAGCTGGAAACCAACCCGCCGGCTGACAACGGCAAGGCGGCGAAGCCGAAGGGCGGCGCCAAGCCGGCCGCCAAACCCGCTGCTCCGGCCCCGGGCAAGCAGCCACCGGCGAGCGCGCCGATCGGCGAGCCGCTGGGGACGCCGACCGGCAAGGCGCCCTAAGGGGGGTTCCTCCCCTCTCCCGCTGAGGGGGAGAGGGAGAACACCTTGCTTAGGCTAGCTCGGGCGGCTTGGGAGCACCCAACACCGCGCTCCTCTTCTGCCTTGTTCCGGATTTCATCATGAGCGACGACGGCCTCAACGACGAACAGCTGCTGCGCTACTCCCGGCACATCCTGCTGGACGAACTCGGCATCGAAGGCCAGCGGCGCCTGCTGGCCGGCCACGCGCTGGTGATCGGCGCCGGCGGCCTGGGCGCCGCCGCGCTGCCCTTCCTGGCCTCGGCCGGCGTGGGCCGCATCACCATCGTCGACAACGACGAGGTCGACCTGACCAACCTGCAGCGCCAGATCATCCATACCACCGCCAACGTCGGCAGGCCCAAGGTCGACTCGGCGCGCGAAGGCATGCTGCGCATCAACCCGGGGCTGGACATTGTCACGGTGCCGGCGCGCGTGGGCGATGCGGAGCTGGAACAGCTGGTCGCCTCGGCCAGCGTGGTGCTGGACTGCTGCGACAACTTTGCCACGCGCCAGGCGGTCAACCGCGCCTGCGTGCACCACAACGTGCCGCTGGTGTCGGGGGCGGCGCTGCGCTTCGACGGCCAGATCAGCGTGTTCGACCGGCGCCAGCCCGAAGCGCCCTGCTACGCCTGCCTGTTCCCGCCGGCAGAGCCCGCGCCCGAAGTGGCCTGCGCCACCATGGGCGTGTTCGCGCCGCTGGTCGGCATGGTCGGCACGGTGCAGGCGGCCGAGGCACTCAAGCTGCTGGCCGGCGTGGGCGAGAGCCTGGCGGGACGGCTGCTGATGGTCAACGCGCTGACGATGGAATGGACCACAATGCGGCTGGCGCGCACGCCGGATTGCCCGGTGTGCGGCGGGCACTGATCGCGCGAATGGGGCTGCCGCTCAGTCTTGCGGCGCCGCGTGCGCGAGCAGCCAGTCGGTGACCGCGGCGCGGTCGCCGCGGAACACGATGCGCGGCTCGCGCTGCGCGCGCTGGTAGGCATACATGGGATCGTAGTAGTCGCGCAGCAGGATCTCGATCCAGCCGCGGTGCAGCGCCACGTCGCCTGACCCGGCCTGCCGCGCCAGCGCCTGCTCCAGCAACGCCGACAACTTGCCGTAGCGCTCACCCCCGAGCCGCGGCGCGATCGCCTCCATGGCTTCGCGCAGGCGGGCGGAATAGGCGTCGAAACCCATGCCGTCGCCATGCCCGGCGACGAATTCCGCCGCCAGGTCCTGCACGTAGTCGCGCAGCACGCGCTCCACGCGTTCCTCGAAAGACGCCTCCAGCCACACCAGCGGACTGGCCTGCATGCGCTGCGCCAGCGCCTGCGGCACATCGCGGCTGCCGATAAAGCGGCCCTCGTCTTCCACCACCAGCGCGCGGAAGCGGGCCTCGATACGGCGCAGCACATCGATCGCCAGCGCGTTCTCGAAGTCCACCTGCGGCGGCTGCGCCTGCGCGCGCCGGCCAAAGGCCGAGCCGCGGTGCCGCGCATGGCCCTCGAGATCGAGCGCGGCCGGCACGTCGGCCAGCACGTCGGTCTTGCCGCTGCCGGTCATGCCGCCCAGCACCAGCCACTGCTGTCCCGCCGCCGCCTCGTCGAGGGTCGCGATCAGGAAGGCGCGCATCGCCTTGTAGCCGCCCGTCACGCGCGGATAGTTGATGCCCGCGTCATGCAGCCATTGCTGCACCAGCTGCGAGCGCAGCCCGCCGCGGAAGCAATACAGGTAGCCGTCCGGATGCGCACGGGCAAAGTCCGACCAGCCGGCGATGCGCGCCGACTTGAGTTCGCCCGACACCAGCTGGTGCCCGAGCTCGATCGCGGCCTCCTGCCCTTTCTGCGCGTAGCACAGGCCGACGGCGTGCCGCTCGGCATCATCCATCAGCGGCAGGTTGACCGCGCCCGGAAAGGCGCCGCGCGCGAACTCCAGCGGCGCCCGCACGTCCAGCATCGGCACGCCGCTGAGAAACAGGCTGCGGAAGTCCGCGGTATCAGCACGCATGTCAGCCGGCCTCACACGACCTCGACGGCCAGCGCCGCACGCGCCACCATTTCGCCGATCGGCGTCAGCGACAGGCCGAGGCGCTGGCATTCGGCTGCGAACTCCGCTTCGCCGGCCAGCTCGACCGCCACCAGCAGCCCGCCACTGGTCTGCGGATCGCACAGCACCGCGCGCTGCGCCTCCGTCAGCGGCGTGATGCGGTGGCCGTAGCTGTCGAAATTGCGCTGCGTGCCGCCCGGCACGCAGCCCTGGCCGATGTAGTCGACCACGTCGTCGAGCACCGGCACCGCTGCGTAGTCCAGCCGCGCGGTCAGGCCGCTGCCGTCGGCCATCTCGACCAGGTGGCCGAGCAACCCGAAGCCGGTCACGTCGGTCATCGCGCGCACGCCAGGGAGGCGCCCGAAGGCGCTGCCGGGACGGTTCAGCACGCACATCCAGTCGCGCGCGAGATTGCGGTTGTCGGCCCGCAGCAGGCCCTTTTTCTCGGCCGTGGTCAGCACGCCGATGCCCAGCGGCTTGGTCAGGTACAGGCGGCAGCCAGGCGTGGCGGTGTCGTTGCGCTTCATGTGGGCGCGCTCCACGATGCCGGTAACGGCCAGCCCGAAGATCGGCTCCGGCGCATCGATCGAATGCCCGCCGGCAAGGGGAATGCCGGCGTCGTCGCAGGCGCGGCGCCCGCCCGCCACCACCTCGCGCGCTACCTCGGGCGGCAGCACGTTGACCGGCCAGCCGAGGATGGCGATGGCCATCAGCGGGTCGCCGCCCATTGCATAGATGTCGCTGATCGCATTGGTGGCGGCGATGCGCCCGAAGTCGAACGGGTCGTCGACGATGGGCATGAAAAAGTCCGTCGTCGACACGACGCCCCTGCCGCTATCCGTGCCATCGAGCGCATACACCGCTGCATCGTCGCGCGAGGCGTTGCCGACCCACAGCCGCGGATCGAGATGCTGCGCGCCGCTGCCGGCGAGGATCACATCGAGCACTTTCGGGGAGATCTTGCAGCCGCAGCCAGCGCCGTGGCTGTACTGGGTCAGGCGGATGGGACCGGTGGTCATGGTGGGCTCCGTCGCAGCGCGCCGGCCGGGGAGGAGCCACTACCCGGCCAGGCACGCCTGGATGAAGAAAGGAATTGGAATGAGAAGGGTTACTGCCTACAGCCGAACAACGTGGCAGCGCCGGGTGGCGCCGCGCGGTGGGGCTGGCCGCCCTTGCAGCATACTGCAGCGGCGGCCCGGCCTGTGGGACGGACGGCTTACTGCTCGCCCGGCTCCATCTGCGACTGCAGGTAGTTCTGCAGGCCGACCTTGTCGATCAGGTCCAGCTGCGTTTCCAGGTATTCGATGTGTTCCTCGGTGTCGGTGAGGATATCGACCAGGATTTCGCGGCTGACGTAGTCGCCGACCGATTCGCAGTAGGCGATGCCTTCCTTGACGGTCTGGTGCGCGGTATGCTCCAGCTTCAGGTCGCACTTGAGCATTTCGGGCGTGTCTTCGCCCAGCAGCAGCTTGTGCAGGTCCTGCAGGTTGGGCAGGCCGTCCAGCATCAGGATGCGTTCGATCAGGCGGTCGGCATGCTTCATTTCGCCGATCGACTCCTTGTACTCGACGTCACCGAGCTTTTTCAGGCCCCAGTGGCGATACATGCGAGCGTGGAGGAAATACTGGTTGATCGCGGTCAGCTCGTTCTTGAGCTGGGCGTTCAGATGCTGGATGACCTTCTTGTCACCTTTCATTGGCGGCTCCTGTTGCATCGGGCCCGCGCAAAAACACGAAGCGGCGCCATTGGCGCCGCGTGCAGTCGGTGAGAATAGAAATGCGCAAAACGCGCCGTGAACTGACTTTCAGTTCACATGGGCGCGTTCAGGCAACCAGCGCCTTGCGCCGGTCGTTCGCGACTGCCGGGTCCCGAGTGTCCATTATGGTACATGGGCCCGACACGGAACAGGAAGAAATCTCCACAACCTGGATGCTGGCGAGAGAGGCCTTGGTGACGTTGCGCACCGCTGCAACGCCTTCCTGCAACACTTGCTGCGCGCAGTCGCGGCAGCGTCCGCAGCACGTGCCGACGCCAAGCGTCTCGGCCAGTTCGTCGAGGGTCTCGACGCCCAGGTGAGCGGCACCGTGGATCTCACGATCGGTGATCTGGTTGCAGATGCAGACGTACACAAGTCCCTCCGTTGGGGCGCGTGGCACCGGCATGCCACTGCGAATGAACGTCAGAATATCAGAGATCGAAAATGATAACAATTCCCATTAGCGACGTGGGAACGTCTCTTCACATCGGGTGGTAAAACTGCCTTAGGCGCGATAAGAAGGCGGCGAAAGCGGCACTCATTAACAGGCTCAAGTGTCTTTCCTGCCGCCTCGGAGGCTCGGAAAACCCTGACGTTGTCAGGGTCTGGCGATCTGGCTCAGCGCGGCCGCGAGGTCCTCGGGGTCATAGGCATTGAGCACCTCGTCGACCAGCGGCTCCAGGTGCTCGCAATTGGCGTGCAGGATCTCCTGCTTGACCCGCAGCAGCTGCGCCGGGTGCATCGAGAACTCGCGCAGGCCCATGCCCAGCAGCAGCCGCGTCATGGAAGGATCGCCCGCCATTTCACCGCACACTGCCACCGGCACGCCGGCGCGGTTGGCCTCGCGGATGGTGCGCGCCACCAGTTGCAGCACGGCCGGGTGCAGCGGATCGAACAGGTGCGCCACGGCATTGTCGGCGCGGTCGATCGCCAGCGTGTACTGGATCAGGTCGTTAGTGCCGATGGACAGGAAATCCATCTTGCGCAGGAACAGCGGCAGCAGCAGCACCGCCGCCGGGATCTCGATCATGGCGCCGACCTTCATGCCGGGATCGTACGGCTCGCCGCGCTCGTCCAGCTGGCGCTTGGCCTTGGCGATCAGCGCCAGGGTCTGGTCGATCTCGCTGGCGTGCGCCAGCATCGGTACCAGCAGCCGCACCGGACCGAAGGCCGAAGCGCGCAGCAGCGCCCGCAGCTGGGTCAGGAACATGGTCGGCTCCGACAACGACCAGCGGATCGCGCGCAGCCCCAGCGCCGGGTTCAGCGCCGTCTCGAAGTCATCGCCCCGCCCGTCGCCGCGGCCATCGCGTCCGTCGCGGCCGTCTAGCGGCTTGTCCGCGCCGATATCGATGGTGCGGATGGTCACCGGCAGCCCGTGCATGGCATCCACCGCGGCGCGGTAGGCCTGGAACTGCTCGTCCTCGTCCGGCAAATCGCCACGCCGGTTCATGAACAGGAACTCGGACCGGAACAGGCCGACGCCCACCGCACCCGCAGACAGCGCCGCGCCGGCGTCCTCGGCCATCTCGATATTGGCCAGCAGCTCGATCTCGAGCCCGTCCAGCGTCACCGCCGGGGTATGGCGCAGCCGCTGCAGGCGCTTCTTCTCCAGCGCGCGCTCGCTCTGCCGGTGGCGGTATTCCTCCAGGATGATGGCGGTCGGGTCGACGATCACCAGCCCGGCATCGCCATCGATGATGATCCAGTCGTCCTGCCGGATCAGCTCGCTCGCGCACTGCACCCCAACCGCGGCCGGGATATCCAGGCTGCGCGCGACGATGGCGGTGTGCGAGGTGCGCCCGCCCAGGTCGGTGACAAAGCCGTGGAACACGGTGTGGCGGAACTGCAGCATGTCGGCCGGGGCAATGTCGTGGGCCACCACGATCACGCCCGGCGCCGGCTCGCCGTCCGCCGCCAGCGCCGGCACCGGCGCGGGCACCAGCACGGGGGCGCCGGCCAGCGCCTTCAGGATGCGCTCGACCACCTGCTGGATATCGGCCTTGCGCTCGCGCAGGTATTCGTCCTCGATCTCGTCGAACTGGCGCATCAGTTCTTCGAGCCGCGTGGTGAGTGCCCACTCGGCGTTGTAGCGGCGGCCCCGGATCAGCGCCTCGGGCTCGCGCGCCAGCGCCTCGTCGTCGAGGATCATCGCGTGCACGTCGAGGAAGGCGCCCATCTCCTCGGGCGCGTCGCGCGGCAGGTCGCGCTTGAGCGCCGCCAGTTCCGCGCGCACCGCCGCGCGCGCGGCGCGCAGCCGTTCGACTTCGGCATCGAGCTGGTCTTCATCGACCAGGTAGTGCGACACGTCCAGCGCCGCGGGCGCGAGCAGGTGCGCGCGCCCGATGGCGACGCCGCGCGAGACCGGGATGCCGTGCAGGGCGAAAGGCATGTACCGCTCCGTCAGGAACGTTTAAGAATTCGAAGTTGCGGGACCGGGGCCGCCGGCCTCACTCTCCCTCACCAAACCGGTTGGCGATCAGCGCCAGCAACGCGTCCATCGCTTCCTGCTCGTCGGGTCCGTCGGTCTCGAGGGTCACGGTGGAGCCGATGCCGGCCGCCAGCATCATCACGCCCATGATGCTCTTGGCATCGACCTGGCGCCCGTTGCGGGACATCTTGACCTGGCTGACGAAGCTGCCTGCGAGCTGGGTCAGCTTGGCGGACGCGCGTGCATGCAGTCCGAGCTTATTGATGATGGTGGTGTCCCTCTGCAGCATATTTGTCGGGATGGTTGGCGGTTTGGTTCTGTACGGTGGTGGTGCCGACCTGCAGCACGCCCTGCGAGCCGCCCGCCAGCGCCTTGTTGGCAAGCTGGTCGAGCTTTTCGTTGCGGTAGCAGATGGCGCGCACGAGCATGGGCAGGTTGACGCCGGCCAGCACGCGCACGCGGCCCTGCTCGGCCAGGCGCGCGGCGATATTGGCCGGGGTCGCGCCGAAGATATCGGTCAGGACCAGGGCGCCGTTGTCTTCGCAGACGGCAGCCAGGCGGCGCCTGGCCTCGGCCAGCACCGCGGCGGGGTCCGCGTCGGGAAGGACGTCGATGGCTTCCAGCCCTTGCGGCTGGCCGCAATAGACGTGGGCGGCGCAATCGCGCAGGGCCGAAGCCAGCGGGGTGTGCGCGATGATCAGGATGCCTGCCATGATGGTGAATCCGTTGGATTGCCCAGATTGTAGCAGGCGGCCCCCCGCGCTCCCGCTGCCAGCCGGGATGGTTCCGGTCAGCTGCCGGCCGCGCCCACGGCGTGTTCCAGCGCGTCGATGAACATCGCCGCGACGTGGAACCCGGTCTGCTGGGTGATTTCCTGGAAGCAGGTCGGACTCGTCACATTGACTTCCGTCAGGTAGTCGCCGATCACGTCCAGGCCCACCAGCAGCAGGCCCTGCTCCCACAGCCCCGGCGCCAGCGACTCGGCGATCTCGCGGTCGCGCTGGCTCAGCTCCTGGGCGCGGCCGCTGCCGCCGGCGGCCAGGTTGCCGCGCACTTCGCCGGCCATCGGCACGCGCGCCAGCGAATACGGCACCGGCACGCCGCCGATCAGCAGGATGCGCTTGTCGCCGTCCTTGATCGCCGGGATATAGCGCTGCACCATCAGGGTGCGGGCGCCGTCCTGGCCCAGCGTCTCGACGATGGCGGCCAGGTTCATGCCGTCAGAGCCCACCCGGAACACGCCCATGCCGCCCATGCCGTCGAGCGGCTTGACGATGATGTCGCGGTGCTCGGCATGGAAGTCGCGGATGCGCGCCAGGTCGCGCGTGACCAGCGTCGGCGTGATGAATTCCGGATGCTGGGCGATCGCCAGCTTCTCGGAATGGTCGCGGATCGCACGCGGCTTGTTGAACACGCGCGCGCCCTGCTGCTCGGCCAGCTCCAGCAGCCAGGTGCTGGTGACGTATTCCATGTCGAACGGCGGATCCTTGCGCATCAGCACCGCGTCGAAGGCCGACAGCGGTTCCAGCGCGCTGTTGCCTTTGCGGTACCAGGCCTTGTCGTCATCCGTCAGGTGCAGGCGCGTCGCCAGCGTCTCGACGGTGCTGCCAGACAGGCACAGCTGCGGCTGCAGGCACCAGTACAGCTCGTGGCCGCGCGCGGCGGCCTCGGTCATCATGGCGTAGGTGGAGTCCTTGTAGGTCTTGAAGGTCTCCAGCGGATCGGTGATGAAGAGGATGCGCATCAGTCAGGACTCGTCAGGGCTCGTCACAGGATCGGGTTCGGGTCAGTCTTTTCGAGTTCGATCGACGCCGCCAGCAGCGCCAGCCGCGCCACCACGCCGTACATATAGAAGCGGTTCGGCACCGCAGCGCCCGGCTTGGCATGGCTGTCGGGGATGCCGTTGGGGGCAAACGCCAGCGGCACGAAATGCATGCCCGGGGCGTTCAGGTTTTCATCGTTGCCGCGGCCCGTGTGCACGCGGTAGAAGCCGCCGACCACGTAGCGGTCGATCATGTAGACCACCGGTTCGGCCACCGCCTCGTTGACCTTCTCGAAGGTGTGCACGCCTTCCTGGATGATGACGTCGCTGACCTCGAGGCCTTCCTTGACGACGCTCATCTTGTTGCGCTCTTTCCGGTTCAGGCCCTTGACCTCGGACGGGTCGCGCACGGTCATGATGCCCATGCCGTAGGTGCCGGCATCGGCCTTGACCACCACGTACGGCGTTTCCTTGATGCCGTACTCTCGGTACTTCTTGGCGACCTTCTTCAGCACACCCTCGACCGCGTCGGCCAGCTCTTCCTCGCCCACGCGCTCGTGGAAATTCACCCCGGTGCAGCGGGCAAAATACGGGTTGACCATCCACTGGTCGATGTCGATCAGCTTCGCGAATTTCTTGGCCACCTCGTCATAGGCGGCAAAGTGGCTGGTCTTGCGGCGGGTCGACCAGCCGGCATGCAGCGGCGGCAGCAGGTACTGCTCGTTGATGTTTTCCAGGATCGGCGGGATCCCGGCCGACAGGTCATTGTTCAGCAGGATCGAACACGGATCGAAGTCCTTCAGCCCCAGCCGGCGGCCCTTGGTGCCCAGGCGCGCCAGCGGCTCGACCACCAGGGTCTGGCCGTCGGGCAGCTCGATCGGGGTCGGCTCGGTGATTTCCTCGGACAGCGAGCCCAGGCGCACATTCAGCCCCGCCTGGCGCATGATCAGCGACAGCCGCGCCACGTTCTGCAGGTAGAACATGTTGCGCGTGTGACGTTCCGGAATCAGCAGCAGGTTCTTGGCATCGGGGCAGATCTTCTCGATCGCCGCCATCGCCGCCTGCACGGCCAGCGGCAGCATTTCCGGGGCCAGGTTGTTGAAGCCGCCCGGAAACAGGTTGGTGTCGACCGGCGCGAGCTTGAAGCCGGCGTTGCGCAGGTCCACCGAACAATAGAACGGAGGCGTATGTTCCTGCCATTCCAGCCTGAACCAGCGCTCGATCGACGGGGTGGCGTCCAGGATCTTCTTCTCGAGTTCGAGCAGAGGACCGTTCAGCGCGGTGATGAGATGCGGGACCATATCCATCCTATAGATCGTCTTTATCGTTCGCCCCGATTGTAGAGGAACGGCCAAACAGGCGCTGGCACACTCCTGATAAGGATATGCAGGCCATGGCATGAGGGATAACGATATGGGGATGCCGCGCGGGATATAAAGGGCGCTGGCGCAGCGGACAAAAAAAAGCGCGGCATCGCCGCGCCTTTAAATGGCCTGACAGATACGGGGAGCGTTCTGCAGGTGGAGGAAACTGCCTCACTGGCAATGTATGTGCCCCGCACATTAAAGACAATTGAAGCTTTTTAAGATCGGATTTAAGCACTTTGCGAAAAGCCCACGGGCGTGCCGGGGAGATCGGCCGCCAGCCCGCATCAGCATTGGACTGGCGGCTTTTGCGAGTTTTCTCCGGCCAGCCGCCCAGCGAGCCGGTGTGGCGTTGTGTGCGGTGCTAATGCCTGCTTGATAAGACAAATCGGCATAGGGGGCAGCCCATCGGGCTGCATCCCCTGCCACACCACCCGGCATGCGGGTCCGCACCGGGCGGTTCGAGAGGTTGAGGTCAGACGAGACGGGGCAGTCCCAGACTATCGAAGTAGGCAGTGGTCAGCACCCGATGAATCGCCGATAGGCTGTTGTGCCACCAGCGACGGCTTAACGCCGCCACCGACTGCGCCACCGGTAGTGAGGCCCCCAGGCGAAGCAGTTCGCGGTGGATAGTCTTGCCCCTGCGCCACTGTTTGAGCTGCAAGGCCCGAAGCCGCCGCCTTATCCAGCTGTCCAACTCACGCCAGATTCTGGAGGTCTGCGCCAGCCCGAAGTAGGCTTTCCAGCCCAGCAGGTAAGGGCGCAACTGATCGACTACGGCTTGGAGGCTGCGCCCACCATTGCGCCGCGTCAGTACCCTGACACGCTGTTTGAACGCCGCCATTGGCTTAGCAGCCACCACACGTTTGATCACACCGTCCCGGGCTTGCCATAGGCCATACCCAAGGAACTTGCGACCAAATACCGGCGCCACGGCGCTTTTGGCTTCGTTAACTTTCAGCTTGAGGCGGTCATAGAGCCTTCGTAGCAGAGCCATCACCCGCTCGCCAGCGCGACGACTGCCAACGTAGACGTTGCAGTCATCGGCATACCGCGCGAAGCAGTGACCCCGCCACTCTAACTCCTTGTCCACCTCATCTAGCAAGACGTTGGCCAGCAGCGGCGACAGGGGACCACCTTGCGGCGTTCCCTGATGCCGTTCCATGACCACCCCGCCATCCATGATTCCCGCGTTCAGGTAGGCTCGTATCAGCCGGATGATCCCGGCGTCGGCGATGCGTTGCCTTAGGCGGTCGATCAGAATGTCGTGGTTGACCCGGTCGAAGAACTTCTCCAAGTCCACGTCCACCACCACATGACGGCCCGACTGCACGAACGACTGAGCGGCTAACACCGCATCATGTGCCCGCCGTCCAGGCCGAAACCCGTAGCTATGCTTGCTGAAGGTCGGGTCAAGCAGCGGTTGCAGGACTTGCAACAGCGCCTGCTGGATCAGCCGATCCGTCACCGTCGGGATGCCAAGCTCGCGCTCGCCACCTTCCGCCTTCGGGATCGTCACCCGTCGTACCGGACTGGGCCGGTACGTCCCCCGCAGCAGTTCCTCACGGATACGAGGCCACTCGGACGCCAGTTTGCGCGACGTCTGGTCAATGTCCAGCCCGTCCACACCCGCCGACCCCTTGTTCGCCCGCACCCGTTTGAACGCCTGCCGCAAGTTCTCGCGCGTCAGCGCCGCTTCCAGCAGCGCCGACCCTGTGCCGTCCGTTTCATGCCGCGGGATTTCGGCTTCGCCGCGACACACTCCATCCGGGGCTTCACCCCTGGCTTCGGTGTCCCGCCCCGCTCGCGCGGGCTTCTGGCGCCTGGCCTCCAACATCGTCATGGCTTCTGACACTTCCTCTCGTTCGGCCCTTCGCCAATAGCTCCAACCTTGCCGGTCTGTCCTCTGGCTACTACGGCCTCTGCTGACTCCTCACTCCGGCTCGACGCCGTTACCCTTTCGGGATCGAGGTGAGGTCTCCCCAGGTAAGAACGCACTCCTTCATCGCACAGCCGCCACATTTACGCTGCCTCGCCTTGATCACAAGAGCTTCGCGGTTTCTCGCCCGCTCGCCCTGCTCAGCCGCGCCTTCTATGTGGTTCTTGTTCATCGGCTCACGATTTACGCTCCACGCTTCCTCCCCACGCTCGGTCGCCCTCACGCAGTTGCGCTTCGCTTCGTTCGCTGTGATCAGCTTACGGTGGGACTTGCACCCACAAGAGTGCGCCCATGCTGGGCGCACGAAAAAAGCCCGGCACGCGGCCGGGCAAAGCTCCTGAGAGACGATTCCCAATCAGCTCTCCAGCACAACACCTTGGCGATCAGCCTTCATACGCGGTCTCGCCGTGCGAGGTGATATCCAGGCCCTCGCGCTCTTCATCTTCCGGCACCCGCAGGCCGATCAGCATGTCCACCAGCTTGTAGGCCACGAAGGAAACGATGCCCGACCACACCACCGTGGTCAGCACGCCCTCGAACTGGACCCACAGCTGGCCGGCGATCGAATAGTCTTCCGCCACCTTGTTGGCCACGTAGTCGTAGATGCCGGTGCCGCCCAGGCTAGGCGCGGCGAACACGCCGGTCAGCAGCGCGCCCACGATGCCGCCCACGCCGTGCACGCCGAACACGTCCAGCGAGTCATCCATGCCCAGCATGCGCTTCAGGCCGGTCACACCCCACAGGCACAGCAGGCCAGCCACCAGGCCCATCACGATCGAGCCCATCGGGCCGACGAAGCCGGCTGCCGGGGTGATCGCCACCAGGCCGGCCACCGCGCCCGAGGCACCGCCCAGCATCGACGGCTTGCCCTTGCCGATCCACTCGCCGAAGGTCCACGCCAGCACCGCGGCGCAGGTCGCCAGCAGCGTGTTGACGAAAGCCAGCGCGGCACCGGCGCTCGCTTCCAGGCCCGAGCCGGCGTTGAAGCCGAACCAGCCGAACCACAGCAGCGAGGCACCGACCATGGTGAAGGTCAGGCTGTGCGGACGGATCGCCTCGCGGCCGAAGCCGATGCGCTTGCCGAACAGATACGCGCCCACCAGGCCCGCCACGGCGGCGTTGATGTGCACCACGGTGCCGCCCGCGTAGTCGAGCGCGCCCTTCTGGAACAGCCAGCCCGACTTGGCGGTCGCGGCAGCGCCGGCGGCAGCGTCGGTGTAGGCGTCAGGACCCGGCCAGAACCAGACCATGTGCGCCATCGGGATGTAGGAGAAGGTGAACCACAGCACCACGAACACCAGCACGGCCGAGAACTTGGCGCGCTCGGCGAAGGCGCCGATGATCAGGCCGCAGGTGATGCAGGCGAAGGCGCACTGGAAGGCGAAGAAGCCCAGCTCCGGGATCACCACGCCCTTGCTGAAGGTGGCCGCCATGGCTTCCACCGTGAGGCCCTTCATGAAGAGCCGGTCGGTGCCGCCGAAGAAGGCGTTGCCCTCGGTGAAGGCGAAGCTGTAGCCGTAGATCGCCCACAGCAGCGCCACCAGCGAGAAGATCACCAGGCACTGCATCAGCACCGACAGCATGTTCTTGGAACGCACCAGGCCGCCGTAGAACAGCGCCAGGCCCGGCAGCGTCATCAGGATGACGAAGGCGGTGGCCACCAGCAGCCAGGCCACGTCGCCCTTGTTGGGCTGCGGCGCCGCCGGTGCGGCGGCGGCTTCGGCGGCAGCGGCCGGGGCCGCCGCCGCGGGGGCGGCAGCGGGCGCGGGTGCCGCTGCAGCGGCGGCGGGCGCGGGGGCGGCGGCCGAGGCGGCCGGGGCCGAAGCCTCCGCCGCCGGCTTGTCCTGTGCGGCGGCCGGCGCGGACATGCCCACTCCCGCCGTGCCGATGGCCAGCGCCATTGCGCCGGCCGTCAGGAATCGCTTGATCCAGGTCTTCATGTGATTAGCCTCTGTCTCTATGCTGTCTTGGGTCACAGGGCATCGCCGCCGGTCTCGCCGGTGCGAATGCGGATGACCTGCTCGATCGGTGCCACGAAGATCTTGCCGTCGCCGATCTTGCCGGTGCGGGCAGATTTCTCGACCGCCTCGATGGCTCGCTCGACCACGTCGTCGGGCACCGCCACCTCGATCTTCACCTTGGGCAGGAAGTCGACGATGTACTCGGCGCCGCGGTACAGCTCGGTATGGCCCTTCTGGCGGCCGAAGCCTTTCACTTCGGTGACGGTGATGCCGGACACGCCCACGTCCGACAGCGCTTCGCGCACTTCGTCGAGCTTGAACGGCTTGATGACTGCGATGATGAGTTTCATCCGGGTTCTCCTTGGGGCAGGCTCGCTTCAGCCTGCCCGGCCTGCAGCGGTGATTAGAAAGTCTTGGTGAGCGAGGCCCAGGCCGCCGCCTTGCCCAGGTAGCGGCCGCGGTTGGCGCTGGTGTACACCGACTCCTTGGCATTGGTGTCGACGTAGGCCACCGCCAGCGAGAAGCCCTTGCCGAGATCCTTGGTCAGGCCGATTTTCCAGTCGGTGTACGACGCGTCGCTGAAGTGCGCCACGCCCTGGTAGCCCACGTGCGCATTCAGCGTCAGGTCCCAGAAGTTCAGCGGCACGTTGGCCGTCAGGTCGACGTAGTAGCTGTTCTTGCTGTCGTTGAAGCCAAACAGGTTGGTCACCGAATGGGAGTACTTCAGGAATACCGGACCCCAGCCGATGCCGGCGTACAGCTCGGTCGTATAGGGACGCGGGTTGTTGTAGCCGCCCGGGTAGTAGTAGGTCAGCACGCCCAGGTCGTAGTTGAATTCGAGGTCGGACACCTTGAAGGTGTTCTTGAAGCCACCGTAGAAATCCATTTCCACCGGTGCCGACACCGAGGGGTTGGCGTCCTCGAGCCAGCTGATGCTCGAGTTCCAGTTGCCCACGTAGAAGCCGCTCGAATGGGCGTAGTCGAAGCCGCCCTGGATGGCCGGGCGCAGGTTGGTCTGGCTGATGCCGCGATAGCGGTAGTCAGAGACCAGCGACACGTTGGCCGTAAAGGTATGCGGCGATGCCGGCTCGGCAGCGGCGGCGGCGGCGGGCGCTGCTGCCGCGTCGGTGCTTTGGGCATACGCGGTGGCGGCGGCGCCGGACAGGACGACCGCGCTGACTGCAAGGGCCAACTTCTTCATGAATTTCTTCTCCTTTTCCCGGGATGGCTCGGATTTCGTTTGTTGGATTTTGGTGAGGCAGGCGCGATCACTACTGCAACTGCCGTGCCAGCCGCTGCGAAATCGGTGAACCGAAACCCCATCCTGGCCGCGCCGGTGACCCAAGCCGCGCTTCAATCTGCCTTGCGACAAAGCCTGATCGGGTGAAAAGGTGTGAAGGCAGGCACGCCGGAGCTTTCCCCCACGTGCCGCACCGGCGATAATTGAGACCTGACGGTGGCAGCGTGCGCCCGCACCAGGGAATTCCGCCCGCATTCAGGGCGCCCAAAACCAGTGCGAAAGCGCGCGATACGCCAGATGCCTACCGGGATTGGCACCAGTTAGGTGCGCAAAGGAGAAACCATGAAACCGACCGATCTCTTCAACGACCTGCAGAACAAGGTCAGCGAGGCGCTGCGCAATTCGCCGGCAAGGGACATCGAGAAGAATGTGCGCAGCATGATGACGCAGGGCTTCGCCCGGCTCGACCTGGTCACCCGCGAGGAATTCGACGTGCAATCGCAGGTGCTGGCCCGTACCCGCGCCCGGCTGGAAGAGCTGGAAGCCCGCGTGGCCGAACTCGAGCGCCGCGCCGGCATCCCGCCCGGCGCCGGTGCGGTGGACTCCACCGGAGGCGCGTGAGACCGCCAGTCCGCGCTGACCACACCAGCCTGCCTGAAGGCCGCCAATCCTGGCGGCCTTTTTCGTTAACGATTCGATGACATGGAGGGCCTGACATGAGTCTTGCCGTCCTGCGCAGCCGCGCGCTGACCGGCATCGCCGCGCCCCCGGTGCGCGTGGAAACGCACCTGGCCAACGGCCTGCCGGTGTTCACCATCGTCGGCCTGGCCGACACCGGCGTGCGCGAGAGCCGCGAGCGCGTGCGCGCCGCCATCCTCAACAGCGGCTACGAATTTCCCAACCGGCGCATCACCGTCAACCTGGCCCCGGCCGACCTGCCCAAGGAATCGGGGCGCTTCGACCTGGCCATCGCGCTGGGCATCCTCGCCGCCAGTGGCCAGATCCCGTCCGAGGCGCTCGACGCCCACGAATTCGCCGCCGAGCTGTCGTTGTCGGGCGAGCTGCGGCCGGTGCGCGGCGCGCTGGCCATGGCGATGTGCCTGGCGCAGGACAACGCCGCATGCCACGCGGCCGGCGCCGCCCCACGCGCTTTCCTGGTGGCCCGCGACAATGGCCCCGAAGCGGCATTGATCGAAGACCTGGCCGTCCACGCCGCAGCCACGCTGCGCGAGGTATGCGAGCACCTCGGTGGCCAGCCGGACGCGCGCCTGCCGCGCGCCGCCCCCGCCGCGCTGCCGAAGTCGAGCGCCAGCGGACCCGACATGCGCGACGTGCGCGGCCAGGCGCAGGCGCGCCGGGCCATGGAAGTCGCCGCCGCGGGACAGCATTCGGCCTTGCTGGTGGGCCCGCCAGGCACTGGCAAGTCGATGCTGGCGCAACGGCTGCCGGGCCTGCTGCCGCCGATGTCGCTGCAGGAGGCGCTGGAATCCGCGGCGGTCATGAGCCTGACGCCGGGCGGCTTCCGCACCGAACTGTGGGGCCGGCGCCCCTGCCGCGCGCCGCACCACACCGCGTCGGGCCCGGCCATGGTCGGCGGCGGCGGCAACCCGCGGCCGGGCGAGATCTCGCTGGCGCACCACGGGGTCCTGTTCCTGGATGAATTGCCCGAATTCGACCGCCGGGTGCTCGAAGTCCTGCGCGAGCCGCTGGAGTCCGGTCGCATCACCATCGCGCGCGCCAATGGGCACGCCGACTTTCCCGCGTGCTTCCAGTTCGTGGCGGCGATGAACCCGTGCCCGTGCGGCTACCTCGGGCATCCCGACCGGCCATGCCGCTGCACCCCCGACCAGGTGCGCCGCTACCAGTCGCGCATTTCCGGGCCGATGCTCGACCGGATCGACCTGCAGATCGAAGTGCCCGCCCAGGACCAGGGCGAGATGCTCGACGGCCCGCCGGGCGAGCCCAGCGCCGCGGTGCGCGAGCGCGTGCTGGCGGCGCGGGCGCTGCAGCTGTCGCGGCAAGGCAAGCCCAACAGCGAACTGGGCGGCCGCGAGATCGAGCAGCACTGCGTGCTGGAGCCGCAGGCACAGGCGCTGCTGCGCGGCGCGATGACGCGGCTGGCGTGGTCGGCGCGCTCGTACTTCCGCGTGCTGAAGGTGGCGCGCACGGTTGCCGACCTCGATCGCGCCGAGGTGCTGACCGCCAGCCACGTGGGCGAGGCGATCCAGTACCGGCGGGCGCTGCGGATGGCCGGCTAGCGCCAGCCGCGGCGAAGCGGCGGGGACAGCCTCGATCCGGACGACCGGCGCGCCGGTCCGCAGTTGGCGGTGGCGGCGGCGGTCAGGCTTCCTCCGACCACTGCACGCCCTCGCGCGCCATGAACGCCGAAGACGCCGCCGGCCCCCAGGTGCCGGCGGTGTAGGGCCGCGGGCCTTCGTCCTGGTGCCGCCAGGCTTCCAGGATCGGATCGACCCAGGTCCACGCGGCCTGCAGCTCGTCGCGTCGCACGAACAGCGCCAGCCGGCCCCGGATCACGTCGAGCAACAGCCGCTCGTAGGCTTCGGCGCGGCGCGTGGTGAAGGCCGAGTCCAGGTTCAGCGCCAGGCTCAGCGGCTTGAGCTTCATGCCTTCGCCCGGCTGCTTGACCATCAGCATCAGCCGCACCGACTCTTCCGGCTGCAGCCGGATCACCATGCGGTTGGCGCGCAGCGTGCTGCCGGGATCGAAGATCGAGTGCGGCACCCCGGCAAACTGGATCACCACCTCGGTCACCCGTTCCTGCATGCGCTTGCCGGTGCGCAGGTAGAACGGCACCTTGTTCCAGCGCCAGGTACCCAGCTCCGCGCGCATCGCGACGAAGGTCTCGGTGCGGCTGTCCGCCGGGATGCCGTCTTCCTGCAGGTAGCCGGGCACCAGCTCGCCGCCGATGGCGCCCGCGGTGTACTGGCCGCGCACCGTGTTGCGGCGCACGTCCTCGGGCGACATCGGGCGCAATGAGCGCAACACCTTGAGCTTCTCGTCGCGCACGGCGTCCGAGTTCAGCGATGCGGGCGGCTCCATGGCCAGGATGCTGACCAGTTGCAGCAGGTGGTTCTGGATCATGTCGCGCATGGCGCCGGCCTCGTCGTAGAAGCCGCCGCGCGAGCCCACGCCGACCGTCTCGGCCACGGTGATCTGCACGCTGCACACGAACGGCGTGCGCCACAGCGGCTCGAAAATCGAATTGCCGAAGCGCAGCGCCATCAGGTTCTGCACCGTCTCCTTGCCGAGGTAGTGGTCGATCCGGTAGGTGCGGTCTTCGCTGAAGTAGCGCGTCACTACCTCGCTGATGGCAATGGCCGAGGCGAGGTCGACCCCCAGCGGCTTCTCCAGCACCAGCCGGGTGTCGTCGGCAATCAGGCCGTGCCCGGCCAGGTTGTCGCAGGTCTGGGCGAACAGGCCCGGCGGCATCGCCATGTAGTAGATGCGCAGCGCTTCGCTGCGCAGCGCCTTCCCCAGCGTCTCGTAGTGGCCGGGCTGCGAGGCATCGACCCGGACGAAGTCGAGCCGCTGCAGGAACGCGCGCCACTTGTCGGGATCGAGGTAGCGCGCATCGACGAACGGCTGCGCGCGCTCGTCGGCAAAACGCGCGAAGGCTGCGGCATCCCATTCATGGCGGCCCACGCCGATGATGCGCGTGCCCTCGGGCAGGTTGCCGTCGCAATGGCACATGTACAGCGAGGGCAGCAGCTTGCGGGCCGACAGGTCGCCGGTGCCGCCGAAGATCACAAGATCCACCGGCCGTGGATCGGGCGTGCCGAAGGAGGAAGCTGAAAACGCGGAACGGGCGGTAGGCATGGCGGGCTCCTTGCTTGCCGGGAACACCGGCGCGATGTGGGTCGGGCAGCGCGAGCCCGGCCGGCACGCGCGGCAAGCCGCATGAACCATGCCAGTGAGCACGCTGGCCCCCACCCCGGCGCAGGCACAGGCGCGGGTCACAGGCGCGGGTCACAGCGCGCCCGGCACGATGCCGCGGCATGGACCGCCATACTTTGCGCCCCCAGCGTGACAGGCGAACCATGCCGGGCGCCGCGCCGCAGCGACGAAAGGGAGGAAGGCCTAAAGCGGCCCCGGCGGGCCGCGGCGATCCCTACGCGCGTTTTCCGATTGGCGTCGCCACCGGCGGCTCGACCGGCGGCGGCACCGGATCTTCTTCCGGCGGCAATGGCAAGTCGGGAGGCACGCCCGGCGGCGACGGTTCTTCCACCGGAGGCACGGTGTGGCGCGGCAGCATGCGCGCGCCGGCGCGGGGAATCGGCGAGGCTGGCATTTGGGGCTCTCCGTGGCCGGGGGGTTCCCCTCATTGAAGCAAACCCCGAGGGTTGGCGCCAGTGCCGGCGCTCAGGCGTGCTGCCGGCGCACGAAGAACAGCGCCGCGCCAACCGCCATCAGCACGCTGCCGAAGAAGCGGTTCTGCCAGCGCACCGCGCGCGCGTTGCGGAACAGGCCCTGCATGCGCGAGGCCAGCAGCGCGTAGCCGTGCATCACCACCAGGTCGACGCAGCACATGGTCAGCGCCAGGATGGCCAGCTGCGGCGCCAGCGGGTGGTTCGGGTCGATAAACTGCGGTAGCACCGCGACCATGAAGATGATGCCCTTGGGATTGGTCACGTTGGTCAGCAGCCCGGTGGCGAAGCGCCGGCGTGGGCTCATCACGGCCACGCGGGCGGGACCCTCGCTGGCGCCTTCGCTGCTTTGCACCTTCGCGCGCCACTGCTGCAAGCCCAGGTAAATCAGATACAGCGCGCCCACGGTCTTCACCACCATGAAGGCCTGCTCCGAGGCCAGCAGCAGCGCGCCCAGCCCGCCGCCGGCCACCAGCAGCACGATTACCAACCCCGTCTGCAGGCCGAAGATCGTGGTGGTGGTCTTGCGCAGGCCATACGACAGGCCGTGGCTCATCGACAGCACCGCCCCCGATCCCGGCGACACCGCAATCACCCAGCACGCCGCGAAATAAGCCAGCCACACTTCCCAACGCATTTCGATTCTCCTAGACGACAACTGCCCGACAACTGCCGCCGCCGCACTGACGCGGCCCGGCGCAAACCCTGTATTCCTGCGGCGTCCTGCGGGACCTCAGAACGGGTGGAAGCCGCCGAGGAACTGCTCCACCTGCTCGGCCTGGCGCTGGTCGCGCGCGGCGTCGCCGGACTCCAGCACCACCGCCTGGTAGGCGCGCGCGCCCACCGCCACCAGCCGCGCGGTCAGCCGCCGCGGCGACTGGTCCTGCGGCGACACGCCGCTGGCCTGCACTTCCACGCCGGCCAGCGGCCGCCCCGGCTTGTCGGCGGTCGTGATCGTGACCGGGCGCGTACGCGCCGGCTCGCCCGACGACGTGCCCAGGTTGGCCAGCAGGCCCGCCTGCATCGCCGCCAGCGCCTCGCGCCGCAGCGCTTCGTCGTCGGCAGGCAGCGTGACCACGCCCACGGCGAATAGCGTGTCGTCGACGCGCGCCGCCTCCATCGTCATCGGCAGCTTGCGGCCGGCGATGGTGACGTCGCGCGCGGCGCTGCTGGGCTTGCCGGGGTAGAGCGCGGCATAGGCGCCCTCGCCGGACTGGATCGTGCGCCAGTCATAGCGGGGCGAACAGGCGCAGAGGGCCAGCGCCGCGCATACGGCGGCGCGGCGCAGCATGGGACTGCGGGCCAGGGCGGCCAGGCTCGACGACTGGGGCGAAAGAGGACGCATGGGGAAGCGTGTGGCGGACAGCGCGCGCAGGCCATGGAGCGGCTCTGGCGGCCGCCGTCGCCTGCGGGCGGAAACCGGTATTATCGCGGAAGTGGCGCCCCGGTGCATGGTGCGCCGCCTGACAGTGTTTCCCGACCGCATGCCTGTTCCCGCCCTGCCCCGCCTCGCCGTACCAGCCCGGTCCGCGCTGCTCCGACTAGCGCAACTGGCGCGACTGGCCGCCTGCACGCTGCTGGCAACGGCCGCCGGCGCGGCGCTGGCCGCGGGCACGGCGCACCTGCCTGCCGCCACCGACCTGGCCGCGCATGGCGCCGAGGCCGCGCAACGTGGCGAGCCGCTGGTGCTGCTGGTGTCTATGCCAGGATGCGGCTATTGCGACGCGGTGCGCCGCAACTACCTCGGCCTGCAGGCCGCCGCCGGCGAGATCGCGGTGCGCGAGCTCGACCTGACCGCCGCCACGCCGCTGCGCGATGCCGACGGCAGCATGACCACCGCGCGCGACTGGGCGCGGGCGCACCAGGTGCGGGTGGCGCCGACGGTGCTGTTCCTCGATCGCCAGGGCCGCGCCGCCGCCAGTCCGCTGCGCGGCATGCAGCCCGATTTCTACGGCGCCTACCTGGAGCAGGCGCTGGACCAGGCACGCGCCGCCATCGCCACACGGCGCTGAACCGCGCGGTGGCGCCGGCATTGCGACAGATTGACGCAAGCAGACCGCGCGCAACACCGCGGCGCCCGCGGCATTAGAATGTGTCGTTGCCCGAAGAGAATTCGCCTTCCTCCGCCTCCCATGACCACTTCCACTTCCGCCAAGTCCTCCCGCAAGCCCTGGCCCATCGTCGCCGCAGTCGTCGTACTGGCGCTGCTGGGCTGGTTCGGCTACCGCGCGCTGGCGCCCTCCAACGCCGCGCCGGCCGCCACGTTCACGCTGCTGTCGGGCGAGAAGGTCAGCACCGCCGACCTGAAGGGCAAGGTCTACCTGGTCAATTTCTGGGCCACCAGCTGCGCCACCTGCGTCAAGGAAATGCCCGACATGGTCAAGACCTACGAGCAGTTCAAGGGCAAGGGGCTGGAGTTCGTCGCCGTGGCGATGAACTATGACCCGCCGATGTACGTGATGAACTACGCCAAGACGCGCGGGCTGCCGTTCAAGGTCGCGATGGATTCGGACGGGTCCGCCGCCAGGGCCTTCGGCAATGTGCAGCTGACGCCGACCACCTTCGTGGTCGACAAGGACGGACGCATCCTCAAGCGTTATGTCGGCGAGCCCGAGTGGGATGCGCTGCACAAGCTGCTGGACGGCGCGCTGGCAAAGTCTGCGTAACGCTGTCACCCGCCGCCGCCCGCAACATTCAGGAAAAGGTGCTCATCGAGCACCTTTTTTATTGGTTCGTGCCCCATCCCGCGCAAAGCGGCTTGCACTGCCGGGCTGTATGGATATACAGTTAGCGCCAGCTTTTTTTGCCCGCCCCATTCCTCTTTCCTGCCTGTGTCACTCGACCTTGCCCCCGCCGCGGACCTCGAATCCGCCCTTGCCCCCGATGCGGCCGACGCAGGCCCCGCCTACCTGTCCAGGCTCAACCCGGAGCAGCGCGCCGCGGTCGAGCACGGCAGCGACGGGCCGCTGCTGATCATCGCCGGCGCGGGCTCGGGCAAGACCAACACGCTGGCGCACCGGGTCGCGCACCTGGTGCTGGGCGGCGCCGATCCGCGCCGCATCCTGCTGCTGACCTTCTCGCGCCGCGCCGCCGCCGAAATGGGCCGGCGCGTCGAGCGCATCGTCGACCAGGCGCTGGGCACGCAGACCGGCGCGGGCCGCGCGGCGCTGCAGTGGTCGGGCACCTTCCACGCCATCGGCGCGCGCCTGCTGCGCGAGTACGCCGAGACGCTGGGCCTGTCGCCCGCCTTCACCATCAGCGACCGCGGCGATGCGGCCGACCTGATGCACGTGGTGCGCCACGACCTGGGCCTGTCCGAGACCGCGAGCCGCTTTCCCAAAAAAGAGACCTGCCTGTCGATCTACTCGCGCGTGGTCAACACGCAGGCGCCGCTGGCGGACGTGCTCAAGCAGCAGTTCCCGCGCTACGCGATGTGGGCCGATGCGCTGCGCACGCTGTTTGCCGGCTATGTCGAGGCCAAGCAGAAGCAGCACGTGCTCGACTACGACGACCTGCTGCTGTACTGGGCGCAGGCCATGGCAGAGCCGGCCATCGCGCAGGACATCGGCGCGCGCTTCGACCACGTCCTGGTCGACGAATACCAGGACACCAACGCACTGCAGGCGTCGATCCTGCTGGCCATGCGGCCCGATGGCCGCGGCCTGACCGTGGTCGGCGACGATGCGCAGTCGATCTACGCGTTCCGCGGTGCGACCGTGCGCAATATCCTCGATTTCCCGCAGCAGTTCACGCCGCCCGCGCAGCAGGTGACGCTGTCGCAGAACTACCGCTCGACGCAGCCGATCCTGCAGGCCGCCAACGCCGTGATCGGACTGGCGGCCGAGCGCTATACCAAGGATCTCTGGTCCGAGCGGCTGTCGGCCGAGAAGCCCGGCATCATCGTCGTCAACGACGAGGCCGACCAGGCGCGCTACGTGGTCGAGCAGGTGCTGGCGCGGCGCGAGGCCGGCCTGGCGCTGATGGCGCAGGCGGTGCTGTTCCGCGCCGCCGACCACAGCGCGCAGGTGGAGATCGAGCTGGCGCGGCGCAATATCCCGTTCGTGAAGTTCGGCGGGCTCAAGTTCCTGGAATCGACGCACGTGAAAGACGTGCTGGCCGTGGTGCGCTGGCTGGAAAACCCGCGCGACCGCATGGCAGGCTTCCGCACGCTGCAGCTGCTGCCGGGCATCGGCCCCAAGACCGCGGCACGTGTGCTCGACGCGCTGGCGCTGGCCACCGAGCCGCTGTTCTCGCTGCAGGAATTCGAGCCGCCGCCGGCCGCTGCCCCCGCGTGGGCCGACCTGCTGACGCTGGCGCGCGCGCTGATGGCGCCGGCCTCGCCGTGGCCGTCGGAGTTCGAGCAGGTGCTGGCCTGGTACACGCCGCACCTCGAACGCCTGCACGACGACGCCGCCGCGCGCCAGGCCGACCTGCAGCAGCTGGAACGCATCGCCGCCACCTACGGCGCGCGCGAGCGCTTCCTGACCGAGCTGACGCTGGACCCGCCCAGTGCGTCGAGCGATGAATCCGGCGTGCCGTCGCGCGACGAGGACTACCTGATCCTGTCGACCATCCACTCGGCCAAGGGGCAGGAGTGGAAGGCAGTATATGTGCTCAATGCCGTCGATGGCTGCATGCCGAGCGACCTGGCGACGGGAACGACCGAAGAGATCGAGGAAGAACGGCGGCTGCTGTATGTGGCGATGACGCGCGCCAAGGACCATCTGGACGTCGTCGTGCCGCAGCGCTTCTACGTGCACCAGCAGGTGGGCTTTGGCGACCGGCATGTGTATGCGTCGCGCACGCGGTTCATCCCGAATCGCGTGATGCCGAATTTCCACAGCCGGGCATGGCCGCCGCCGCCGATGCCGGGCGAGGGGAAGGCAAAGCCGGCGCTGGCGCCGGTGGACCTGGCCAGCCGGATGCGGAATATGTGGCGGTAGTCTCGTCGCGCCGTTTTTCTCCCCTCTCCCGCGCGCGGGATAGGGGAGAAAACAAGCGGCGCGCTAGGGCTGTCGCCGCTTCCGGATCGCAGCGTTACCCCACCTTCTCCAGCAGCAACCCCTTCAGGTACTCCCCTTCCGGGAACGCCGCCAGCATCGGGTGATCGGTGCCGGCCGACAGCCTGCGCAGGATGCGCGCATCCGCCCGCGCATCGGTCATTGCGCCCGCCACGATCTTCTGGAACAGCTCCATGCTGATCGCGCCCGAGCACGAGTACGTGAACAGCAAACCGCCTGGCCGCAGCAGCTGCGTGCCGACCAGGTTGATCTCCTTGTACGCACGCGCGGCACGGTCGATATGCTGCGCCGACGGCGCGAACTTGGGCGGGTCCAGCACGATCAGGTCGAACTGACGCCCTTCGGCGCGGAACTCGCGCAGCGTCTTGAACACGTCAGCGTCGAGCCAGGTCGCGCGCTCCGGATCGAACCCGTTCAGGGTGACGTTGCCCGCGGCAATCTTCAGCGCCTCGCCCGACGAATCGATCGACGTCACCGACTTGGCCCCGCCGCGCAGCGCGGCCAGCGAGAAACCGCCTGTATAGCAGAAGCAGTTCAGCACCTCGCGCCCTTCGGCCAGGTCGCCCACCAGCTTGCGGTTGTCGCGCTGGTCGACGTAGAAGCCGGTCTTGTGACCGTTGCGCACGTCGACGTAATAGCGCACGCCATGCTCGGTCACCGACAGCGCCGGATCGGGCTCCGCGCCGGCCAGCACGCCGGTCACCAGCTCCAGCCCCTCGCGCTGGCGCACGGCGGCGTCGGAGCGTTCATAGACGTTGGGGCAGCCAGTCTCCTTGACCAGCGCCTGCACGATCGCGGTCTTCCAGTGCTCCACGCCGGCCGCATTGAACTGGCACACCAGCTGGCCCGTTTCCCCACTGCCGTAGTAGTCGACGATCAGCCCCGGCAGCCGGTCCGATTCGCCGAAGATCAGGCGCACCGCATCGCTGTCCTTCACCCACTGGCGCCGGTAGGCGATGGCCGCGGCCACGCGGCGCTTGAACAGCGCGTGGTCGACCGGCTCGTTTTCGTCGAAGGTCCACACGCGCGCACGGATCTGCGATTCGGGGCTATAGGCGGCCTTGGCCAGGAAGCGGCCGTCGGCGGCGCGCACGGTCACGGTCGAGCCCGGCTCGCAGCGGCCTTCGGTGGTGGCGATGCCGGTGGCATAGATCCACGGGTGGCGGCGTAGCAGCGATTTTTCCTTGCCGGGTTTCAGGGTGATGGTGTTCATGTCGGTATGGGGAGGATGCGTGCCGCAGCCGCGGTGTTTGGCTCCCTGCGGTGCGGCTCCCCTCTCCCGCCTGCGGGAGAGGGGTTGGGGGAGAGGGCGGGAGTGTCAACAAAGTGACGGGCGTCGGCATTGCCAGCGCCTGCCCTCTCCCCCGGCCCCTCTCCCGCGCGCGGGAGGGGGGAGCAAACAATCAGGAAAGATACGTCAGCGGTTACAGCACCACCTTCACCATCGGATGCGAAGTCAGCGCCCGGTACAGGTCGTCCAGCTGCTCGCGGCTGGTCACCCACACCGTCACGGTGAGTCCGAGATAGTTGCCCTTGCTCGAGGGCCGCATCTCCATCTTGCCCGCATGGAAGTCCGGATCGAACTCCTGCACCAGCGTGACGATGGCCTCGGCAAAGCCGTCCTGCATCGAGCCCATCACCTTGATCGGGAAATGGCTCGGGTATTCGATCAGCGACTGCTCCGGCGGGATATCGCCGGGCTTGTTGCCGCTGCCCTGGTTGTCGGAAGTCATGTCGTTTTCTCCGGCGCGGCCCGGCAAATCTCCAGGCCGCGCGTGCCAATCACTTGCGCTTGAACCACAGGCGGATGGTGTCCCACAGGCGGCCGAAGAAACCGGCCTCGGGCACTTCTTCCAGCGCCACCACGGGGAACTCGGCCACCTTGTTGGCGCCGTCCATCAGCTTGACCATGCCCACCTGCTGGCCCGCCGCGATCGGCGCGATCATCAGTTCCTGGCGCTCCAGCACCGGCTTCAGGCGACCGCCGGTGCCCTTGGGCACGGTGACGAAGGTCTCGTGCTGCACGCCGATCTTGACCGTGCCGGCCTTGCCCTTGTAGATCTCGGGCGTGGCCAGCACCTGCCCCTTGTCGTACAGGCGCAGCGTGTCGAAGAACTGGAAGCCGTAGTTGAGGATCTTCAGGCTTTCCTGCGTGCGCACCTGTTCGGTGGTGGTGCCGATCACGATCGAGATCAGGCGGCGCTGGCCGTTGGGCACGTTGGCCAGCGGACGCTGGGCCGACGAGATCAGGCAATAGCCGGCGGACTTGGTGTGGCCGGTCTTGACGCCGTCCACGGTCGGGTCGATGTACAGCAGGCGGTTGCGGTTGGGCTGCCTGATCTTGTTATAGGTGAACTCCTTCTGCGAGTACATGGCGTAGTACTCGGGGAAGTCCTTGATCAGGTGCGTGGTCAGCGTCGCCAGGTCCACCGCGGTGGTGTAGTGGTTCGGGTCGGGAATGCCGTCGGTGTTGGTGAAGTGGGTGCTCTTCATGCCCATGCGCTGGGCCTCGCGGTTCATCATCGCGACGAAGCCCTCTTCCGAGCCGCCCACTGCCTCGGCCAGCGCCAGCGCGGCGTCGTTGCCCGACTGCACGATCAGGCCCAGCAGCAGGTCCTGCACGCTGACCGGCTTGTTGGGCTCGATGAACATGCGTGACTCGTCGCTTTTGACCTTGAGCACGAGGTTGGTCGGCACCACGGTCTGTTCCAGCGTCAGGCGCTTTTCCTTGAGTGCCTCGAACGCCAGGTAGGCGGTCATCAGCTTGGTCAGCGAGGCCGGCTCGATGCGCTGGTCGGCATTCTGCGAGGCCAGCGCCTGGCCGCTGGTCACGTCATACAGCATCCACGACTTGGCGGCGACCTGCGGCATCGGCACGCCCTGCGCAAGGACGGCGGCGGGCGCGGCGGCCAGCGTGGCCGTGGCGACGGCAGCGACGATGGCGGCGGGTGCAAA
Source organism: Cupriavidus oxalaticus (assembly GCF_004768545.1). Classification (NCBI taxonomy): domain Bacteria; kingdom Pseudomonadati; phylum Pseudomonadota; class Betaproteobacteria; order Burkholderiales; family Burkholderiaceae; genus Cupriavidus; species Cupriavidus oxalaticus. Next base: position 280,124 of record NZ_CP038635.1, on the reverse strand, counting down.
GGCGGAGGAAAGGCGCGTCGTGGCTCTATTCAGCATTGTTTCTGTTTCCGACAAGAAAGGGATCGTGCGGGACGGGATGGCGCGGTGACGAAGCTGCGCCGCTCACCGGTCCCACGCGTTGACGACGAGCTGCTTGATCAGGTGCAGCTTGCGGTGAAAGAAATGGTCGGCGCCGGGGATGACGATCACCGGCAGCTCCTGCGGGCGCGCCCAGTCGAATACGCTGGCGAGCGGCACGGTGTCATCCTGCTCGCCGTGTATGACGATGGTGTCGGCGGGCACCTCGGCCACCTGCCAGCGGCTCGCTGCGGTGCCGACCAGCACCAGGCGCTGCGCCGGCGTGCCGGCCTCGGCCAGGCGCCGGGCCACGTGCGTGCTGACAAAGCTGCCGAAGGAGAAGCCGCCCAGCGCCAGCGGCAGCGTCGCGGCCTGCGCCGACCACGCGGTCTGCTCGCGCATCCAGGCGACGACTGCCAGCAGGTCGTCCTGCTCGCCGACGCCATTGTCATGCTCGCCGGCGGTCGCGCCGACGCCGCGGAAGTTGGGGCGCACGGTGGCATAGCCCAGCTGCACGAAAGCGCGCGCCAGCGTCTGCGCGACCTTGTTGTCCTTGGTGCCGCCGAACAGCGGATGCGGGTGGGCAACCAGCGCCAGGCCCCGTGGCTCGCCTTGCGGCAGGTCCACCGAAACGTCGATCGCGCCGACGGGGCCGGCGATGGAAAGTACCTGGGTATGCGCGTTCATAGGACGGTCAGGGCAATCAGGAGGCAATCAGGAGGCGGTCAGGATGGCGCTTCAGGATGGTGATACGCCGGCTGGCTCTACCCGGAAATCCCGGGGCAAGAAATGAAAAAACCGTCCGGCGTGCGGGCGGCGGGGTCTGGCATCGGCGCTGCGGCATCGGCAGCGCCTTGGGCTTCGTTCCCGTTCAGCGGTCCACCATCAGCCGCTCGACCGGCTTGCCGTTGAGCAGGTGGCTGTCGATGATTTCATCGATGTCGTGCTCGTCCACATACGTGTACCAAATTGCCTCGGGGTAGACCACCAGCACCGGCCCGAGTTCACACCGGTTCAGGCAGCCCGCCTTGTTGATGCGCACGCGGCCTTCGCCGCCGGCGATGCCGAGTTCCTTGCAGCGCCTCTTGGCGTATTCCTGCATGGCCTTGGCGTTGAAATTGGCGCAGCAGTTCTCGCCGGCCTCGCGCTGGTTCAGGCAGAAGAAGACGTGGTGCTGGTAGTAGCTGCTCATGCGATGCGGTGACAAGGAGGGCGGGCCCGCGCGGCGGCACGACCGCGGGACGTTGAACGGAAGCTCGGAATTATACGGCGTCACGGCGGCACGCCCGCGCCTTCCGGCACCCGCGCAACGCCATTGACCGCGCATGCCGGCCGCGCAGGTGGCGCCTCGGCCACCTTTGCCCGCGCCGGCATTCCGAATCCCCGGAAGCCGGGATTCCGGATTTCCGGAATCCCGGAGGCCCCGCGTCTTGGCAAGACCCGCGTTTCCTTGTGAATCAATCACTTAACGATACCGGTTGGACTGGCATGCCGGTTGCAAATTCCCGTCCCTGAACGCGCCGCAACCGTGACGGCGCGCGCCCGCGGCGCCATCGCCCCGGGTACGGTCAACACCGAGGACGACACCATGAAGAAACCCTTCTACAAGATCCTGTATGTGCAGGTGCTGTTCGCCATCCTGGTCGGCATCCTGCTGGGCCACTACTGGCCCGATACGGGCGTGGCCATGAAGCCGCTGGGCGATGGCTTCATCAAGCTGATCAAGATGATCATCGGCCCGATCATCTTCTGTACCGTGGTGACCGGCATGGCCGGCATGAGCGACATGAAGAAGGTCGGCCGCGTCGGCGGCAAGGCGCTGCTCTACTTTGAAGTGGTGTCGACCTTCGCGCTGCTGATCGGCCTGGGCGCCGCGCACCTGCTCAAGCCGGGCGTGGGCTTCAACATCGACCCGTCGACGCTGGACACCAAGGCGATCGCGCAATACGTGTCGAAGGCGCACGGCCAGAGCACGGTCGAGTTCTTCATGCACATCATCCCGGAAACGGTCTTCAGCGCCTTCGCCAACGGCGACATCCTGCAGATCCTGCTGGTGTCGCTGTTCTTCGGCGCCGCGCTGGCCACGCTCGGCGAACGCGCCCGCTTCGTGGTGCAGCTGATCGAGCAGGTCTCCAAGGTGTTCTTCCACATCGTGCACGTGATCACCAAGGTGGCCCCGATCGGCGCCTTCGGCGCGATGGCGTTCACCATCGGCAAGTACGGCCTGGGTTCGCTGGTGCCGCTGCTCAAGCTGATCGGCACCTTCTACTTCACGGCCATCATCTTCGTGCTGGTGGTGCTGGGCACGATCGCGCGCATGACCGGCTTCAGCATCGTGCGCTTTATCTCGTACATCAAGGAAGAGCTGCTGATCGTGCTTGGCACCAGCTCGTCCGAGGCCGCGCTGCCGCACATGATGGAGAAGCTGGAGAAGCTGGGCTGCTCCAAGTCGGTGGTGGGCCTGGTGGTGCCTACCGGCTATTCGTTCAACCTGGACGGCACCAACATCTACATGACGATGGCGGTGATCTTCATCGCGCAGGCGACCGGCATCGAACTGACGTGGATGCAGCAGCTGACCATCCTGGCGGTGGCGATGATCACCTCCAAGGGCGCCAGCGGCGTGACCGGATCGGGCTTCATCACGCTGGCCGCGACGCTGGCGGTGGTGCCGACCATCCCGGTGGCCGGCATGGTGCTGATCCTGGGCATCGACCGCTTCATGAGCGAGTGCCGCGCGCTGACCAACATCATCGGCAACGGCGTGGCCACGGTGGTGGTGTCGGCGTGGGAACGCGAGCTTGACCGCAAGCGCCTGGCGCAGGTGCTGCAGGGCGGCGGCGATGCCGGCGATCTGGCCCAGGCCGGCCAGGGCGCCCGCTAAGTACACCGCTGCGCGGGCGGCTGCATCGGCGTCTGCCCCGGCCGCCCGCCAGCGGGTATCATCGGCACGACAGCCCTTGCGCGCGCCGATGCCCCATTCCGACGATTTCCTAGCCGTGCATGATCCTGCCGCCACCCGCGCGGTGCATGCGCCGGACACCGGCAGCAGCCGGTGGTGGGTCTTCGCCGCCGCACTGGCGGCCGGGCTGCTGCTGTTGTGCGGGCTGACCTGGCTGGTGTCGTTCCAGCGCGGCCTGGCCGCGCTGCAGCAGAGCACCGCGACGCGTGCCGACCGCTACGCCGCCACCCTCGAAAGCACCCTCGACCGCTACGAATTCCTGCCCGCGCTGGTGTCGCTGCACCCCTTCGTGCGCGGGCTGCTCGAATCCCCAAACGACCCGACGCGCGTCGCCGCCGCCAACCAGTACCTGGAAGAGGTCAACCGGCGCGCACATGCTTCGGCCACGTACGTGATCGCGGCCAACGGCATCGCGCTGGCCGCCAGCAACCATGGCCAGCCCGGCAGCTTCGTCGGCACCGACTACCGCTTCCGTCCCTACTTCCAGATCGCCGCGGGCGGCAGGATGGGCCGCTTCTACGCCATCGGCATCACCAGCGACGAACCCGGCTATTACCTCGCGCAACCGGTGGAATCCAATGGCAAGGTCGTCGGCGTCACCGTGGTCAAGCTCAACCTGGAGTGGTTCCAGCGTGCCGGCAGCGGCGCCGAGCCGCTGATGGTCAGCGACGACCACGGCGTGATCTTCCTGTCATCGGTGCCGGCCTGGCAGTACCGCACGCTGCAACCGCTGCCGCCGGCATTGCAGGCCGAGATGGAAAACACGCGCCAGTACCACGGCCGCGCCGTCACGCCGCTGCCGCTGGAGCCGCTCGACTCGCTCGTCACGCGCTGGCTCGCGCAGACCACGCTGGGCGCCAACGCGCGGCTGGTGCGCGTGCGTGACGACTCGCCCGCCGCCCGCACCACTTTTACCCCCGACGCCACCGCGCGCGCCGACCGCTACCTCGAACTGGGCCGCACCGTGGGCCCGGCCGACTGGACCATGCAGGTGATGGCGCCGCTGGAGCCGGTGCTGGCCAACGCGCGCAACGCCACCGTGGCCGCGGCGCTGGCCTATGCCTGCATCTGCCTGCTGCTGGTCAACTGGCGCCAGCGCCGCCAGCGCGCGCGCGACGTGCAGTACAGCCGCCGGCTGCTGGAAGCGGCCTACGACGAACTGGAGCGCCGCGTGGAAGCGCGTACCGCCGACCTGATGGCGATCAACGAGAAGCTCGAGGAACAGGTTGCCGAGCGCACCCGCGCCGAAAGCGAGCTGCGCGCGGCGCAGGACGAACTGGTGCAAGCCAGCAAGCTGGCCGCGCTGGGACAGATGGCGGCCGGCATCACGCACGAGCTGAACCAGCCGCTGGCGGCGCTGCGCACCTTCTCGGACAACACCCGCGTGCTGCTGGAGCGCGGCCAGCTGGCCGCGGCAGAAGGCAACCTGGCTGCCATCGCCGACCTGACCGAGCGCATGGGCAAGATCACCAGCCAGCTCAAGCTGTTCGCCGGCAAGGCGCGCCCGGTGCGGCGGCCGGTGGTGGTGCGCACGGCGCTCGACCACGTGCTGGCGCTGCTGGCGCCGCGGCTGGGTGCGGTGAAGGTCAACGTGGCCGGCCTCGACGAACAGCCCGGCCTGTCCGTGCGTGCCGACGAACTCAAGCTTGAGCAGGTGCTGCTGAACCTGATCGGCAATGCGCTCGACGCCATCGCCTCGGCGGCGCCCGCGCAAGGCCGCATCGACATCGAGGTGCAGACCAATGCCGGCACCAACGGCGGCACCAACAGCGGCACCATCACCCTCGCCGTGCGCGACAACGGCACCGGCATCGCGCCGGAAGCGCTGCCGCGCCTGTTCGAGCCCTTCTTCACCACCAAGGAAACCGGGCAGGGCCTGGGGCTGGGGCTGGCGATCTCGTCATCGATCGTGCGCGAGTTCGGCGGCCAGCTCAGCGTGGCCAACATGCCCGGCGGCGGCGCGCAATTCACGCTGGTGCTGGCAGGCGCGCCGGCCAGCTCCGGCGCGAACGAGGCGCTGCCGGTTTCCACTCCCCAATGAGCATTGCCATGCAAGACGGTCTGCGTGTCCTGTTTGTCGAAGACGAGCCGCTGGTGCGGCAGGCTACCGCGCAAAGCCTGGAGCTTGCGGGCTTTACCGTGCTGGCGCTGCCTTCGGCAGAAGCCGCCATGCCGCATCTGCATGCGGGCTTTCCCGGCGTCGTGGTGACCGACGTGCGCTTGCCCGGCGCCAGCGGGCTTGACCTGCTGCAGCACTGCCGCAATGCGGCGCCAGGCGTGCCGATGGTGCTGGTGACGGGGCATGGCGATATCACGATGGCCGTGCAGGCGATGCGTGAAGGCGCCTATGACTTTATCGAGAAGCCGTTCGGAGCCGACCGGCTGACCGACACCGTCCGTCGCGCACTCGAGCGGCGCGCGCTCGAACTGGAGAACCAGGCGTTGCGGCGCGAGCTGGCTGGTCCCGCGGCCGGTACGCGGATCATCGGGCGTTCGCCGGCGATCGAGCAGGTGCGGGCTCTGGTTGCCAACGTGGCCCCGACCGACGTGCCGGTGATGATCAACGGCGAGACCGGCACCGGCAAGGAGCTGGTGGCACGCAGCCTGCATGCGCTGTCCGGCCGCGCCGAGGGGCCTTTTATCGCGCTGAACTGCGGGGCGGTGCCTGAGGCCATCTTCGAGAGCGAGATGTTCGGACATGAAGCTGGTGCCTTCACCGGCGCAGGCAAGCGACGTATCGGCAAGCTGGAGCATGCTTCGGGCGGCACGCTCTTCCTCGACGAGATCGAGAGCATGCCGCTGGCGCTGCAGGTCAAGCTGTTGCGGGTGCTGCAGGAAGGAACGCTGGAGCGGCTGGGGTCGAATGCGTCGGTGAAGATCGATGTGCGGATCGTGGCGGCGGCCAAGGGGGATATGGATGCGCTGGTGGCGCAAGGTTCGTTTCGTGAGGACCTCTATTACCGGCTGAATGTGGTCACGATTGCACTGCCTCCGCTGCGGGAACGGCGCGAGGATATCGTGGCGTTGTTCGAGCATTTCATGCTGGTGGCGGCGGTACGTTATCAGCGGCCGGCGCCGATTTTGTCGGAGGCGCAGCGGCAGGGGCTGCAGCAGCGGCCTTGGCCTGGGAATGTGCGGGAGTTGCGGAATGCGGCGGACCGGCTGGTGCTGGGGGTGCCTGAGGGCGGGCAAGCGGGTGCGCATGCGGCGACTGCGGACGAGACCGCGCCGCTGCGGGAGAGGATGGAGCGGTATGAGCGGGCGGTGATTGCCGATGCGCTGGCGCGGACGGGGGGTGCTGTCAGTCAGGCTGCTGATTTGCTGCAGGTTGGCAAGGCTACGCTGTATGACAAGATCAAGCGGTATGGGCTTTGATGTTGGCTTGTCATTGGCTGTTCACCTTGTTGCCATGTGGGCGTCACATTGGTTTTCTATGCTTCGTGGGCGGTTGTGGCATTGGCAGGTGCCCTGCCGGCTGTATCAGTCTTCGTGGTAATTGATGGCCCCGCGGTTTATGCGGGGCGTTTTTTTGTGGGCTTATTAGGTGCATGTCGCTGTTGATGACATGCTGTCGGCGGTTGAACCGCCTGGTTCCGCCCTCCTGGGCGGGTCACTTTTTGTCCGAGCGACAAAAAGTAACCAAAAAGCGCGTTTACGGCCCTGCGGGCGGCCACTCTTATTGTAGTATGCGGCGGTTTTCGTACGGGGCTTTGCTTCGTTGCAGGGCAGGACTGCCTGACGCCCTGGTGCGCCACGATGGCTCGGGATAGCAGCGATGTTTGAACGAGCCCAGAGCTGGGCGTGGCCCCTGCTGCGGGCGGCATGGTAGGAACGCCTTCGGCTGCGCTGCGCGCCGGCCCTAAGGGCAAGGCCGCCGCCCCACGTCCTCGCCCGGGCTTCGGGCCCGGCGTCATTCACGACGGCGCTGTGCGAGCGCAGCGACGCACTCCGTGCCCAAGCCCCCGACCTACGATACTGAGCGCGCGCAGCGCAGCCGTAGGCGTCCCCGCGTTGACGCCGGCAGCAGGCGGCCTACGCCCGGCATGGGGATCGTCCAATAGTGGGTCGACGCAGCCACTATCCCAAACTCACCTGGCGTAGCAGGTTTGAGCCACCAGCCACATCGAACGGAAATCACCACCGCCCGACCCACCCACGCCGCCAAATTGATAGCCAGCCGCTCAGGCGACGCGTTTTTTGGTTACTTTTTGTCGCTCGGACAAAAAGTGACCCGCCCAGCAGGGCGGAACCAGGCGGTTCAACGGCCACAGCATGTCATCAACAGCGACAGCGGACGCTTAAACAGCCGCCAGCATGTCACCAACAGCAAGCCACCGCCCCCAATAACGCCAACGACTTCACAACCACCCCACATTCCCCTCACCCAGCAGGACAACACTGGAGAACCCTTCATCCAGAAGCACCTCCAAAGATGCCATCCTTCGACTACGACCTAGTAGTATCCGGCGCCAGCTTCGCCGGCGCAGCCTGCGCCCTGGCGGCCGCCCGCGCCGGCCTGCGCGTCCTGGTCCTCGAACGCAAACCCGACCCCGGCGAAAAACTCCACACCACCGGCATCCTCGTCAAGGAAGCCATCGAACAAACCTGGCTGGGCCGCGCCCCCGCCGACTGCATACACCGCGTTGAACGCGTGCGACTCTATTCTCCACGCTTGCGCAGCCTCGACCTGGCCGCCCCAGGCTACTACTTCCACACCACCGATACCCCCAACCTGATGCGCTGGCTGGCCAACGAGCTGGTGCGCCACGGCGCCACGCTGCGCCTGGGCCAGTCGTTCGTCCGCGCTACGCCACGCCATGGCGGCTGGCACGTGACCGGCGTCGGCACCACCCGCTACCTGGTCGGTGCCGACGGCGCCAAATCGCGCGTGGCGCAATGCGCAGGTCTCGGCCGCACCCACGATTTCCTGTATGGCATCGAATACGAATTCCCGGGAATATCCCTGCCCGATCCCGTCATGCTCCATTGCTTCATCACCCGCCGCTTCGCGCCCGGCTACATAGGCTGGATCGCACAGAATCCCACCGGCGTCCAGGCCGGCCTGGCGCTGCGCTACTTGCCCCGTCACGGCCGCGCTCCCGACCTCGACGGCCTGCTCGCCCATGTACGCGCCCGCGCCGGACTGCCTGAACTGACGCAGCCCGCCGCCACGCGCGCCGGCCTGATCCCGTGCGGCGGTCCCGCCATGCCACTCGCGCGCGACGGCGTGATCCTGACCGGCGACGCGGCCGGCATCGTCTCGCCGCTGACCGCCGGCGGCATCCACTACGCCTTCGCCCATGGCGAATCCGTTGGCAAAGCCATCGCCGAACACCTGCTGCACAACGGCCCGGCGCCGGAAGCCGTCGCCACCGGCAGCGCGCCACGCTTTCGCGGCAAGCGCGCGCTGCGCTGGATGTTCGACCGCTTCCAGTGCGACTGGCCCTTCGACCTGATGCTGTATTCACCGCCGCTGCGCTGGGCCGCCGAGCAGATCTACTTCCACAAGCGCGGCGGCGACCAGGCCGCGCCGCCGCCGCGCACCGTGCCCAGCCTCTGACGTGGACTAGAATGCCGGGCATGGGACAACCGCGCATCCTGGTGGTGGAAGACGAGCAAGCCATCGCCGATACCATCCTCTACGCCCTGCGCACCGATGGCATGCAGGCCGAGCACTGCACGCTGGGCAGCGCCGCGCTGGCGCGGATGCGCGCCGATGCGGCCGACCTGGTGATCCTGGACGTGGGCCTGCCCGATGTGAACGGCTTCGAGGTCTGCCGCACGCTGCGCACGTTCTGCGATGCGCCGGTGATCTTCCTGACCGCGCGCCACGAGGAGATCGACCGCATCGTCGGTCTGGAAATCGGCGCCGACGACTACGTGGTCAAGCCGTTCTCGCCGCGCGAGCTGGCCGCGCGCGTGCGCGCCATCCTGCGCCGCGCGCGCGGCGTGGCCGCACCCGCTGCCGCCGATTCCGGCTTCACCCACGACGCCGACGGCGCACGGCTGGCCTACCGCGGCCGCTGGCTGGACCTGACCCGCTACGAATACCTGCTGCTGGCACTGCTGGTGGCACACCCGGGCCGCATCTACACCCGCGCCCAGCTGATGGAACTGGTCTGGCAAGACGCGCTCGACACGAGCGACCGCACCGTCGACACCCATGTCAAGACGCTGCGCGCCAAGCTGCGCGACGCCACTCCGCAAGGCGAAGGCGCGGAGCGCATCCGCACGCACCGCGGCATGGGCTATTCGCTCGATCCCGTGCAGGCCTGAGCGCGCATGCGGATCGGCCTGCGCATCTTCTTTGGCTTCTTCTTCATCGTCGGCCTGGCGACGGTGCTGACGCTGCGCGTGTTCGTGCAGGAGGTCAAGCCCGGCGTGCGGCAGGCGATGGAAGACACGCTGATCGACACCGCCCACGTGCTGGCCGCGCTGGCCGCTGACGACATGAAGGCCGGCCACATCGCCGACGGCGACTTCGCGCGGCGCATGGCGGCGCTGCGCCAGGCGCCGGTCAATGCCGACGTATGGGGCCTGCACAAGGACAGCATCGGCTACCGCGTCTATGTCACCGACGCCGGCGGCATCGTCCGCTACGACTCCACCGGCACCGACGTGGGCCGCGACTACTCGCGCTGGAACGATGTCTACCTGACGCTGCGCGGCCAGTACGGCGCGCGCAGCACGCGCAGCGATCCGGAGGACGAGGCCAGCACCGTGATGTACGTGGCCGCTCCCATCCGCGACGGGGACCGCATCGTCGGCGCGCTCACCGTGGCCAAGCCCAATGCCGCGATGGCGCCCTTCATCGCGCGCAGCCAGCACCGCATCCTGCTGTACGGCGGGCTGCTGATCGGGACCGCGTGCGTGATCGGCCTGGCCTGCACGCTGTGGCTGGTGCATGGCCTGCGCCGGTTGCGCGGCTATGCGCGCGCGGTGGCCGCCGGCGAGCGCGCCGAGATGCCGCTGCACGGCACCAGCGAGCTGGCCGAACTGGGCCGCGCGGTGCAGGGCATGCGCGAGCGGCTGGAAGACAAGCAGTATGTCGAGCACTACATCCACACGCTGGCGCACGAGATGAAGAGCCCGCTGGCGGCGATCGGCGGCGCCGCCGAGCTGCTGCAGGAAGACATGCCGGCAACGGACCGCGAGCGCTTCGTCGCCAATATCCGCGCGCAGTCGGGCCGGCTGGAAACCATGATCCGCAAGCTGCTGGCGCTGGCGGAGGTGGAACAACGGCAACGGCTGGAAACCCGCGAGCCGGTGCGATTGGGCGAGCTGCTGGCCCAGCTGTGCGCCGAGCTGGAACCGCGCGCGCGGCAGCGCGGCGTGGTGCTGCGGCTGGAGTCGCCGCCGGGTCCCGACGTGGCGGCGGGCGACCCGTTCCTGCTGCGCCAGGCCGTCGCCAACCTGCTGGAAAACGCCATCGACTTCGCCCCCCGGGACAGCGCCATCGCGGTAGCGCTGGAACGGCGCGGCGCGCAGCTGGCGATCACCGTGGCCGATCATGGCCCCGGCATCCCCGAATACGCCCTGCCGCGCGTGTTCGAGCGCTTCTACTCGCTGCCGCGCCCGCAGGGCGCCGACAAGAGCACCGGCCTGGGCCTGTGCTTTGCGCGCGAGGTGGCGGCGCTGCATCATGGCAGCGTGATGCTGGCCAACCGGCCGGGCGGCGGCGCGCTGGCCGAACTGACGCTGCCCGCCGGCTGACCCGCGTGCCATGGCGCGCAGGATCGGCATAGACTTGGGCTTCTAGCGACGCACGCCAGAAACTCCCTATAATCGAACGACCGTTCATTTAGGGCACGACCAGCGTGCCCACCAGTGGTTCAGGAGACACCATGCCCGCCGCCAAGCAACTGCCCCAGGCCCTGCAGAACCTGGCCCTGCCCGTGATTGCCTCGCCCATGTTCATCGTCAGCTATCCCGAGTTGGTGCTGGCGCAGTGCAAGGCCGGCATCGTCGGTTCGTTCCCCGCGCTCAATGCGCGCCCGGCGGAGCTGCTCGACGAGTGGCTGACGCAGATCGAGCAGGAGCTGGCCGCCTTCAGGGCCGCCAACCCCGGCGCGCCGGTGGGACCGGTCGCGGTCAACCAGATCGTGCACGGGTCCAACGCGCGGCTCGAGCATGACATCAAGGTCTGCGTCGAGCACAAGGTGCCGATCTTCATCACCTCGCTGCGCGCGCCCCCCAAGGAGCTGATCGACGCGGTGCATAGCTACGGCGGCATCGTGCTGCACGACGTCATCAGCCTGCGCCATGCCGAAAAGGCGATCGAATCCGGTGTCGACGGCCTGATCCTGGTCGCGGCCGGCGCCGGCGGCCATGCCGGCATGCTGTCGCCGTTCGCGCTGGTGGGCGAGGTGCGCAAGATCTTCGATGGCCCGATCGCGCTGTCGGGCTCGATCGCCACCGGCGAGGCAGTACTCGCGGCGCAGGCCATGGGCGCCGACTTCGCCTACGTGGGCACGCGCTTCATCGCCTCGCAGGAGGCGCACGCGGCCGAGACGTACAAGCGGTCGATCACCAGCTCGGCCGCCGCCGATATCGTCTACACCAACCTGTTCACCGGCGTGCACGGCAACTACATCCGCGAGAGCATCAGCAACGCGGGCCTGGACCCTGACAACCTGCCGGTGGCCGACAAGACCAAGATGGACTTCTCCAGCGGCAGCTCCAAGGCCAAGGCATGGAAGGACATCTGGGGCGCCGGCCAGGGCGTGGGCCAGATCCACGACATCCCCAGCGCCGGCGAAATCGTCGCGCGCATGAAAGCGGAGTACGATGCGGCCAAGGCGCGACTCGGGATTTCGCGCTGACCGATCCATCACCGGGGCCGCTTAGCGGCCCTTTGTTCGACCATTGCCCCCTTCCGCCCCAGACCTTTCGCCCGATCCTGAAGCCGTGCTGAGCCACCGCCAGCGCGTGCTGCGCGCCGTCTGGGTGGCGCTGGGCGGGCTCTTCCTGCTGCTGGGCGTGATCGGGATCTTCCTGCCGGTGCTGCCGACCACGCCGTTCGTGCTGCTGGCCGCGGCGTGCTTCGCGCGCGGTTCGCAGCGCTTCCACGGCTGGCTGATGGGGCATCCGCGCTTCGGGCCGCTGGTCAACGACTGGCAGCGGTATCGGAGCATTCCGTTCAAGGCGAAGTGCCTGGCGCTGTCGATGATGTGGGTGTCGATGGGGACCACCGCATGGCTGCTGCGCGGGCGGCCGGTGGCGTCGGCGGCGTTGCTGGCTTGTGCGGTGGGGGTGAGTGTGTGGATGATCCGGTTGCCGACGCGGCCGGAGGAGGGGGGGGAGTCTTGAGGCTTTCCGGCCCGTCGACGCCCTTCACTTCGTTGAGGCTCCGGCCCTCACCCCCACCCCTCACCCGGCTAGCCCTTCACTCATACCGCCGCGCATCCTCAATCACCTTCCCGTCCTGCGGCAACGACCCCGCCGCCACGAACGCCACCTCCCCGCGCAATCGCATCACCTCGCGCAGCGACTCGGCCACCGCGCGCTGCAGTTCCGCATCCTCGCGCGCTGCCTCGCAGCGCAACGTCATCACGTCCGCGCCGGGATCGCCGGTCACCACCAGCCGCGCGGCGCGGATTTCCGGATGGCGGCGCAATACGTCGGCCACCTGCCCCGGATGCACGAACATGCCCTTGACCTTGGTCGCCTGGTCCGCGCGTCCCAGCCAGCCCTTGAGCCGGATATTGGTGCGCCCGCACGGGCTCGGCCGCTGCGAGGACTCCGCCACCACCGCCGACAGGTCGCCGGTGCCGAAGCGGATCAGCGGATAGTCGCCGTTGCCCAGCACCGTCACCACCACCTCGCCGGTCTCGCCTTCAGGCATGGGCCGCGTGCCGCCCGGCTCGACGATCTCGACCAGCACGCCCTCGTCCACCACCCAGCCGTCGCCGCCCTCGGTCTCGTAGGCGATCAGCCCGAGATCCGCGCTGCCGTACATCTGCTGAACGCGCACCCCGCGTTGCTGGAACCACGCGCGCAATGACGGCGGCAGCGCCTCGCCGGAGACCAGCGCCTTCGTCAGGCTGGTGCAGGGAAGTCCCATCTCGTCGCCCCGTTCCAGCAGCAGCTTCAGGAACGATGGCGTGCCAGCGTAGGCCGCAGGCTGCAGGCTGGCCAGCGCCTGCACCTGCGACTCGGTCTGGCCGACGCCCGCCGGGAACACGCAGCAGCCCAGCTTGTGCGCGCCGGTCTCCATCATCATGCCGGCCGGCGTGAAGTGGTAGGAAAAGGTGTTGTAGACCAGGTCGCCGGCACGGAAGCCCGCGGCGTGCATGGCGCGCGCCGTGCGCCACCAGTCGGCGTCGTGGCCGTCGGGCTCGTGGATCGGGCCCGGTGACTGGAACACATGGCGCAGCCTGCCCAGCGGCGCCGCATTGAGGCCGCCCAGCGGCGGCAGCGCGCGCTGGCGTGCGGTCAGGTCGGACTTGCGCGTCACCGGCAACGCCGCCAGCGCCTCGCGCGAGGTCAGCGAGCGCGGGTCCACGTCGCGCAGCAGTTCGGCGAAATACGGCGCATTGTCGCGCGCGTGGGCCACCTGTCGTGCCAGGGCGGCAAGAAGCGCCTGCTCGCGGACTGCCGGCGCGCGGGTTTCGAGCGAATCGAAGTATTCGGGCATGGTGCTGTTGCGTCAGGGAAGGATGCGGATTGCCGCCGCGCCGGTGGCAGCCCGCCACGGCGCGTCGGCAAAGCCAGGGATAAACCGCGCGGCGCTATGCCAGCCAGCGCTTGCGCCGGCGATAGCTCTTCACGTCGCGGAAGGACTTGCGCGCGCCACCATCCGCGTCGTTGGCGGCCACGCCCAAGTAGAACTCCTTCACGTCCTCGTTGGTGCGCAGCGACTCGGCGTCGCCGTCCATCACCACGCGGCCGTTTTCCAGGATGTAGCCGTAGTCGGCATAGCGCAGCGCCACCATGGTGTTCTGCTCGGCCAGCAGGAAGCTGACCTTCTCGCGCGAATTCAGGTCGCGCACGATCTCGAAGATCTCCTCGACGATCTGCGGCGCCAGGCCCATCGACGGCTCATCGAGCAGGATCATCGCGGGCTTGGCCATCATGGCCCGGCCGATCGCGCACATCTGCTGCTCGCCGCCCGAGGTATAGCCCGCCTGCGACTTGCGGCGCGTCTTCAGGCGCGGGAAGTAGTTGTAGATCTTCTCCAGCTCGTCGCGCGTCTGCGAGCGCGACAGGCCGCGCGTATACGCGCCGGTGAGCAGGTTTTCCTCGATGGTCAGGTGCGCGAAGCAGTGGCGCCCTTCCATCACCTGGATCACGCCGCGGCGCACCAGGTCGTTGGGGGTGAGCTGGTCGACGCGGTCGCCGCGATACTCGATGGTGCCCTTGGTGACGTCGCCGCGCTCGGCGTGCAGCAGGTTGGAGATCGCCTTCAGCGTGGTGGTCTTGCCCGCGCCGTTGGCGCCGAGCAGCGCCACGATCTTGCCTTCCGGCACTTCGAGCGAAACGCCCTTGAGCACCAGGATCACGTGATCGTAGATGACTTCGATGTTGTTGATGGACAGGAGGCTCATGGTGCGGCTCGGGTTGGTGTTGCGGTAGCTCCGGATTTCACATCCGTGTCGGCTTGCTCCCCTCTCCCTTTGGGAGAGGGGAGCATGCCTTCAGGTTAAAGGGACATCAAGACTTCGAGCACCCCGGCGTAATCCCCTTCTCCTTCGCGTACTGCGCCGCCGTGGCCTTGAACAGCGGGTGGATCAGTCCCTTGTTGCCCTCGATCCAGTCCGACACCACCACCCACTTGCTGCCGTCCCATTGCTGGATCTTCACCTTGCCCGAACCCTCGTGGTTTTCGCAGCTGGTCTTGATCTCGGGCAGCAGGCCGGTGGCACCCAGTTGCTGCAGGCGCGCGTTGGTCAGGTTCAGGTTCTCGAACGCCCAGCGCATCTGCTCGCCGGTCATGGGCTTGCCCTTGCCGAACTTGGCCTGCGCCACGCGCACCGCTTCCACCGTCACCACCGCCGCGGAAACGCCGCGGTTGTACAGCACCGAACCGATCTTGCTCTTGTCCTGCATGTTGCCCTTGCCGGCGCCGTACACGACCTTCTCGATATCGCTGATCAGCGGCACGCTCTTGCCCGCGACGTTCCAGGTCGCGCTCATGTAGCCCTTGGAGGCATCGCCCGCCGGCACCGTGTCTTCCTCGGAGCCCGCCCACCACGAGCCGATCATCTTCTCGCGCGAGAAGCCCACCTTCTGCGCGGCCTTCAGCGCGGTCTGGTTCATCACGCCCCAGCCCCAGAAGATCACGTAGTCGGGATTCTCCTGGCGGATCTTCAGCCACTGCGCGCCCTGCTCGTTGCCCGGGTGCGCCACCGGGATCTCGACGAGGTTGAACTTGTTGAGCCTGGCCTCGGCCTGCAGCGCCACGATCGGCTCCTTGCCATAGGCCGAGTCGTGGTACAGGTAGACGATCTTCTTGCCGGCCAGCGAGCCTCCGCTCTTGCTCGCCAGGTACTTGACGATGGCCGAGACCTGCATCTGGTACGTGGTCACCAGCGGGAACGCATACGGGAACACCGAGCCATCCACGGCGTCGGTGCGGCCATAGCCCATCATCACCAGCGGCACCTTGTCGGCGGCGGTCTTGTCGACCAGCGCGTAGGAAATGCCGGTGGACATGGCGTGGTACGCGGTGCCCTTGGTGGTCGCGTTCTTGGCCTTCAGGCGTTCATAGCACTCCACGCCCTTGGCGTTGTTGTACTCGGTCTCGCACTCTTCCCAGCTCAGCTTGACGCCGTTGACGCCGCCGTCCTTCAGGTTGACGTAGTTGAGGTAGTCGATGAAGCCGCCATACCACGACTGACCGTTGGCGCCATATGGCCCCACGCGATAGCTCGGCAGCGCGACGAACTGCTCGTTGCTTTGCGCCAGTGCCGGCACCGCCGGCGCCAGCAGTGCAGCCGCGGCGCTGACCACCAGGGCGGCGCGTTGCACGTTACGGATCAGGTTGGTCATGACAGTCTCCTTCGCCCTCGGTGGGGCGTTTCGTTATGCGTAGGCTTCAGTACTTCACTCAGGACCTGCGTTCAGACAATAAGACCCCGCTCCGTCAGTGCGGGAACGGCCACAGCCTCAGCTTCTCCTTGGCGATCTGCCACAGCCGGGCCAGCCCGTGCGGCTCCACGATCAGGAAGAAGATGATCAGCCCGCCGAATACCATCAGCTGGATGTGCGACACGGTGGCGTTGGTAAAGGGAAGGTGCAGCAGCGACGCCAGCGGCGGCAGCACGTTGTCCAGGAAGATCGGCAGCAGCAGGATGAACGCCGCGCCCAGGAACGAGCCCAGGATGCTGCCCACGCCGCCGATGATGATCATGAACAGCACGCGGAACGACAGGTCCAGCGAGAAGCCGTCCGGCTCGACCGAGCCCAGGTAGCAGAACGCATACAGCGCGCCGGCCACGCCGCAGTAGAACGAGCTGACCGCGAACGCCATCAGCTTGGTGCGCATCAGCGGGATGCCGATCACCTCCGCCGCCACGTCCATGTCGCGCACCGACATCCAGGCGCGGCCCGTCGCCGAGCGCACCAGGTTCTTGGCCACCAGCGCCAGCACGGTGACGATGGCTAGCACGAACAGGTACTTCTTCACCGGCGTATCGATGGCGATGCCGAATAGGTCCAGCCGCTGCGCCGTAATCACGCCCGACGAGCTGTTGTTGGAGAACCAGGGGAACTTGGTCAGCGCCCACACCACGAAGAACTGCGCCGCCAGCGTCGCCACCGCCAGGTAGAACCCCTTGATGCGCAGCGACGGCAGGCCGAACGCCACGCCCACCAGCGCCGCCGACAGCCCGGCCAGCAGGAACGACAGCAGCACCGGAATGCCTTCGATGCGCAACTGGAAGTTGTAGGCCGCGTAGGCCCCCACCGCCATGAAGGCCGCGGTGCCGAGCGACAGCTGCCCGGCATAGCCGGTCAGGATATTGAGCCCCAGCGCCGCCAGCGAAAAGATCAGGAACGGGATCAGGATGGCCGAGAACCAGTATTCCGATCCAACGAACGGGATCGCCACGAAGGCCACGGCCATCAGCACGGCAAAGCCGATGCGGTCCTGGCGGATCGGGAAGATCTGGCTGTCGGCAACGTAGCTGGTCTTGAACTGGCCGGCTTCACGATAAAACATGGCAAGTCTCCTGTGCGAAGTCGGTCAGACGCGGTCGATATGTTTCTCGCCGAACAGCCCTTCGGGCCGCACCAGCAGGAACAACAAGGCAAAGACATACGGGAACCACCCTTCGATGCCGCCGAAATTGCCGCCGAACACCGACTGGAACACCGGCGGGATGTAGATCTCGGCCAGCTTCTCCGACGCGCCGATGATCAGCCCGCCGACGATGGCACCGGGCACCGAGGTGAAGCCACCCAGGATCAGCACCGGCAGCGCCTTCAGCGCGGTCAGCGTCAGCGCGAACTGCACGCCATTGCGCGAGCCCCACAGCATGCCCGCCACCAGCGCGACGAAGCCGGCCACGCCCCACACGATCGCCCAGATGTTCTGCAGCGGGATGCCCAGCGACAGCGCGGCCTGGTGGTCGTCCGCCACCGCGCGCAGCGCGCGGCCGACCTTGGTGTACTGGAAGAACAGCGCCAGCGATCCCACCAGCAGGCCGGCAATGGCGGCTGCCGCGAGGTCGAACTTGGAGATGACGATGTTGAAAGTGGTCAGGATCGATTCGATCGGCTCGTCGACGATGCCCAGGTTGATCGGGCGCACTTCATTGCCGAACAGGAGCGGCCCCAGCCCTTCCAGGAAGAACGACAGCCCGATGGTCGCCATGAACAGCGTGATCGGCGGCTGGTTGACCAGCTTGCGCAGCACGAAGCGCTCGGTGCTCATGCCGACCAGGATCATCACGACAAAGGCGCCGATTACCGCCGCCCACATCGGCATGCCCTTGTCCATCAGCCCCACCACCGCCAGCGCGGCAAAGTAGACCATCGCGCCCTGCGCGAAGTTGAACACGCCCGAGGCCTTGTAGATCAGCACGAAGCCGAGCGCCACCAGCGAGTACATCAGGCCGGACAGCAGGCCGCCAAGCAGGATTTCAAAGAAGAACGTCATGGTGGAAAACCCCTCAGTGCGATGTGCCCAGGTACGCCTTGATCACGTCCGGATTGCCCTTGACCTCCTCGGGCGTGCCGTCGCCGATCTTCTTGCCGTAGTCGAGCACCACCACGCGGTCGGAGATATCCATTACCACGCCCATGTCGTGCTCGATCAGCACGATGGTGGTGCCGAACTGCCGGTTCACATCGAGGATGAAGCGGCACATGTCCTGCTTCTCTTCCACGTTCATGCCGGCCATCGGTTCGTCGAGCAGCAGCATCGACGGCTCGGCGGCCAGCGCGCGCGCCAGCTCCACGCGCTTCTGCAGGCCATACGGCAGGCGTCCCACCGGGGTCTTGCGGATCGACTGGATCTCCAGGAAGTCGATCACCTCCTCCACCTTCTGGCGGTGGCGCATCTCTTCATTGCGTGCCGGCCCCCACCACAGCGCATGCGCGAACAGCCCGGTGCGGAACTGCGTGTTGCGCCCGGTCATGATGTTGTCCAGCACCGTCATGCCCTTGAACAGCGCGATGTTCTGGAACGTGCGCGCGATGCCCTGCCGCGCGGCGGCGGTCGGGTGCATCTGCTTGCGCTCCTCGCCGCGGAACACGATGCGCCCCTGCTGCGGGTGGTACACACCGTTGATCACGTTCAGCATCGAACTCTTGCCGGCGCCGTTGGGGCCGATGATGGCGCGGATCTCGTGCTCGCAGACATCGAACGAGATATCGGTCAGCGCCTTCACGCCGCCGAACGACAGCGAGATATGCTGCAGGTCCAGGATCACCTCGCCGCCGGTGCGGGCGTGCTCGCCGGTGCGCTGCGCGTGCTGCGTGCCGGGTTGCGCGCCGCTGTCGTCCGCCAGTCCCGCCGGGGACAGCGGGCCCGCGGGCGCCATCGCGCCGCTGCCGCCGGCCGCACTTGCGTCGGTACGTGCGGTGCCGGTCCATTCCGGCTTGCCGCCGCCTTGCCAGGCCACTTGCGTCATGTTGATGCCTCCGCCCTATGCTCTTATGCCGCGCGCGCCGCCGTGGGCAGCCGCTTCGCATCGACCAGCTTCAGCGTGGCCGACACGCTGCCCTCGCGCCCGTCTTCGAACTTGACGCGCGTCTCGATGAACTGCTCGGACTTGCCCGCATAGAGCGCATCCACCAGCACGCCGTATTTCTCGGCGATGTAGCCGCGGCGCACCTTGCGCGTGCGCGTCAGCTCGTCGTCGTCGGGGTCCAGTTCCTTGTGCAGGATCAGGAAGCGCGCGACCTGCGAGCCGGCCAGCATGGGATCGTTGGCAAGGTCGGCATTCACCTGGTTCACGCATTCGCCGATCATCTCGATCACGTCCGGCTGCGCGGCCAGGTCGACATAGCCCGCATACGGCAGGTGGCGGCGCTCGGCCCAGTTGCCCACTGCCTCGAAATCGATGTTGATGAAGGCGCAGACCTGGTCGCGGCCATTGCCGAAGGCCACGGCTTCCTTGATGTACGGGAAGAACTTGAGCTTGTTCTCGATGTACTTGGGCGCGAACATCGCGCCGTCGGCCAGCTTGCCCACGTCCTTGGCGCGGTCGATGATCTTCAGGTGGCCGTCGGCGTCGATCACGCCGGCATCGCCGGTCATGAAGTAGCCCTCGTCGTTGATGGCCTCGCGCGTGGCGTCGTCGCGCTTGTAGTAGGACTTGAGCAGGCCCACGCCGCGCACCAGCACCTCGCCGTTATCGGCGATGCGGATCTCCATGCCCGGCGCGGCCGGCCCCACGGAATCGAACTTGACCTGCCCGTCGGGCTGCAGGCAGACGTAGGCGCAGGTTTCGGTCTGGCCGTAGAACTGCTTCAGGTTCACGCCGATGGAGCGGTAGAAGCGGAACAGGTCCGGCCCGATGGCCTCGCCGGCGGTATAGCCCACACGGATGCGGCTCATGCCGAGCACGTTGCGCAGCGGACCGTAGACCAGCGCTTCGCCCAGCGCATAGCGCGCGCGCTCCATGACGGACACCGGGCGCCCGTCGAGGATATCGGCGCCGCAGCGGCGCGCCACGTCCATGGCCCAGTGGAACAGCTTGCGCTTGATCCAGCCCGCATCTTCCATGCGGATCATCACCTGCGTCAGCAGGCCTTCATAGATGCGCGGCGGTGCGAAGTAATAGGTCGGGCCGATCTCGCGCAGGTCGGTCATCACGGTCTCGCGCGATTCCGGGCAATTTACCGTGAAGCCCGCCACCATCGCCTGCGCGTAGGAGAACAGGTTGTCGCCCACCCACGCCATCGGCAGGTACGACAGCACGTCGTCCTTCGCGGTCAGGCCGTCGAACGCGCAGCCGTTGCGCGCCGAGCCGATCAGGCCCGCGTGCGAGTGGCACACGCCCTTGGGCTTGCCGGTGGTGCCGGAGGTGTAGAGGATGATCGCGGTGTCGTCAGGCTGGCCCGCGGCAATCGCTTCGTCATAGAAGCCCGGATGCGCCTGGTCGTATTCGCGGCCCAGCTCCTGCAGCCGCTCGTACGACATCAGCGAGGGATGCTCGTAGTCGCGCAGGCCGCGCGGGTCTTCGTAAATGACATGGCGCACGGTGCGGCCGGACTCGGCCAGCTGCGCCTCGACCTCCAGCAGCTTGTCGACCTGCTCCTGGTCCTCGACGATGGCGAAATCGATCTCCGCATCGTTGAGCACGTACACCATCTCATTGGCGATGGCGTCCTGGTACAGCGGCACCGGCACGCCGCCCAGCGCCTGCGCCGCGGTCATGGCCCAGTACAGGCGGGGGCGGTTGTCGCCCACCACCGCCAGGTTCATGCCGCGCCTGAATCCGAGCGCGGCCAGACCACATGCCAGCGCCCTCACCTGCTGTGCCGCCTGGGCCCAGCTGTATGTCTGCCAGATGCCGAGATCCTTCTCGCGATAGGCCGGATGCTCCGGCCGCTGCTGGGCGTGTGCCAGCAGCCATCGCGGGAAGGTCGTCGCCGACGATTCCTGCATCGCTGTCTCCTGTCCCTCCGGCGTGGGGGTCCACGCCCGGTGTCAAGCGCCGGTCCGGTCGTTATACTTGGCTTGCTTTGCCCGGCGGCATCTGCCGCATCGCATCAAGCCCGTCTGTGCCTGGTCTGGAGGGGCCGGGGGAAGCGCCTTCTGCCTTCCCGGCGTGCCCTCTCTGGCACCCGCGGTTCCGTTGTGATCGTACGATAGCCCATGCCAACCACCCGGGTTGTCACGCCGGTGACAATTCCGGGTTAATCCCTACCGGAGCTTCTGCAGGCCATGCTGAACGATTTTGTCGACCGCTGCGTGTGGGCAGCAGACCTGAGCCCCGAGCAGCGCGAACGCGTGCGCCGCGCGATGTGCGTGCATGAATACAGCCAGGGCGATTACGTCTGCCACAAGGGCGACAGGGCCGAGCACTGGATGGGCGTGCTGGAGGGCATCGTCAAGATCACCACGGTCTCGCCCTCGGGCAAGTCGGTGACCTTTACCGGCGTGCCCACCGGCGGCTGGTTCGGCGAAGGCGCGGTGCTCAAGTCGGAGATCCGCAAGTACGACGTGATGGCGCTGCGCCGCTCGACCATCGCCTTCCTGCCGCTCGAGACTTTTCAGTGGCTGCTGGACACCAGCCTGCCGTTCACGCGCTTCCTGTTGACGCAGCTCAACGAGCGCCTGGGCCAGTTCATCGCCGCGGTGGAATACGAACGCTCGCTCGATATCGATTCACGCGTGGCGCGCGCGGTGTCGTCGCTGTTCAACGAGCACCTGTACCCTGGCATCGGCAAGACGCTGGAAATCTCGCAGGAAGAGATCGGCCTGCTCGCCGGCATCTCGCGCCAGCGCGCCAACCAGGCGCTCAAGGTGCTGGAGCAACAGAAGCTGGTGCGGGTGGACTACGGCGTGATCGAAGTGCTGGACCTGGACGGGTTGCGGCAGTACGGGGAGTAGCAGTGGCCACGGTCATCGACGCGGCCACGCTGCAGGCCTATCGCGAAACGCACTATCGCGTGCTGGGCGGCACGCCGATGACCTTGCGGGTAGACCAGGCCAGTGCGCCGCTGGCAACGCTGCACCAGGCGCTTGGCGTAGCGTGCAGCGGCTTCATTACGGCGGCCAACCCCTTCAGCCAGCGTTGCGACGACAACGCCAACGCGGCGCGCCAGCAGGCGCTGGCGCAGGACTTGGCGCAAATGGGATTGCGTGCGATCGAGGCCGCCGGCGAGCATCCCGCCAACGGCTGGCCGGCCGAGCCCAGCTTCCTGGTGCCGGGCCTGTCGCTTGAGGGGGCGCGCTCGCTGGGCGGGAAATACGGGCAGAACGCGGTGGTGTGGAGCGGCGCCGACGCGGTGCCGCGGCTGGTGCTGCTGCGCTGAGCGGCGGCACCTCACCCCCGCGGGCGCTCAGTGGCGATGGCCGTGATGGCCATGACCGTGGCCGTGGCCGTGGCCGTGGCCGTGCCCATGGCGGTGGCCATGACCGTGGCGATGATGGCGGTGCCCATGCCACTCATGTCGCCCATACCAGCGGCGCCCGTCCCAGTAGCGGTCGCCATGCCAGCCGTGATAGCGCGGCGCATAGACCACCGGCGGCGGCGGCGCCACGTAGACCGGCGCAGGAGCAACATAGACCGGCGCGCCGATCTGCACGCCGACATCGACATGGGCCATGGCGGAACGGGCGGCAAGCAGCGACATCGCGCCCGCCAGCAGGGCGGCAACAAGAACCGGAGGCAGCATTGGATGTTTTGTCGTAATTGGAATGGGTGCACTGTACCCGGCATTCCTGTTACTGGATGCGGCGGAGTGTTTCCATTTATAACGAGGTGTAAGCGGGATTTGGCCAAGAGGTGGCCGATCCGGGCATGACAAGGGGCCGCACGCGGCGGCCCCACGGTGGTACGGCCAGCGTCACGCCAATACGGCGCAACGCGTCAGGTGCAGTAAATGCCGCCTGAATTACTTGCTGTAGACGTAGACACCGCGGCCGGTCTTGCGGCCCAGGTAGCCGGCGGCCACCATCTCGCGCATCAGCATCGCCGGACGGTACTTCGGATCGGCGAATTCGGTGTACAGCACTTCCATCACGGCCAGCATGGTGTCCAGGCCGATCATGTCGGCCAGCGCCAGCGGGCCGATCGGGTGGTTGCAGCCCAGCTTCATGCCTTCGTCGATCTCTTCGGGCGAGGCCAGGCCTTCGCCCAGCACGCAGAAGGCTTCATTGATCATCGGGCACAGGATGCGGTTGACGACGAAGCCCGGGCTGTTCTTGACCGTGATCGGGTACTTGCCCAGTTCCTTCGCCAGCGCTTCCACGGCGGCGTGGGTGGCGTCGCTGGTCTGCAGGCCGCGGATCAGTTCGACCAGCGCCATCACCGGCACCGGGTTGAAGAAGTGCATGCCGATAAAGCGGTCGGCGCGCGAGGTCACCGCGGCCAGCTTGGTGATCGAGATCGACGAGGTGTTGGACGCGATGATCACGTTCTCGCCGACGATGCCGTCGATCTGCCTGAGGATCTTGACCTTCAGGTCGTAGTTCTCGGTGGCGGCCTCGATCACGATGTCGGTGGCCTTGAGGTCGTCATATGACGTGCTGCCCTGGATGCGCGCCAGCGCGTCGGCCTTTTGCGCCTCGGTCAGCTTTTCCTTCTTGATCAGCCGGTCCAGGCTGCCCGCCACGGTGGCCACGCCCTTCTGCACGGCGGCGTCGCTGATGTCGACCATCACCACCTTCAGGCCGACCACTGCGCAGGCCTGGGCGATGCCATTGCCCATGGTGCCGGCACCGACGATACCTACTGTCCTGATTGCCATCTTCTCTTCCTCTGTTTGCTGGTTGCTTATCGATGTTTGCGTCAGTCGGCCTGCCTGGCCAGCGCGGCGATGATGCGCTCGGCATGCGCCTTGAGCACTTCCGGCTCCTGCATGTCGCGCGCATGGCCGCGCAGCGCCTGGTCGTTGTAGCGCGGCACGATATGGAAATGGATATGCGGCACGGTCTGGCCCGCCGCTGCGCCGTTGAACTGGCCGATCGAGATGCCGTCGGGGCTGAAGGCGGCGCGCACCGCGCGCGCCACGCGCTGCGTGGCCACGATGGCCGCCTGCGCGGCCTGCTCGGACAGGTCGAAGAGATTGACCGCCGCCTCCTTGGGCACCACCAGCGTATGGCCGTCGGCCTGCGGCATGATGTCCATGAAAGCGATGCTGTCGTCGTCCTCGTACACCTTGATGCATGGCATCTCGCCGCGCAGGATCTTGGCAAAGATATTGTTCGGGTTGTACTGGCTGTCCATGGTCTCGTATTGCGGTTGTCTCGGGATTTGGTTGCCGCCGGCGCCATGTTGCGGTTAGCTGCGGCGCAGCATTCGAGTGTAACGCAGGGCGGCCCTGCACTGCGGCCGCCCTGCGCGATTACCGGTCACTGAGCCGGGTACTACGTGAATCCGGGTCTACATATTGCGCCGGTATTGCCCGCCGACCTCAAACAGCGCGTGCGTGATCTGCCCCAGCGAGCAGACCCGCACCGCGTCCATCAGCACCGCGAACACGTTCTGGTTGTCGATCACCGCCTGGCGCAGCCGCTGCAGCATCGCCGGCGCCTCGCCGGCATGGCCCTGCTGGAACGCGTGCAGGCGGTCCAGCTGGCTCTGCTTCTCGGCCTCGCTGGAGCGCGCCAGCTCCAGCTTCTGCGGGACCGGGTCGCCATCCGGATTGCGGAAGGTATTCACGCCGATGAGCGGCAGCGTGCCGTCGTGCTTAAGCTGCTCGTAGTAGAGCGATTCTTCCTGGATCTTGCCGCGCTGGTAGCCGGTCTCCATCGCGCCCAGCACGCCGCCGCGCTCGGCGATGCGCTCGAATTCCTGCAGCACCGCTTCTTCCACCAGGTCGGTCAGTTCCTCGATCAGGAAGCTGCCCTGGTTGGGGTTCTCGCACTTGGCCACGCCCCACTCGCGATTGATGATCAGCTGGATCGCCAGCGCGCGGCGCACCGATTCGCCGGTAGGCGTGGTGATGGCCTCGTCGTAGGCGTTGGTGTGCAGCGAATTGCAGTTGTCGTAGATCGCGATCAGCGCCTGCAGCGTGGTGCGGATATCGTTGAAATCGATCTCCTGCGCGTGCAGCGAGCGGCCCGAGGTCTGGATGTGGTACTTGAGCTTCTGGCTGCGCTCGTTGGCGCCGTACTTGTCGCGCATCGTCACCGCCCAGATGCGGCGCGCGACGCGGCCGAGCACGCTGTACTCCGGGTCCATGCCGTTGGAGAAGAAGAACGACAGGTTGGGCGCGAAGTCGTCGATGTGCATGCCGCGCGCCAGGTAGGCTTCCACGTAGGTGAAGCCGTTGGCGAGCGTGAAGGCGAGCTGCGAGATCGGGTTCGCGCCGGCCTCGGCGATGTGGTAGCCGGAGATCGACACCGAGTAGAAGTTGCGCACCTGGTGGTGCACAAAGTACTCCTGGATATCGCCCATTACCTTGAGCGAGAACTCGGTGGAGAAGATGCAGGTGTTCTGGCCCTGGTCTTCCTTGAGGATGTCGGCCTGCACCGTGCCGCGCACGTTCTGCAGCACCCAGGCGCGGATCTTGGCCTCTTCGTCGGCGGTCGGCTCGCGCTGGTTGTCGGCGCGGAACTTGTCGAGCTGCTGGTCGATGGCGGTGTTCATGAACATCGCCAGGATGGTCGGCGCAGGGCCGTTGATGGTCATCGACACCGACGTCGACGGACTGGTCAGGTCGAAGCCGTCGTACAGCACCTTCAAATCGTCGAGCGTGGCGATCGACACGCCCGAGTTGCCGACCTTGCCGTAGATGTCCGGGCGCACGTGCGGGTCTTCGCCGTACAGCGTGACCGAGTCGAACGCGGTCGACAGGCGCTTGGCCTCCATGCCCTCGGACACCAGCTTGAAGCGACGGTTGGTGCGGAAGGCATCGCCCTCGCCGGCGAACATGCGCGTCGGGTCTTCGTTCTCGCGCTTGAAGGCGAACACGCCGGCGGTGTAAGGGAAGCTGCCGGGCACGTTCTCGCGCATCAGCCACTTCAGCACCTCGCCTTCGTCCTCGAAGCGCGGCAGCACCACCTTACGCACCTTGGTGCCTGACAGCGTCGTCGTGACCAGGCCGGTGCGGATTTCCCTGTCGCGGATCTTCACCACGTATTCGTCGCCGCTGTAGGCCTCGCGCATCTGCGGCCACATCGCCAGCAGCTTGCGCTCGACCTGGCCTAGCGCGCTGTCGCGTTGGGCGGCGAGTGCATCGAGTGCAGCGCCATCGCCCTGCGCGGCCTGCAGCATGCGGCTGGATTCGCGCAACTGCTGGCGCTCGCGCGCGATGCGGCTTTGCTCTGCCACGCGGCGGTGGTAGGCGCGCAAGGTATCTGCCAGCTCGGCGAGATAGCGGCTGCGTGCCGGCGGCACGATCACGTTCTGGCCAGTGGAGATGCGCCCCCACAGCTCGGGCAGGGAACCGGGCCGCAACTTCAGGCCGCGCTCGGCCAGTGCCGCGCGCAATCCCTGGTACAGCATGGTCACGCCATCGTCATTGAAGCGCGATGCCTGCGTGCCGTAGACCGGCATGTCCTCGGCCTTGCCATGCCATTGCTCGCGGTTGCGCTGCACCTGCTTGGCCACGTCGCGCCACGCATCCTGCGCGCCCTTGCGGTCGAACTTGTTGATGGCGACGAAGTCGGCAAAGTCCAGCATGTCGATCTTCTCGAGCTGGCTGGCAGCGCCGAACTCGGGCGTCATCACGTACAGCGACAGGTCCACGTGCGGCACGATCGCGGCGTCGCCCTGCCCAATGCCCGAGGTCTCAACGATCACCAGGTCGAAGCCCGCCACCTTGCATGCGGCGATGACGTCCGGCAATGCCTGCGAGATCTCCGAGCCCGCCTCGCGCGTGGCCAGCGAGCGCATGAAGATGTTCGGATGGTTGATCGCATTCATGCGGATCCGGTCGCCCAGCAGCGCGCCGCCGGACTTGCGGCGCGACGGGTCGATCGAGATCACGGCGATCGACAACGCATCCTGCTGGTCGAGGCGAAAGCGGCGGATCAGTTCGTCGGTCAGCGACGACTTGCCGGCGCCGCCAGTGCCGGTGATACCGAGGACGGGAATCGAAGCCTGCTTCGCCTGCGCGTGCATCGCCTGCACCAGCGCGGCATCGGCCTTGCCGTTTTCCAGCGCGGTAATCAGCTGCGCCAGCGCGCGGCGGTCGCCGCCTGCAACCGGATCGAGCGAAGTGGGCGCGTAGCGCGACAGGTCGATGTCGCAGCGCTGCACCATGTCGGCAATCATGCCGGCCAGGCCCATGCGTTGCCCGTCTTCCGGGCTGTAGATGCGCGCCACGCCGTAGGCCTGCAGTTCGCGGATCTCGTCCGGCACGATCACGCCGCCACCGCCGCCGAAAACCTGCACATGCGCGCCGCCCTTTTCGCGCAGCAGGTCGACCATGTACTGGAAGTACTCGACGTGGCCGCCCTGGTAGCTGGAAATGGCAATGCCCTGCGCGTCTTCCTGCAAGGCCGCCGTGACCACCTCCTCGACCGAGCGGTTGTGGCCCAGGTGGATCACCTCGCAGCCGTGCGACTGCAGGATGCGGCGCATGATGTTGATCGAGGCGTCATGGCCGTCGAACAGCGACGCCGCCGTGACAAAGCGCACCTTGTTGGCCGGACCGCGGCCCTGCTCCGCCGGCTTGGGCTGCGGCGCACCGCGGCGCACATCATGCACATCGGAAAGGTCGGTCATTGTCTCCACCGTCTCTGGGTGTTGGCTGCCACCGCGAGGTCCGCCCGGGGTGCTGGTCTGCGCCGGCTTGGCGGGAAGTGCGCGGGCTGGCCCCGGGGTTGGGGCTGGTCGATTATATGACGTTGACGTAAACGTCAATCAATGAGGCGGAACCCCAACGGCGCGGGCAGCGGTGCTTATAGAGTAGGTGGCCGCGGCGCAGAGCAGGCAAACAAAAGGCCACCTCGCGGTGGCCCTCCCTGGGTACTTCGCCAGCAATGCAAGAGATCACCGGCACAACGCCCATATCCGGGGGCATTCCCCGAACGCATCCGTGCTGTGCTCCTCGACCCGATGGCGCAGCGCGTGCAGCCACGCCGCCATCCGCCGCATCGACCACGGTGCCGGCGTCTGGGCCAGCGTGAAGCGTGCTTCCGGGCCATCGCCCGACAGCCATACGCGATAGCCTTCCGGCAGCGCCAGTTCCTGGCCGGGCTCGAGCCAGATATCGTTGGGATTGCCTTCCACCGTCACCCACAGCTTGCCCGCCGCCGCGCAGACGGTCTGCCCGTAACCGGCGCGCCAGCTCACTGGCTGTCCGGGCTCGTCCAGTTCGAAAGTCCGTAGTTCGCGCATGATGCTCTCCTGATCAGCCTGGCGGAACCGATATCTCCGCCACGCTTCCATTATTCGCATCCCTCACTACAATCCCATGTACAGTTGTGAACAGTTTTCGATGAACTGTTCAGTAGTTTTCCCTGACAGTTGCACTGACAGTTGCATATCCCGGTTTCCCCCGGCTGCCTGCCTATGAAACTCATATTAGATGCTTCCACCGGGATTCCACTGACCGATCAGATCGTCAATGGCGTGAAGTCGTGGATCGGCAACCGCGAGGCCCGGCCGGGGGCAAAACTGCCCTCGATCCGCCAGCTGGCGGCGGAAAACGGCATCAGCCGCTTCCCCGTGATCGAGGCCTATGACCGGCTGGTGTCGCAGGGGCTGCTGGATTCGCGGCAGGGGTCGGGCTTCTACGTGGCGGACAGCCCGCTCGCGGGGCGCTCGGAGCGCGGCTGGTCGGACCCCAGCCTGGCGGAGGATCTTTCCGACCACATCCTGGAGCAGTTCAACCACCCCAGCAGCACGCTGAAGCTGGCCGGCGGCTTCGTGCCCGAGACCTGGCGCGACGTGGAAGGGCTGCAGCAGGCGATCCGCGCGATCTCGCGCACCGAGATCGACAGCGTGATCCACTACGCCACGCCGCTGGGCCATCCCGAACTGCGCAGGCAGGTGCTGCTGCGCGTGCGCCAGCTCGGCATCGCGGCGGAACTGCCGCAGGTGCTGATCACCACCGGTGCCAGCCAGGCGCTGGACCTGGTGGTGCGCCACCTGCTCAAGCCGGGCGATACGGTGTTCGTGGAGGACCCCGGCTACTACAACCTGTTCGGCCTGCTGCGGCTGCATGGCGTGCAGCTGGTGGGCGTGCCGCACACGCCCCACGGCCCGGACCCCGACGCGTGCGAGGCGCTGCTGCGCCAGCACAAGCCCAAGCTGTTCTTCACCAACAGCGTGCTGCAGAACCCCACCGGCTCGACGCTGGCGCCGCCGGTCGCGTTCCGGCTGCTGGAGCTGGCGCGCCGGCACGGCTTCCGCTTTGTCGAGGACGACATCTTCTCGGACTTCCAGACGCACTTCACCGACCGGCTGGCCACGCTGGACCAGCTCGAGCACGTGATCTACATCGGCGGGTTTTCCAAGACGGTGTCGGCGTCGCTGCGGATCGGCTACGTGGTGGCCGACAAGGCGCTGGTCAAGGACCTCGTCGACGTCAAGGTGCTGACCAGCGTCGCCGGCTCGCACTTCGCGGAAGCGGTCACGGCGGCGCTGCTGGAGCGCGGCGGCTATCGCAAATACATCGAGCGGCTGCGCCTGCGCGTGCGCGAGGCGTCGGCCAACGCGGTGCGGCAGCTGACCGGCTGCGGCTGGGAAGTGTTCTGCGAACCGAGCGGCGGCAACTTCCTGTGGGCGCGGCCACCTTTCATCGAGGATTCGCGCGACCTGGTGGCGCTGGGCGAGGAATTCGGCGTGACGCTGGCGCCGGGCAATTATTTCCGGCCCGGCGGCGAGGCCTCGGCCTGGATCCGCATCAACGCCGCCTATGCCAACGAGCCGCGCGCGGTGGCCTTCATGAAGGCCGCGGCGGAGCGCCGCCCGCGCTGACGCCTAGCCGCCGTGGTTATGCAGCACGGCGTTGCGCCGCGCGTAGGCGAAGTAGATCACCAGCCCCAGCGCCAGCCACACCAGGAAGGCAATCCAGGTCAGTGCCTGCAGGTGCGCCATCAGGAACAGGCAGAAGCCGACCGACAGCAGCGGCACCACCGGCACGCCCGGGCAGCGGAACGCGCGCGGCAGGTCGGGACGGGTCTTGCGCAGCACCAGCACCGCCACCGAGATCAGCGTAAAGGCCGCCAGCGTGCCGATATTGATCAGCTCGGCCAGCACGTTCAGCGGCACGAAGCCGGCAATCGCGGCAAAGATCAGGCCCACGGTCCAGGTGGCGAAGTAAGGCGTCGCATGCACGGGATGCACCGACGACAGCCGCTCCGGCAACAGCCCGTCGCGCGACATGGCGAAGATCACGCGGGTCTGGCCGTAGGTCATCACCAGGATCACCGTGGTCATGCCCAGGATCGCGCCCAGGTCGACAAAGCCCGCGACCCAGTTTTGCCCCGCGTATTGCAGCGCCAGCGACACCGGGTGGTCGACGCCGGCAAACTTGGCGAACGGCACGATGCCGGTCATGATCGCCGCCACCACGACATACAGCACCGTGCATACGGCCAGCGAGCCGACGATGCCGATCGGCAGGTCGCGGCGCGGGTTGCGCACTTCTTCGGCCGCAGAAGTCACCGCATCGAAGCCGATAAAGGCGAAGAACACCAGCGCCGCCGCATTGAAGATGCCGCTGAAGCCGAACGGCGCAAACGGCTCCCAGTTGGCCGGCTGCACGTGCCAGACGCCGACCGCGATAAACAGCACCACCACGCCGATCTTCACGGCCACCATCAGGTTGTTCACGCGCGTGGATTCGCGCACGCCGTAAGACACGACCCAGGTGATGGCCAGCATGATCAGGCAGGCCGGGAGGTTGATCAGGGTCTCCACGCCCGGCACCGAGCCCGGCGCGGCGGTCAGCGCCGCCGGCAGCTTCAGCCCGAAGCCCGCCATCAGCGACTGGAAATAGCCCGACCAGCCCACCGATACGGCCGAGGTGGCCAGCCCGTATTCCAGCAGCAGGTCCCACCCGATCATCCACGCGACGATCTCGCCAAGCGTGGCATAGCTGTAGGTATAGATCGATCCCGATACCGGGATGGCCGAGGCAAACTCCGCGTAGCACAACGCGGCAAAGCCGCACGCCAGCGCGGCAATGACGAAGGACACGGTCAGCGCCGGCCCCGCGGTCAGCGCGCCGGTGCCGGTCAGCACGAAAATCCCGGTGCCGATGATGGCGCCGATTCCCATCATCACCAGGTCGACCGGACCCAGCACCTTCCTCAAGCCGTCATCGCGCGCGACGGCCAGCATCGCGTCGATGTCCTTGGTGCGGAACAAACTCATTCAGACTCCTGCAGCAGTGGCCGGCGCGCCTGCTTCTGCATTGGCGGCGGCCCGGAAAAAGCGCGCTAGTTTACGCCTGCCGCACTGCGCGGACGTCACTTTCGGCGCCAGCGCCCCAGCGGGCACGACGTCGGAATGATAGAGAACGCGCGATCGCCCGGTGCTGACCGGCCTCAGCCGGCCTGAGCCGGCCTGAGCCGGCATCAGCCGCCGCACCCGGGCGCGGCAAGAATGCCGTCCACGCGAGCCAGCGCGGCGGAGAGCGGGTCCAGCATCAGCATGGCGGTGCCGGCGAGCGCCAGCACCACGAACAGGAGAATCCGGGCCTGCCGCGTGCACGGCATCGTGCAGGCCGCCGCCAGTGGCGCCAGCGTGGCGGACGCCAGCAGAAGTTTCAGCAACATGATGCCGATTCAACGGCTCGGTGCCACAGCCTGCGCCCGGCCAGTCGCCACCACCGGCAACGCCCCCGCCCGGCGCAGCCCGAACCACGAACATGCCGCCGAACACAGCGTGATCCCGACCAGCGCGACGATGGCGTGCCGGTAGCTGCGCGTGGCATCGAACGACCACGCGCCCAGCTGCACCGTCAGGAAGGCGCCCAACTGGTGGCCCAGGAACAGCAGCCCGAATACCTTGCCCTTGATCCGGCTGCCATAGCGCTCGAAGCAGAACATCGAGGTCAGGATCACCGTGCCCAGGTAGCTTGCGCCAAAGCCCATTGCAAAGGGCAGCACGCCAAGGCCCGGCACCAGCAGCAGCACCATCGACAGCGAGCGCAGTGCATAGAACCCCGCCAGCAGGCGATGCTTGTCCCACCGCAACGCCAGCGCGCCGGAGACAATGCCGCTGGCCAGCTCCAGCACGCCCAGCGTGCTCAGCGCGGTGCCCATCGCCAGCCGTGGCACGCCTTGTCCCTGCCAGTGCGCCACCAGGTGCACGTCGATGAAGGCCATGGTCGCTCCACAACCGAAGAAGCCCGCCGCCAGCGCATAGAAGACCGGGTCGCGCCGGACCACCGCCCATGCCGAGACCTCCGCCGCCTGCGGCGCCGGCGCGGCTCGCGGCTCCCGGCGCGAGGCCAGCCACAGCGCGCCAGCCACCGGCAGCGCGAACACCACCCCCGCCGCGCCGAAGGCCGTGGTCCATCCCGCCCGCGGCTGCAGCCAGATCCACAGCGGCGACAGCACGATGAATCCGATCGCGGTACCGTTCGTCACGACCGCATAGGCCAGTCCCTTCCTGCGCTCCTCGAACAGGCGATCGACCAGGATGCCCATCGGCACAAAGGTCATCGCCGCCAGGCCGAACGCGCCCGCCAGCCCGAACGCCAGCACGAAGAATGCGAGCGACTGGTGCCACCACGCCACGCTGCCCAGCGCCAGCCCCGCGGCCAATGCTCCCGTCGCGGCCGTGCGCAGCGGCCCGACCCGATCGCTTAGTGCGCCGACCACCGGCGACATCAGTCCCGTCGCCAGCATGAACACGCTGCCGGACCAGGCGAACTGCGCGCGGCCCTGGCCGAAGTGGGCAGCGAGGTCGACGAAATACACCTGGTACAGGCCCTTCACCGCGGTCGAGACGAACATCGCGGCAAAGCCGATGGCGACCAGCGCGAGGGTGATCGCGGGGATGCGGGTGCGGGTCATGGCGGTTCCTGTGTCGGGCGGGCTTGCCGACATGCTAAGCAACGCCATCCTGCCGCCACGGCAAGGTCGTGGACCAAAAAAGCAAATTTTCAGCCATGGCTGTTGCAGCGCCGCCGGATCGCGCGAGAATGGCGGCATCGGACCGTTCGCCCTTTCCTTGCCGCCATGACCACCGCCTATCTGCTGGTGCTGCCCAATGTCCACATGCTCGACCTCGGCGGCCCGCTCCAGATCTTTTCCTGCGTAGCGGAACTGGGCCTTGCACCGCTGCGGGTGCGCTGCGCGGGACCGCATTCGAGCGTCACGTCGTTCCAGGGACCGGCGTTGGGCAGGTCGAACGGCTGCCTGCGCGACTGGAACCGGGCGATGTGGTGCTGGCGATCGGCAGCAAACTTCTGGACACACTGACCACTTCCGCGGCGTGGCGTGATACGGCGGCCTGGCTCAGGGAAACGTTTGCCGACGGCAGGAACGCGGGCGTGCAGGTCGCCGCCGTCTGCACCGGCGCTTTCCTGCTGGGCGCCGCGGGCCTGCTCGACGGCCGCCTGTGCACCACCCACCATGGACATACCCGCCGCCTGCGCGCGCGGCATCCAGCCGCGTCGGTCATCGACAACCGGGTCTTCGTTCGCGATGGCAATGTATGGACGTCGGCCGGCGTTGCCTCCGGCATCGATCTCGCGCTGCGGCTGGTCGCCGACGCTTACGGCGATGACGCCGCCATCGCCGTCGCGCGCGACAACGTCGTGCCCTTCCGCCGCTTCAGCGGCGATCCGCAGCTGGCGCCGCAGTTCCGCGCGCGTTCGCATGGCAACGCACTGGTGCATGCGGTGCAGGACGCGATCACGCGCGAGCTCCATGCCAATGTCGCCGACCCGCGCTTCGCCGACCGCTTTGCCATCAGCGTGCGGCACCTGTCCCGCATCTTCCATGAGGAAACCGGCCTGACGCCCAAGCAATACCAGCTCACGCTGCGCATGGCACGCGCGCGCAAGCTGCTTGCGTCATCAAGCCTGGCCGTGGAGGAAATCGCGCTGAAGAGCGGCTTCGCCAGCGTGCAGGCCTTTCGTGCCTGCTGGAACAAGACTGAGTCAGCCACGCCGAGGGCGTACAGACAGGCGCGTGCCGGCACGCAATAGCCGACAGACACAAGCCCCGTACGAAAACCCCGGCTCACTACGATAAGAGTGGCCGCCCGCAGGGCCGTAAGTCAAACCAACCCTTACTTAGCCACCGGCATCGTAAATTCAGCCCCCTTGGCAATGGCATCCGGCCACCGCTGCATCACGCTCTTGTAGCGCGTATAGAACCGCACGCCTTCTTCGCCGTAGGCATGATGGTCGCCGAACAGCGAACGTTTCCATCCACCAAATGAATGCCAGGCCATAGGAACAGGGATGGGAACATTAATCCCGACCATACCAATCTGGATTTGCCGCGCAAACGCCCGTGCAATCCCGCCGTCGCTGGTGTAGCACGACACGCCGTTGCCAAACTCATGCGCATTGATCAACGCCACCGCCTCGGCAAAATCATGCACCCGCACTACCGACAAGACCGGTCCAAAAATCTCTTCCTTGTAGATGGTCATGTCGGGCTTCACATGATCGAACAACGTGCCACCGACGTAGAAGCCGTTTTCATGCCCTTCGACCTTGTGCCCCCGCCCATCGGTCACCAGCGTCGCGCCTTCTTCCACGCCCCTGGCGATATACCCCTCGACCTTGGCCTTGTGCGCCCTGGTCACCAGTGGACCCATTTCGGCGTCTGACTCCATCCCGTTACGGATCTTCAGCGCACGCGCCCGCTCCGCCAGCCGCGGCACCAGCTTGTCAGCAACGTCCCCCACCGCCACGGCAACGGAGATCGCCATGCAGCGCTCGCCCGCCGAGCCATAGGCCGCACCAATCAGCGCATCGACCGCCTGGTCCAGGTCCGCATCCGGCATCACCACCAGGTGGTTCTTGGCCCCGCCCAGCGCCTGCACCCGCTTGCCATGCCTGGTCCCTTCCGTATAGATGTACTCGGCAATCGGCGTCGAGCCAACGAACGACAAGGCCTGCACATCCGGATGCGCCAGCAGCGCATCGACTGCTTCCTTGTCCCCCTGCACGACGTTGAACACGCCATCGGGCAACCCGGCCTGCCGCAGCAGGTCGGCAATCAGCAAGCTGGGCGAAGGATCGCGCTCCGACGGCTTCAGCACGAACGTATTGCCGCATGCCAGCGCCACCGGGAACATCCACATCGGCACCATCACCGGGAAGTTGAACGGCGTGATCCCCGCCACCACGCCCAGCGGCTGGCGCAGGTTCCAGTTGTCGATGCCGCCACCGATGTTGTCGGTGAAGTCCGTCTTGAGCAGGTTGGGAATGCCGCAGCCAAACTCCACCACCTCGATGCCGCGCGTGACTTCGCCCCTGGCATCGGAGAACACCTTGCCATGCTCGCGCGTGATCAGCGCGGCCAGGTCGTCATGGTGCTGGTCGAGCAGCTCCTTGAACTTGAACAGGATGCGCGCGCGGCGCAGCGGCGGCGTCTCGGCCCATGCCGGAAACGCGGCCTTGGCGGCAGCCACCGCATCGGCAACGTCCTGTGCGGTGCCAAGTGCCACGCGCGCCGCAACTTCGCCGGTGGCGGGATTGAATACGTCAGCCAGGCGCTGGCCGCCGGCGCGGCGCACGGCACCGCCGATGTAATGATGGATTTCGGCCAGTTGCCGGTTTTCTGCAATGCTCACTTGGGATTCCTTCGATGGCCACGGCGCGCGCCGTGGCTTGCAATCAGGGAGAGAGAGGGAGAGAGCCGGCCCCGAAGGGCCGGCGGCAATGCGAGGCGGCGTGCGCCGCTTATTTGATGTCCTGCAGCGCTTTCTTCACCGTATCGAACAGTTCGCCGATCTGCGCTTCCGAGATGATCAGCGGCGGCGAGAACGCCAGGATGTCGCCGGTGTAGCGCACCAGCACGCCCAGCTCCAGGCACTTGAGGAAGGCCTCGTAGGCCCGCGCGCCGGGCTGGCCCGGACGCGGCTCCAGCTCGATCCCGGCCACCATGCCGAAGTTGCGGATGTCCTTCACGTGTGGCGCGCCGCGCACGCTGTGCACCGCCGCCTCGAACACCGGCGACAGCTCGGCCGCGCGGCCGAACAGGTTCTCGCGCTGGTACAGGTCGAGCGTGGCCACGGCAGCGGCGGCGGCCAGCGGGTGGCCGGAGTAGGTGTAGCCATGCAGCAGCTCGATCGTGCCCGGCGCGGCAGCATTGACTACGGCATCGTGCACTTCGCGGCGCACCGCCACGGCGCCCATCGGCACCGCCGCGTTGTTGATCGCCTTGGCCATGGTGATCAGGTCCGGCGTCACGTTGAAGCGCTCGGCTGCGGTGGCCGCGCCGAGGCGGCCGAAGGCGGTGATCACTTCATCGAAAATCAGCAGGATGCCGTGCTTGCTGGTGATCTCGCGCAGTTTTTCCAGGTAGCCGAGCGGCGGCACCAGCACGCCGGCGGAGCCGGCCAGCGGCTCGACGATCACGGCGGCGACGTTGGCCGGGTCATGCAGCGCAAGGATGCGCTCCAGCTCGTCGGCGAGATGCGCGCCCCATTGCGGCTGGCCCCTGGAGAAGGCGGCCTCGGCGATGTTGAGCGTAGCCGGCAGGTGATCCGTGCCCGGCATCAGGTTGGCCGAGTAGGCCTTGCGGTTCGGGCCGATGCCGCCCACCGCCATGCCGCCAAAGCCAACGCCGTGGTAGCCGCGCTCGCGGCCGATAAAGCGGGTGCGCTGGCCTTCGCCGCGCGCGCGGTGGTACGCCAGCGCGATCTTCAGCGCGGTGTCGACCGACTCCGAACCCGAGTTGGTGAAGAAGATGCGGTCCAGTCCCTGCGGCATGACCGCGGCCACTTTGGTGGCGGCCTCGAACGACAGCGGGTGGCCCATCTGGAACGGCGGCGCATAGTCCAGCGTTGCCGCCTGGCGCGCGACGGCGTCGGCGATTTCCTTGCGGCAGTGGCCCGCGGCCACGCACCAGAGGCCGGCGCAACCATCCAGGATCTGGCGGCCGTCGTGGGTGGTGTAGTACATGCCGCTTGCCGACGCGAGCAGGCGCGGCGCCGCCTTGTACTGGCGGTTGGCGGTGAAGGGCATCCACAGGGCATCGAGATCGGGAATCACGGTCTTGGCGGCGTCCATACGTCCTCCTCGGGGCAATTGGGCGGGTCGGTTGGCTGGTGCCGTTCCGGCCCGCTGAGAGTGGCGGGCACTGAAGCAGGCACGGAAACGGCGGCAATGACGGCCACTCTACCGGCGGCGTCTGGCCGACAAAATATACAGTACGGACAGCACCGCCTTACCGTACAGTTTGATCACGCCAAACCGTACAGGCAAGCAGCCGCGGCGCCCGCCGCGACCGCCACCGTGCCACGCAGCGTTTGCCGGCACCGTGCGGCATCCCACGCTGCACTGCGGCAATTTTCGCTACTTGGAATGGGCCTGCGCGCGTCGCCCCTGTGCGGCCGTTAAACTGTACAGGTTCGCGCCTACCGAGGTGCCTAGTGCAACGCTTCCGATGCTGACCCTGAACCTGACCCGCAGCCGCCGCGGCGGCGAAACCCTGACTGAGCAGATCGTCGCCGGCATCGCCGCGCTGGTGGAGCAGCGCGCGCTGCGCGCCGGTGCCACGCTGCCGTCGGTACGCCGCTTTGCCCAGCACCACCAGGTCAGCACCTTCACCGTGGCCGAGGCCTACGGGCGGCTGACCGCACTGGGCTACCTGGCCGCGCGGCCGGGCTCCGGCTACACCGTGGCGCACCGTCACGCGCCCACCGGCAGCGCCCGTGCGCCGCAATGGGAAGCGCCGGGGCTGAACGCGGCCTGGCTGCTGTCGGATGTGTTCGCCGATCATTCCGTGCCGATCAAGGCCGGCGCCGGCTGGCTCCCGGGGGACTGGCTCAACGAGGAAGGCCTGCACCAGGCTATGCGCGCCTCGGCCCGGGTGCCTGCGGCGCAGTTGTCTGGCTACGGCCATCCGTATGGTTTCGCGCCGCTACGCGAGCATATCGCCACCGGCCTCGGCCAGTACGGCATCCCGCTGCAGGCGCAGCAGGTGGTGCTGACGCAGGGCGCGACCCAGGCGCTGGACCTGGTGGTGCGCACGCTGCTGCGCGGCGGCGACACCGTGCTGGTGGAATCGCCCTGCTACTGCAACCTGCTGCAGATCCTGCGGCTGGCGGGGCTGCGCGTCATCGGCGTGCCGCGTTCGGCGGCCGGGCTCGACACCGATGCGCTCGACGACGCGATCCGCGCCCACGCCCCGCGCGCCCTCTTCGTCAACACCGTGCTGCAGAACCCGACCGGCGCCAGCCTCAGCAGCATGAACGCCTTCCGCGTGCTGCAGCTCGCCGAGCAGCACCGGCTGCTGGTGGTGGAAGACGATATCTACCGCGAGCTGGCGCCGGCTGGCTCGCCGATGCTGGCGGCCATGGACGGGTTGTCGCAGGTGGTCTACGTCAATGGCTTTTCCAAGACCATCACGCCGTCGCTGCGCGTGGGCTACCTTGCCGCCAGCCCGGACCTGGCCAAGGCTTTCGCGCGGACCAAGATGGCGGTCGGGCTGACCTCGTCCGAAGTGACCGAGCGCCTGGTCTACTCGGTGCTGACCAGCGGCCACTACGGTCGCCACGTGGCCGCGCTGGCCGAGCGGCTGCGCGCGCAGCAGGACCTGGTGACGGAAAAGATGGAGGCGCACGGCCTGGAGGTGCTGCTGCGCCCCGAAGGCGGAATGTTCGCCTGGGCGCGGCTGTGCGAAGACACCCAGCAGCGGCTGCAGGCGAGCCGGCGCGGCGAGCCGCTGAGCGGCAACCAGCTGGCCACGCTGGCGCTGGAGCACGGCATCTGGCTGGCGCCGGGCTCGTACTTCGAGCCGGACGAGACCGACTCGCCGTGGATCCGCTTCAACGTGGCCACCGGCGACGCGCCGCAGCTGTGGCAGTTCTTTGACAGCCTGGCACAGGCGCCGCGTGCCGCGGCCGCCTGATACCCTGATACCCGGCTACTTCAGAAGCGGTAATGTGGTTCGTGGCGGGAGCGCGGGCCGGCGCCGTTCCCAGGGCGCTGCCTCAACTCCAGAGGCGTTCGACGACCAGGCCTGCGGTGGCGCAGATGCCCACCCAGGTCACCAGTGCGATAGCGATAAAGCGATATGTCATCTCGGGGGCGACAATAAAGTCGTTGCGGGAATATGAATTCTTCGCAAAATCATACATCCATTCATGAATGTATGTAAGCGGCAATCGTATTTCCCTGAGATGGTCTGGGGGCTTTTCGTAACGTGGGAACACGAAAAAGCGCCTATTGCGGCATGCAACAGGCGCTGATGCGGCAAGATGCCGCGGGTCGGAGGGGTAACCGGGGACCTTCAGCCGCGCAGGAACGGCAGCACTTCCTCCAGCAGGCGCTCCGGCATCTCTTCGGCAATGTAGTGGCCGCACGGCAGCGCATGCCCGCGCACGCGCCGCGCCGCCTTGCGCCATTCGTCCAGCGGCCGGAAACATTGCCCGACGGCGCCCTGCTCGCCCCACAGCGCCAGCATCTCGCACTCGACCATGCGGCCCGCGGCAAGGTCGGCGCGGTCATGCTCGAGGTCGATGGTGGCACTGGCGCGGTAGTCCTCGCACAGCCCGTGGGCGGCGCCGGGCAGGTTCAGGCAGCGCAGGTACTCGGCCATGGCGGCATCGGTGAACGGCGCCAGCCCGGCGCTGCGGGCACCCATGGTCTGGCGCAGGTAGAGCGCGGGATCCGCTTCGATCAGCGTTTCCGGGAATGGCGCCGGCCGGATCAGGAAGAACCAGTGCCAGTAGGCGCGGGCAAAGGCCTCGCTGGTCTGCGCGTACATCGCCAGCGTGGGGGCGATATCCAGCGTCACCAGCCGCGTCACCGCCTGTGGATGATCGAGCACCAGCCGGTGCGCCACGCGCGCGCCGCGGTCGTGCGCCAGCACGCTGAACCGTTCGAAGCCGAGCGCGCGCATCAGCGTGAGCTGGTCGGCGGCCATGGTGCGCTTGCTGTAGTTGGCGTGGTCCGGCAAACCCGCGGGCTTGCCGCTGTCGCCATAGCCGCGCAGGTCTGCGGCCACCACGGTGAAATGCCGCGCCAGTTCGGGCGCCACCTTGTGCCAGATCGCATGGGTCTGCGGGTGGCCATGCAGCAACAGCAAGGCAGGCCCCTGGCCGCCGGCCACCGCGTGGATGGCAACGTCGCCGCAATCGATCCGGTGCGGCGTGAATCCTTCGAACATCGTCTGTCTCCATGGCTGGCGGGCGGCCGTCTGCATCCGTGCGGGCTAGTGTAATCACTAAGCGGTGCGACAGGATTTCCTGCGACGACACTCATTCGGTCGACAAATTCATGAATCTATCGCTGCCGGCCCGCCCCTGCCACCGGCAGGGATGCCGCCGGCCGCACCGCGGCGCTCTGCTACCCTTGCTGCATCCATATTGACTTCCAGCACACAGCAAGATCCGACCATGCATACCCATGACCTGTCCGCATGGACCCACAGCCATACCTTCGACGGTGGCAACCGCAACGCCGAGCGCGGCACGCGCCTGGTGATGATGATCACCGCCGTCGTGATGGTGGTGGAAATCGCCGCCGGCCTCTGGTTCAACTCGATGGCGCTGCTGGCCGACGGCTGGCACATGAGCTCGCACGCGCTGGCCATCGGCCTGTCCGCCTTTGCCTACGCGGCCGCGCGCCGCTACGCCAGCGACTGGCGCTTTGCCTTTGGCGCATGGAAGATCGAAGTGCTGGCCGCCTTTGCCAGTGCCGTGTTCCTGCTCTGCATTGCGGCGCTGATGGCGGCGGGTTCGGTCGAGCGGTTGTTCAGCCCGCAGGAAATTCATTACCGCGAGGCGATGATCGTGACCGCGCTGGGGCTGCTGGTCAACCTCGGCTGCGCGCTGATCCTGGGCGGACATGCTCATGGGCACGGTCATGACCATGGACATGACCACGGGCATCACCATCATGGGCATGACCACGACCATGGCCACGGCCACGGCCACCACCACGACATCAACTTGCGCGCGGCCTACGTCCACGTGCTGGCCGATGCGGCCACCTCGGTGCTGGCCATCGTGGCGCTGGCCGGCGGCTGGTGGCTGGGCTGGGCCTGGCTCGACCCGGTGATGGGCCTGGTGGGCGCGGCGCTGGTCGGCAAGTGGGCGATCGGCCTGCTGCGCCAGAGCGGCACCGTGCTGCTGGACCGCGAGATGGACCACCCGGTGGTCGAAGAAGTGCGCGAGGTGCTGGCCGGGCTAGACCGCGACGGCCGCCCTGGCGACGAAGGCACCGGCGTGACCGACCTGCATGTCTGGCGCGTCGGCCGCCAGCATTTTGCCTGCATCGTCTGCCTGGTCACGCATGACGCCACGCTGACGCCGCTGCGCGTGCGCCAGGCGCTGTCCGTGCATGAGGAGCTGGTGCACGTGACCGTCGAGATCAGCCGCTGCGAGGGCACGCACTGAAGCACCCGCGGAACCAAGCACGCGGAAAGCGCGCGCCACGCTGGGGGCGTGCGGTCAGCCCAGCTCGCACCACATGCACAGCGGCGGCGTATCGGTGTGCCGCTGGAATTCGCCGGACGACAGCACCTCCTGCGGCAGTTTCGATGCCGGCACCAGCGTAAAGCCGTAGCGCGCGAAATAGCTCGGGCAACTCGATGCCAGCAGCACCGCGCGCTGCAGGCCATTCGAGCGCGCGCGCATCAGCGCGGCGCGCACCACATGCGTCGCCACGCCCTGGTCGCGGTGCTCGGGCAATACCGCCACCGAGCGGATCACCACGGTCTGGCCGAACGGCTCGCCGGCGGCGCAGCCGATGATCCTCGATTCGAGGATGGCCACATGGAAGTGCTCCAGCACGCGGAACACATCGTCGGTCGGCAGGCCGCAGCGCTCTAGCAGCGCCCCCACCGCTGGCGCGTCCGAGGGCATCGCCGCCCGGATTCGCAGGTCTTTCATCATCAGGAGCCTCTTTTCTTCACATCACTTGGCGACGGGAACACCATGGAAGCCCGGCATGGTCGCACCGCCATCCTGGCGGCGCTCTGTGCGCACAGGCCGGTCTGGCCTGACCGCCCAACACTAACCGATTCGATCGCTTTGTACTATCAGGGAAGAACAGGGCAAACCGGTGTCGGAAATTGGCCCGCCGCATTACGCACAGGGCAATGGCGGCAACGTGGCGCAGGCGCACCCCATCGCGGGCATAACGCGGCGCAGGTGTGAAGAAGGAATGGCGCTACAGGAGAGGAAAACTGGAGGCGGGGATCCGGAATCGAACCGTCGTACACGGCTTTGCAGGCCGTTGCATCACCACTCTGCCACCCCGCCGTGGATGGCGCGCCATGCCGGCGCGTCGTGCTGCGGGCCGCAGTGTAGCGGGAAATGGAAAAGTCTGCAGGGCGCTGCGCGGACGGCAGCGCCGGCACCGGCGCCAGTCAGTCGCCGATCTCGCCAATGGCCGACTGGACGTAGTTCTGCAGGCCAACCTTGCCGATCAGCTCGATTTGCGACTCGAGCCAGTCGATATGCGATTCGGTGGCTTCCAGGATATCGACCACCACCTCGCGCGAAACATAATCGCCGATCGACTCCAGATACTTGATCGCATCCTTGCAACTGGCCTGTGAAACCTGTTCCAGCTTCAGGTCGCAGCCGAGCATTTCTTCGGTGTTTTCGCCGAGCAGCAATTTGTCGAGGTCCTGCAGGTTGGGCAAGCCATCGAGCAGCAGGATGCGCTCGATCAGCTTGTCGGCATGCTTCATTTCCTCGATCGATTCTTCGTACTCGTGCTTGCCCAAAGCATTGAGACCCCAATGCCGGTACATGCGCGCATGCAGGAAATACTGGTTGATGGCGGTCAGCTCATGCCGGAGCTGGCCGTTGAGCATCTGAATCGCTTTCTTGTCGCTTTTCATGACAGCACCACCGACCCCTCGATTCGGGTGGATCAATTTTCATTATCGTGGCCAGCGCGCCGCTGCAGACAATATTGCGCCGTGCCTTTCATGGTAGCCCGGCAAAGGGGGACATCAAGCAAATTCGGCTGTTATTGGCCGATTATCCGGCGCTATTGCATATGAGAATGGCAATGGTTTCCATTCGGTTTTCGTTAGCGCATGAAAAGCCGCATCCGGCGCATCCGGCATTAATACGCCGGCCTTCCGGACAATACTGGTGAATAAAAAAAACGGGCGCACACGGCATCTTGCCGCGGCGCCCGCCATGGCAGGAACCGGAAGGAAATCAGTCGAGCCGCGCGCCCGAATCCGCGACCAGCGTCTTCAGCACCGGCCAGTCGCGCGCATACAGCGCCTGCGCCTCTGCCGGCGAGCTGCCTACCGTGCGCAGCCCCAGCGCGACCATGCGCGCCTGCATGTCGGGGGTCTGCAGGATCGCCTTCACCTCGCTTTCGAGCCTGGCCAGGATAGGCGCCGGCACGCCGACCGGGGCCACCAGCCCGATCCAGCCTACCGTCTTGAACGCGCTGTCCTGCATGCCCAGCTCGGCAAAGGTCGGCATCGCGGGCAGCGCGCTGCTGCGCTGCGTGCCGGTAACGGCCAGCGCCTTGAGCTTGCCGCTCTCGATATACGGCCTGGCCGTCAGGATGCTGGCAAAGCCGAACTGCACCTGGCCGCCGAGCAGGTCCTGCAGCATCGGTGCCTCGCCCTTGTAGGGCACGTGGGTGGCGTTGCCGCGGGTGAGCTTGCTGAGGTAGGCGCCGCTCAGGTGCGACAGCGAGCCCACGCCCCATGAGGCATAGGTAGCCTTGCCGGCCTGGGCGCGGGCATAGTCGCCCAGCTCGCGCGGCGTGCGTGCCGGCACCGACGGGTGCGCCACCAGCACCAGCTGCGCGTCGGCCAGCACGCTGATCATGGTCAGGTCCTTGCGCGGGTCGTACGGCAGCTTCTCGAACAGGAACTGGTTGGTGAGCACCGACTGCGTCAGCGTCATCAGCAGCGTGTAGCCGTCCGGCGCCGCCTTGGCCACGGCATCAGTGCCGATGATGCCGGACGCGCCGGCCTTGTTCTCCACGACCACCGGCTGGCCCAGCCGCTTGCTGAGCTTCTCGCCCATCGCGCGGGCGATGGTGTCGGTGCCGCCGCCGGCCACGTAGGGCACCACCAGGCGGATCGGCTTGGCCGGATAGGTCTGTGCCACGGCCGGCAGGCCGAGGCTGAGCGAAAGCCCGCTGATTGCGAGCGCGAGCCATGCGCGTCGTTTCATGTCGTCTCCAGATCGTCTTTATGGTTTT
This sequence comes from Cupriavidus oxalaticus, assembly GCF_004768545.1. Classification (NCBI taxonomy): domain Bacteria; kingdom Pseudomonadati; phylum Pseudomonadota; class Betaproteobacteria; order Burkholderiales; family Burkholderiaceae; genus Cupriavidus; species Cupriavidus oxalaticus. The sequence continues at coordinate 235,756 of NZ_CP038635.1, read as the reverse complement.
GGAGAACAACGGTAGCGGGCTTGAGAAAATACGTCCAATGCAATATTTTTCAGATTTCCATGCATAGAAGGTTAAGTTGATGGGCCTGCGCCAGCTGCATCACTTCGTCACCCTGGTCGAACAAGGCAGCTTCGCGCGCGCGGCCGCGGCGCTGCACCTGTCGCAACCGGCACTGACGCGCAGCATCCAGGCGCTGGAGGCCGACCTCGGCACACTGGTCGACCGCAGCTACGGCAAGGTTCGTCCCACCGCCGCCGGCACGCTGGTGCTGGAACGCGCGCGCCGGATGCTGCGCGAAAGCCGCGAACTGCGCCGCGACCTGCAACTGCTGGACGAAGTGGAGATCGGCGAGGTCCGCGCCGGCTTCGGACCGTTCGCGGCATCGTTCCTGCTCGACCCGGTACTGGAAGCGCTGGTACGGCGCTATCCGCGCCTGCGCATCGACGTGGAGACCGCCGACACCACCACCATGCTGCGCGCGCTGGAAGCCGAGCGCCTCGATGTCTTCGTCGGCGAAAGCCGCAGCCTGGCCCAGTTCGGCCACTTGCAGATCGAGCGCCTGCCCGCGCTGGAGACCGGCTTCTTCGTGCGCGCCGCGCACCCGCTGGCGCATCAAGGCGATATCAGCCTTGCCAGCCTGCGCGACTATCCCGTGGCCGGTCCGCGGCTGCCGGCCCATATCCGGCAGTTCTTCCGAGAGGCGATGCAGGCCGCCGGCAGCGGCGCGGCCGATGACGACAGCACCGGCCTGCTTACCGCCACCTGCAATGACATGCACGCGCTGCGCGCGCTGATGCTGTCCGGCGATGCCGTCGCGCTGGTGCCGGTGGCGATGATGGCCGACGCGTGCGCGCAAGGCACGGCCGTGCCGCTGCAGATGCGCCCGCGCCACGACCTGCGCGCGCAGTACGGGATCGTGTCGCTGGCCGGGCATACGCCGTCGCCGGCAACGCGCGCATTCGTGGCCCAGGTGCACGCGGCACTGGCGGACTACCCGGCGGCAGAGTCTGGCGCCGTACCGGTTCACTAGAAATTCTCAGGGCAGCCGGGAAAAAATCTTCAGATCGCGAGCCGGACCGGCATGCTATGTTGGCCGCGGGTCACACCTTCCACCGAGGTCGCTCCGGAGGCTCACGCATGCCAACCAAGACCGCCAGGCGGCTGCTCGCTACCCTGGCTCCAGCCCTGCCGCTGCTGGGCGCGGCAACCAGTGCCGGCGCTACCGAAGGCGCGCTCGGCCGGCCCGTCACCGGGACCAGCGTCACGCCCAATGCCGGCATCGTCTCGCCCGAACCCATCCTGGCGGTCAACCTCGGCGAGATCTACCTAGACGGATCGGTCGGCGGCAGCCGCAGCGTGCCGATTGGCGGCAAGGCAGCGCTGGATGTCGACGGCAAGGTCGCCTTCACGCTGGCAACCGTGATGAAGGTCTGGGACACCGGGCCCGGCGCGTGGAACTTTGCCTCCAGCTTCACGCTGCCTTACGTGTGGACCAAGGTCACGGCCAATGCCGGCATCGGCGGCGTCAGCGCCAGCACCCAGGACACCGCGTCGAACCTGTTCGACATCTATTTCACGCCGCTGATCGCCGGCTACCACTTCTCCAAGACCGAACACGTGGCGCTGAGCCTGAACATCTGGGCGCCGACCGGCAAGTACGATCCCAACGCACTGGCCAATCCCAGCCTGAACAACTGGACCTTTATCCCGCAGGTGGCCTACACCCGGCTGTTCCCCGAGCACGGGCTCGAATTCGATGCGGTGGCCGGGCTCCAGTTCTACACGCGCAACAACGCCACCGATTACCAGAACGCGCCGCTGTTCACGCTCGACACGATGCTGCTCAAGCGCTTCGCCAACGGCGCCGGCGTGGGCCTGATCGCCGGCACCACGCAGCAGCTGGGCGACGACAGCGGTCCGCTGGCCGACCGCCTCAACGGCTTCCGCGGCCATGACTGGGCGCTCGGGCCGATCGTCACCTACGACACCAAGATCGGCGCGAAAAGCCACCTGTCGATGAGCCTGCGCTGGGTGCCGACCATTGCCAGCAAGAACCGGCTCGACAGCACCAGCACGTTCATGGGGACGGCGGCGATCGTGTTCTGAGCGGACCCAAAAGCAAAGAGGCCCGGAAGGGCCTCTTTGCTTTTTTGATGACATTGCGCTGCGGCTTCCTTACTCCACCGTCACCGACTTCGCCAGGTTGCGCGGCTTGTCCACGTCGGTCCCGCGAGCGCATGCCGTGTGATACGCGAGCAGCTGCAGCGGCACCACGTGCAGGATCGGCGACAGGTCGCCATAGTGCTCGGGCATGCGGATCACCTGGATGCCGTCCGACGACTGGATCTGCGTATCGCTGTCGGCGAACACATAGAGGCGGCCGCCGCGCGCGCGCACTTCCTGGATGTTGGACTTCAGCTTTTCCAGCAGCGCATCGTTGGGCGCGACCGTGACCACCGGCATCGCTTCGGTCACCAGCGCCAGCGGGCCGTGCTTCAGTTCGCCGGCCGGATACGCCTCGGCGTGGATGTACGAGATTTCCTTGAGCTTGAGCGCGCCTTCGAGTGCGATCGGGTAGTGCAGGCCGCGGCCCAGGAACAGCGCGTTCTCGCGGCGCGCAAAGTCTTCGGACCAGGCGATGATCTGCGGCTCCAGCGCCAGCACGCCGTGCAGCGCGGCCGGCAGGTGGCGCAGGTTGGCCAGGTCCCTGGCCTCGGCTTCCTCGGTCAGCAGGCCGCGCACCTTGGCCAGCGCCAGCGTCAGCATGTACAGCGCGGCCAGCTGCGTGGTGAAGGCCTTGGTCGAGGCCACGCCGATCTCGGTGCCGGCACGGGTCAGGAAGCGCAGTTCGGTCTCGCGCACCATGGCGCTGGTGGCAACGTTGCAGATCGACAGCGTATGCACGTGGCCGAGCGCGCGCGCGTGGCGCAGCGCGGCCATGGTGTCGGCGGTTTCGCCGGATTGCGAGATCACCACCACCAGCGCGCGCGGATTGGGCACGGTGTCGCGATAGCGGTATTCGCTGGCGACCTCGACCTGTGTCGGGATCTTGGCGATGCTTTCGAGCCAGTACTTGGCTGTGCAGCCGGAATAGTAGCTGGTGCCGCAGGCCAGGATCAGCACGCTGTCGATGCCGGCGAAGACCTCGGCGGCGTTGTCGCCGAACAGCGCCGGCGTGATGCTTTCCACGCCCTCCAGCGTGTCGCCCAGCGCGCGCGGCTGCTCGAAGATTTCCTTCTGCATGAAGTGGCGGTACGGCCCCAGCTCGACGGATGCGGCATGGGCCTCGACCAGGCGCGCTTCACGCTCGACCGCGTGGTCCTGCGCGTCATGGATGACGACGCCGTCGAGCGAGATCTCGACCACATCGCCCTCTTCGAGGTAGATGATGCGGTTCGCGGTGCCGGCCACGGCGAGCGCGTCGGACGCGAGGAAGGCCTCGTTCTCGCCCAGCGCCACCACCAGCGGCGAGCCGGCGCGGGCGCCGACCACCACGCCGGGCTGGTCCTTGGCGAACACGGCGATGGCATAGGCGCCGTGCAGGCGCTTGGTAACGGCGCGCACCGAGGCAAACAGGTCGCCGCGGGTGGCGCTGCTGGGATAGGTGTAGGCCTGGTGGATCAGGTGCGCGACGACTTCGGTGTCAGTCTGCGACTCGAAGCCGTAGCCGACCGCGCGCAGTTCCTCGCGCAGCGGCTCATAGTTCTCGATGATGCCGTTATGCACCAGCGCGATGGTCTCGCCCGACAGGTGCGGGTGGGCGTTGACGGTATCGGGCTTGCCATGGGTGGCCCAGCGCGTATGCGCCACGCCGGTGAAGCCGGACAGGCCCGAAGCCTGCGTCTGCGCATCCAGGTCGGCCACGCGCGACACGGTGCGCGCGCGCTCGACCGCATCGTCGCGCACGACGGCGACGCCGCACGAGTCATAGCCGCGGTATTCCAGGCGGCGCAGCCCCTCGATCAGGACCGGAACGATATTGCGCGTCGAAACCGCGCCGACGATGCCACACATGCTGAACCCCCGTTGCTGGCGCCCACTGCGGCGCCCTGTCCAATCAATCGCGCCGCCCGTCCCGGGCCGGCGCTTTCCTTGGCCGCTCACGCGGCGGCCTGGCGATTACTTCTTCGGCTGCCTGACCGGACGCTGCCATGCGTCGACGGTCAACTGCTTGGCGCGCGACAGCGTCAGCTTATCCGCAGGCGCTTCCTTGGTCAGCGTGGTGCCTGCACCCAGCGTGGCGCCGCGGCGTACCGTCACCGGCGCGACCAGCTGCGTATCGGAGCCGATAAAGACGTCGTCCTCGATCACCGTGCGGTGCTTGTTGACACCGTCATAGTTGCAGGTGATCGTGCCGGCGCCAATATTGACGCGCGAACCCACTGTGGCGTCTCCAACATAGGCCAGGTGATTGGCCTTGCTGTGCGCTGCCACCTGGGCATTCTTGACCTCGACGAAGTTGCCGATATGGACATCTTCGCCCAGTTCGGTGCCCGGACGCAGCCGCGCGTACGGCCCGATGCGCCCGGCAGGACCGATCCTGGCGCTGTCGACATGGCAGAACGGGTGCAACTGCGCGCCGGCACCCACGGTGCTGTTGCGGATCACGCAATGGGCGCCGATGCTGGCGCCGTCTTCCAGGTGCACGCGGCCTTCGAACACGCAGCCGACATCGATGGTGACATCGCGCCCGCAGGTCAGCTCGCCACGCACATCGATGCGCGCCGGATCCAGCAGCGTCACGCCGGCTTCGAGCAGGCGGCGCGCCTGGTTGCCCTGGTGGATGCGTTCGACTTCAGCGAGCTGCAGCTTGCTGTTGACCCCGAGCGTCTCCCAGATCGCCGCCGGCTGCGCCGAGACGATCTCGACACCTTCCCTGGCGGCGCGCTCGACCGTGTCGGTCAGGTAGTACTCGCCCTGGGCATTGTCGTTGCCGAGTGTTGACAGCCAGCGCCTGAGGTGGCCCGTCGGGCACACGATAATGCCGGTGTTGATTTCGCGGATGGCCTTGACGGCCTCGCTGGCATCCTTTTGCTCGACGATGCGGACGATGCTGCCCGCCGCGTCGCGTACGATACGTCCATAGCCGGTCGGATCGGGCATTTCGACCGTCAGCACGCCGAAGCGCTCCGAGCCTGCCTCGGCCACCAGTGCCTTGAGCGTGGCTGCGGTTGTGAGCGGCACGTCACCGTACAGAACCAATGTCGGCTGGCTGTCGTCCAACAATGGAAGTGCCTGCATCACCGCATGGCCCGTGCCCAGCTGCTGGGCCTGTTCGGCGAAGGCGACATCGTAGGCGGCGACCGCCTCGCGCACATGCGCGGCGCCGTGGCCGACCACTACGACCAGCCGCGACGGCGACAGCGCGCGAGCCGTATCCAGGACGTGCGCCAGCATGGGCCGCCCGGCAACCGGGTGCAGTACCTTGGGCAAATCGGAAACCATTCGCTTGCCCATGCCCGCGGCGAGAATGACGATATTCACAAGGAGACCCCTAAGTGAGTGTGTCCGAAAATATTCTGAAAAGCGCCAACCGGGTGATTCGCGGTCTTCGCCGCCCAGCTTGGCTGCAGGTCCGGGCCCGGTCGGTGCGGAATCCCGCAAACCCTTGCCAGTCTTGGGCTGGCGGCGATCGAAGCGGCCCGGCTGCAATGCGCGCCGATTTTAACATGGCGATTTCTGCGCAACCCGGCGCTGTTTCCGAATTTCACAATCGGTGGGCGCGGCGGATTTTGGTGATTTTCAGCGCCGCGGCGCTGTGCGCATGCAACGCGATGAAACTCGGGTACCAGCAGGGTGACCGGCTGGCCTACTGGTGGATCGACAATTATGTCGATGTGACCTCGGCCCAGGAGCCGCTCACGCGCGAGGCCATCGCGCGCTTCTTCGCCTGGCACCGCAAGTCCCAGCTGCCCGAGATCTCGGGCCTGCTGCAGCAGGCCAAGGCCGAGGTCCGCCAGCCGGTGACGCCGGCCATGGTCGAGCACTTCCAGGACGCCTCGCAGCAGCTGGCGCGCCGCTCGTACGAGCAGGCCATGCCCGACATGGCCGACTTTCTGCTGACGCTGACGCCCGACCAGATCGCCCGCATGGAGAAGAAATTCGCCGAGGGCAACGCCAAATACCGCAAGAAATTCCTGAACCCCAACCCGGCCGAGCGGGTCGACGCCCGTTTCGACAAGGTGATGGACTATGCGCGGCTGGTCTATGGCGATTTCTCCGGCGAGCAGGAAAAGCAGATCCGTGCGGCGGTGCTGCCGGTGGTCGAGAACGCCGAGTCGCGCTACGCCGAGCGGGTGGCGCGCCAGCAGGAATGGCTCAAGATGGTGCGCTACGTGCAGGCCACGCAGCCGTCCAAGCCGCAGGTGACGGACCTGCTGCGGCGCTTCCGCGATTACTGGCAGAACCCGCCGGGCAAGCATGCCGTGAGCCACGATGCCAGTACCAGCGCCGGCATTGCGCTGACCGTGGCGATCGCCAACATGACCACGCCGAAGCAGAAGGCACATGCGCAGGACCGGTTCCAGAGGTGGATCGACGATACCAACGCGCTGATGCGGGAGAAGGCGAACGCCCCGGTGCAGTCGGCGGCGACGAACTGAGCTTTGGCAGCACACATGCAAAATGCCCGCTCGCAGCGGACCGCTCGCGCGGGCATTGTTGCCATGTGGTGGCGGTTGGCGGCGTTACTGCGGCGCGCCGGCCTGCTCCGCCCCGGGCGCGGACACCGGCGGGCGCTCGAAGCGCACGAACTCCATCCGGTTCTCTTCCATGCTGCCCGCGAACACCAGCGGCTGCTGCTGGAATGTGGTCTCACCGAACAGCGAAGCCTCGTCCACCTTGGCCAGCCCGGTAGCCAGCCCCGTGAACGGGAACAGCTCGGTATCGGCCAGGTGAGAGGGCACCACGTTGCGCAGCGCCGAGAAGATATTGTCGATACGGCCCGGGTTCTGCCGCTCCCACTCCTGCAGCATCTCGCTGACCTTCTTGCGCTGCAGGTTCTCCTGCGAGCCGCACAGGTTGCACGGGATGATCGGGAACTCCATCGCGCGTGCGTACGATGCAATGTCCTTCTCCGAGCAGTACGCCAGCGGGCGGATCACGATATGCGCGCCATCGTCGGTGGCCAGCTTGGGCGGCATGGCCTTCATCTTGCCGCCGAAGAACATGTTCAGGAAGAAGGTGTTGACGATGTCGTCGCGGTGGTGGCCCAGCGCGATCTTGTTGGCGCCCAGCTCCTTGGCGGTGCGGTAGATCACGCCGCGGCGCAGGCGCGAGCACAGCGAGCAGGTGGTCTTGCCCTCGGGCACCTTCTCCTTGACGATCGAGTAGGTATCGGCCTCGACGATCAGGTATTCCACCCCCACCGACTTCAGGTATTCGGGCAGCACGTGCTCCGGGAAACCCGGCTGCTTCTGGTCCAGGTTCATCGCGATCAGCCTGAACTTGATGGGCGCGCGCTTCTGCAGCGCCATCAGGACGGACAGCATGGTGTACGAGTCCTTGCCGCCACTCATGCAGACGAGCACGGTGTCGCCGTCCTCGATCATGCCGAAGTCGCCGATGGCCTTGCCGGTTTGCGATTGCAGCCTCGTCTCGAGGCGGTAGAAATTGTTCGAGTGGCTCATGGAGCATCCTGTTGCATGGCGCCTGCCGGATGGAATGGCCGGCAGCGCGCGAAGGGGCAACATTTTACTTCAGGCGCCCGCGCGCCGCAGGCGCCGGGCAGCCGCAGATAACGCAGCTGCCGGCTCAAGCGCCCTGCTTGATGTGGAACACCTCGACGCCGACGGAATCGCAGTCCGGGTACACGTCGGGCTTCTCGGTCGACACGCGCACGGCGCGCACCTTGGGATGCTTCAGCATGGCGCGCGCGACGTCGTCGCACAGCGTTTCCTGCAGGTGGACGTGGCCCTGCGCCATGCGCTCGGCCACGGTGTTGCGCATGAAGTCGTAGTCGACTACTTCGTCGAGCTTGTCGGCGTGCGGGGTGCATTCTTCCAGCGGCACGAACAGGTCGATATTGATCAGCACGCGCTGCTCGCCCTTCTTCTCGAACTCATGCACGCCGATATTGATCTGCACTTCATAGTTGCGCAGGAACATGCGTCGGCAGTCCTGCAGGCTGGGGTGGGAAAGAGCGGCGAGCATGGTCATGGCTGGGAGAAAAGACTAGAAAGGGAACGCCGCGCCGGGGGGCGCGGCACATCAGGGTACGGCTTGCCGGCGTGCCTGGCGTACAGGCGCCAGCTTACTCGGTCAGGAACATCACGTCGCGCGCCAGCGGCATCAGGTGCTGGCCGCCGTCCACGTACAGCGTGGTGCCGGTGACGGCGCGCGCCTGTGCGAGGTAGGCCACCGCCTGGGCGATATCCTCGGGCGTCGACGACTGGCCCAGCGGCGTCACGCGATGCGCGCGGCGGAAGCTCTGCTCCGACTGCTCGCCCGACACCAGCGTGATGCCCGGCGCCACGCCAACCACGCGGATGCGCGGCGCCAGCGCCTGCGCCAGCTGCACCGTGGCGGTCTGCAGCGCGGCCTTGGACAGCGTGTATGACAGGAAATCGGGATTCAGGTTGTCCAGCTTCTGGTCGAGCAGGTTGATCACCACGCCGCGCGGTTCGGCGGCCTTGTCCTTGTCGCCATCCGCGGCGGCGGCCAGCGCCTTGTGCAGCTCGCGCGCCAGCAGCAACGGCGCCGCCACATTGGTGCGCATATGCGTATCGAGCGACGCATAGGAGAAGCTGGTCGCCACGTCGTACTGGAACAGCGAGGCGTTGTTGACGAGGCAGGTCGGCAGGCCCAGCGCGGCAATGCAGTCCGCGATCAGGCGGCCGGTGGCGGCTTCGTCGGCGAGATCGGCACGCAGCACCGCGGCACGGCGGCCGAGCCCGCGGATCCTGGTCGCCAGCGCTTCGGCCTCGTCCACCGAGCGGTGGCAGTGCACGGCCACGTCCCAGCCCTGCGTGGCCAGTTCCAGCGCAATGGCGCGGCCCAGGCGGCGCGCGCCGCCGGTGACGAGGGCGACGCCGCGGGCGGCGGACTGGGCCGTGGCGGCAGCGGCTGCAGGCTGGGCGGCAGCGGGTGCCGAGGTATCGGATGCGGGCATTGCTACAATCGCGGGATGCAGAAAGCCGCTAGTTTACCCCTTCCCCCCGCCGACGCGCAGGCCGCGTCCGATACCCTTACAGCCCGTATTGGCGAATCGATCGATGCGGCCGGCGGCTGGATCGGCTTTGACCGCTATATGGCGCTGGCGCTGTATGCGCCCGGCCTGGGCTACTACAGCGGCGGCTCGGCCAAGTTCGGGCGCGATGCCCGCGACGGCAGCGACTTCATCACCGCGCCGGAACTGAGCCCGTTCTTCGCGCGCACGCTGGCGCGCCAGTTCGCGCCGCTGATCGCGCAGGGCCTGCCACACATGATGGAATTCGGCGCCGGCACCGGCCGCCTGGCCGCTGACCTGCTGCTGGAGCTGGAGCAGGAAGGCCAGTTGCCACAGGAATACGCGATCGTCGAACTGTCCGGTGAGCTGCGCGCGCGCCAGCAGGAAACGCTGGCGCAGCGCGCCCCGCACCTGGCCGCGCGCGTGCGCTGGCTGGATGCGCTGCCCGACAGCTTCGAGGGCGTCATCGTCGGCAACGAAGTGCTCGATGCAATGCCGGTGCAGCTCTACGCACGCACCGGCGGCCGCTGGCACGAGCGCGGCGTGACGCGCAGCGGCGTGGCGGGCACCGAACCCGGCGCGGCCGCCGCGTTCCGCTTCGAGGACCGCGTGCTCGCCGATGCCGACGTGCCGGCGATGCTCCACGACATCCCCGGCGACCACGATGTCGTCACCGAAACCCACGCCGAGGCCGAAGGCTTCATGCGTGCCGTCGGCGCGATGCTGGCGCGCGGCACCGCCTTCTTCATCGACTACGGCTTCCCCGCCGCCGAGTACTACCATCCGCAGCGCGCCGGCGGCACGCTGATGTGCCACTACCGGCATCACGCGCACCCGGACCCGTTCCTCTACCCGGGCCTGCAGGACATCACCACGCACGTCAATTTCAGCGGCATCGCCGCCGCCGCGGTGGAAACCGGGCTGACGGTGTCGGGCTTTGCCTCGCAGGCGCGCTTCCTGATGAACGCCGGCATCACCGAGCTGCTGATGGCGCTTGACCCGTCCGATGCGCGCGCCTTCCTGCCGCAGGCCAACGCCGTGCAGAAGCTGTTGTCCGAAGCGGAAATGGGCGAGCTGTTCAAGGTCATCGCGCTGACGCGGGGCCTGGACGACGGCACGGACCAGAGCGAGCCGCTGGCCGGCTTCGCCCGCGGCGACCGCTGCCATACCTTGTAAGCCATCGCGAACGCCATGCTGCGCTGGACCCTCACTATCTTCCTGAGCGTGATCATCCTGTCCGCGGCGCTGCCGTGGCTGCAGAAGTTCGGGCTGGGACGGCTGCCCGGGGACGTGCGCTTCCGCGTGTTCGGGCGGGAATTCGTGCTGCCGTTTGCATCGACGATCCTGCTGTCGCTGGTGGCGCTGGTGATCGGCAAGCTGCTCTAGTCCCTCTAGTCCACCAGGCTCACTTGATCGCCCCGACGGTAAATCCCGCAACGGTGATGAAGGTCGGGGCGTAGACGAACTCCTGCATCGCCAGCGTCATGCTGAAGATGACCACGGTCAGGATACCGCTCGACGACACCGGCACCACCACCGTCAGGAAGGCGCCGAAGCGGCTCAGCCCGTCCATCATGGCGGCTTCCTCGATATCGCGCCGATCGCCGGCGAGGCCGCCGCGGCAGGCGTGGCCTGCAATACCGCCTGCGCCACCGGCGACCACATCTTCCAGGCGATCATCGACGAGGCGGACGCCCGGCAATGCGACCTGATCGTGATGGCCTCGCACGGGCGGCGGGGGGTGCAGGCGCTGGTGATCGGCAGCGAGACGCAAAAGGTGCTCACGCACACTAAGATCCCGGTGCTCGTCTACCGCTAGCAGAGAGCCGCGTTCAGCCCCCGATGCGCGCTGCCACCGCCGCCACGCGCGCCTCGTGGATGCGGTCGCGGATCTGGTCGACCGCATCGCCGCAGGCGCGGGCGATGGCGCCAGCATCGACTGCCGTTGCCGCCTCCAGCGCCGCTGCCAGCCGCGGCGCCTGCGGGTATGTGCCCGCTTCGAAGCCCTTGCGTCCGCGCATGTCGGCCTCGCACGCCTGCAATACTCCGGCAAATCTCGCCGGCTTGCGCAGCGCATCGCAGCGCTCGAGCAGGCGCATCACCGCGGCGGCGCTGATCTCCAGCGAACGATGGATATTGCCATGCTCGCGCGCCACCACCAGCGCCAGGTCGCGGCAGTCGTTGGGCACGCGCAGCCGCGCGCAGACCTCTTCCAGCAGCTTGACGCTGCGCATCTCGTGGCCGACGTGGCGCGGCAGCACGTCCTCGGGCGTGGTGCCCTTGCCCAGGTCGTGCACCAGCGCGGCAAAACGCACCGGCAACGGCGCGCCCATCGCCGCGGCGGTATCGATCACCATCATCACGTGCACGCCGGTATCGACCTCGGGATGGTAGTCGGCGCGCTGCGGCACGCCCCACAGGCAGTCAAGCTCGGGCAGCAGCCGCGCCAGCGCGCCGCAGTCGCGCAGCACCTCGAACATTCGTGACGGATGCGCTTCCATCAGGCCGCGCGCCAGTTCCTGCCAGACGCGCTCGGGCACCAGCGCATCGACCTCGCCGGCCGCCACCATCTCGCGCATCAGGCGCTGGGTCTCGGCGGCGACGGTGAACTCGTGGAAGCGCGCGGCAAAGCGCGCCAGCCGCAGGATGCGGACCGGGTCCTCGGCGAAGGCATCCGAGACATGGCGGAACAGGCGGGCCTGCAGGTCGCGCTGGCCGCCATGCGGGTCGATCACCGGGCCGACGAGGTTGCCATCGGCATCGACCTCGCGCGCCATCGCATTGATGGTCAGGTCGCGCCGGACCAGGTCGTCTTCCAGCGTGACATCGGGCTCGCAGTAGAAGGCAAAACCCTTGTATCCCATCGCTGTCTTGCGCTCGGTGCGCGCCAGCGCGTATTCCTCGTGGGTGCGCGGATGCAGGAAGACCGGGAAATCCTTGCCGACGGGGCGATAGCCCGCGGCTACCATCTCGTGCGGGGTCGCGCCGACGACTACGTAGTCGCGGTCCTGGCTGGGCTTGCCCAGCAGTTCGTCGCGGATCGCGCCGCCGACGGCATACACCTGCATCGTTGTGGCCTCTTCTCTGGTGCCGGCGCGCCGGCGCCGGCGGTATCGCTCAGTCTCAGTGGTTGACGATGATCGCGTCGGGCCGCTCGGGCGACAGGCGGTAAGGCTCGTCGTCGGCCAGGAAATCGCGCTCCTCGCGCGCGGCGGCGATCCACTCCTGCATGGTCGGCAGCGCCAGCATGAAGTCGGCATAGGCCTTGGCGTCTTCCGGCAGGTGGATGCCGTAAGTGGCGAAGCGGCTCACCACCGGCGCAAAGAAGGCGTCGGCCACGGTGAACTCGCCGAACAGGAACGGGCCGCGCGCGCCATGCTGCTGGCGCAACCCGCTCCAGATCGCGGCGATACGGTCGACGTCGCGCTGCACCGCCACGTTCCAGCCGCGTCCGGGCAGCACCGCGGTCACGTTCATCGGCAACTGGCTGCGCAGGTTGGTGAAGCCGGAATGCATCTCGGCGCAGATTGCGCGCGCCACCGCACGCTCGGCACGGTCGGCGGGCCACAGCGTCTTTTCCGGGAAACGCTCGGCCACGTATTCGGCGATCGCCAGCGAGTCCCACACCGTGACGTCGCCGTCGACCAGCGCCGGTACCTTGCCGGCCGGCGAATAACGCGCGATCTCGGCCGCGAAGCTGCCGGTGAACAGGCGCACCTGTACCTCTTCGAATTCGATGCCGGCCTGGCGCATCAGCAGCCAGGGGCGCAGCGACCAGGAGGAGTAATTCTTGTTGCCGATGACGAGCTTCATCGTAGGTCCTTGGGGGGAGGCGAAGGGAGACGGCGGCGGCGCGCCGGACCGGTCATTTTGCCAGCGCGCCCGCCTGCCTCAAAGTGAATTGCTCTCGCAACCGATCCGAAAATGGGTCACATAGGCCACCCGCGGCCCTGACCCGCCCGCCCTTCAGCGGTGCACGCTGGCGCGCATCGAGGTCAGCGCGGCATCGCGATTGCGCCCCGCCAGCGCGTCGGTCATCACGGATTCCAGGCTGGCCGGATGCAGGTCCAGCTCCGGCGCGACCGGATGCTCGAGCACGTTGTCCAGCTGCATCGAGTCGAGGTTGTCGCGCGACAGCAGCGGATCGCCCGGCATGTGTTCCATGATGGTCGCCTGCACCCGCGCCAGCGCATCCGGCAGCGCGATCACCGGGCGCGGATGGCCGGATGCGCGGCCGGCGAAGCGCACCAGCTCCTCCAGCGTATAGACCTGCGGGCCGCCCAGCTCATAGCCGCGGCCGATGGTGGCAGGGTTGACCATGGCATTGAGGAAGGCCTGCACCACGTCCTGCACGAACACTGGCTGGAAGCGCGCCTGTGCGCACGCCAGCGGCACCACCGGCGCCATCTGTTGCATCTGCGCGAACAGGTTGAGGAAATGGTCGTCGGGGCCGAACACCACCGACGGCCGCAGGATGGTCCAGTCCAGCCCGCTGGCGCGCACGATGCGCTCGCCGTCGCCCTTGCTGCGCAGGTACATCGACGGCCCCTGGCTGTCGGCGCCAAGCGCACTCATATGCAACAGCCGGCGCACGCCGGTGGACAGGCACGAGGCCACGATCTGCCGCACCATTTCCACATGAGCGCTGGCAAAGGCCTCGCCGTAGGGATCGGCACGCTCGCCGTGCAGCACACCCACCAGGTTGACGACGATGCCGTCGACCCCGAGCGAGCCGATGGCGTCGTCGAGCGCGGCATTGTCGGCCAGCCCCAGTTCGACTACCTCGACGCGCGGCAGCAGCAACAGGTGCTGCGCGTGCTCGACGTTGCGGGTGCCGACCACGATGCGGTCGGGGGCGATCGGCGAATCGGGATTGCTGCCGGGTTCCAGCGGCGCACCCGAGGCAGAAGCGGCGCCGGCCAGGCGCGAGACAAGGTGGCTGCCGATAAAGCCGGCGCCACCGATGACGAGGACGTTGCTGGTCTGCATGATGCCTCCGTGCAAAGTGGACTGCACGTCGCGGCGCATTGCGCAAGCCAGGCCGCCGCGACGCGCCCGGCGCGGCACACCAGCGGCCCGTCCCGTCGGGTGCCCGTCAGGGCAGGCTGGTCGTGGTCACCGGCGACGGCGCGACCGTCCCCAGGCGCGATTTCAGCGACTGCGGCCGGCCACTCATCAATGCAGCATAGTACGTAGCGTTGGAAAGCACATTCTTCACATAGCCGCGCGTTTCATTGAACGGGATGGTCTCTGCAAAGATCGCGCCTTCCACGGGCCGCGCCAGCGTGCTGCGCCAGGCCTTGGGCCGGCCCGGACCGGCGTTGTATGCCGCCGACGCCAGCGCCCAGGAACTGTCCAGGTCGGTCAGCACCATGTTCAGGTAATTGGTGCCGAGCAGGATGTTGATGTTGGGATCGCCCATCATCTGCGGCGAGAAGTCGTTCATGCCGATCTTGCGCGCCACGTACTTGGCCGTCGCCGGCATCACCTGCATCAGGCCGTGCGCGCCGGCGGACGAGCGCGCGTTCATCAGGAAGCGCGATTCCTGCCGGATCAGGCCGTAGACCCACGCCATGTCGAGGCCGACATCGTCGGTCGCGCGCTGCATGATGTCGCGGTACGGCATCAGGAAGCGCAGCTCGAAGTCATGCTCGTTGCGGGTGCGGTCAGCGGTATTGACGGTGCGGTCGAGCAGTTCGAGACGGCGCGCGTACTCCGCCGCGCCGAGCAGCTCGCGGTCGTTCATGCCGCGCAATTCCCAGTTCCATTCGCGGTTGCCCTCGAAGCGCATGTTCATCGCGTAGAACTTCTGCGCGCGCTGGAAGCCGGCGCGCGCGCGCATGGCATTGGCTTCGGCATCGCCGACGGCGGTGCGCGCCGGTAGCGTGATGCGGTTGCCCAGTTCTTCGCTGGCGAGCTGGCCATAGAAGTTGAACTGGCCGGCGATCTGCTGGAAGTTCTGCTGCGCCTCGGTGTCGCGGCCTTCGGCCTTGAGCGCGCGGCCGTACCAGTAGAGCCACGCCGGGTCCTTGGCGCGCAGCTCGGGACGCATCAGCTCGACTGCCTGGCGCACCTGCTTCCAGTCGCCCTGGCGCAGCGCGGCGCGCACGCGCCATTCCTGGGAGTCGTCGGACAACCACTGGTTGCCGCCCAGGTCCATCTGGCGGCGGTAGTAGTTGGCCGCTTCCGGCATCAGCTTCTTGCCCGCGAACTGGCCGATCACGCCCCAGGCGGCGCCCTGCTCGTCGCGCGACAGCGTGCCCTGGACGGTACCCAGGTAGGCGACGGCCTGGTTGGGATCGGTGCGCGCCATCTTGACGATGGTGGCGAGCGCGTCGCCGTCGACGCGTGCATCGGGCAGCAGCGCGGCGATCTTGCCGGCCAGCGTGAGGTAGTTCTGCTCCAGCGCCAGCCGCGCGTGGAAGGCCACATCGCTGCGCTGGATCTGCTGGCTTTGCACCAGGTAGCCGATCAGGTCGACGCAACCTTCGCCGAAATAGCGCGGATCGCTCAGCGCCTGGCGCGACTCGGCGGCAACGTTCTGGCCCTTGAGCGCGCGCGACAGCAGCGCATAGCATTCGACCTGGGTGTCGTCCTTGAGTGCGAACTGCGGATACTCGGCATCGAAGCTGGCCCAGTCGCGCTTCTTGCCCAGCACCAGCAGCCAGTCGTTGCGCATGCGGTCGGCGATGGCCTGGCCCTTGTAGCGCTGCAGGAAGGCGCGCACCTGGTCGTCGGGCGCGTCGATGCGCGCCAGGCCGCTGGCGTCGAACATCTGCGGCTTGATGCGGAAGTACTCGACGTACGACGGGATCGGGTAGTCGACCAGCGTGGCCGAGATCGCGTAGGCGCGCTCTACGTCATTCTTGCGCGCCGCTTCGCGCAGCGCGGCGAAGGCCTCGTCCGGATCGCTCGGGATCACCGCCGGCTGCTGCTGGCGCACGGGCGCCTGCGGGCGCTTCTGCGCATGGACCGGCGTGACAAGCAGTGCACATGCCATGGCGATCCA
This sequence comes from Cupriavidus oxalaticus, assembly GCF_004768545.1. Classification (NCBI taxonomy): domain Bacteria; kingdom Pseudomonadati; phylum Pseudomonadota; class Betaproteobacteria; order Burkholderiales; family Burkholderiaceae; genus Cupriavidus; species Cupriavidus oxalaticus. The sequence continues at coordinate 219,581 of NZ_CP038635.1, read as the reverse complement.
GGCGGCCCGCCCTGCACGCTGCAGATATACTCCCTTCAGCATTCTTTGCTTCCTTGTCGATGACGGCGGCGCCGGTGCCGCCATGCAAGGCAAGGGCCGCAGCAGCTTCCGCCGTCCGTGTTGGTTCGGACGCGGGCATTATCCCACGCCATGTCCTCAAGTTCCGCCACCTCGGCTGCAAGCTCGCCTGCGAATTCTCAAACCGACCCCGCCGAGGACCGCCGCGCGCAGCGCGCGCGCCTGCTGTCCTTGCGTGCCGCCCTGCCCGCGCGCGACGATGCCGATGCGCGCATCGCCGCCGCGTTGTCCGAGCTGCTGGCGGGCCTGGCCGTGCGCTGCCTTGGCTTCTACTGGCCGATCCAGCAGGAGTTCGACGCGCGCGGCGCGGTCGCGCAATGGCTCGCGGCAGTGCCCGCGCGCCAGGCGGCGCTGCCGGCGGTAAGCCGGCCCGGCGCGCCGCTGGACTTCCATCGCTGGGACCCGGACACGCCGATGACCAGGGGCCACTATGGCATCCCGGTCCCCGACGGCACCGAGGCCGTGACGCCCGACGCGCTGGTCATTCCCTGTGTCGGCTTCAGCCCGGACAAGTTCCGCCTGGGCTACGGCGGCGGCTTCTACGACCGCACGCTGGCGGCAATGGCGCAGCGGCCCGTGGCGATCGGCATCGGCTATGAAGCGTGCCGCATTGCACTGCCCGCGCAGCCGCATGACGTGGCGATGGACTGGATCGTTACCGAAGCGGGGGCGTTCTAGCCCGATAGGGTGACAGCAGCGTGCGGGCAACGGCCGGTTTCAGCCGGCCTGCACCAGCTCGTCCACCAGCGCGCGCATGCAGCGCCAGTGCGAGCCTTCCCAGAACACCCGCCGGCACTGGTCGCAGGTGACGAAGCTGCGGTGGCGCTCGAGCACGCCGTCTGGCACCCGCCCGGCCGCGGCGGCCGCTTCCAGCGCGTGCAGCGGCACGTTGCAGTCCAGGCACAGCGAGAACGGCCGCGCGCTGCGCGCCAGGTCGAGCCGCGCGAAGATCTCGCGCACCTGCTGGCGCGGCTTGAGCGCCCGCACATAGCAGCCGTGCGTGATGCCGCGGCGCTTGAGCAGTTCACGGTCGCGCGTCAGCACGATGCGGCCTTCGTCGACCGCAATGCGCTCGATCTCGCTGTCCTCGAAGTGGTTGTCGTAGAGGGTGTCGAAGCCGGTCATGCGCAGCAGGTGCGCCAGTCCGCCCAGATGCGCGTCGGCAACGAAATGCGTCGCGCGCAGCGGATGTTCGCGCACGCGCAGCAGCGGCGTGACGTCGAGGCGTTCGAACTTGGGATAGACCGAGACCCGGTCGCCGTCCCGCAGCTGGCGCTCGAAACCGGAGGATTCGCCGTTGACCAGGATCAGCTCGACTTCGGTGTGCGGCACGCCCAGCGCCTCGATCATGTGCTTGACGGTCGCGGCGCGCGCGCACGCGCAGGGCAGGTCACGCCGGCGCTGGTCCGGCGCGAGGAAGTCGTTCAGTTCCTCGTAGAAGCGGAAGGTGGCGGTGACCATGGGGCGAGTATGGCACCGATTTGCCGTGTTAGTACGCTGGTGGCACCACGGACGCATGCAGCAGGCTCCCCTCTCCCCATGAGGGGAGAGGGAGAACACCTTGCCTGGCAAGATCGAGCCGCTTTGGAGCACCCAAAACCGCTCTCTTCTTCAGCGGGTTCCTTACAGCTTCAGCCGCTGCCAGATCGCCTTGGTCGCGGCGGCCGCGTTGAGCGTGTAGAAATGCAGCCCCGGCACGCCCGCGGCGAGCAGCCGCTCGCACAGCGCGGTGACCACGTCCAGCCCGAAGGCGCGGATCGATTCTCGGTCGTCGCCGAAGCTCTCCAGCCGCTTGGCCACCCAGCGCGGCACTTCGGCGCCGCACATCTCGGAGAATCGCATCAGCTGCGAGTAGTTGGTGATCGGCATGATGCCCGGCACGATCGGCACTTCCACGCCCTGCGCGCGCACGTCGTCGACAAAGCGGAAGTACGCGTCGGCGTTGTAGAAGTACTGCGTGATCGCCGAGTCGGCACCGGCCTTGACCTTGCGCACGAAGTTGTCGAGGTCATGGCGCGGCGACTTCGCCTGCGGGTGGTACTCCGGGTACGCTGCGACTTCGATATTGAACCAGTCGCCGGTCTCGGCACGGATGAACTCCACCAGCTCGTTGGCGTAGCGGAACTCGCCGATCTCGCCCATGCCCGACGGCATGTCCCCGCGCAGCGCGACGATATGGCGGATGCCGCCTTCGCGGTACTGCTGCAGGATTGCGCGGATGCTCTCGCGCGACGAGCCCACGCACGACAGGTGCGGCGCGGCCTCGATGCCTTCGCGCTGGATCTCCAGCACGGCGTCGAGCGTGCCCTGCTGGGTGGTGCCGCCGGCGCCGAACGTCACCGAGATGTACTTGGGCTTGAGCGGAGCCAGCTGCGCGCGCGTGTTGCGCAGCTTTTCCAGGCCCTCCGCCGTCTTGGGCGGGAAGAATTCAAAGCTGAAGTAGCGGTCTTGCATGATGGTGGCGCGTCGCGTTGGCGCGGCGCGCGAAATAAGGTCAGTCGTCGCGGTTGCCCAGCAGCAGGCTGGACAGCAGCCACGAGATCACGCTGTACAGGATGGAGCCCAGCAAGGCCGCCCAGAAGCCGCCGACCGTGAAGCCCGACAGCAGGTTGCCGACAAACAGGAACAGCAGCGCGTTGATGACGAAGATAAACAGCCCCAGCGTCAGCAGCGTGACCGGCAGCGTCAGGATCACCAGGATCGGACGGATCAGCGTGTTGACCAGGCCCAGCACCAGCGCCGCCAGCATCGCCGAGCCGAAGCTCTTGATGTGGATCGACGGGATGATGTACGGCAGCACGAACAGCGCAACGGCGTTGATGATCCAGACGACCAGTAGTCTCATGACGGCTCCTTGGTTGGCTCAATGGCGGGATTGCTCCCTCTCCCGCAAGCGGAAGAGGGGAGTTGCTACCTCACTGCGCGCATCAATAGCGGTAGTGATCCGCCTTGTACGGGCCTTCCTTCCTCACGCCGATATAAGCGGCCTGCTGCTCGGTCAGCTCGGTCAGCTGCGCGTTCAGCTTGCGCAGCTGCAGGCGCGCGACCTTCTCGTCCAGGTGCTTGGGCAGCGTGTAGACGCCGACCGGGTACTTGCCGCTGTCGCGTTCCTGCCAGAGCTCGATCTGGGCGATGGTCTGGTTGGCGAACGAGCTGCTCATCACGTACGACGGGTGGCCGGTGGCGCAGCCCAGGTTCACCAGGCGGCCCTTGGCCAGGATGATCAGCTTCTTCCCGTCCGGGAACTTCACGTGGTCGACCTGCGGCTTGATCTCGTCCCACTCGTACTTCTCGATCGAGGCGATGTCGATCTCGTTGTCGAAGTGGCCGATGTTGCAGACGATGGCCTGGTCCTTCATCTTGGCCATGTGCTCATGCGTAATGACGTGGTAGTTGCCGGTGCAGGTGACGAAGATATCGCCATGCTCGGCGGCGTAGTCCATGGTCACCACGCGATAGCCTTCCATCGCGGCCTGCAGCGCGCAGATCGGGTCGATCTCGGTGACCCACACCTGCGCCGACAGCGCGCGCAGCGCCTGTGCGCTGCCCTTGCCCACGTCGCCGTAGCCGGCCACGATGGCGATCTTGCCGGCGATCATCACGTCCGTGGCGCGCTTGATGCCGTCGACCAGCGATTCGCGGCAGCCGTACAGGTTGTCGAACTTGCTCTTGGTGACGGAGTCGTTGACGTTGATCGCCGGAAAGCGCAGCTCGCCCTTCTGGGCCATCTGGTACAGGCGATGCACGCCGGTGGTGGTTTCCTCGGTCACGCCGCGGATGGCTGCCAGGTTGCGGCTGTACCAGCTCGGGTCCTTCGCCAGCTTTTCCTTGATCGCGGCGAACAGGTAGGTTTCTTCCTCGCTGCCCGGGTTGGCGATCAGCGACTGGTCCTTCTCGGCGCGCGCGCCCAGGTGCAGCAGCAGCGTGGCATCACCGCCGTCGTCGAGGATCATGTTCGGGGTGCCACCGTCGGCCCAGTCGAAGATGCGGTGCGTGAAGTCCCAGTATTCCTTCAGCGATTCGCCCTTGAAGGCGAACACCGGCGTGCCGCCCGCGGCGATGGCGGCGGCGGCGTGGTCCTGCGTCGAGAAGATGTTGCACGAGGCCCAGCGCACGTCGGCGCCCAGCGCCTGGAGCGTCTCGATCAGCACGGCGGTCTGGATCGTCATATGCAGCGAGCCGGCGATGCGCGCGCCCTTGAGCGGCTGCGCGGCGGCGAATTCGTCGCGGATCGCCATCAGGCCGGGCATTTCGGTCTCGGCAATGGCGATTTCCTTGCGGCCCCAGCCGGCCAGGTTGATATCGGCGACGAGGTAGTCTTGCTTCAGGTCGGTCACGGCGTTCATCTTTCACTCCGGTGAAGAGTGGCACGCAGGTGACGAGATCGGGAAATCGGGCGGCGGCATGGCAGCGGGCACATGCGCAGCGGGCGGATAGGTCGACTCGCCTCCGTGCGAAACCACGGATCAGCGAGCGCCGTTGAAGACAGTCCGAGCCTGGCGGATGCATGGGGTAGCACTTTTGCCTACCGCATCCGTTGCAACGCTCCTCGGAGTGGCGGTATTGTAGCGTGCCCGGCCGCCTTGCGCACCGGCCCTCCTTGATTTCCTCACAGATGATCCCAACGCCACCCCGCACCCTGACCATCGCCGGCTCCGACTCCGGCGGCGGCGCCGGCATCCAGGCCGACCTGAAGACTTTCTCCGCGCTGGGCTGCTTCGGCATGAGCGCGATCACTGCGATCACCGCGCAGAACACGCTTGGCGTGACCGGCGTGCATGCGATCCCGGCCGACATGGTGGCGGCGCAGATCGACGCGGTGGCCGGCGATATCGGCGTGGACGCGGCCAAGACCGGCATGCTGGGCACCGCCGCCATCGTCGAGGCCGTGGCCGCGGCGGCGGACCGGCATGGCATCCGCAAGCTGGTGGTGGACCCGGTGATGATCTCGACCTCGGGCGCGACGCTGTCCGACGACGCCACCACGCAGGCCATGGTGCGGCTGCTGTTCCCGCGCGCGCTGCTGGTCACGCCCAACCTGCCCGAGGCCTCCTACCTGCTGGGCCGCAGGATTGCGCGCCGCGCCGACATGGAACAGGCCGCCGCCGACCTGATCGCGATGGGCTGCCCGGCCGTGCTGCTCAAGGGCGGCCACCTGGAAGACGATGGCGCGGCCGGCATTGCCGGCGGGCTGGACGACCTGCTGATGCTCGAGGACGGCACTGTGCGCGTGTTCACGCATCCACGCGTCGATACCCGCAACCTGCACGGCACCGGCTGCACGCTGGCAGCGGCCATCGCATCGCAGCTGGCGCGTGGCGATGCGCTGGAAGATGCCGCGGGCAAGGCGCTGGACTATGTGGCGCAGGCCATCGCGGCCGGCGCGGGACTGCGGCTTGGCAGCGGCAACGGCCCGCTGAACCACGCCTTCGCGCCGCGCGCGCTGGGTTGAGCGCCAGATGCAGAGGCTCACCCATATCGATCTGCGCAGCGATCCCGACGCCGCCTTCTACCTCAAGCATGAAGTCGTCGACGTTGCATTCGCCACCGAGGCTGGCGAGCTGGTCAGCCGCGAAGGCCCCAACCGCTACCAGCCCGGCGATGCGCTGATCACCAGCCGCACCGGCGACCGCTGGTGCGTGTCGCGCGACCGCTTCGACCCCAAGTACGACGCCATCCCGCCGCTGGTGCACGGCCAGGACGGCGCCTATCGCAACAAGCCGATCCCGGTGCTGGCGCGCGAGATGCACGAGGCCTTCAGCATCGAACGCAGCGCCGGCGGCGACGTGCTGCACGGCAAGCCGGGCGACTGGCTGATGCAATACGCGCCCGGCGACTATGGCATCACCGAGCGCGCGAGGTTCGAACAGGTGTACCGGCCGCTGCAGGACTGAGCGGCCGGGTTTTTCGGGCAGGTTCAGGCAGGGATCAGTTGCCGCCGCTGGACAGCGGCACCAACTTGAACGCCGCCCGCGCCACGCACACCACGGTGCCGGCCGCATCCTTCACTTCGCCTTCGCAGAAGGCGATGCGCGCGCCGCGGCGCAGGCAGCGCGCTTCCAGCGTCAGCTCGCCGCGCGCGGCGGCAAGGAAGTGGGTCGACATGTCGATGGTGATCACGCCCGTTTCCGTGGGCGCATGCGAGCGCGCCGCCCCGCTGAGCGTGAAGTCCAGCGTCGCCATCAGCGTGCCGCCGTGCACGTCGCCGCGGCTGTTCACCAGCTGCGGGTGCGCCGGCAGGCGCGTGCGGCAGTAGCCCTCCTCGATCACCTCCGGCTGCAGGCCGAAATAGCGCATCAGCGGGACATCGATGCCGAAATAGGGCTTCTCAGGCGTGCCGGGAGCGGCGGGAATGATCTCGGGGAGCTGGGTCGACATGGTGCGCGATGCGGGATGGCTGGCGGGGAATGCTGCCCGACATCATAGCGGCGGGGTCCGCTTCGGTTCCCGCGGCTGGGCGAATGTCGCACAAATCTTGGCGACGCGATGCCCCTCACCAGGTGCGGTGTGCTCCCCTCTATCAAGGAGAGGGGAGCACACCGCCGGACACACTCTGCACGTGATCGCGCGCTCAGCCGGTCGGGAACAGGCTGACGAGATGCGCCACCGCGGCCGGCACGTCGTCGGCCTCGGTAACGGCGCGCACCACTGCGGCACTGCCGACACCCACGGCGAGCACTTCGCGCATATTCGTGGCATTGACGCCGCCGATGCCGACCAGCGACGGGATCACCGGCTGCATCAGCTTTGCATATGCGCGGAAACGGCCCATGCCTTGCGGCTGGGTCGGCATCACCTTGGTCGTGGTCGGGAAGATCGCGCCCAGCGCCAGGTAGCTCGGACGGATCGCCGCGACGCGCAGCATCTCGGCGTAACCGTGCGTGGATATGCCCAGCCGCAGCCCGGACGCACGGATCGCGTCGAGGTCGGCGTCGTCGAGGTCTTCCTGGCCGAGGTGGATGCCGTAGATGCCGCTCTGCGCGCCATTGGCGGCGTGGTAGTCGATCGCCGCCTGCCAGTGGTCGTTGATGAACAGGCGCGACGACGAGCCCTGCATGGCCCTGGCCGCGCGCGCGATCTCGGCGCGCACCGCGGCGGGATCGTCGGACTTGAAGCGCAACTGCACCGTCGGCACGTTCAGCGGCGCCAGGCGCTCGATCCATTCCGCGCTCGGCACGACCACGTACAGGCCCAGCGCGGGGCACGGCGCGAACGGCTCGACGGCCTGCTCCGGCGCCACCAGCGCGACATGGCGCACGTGCGGGAAACGCGCGAAATCCGTCGGCCAGTCGGCCGAGCCCGGCGCCCAGGCGCGCGCCAGCGCCAGCGCATCATGCGCGGGGAAATGCAGCGACAGGCTCGCCAGCAGTACCGCGACGAACGCTGCCGAATGCGGCTGGTCGCTGTCCGCGGCAACCGAGAACACCCAGGTGCCCATCGGCGAGCGCACCGTGTCGATCCACCGGCCGCCCTCGCGGTCGGTCTCGATCAGCGTGGCGCCGCTGGCGGCGACGCGCGCAATGGCTTCTTCGGTGGCTTCGCCGTCGGACAGCAGCACATCGTGCGCGCCGGGATGCTCAGGCGCGTCTTCCAGGCGCCAGGCCTGCCACGGCTTGTCGTCGATGCCGAAGGTCTCGCCATAATGCTCCAGCACTGCCGCACGCAGCGGACCGTCGCTGGGAACGTGGACGGGGCGGCGGGTCATGCGCGCTGCTCCCGCTGCTCCGCCTCCGCATGCCAGAACGGCATGCCGACCACCGGCGTGCTGGCCTGCGCCACCTCGCGCTCGGGCATCGGGCCGGCCAGGTACGCGGTGCGGCCCGCTTCCACGGCCTGCGCGAACGCGCGCGCCATGTTGACGGGGTAGGCGGCCTGCGCCACCGCGGTGTTGAGCAGCACGCCGTCGTAGCCCCACTCCAGCACCTGCGCCGCGTGCGACGGCAGGCCCAGGCCGGCATCGACGATCAGCGGCGTATCCGGCAGGCGCTCGCGCAGCACGCGCATCGCATGCGGATTCACCGCGCCCCGGCCGGTGCCGATCGGCGCGGCCCACGGCATCAGCGCCTGGCAGCCGACGTCGAGCAGCCGGCGGCACAGCACCAGGTCCTCGGTACAGTAGGGCAGCACCTTGAAGCCTTCCTTGATCAGGGTCTCGGCCACAGCGGGCAGGTTGAGCGTGTCGGGCTGCAGCGTGTAGTCGTCGCCGATCAGTTCGAGCTTGATCCACGGTGTCTCGAATACTTCGCGCGCCATCATCGCGGTGGTGATGACCTCCTGCGCGGTGAAGCAGCCGGCGGTGTTGGGCAGCACCGGCACGTTCAGCGCCTTGAGCATCTGCCAGAACGCCTGGCCGCCCTCGCCGTCGCCCACCGCGCCCTGGCGGCGCAGCGCGACGGTGATCATGGCCGGCGCGCAGGCCTGCACGGCCGCTTCAAGCGTGGCCGGCGACGGATAGCGCGCGGTGCCCAGCAGCAGGCGCGAGCCGAACGACTCGCCATACAGCACGAACGGGTCGCGCAGGGTTTCGGAAGGTTCGAATGTCATGGGGTCAGCCTCCCGTCACGGGTTGCACGAGGTCGATGCGGTCGCCGGCCGCAAGAGGGGTGTTGGCATGCGCGGCGCGCGGCACGAACTGGCCGTTGACCGCCGCGGCAAAAGGGGGCGCGATCTTCGCCACGACCACCGCATCCGCCAGTGTGGCGGATTCGGCAAGGGCGAGAGGTCGGCCGTTGAGCAGGATTTCCATGTCAGTCTTGCGTTAGTGCAGCAGCCCGGTGCGCGCGTGCAGCGTTGCGGCCGGCGCTTCCGTCACTGCCTCGATCATGCCGGGCCAGCGCAGCGCGGCAGGCACTGCATGGGCGGCAGGATCGCCCTTGAGCAACGCGCCCACGACCGCGCACGCGGCCTCGGTCACCGCCGGCGCGATCAGGAAGCCGTGGCGGTACAGGCCGTTGACGCGCACCACGCGCGCCTGCTGGTCGACGCGGATCGCCGGCAGGTGGTCGGGCCGCGTGGGGCGGCGCTGCACGTTCAGTTCCAGCACGCGCGCCTCGCCGAAAGCGGGATGCAGCGAATGCGCCGCCGACAGCAGCTCCAGCGCGGAACGCACGCTCATCGGCGAATCGTCCTCGCTTTCCAGTTCGGTCGCGCCGATCACGTACAGGTCGTTGGGCTTGGGAGCAATATAGATCGGGTAGCGCGGATGCAGCAGCCGCACCGGCCGGTGCAGCTTCACGTCGGGCGCATGCACGCGCACCACTTCGCCGCGCAGCCCGCGCAGTCCGGGCGCGCTGCCGCCGGGCTGCGACGGCCACGCCGCGCGCGCGCCCAGGCCGCGGCAATCCAGCACCACGTCGGCGCGGATGCCCAGCGCCGGCAGCGTGTCGGCTTCTACCTCGCCGGCTTCCCAGACACAATGCACGCCCTCGCTGACCGCGCACGACAGCAGCGCGCGCAGCACGCCGCGGTTGTCGAGCTGGCCCTCGCCGGCCAGCAGCAGCCCCTGCGGGAAGCGGCCCGCCAGCGCCGGCTCGACTTCGCCCACGCCCTTGCCGTCCAGCGCCCGCAGCCGCTGCGACACCAGCTCGGGCGGCGCCACCGCGCGCATGCGGCTGGTGAACAGCGACATCTCGCCGCGGTCGCGCGCATGCCAGACCACCAGCGTGCCGTCCTCCTGGAAGAACACCGGCTCCGGCAACTCGGCCAGCCACGCCCGCCACAGGTCGACGCTGGCGATGCCCAGATCGACGATGCGGCGCTCGGCGATGGCCGATTCCGCCAGCGGCGCCAGCATGGCCGCGGCCACGTAGGCGGCCGAACCCGCGCCGTCCGGCCCGGCGCGCTCCACCAGCGCCACGCGGGCGCCGCTGCGCACCAGTTGCCAGGCAGCCAGGCGGCCGGCAAGTCCGGCCCCAAGGATGGCGACGTCAAACGACTGTACTGCTGTCATGAGGGATGTTGTGCCGGCGCATGGGCATGCGGGCATGCCGCCGCGCCGGCCTCCTTGTTGTCTGTGCCGCCGCGCGGGGCGCTGCGCGGCGGCGGAACATGCGCGGGCATGGTTGCGAGGCCATGCCCGTACTGCCGTTGCCTTACGAGTAGATCTTGCTGCCCTTCTTCAGGAACTCGATCGACTTTTCTTCCATGCCCTGCTGCGCTTCCTTGGGCAGCGATGCCGCGTAGTCGCGCACTTCCTGCGTGATCTTCATCGAGCAGAACTTCGGCCCGCACATCGAGCAGAAGTGGGCGATCTTGGCGCCTTCTGCCGGCAGCGTGGCGTCGTGGTACGAACGCGCGCGTTCCGGGTCCAGGCCGAGGTTGAACTGGTCTTCCCAGCGGAACTCGAAGCGTGCCTTGGACAGCGCGTTGTCGCGCAGCTGTGCGCCCGGCCAGCCCTTGGCAAGATCCGCGGCGTGGGCAGCGATCTTGTAGGTGATGATGCCTTCGCGCACGTCTTCCTTGTCCGGCAGGCCCAGGTGCTCCTTGGGCGTGACGTAGCACAGCATGGCCGTGCCCATCCAGCCGATATTGGCCGCGCCAATGCCGCTGGTGATGTGGTCGTAGCCGGGGGCGATGTCGGTCACCAGCGGTCCAAGGGTGTAGAACGGCGCCTCGTAGCAATGCTTGAGTTCTTCGTCCATATTGGCCTGGATGCGCTGCAGCGGCACGTGGCCCGGGCCTTCGATCATCACCTGCACGTCGTGCTTCCACGCCTTGGCGGTCAGCTCGCCCAGCGTGCGCAGCTCGCCGAACTGGGCATCGTCGTTGGAGTCGGCGATGCAGCCCGGACGCAGGCCGTCGCCGAGGCTGAACGACACGTCGTACGCCTTCATGATCTCGCAGATCTCGTCGAAGTGCGTGTACAGGAAGTTTTCCTTGTGGTGCGCCAGGCACCACTTGGCCATGATCGAACCGCCACGCGAGACGATGCCGGTGACGCGGTCGGCGGTCAGCGGCACGTAGCGCAGCAGCACGCCGGCGTGGATGGTGAAGTAGTCCACGCCCTGCTCGGCCTGCTCGATCAGCGTGTCGCGGAACATCTCCCAGGTCAGGTCCTCGGCGATGCCGCCGGTCTTGTCCAGCGCCTGGTAGATCGGCACCGTGCCGATGGGCACCGGCGAGTTGCGCAGGATCCACTCACGGGTTTCGTGGATGTGCTTGCCGGTCGACAGGTCCATGATGGTGTCTGCGCCCCAGCGGATCGACCACACCATCTTTTCCACTTCCTCGGCCAGCGACGAGGTCACGGCGGAGTTACCCAGGTTGCCGTTGATCTTGACGCGGAAATTGCGCCCGATCGCCATCGGCTCCAGCTCGGTGTGGTTGATGTTGGCGGGAATGATCGCGCGGCCCGAGGCGATCTCCTGGCGCACGAATTCCGGCGTGATGTCTTCCGGACGCAGCGGCAGGCCGGCGCCCAGCGCGTTGCCGGGGTGCTGGCGCAGCAGCGCCTTGTATTCGGGCTTGTCGTACAGCGCCTGCAGGTTCAGCGATTCGCGCAGCGCCACGTACTCCATTTCAGGCGTGATGATGCCCTTGCGCGCATAGTGCATCTGCGACACATTGGCACCGGCCTTGGCGCGGCGCGGGTTGGTCAGCTGGGCAAAGCGCAGGTGCGCGGTGGCCGGGTCGTTGGCGCGGTCGCGGCCGTATTCCGACGACAGGCCGGGAAGCACTTCGGTGTCGCCGCGCTCTTCGATCCACTTGGCGCGCACCGCCGGCAGGCCGGCCTTCAGGTCGATATGCACGTCCGGGTCGCTGTACGGGCCCGAGGTGTCGTACACCGGGATCGGCGGGTTGGGCATCTCGCCCTTCTCGGTGCGCGTGGAGGTCTGCAGGATCGTGCGCAGCGGCACGCGGATATCCGGGCGGCTGCCGGTCAGGTAGGTCTTGCTGGAAGCCGGGTAGGCAAATTTCTGGTCGAGGTCGCTCTCGAGCGATTCGAAGGAAGCAGCGGGGGCAGTACGGGCCATGGGTGTCGTCCTCTCTTGCGGGGTGGACGAAACCAGGAGCCCTGTGAGCGCTGCCGGCGGCGTGGTGGCCTGGGCGGCGAGTCCCGGAGGGACTAGAGGCTTGGTCTTGCTGAAACTTCCCACGCCGGTACTAACCGGATCGGGTTCGAAGGGACTCTCTCAGCCGCACGGCCCATCCGTACGGCACCCCTGTTTCATCCAACGGGGTGAATTTAAGCACAGAGCACCGGTGGGCGCCAGTGCCAGTTCCCCGTCGTTTGTGGTGCCACACCTGTGCGCATAGGTATCGAATCGCGCATGGTGCAGCGCAAAAACAGGCATCAAGCGGCCGAGCATGCACTCAAACGCGTGTCAGGTGCTCTACCATGCAAAGCAAACGGCAAGCATCGAACCGATCCAGGAGACCTCCCAAAATGACCGACGCCGCCACGCATCGTGTCTTCAACCAGGTGCCGGACCTTGCGCACTACAACCTCTTCGGCTGCGATCCCATCGTCCGCGCCGCGCTGGAGCGGCTTGGCGGCGGCTGGCATGCCGAGGCGCTGGGGCAGTTCGGCGCGCGGCTGGGCGAGCCGGAAGTGCAGCAATGGGCCGCCGACGCCAACCGCCATACGCCCGAGCTGCACACGCACAGCCGCACCGGCGAGCGCATCGATTCCGTGGAATTCCACCCAAGCTGGCACGCACTGCTGTCGCTGCTGCGCAGCCAGCAATTGCAGGCCCTGCCCTTCGCGCTGCCGCGCGCGGGCGTGTGGAGCGCGCGCACCGCGGGCTACTTCCTGCAGGCGCAGGTTGAGTCCGGCTCGCTGTGCCCGCCCACCATGACCCTCGCCAGCATTCCGGTGCTGCGCAAGGAAACCGCGCTGTTCGCCGAGCTGGAGCCGCGCCTGTATGCGAGCGAGCATGATGCGCGCGACCTGCCCTGGCGCGAGAAGACCGCGATCATGATCGGCATGGGCATGACGGAGAAACAGGGCGGCTCGGACGTGCGCGCCAACACCACCGTGGCGCGCGCCGTGCGTGGCGAAGGCCGCGGCGCGGAATACGCGCTGACCGGGCACAAGTGGTTCTTCTCGGCGCCGATGTGCGACGCGCACCTGGTGGTGGCGCGCATGGGCGCCGAAGACGGCCCGCTGTCGTGCTTCTTCGTGCCGCGCTTCCGCGACGACGGCAGCAAGAACCCGATCCAGATCCAGCGCCTGAAGGACAAGCTCGGCAACCGCTCCAACTCCAGCAGCGAGGTCGAGTTCCGCGACGCGACCGGCATCCTGATCGGCGAGGAAGGACGCGGCATCCCCACCATCATCGAGATGGCGACCAATACGCGGCTCGACTGCGTGATCGGCAGCTCGGCCATCCTGCGCGCGGCCTTCGTGCAGGCGCTGCACCATACGCGCCACCGCAGCGCCTTCGGCCGCCTGCTGGCCGACCAGCCGCTGATGCGCAATGTGCTGGCGGACCTGGCGCTGGAATCCGAAGCGGCCTCGCTGCTGATGATGGAACTGGGCCACGCCTTCGAGCACGCCGAGGGCGACAACCCCGACCCGCTCGCCGCCGCGTGGAAGCGGGTGGTCACGCCCGCGGCCAAGTTCTGGATCTGCAAGCGCGCCATCGAGGCCACCGGCGAGGCGATGGAAGTCTGGGGCGGCAACGGCTACGTCGAAGAAAGCCCGATGGCGCGGCTGTACCGCGAAGCGCCGGTCAACTCGATCTGGGAAGGCTCGGGCAACATCATGTGCCTGGACGTGCTGCGCGCGATCCAGCGCAACCCCGACGACGGCGCGCGCCTGCTGCAGGACCTGCAGCGCCGCGCCGGCGGCCATCCAGCGGTGCGCGCCGAGCTGGCATCGCTGCAGGCGCTGCTGCGCGAAGCGCCGGAGCACCTGGAGGCCAACGCGCGCCGCTTTGCGCAGGGGCTGGTGCTGACCACGCAGGCGGCGCTGATGCTGGCGCATGCCGATGCGGAGAATGCGGAGCTGTTTGTCGCCAGCCGGCTTGGACGCCAGCATGGACGCGTGTTCGGCACGCTGGATGCGGAGGCCGAATTGCTGAAGCGCGTGGCATCGCGCGGCTTCGAAGGCTAGCCGCGCAGACCCGGCGCTTGCGTCACGCCTCCATCGACTCCAGCACGCGCAGCATCACCCGCGGCGCGTAGCGGATCAGGTCATGCGCGCGTTCGCCGATCATGATCGCGGGCGCGTTGATGTTGCCACCGACCAGCGTCGGCATGACCGAGGCATCGACCACGCGCAGCCCTTCCACGCCGCGCACGCGCAACTGCGGGTCGACCACCGCCAGCGCGTCCATGCCCATGCGGCAGGTGCCCACGGGGTGATAGATGGTGTCGGCACGTGCGCGGATCATCTCGCGCACGTCGGCATCGTCGCTGCCGTCGGCGCGCAGGTGCGCGGAGTACAGCTCGCGCCCGCCGTAGCTGGCCAGCTGCGGCTGCGCGAAGATCCGGCGCACGATGCGCACGCCGGCAACCATGTCGTCGAGGTCGCGCACATCGTTGAGGTAGCGCGGGTCGATCAGCGGCGCCTCGCGGATATCGGCCGATGCCAGCCGCACCTCGCCGCGGCTGCGCGGACGCAGCACGCATACGTGGCAGGAGTAGCCGTGGCCGAAGTTGAGCCGGCGCATGTGGTTGTCGGCCATGCCGACGACGAAATGCAGCTGCAGGTCGGGCTCGGCCAGTTCGGGGCGGCTGCGTATGAAGCCGCCGGCCTCGGCGAAGTTGCTCGACAGCATGCCGGTGCGTTCGCGCCGGTAGCGCAGCATTTCCGACAGCAGGGTCATGAAGCCGCTGAACGACACGCCGAACAACTCGGGCGCCGCCACGCGCTTGTGCAGGATGATGTCGAGATGGTCCTGCAGGTTGGCGCCCACGCCGGGCAGGTCGTGGACCACGTCGATGCCAAGCTCGCGCAGCTGCGCCGCCGGTCCCACGCCGGACACCAGCAGCAATTGCGGCGAGCCGAAGGTGCCGGCGCAAACGATCACGTCGCGCCGTGTGCGCAGAAGTTGCTGGCGGCCGTCGCGCGCGACCAGCACGCCGGCCGCATGGCGGCCCTCGAAGACGATGCGCAGGGCCTGTGTGCCGGTCAGCACCTGCAGCCGCGCGCGCCCGCCGTTGCAGGCCTTGTCGCGCGTGTTGCCGCCGTGCAGGTAGGCGCGCGCCGCGTTCCAGCGCTCGCCCGCATGCTGCGTGACCTGGTACCAGCCCACGCCCTCCTGCTCTTCGCCGTTGAAGTCATCGTTGCGCAGGTAGCCCGCCTGCTGCGCGGCCTCGATAAAGCGCTCGGCGAAGGGATTTGGCGTGCGCAGGTCCGATACATGGAGCGGGCCGCTGCCGCCATGCAGCGGATCGTCGTCGCTGCCGGCCAGGCGCTCATTGCATTCCGCACGGCGGAAATACGGCAGCACGTCGTCCCATGACCAGCCGTCGCAGCCTGCGGCGGCCCAGTCGTCGTAGTCGGCGGGCCGTCCGCGCGTGTAGATCATCGCGTTGATCGACGAGCAGCCGCCCAGGCCGCGTCCGCGCGGCTGGTAGCCCCGCCGGCCATTCAGTCCCGGCTGCGGCACGGTCTCGTAGGCATAGTTGCGTGCGCTGGCGCGCGGCAGCATGGCGGCGCACGCGGCGGGTGTGCGTACCAGCACATGGTGGTCGTGCTGGCCGGCCTCGACCAGGGCAATGGTGTCGTCCCCGCTGTCGGCCAGCCTTCCGGCCAGCGCACAGCCCGCCGATCCCGCGCCGACGATGACGTAGTCGTAGGTGGTTTCCATCTGTCTCCCCGCATGTCCGCAGGCGGCGAGAGTCAGCCGGGCCAGCGGATGGCAAGCCGTGAAATTCAGTGTAGGCGCTAGCCTGAGCGGGGGTGAAGGGTTGCGGCGTGCCGGCGTTGGTGGTCCGGGCGGGCGGTTGTCATGCCGATGGAGGAACAGGCATCAATGGCCCTGGCTGGCCTTCAAGTGATGCGCGCGGCAGCCGGCGCGCCATCCCGATGCCCCGGGGTGTTGCAACCGACTGCGCGTCTGGCCTGCGGGTCAGGACACCAGCATCGGCCGCCCGAGCATGCGCGACAGCACGGCCTCGGGCGAGTGGGTGTGGTCGGAGATCGCCTGCGGCTCAAGATAGATGGTCTGCTCCATCATCGCGCGCCCGCGCATGGCGGCGTGCAGCAACTGGTCGCTGAAGACAATCCAGGTCGAACCGGGCGGGAAATGGAATTCCTGCTGGGGCACGTCGCGCTGGTAGTCCAGGTCGGCCTTGGCCAGGTCGTGGAGCTGCAGCATGCGGTGGTCGTATTCCGAGCGCTTGCGCTTGGTGATATGCAGCAGCTTCATCAGCGCCGCCTGTCCCGGCCACATGCCGTGTGTCTTCGGCACGAACTTCTGCGCGAAATCACCGAATGGCTCGCCCACGCGCCACACGCGCGGCGCGGCCGGGTCGATGTTATGGAACACGCGCAGCAGGCGCTTGCCCAGCATCGGGTTGGAGGGGAAGGAATCGACGTGCAGGCGGGTGTCGTCCTTGCGCCAGCTGACCGGGCGGCCGGCGATCTCGCTGGGACGCAGCGAGGTGCCGGCGCGGGTCATGTGGGGAATGTATTCGGGGAACAGCGTGCGGATCAGCGACTCGCTGTTGTCGGCATAGCGGCGGATCAGCGTGTAGAGGTCGGACAGGTCCTGCTGGGTGCCCTGCGCGCCGCGCACCGCGGTGTCGTTGGCGCGGAGGTTGATGTTCTTGGATTTGCCGTCGGAATAACGGGCGTCGAGGAAGCGTTCCTCGCCGGGTTCGAAGTGGAATCTCAGGTTGGGGAAATACAGCACCGCGCCCTGCTCCAGCTCGCGGCGAAGGGTGGCGCGTTCCTCGGGGGTGACCTGGGGGGCCCAGTTGGTGTAGGGCTGTGGGCGGATCAGGTCGAGGCTGCCTCCCGACGCGGAGCGGTTCGGCGCGGTGGCATTGGAAATGGCTGGTGCTGCGGGCATGGCAGTCCTCTGGGGACGGGACCCCCGTGAAGGAATTTTGTGGTGGTTGGGATTTTACTACCTGGGTGTTTGGGTGGCGATTGGGGCGCAGGGGGCGGGGGCTTTCTGGCCTGGTGACATGCTGTTGGCTGTTTTAGCGTCTGCTGTCGCTGTTGATGACATGCTGTCGGCTGTTGAACCGCCTGCGATGATTGAACGAGCCCAGAGCTGGGCGTGGCCCCTGCTGCTCGCGTCAACGCGGGGACGCCTACGGCTGCGCTGCGCGCCGGCCCTAAGGTGGCAGGGCTGCGCCCACGTCCTGATCCGGGCTTCGGGCCCGGCGTCCTTCACGACCGCGCTGTGCGAGCGCAGCGATGCACTCCGTGCCCAAGCCCCCGACCTACGATACTGAGCGCGCGCAGCGCAGCCGTAGGCGTCCCCGCGTTGACGCCGGCAGCAGGCGGCCTACGCCCGGCATGGGGATCGTCCAATAGTGGGTCGACGCAGCCACTATCCCAAACTCACCTGGCGTAGCAGGTTTGAGCCACCAGCCACATCGAACGGAAATCACCACCGCCCGACCCACCCACGCCGCCAAATTGATAGCCAGCCGCTCAGGCGACGCGTTTTTTGGTTACTTTTTGTCGCTCGGACAAAAAGTGACCCGCCCAGCAGGGCGGAACCAGGCGGTTCAACGGCCGACAGCATGTCATCAACGGCGACCCACCACCAAAAACAAAAAACCCCACCGTCCCTTGCGGGCCAGCGGGGCTTGCCGAAGTCAGAAGTGCAGGAGTCCAGGATCCGGACTCCGAAGACCCACTTACAGTCCAGCAGCAGCGCGCAAGGCAGCCGCCTTATCCGTAGCCTCCCAAGAGAACTCCGGCTCTTCACGCCCAAAGTGGCCGTAAGCCGCAGTCTTCTCATAAATCGGACGCAGCAGATCCAGCATCTGCACAATACCCTTCGGCCGCAGGTCAAAATGCTCCTGCACCAGTTCCGCAATCTTGGCGTCCGGAATCTTGCCGGTACCTTCGGTGTACACCGTCACATTGATCGGCCGCGCCACGCCGATGGCATAGCTCACCTGTACCTGGCACTGGCGCGCCAGCCCCGAGGCCACCACGTTCTTGGCCACATAACGCGCCGCATAGGCAGCCGAGCGATCCACCTTGGACGGGTCCTTGCCCGAAAACGCACCGCCACCGTGCGGCGAAGCGCCACCATAGGTATCGACAATGATCTTGCGCCCGGTCAGGCCGCAGTCGCCCTGCGGGCCGCCGATCACGAAACGCCCGGTCGGGTTCACCAGATACGTGGTTTCTTTCAGCATCTCGGCCGGCAGCACCGGCTTGATGATCTCTTCGATCACGGCTTCTCGGATCTGCGCCTGCGTAATATCCGGCGAATGCTGCGTCGACAGCACTACGGTATCGACGCTGTGCGGCTTGCCGTCGACATAACGCACCGTCACCTGCGACTTGGCGTCCGGACGCAGCCAGGGCAGGCGGCCGTCACGGCGCAGCAGCGACTGGCGCTCGACCAGGCGGTGCGCGTAGTAAATCGGGAACGGCATCAGCTCCGGCGTCTCATCGCAGGCGTAGCCGAACATCAGGCCCTGGTCGCCGGCCCCCTGGTTCAGGTAGTCGTCCGAGGCGCGGTCCACGCCCTGGGCGATGTCCGGCGACTGCTTGTCATAGGCCACCAGCACGGCGCAGCCCTTGTAGTCGATGCCATATTCGGTGTTGTCGTAGCCGATGCGCTTGATCGTGTCGCGCGCGATCTGGATGTAGTCGACGTTGGCGGTCGTGGTGATTTCCCCTGCCAGCACCACCAGGCCGGTGTTGCAAAGCGTCTCGGCGGCCACACGCGCATACTTGTCCTGCGCCAGGATGGCGTCGAGGACGGCGTCGGAAATCTGGTCGGCGACCTTGTCGGGATGGCCTTCGGAAACCGATTCCGAAGTAAAAAGGAAGTCGTTTGCCACGAACTTATTCTCCAGGTTGGCTATTGCGTGCCACCCGGTCGGGTTCATGGCGGCGACGCTTTAGCGGTATTTAAAACAGCCCGGTTTGAGCTGCATCGCCCCGCAAGTTGTCAGTTAACTCGGCGATACACGCTATTATACGCGCCTGCCGGGCTCGTTGCAGCGCGCCAAAGGCGCCGACGCAACACGCTGCCGCCACGGCATGCCGTTTGCCCGGATTTACGGCAAGCCGGCGTGGAACTGAATTCCGCGCCGGGGAAAAAATGCGCCGGATTTGACCTGTTTGCAGCCCGGACTGCAATCCACGCCCGATGACCTTTCTTTTCTGGCTGATCTCCCGTTTCCCACTGCGCTTGCTGCAGGCCGCAGGCGGCGCGCTCGGACTGCTGGCAGCACGGCTGCCCGGCCGCTACGGCCAGCGCCTGAATGAAAATTTCCGCCTGGCGTTTCCCGACGCCACGCAGGCGATGATCGATGAAGCCGCCCGCTCGGCCGGTCGCATGATGATCGAGATGCCCTATTTCTGGAGCCGCAAGAAGATCGGCGCACGGCTGCTTGGCTTCGACGACTACATGTGGCCGGAACTGGAAAAGCTGCAGGCCCGAGGCAAGGGCCTCATCATCCTGACGCCGCATCTGGGTTGCTTTGAAGTGCTGCCGCAGTCCCACGCGCTGGTGCGCCCGGTCACCGCGCTGTTCAAGCCGCCACACCAGCCCTGGCTGCGCGACTGGATCGAAAAGATGCGCACCCGGCCCAATATGCACATGGCGCCCGCCACGCCGCGCGGCGTGCGCATGCTGGTCAAGGCGCTCAAGCGCGGCCAGGCGGTGGGGATCCTGCCGGACCAGGTACCCAGCGGCGGCGAGGGTAACTGGGCGCCGTTCTTCGGCAAGCCGGCCTACACCATGGCGCTGGTGCACCGGCTGCAGCAGCTGACCGGCGCGCCGGTGGTCGCGGTCTTTGCGGAACGGCTGCCGAAAGGCGCGGGCTATCGCGCCCACCTGCATGTGCTCAATGAGGGCGGCATGCTGCCGGACGACCCGGCCGAAGCGGCCGCGGTGATCAACCAGGCCGTCGAGATCCTGGTGAGGCAGTGTCCCACCCAGTACCTGTGGGGATACAGC
The DNA here is from genome assembly GCF_004768545.1 of Cupriavidus oxalaticus. Taxonomy (NCBI): domain Bacteria; kingdom Pseudomonadati; phylum Pseudomonadota; class Betaproteobacteria; order Burkholderiales; family Burkholderiaceae; genus Cupriavidus; species Cupriavidus oxalaticus. Next base: position 199,449 of record NZ_CP038635.1, on the reverse strand, counting down.
CGCTACAAGGGGCCCGCCGCCGCCCCCAGCCGCAGCACCGAGCCGACCACTGACCAATCGATTTCATGAGCCGCGTGTTCACCTGGCTCGGCATCGGCCTGCTCACGGTGCTGGGCAAACTTCCATATCCGTTCGTTGCCCGCTTCGGCGAAGCGCTGGGCAGCCTGCTCTACCTGATTCCCAGCGCACGCCGCCGCGTGGTGCAGGCCAACCTGCGCCTGTGCTTCCCGGACAAGACCGAGGCCGAGATCGACGAATTGTCGCGCCAGAGCTTCCGCACCGTGTTCCGCAGCTTTGCCGAGCGCGGCATCTTCTGGACCGGCAGCGAGGCGCAGATGCGCCGCTGGGTGCAGATCGACGACCAGGCCGACCTGGTGTCGCTGGACGGCACGCCGCATATCCTGGTCACGCTGCACCTGTCGGGCGTGGAGGCCGGTGCGATCCGGCTGACCATCCACCTGCGCGAGCATGTGGGGCGTTCCGGCGCATCGCTGTACACCAGGCAGAAGAATGATTTGTTCGATGGCTTCCTCAAGCACGCGCGCGGCCGCTTCGGCGCCAACATGATTTCGCGCAACGACAGCGCACGCGACATCCTGCGCTGCCTGAAGAAGGGCGAAGCGCTGCAGCTGATCGCCGACATGGACTTCGGCGAACGCGATTCGGAATTCGTGCCGTTCTTCGGCGTGCAGGCGCTGACGCTGACATCGGTGTCGCGGCTGGCGCGCCTGACCGGCGCCAAGGTTGTGCCGATCTACACCGAGATGCTGCCCGACTACCAGGGCTACGTGCTGCGCATCCTGCCTGCCTGGGACAACTACCCCGGCGAAAGCGTCACCGACGACACGCGCCGCATGAATGCCTTCTTCGAGGACTGCATCCGCCCGCGCGTGCCTGAGTATTACTGGGTGCACAAGCGCTTCAAGCACCGCCTGCTGGGCGAACCCGAGATCTATTGAGCGTCCGCCGAGGGCGGCAGCAACTTGCGCGAGCCGCGGCTACAATCCCCACCATGAAACTCCAGTTCACCAAGATGCATGGCGCCGGCAACGACTTTGTCGTGCTCGACGGCATCCACCAGCAGATCGACCTGACGCCCGCGCAATGGCGCGCGCTCGCCAGCCGGCATTTCGGCGTGGGCGCCGACCAGATGCTGGTGGTCGAAAAACCGTCGCGCGGCGATGTCGACTTCCGCTATCGCATCTTCAATGCCGACGGCAGCGAGGTCGAGCACTGCGGCAACGGCGCGCGCTGCTTCGTGCGTTTTGTCAGCGACAAGGGCATGACCGACAAGCGCTCGGTGCGCGTGGAGGTGATGAAGGGCGTGATCACGCTGACGCTGCAGGACGACGGCCAGGTCACCGTGGACATGGGCGCGCCCGAGCTGGAACCGGCCCAGGTGCCGTTCCGTGCCGAGGGGCTGCCGACCCGGGCTGAAGGCGTGGATACGGTCTACGGCCTGGAGGTCAACGGCCGCACCGCGTGGATCTCGGCGGTGTCGATGGGCAACCCGCATGCGGTGCAGGTGGTGGACGACGTCGAGGACTTCCCCGTGCTGCAGGACGGGCCGGTGATCGAGCAGCACGCCACCTTCCCCAACCGCGTCAATGCCGGCTTCATGCAGGTGCAGGACCGCAACACCATTCGCCTGCGCGTCTACGAGCGCGGCGCCGGCGAGACGCTGGCCTGCGGCACCGGCGCCTGCGCAGCGGTGGTCGCCGGCATCCGGCGCGGCCTGCTGGACTCGCCGGTCAAGGTGCATACGCATGGCGGCGACCTGACCATTGCCTGGGACGGCGGCACCGAACCGGTGCGCATGACCGGCCCGGCGACCACGGTGTTCGAAGGCACCATTGACCTGGCGGCCCTGCCGGCCTGACCATAGGGGCAGCGCGCCCCACGACACAGCCCGCATTGTTTCCGGCCCAGGCGGGGCGCCCATTCCCTGATCTTGCAGGTCATACCGATGGAGCGCCCATGCCGCTGGACGATTTCCGCATCACGACGGGCAAGCGATTCCGCCTTGCCGATTTCCCTCCCGGCAGCAAGCCGCTGTCGCGCGGCGGCAAGGCCGAGGACCTGGCCCTGATTGCCGAACTGAGCGAGGGCCTGGACGCTAAGCAGGACATCTTCTACGCCGAACACCGCCGCAAGCTGCTGGTCGTGCTGCAGGGCATGGACACCAGCGGCAAGGACGGCACCGTGCGCGGCGTGTTCCGCAGCTTCGATCCTCTGGGCATCCGCGTGGTCGGCTTCAAGGCGCCCACGCCCAATGAACTGGCGCGCGACTACCTGTGGCGCATTCACCTGCAGGTGCCCAGGGCCGGCGAGATCGTGGTGTTCAACCGCAGCCACTATGAAGACGTGCTGGTCACGCGCGTGCACGGCTGGATCGACAATGCCGAAACCGAACGGCGCTTCCGCCAGATCCGGGATTTCGAGGCAATGCTGACCGAGACCGGCACCACCATCGTCAAATGCTTCCTGCATATTTCGCGCGACGAGCAGAAGGCGCGGCTGGAGGCGCGGCTGGCAGACCCGGAAAAACACTGGAAATTCGACACCACCGACCTCGCCGAGCGCAAGCACTGGAAGGCCTACATGGATGCGTACGAGGCCGCGATCATGGCGACCAGCACGCAGGAATGCCCGTGGTACGTGGTGCCGGCCGATTCCAAGACGCACCGCAACCTGATGGTGGCGGAGATCCTGACGCGGGTGTTCGAAGACCTGAAGCCCGCCTACCCGCCGACCAAGCCGGAACTGGCGAACATCAAGGTCGAATAGCGCCCCGGTGCAGACGGCTGGCCGCCCGGCTCAGCCACCTCAGCCGCCTCAGCCACCATTCCCGCGATGCACGTCGTGCGTGACGAACGGGTGCTCGCGGCTGGGCATCGCCAGCCAGTGCGGATGGCGCAGCGTCTGGCGGATATCGTCCAGGCCGCTGGTCCAGTGCTCGTTCATGGTCAGCAGGCCGAACTGGTAGTCCTTGGCCATGTTCTCAAACGATTTGTCGCGGTAGATCAGCTGGATCACGTTACGGCGCGCGTCGCAGGCCTGTTCGGCGGCGCGGCGGTACCACTCGCTGTTGCGCTTGGATTGCGGCACCAGCGCCATCACCTCGTTGAGCATGCGGCGCATGTTCTGCTGCTCGCGCATGTAGTCCGTAATGGCGCGGGTGCGGCTGGAATAGCGGATCTCCTTCTCGCGCTCGGCAACATCGATCAGGTCATGCGGCAGCTTGCCGCGCGCGCTCCACAGGTCGACCTGGAAGATCAGCGCGTCGCGCCGCGGCTGCGCGGTCAGCACCTCGGCCAGCGGGGTGTTGGACACGAGACCGCCGTCCCAGTAGTACTCGCCGTCGATCTCCACCGCCGGGAAACCCGGCGGCAGCGCACCCGAGGCCATGAAATGCTCGGGGCAGAGCTTGTCGCGGGTGTTGTCGAAATAGGCGAAATTGCCCGTGCGCACATTGACCGCGCCCACCGAGACCCGCATCAGCTCGGGGCGATGGTTGATCAGGTCGAAGTCAGCGAAGCGCTCCAGCGTGGCCTTCAGCGGCGAGGTGTCGTAGAAACTGGCGCGGCCGGGTTCGGCATAGCGCATCATCAGCTCCACCCAGCTGCGCGGCTGGAAGAAGCCGCGCTGGCCTTCGACCATGGCGCGCGTGGCATGCAGGCCGTCGAACCAGACGCGCAGCGGCTCGGGCCAGCTCTCGGCGCCGTCGGTCAGCCAGGTGGGCGACAGGCTGGGCAGCCACGGCTGCGCGCAGATGTGTTCCCAGAACGCGCGCAGCTGTTCGATGCGGCGCTCGGGCGGATTGCCGGCAATCACCGCGGCATTGAGCGCGCCGATGGAAATACCGGCGACCCAGTTCGGGTAGATCCCGCCTTCGGCCAGGCCCTGGTACACGCCGGCCTGGTAGGCACCGAGCGCGCCACCGCCCTGCAGCACCAGTGCGCGCACGGCATAGGCTTCATGCGCGGGCCTGTCGGGCGCCTTGGCGTCCTGGCGCACCGGCTTGCGCGGACGCACCTGCGCGCCGCGCTCGGCCAGCGAATCGCCGTTGCCGTTGGTCTTGGCTGTTTCGCTTTCCGCTTCCTTCGCTGCCGCCGCTGCCGGCTGCCGCCCTGCCCGTTCCTGCCGCTCTTTCGCCGCCACGCACGCCCCCTGCCGATTGGATTTTCCGCCTGCCCTGGATCGTTGCAGCGCCCGGCGCATCCGCGCGCGGGCGCAAGGCTTCGTCAGACGCCGTAGCGCTGCCGATACGCCGACACGGCCTCGCGCGAAGCAGCCAGCGACTGGTCCTGCGACGCGTCGAGATAGGCCAGCAGGTCCTTCAGGCTGGCGATCGCGATCACGGGGATGCCGAATTCGCGCTGCACGTCCTGCACGGCCGAATGCGTGCCAACCTGGTCGGCGGTCCCGCTCTTTTCCATGCGGTCCAGCGCGATCAGCACGGCGGCCGGCTCGGCGCCGGCGGCGCGGATCAGGTTGACCGATTCACGCACCGAGGTGCCGGCGGAAATGACGTCGTCGACGATGACGACCTTGCCCTGCAGTTTGGCGCCAACCAGCGTGCCGCCTTCGCCATGGTCCTTGGCTTCCTTGCGGTTGTAGGCGAAGCCGACGTCACGTCCCATGCCGGCCAGCGCCACCGCCGTCGCCGAGGCCAGCGTGATGCCCTTGTAGGCCGGCCCGAACAGCACGTCGAACTGCACGCCCGAGGCCAGCAGGGTTTTCGCATAAAATTGCGCCACCTCGCCGAGCATCGCGCCCTGGTTGAACAGCCCGGCATTGAAGAAGTAGGGCGACTTGCGGCCGGCCTTGGTGACAAATTCACCAAACGACAGGACGCCGGCGTCGAGCGCAAAGCGGATAAAGGTCTGGCTCAGGTCGGTGCCCTGCATGCCCTCGGGCAAGGCGGCCGGCGTGTTCTGCTGCGTCATCATTTCTCTCTGAATTCAAAATTTCCCCGAATGTTACGGATTATCAGCGCCAACCTCAACGGCATCCGCTCCGCGTCCAAGAAGGGCTTTTTCGACTGGATGGGCAAGCAGGACGCGGACATGGTCTGCGTGCAGGAACTGAAGGCACAGGCCGCAGACATGACCGAAGCGTTCCTGGCGCCACACGGTTACCACGGCTACTTCCACTATGCGGAGAAGAAGGGCTACAGCGGCGTGGGCCTGTACACGCGGCACAAGCCTGAGCGGATCATCACCGGTTTCGGCAACGCCGAGTTCGACGGCGAAGGCCGCTATGTGGAAGTGCAGTATCCGCACCTTGCGGTGATCTCGGTGTACGTGCCTTCCGGTTCCAGCGGCGAGGAACGCCAGCTGGCCAAGTTCCGCTTCATGGAGGCTTTCCTGCCCCACCTGCTGCAGCTGAAGGCCAGCGGGCGCGAGATCGTTCTGTGCGGCGACGTCAACATCGCGCACAAGGAAATCGATATCAAGAACTGGAAGGGCAACCTGAAAAACTCGGGCTTCCTGCCGGAAGAACGCGCCTGGATCGGCGAGTTGTTCGACGTCCATGGCTACGTCGATGTGTTCCGCAAGCTCGATCCTCGCCCGGACCAGTACACGTGGTGGAGCAACCGCGGCCAGGCATACGCCAAGAACGTGGGGTGGCGCATCGATTACCACCTGGCAACGCCGAAGATCGCCGACACGGCGCAGCTGTGCTCGATCTACAAGGACGAGAAGTTCAGCGACCACGCGCCGTTGTCGATCGATTACGACTATCCGCTCTGAGCTATGTAGTCAGGCCGCCCGGACTTCTTCTAGAAGTTCCGGGTGGCGGTCAAGGAGTTTCAGCAGCTTGACGAGCGCCAGCGGGGGCAGCATCCGGCCGGTCTCGTAGCGCAAGCCGCGAACTGTGCCAAACCGCAAGAATCCAATCGGTACAAACCCCTGCGACCGGCCCCCATCCCCGCTACAATGCAGGTTCGCCCCTGCGCCCGGCAGGAGATACTTCGCATTCACGCGCGCATTCACGCGTATTTCCCCCGCATTTCATAGAGCGAGTCCGCCATGGTTTTCAAAGTGTTCGTCGATGGTCAGGAAGGCACGACCGGTCTCCGGCTGCTTGACTATCTTTCCGGTCGTTCCGACGTGGAACTGCTGCGCATTGCCGATGACAAGCGCAAGGACCCGGCCGAGCGAGCACGCTTCCTGAACACCGCCGACGTCGCCTTCCTGTGCCTGCCCGACGTGGCCTCGCGCGAGGCGGTGTCGCTGGTGACCAACCCGAATACCTGCGTGATCGACGCCAGCACGGCGTTCCGTACCGCCGACAACTGGGCCTATGGCCTGCCGGAACTGGTGCGCGGCCAGCGCGAGAAGATCCGTGCCAGCAAGCGCATCGCCGTGCCGGGCTGCCACGCCAGCGCCTTCGTGCTGGCGGTGCGGCCGCTGGTCGATGCCGGCGTGCTGCCGCGCGACTACCCGGTGACGGCGTTCTCGCTGACCGGCTACAGCGGCGGCGGCAAGAAGATGATTGCCGACTTTGAAGCCGGCGGTAACCCGAAGCTGCACAGCCCGCGCCCGTACGCGCTGGCGCTGCAGCACAAACACCTGCCCGAGATGCGCGTGCAGGGCGGCCTGTCGTCGGACCCGATCTTCAACCCGATCGTCGGCAACTTCCTGAAGGGCCTGGCGGTGACGGTGCCGGTGTTCGGCGAGCGCCTGGCGCGCAAGGTGAGCCCGGAGCAGATCGTCGACATCTACCGCAAGCACTATGAAGGCGAGCAGTTCGTGCGCGTGATGCCGTACAACAGCGAGGACAACCTCGACGACGGTTTCTTCGACGTGCAGGCCAACAACGACACCAACCGTGTCGACCTGTTCGTGTTCGGCACCCCCGAGCGCCTGAACCTGGTCGCGCGCCTGGACAACCTGGGCAAGGGTGCGGCCGGCGCGGCGGTGCAATGCATGAACGTGCATGTCGGTGCCGACGAGGCCACGGGGCTGCAGGCCTGATACGGCTGCTTCCTGGACACAACAAAAAAGCCGGCACTGCCGGCTTTTTTTACTGGCCGGAAACCGGCGCGGCCTACACGCGCTGCAGCGCCCGCAACGCATCCACCAGCCCGGCCCCCTGGAATGCGCGCTCGCGCCCAAGATCCGTGGCCGCGTCGCACAGGATGGCCTTGACGGTCTCGGGCTGGCCCATCAGCTCATTGTTGCGCGACAGCAGCAGCGCGGCCACGCCGGACACATGCGGCGCGGCCATGCTGGTGCCATCCATCGACGCCAGCGTGCCGCCGGGCACGGTGGAGGTAATCTTCTCCCCGGGTGCCACGAGGTCGGGCTTGATGCGGCCATCGCCGGTGGGACCGTGGCTGGAGAAATAAGAGATGCCGTACCGGTAGGGATCGGTACGATGGGTCGCTCCCACCGTGATCACGGTGCGCGCATTGCCAGGATCGGTAATGGTCTGGCCGCGAAAGCCCGCGCCCATGTGCGCGGCCGCATATTGCTCGTCATAGCCATAGTTGCCGGCCGCCGCCACCACGATCACGCCGTTGGCCACCAGCCGGTCGCATTCGACGCACACCGGCGTGCTGCCGCAGGCGTAGGTGCGCACGTCATGGCGCAGCGCCACGCTGAGGTTGACGCCGTGCACATATTGCCGGTCGCGGCTCTGGTTGAGCCAGCGCACATATTGCAGCGCGCCCAGGATGCCGAACTCATCGCCCCTGCCCTGCGCATCGAAAATGCGCAGGTCGAGCAGCTCGATACGCGGGCAGATGCCGCTGACATCGCCGCTTTCGGCAAGCTCGGGCGGCAGCGGCATGGGCTCCGGCCGCGCCAGGTAGGCCGAAGACGGCCAGCCGGCGCCGATGATGCCGGCCACGTGCGTGCCGTGGCTGCCGCCCGGCGGCACGTATTGCGCCAGGTCTTCCTGGCTGATTTCCAGCAAAGGCTCGATCACGGACCAGTCGATGATGCGGCCGTTGGCGAGGTCGTCGGCGATCGCCGCAATGCGCTCCCTGAGCTCGGCCTCGCCGGGGCCGCGCTTGCCCTTGGGCATGGGCGGCAGGCGGCCGCTGGTGATCGCCGACAGGCGGGTGAAATCCAGCGTCCTGACCACGCGCGACAGACGCGGTGCGATCAGGCCGTCGCTGACCGGCAGCGCTCCCTCCAGCCTGGCGGGATCGAAGAACGCCGGATGGCGCGCATCGATGCCGGAGTCGATCACCGCCCAGCGCACGCCCTGCCCGCCGGTATCGAACACGCGGATCGCCGCATCCGCCTTCACGGTCTTGCGCGACGAAAACACCGCGTGCTCTGCCGGCCGGTTGACCGAGATGCGCCACAGCGGCGCCACTGCGGCCACCTTCGCCGCATCCGCGGCATCGGCATCCGGCGGCGCCGCATGGTCGTCCTGCAGGCAGGCCCATAGCGTTTCAAGCACCTGCCGGCTCGCCTGCCCGATGCGCCGGGTCAGGCCGCCGGGCGGGAAGCTGTCGTCGTCCAGTCCCAGCAAGGTCAGGGCAACATACTGCGCGGCGACATTGACCAGCCGTCCCAGCGCCTGGCCGGCCGGCGCCGGGATGCCGCCGAAGCGCGTCCGGGAAGCGGTGTAGCCGATGTCCTTGAACCTCGCAATGGCTGTCTCGCTGGACACATGGGCCAGCACCGACTCGCCCAGCCAGCGCACGAAGGCGTCGCCGGTGAGGCTGCGCTCGAGCGCGTGGCGCGCGGCGGTTGACCAGCTGGCGCTGGCCATCGGCAGCCGTACCTCCCGGTGCCACCATGCCGTCAGCGGCAGCAGCCTGAGCATGTCGAAGAAATCGATCTGCGCGAGCAGGTGCGATTCATTTGCCGCCAGGAAGCGCTGGCCTGCCGCCGCCGGCTCGGCCAGCGCCGGCAGGCGGCGCAGCACCGCGGTGCGCAGGGCGGCAATGCCCGCGGCGTGGTGCGGGGTCAGCAACAGCCCGCGCGGCACCTCGAACGATTCTCCCGACGCATACAGCAGCCAGACTTCGGAGCTGACCGGCAGGTCGCTGGTGAAGCGGTCGGGCTCGGCCTCGCTGCCCGCGAAGATCAGCATATAGGCGGCCCGTTGCTCCGACGGGCTCATGCGGTTCAGGCTCATGCGGGTTCCCCTGCGGTTGTCGCATTGTCCTTCGATCCGGTGGCCGCCCTGGTTGCCGGCGCCAGGCGCCGCAAGCAGCGGCTAGCGCTTCAGCGGCTTGCTTCTGTCGTCGTCGCCCGCGTCGACCGGCGCATCGCCCAGTCCCGCCATATTGGCGCGGTACGGTGGCAGCCTGTCGACCGGGGTGTTGATCGCGCGTGCGTAGAGTGGCAGCACCTCGGGCATGTGCTTTTCCAGGTCGGCAATGCGGCTGCGCCCGGACGGGTGCGTCGACAAAAAATCAGTGCCCGACTGCGACACTTTGCCCATCTTCTGCCACAGCGACACCGCGGCGCGCGGATCGAAGCCGGCGCGCGCGGCGATATCCATGCCGATCAGGTCGGCCTCGGTCTCGTCGGCTCGCGAGAAGCGCAGTGTCAGCAGGTGCGCCCCGGTGCCGAGCGCCATGTTGCCCAGGTTGCCGAAGCCGAACAGCTGCGAAATGACGTTGGCGCCGAGGTTGGTGATCTCGGACTTGGCGGCGCGCTCGCGCGCATGCTCCTGCAGCGCGTGCGCGATCTCGTGCCCCATCACCATCGCGACCTCGTCGTCGGTCAGCTTGAGCTGGTCAAGCAGGCCGGTGTAGACGGCGATCTTGCCACCCGGCATGCAGAACGCGTTGACCTGCTTCGAGCCGATCAGGTTGATCTCCCACGGCCAGTTGCGCGCGCGCTCGTTCCAGCGCACGGTCTGCGGCAGAAGCCGCTTGCCGATCGCGCGCAGGCGCCTGAGCTGCGGGTTGTCGTCGCCGGCCAGCGCGCGCTTGGCGATGGCTTCCTGCTTGAGCTGCTCGTACTCCTGCGCGGCCTGCTGCTCGATCGCCTCGGCGGGCACGATATTGCGCACCGCCGAGCCGCCGCGCTGGATGCTGATGCCTCCGGATTCGGTTTCCTGCGCCTGGGCGGGCATGCCGGACCAGGCCAGCAACGCCGCCGCCAGCGCGAGCGCGCGGACGAGCCGGACACGAATCGGACGCTGGACACATTGCTGGGGGCGGAGCATTTGCGGTTCCTCGGGCGCAGTGGAGGGATCGTGGCGGCGGACCGGTGCGATCCCTGGCAACGCTGCCGCAGCACAAGTGGCGGGGCGGCGAACAGGTGATGCAATAATACACGGCGCCCGCGCAGCCGCGCGGCGCTCCACCCCCCGCGCATCCATGACTTTCCAGGCCTATCTCGATATCTTCCGCAACCGCCGCATCGGCGCCATGCTGACCCTGGGCTTTGCCTCCGGGCTGCCGCTGGCGCTCACCTCCGGCACGCTGCAGGCCTGGATGACGGTCGAGGGCCTGGATATCAAGACCATCGGCTTCTTCTCGCTGGTGGGCCAGGCCTATATCTTCAAGTTCCTGTGGGCACCGCTGATGGACCGCTACACGCCGCCGCTGCTGGGCCGGCGCCGCGGCTGGCTGCTGCTGACGCAGCTGGGGCTGGTGGCGGGCATCGCCGCAATGGCGTTCTGCCCGCCGCGCGAGGCGCTGTGGACGCTGGCGGCGCTGGCTACGCTGGTGGCCTTCCTGTCGGCCTCGCAGGACATTGTCTTCGATGCCTACAGCACCGACGTGCTGCGTCCGGCCGAGCGCGGGGCCGGCGCGGCGGTGAAGGTGCTGGGCTACCGGCTGGCGATGCTGGTCTCGGGCGGCCTGGCGCTGTGGCTGGCCGACCGCGTGCTCGGCTGGCAGCAGACCTACCTGCTGATGGCGGCGCTGATGGCCGTGGGCATCCTGACCCTGCTGTGGGCGCCCGAGCCCGACGTGCCCGCGCGCGCGCCGCGCTCGCTGGAAGAGGCGGTGCTCGGCCCGCTGCGCGATTTCTTCGCGCGGCCCGGCGCATGGTGGCTGCTGCTGCTGATCGTGCTGTACAAGCTGGGCGACGCCTTTGCCGGCAGCCTGTCGACCACCTTCCTGATCCGCGGCGTGGGTTTCTCGGCCGGCGAGGTTGGCATCGTCAACAAGACACTGGGACTGGCCGCCACCATCATCGGCGCGCTGTTCGGCGGCACGCTGATGGTGCGGCTGGGGCTGTACCGTTCGCTGATGGTGTTCGGTGTGCTGCAGGCGGTATCGAACCTGGGCTACTGGATACTCGCCGTGACGCCGCCGCACCTGTGGACCATGGGCGCGACCATCGCGGTGGAAAACCTGTGCGGCGGCATGGGCACCGCGGCCTTCGTGGCGCTGCTGATGACGCTGTGCAACCGCTCGTTCTCGGCCACGCAGTATGCGCTGCTGTCGGCGCTGGCGTCGGTGGGCCGGGTCTATGTCGGGCCGACCTCCGGCTACATGGTCGAGGCCTGGGGCTGGGCGCCGTTCTACCTCGGCACCGTGGCGGTGGCGCTGCCCGGCGTGATGCTGCTCTGGGCAATGCGCAACACCGTGCACCGCTACGAAACCCAGGCGCGCGAAGCGATCGCCTGAGCCCCTCCCTGCTTGTTCCTTGCTTATTCCTTGTAGTAGACGATCTGGTGCGAGCTGGCCAGCAGCTGGCCAGCCGGGCTCCATAGCTGCGCGCGCTGGTCGAAGTACCCCTGCTGGAAGACCTGCGCCTGCGCGCTGGCCAGCACGTGGCGGTCGCCCAGCGCCGCCAGCGTGGGCGCATCGGCGTGGAAATACGTGGTCATCGACACCGTGCCGGCCGGCACGAAGCCCGCGCGCTTGAGGAAGATGCGCGGGTAGAAGCTGTCCGCCCATGACGCCACCGCGGCGAAGTCCGGCGTGCGCGCCGGCGCGTCGCGCAGCCAGAACTGGGTCAGGCTGTCGGGGTGCTCGGTGCCGGCCTCGGCGGTCGGCTTGGCGCCGCGCACCGGGCGCATGTCATAGGACTTGAGCCAGCGCACCGGCGCAAAGCCGCCCATCGCCGGCAGCGTGTCGGCGTCCGGCACCTCGGGCATCACCGCCTCGCCGCAGGCCCAGGTCTCGCGGCGCACCGCGAACACGGCGGTGGCGGTGGTGGCCACGGCATCGCCCTGGCGCAGCGTCAGGTTCCAGTGCTGGGTCGAGCGGTTGGTCCGCACCGGCAGCGCCTCGATCTCGAACGGGCCTTCGGCGATCGGGCCGGCAAAGTTGACCGACAGCGCGATCGGGTCGCCCAGCCGTTGCGGATGCAGCAGCGCCGCCTGCAGCAGCGTGGCGGCGGTGATGCCGCCAAACGGGCCGATCATGTTCCAGTAGGCCGGCGTGGTGCGGCCCAGGAAACGATTTTCGCCGGCGGCCTCCAGGGCGATGGCGTCGTCGAACGCATGCAGCGCGATGGGGGCGGAGGCGGACAGGGCGGCAGCGGTAGCAGTCATGGCAAGGGCGCAAATAGAACGATCGTTCGATAGCTGCCTACACTAACCGTAGTCAGGAGTTCGGTCAACCGTCCCCGCATGCAAGCGCTCCAGAAGGCGCATCAGCCTTGTGCCCGGCGCCGCCACACCACGCTCCAGCCGAGCTGGTTGGCGATCACACCCAGCAGCACCAGCAGCATGCCCGCGACCTGTAGCGGCCCGAGCACGACGCCGAACACCATCACGTCGATGACGATCGCCACCAGCGGATAGACGAACGACAGCGTGGCGATCGACACCACGCTCAGCCGCTGGAAGGCGCCGTACAGCAGGGTGTACATGACGCCGGTATGGATCAGCCCCAGCGCCAGCAGCGCGGCCCAGGTGCCGGTCTGATAGCTGCCGGCCGCGGGATGCGCCAGCGGTGCCAGCATCACCACGCCCAGCACCATCTGCAGGCCCGCAATCTGCCCGGGCGGAATCGCCTGCAGCCGGCGCGTGGCCATGGTCGTGACCGCATACAGCAGTGCCGCCAGCAGCGCCAGGCCGATCCCGGCCAGCGTCGCGGCGCCGGTGCCGCCGTGCTCCAGCCCGGTGATCAGCATCACGCCGGCAAAGGCCAGCACCAGCCACGGCAGCCTGGCGAACGGGAACGGCTCGCGCTGCATCGCCGAGGTCAGCAACAGCAGGAAGAACGGCTGGGTGTGGTAGACCACGGTCGCAATCGCAATGCCGCTGCAAGCATAGGCCGAGAATAGGGCCAGCCAGTTGAGCACCAGCGTGACGCCGCCCAGCGCCAGCCACCCCAGCTGCGCGCGGCTCATGCGCACCCAGCCGCGCTGCAGCGTCAGTGTGCCCAGCAGCGCGGCGCCGCCGAAGATGCAGCGGAAGAACACCACGTCCAGCGGCGGCTGCCCGCTGGTGACGACGAACCAGCCGATGGTGCCTGACAGCACCATGGCCGCGACCATGCGCCAGGCACCGCCTGGCATGGATTGAGGAGAAGGCATGGGGCACTCCGGGCATGCAATGGCGGCATTGTTGCAGCATGCCATCCACTCAACAATCCCGCTGAAGCTCAATTAGTATTTGAGTTGCGATCAAGGATTGGAGACTGGGCATGTCGGATACACCACTCAATGCGATGGCCGTCTTCGCCCGCGTGGTCGAATGCGGCAGCTTCTCCGCTGCGGCGCAGGATCTCGGCATGACGCCTTCGGGCGTCAGCCGGCACGTGTCGCGGCTGGAAGCGACGCTCGGCGCCAGCCTGCTGCAGCGGACCACGCGCGCCTTCGCGCTGACCGAGCTGGGCCAGTCGGTCTACGCCGCCTGCGCACGCATGACCGCCGCCGCGCGCGAGGTCACCGCGCTGGCCGGCGAGCACGGCGGCACGCCCCATGGCGTGCTGCGCGTCAGCGCGCCGGTCGCGTTCGGGCAGGCCTGGCTGGCGCCGCGCCTGCCGGCGCTGCTGCAGAAATACCCCGCGCTGGACCTGCAGCTGACCCTGGCCGACCGCATGGTCGACCTGGTCGAGGAGGGCCTCGACGTGGCGGTGCGCATCGCGCGCGAACTGGCGCCGGGCCTGGCGGCGCGGCCGCTGCGCGAAGTGCGCTACCGGCTGGTGGCCTCGCCGCGCTACCTGGCGGGGCACGGCACGCCCGCCGCGCCGGCCGAGTTGCCGGCGGCGCGCTGCCTGTACCTGGGCTACGGCAATTTCGGCGAGCGCTGGACGCTGCGCCACCAGGCCGGCGGCGAGGCCGTGGTGGTGCGCATCCCGCCGCGGCTGACGCTGAACAACAGCCTGGCGATCATGACGATGGTGGAAGGCGACGCCGGCATCGGGCTGGTGCCGGATTTCTCGCTGGGCAGCGCGCTGGACGAGGGCCGCGTCGTCGCCGTGCTGCCGGACTGGGACATCCTCGAGCCCTACATCGGCACGGCCTACGCGGTGTACACCCCGACGCGGCACGTGCCGCCCAAGGTGCGCGCCTTTGTCGACCACCTCGCCGCCACCGCGACCGGCCTGCCGGCCTGATCAGTCCTTGCCCAGCGCCCGCCGCAACTATCAGGGACAGTGCGGGAGGGCCAAGCCTGTCAGGCCGCGCAGACCCGGTACACCGCCAGGCTGCCGCGCCAGTTGACGCCCCAGTTAACGGTAATGCCCTCGTGCATCACCACGCGGTCGATGACGCGCAAGCCGACCGTGGGCGCCAGCTCCTCGAAATCGCTGATGGTCAGCACGCGCACGTTGGGCGTGTTGTACCACTGGTAAGGCAGCGATTCCGACACCGGCATGCGCCCGCGGAACACCGACAGCCGGTGCGGCCAGTAGCCGAAGTTCGGGAACGACACGATGCACTCGCGCCCCACCCGCAACGTGTCGCGCAGCACCTGTGCGGTGTTGTGGATGGTCTGCAGCGTCTGCGACAGGATCACCGTGTCGAAGCTCTTGTCCTCGAACAGTGCCAGCCCGCCTTCCAGGTTCTGCTGGATGACATGCACGCCCTTCTGCGCGCACGCCAGCACGCCTTCATCGCGGATCTCGATGCCGTACGCCTGCACGTCGAGCTCGTCCTGCAGCACGCGCAGCAGGCTGCCGTCGCCGCAGCCCAGGTCGAGCACGGTGGAGTTGGGTTCGATCCAGCGCGCGATCGCGCGGAAGTCGGGGCGCAGCGCCAGGATATTGGGATTGGCCAGGGCGTTCATGCGCCGATCTCCTCTGCGATGCGGTCGTAGTAGGCGCGCATCAGGTTGTGGTAGCGCGGGTCGTCGAGCAGGAAGGCATCGTGGCCGTGCGGCGCGTCGATCTCGGCGTACGAGACCGGGCGCTTGTTGTCCAGCAGCGCCTTGACCAGCTCGCGGCTGCGGCTGGGCGCGAAGCGCCAGTCGGTGCTGAAGCTGGCCACCAGGAAGCTCGCCTGCGTCTGCGCGATGGCGCGGGTCAGGTCGCCGCCATAGGCCAGCGCCGGGTCGAAGTAGTCCAGCGCGCGCGTGATCAGCAGGTAGGTGTTGGCGTCGAAGTACTCGGCGAACTTGTCGCCCTGGTAGCGCAGGTAGCTTTCCACCTGGAACTCGACATCGAACGAGAAGCGGATGTCTTCCGCCTTCAGCTCGCGGCCAAACTTCTCCGCCATGTCCTCGTCCGACAGGTAGGTGATATGGCCGATCATGCGCGCCACGCGCAGCCCGCGCTTGGGCTTGACGCCATGCGCGTAGTAGTTGCCGCCGTGGAAGTCCGGATCCGACAGGATGGCGCTGCGCGCCACCTCGTTGAAGGCGATGTTCTGCGCCGACAGCTTGGGCGTGGACGCGACCACGATGCAGTGGCGCAGACGGTCCGGGTACATCAGGCTCCAGGCCAGCGCCTGCATGCCGCCGAGGCTGCCGCCCATGACCGCGGCGAACTGCGTGATGCCGAACGCGTCGGCCACGCGCGCCTGCGCGTTGACCCAGTCCTCCACCGTCACCACCGGGAACGTCGCGCCATAAGGCAGGCCGGTCGCGGGATTCACGCTCATCGGCCCGGTCGAGCCGAAGCACGAGCCCAGGTTGTTGACGCCGATGACGAAGAAGCGGTTGGTGTCGAGCGGCTTGCCCGGGCCCACCATGTTGTCCCACCAGCCCAGGTCGCGCGGGTTGTCGGCGTAGACGCCGGCGACATGGTGCGAGGCATTGAGCGCGTGGCACACCAGCACCGCGTTGGAGCGCGCCGCGTTGAGCGTGCCGTAGGTCTCGACCATCAGGTCGTAGCCGGCGAGGGACGTGCCGTTGCGCAGCTTCAGCGGCTCGGCGAAGTGCATGCGCTGCGGCGTAACCACGCCGACCGAATCGGTCGACAGCGGGGCGAGTGCGCTGGGCGCAGACGGCAAGGCGACATCAGTCATGGAATCCGGGCCCGCGGCGAACGGGCATAAAAAAACCCGACCGGCATTTGCGTGTGAAGCATCGCAGCCAAGTCGGGATTCACTGGATTCCTTGCGGGATTCCGCGTGCCGGCGATCATTGTCGTGGTGACATGGGGCGCCGACCCAACCTCTTTAGCCGCATTTATAGTGGCAGCCCGGACCGGGGTCCCTTGGTCCCTTGGTCCCTTGGTCCCGTAGCTGCCGCGCGCCCGCAAGCCAGTCATCAAATCGGCGCGACCGGGCAATTATAGAGCAATCGGCCCGGCGTGTCGGTTTCAGCCCAGCAGCACCCGCAGATGCGCCTCGGCATGGTCCGACGGCGACTTGCGGAAACCGCTCTTGGCATAGCGGTGCCACTGGCCCTGCACCGTTGCCATGATCAGCGCGGCGCGCGCCGGGATGTCGGCATCCGCGGGGAATTCGGCCTGCGTCACTGCCACCTTCAGGCACTGGCGCAGCGAGGCCTCGATGCGGTCCACCACCTGGTTGATGCGTTCCTGCAGCCGCTCGTGCTCGCCCACCAGCGCCTCGCCGGTCAGCACGCGCGTCATGCCCGGGTTCTTCTCGGCAAACGACAGCAGCATGCGCACGATCGCCTGCGCCTGGCGCAGGCCGTGCTCTTCCTTGTCGGCAATCTGGTTGATCAGGCCGAAGACGGTCTGCTCGATAAAGCCGATCAGGCCCTCGTACATCTGCGCCTTGCTGGCGAAGTGGCGATACAGCGCCGCCTCGGACACGCTCAGGCGCGCGGCCAGCGCGGCGGTGGTGATCTTTTCCCCGCGCGGATGCTCGAGCATGGTCGCCAGCGTCTGCAGGATCTGGATGCGGCGCTCGCCCGGCCGCGGGCGCTTGCGCGCCGGCGCGGCAGGCGCCGCGGGCGTGTCCGCGGGTGTGTCCATCTCGTCGGCTCCGCCTGCAATGACTGCCTCCGGCTGGTCCCCGTTGCTTTGCGTCATGACCCGTTTCTCCGCATTCGTCGTTGGAGTTGATGCATCGATTGTACTTTTATGTCCACATAGGCCGGCCGGTTCGGCACGCGGGCCCGCACGCGAGGCGCGTTGCCGGACTGCGCCTGCGGTGCCTGCGGAACCTGTGATTCCGCGGCCACCAGCGTGACCGAATGCTCCTGCGCGGCGTGGCCGGCGCGGCGGTCTTCTTCCGCCTCGAGCGTCGAGCGGACCGCCGCATCGCGCCGGCTGCCATCGTCTTGCGCCGAATTGGGCGCGCCAGGCACGTCATGCGGGCGCGACGGCGCCATGGTGCGCAGGTAGCCGGTCACCCAGGCGGTGCGGATGCCGGTGCCGGCATAGCGCTTGAGGTGCGACACGGTGTCCTCCACCAGCACCGCGCGATGCGGCGCCACGCGCGCCTGCACCAGCAGGCGCCGCAGCATGCGGCGGTCCGGCTTGGGCCGCAGGTGGCCATGCACCCACATCTGCTCGATCGCCACCACGCGCTCGAAGCAATGGCCGATGCCGGCGATGTCCAGCACAGCGCGCGCATAGTCCTGCGGGGCGTTGGTGACCAGGAGCTTGCGCCCCGGCAGGCGCCGCAGGTGCGCCGCCAGCCCGCGCTGCACGCGCACCATCCCGGCCAGCGCCGGGAATTCATGCGCCGCGCGCAGGAAGTCGGCGGGATCGACGCCATGGTGGCGGATCATGCCGAGCAGCGTCGCGCCGTAGCGCTGCCAGTAGTCCACCCGCACGCGGCTGGCGGTGGCCTCGTCGCAACCGAGCACGCGCGCCACGTAGGCGGTCATCAGCCGGTTGATCGCCGGGAAGATCGCGTGCGAGGCATCGTGCAGCGTGTTGTCGAGGTCGAACAGCCAGACCGTGCGCCCCGAGTTGTCCCCGGCGGGACGGCGGCGCAGGCGAGCGCGGACACGGCGCGGAGGAGGAAGACTGGTAGGCACGCCGGGCGACTCTGGAGATGATGGGATGCCGGGGCAGCCGGTTGTGGCCCGCCCCGGCGGTGCCGCTCAGTGCGAGCGGATCATGGTGCCGAACGCCTGCTCGGTCAGGATTTCCAGCAGCAGCGAATGCTCGATGCGGCCGTCGACAATGTGCACCGAATGCACGCCGCTCTTGGCTGCGTCCAGCGCCGACGAGATCTTCGGCAGCATGCCGCCCGAGATGGTGCCGTCGGCGAACAGCTCCTCGATCTCGCGCGCGGTCAGGTCGGTCAGCAGGTTGCCCTTTTTGTCCATCACGCCCGGGATGTTGGTCATCATCACCAGCTTCTCGGCCTTCAGGATCTCGGCCATCTTGCCGGCGACCACGTCAGCGTTGATGTTGTAGGCCTGGCCGTCGTCGGAGAAGCCGATCGGCGAGATGACCGGGATGAAGGCGTCATCCTGCAGCGCCTTGACCACGGCCGGGTTGATCGCCTCGATATCGCCCACGTAGCCGATATCGATGAAGGCGCCCGGGTTCTCGCGGTCGGGCATCTGCAGGCGCTTGGCGCGGATCAGGCCGCCGTCCTTGCCGGTCAGGCCCACGGCCTGGCCGCCGTACTGGTTGATCAGCATCACGATGTCCTGCTGGACTTCGCCGCCGAGCACCCACTCGACCACTTCCATGGTCTCTTCGTCGGTGACGCGCATGCCTTGCACGAAGGTGCCGACCTTGCCGACCTTCTTCAGCGCCTCATCGATCTGCGGGCCGCCGCCGTGCACCACCACCGGGTTCATGCCGACCAGCTTCAGCAGGATCACGTCGCGCGCGAAGCCGTGCTTGAGCTTTTCTTCGGTCATGGCATTGCCGCCGTACTTCACCACGATGGTCTTGCCGTGGAACTTGCGGATATACGGCAGCGCCTCGGCGAGGATCTCGGCTTTCAGTGCGGGAGCGATGGCGGCCACCGCAGTCGCGGCAGGCCCGGGGTTGTCGGCGTTCATGGGGGACATCCGTGAGATTCAACAGGTATGATGGCTAACAGCCGCGTAGCCGGCGGAAAACGCAACAGCGCGCAACAGGGATCGCCCGAAAGTGCGCCATCCGGCTATGGCAGGCGCCGATTTTACAAGAAACCGCGCGGGGCGCGAGTCCCGCGGCCCGGGCAGGTCCGGCCATCCGCCCCGCAAGCGCCGCACGGGGCACCACGGCGGCCCGCCGGCGTTCCGTTCGCGCAACAGCACAGCTTCTTTCGCGGCCTTTGCCGTTTGTCTTGCGCTTCGCCGTACCAGTTCCCGCCGTATCAGTTCCCGCACCATGACCGATCCCGCCACCGTCCTGACCGGCCAGCTTCGCCCCGTCGAGCATTGCAGCCAATGCGGCGCCGGCTTCGTCTGCGGCTACGTGGCTGGGCTGCGCGAGTGCTGGTGCGCCAGCCAGCCGCTGCTGCCGGCACGGCGCATCGTGCCCGGCCAGCACTGCCTGTGCCCCAGCTGCCTGGCGGCGCGCCAGCGCGGCGATCAGGCGCCGGAGCCCGCCGAGGGCTGAACCGCGGGCACAGGGCCGGACGACGCGCCGGCGCTGCTCCACTGCATCGCCAGCATCCCCACCACGATCAGCGTGGCGCCCGCCAGCCGCGCCGGCGTCATGGCCCGCACTGCGAATCCGGCCAGGCCGAACTGGTCGACGGCCAGCGCGGCCAGCACCTGCCCCGCCACCACCGCGGCAATAAAGCCGGCCGCGCCGAGCTTCGGCGCCATCACCAGGGCGGCCGAGATATAGAACACCCCCAGCACCCCGCCAATCCACGTCCACGCCGGCGCGCGCGCCAGCACCGATGCCGCGGGCAGCGGCACGCGCAGCAGCCATAGCAGGGGCAGCAGCGCCGCCAGGCTGACCAGCAGCGACACCAGCGTCGCCCCCAGCGGATGTCCCAGCGTACGCGCCAGCGTGGCGTTGGCGCCCGCCTGGAACGGGATCACGGCGCCCGCCAGCACGGCGGTGGCAAGGGGCAACACTAGGGGCAACAGCAAGGAAATCGGGAAAGAATTCGGCAACTGGATGCCTGACATGTCACGCTCCGTAGGGCAAACTGCGATGCCTGACAGTTTGAAATATCGCAAAGCGAATTCCCAATTCTGCTTTCATACGTTTAATATTCGCCGAATGAATAGCCTACGCGGAATCGACCTCAACCTGCTGGTGGTGCTTGAAGCACTGCTCGCCGAGCGCCACATCTCACGCGCCGCGCTGCGCCTGCACCTGAGCCAGCCGGCGGTCAGCCATGCGCTGGGGCGGCTGCGGCAGCTGCTCGACGATCCCATCCTGGTACGCGGCAAGGGCGGCCTGGTGCTGAGCGCACGCGCCCATGAACTGTCCGGCCCGCTGGCCGAAGCGCTGTCGCAGGTGCGCATCCTGCTGGGGCCGAGCGGCTTCCAGCCCGCCACCGCGCGCCGCAGCTTCCGCCTCGCGATGTCCGACTACGGTGCGCTGGTGGTGCTGCCGCGGCTGCTGCGCGCCTTGCGCAAGGCCGCGCCCAATATCGACCTGGTGGTGTCGCAGGCCAGCCGCGAGGGCATGACGGCGCAGGTGGCCGATGGCGAGATAGACATGGCGCTGGGCGTGTTCAGCTACCAGCCCGAAGGCGTGCAGTCGGCCGAATTGTTCCGGGAAAGCTATGCCTGCGCGGTGGACGCGGCCACGGTGCGCGACACCGGCCGGCTCGACCAGGTGGCCTACCTGGCGCGCTCGCATGTGCTGGTGGCCACCCACAGCGAACGCATGGACGCGATCGACGCCGCGGTCGCCAGGCTGGGCGGGCGGCGCAAGATCGCCTGCGTGGTGCCGCACTGGAGCGTGGCGCCGGCGCTGATCGGCGGGACCAACCTGGTGCTGACCACGGCGCGGCGCAGCCTGTCGGCGCTGGAGGAAGACTCGCGCTACGCCATCTTCGAGCCGCCGTTTGCGCTGGAAGACTTCACCTTCAGCATGATCTGGCACGAGCGCACCGAAGCCGATCCGGCCCACGCCTGGCTGCGCGAGCGCGTGCTGGCGGCGGCGGCCAGTCAGGAATCGGAAGAGCCGATCAGCTTGCGCGGCTGACGCCGCCGCGCCGGCTTGGCGGCACCCGGCACCGGCGGCTGCGGCCGGGCGTCACGGCGCCTTGCCGGCGGTTCGGGGGATGCAGGCCGTGCGGGCGGCGTGCCCCCGCGGAACACCAGTTTCTGACGCGTGCCGTGCTGCTTGTTGGCCATGATGGCTGGCGGCCAGGGCCAGGCCTGGCTTCTGCTGATCAGTGCATGTGATCGCCGTGGCCGGCGTGGCCGCCGCCCGGCACCATGTCGCGCACTTCGGCGTTGACCTTCTGCTCGGTCACCTTGCCGCCCTGCTCGATCTTCAGCGTGATGGGCACGGTGTCGCCCTTCTTGAGCTGGCTCTTCAGGCCCATCAGCATCACATGGTAGCCGCCCGGCTTCAGCTCTACGTCCTTCATCTTGGGCAGGTCGAGCGACTTGACCTGCCGCATGCGCATCACGTTGTTTTCCATCTTCATCTCGTGGATCTCGGCCTCGCCCACCGGCGACGAGACACCCACCAGCTTCGCGTTCTCGTGCGCATGCAGCACCATGAACGCGCCCGAAGCGGCCTGCGTCGGCACCGTGCCGCGCACCCAGGCGTTGCTGACGTCGACCTGGGCCAGCGCGGCCCCGGACGCCAGCGCCGTGGCCAGTGCGGCAATCGATGCGGCCAGCGTGGCCGCGCGGAATTTGGCTTGCATCGTTGTCTCTCCTGAAAGCAGAGATTAGAACATGGCACCGCGCGCCGCGTGCAGGCATGCCAGGGCATGCGGGCCGGCCAAAGCCGGCTAGTCTGGCAGCCGCGGCGGCGCGCCGCCAATGCGGCAAGGTGTCGCACGCGCCGGCACCTTCCGGCCGCATTGATACACTCGCGCCATGACCACCGCCGCAGCCGTGTCCCCCTCATCCCCCTCATCCCGCTTGCCTGACCTGCCCTTCCTGTCGCCCTTGCCGGCCGCCAGCTCGCCGCGCCACGGCCAGGTGACGCTGCGGCGGCTGTTCTGGCTGCGCTGGGCGCTGCTGTCGGGGCAGGCGCTGACGCTGCTGGCCTGCGACCCGATCGCCGGCATCCGGCTGCCGTATGGGCCGCTGATGGTGGTGCTCGGGCTCCAGGCGCTGTTCAACCTGATCACGGCGCTGCGCCTGCGCCAGCACACGCGGCGCAACACGGCGCCCGGCGAAGCCGAACTGATGGGGCAGCTGCTGGTGGACCTGACCGCGCTGTCGGCGATCCTGTTCTACACCGGCGGCGCGACCAATCCCTTCGTGTCGTTCTACCTGCCGGGCCTCGCCATCGCCGCGGCCATCCTGCCGTGGCGGCAGGTGCTCGCGCTGGCGGTCTATGCGCTCGCCTGCTACACGGTGCTGCTGTTCGAATACGTGCCGCTGGACCTGCACAACCCCGACAACGCGGTGAACTACCACCTGGCGGGCATGTGGCTGAACTTCGTCGCCAGCGCGGTGATGATCGCGATGTTCGTCGCGCGCCTGTCGGGCGTGCTGCGCCAGCGCGAGGCGCAGCTGAACCTGGCGCGCGAGCAGCTGCTGCGCGAGGCGCGCGTGGAAGACCTCAACGGCCAGGCCGCCGCGGTGGCGCATGAGATCGGCACGCCGCTGGCGACGCTGGCGGTGATCGCCGGCGAGCTGCGCGCCGATGCCTCCGACGCGGCGCTGGGCGCCACGCCGATCCGCAGCTACCTGCCCGACCTGCAGACCGTCGAGCAGCAGCTGGCGCTGTGCCGCACCACGCTGGCGCGGCTGCGCGAGGACTCGGCCACGCTGGCGCCGCAGCGCCTGGACGCCTGGCTGCCGGCCTTTGCCGAGCGCTGGCAGCTGCGCCATCCCAACGCCAGCCTGCAGGCAAGCGCCACGCCGGGCGCCGGCGCGCAGCCGGTGGAGACCGCGCGCGTCGGCCAGATCCTGACCATCCTGCTCGACAACGCCGCGCGCGCCCAGCAGAACGCCGGCCGCTCCAGCCGGCCGCTGCAGCTGGAAATCGCCATGGAGCCGGGACACGTGGCGCCGTGGCTGTCGTTCCGCGTCGCCGACCATGGCGACGGCATTCCCGAGGCACTGCGCGGCCAGCTCGGCGAAATGCCGGTGGCCAGCCAGCACGGCGGCCAGGGCATCGGCCTGTACCTGGCGCAGAGTGGCGCGCGCCAGATGGGCGGCGAGCTGGGCTGGCGCGACCGCTCCGGCGGCGGCACCGTGGCCGAGCTGCGGCTGCCCGCACTGTCTACGCTATCGGCGCCGCGTGCGCGCAGCGCATCCTGAACCCACGCGCGACTCCTGACCATGACCGACACCTTCCAACCGGTTCCCGAAGCCACCGCGCCGGCGGGCACTTCGTTCCTCGTCATCGACGACGACGAAGTCTTTGCCGGCACGCTGGCACGCGCGCTCATGCGCCGCGGCTACGCCGTGCAAGTGGCCCATGACGGCCGCACCGCGCTGGCGCTGGCGGGCCGAACCGACTTTGCCTACGTCACGCTCGACCTGCACCTTGAGCCGCCGCCCGAGGCCGGCAGCACCGCGCCGGCCGAATCCGGCCTGCAGCTGGTCGCGCCGCTGCGCCAGGCGCTGCCGGACGCGCGCATCCTGATCCTGACCGGCTATGCCAGCATCGCCACCGCGGTGGCGGCGGTCAAGCAAGGCGCGGACGAGTACCTGGCCAAGCCGGCCAATGTCGATTCGATCCTGACTGCGCTGATGGCGGGGGTGTCGGAAGACGCGGCGCAGGCCGCGCTGGAAGAGCCGGTGCCGCTGTCGGTGGCGCGGCTCGAGTGGGAACATATCCAGCGCGTGCTGGCCGAGCATGGCGGCAATATCTCCGCCACGGCGCGGGCGCTGAACATGCACCGGCGTACCTTGCAGCGCAAGCTGGGGAAGCGGCCGGTGTCGCGGTAGAAGGGTAGGGAAACCGGATTGCGGCTGCCGCGCTTACAGGCGCAGCTGCACGTGTTCCCAGTCCAGCCCTTCGCTGGACTCGGCAGTATCGCCCTGCGCGACGATGCGCATGGCATCGCCCGCATGCCGGTCCGACAGCGAGAACAGCGCGCCGGCTTCAAGCGCCAGCGTGGCGGCCGCGGCCTTGGCGGCGCCGCGCGCGCTGGCCTGTGCAGCAGGTGTGGCCGGTTTGGCCTGCGTGACTTCGGCTGCCTGCACGGCAGGCACGGCGGGACGGATGCAAAGGAATGCCGTGGCCGCGGCCAGTGCGGCCAGCAAGCCTCCGGTGGCAAGCACCACGCGGCGGGTCTTGTAGTTGACCATTGGTTTCTCCTGGCAGTGGTTTGAGTGGGATGCGGTGGCTCCCGCACCGGTCAATCGACCGTCAAGGTGCGCAAGGGTCTCATTGCCGCGCGCGGGTGCGCCAGTGTGCTTACCAATGCTTACGATGCTTACCGCGATGTGGCAGGCGGATACGTACTGACAACAAATTCCAGCCGCGACCCGACAAATCGGCATAGGGGGCAGCCCATCGGGCTGCATCCCCTGCCACACCACCCGGCATGCGGGTCCGCACCGGGCGGTTCGAGAGGTTGAGGTCAGACGAGACGGGGCAGTCCCAGACTATCGAAGTAGGCAGTGGTCAGCACCCGATGAATCGCCGATAGGCTGTTGTGCCACCAGCGACGGCTTAACGCCGCCACCGACTGCGCCACCGGTAGTGAGGCCCCCAGGCGAAGCAGTTCGCGGTGGATAGTCTTGCCCCTGCGCCACTGTTTGAGCTGCAAGGCCCGAAGCCGCCGCCTTATCCAGCTGTCCAACTCACGCCAGATTCTGGAGGTCTGCGCCAGCCCGAAGTAGGCTTTCCAGCCCAGCAGGTAAGGGCGCAACTGATCGACTACGGCTTGGAGGCTGCGCCCACCATTGCGCCGCGTCAGTACCCTGACACGCTGTTTGAACGCCGCCATTGGCTTAGCAGCCACCACACGTTTGATCACACCGTCCCGGGCTTGCCATAGGCCATACCCAAGGAACTTGCGACCAAATACCGGCGCCACGGCGCTTTTGGCTTCGTTAACTTTCAGCTTGAGGCGGTCATAGAGCCTTCGTAGCAGAGCCATCACCCGCTCGCCAGCGCGACGACTGCCAACGTAGACGTTGCAGTCATCGGCATACCGCGCGAAGCAGTGACCCCGCCACTCTAACTCCTTGTCCACCTCATCTAGCAAGACGTTGGCCAGCAGCGGCGACAGGGGACCACCTTGCGGCGTTCCCTGATGCCGTTCCATGACCACCCCGCCATCCATGATTCCCGCGTTCAGGTAGGCTCGTATCAGCCGGATGATCCCGGCGTCGGCGATGCGTTGCCTTAGGCGGTCGATCAGAATGTCGTGGTTGACCCGGTCGAAGAACTTC
The DNA here is from genome assembly GCF_004768545.1 of Cupriavidus oxalaticus. Classification (NCBI taxonomy): domain Bacteria; kingdom Pseudomonadati; phylum Pseudomonadota; class Betaproteobacteria; order Burkholderiales; family Burkholderiaceae; genus Cupriavidus; species Cupriavidus oxalaticus. The sequence continues at coordinate 173,802 of NZ_CP038635.1, read as the reverse complement.
TCCAAGTCCACGTCCACCACCACATGACGGCCCGACTGCACGAACGACTGAGCGGCTAACACCGCATCATGTGCCCGCCGTCCAGGCCGAAACCCGTAGCTATGCTTGCTGAAGGTCGGGTCAAGCAGCGGTTGCAGGACTTGCAACAGCGCCTGCTGGATCAGCCGATCCGTCACCGTCGGGATGCCAAGCTCGCGCTCGCCACCTTCCGCCTTCGGGATCGTCACCCGTCGTACCGGACTGGGCCGGTACGTCCCCCGCAGCAGTTCCTCACGGATACGAGGCCACTCGGACGCCAGTTTGCGCGACGTCTGGTCAATGTCCAGCCCGTCCACACCCGCCGACCCCTTGTTCGCCCGCACCCGTTTGAACGCCTGCCGCAAGTTCTCGCGCGTCAGCGCCGCTTCCAGCAGCGCCGACCCTGTGCCGTCCGTTTCATGCCGCGGGATTTCGGCTTCGCCGCGACACACTCCATCCGGGGCTTCACCCCTGGCTTCGGTGTCCCGCCCCGCTCGCGCGGGCTTCTGGCGCCTGGCCTCCAACATCGTCATGGCTTCTGACACTTCCTCTCGTTCGGCCCTTCGCCAATAGCTCCAACCTTGCCGGTCTGTCCTCTGGCTACTACGGCCTCTGCTGACTCCTCACTCCGGCTCGACGCCGTTACCCTTTCGGGATCGAGGTGAGGTCTCCCCAGGTAAGAACGCACTCCTTCATCGCACAGCCGCCACATTTACGCTGCCTCGCCTTGATCACAAGAGCTTCGCGGTTTCTCGCCCGCTCGCCCTGCTCAGCCGCGCCTTCTATGTGGTTCTTGTTCATCGGCTCACGATTTACGCTCCACGCTTCCTCCCCACGCTCGGTCGCCCTCACGCAGTTGCGCTTCGCTTCGTTCGCTGTGATCAGCTTACGGTGGGACTTGCACCCACAAGAGTGCGCCCATGCTGGGCGCACAAAAAAAGGGCGCATCGTGATGCGCCCTTCTTGTTCCGGCCCTGCGTGCCCGCTTACAGCACGTAGCGCGACAAGTCTTCGTTGCCGGCCAGGTCGCCGAGGCGCTGGTCGACATAGGCCGCGTCGATCGTCACGGTCTCGCCCGACGACTTGGTGGCGTGGAAGGACAGGTCCTCCAGCAGCCGCTCCATCACCGTGTACAGACGGCGCGCACCGATGTTCTCGACCTTCTCGTTGACCGAGAACGCGATCTCGGCAAGTCGGCGGATGCCGTCCGGCGCGAACACCAGGTTGACCTCTTCGGTGTTCAGCAACGCCTGGTACTGCTTGGTCAGGCTGGCATCGGTCTGCGTCAGGATGGCCTCGAAGTCCTGCACCGACAGCGACTCCAGTTCCACGCGGATCGGAAAGCGGCCCTGCAGTTCGGGGATCAGGTCGCTCGGCTTGGACAGATGGAACGCGCCCGAGGCAATGAACAGGATATGGTCGGTCTTGATCATGCCGTACTTGGTGTTCACCGTGGTGCCTTCCACCAGCGGCAGCAGGTCGCGCTGCACGCCCTGGCGCGACACCTCGCCGCCGCCGATTTCGCTGCGGCTGGCGATCTTGTCGATCTCGTCCAGGAATACGATGCCGTTCTGCTCCACGTTGGCGATGGCCTTGTGCTTGAGCTCCTCGTCATTGACCAGCTTGGCGGCCTCTTCGTCGACCAGCAGCTTGAAGGCTTCCTTCACCTTCATCTTGCGGCGCGCCTTCTTGCCCTGGCCCAGGCCGGCGAACATCGAGCGGATCTGCTCGGTCATGTCCTCCATGCCCGGCGGGCCCATGATGTCCATGCTCGGCACGCCGGCGGCGAGTTCCAGCTCGATTTCCTTGTCGTCCAGCTGGCCCTCGCGCAGCTTCTTGCGGAACACCTGGCGCGTGTTGGAATCCTTCTCTTCCGGCTGCGAGAAGCCGATATCGCGCGGCGGCGGCAGCAGGACGTCGAGCAGGCGGTCCTCGGCCGCGTCCTCGGCCTTGGTGCGCACCTTCTTCATCTCGGATTCGCGCGTCTGCTTGATCGCCATCTCGGCGAGGTCGCGCACGATGGTGTCGACGTCGCGGCCGACATAGCCCACCTCGGTGAACTTGGTCGCTTCAATCTTGATGAACGGCGCGTCGGCCAGCTTGGCCAGGCGGCGGGCGATCTCGGTCTTGCCGACGCCGGTCGGGCCGATCATCAGGATGTTCTTGGGCGTGATTTCCTGGCGCAGCGGCTCGGCCACCTGCTGGCGGCGCCAGCGGTTGCGCAGCGCCACCGCCACGGCCTTCTTGGCCTTGTCCTGGCCGATGATGTGCTTGTCGAGTTCGGAAACGATTTCCGACGGGGTCATGGTGTGCGACATGGTATCCGTTCAGTAGGGCGCGCGTTGCCGCCTTCGCTTATTCCAGCGTCTCGATGACGAAGTTGGTATTGGTGTAGATGCAGAGCTCGCCGGCGATGGTCAGCGCTTTCTCGACCACGTCCTTCGGCGCCATCTCGGTGTTCTCCATCAGCGCCTTCGCGGCCGACTGCGCGTACGCGCCGCCCGAGCCGATCGCGGCGATGCCGCCCTCGGGGTCGAGCACGTCGCCGTTGCCGGTGATGACCAGCGTGGTGTCGCGGTCGGCGGTGATCAGCATGGCTTCCAGCCGGCGCAGCGCGCGGTCCGAACGCCAGTCCTTGGCCAGGTCGACCGCGGCGCGGGTCAGGTTGCCCTGGTACTTTTCCAGCTTGGCTTCGAAGCGGTCGAGCAGCGAGAAAGCATCGGCCGTGCTGCCGGCAAACCCGACCAGCACCTTGCCGTTGTAGATGCGGCGCACCTTGCGTGCGGTGCCCTTCATCACGATATTGCCGAGAGTGACCTGGCCATCACCGCCAAGTGCGACCTGGTTGCCGCGGCGAACGCTGACGATGGTAGTGCCGTGATACTGTTCCATGGTGGCTTCCGTGAATATGTCACGACCGTAGTTGGCGACGCCCCCGGCCGTTTCAAGCCCTTTCGTGCGCCGGGCCACACAGGCGGCGCGCCGCGCGGGCGTCTGACCACTATAGGACGCCGGGCGCGGGCCTGCCGCTGCACCTCGTGCGCCTCCCCCCAGATGCAAAAAGGGCCATGCGTTGCCGCATGGCCCTTCCATGGCGCCCGGCGCATCACTTCAAGCGATGCGCCCTGGCAATCCGATCAGTCCGCTCAGTCGGCTCAGTCGGCATATACGCCGGCCTTCTTGATCACCGGGGTCCACTTGTTGATTTCGGCGGTCAGGTTGGTGCGCAGCGATTCCGGCGTGGCGCGCTGTGCCGGCACCGCTTCGGCGCCCAGCTCGGCCATCTTGGCGCGGAACGCCGGGTCGGCCACGGCCTTCTGCAGGGCGGCCGACAGCTTGTCGATCACCGGCTTGGGCGTGCCCTTGGGCGCGTACATGGCGTGCCAGACCTTCACTTCCACGTTAGGCATGCCCTGTTCGGCTGCCGTCGGGACGTCCTTGAACGCCTCCACGCGACGCGCCTGCATGGCTGCGTACGGCTTGACCGAGTGGGCCTTCAGGTGGCCGGCCAGGTTGGTGGTCTGGTCGCACAGCAGGTTGACCTGGCCGCCCAGGATATCCGTCAGCGCCGGCGCCGCGCCCTTGTACGGCACGGTGGTCAGCTCGGTCTGGATCGCGCTCTGGAACAGCAGGCCGCACAGGTGCGAGGCCGAGCCGATGCCGGCGTTGGCCAGCGACAGCTTGGCGGCGTTGGCCTTGATGTACGGCAGCAGTTCCTTGAAGCTGTTCGGCGGCAGCTGCTTGTTGCCGACCAGGATCATCGGCACGTCGGCGATTTCACCGACCATCTCGAAGTCCTTCAGCGGATCGAAGCCCAGGTTGCGGTACAGCGCCGGGGCCGTGGCCATGCCGATATGGTGGATCAGCACGGTGTGGCCGTCGTTCTTGGCCTGGACCACCTTCTTGGCACCGATGGTGCCACCGGCGCCGCCCAGGTTTTCGATCACGATGGTCGCGCCCAGGTGCTTGGACATGATCGCGGTCAGTTCGCGCGAGAGCTTGTCGGTCGGGCCGCCCGCCGAGAACGGCACCACGGCCGAAATGGGCTTGCCGCCCGGGAATTCCTGCGCGTACGCGCCTGCCGCCACGCCCATCGCGCTGACTGCCAGCGCGGCCGCGATCGTCTTTGCCACTCGTTTCATGCTCTCTTCTCCTGGTTCCTTCAATACCCGTCTTGCAATGCATTGCCGCCGGCTTGGCCCCTGCTCGTGCGGGGGCGCTCTGGCGCGGTCTCACTAGCCGCGCTTGGACCATGACCGGCTGGCGCCGCTGCCCCTGCGGTAAACCGCAAGGGCGGGGGATGATGTTAGCAACTCCAGACAATGCGCAGGTATAGGGGCTAACCCGCCTGCAATCCGCGGCATATGGCGGGAAATCCGGAAAACAGGCAGGGATCGGCCGCAAAGGCACGCTTTTGCGACATGTGGCGCTGCTCAACGGAAAAAACCGAGCATTTCCTCAAGTAGCGGTTCGGGGGCTTCTTCCGGGAGGTAGTGCCCGCACGGCAGCGCCTTGCCGCTGACATCGGCGGCTACCTCCTGCCACAGCCCGAGCGGCTCGAAGCAGCGCGCCACCACACCGTGCTCGCCCCACAGCACGCGCAGTGGCAGCGCCAGCCGGCGTCCGGCCTCGCGGTCGGCGCGGTCGTGCTCAAGGTCGATGGTGGCGGCGGCGCGGTAGTCCTCGCACATGGCGTGCACCCGCGCCGGGTCGCGCATGGCCGCCACGTAGGCGGCCATCGCGTCCGGGGCGAACGGGCTCGGGCCGGCGTGGCGCAGGCCGACCAGCTTCTGCAGGTAGAACTCGGGCTCGGCGTTGATCAGCGTCTCGGGGAACGGCGCGGGCTGGATCAGGAAGAACCAGTGCCAGTAGGCCGCGGCAAAGGCCATGCTGGTGCGCTCGTACATGGCCAGCGTGGGCGCGATGTCGAGCAGCATGGCACGGCTCACGGTTTCGGGGTGGTCGGCGCAGAGCCGGTGCGCCACGCGCGCGCCGCGGTCGTGGCCGCACAGCGCAAAGCGCGTGAAACCGAACTTCGCCATCAGCCCGACCTGGTCCTGCGCCATGGCGCGCTTGCTGTAGTGCTCATGCCCGGCGTTGCCCGGCGGCGCCGAACTGCTGCCGTAGCCGCGCAGGTCGGTGGCGATCACGGTGAAGTGGTCGGCCAGCGTTGGCGCCACCCGGTGCCAGATCAGGTGGCTTTGCGGATGGCCGTGCAACAGCAGCAGCGGCGGGCCGGAGCCGCCCTGCACGCCGGCGATCTCGACCTCGCCGATGCGGTGCCGGAAGGGCTCGAAATTAGGGAACAGCAGCGCGCTGGCGTCGTTCAGCATGGCTTGTCTCCGCTCCTGGGTCGCTTGTCGATCATAGGCGCAAACCCCGCCCTCGGCGCCGCCCGTGACTACCGGGGACTACCGGGCGCATCCACGGACCGTTGCAACTGAATTGCATCAACCGTGGGCCTATGGTTAAATCGGCCCATGACCCGCATTAGCCCGGACGGGCCGGCCCCTGGACCGGCGCCCGCCATCCTTGAAGCCGCCCACGAGCGCCTGCGCCAACTGGGCGCGCGCGTGACGCAGCCGCGGCTGTGCATCCTGGCCTGCCTGATCGGCAGCGACGAAGCGCTGACCCACCAGGCCGTGATCGACCACCTGCCCGAGCAGGGCGAGACCATCGACCGCGTCACCGTGTACCGCGTGCTGGACTGGCTGGTGGAGCAAGGCGTGGCGCAGAAGCGCGCCGGCAACGACCGCGTGTTCCGCTTCAGCCTGGTCGAGCACGAGGCCGCGCGCGCGCAGGAACACCGCCAGCACAGCCATTTCCACTGCACCCGCTGCGACCGCACTTTCTGCCTGGACGACGCCAGCGCCCCGGCCCAGCCGGCCGCGCCGCGCGTGCCCAGCGGCTTTGCCATCGAACATGTCGAACTGACCGTGAACGGCGTCTGCGCCGAGTGCGGCAAGCGTACGCCCGCCGCCCACTGACCGGCACTCTCATTTCCCGGAGAACAACAAATGTCCAAACTGACCCCGGTCACGATCCTGACCGGCTTCCTCGGCAGCGGCAAGACCACCCTGCTCAAGCGCATCCTGAACGAGCAGCACGGCATGAAGATCGCCGTGATCGAGAACGAGTTCGGCGAGGAAAACATCGACAACGAGATCCTGGTGCAGGACGGCCGCGAACAGATCGTGCAGATGAGCAACGGCTGCATCTGCTGCACCATCCGCGGTGACCTGGTGCAGGCGCTGTCAGAACTGCTGACGCGCCGCGACGCCGGCGAGATCGACTTCGACCGCGTGGTGATCGAGACCACCGGCGTGGCCAACCCGGGCCCGGTGGCGCAGACCTTCTTCATGGACGAGGAAATCGCCTCGCGCTACCTGCTCGACGCGGTGATCACGCTGGTCGATGCCAAGCACGCGCACCTGCAGCTGGACAAGCAGGAAGAGGCGCAGCGCCAGGTGGGCTTTGCCGATGCCATCTTCATCACCAAGTCCGACCTGGTCAGCGAGGGCGACGTGGCCGAGCTGCGCCACCGCCTGCTGCACATGAACCCGCGCGCGCCGATCCGCCCCGCCCATTTCGGCGAGACGCCGATCGACACCATCTTCGACCTGCGCGGCTTCAACCTGAACGAGAAGCTGGAGCTTGACCCAGAATTCCTGCGCGCCGACGAGCATGACCACGATCATGACCACGAGCACGGCGAGCATTGCGGCACCGACTGCGGCCATGACCACGACCACCACCATGGCCACGGGCACGACCACCACCATCACCACCACCATACCGACCGCATCGCGTCGTTCGTCTTCCGCAGCGAAAAGCCCTTCCACTACGGCAAGCTGGAGGAATTCCTGTCGGGGATCCTGGCGGTGTACGGGGAGAAACTGCTGCGCTACAAGGGCGTACTATATATGGAGGGCGTGGACCGGAAAGTCGTGTTCCAGGGCGTCCACCAGTTGATGGGCAGCGATATCGGCGCCAAGTGGGAAGACGAGACGCCGGGCACCAAGATGGTATTTATCGGCGTGGACCTGCCGCGGGACGCCATCCTCAAGGGCCTGGAGAACTGCCTGGCCTGAGTGCACGGACCGCCGCATGCGCGGTCCCTACCTTCGGACACCGTTCACGGCCACCCCCGTTCGGGGTACCGGGGAAATACCGAAGTGCTGGCTGGCTTTCCCCCGTATCTCGGAAAAATTTGTTCAAGTACAATAGGCCGGATTTGATACCGGTGGCGCACCTTTTTTCCGCCGCCGGTATGGTCCGCTGAACAGGCGGGCCGCAGGGCGGCGGTCGTCGTCAGCATGAGGCAGGCCGCCGGGCAGGTGCGGTCGCAGTGCTTCGTGCGGAGACCGCCTTTCCGCTAGGGGTACCTCGGCGCGCGCCGTCACTGACTGACGCGAGAGAGAGGTGTCCCATGACAGCCGCAACGAAGACGAAAGAAAGCCGCAGCAAGACAGGTAGTGCAGCGGCAGAGACGCTCAAGGCGCAGCCTGTGAAGGCCGCGCCCGCTCCCCGCGGCAGTACGGCGAACGCCGAAGCGGGCGCAACGAAGGGAGGCCCGCGAAGCAGCAAGACTGCAGCCAGCCAGAGTGAAACGACCGTGGCGCGCAAGCGCACGGACAGCGAATCCGAGCGGACCCAGACGCCGCCGGCCGCCTCAACAAGAGAATCAGCAGCAACCATGAGCAGCAACAAACTTCTGACTGAAGCTGAAATCCTGAAGATGAGCGACAAGGATTACATGAACGAGGCGCAGCTCGCCTTCTTCAAGAATCGCCTTGAGCAGCTGCGTGACGAAATCCTGAAGAACGCTGACCAGACCACGGAACACCTGCGCGAAACCGTCATCGTGCCGGATCCGGCTGACCGCGCCACCATCGAGGAAGAGCATGCGCTGGAACTGCGCACGCGCGACCGCGAGCGCAAGCTGCTGAAGAAGGTCGAGCAGTCGCTGCAGCGCATCGAGTCCGGCGACTACGGCTGGTGCGAGGAAACCGGCGAGCCGATCGGCGTTCCGCGCCTGCTGGCCCGGCCCACCGCGACGCTGTCGCTGGAAGCCCAGCAGCGCCGCGAACTGCGCCAGAAGCTGTTCGGGGACTGAAGCCCAGCAACTGAGCCGGCCTGCCTGGCCGGCGCAGCCGCGACACGACGGCCCGGTTTATCCGGGCCGTTTGCATTGGTGGTCAAGCGCGGGGCACCGCTGCACTTGTCGTGGCCCGGCCACGGCCTACCATGATGAGAATCGTCCCGCTGTCGCCGGCCGGGGCTTTCTGGTAAATTCGCAACTTTGTTGCAACAACCGGGTGCGCGCCTGTTTGCGGCCCCTGCTTGCAGTCCCTGCTTGCAATCCCTGCTTGCGCCGCCGGTTCGCCACCTTTCCGCTCTCCTGCCATGGCTGATCGCCTGCCTGTCACCGTGCTGTCCGGCTTTACCGGCGCCGGCAAGACCACGCTGCTGAACCACCTGCTTGCGCAAGGCGCCGGCGGGCGCGTGGCCGTGCTGGTCTGCGGCGCGCAGGATGGCCAGACGCTGGCGCCGCTACCGCCCGGCTGCGAGGCCACCGTGCTGCCGGATGCCGGCACGCTGATGGCCGAAGCCGCGCGGCTGGCCGCGCAAGGGCGCTTCGATGCGCTGCTGGTCGAGGCCGATGGCCGGGACGACCCGCTCGCCATCGCCGAGGGCTTCCTGTTCGAGGCCGAGCACGGCGCCGGCCCCGATGCCGCGCTGCAGCCCGACACGCTGGTAACAGTGGTCGACGCGGCCACCTTCCTCGCCGACCTCAACGAAGCCGATTTCCTGGCCGACCGCGGCCTGGCGCAGGGCCCGGAAGACGACCGCACCGTCGCGGAAGTGCTGGCCGCGCAGGTCGAGTTCTGCGACGTCATCGTGCTGAACAAGGCCGACCTCGCCAGTGCCGGCGAGCTGGCGCGGCTGCGCGCGGTGCTGCATGCGCTGAACCCGCGCGCCGAGATCGTCGAGGCCAGCTTCGGCAGCGTGCCGCCGCAGCGGGTGTCCGGCACCGGCCGCTTTGACTTCGCCGCCGCCGCGGATGCTCCCGGCTGGCTGGCTGCCCTGCAGGGCACGGCGCCGGAGCCGGACAGCGGCGTGTCGACGCTGGTGTACCGGCGCCGCCGCCCGTTCCATCCACAGCGCTTTGCCGACCTGATCCATACCGAATGGCTGCGCGAACAAGGCAGCGTGCTGCGCTCCAAGGGCCTGTTCTGGCTGGCCAGCCGCATGGACACCGCCGGCGACTGGAACCAGGCCGGCGGCGTATGCCGCCACGGCGGCGCCGGCGCCTGGTGGTCTGCGCTGGACCCGGCCGAGTGGCCGACCGATGACGCCGACCGTGCCGGGATCGAGGCCGACATGCAGGTCGACGGCGCGCCGGCACCGTTTGGCGACCGCCGCCAGGAGCTGGTGCTGATCGGCTTGGACCTGGACGCTGCCGCGCTGGCGGCGCGGCTCGATGCCTGCCTGCTGGACGATGCCGAGATGGCGGCAGGCACGCAGGCGTGGGCGGACTACGCAGATCCGTTCCCGGCGTGGGTCGACGAGCTGGACGAGGACCACGAACACGACCACGGCCACGATCATGACCATGGCGACGATTGCGGCTGCGGCGCGCCGCACCATCCCCATGCGCACTGACTGGTTCACCCGCCTGCGCGCGCACGGCCCGGGCTTGTGGCTCGCGCTGTGGCTGGCGCTATGCCTGCTGCTGGCGCAGCATGCCGGGCTGACCCACCGCATCGTGCACGGCGGGCTGCCGGGGACCAGCGCAGCCGCGTCGGTCACGTCGGTCACGCCGGCCGAGGCCGACGCGACCAACGCCGATACCGATTCCCATCCACTGGCGCAGAAATTCAGCGGCCACTCCTGCGTGCTGTTCGACGGCGCCACGGTGGCCGACACGCTGTGCGGCAAGCTGCCGCTGCCGCGGCTCGCCTTCGGCAAGCCGGTCAAGCCTGCCAACCTCGCCTGGCGCTGGCCCGACCTGCCCGCCGCCCACCCCTTCCATTCGCGCGCGCCACCGGCGCCGGCCATCGCCCTCGCCTGATCCGGGACGCGGCCATCGCCGCGTGCCTGGCTTTCGAATTTTCCTGAGCTGAACGCCTGCCGCCCGCCTGGTGCGGCCGTCCCATACGGGGCGGCTCGCGCCACGCCACGCCATGCAGCCGTGCCCAGCCCGGGGCTGATTGCCACTGCTTCGTTACGCGCGCCATGTCCAAACAGAACTGCACGAAAAACAGCGCCCCTTGCCTGACCCCGCTCGCGGCCATTGCCGCCTCCCTGACCGCCTCGCTCGCTGCCCTGGCAGCGCCCGCGCACGCGCAGACCGCCACGCCTGCGGCCACCGCCGAAACCGCTCCTGCCACCGCCACTGCTACCGGCACGCTGCGCGAAGTCGTCGTCACCGCCAACCCGCTCGGCAGCGAACTGAACGACATGGTCGCGCCGGTCTCGACGCTGGGCGGCGACGCGCTGGCCGTGCGCCAGGCCAGCACGCTGGGCGAGACGCTCGACAAGCTGCCCGGCGTGTCATCGACGTACTTCGGCCCCAATGCCAGCCGCCCGGTGATCCGTGGCCTGGACGGCGACCGCATCAAGGTGCTGCAGAACGGCGGCAGCACCGTCGACGCTTCGACCCTGTCCTATGACCACGCGGTGGCGCTGGATCCGCTGGTGGCCGAGCGCATCGAGGTGGTGCGCGGCCCGGCCGCACTGATGTACGGCGGCAATGCCATTGGCGGCGTGGTCAACGTGATCGACAACCGCATCCCCAAGGAGCCGATCGAAGGCGTAGGCGGCGCCGTGGATGCCAGCGGCACCATCGGCGGCGACCAGGCCCGCAATGCCAGCGCGCTGATCGAGGCCGGCAACGGCCAGTTCGCGGTCCATGCCGACGCGTTCGCGCGCAAGACCAGCGACCTGCGCATCCCCGGCTACGCCCGCAGCGACCGCCTGCGCGCCGCCGAGCCCCTGCCCGAGGGTGAAAGCGAGGCCTACGGCCGCCTGCCCAACACCAGCGCCGATCAGCAGGGGGGCTCGCTGGGCGGCTCCTACACCTGGGCCGATGGCTTTGTCGGCGCCAACTACAGCGCCTACCGCAATGACTACGGCACGCCCGCCGAGGACGACGTGCGGCTGAAGATGAAGCAGGACCGCTTCGCGCTGGAAGGCGAGGCGCGCAACCTGGCCGGCACCACCGGCGGCTGGATCGAATCGGTCAAGGGCAAGTTCGGGTACACCGACTATGAGCACAAGGAGATCGAGGGCGGCGAGACCGGCACGATCTTCAAGAACCGCGGCTGGGACGCGCGCTTCGAGGCCAGGCACGCGAAGATCGGCAACATGACGGGGGTGATCGGCACGCAGTTCGGGCATACCGACTTCTCGGCGCTGGGCGAAGAAGCGTTCGTGCCGAGCACCAATACCGACAACGCCGCGCTGTTCCTGTTCGAGGAACTGCCGCTGACCGCGTCGGGCGACCTCAAGCTCAACTTCGGCGGCCGGCTCGACCACAGCAGCATCAAGGCCAGCGCCAACGGCAACGACCGCTTTGCCGACGCCAACCGCAGCTTCAACGCCACCAGCGCCTCGGCCGGCCTGCTGTACAAGGTCAACCCGGCGTGGTCGCTGACCAGCAACCTGTCCTACACGGAACGCGCGCCGACCTTCTACGAGCTGTACGCCAACGGCCCGCACGTGGCCACCGGCTCGTGGGAGCTGGGCGACCCCAACGCCAACAAGGAGCGCGCCACCTCGATCGACCTGGGCGTGCGCTTCAAGTCGGGGGCGCACAGCGCGGGCGTGTCGGGCTACTACAGCCGCTTTGCCAATTACCTGGCGCTGTCGGCCACGGGCCGCGCGCGCGACGAGGCCGGCGACGTGGTCGCCCCGGGCAGCCCGGATTCGCTACCGGAGTTCCAGTACCTGGGGGTGCCGGCCACGCTGTACGGCTTCGAGGCCGAGGGCAAGACACGGCTGCTGCAGAAGATGCTGACCACCAGCGACACGCTGGATTTCGAGGCGCGCGCCGACTACGTGCGTGGCGAGAACCGCGACACCGGCGAGCCGCTGCCGCGGCTGGCACCGCTGCGCCTGGGCGGTGCGCTGGTGTATGGCGCGGGGCCGTGGGGCGCGCGCGTGGATGTCACGTACGCGGCCAAGCAGACGCGCGTGCCGAGCAACGACACACCGACCGATGCATATACGCTGCTAAGCCTGGCGTTGACCTACAAGTTCAAGGTGGCCGGGACGCAGACGCTGGTGTACCTGCGCGGGGATAACCTTACCAACCAGGATGCGCGCAATGCGACGTCGATCCTGCGGGATATCGCGCCGCTGGCTGGCAGGAGTGTGAAGGTGGGGTTCAGGACGTCGTTTTGAGGCCGCGTGGCGGCTTAGCGGCTGGCGCGACTTCGTTGAGACCCCGGTCCTATCCCCCGGCCCCTCTCCCGCAAGCGGGAGAGGGGCCGGGGAGAGGGCTGGCGCTTCCCATCGCGCAAGCCCTGCAACCACCTCAATCCCGATTCACCACCCACTCCCCCTCCACCGCCAACGCGCCCGCTCCCACCAGCGCCCGCACCGTCTGCGCGGAAATCCCGGCCATCTCCTGCCCCGGCATGAACCGGTCGCGAATCCGCACCATCAACGGCGCCTCCGCCATCCACCGCGCCAGCTCCGCCTGCGCCATCCGCTGCTGCTCCAGCAGCTTGAACTTCACCAGCACCTTGACCGCGTGGCTGGCATTGCGCGCGGGATCGGCGCTGAGGTGACGCAGCCGCGCGGTCGCGCGCTCGACCGCGGCATCGACGTCGGTAAACATGGGCCCGTGACCGGGAATCACCAGCCGCGCATCGAGCTCCGCGATGCGCGCCAGCACGGCCGCCTGCTCGGTGAAGCCGCTCTCGCCATCCAGCTCGGGAAAGATCACGCCGAAGCCGTTCTCCCACAACGCATCGCCGGAAATCAGGATGCGCGGCCCCGGTGCGAACAGCATCACCGCATGCGGGTCATGGCCTGGCGCGGCCACCACCTGCCAGTCGATGCCGCCCAGCGTCACCGCATCGCCATCGTGCAGCACGCTGTCGAAGCCGAAGCGGTCGCACTGCTGTCCGGTGGCACGGTAGGTGAGCGCCTCGGTATCCCACGCGGCCACGGCCGCGGCTTCGGCTGCGGGAATCGCGGTACGCGGCTGCCAGCGTGCCTGCAGCGCGGCATTGCCGCCGCAATGGTCCGAATGCAGGTGGGTGTTGAGGATGCGCACCAGCGGCCGTCCCTGCAGCGCGGAAGCGACCAGCGCCACGGTCTGGGGCGCATGCGTGACGTAGCCGGTGTCCACCAGCGCGGTCTCGTCGCCATCGACGAACAGGATGTTGTTGGCCGACAGCCAGCCGCGCTCGAACACGCGCATGGTGTCGGGCAATGCGGGCAACGCGGGCATCGATGCTTCGCTCAAGGGGGTGTCTCCTCGCCCGCCAGCCAGGCGGCGCGCCGGGGCAGTTGCGCCCAGATGCGGCGCTTGTCTTCGTCGCTGGCCGATGACCAGCCGGCGATCTCTTCGATGGTGCGCAGGCAGCCCTCGCAGTAGCCGCTGGCGGCGTCCATGCGGCAGACGTTGCGGCACGGCGAGGGCACCGGCGATTCCAGCCGGGCGGCCTGCGCGGCAAGCTCCGCGGCCAATGCCGCAAGCGTGGCTGCCGCGCGCGCTTCAGGCATGTTTGTGCTGCCGCGCCGCCTTGGCCGCCACCTTCTCGTTGAAGCGACCCGCGTCGATCATGTGGCGCTCGTGCACGCCCTCGGAAATCTTGTCCTCGCCATCCCAGGCGCTCAGTTCGAAGCGCAGGCGGCGGCCGTCCACCTCGACCAGCTGGCCCTTGACCGTCACCGTCATGCCCGGCGGCGTCGGCGCCAGGTGCGAGAAGCTGACCAGCGTGCCGAGCGACTGCTCGCGCGGCCAGTCCAGGTGCTTGCGCAGCATCTGCAGGCAGGCGCATTCCATGATGCCGACCAGGTAGCCGGTGGCCAGCACGTCGGGCATCTCCGGGCAGCAGGGAATATCGTCGTACAGGCGCGGCACGGTGGCCTTGGGCGGCACCGTGTATTGCCAGCTGAAGGTCAGCCCCGGACGTAGCTCGGGGCTCATGCCGGCGCTCCGGCGGCCACGTCGGCAACCTCCGCGCCGGTCATCTGCTGCAGCTGCTGCGGCGTCAGGTTGAACACCGCATGCGGATGGCCGGCGGCGGCCCACAGGCTGTCGTAGCGGAACAGGTCCTGGTCGAGCAGCATCACCGGCGCGACCGCATGGCCGATCGGGCAGACGCCGCCGATGGCATAGCCGGTCTTCTCGCGCACGAAGCGCGCATCGGCCTTGCCCAGCGCACCAACGCGGGCGGCCACCTTGGCCTCGTCGACGCGGTTGCTGCCGCTGGCGATCACGAGCACCGGCGCATCGTCCTCGACGCGGCGGAAGATGATCGACTTGGCGATCTCCGCCACGCTGCAGCCCAGCCCCGCCGCGGCTTCGGCGGAGGTCTTGCCGGTGGCGGGCAGCATCACCACCGGGCGGTCGTGGCCGAGTCCGGCCAGCAGGTCCGCCACGCGCTGCGCGGATTCGGGCAGCGCTTCGTTACTTGCCGTCATGGGTTCTCCTTGTTTCTGGACTCAGGCGCAGGCCGGCGCCGCATCGCTGGCGGCGGCCCACTTGGTCAGCAGCGCCCGGCCCACGCGCGAGCTGTTGGCGCGGCCGATCGCCTGCGAGATGTAGTCGCCGGTGCGCACCACCGCTTCCAGGTCGATGCCGGTATGGATGCCCATGCCGTGCAGCATGTACAGCACGTCTTCGGTGGCCACGTTGCCGGTCGCGCCCTTGGCATACGGGCAGCCGCCCAGCCCGGCGACCGAGGCGTGGAAGATCGCGATGCCCACTTCCAGGCTGGCCAGGATATTGGACAGCGCCTGGCCGTAGGTATCGTGGAAATGCCCCGAGAGCCGGTCCAGCGCGAACTCCGCGGCGGCGGCGCGCATCACTTCCTGCACGCGCACCGGCGTGCCCACGCCGATGGTGTCGGCGATATCGATCTCGTCGCAGCCCAGCTCGCGCATGCGGCGCACCACGTCGACCACGGCGCTGACCGGGACCTCGCCCTGGTACGGGCAGCCCAGCGCGCACGAGATGCTGCCGCGCAGGCGCACACCCTTCTCTTTTGCCGCGGCGGCGACCGGTTCGAAGCGCCGGATCGACTCGGCGATCGAGCAGTTGATGTTCTTCTGCGAGAACGCCTCGCTGGCGGCGCCGAAGATCACCACCTCGTCGGCGCCGGCGGCAATGGCGCCCTCGAAGCCCTTCATGTTCGGCGTCAGCACCGAGTACAGCGTGCCGGGCCGGCGCTGGATGCGGGCCATCACATCCGCGCCATCGGCCATCTGCGGCACCCACTTGGGCGAGACGAACGAGGCGGCCTCGATATTGACGAAGCCGGCGTCGGTCAGCTGGTTGACCAGCGCGACCTTGACGTCGGTCGGCACCATGGCCTTTTCATTCTGCAGGCCGTCGCGCGGGCCGACTTCGACGATCTTCACGTAGTTCGGGATGGTCATGGCCGTCTCCTGTCTGTTCTTCGCTGTCTGTTCTTCGTTGTGGGGTGCCGCGGCGCTCAGTACCCGCGCTGCAGGTCGACCACGCCGGCAATCGGCTGGCCCGCGCGCAGCGCGCGGATCTTGCCGGCGATCTGGGCGATGCTGTCCTCGCGCAGGGTCAGCGCCGAAATATGCGGCGTCACCGTGATGCGCGGCTCCTGCCAGAACGGATGATCCGCCGGCAGCGGCTCGGTGCGGAACACGTCGAGCGTGGCGCCCGCAACCTGGCCCGACTGCACTGCGGCCAGCAGGTCTTCCTCGACCAGGTGCTGGCCACGCGCCACGTTGATCACATAGGCGCCCTGCGCCAGCCGCGCGAACAGGCCGGTGTTCAGGATGCTCTCGGTTTGCGGGGTCAGCGGCAGCACATTGACCAGCACGCGCAGGCCGTCCAGGAACGGCGCCTGGCCCGCATCGCCATAGAAGCCGCTGACGCCTTCGATCGCGCGCGCGGTGCGGCTCCAGCCGCGCACCGGGAAGCCGAAGCTGGCCAGCGTGCGGGCGATATGGGTGCCGAGCGTGCCCACGCCCATCACGCCGATGGTGAAGTCGGCGCGGCGATGCGGCTTGAGGAATTTCCAGTTGCCGGCGCGTTCCTGCGCCTCGTAGGCGTCGAGCTTGCGGAAATAGCGCAGCACGGCGGCGGTGACGTACTCGGCCATCTGCGCGGCCATGCCGGCATCGTCCAGCCGCACGATCGGCACGCCTGCGGGCAGCGCATCGGGTGCCTCGTCGCGCAGCCGCAGGATGCCGTCGACGCCGGCGCCGAGGTTGAAGACCGCCTTCAGGTCGGTGCGGCCGCGCAGCATTTCCACCGGCGGGCGCCAGACCACGGCGTAGTCGGCTGGCTCGCCCCGGCTGCCCTCCCAGGTCACGCATTCGGCTTCGGGCAGGGCTTCGGCAAAGCCTTCGACCCACGGCTCATAGCGGCCGTCGGGGACGTACAACTGCAACTTCATCTTGTCTCCAGGGGATATTGCGGGGCGCGCATCGACTGTCATTCCCGCGCAGGCGGGAACGACGGGTGAGCAGATACCCAGAAGGCTATTTTGGCAGAGGAATGCGATCCGGGTCAGGCTTCGGGCCGGACCCGGACCGTACGCGCCCCTTACTTGCCCTCGAACGCCAGCAGCTGCGCCCCTTCGGCCACCTGCTCGCCGACACGATAGAGCACTTCGCTGACCACGCCGTCGGCCGGCGCGCTGATGGTGTGCTCCATCTTCATTGCTTCCATCACCAGCAGCGGCGTGCCGCGCGTGACCGTGCTGCCGGGCTCGACCATCACCGCGATGACCTTGCCCGGCATCGGCGCGGTCAGCTTGCCGCCCTCGCCTTCGGCCTCGCCGGCGTGGGCCAGCGGGTCGAGCCACGCCAGCGCGACATGCCGCCCGCCATAGAACACATGGAAGGTCTCGCGGTCGCAGTGCACCTGCCCATGCGCACGGCGGGTGCCGAGGTTGACGCGCAGGTCGTCGGCCTGGCAGGTGCTGGCGAAGGGCGCGGCCTGGTCGGCATAGATCAGCGTGCTGCCGCGCGCATTGGTGTTCAGCGTCACGTCGAGCACATGGTCGCCGTAGCCGAAGCGCAGCTGGCGCGAAACGCCGCCATTGAGCCGCCATGCCCCGCCGTGGGTCCACGGCGAGTGCGGATCGGCGGCGTCGATGCGCAATTCGCGCGCCTCGCGGTCCAGCAGCGCGGCGACCGCCAGCGCGATGATCTCCATGCCGACCGGGGCCGGCGGCGGGAACAGGGTCTTCTCGTTGCGATCGATCAGCCCCGTGTCCAGATCAGCAGTGCGGAACGCTTCGGACTTGACCAGCCGCTGCAGGAACGCCACGTTGGTCGACAGTCCGACCACGTGATACGCCGCCAGCGCCTGCCGCATCCGCGCCAGCGCCTCGTCCCGGTCCTTGCCCCAGACGATCAGCTTGGCGATCATCGGGTCGTAGTACGGGCTGATGGTGTCGCCCTCGCGCACGCCGGCATCGATGCGGATGCCCGCCGGGCCATGGGCGTCCTCGCCGCGCATGAACTGCACCGCCGGCGGCGTGCGCAGGAAGCGCAGCGTGCCGGTGGAGGGCAGGAACTGCTTGTCGGGGTTCTCGGCGTAGATGCGCGCCTCCAGCGCGTGGCCGTCGATGCGCAGTTGCTGCTGCGTCAGCGGCAGCGGCTCGCCGGCGGCGACGCGCAGTTGCCATTCGACCAGGTCCTGTCCGGTGATCATCTCGGTGACCGGATGCTCGACCTGCAGGCGCGTGTTCATCTCCATGAAGTAGAAGGAGCCGTCCTCGCCGTTGGAATAATCGGCGATGAATTCCACGGTGCCGGCGCCGACATAGCCCACCGCCTTGGCCGCGGCGACTGCCGCTTCGCCCATGGCGCGGCGGCGTTCTTCGGTCATGCCCGGCGCGGGCGCCTCTTCCAGCACCTTCTGGTGCCGGCGCTGCACCGAGCAGTCGCGCTCGAACAGGTAGACGCAGTTGCCGTGGGTGTCGGCAAATACCTGGATCTCGATATGGCGCGGGCGCGTCAGGTACTTCTCGACCAGCACCTTGTCGTCGCCGAAGCTGGCGCTGGCCTCGCGCTTGACCGACGCCAGCGCGGCCTCGAAGCCATCGCCCGACTCGACCACGCGCATGCCCTTGCCGCCGCCGCCCGCGCTGGCCTTGAGCAGCACCGGGTAGCCGATGCGATCGGCCTCGCGGCGCAGCAGCGCCGGGTCCTGGTCTTCGCCGTGGTAGCCGGGCACCAGCGGCACCGACGCCTTTTCCATCAGCTGCTTGGCCGCGCTCTTGCTGCCCATCGCGTGGATCGCGGAGGCCGGCGGGCCGATAAAGACCAGCCCCGCCGCGGCGCAGGCCTCGGCGAAGGCTTCGTTCTCGGACAGGAAGCCGTAGCCCGGGTGGATCGCCTGGGCGCCGGTCTCCTTCGCCATCTCGATGATGTGGTCGGCGCGCAGGTAGCTGTCGCGCGCGGCGGCGCCGCCGATATGGACGGCCTCGTCGCAGAAGGCGACGTGGCGGGCATCGGCGTCGGCATCCGAGTACACCGCGACGGTGCGGATGCCGAGCCGGCGGCAGGTGGCGGCCACGCGGCAGGCGATCTCGCCGCGGTTGGCAATCAGGATCTTGCTGAACATGGCTCCCTCCTTGTTATGCCGTTATCGGCATCTTACGGCGGGGAGGTGTCCAATGGGTTAATTCCGCGTCGCTATCTCACGTAACCTTGCCGCGAGACCATCCCGCTCAACTACCCCGCGTAACCCTCCGCGCGGATGTCGAGCCGGGCCAGCAGGGCGCGGTCGCGATCTGCCTGCGGGTTGCCGGTGGTCAGCAGCTTTTCGCCGTAGAAGATGGAATTGGCGCCGGCCATGAAGCACAGCGCCTGCAGCGCCTCGTCCATGGCTTCCCGGCCGGCCGACAGGCGCACCATCGCTCCGGGCATGGTGATGCGGGCCACCGCGATGGTGCGGACGAATTCGAACGGGTCCAGCGCCTCGGTGCCGGCCAGCGGCGTGCCTTCGACCTGGACCAGGTTGTTGATGGGCACCGACTCCGGGTACGGGTCCATGTTGGCCAGCTGCGCGATCAGGCCGGCGCGCGCCTCGCGCGATTCGCCCATGCCGACGATGCCGCCGCAGCAGACGTTGATGCCGGCGTCGCGCACATGGCCGATGGTGTCGAGCCGGTCCTGGTAGGTGCGCGTGGTGATGATCTTGCCGTAGAACTCGGGCGAGGTATCCAGGTTGTGGTTGTAGTAGTCCAGCCCGGCTTCCTTTAGCTGCTGCGCCTGCTCGGCCTTGAGCATGCCCAGCGTGACGCAGGTCTCCAGGCCCATCGCCTTGACCTCGCGCACCATGTCCATCACCGGCTCGAGGTGGCGGTCCTTGGGGCTGCGCCAGGCGGCGCCCATGCAGAAACGCGTGGCGCCGTTGGCCTTGGCGGCGCGCGCGGCGTCGAGCACCTCGTCCAGCGCCATCAGTTTCTCGGCCTTGACGCCGGCGTCGTGGTGCGCGCTTTGCGGGCAGTAGCCGCAATCCTCTTCGCAGCCGCCGGTCTTGATCGACAGCAGCGTCGAGAGCTGCACGGTGTTGGCGTCGAAATTCTCGCGATGCACCTGCTGGGCGCGGAACAGCAAGTCGTTGAACGGCAGCGCGAACAGCGCGGCAACGTCGTCGACGCGCCATTTGGCGTCGTCGGGCAATGCATGCTGGCGGGCAATCTGGCGCAGCGATTCGGCGGAGATGGTGGTAACGGTGTGGGCTTGGGTCATGTTGTTTTCAGTCGGATTGTGGTTCAGGCGGCGAGGCCGGCGGCCTCGGCCCGGGATCTGGCGGTGGCGGCGAACAGCGGCGCGAGGTCGAGGCGCCCTGCTGAGGCGGCGGGGTCGAGTTGCCACGGCAGCTCGCCCAGGCACGGCGCGTCCAGCGATGCATGCAGCGTGGCGATGTTCTCGTCGGCGAGCAGCAGGTCGGGGTCGACGCGGTTGGCGATCCAGCCGGCCAGCACCAGGCCGCGCGCGCGGATCGCTTCGGCGGTCAGCACGGCGTGGTTGAGGCAGCCGAGGCGGATGCCGACCACCATCACCACCGGCAGGCCCAGCATCACGGCCAGGTCGGCGGTGCTCCAGCGCACCGCGCCGGCATCCAGCGGGACGTGGAAGCCGCCCACGCCCTCCACCACCACAGCGTCGGCCTGCCGGCGCAGCGCGTCGAAGGCAGCGCGGATCGGTGCGCGGGTGATGCGCACCCCTTCCCGCGCCGCGGCCAGATGCGGCGAGCACGGTGTGCGCAGCAGGAACGGACAGGTATGGCCGAGCGGCACCGTCACCGAACTGGCGGCGCGCAGCTGCGCCACGTCGTCGTTGTGCCAGTGGCCATCGCGCCATTCGCTGCCGCTGGCGACGGGCTTCATGCCCGCGCTGCGGTAGCCGGCGCCCTTCAACGCATGCAGCAGCGTGGCGCTGGCGTGGGTCTTGCCGACGCCGGTATCAGTACCGGTGACGAAGGAGGCGAAATTGCGCGGCGCGGTCATGCAGCCTCCTTGCGCGGCATCGCCTCGGACAGCGCGTCGAGCAGCCGTTGCACATCGGCCTCGTCGTGCGCGGCGCACAGCGTGATGCGCAGCCGCGCGGTGCCTTCCGGCACGGTCGGCGGCCGGATCGCGCCGACGCGGATGCCGCCGGCTTCCAGCGCCGCCGACAGCGCCAGCGACGCGGCGTTATCGCCGATGATCAGCGGCTGGATCGCGGTCTGGCTCTCGCCCAGCGACCAACCCGCGCTGGCCGCCAGCCGCGCCAGGCCTTCGCGCAGCCGCGCGATGCAGCGCGCCAGTTGCGCGCGGCGTTGCCGGCCTTCCTCGCCTTCGATGATCGCCAGGCTGGCCAGCAGCGCATGCGCTACCGCCGGCGGCGCGGCCGTGGTGTAGATGTATGGCCGCGCGGTGTTGACCAGGTGCTCGATCACGGTCTCGTGCGCGGCGACGAACGCGCCCGCCACGCCGGCGGCCTTGCCGAGCGTGCCGATGTAGATAAAGCGCTCGGACGACAGCCCCAGCGCTTCCAGCACGCCGTGGCCCTGCTCGCCCAGCACGCCGAAGCCATGCGCGTCATCGACGATGATCCACGCGTCGTAGCGCTCCGCCAGTGCCAGCAGCTCGCGCAGCGGCGCGACGTTGCCGTCCATGCTGAACACGCTGTCGGTGACGATCAGCTTGCGCTCGCTGGTGCTCGCCGCCAGCAGCGCTTCCAGCGCGACGGTGTCGCAATGCGGGTAGCGCTGCACGTCGGCGCGCGCCAGCCGGGCGCCGTCGATCAGCGAGGCATGGTTGAGCGATTCGCAGAACAGCGTCGCGCCCGCCGTGCCCAGCGCGGTCAGCACCGCCATGTTGGCCATGTAGCCGGTGCAGAAATACAGCGTCTGCGCATGCGGGATTTGCGGCGCGAACCAGCGTGCCAGTTCCTCCTCCAGCTGCGCATGCGCCAGCGAATGGCCGCTGACCAAGTGCGAAGCGCCGCTGCCGGCGCCGTAGCGGTGCGCGCCTTCCGCCAGCGCGGCGATCACCTTCGGGTGGTTGGCCAGTCCGAGGTAATCGTTGCTGCAGAAAGTCAGCAGCGGCTGTGGCTGCGCATCGGCGGCACCCACGGCCTGGTGCGGCGCGCACGCGGTATGGGCGATGCGGCGGCGGCGCGTCAGCGCCAGTTGCTGGCGCTGTGCGGCGGCCTGTTTCAGTTGTTCAAGCAGCATGGCGGACCTCCGCGCCGGTGGTGACATCGTCGAGCGTGGCCAGCAATTGCTGGCCCAGCCAGCTTGCCTGCGCGGCATCGAAGACATAGGGCGGCAGCACGTACAGCGTGTTGCCGATGGGGCGCACCAACAGCTCGCGCGCGCGCGCGGCATGGTGGAAGCGCGATGAGAAATCGGCGCCGGCCACGTCGTCGCGCACATCGGCGGCCCAGACCAGGCCGCGCTGGCGCACGTGCTGCAGGCGCGCGTCGGCGGCCAGCGGCGCCATCGCGTCGGCCAGCCAGCGGGCGCGCTCGCGGTTCTGCCCGATCACGTTGTCCTGCTCGAACAGGTCGAGCGTGGCCAGCGCGGCGCGGCAGGCGAGCGGGTTGCCGGTGTATGAGTGCGAATGCAGGAAGCTGCGCGCCAGTTCGTCGGCAACAAAGGCGCGCTGGATTTCCGGGCGCGACAGCACCAGCGACAGCGGCAGGTAGCCGCCGCTGATGCCCTTGGACAGGCACAGGAAATCGGGCCACGCATGCGCGGGCAGCGGCGTCTCGGCCGCGGCTTCGCCGCGCGACTGCTCCCATGCGAAGAAGGTCCCGGTGCGGCCGCAGCCGACCGCGATCTCGTCGGCGATCAGGTGGATCCGGTAGCGATCGCACAGCGCGCGCGCGCCGTCGAGGTAGGACGGGTCATGCATCGCCATGCCGGCGGCGCCCTGCACCAGCGGCTCGACGATCAGCGCGGCGATCTGGCCGGCGCGCTCGCGCAGCAGCGTTTCCAGCTCCGCCAGCGCGCGCGCGGCCACGTCGGCGGCCGATTCGCCGCGCAAGGCCTGGCGCGCGTCGGGCGACATCACCACGTGGGCGCGGCGGATCAGCGAGTCGTAGGCGTCGCGGAAGATCTCCACGTCGGTCACCGCGAGCGCGCCCACGGTCTCGCCGTGGTAGCCGTTGCGCAGGCAGACGAACTCCCGCTTGGCCGGCAGTCCGGTGTTGCGCCAGTAGTGGAAGCTCATCTTCAGCGCGATCTCGACCGCCGAGGCGCCATCCGAGGCGTAGAACACATTGCCGAGCGCGCCGCCGCTCAGCGCGGACAGGCGCTCGGCCAGCTCCACCGCGGGTGCATGCGTGCAGCCGGCGAGCATCACATGCTCGAGCGTCTCCAGCTGGCTCGCCAGCGCGGCGTTGATGCGCGGGTTGGCGTGGCCGAACAGGTTGACCCACCACGAGCTGGTGGCGTCGAAATAGCGGCGGCTGTCGGCATCGAACAGCCACGGGCCTTCGCCGCGCACGATCGCCAGCGGCAGGGCGTCGTCATCGGGGCGCAGGCGGGTGCAGGGGTGCCAGACCGCGTTGCGGCTGCGCTGGCCCAGCGACTGCGCGCCGCCTGGGGAAAGGGACAGGTGATCCAAGGTAGCCCTCCTTTGTTGACCGCCCGGGTGTCTGGCGCTGCCGGCTGGACCGGGTACGCGACGTTGGCGGACGGGTTGGGAGGGTCATGTTAGGGATGTCTCCTTGGGGTTGGCAATGTTGCCGAATTTCTTGATTTGGGGGTGATTTGGCAGGAATTGGGGGATGTTATCGGGATGAAGCACCAGTCTTGCGCTTAGCGTGCCGCGATCTCCACGCAAAATTCGGCGAGCTTTTTTTCGGAGCTGCAAGCTTCCGGTGTGCTGCAACGTGGCGTCCCTCTCCCGCACGCGGGAGAGGGGCGCAAACACTCGGTTGGATTAAAGCCTCAGGCCGGCCGCCACGACGGCGACCGCTTTTCCAGGAACGACCGCACCCCTTCCTTCCCTTCCTCCGACGCGCGGATCTTCGCGATCCGGTCAGCCGTATCCGCCAGCAGGTCGTCATCGATCATCCGCCCCGCGATTTCCTGCACCAGGCGCTTGCTCTCGCGCACGGCGTTCGGGCTGTTGCCGACCAGCGCGGCCGCCAGCTCGGCCACCTTGGCGTCGAGCGCTTCGGCCGGAACCACCGCGTGCACGAAGCCGAGCCGCAGCGCCTCGGCCGAGTCGAAGCGCTCGGCGGTGATGAAGTAGCGGCGCGCCGCCTGCTCGCCCATGGCGCGGATCACGTAGGGGCTGATGGTGGCGGGCAGCAGCCCCAGGCGCGCCTCGGACAGGCAGAAATGCGCGTGCTCGGCGGCAACCGCGATATCGCACGCGGCAACCAGCCCCATGCCGCCGGCATAGGTGTCGCCCTGGATGCGCGCGATCACCGGGCGCGGGCACGACCACACCGTATGCAGCATCTGCGCCAGCGTCAGCGCATCGGCACGGTTCTGGTCATCGGAGTAGCCGGCCATCTTCTTCATCCAGTTCAGGTCGGCGCCTGCGCAGAAGGCCGGGCCATTGCCGGCCAGCACGATGGCGCGCACCTCGTCCATGTCGCCGAGCGCGCGGAAGGCGCCGGTGACTTCGGCGATCACGGTCTCGTTGAAGGCATTGCGCACGTCGGGCCGGTTCAGCGTCACGGTGGCGACGTGGTTGGCGATATTGACGGTGAGGGTGGTGAATTCCATGGTTCGCTCCGTTGGCGGATGTCTGAATGATTGGCGGATGCGGCTCAGGAGCCGGTCTCGAACGGCAGGCCGAGCGAGTGGAAAAATGCGGCGACCTCGGGCAGCCACAGCGGGATGCCTTCGCGCGCGCTGAACAGCCGGTGCGAGTCGTTGCCGAAGTCGCCCACGTCGACCAGCCAGGCCCTGGCCGCTTCTCCCTTGGCCTGCGCCTTGTATGCGTTGAACATGCGGCCGGGCAATGGCACCGGCCAGTAGCTGTCATTGTCGCCGTACACCCACAGCGACGGGTAGCGCGCGGAGCTGCCATAGCTCGCGAAGGCGTCGACCAGCCGGTCTTCCCAGTCCGCGCAATTCAGGTTGCGCAGCCCGCCGGCAAAGTTGACCACGCCACGCACGCCGGGATAGCCGATGGTGCTGAAGGCCATCGTGGTCAGCCCGCCGTGCGACTGCCCGATCACCACGATGCGCTCCATGTCGATATAGGGCAGCGTGGCCATGTAGTCGAGCGCGGCCACCACGTCGTCGGCCTGCATCATGCCGTTGGCCTCGATGTCGCAGCTGCCGCCCACGTAGGCGCCGCCCGAGCGCGCAAAACCCTGCCGCATCGGCAGCACCACCGCGTAGCCGCGGCGCAGGAACTCGGCGCTCTGCGCCGCGAAGCGCGCGCGCCCCTGCATGAAAGGCCGGCCCGGCGCCTTGCCGTGGTTGATCACCACCAGCGGGAACGGCCCTTCTCCCGGCGGCTTGAACACCGTCGCTTCCAGGTCGATGCGCGACGGTATCGCGGCCTTGGGCAGCATCACCACCTGCTCGGTGAAACGCATGCGCGGCGTGGCCTGCCCGGTGCCGGCCCCGGTCTGCGCCGGCGCCGGCAGCGCCGGCAGCAAGGCCAGCACCGTGGCAAGGCAGGAAAGCAGACGGGTCACGCAACGCATGGAAGTAGCAGCCAAAAAACCGATGAAACCGATGAAGCCATGAAACCAGTAAAGCAGACAGCGACGATGCCGTGACGGCGCTACATGCGGAACACGCCGAATTTCATGTCCTCGATCGGCGCGTTCAGGCTGGCCGACAGGCCCAGCCCCAGCACCGTGCGCGTCTGCGCGGGATCGATCACGCCGTCGTCCCACAGCCGCGCGCTGGCGTAGTACGGGTGGCCCTGGTGCTCGTACTGGTCGCGGATCGGCTGCTTGAACGCATCCTCTTCCTCCGCGCTCCACTTGCCGCCTTTCGCTTCGATACCATCGCGGCGCACCGTCGCCAGCACGCTCGCCGCCTGCTCGCCGCCCATCACCGAGATGCGCGCATTCGGCCACATCCATAAAAAGCGCGGCGAATAGGCACGCCCGCACATGCCGTAGTTGCCGGCCCCGAACGAGCCGCCGACGATCACCGTGAACTTGGGCACCTGCGCCGTCGCCACCGCGGTCACCATCTTGGCGCCATTGCGGGCGATGCCTTCGTTCTCGTACTTGCGCCCCACCATGAAGCCGGTGATGTTCTGCAGGAACACCAGCGGGATCTTGCGCTGGCAGCACAGCTCGATAAAGTGCGCGCCCTTCAGCGCCGACTCCGAGAACAGGATGCCGTTGTTGGCGACGATGCCGACCGGGTAGCCCCAGATGCGCGCAAAGCCGCACACCAGCGTGGTGCCGTAGCGCGCCTTGAATTCGTCGAACTCGGAGCCGTCGACGATGCGCGCGATTACCTCGCGCACGTCATAGGGCTTGCGCGTGTCGGTGGGGATCACGCCATACAGTTCTTCCACCGCGTACAGCGGCTCGACCGGCTCGTGCAGGCGGATCTGGTCCGGCTTGCGCCGGTTCAGGTGCTGCACGATATTGCGCGCCAGGCTCAGCGCGTGGTGGTCGTTCTGCGCGAAGTAGTCGGCCACGCCGGACAGGCGCGTATGCACGTCGGCGCCGCCCAGGTCCTCGGCGCTCACCTCCTCGCCGGTGGCGGCCTTCACCAGCGGCGGGCCGCCCAGGAAGATAGTGCCCTGGTTCTTGACGATGATCGACTCGTCGCTCATCGCCGGCACGTACGCGCCGCCGGCGGTGCACGAGCCCATCACCACCGCGATCTGCGGGATGCCCTGCTTGGACAGGTTGGCCTGGTTGTAGAAGATGCGGCCGAAGTGGTCGCGGTCGGGGAACACGTCGTCCTGGTTGGGCAGGTTGGCGCCGCCGGAATCGACCAGGTAGATGCACGGCAGGTTGTTCTGCTCGGCGATCTCCTGCGCGCGCACATGCTTCTTGACCGTCATCGGATAATACGTGCCGCCCTTGACGGTGGCGTCGTTGCAGACGATCACGCACTCCTGCCCGGCCACGCGGCCGATACCGGTGATGATGCCCGCGCCCGGCGCGGCATCGTCATACATGTCGTAGGCGGCAAGCTGCGACAGCTCCAGGAACGGCGTGCCCGGGTCGAGCAGTTGCTGCACGCGGTCGCGCGGCAGCAGCTTGCCGCGCGACAGGTGCTTGTTGCGCGCATCGTCACCGCCGCCCTGCGCCAGCTTTGCGACCTTCGCCTTGAGGTCGGCCACCAGTTCCCGCATCGCGTCGGCATTGGCCTTGAACGATTCCGAGCGGGCGTTCAGTTTGGTTTCCAGCGTGGGCATCGTATCGTCTCGTTGCTAGGGTCTTGGTGGGGATCCGTCCAGCCTGCGCTGCATGCGAGGGATGGAGGCCGGCCTATGTGGCGATGCTCATGGCGCTTCCCCGATCATGTCGCCATCCACATAGAGCCAGCGCGGGGTCTCGCCGGGCGCGCGCGGCTCGTGCACGAAGCGGCTGCGCTCATGCAGCCGCCAGGCGCGCCCGCCGACCTTGTAGCGCGCGACGAACTCCACTTCGGCATGGGTGTCGTCCTGCTGCGCGTGCGCCTTCACCGACAACCCGAGCCAGCGCGTGGCGGTGTCTGGCGCAAGGTCCGCCGGACAGGTAGACGGATGCCACGTCTGGCGCAGCCAGTCAGTGTCGTTCAGCACATAGGCGCTGTAGCGCGAGCGCATCAGCGCTTCCGCGTTGGGCGGCAGCGCCTCGCCGCGATGGAAGCGGCCGCAGCACGCAGCATAGTCGGCGCCGCCGCATGGGCACGGCACCGGACCGGCCTTGGGCGGGCGGCGCGCAGTCATCCCACCAGCTCCGGCAGCTCGCGCATGTCGGTGAAGAGCGTGTGTGCACCGGCTTCGCGCAGCGACGCGGCGTCGTTGCGCGCGGCGTAGCCGAACACCGTCATGCCCGCGGCCACGCCGGCGGTGACGCCGGTGGGGCTGTCTTCGATCACGGCGCACCGCGCCGGCTCGACGCCCATGGTGCGCGCCGCCAGCAGGTACACGTCGGGCGCGGGCTTGCTGCGCGCCACTTCGGTGGCGGAGAAGATATGCTCGCGCTCATCCTGCTGGAACAGCTCGACCAGCCCGGTCTTGGTCAGCTGCAGCTTGACCTTGATGCGGTCCGCGCCCGACGCCACGCACACCGGCATGCCGGTGGCGGCGATCTTGCCGATGGCGTCGCGCACATGCGCCACGGCCGCCACTTCGGCCTCGAGCACCGCGTTGCGGCGCGCCAGCCAGGTCGACAGCCAGTTCTCGGGCAGCGGCGCGCCGCGCATGCGTTCGATCATGCCCAGTTCCTCGCGCACGGCGCGGCCGAGGAACAGGCGCGTGGAGTCTTCCAGCGAGATCCCGATGCCGAGTTCGTTCAGCATCTGGTTGAGCACGCGGTTGACGATGGGCTCGCTGTCGACGAGCACGCCGTCGCAGTCGAAGATCACGCAATCGAAACGGCCGGAATGGCCCTGGGTTACTGCGGTCATGCGGGTTTCTTTTCCTTGTTGTCCAGGCGGTCGTGCCGCCTGTTGCCGGGGGCGCCGGCGGCACATGGCATCATCGTACGCTTTTTAAGCCCGGGTCAGGCCAGCGCGCGCGCAATCAGGATCTTCTGGATATCGCTGGTGCCCTCGTAGATCTGGCACACGCGCACGTCGCGGTAGATGCGCTCGACCGGGAAGTCGCTGACATAGCCATAGCCGCCGAACACCTGGATCGCGTCCGAGCAGACCCGCTCCGCTATCTCGCTGGCAAAGAGCTTGGCCATCGCCGCTTCCTTCAGGCACGGGCGGCCGGCGTCGCGCAGCGCCGCCGCGTGCCACACCATCTGGCGCGCGACGTCGATGCGCGTGGCCATCTCGGCCAGGCGGAACTGCACCGCCTGGTGCTGGAACAGGGGCTGGCCGAAACTCTCGCGTTCCCTGGCGTACGCCAGCGCCGCTTCAAACGCGGCGCGCGCCATGCCGATGCTCTGCGAGGCGATGCCGATGCGCCCGCCCTCCAGCCCCGACAGCGCCATCTTGTAGCCGCCGCCCTCGTCGCCCAGCAGGTTGGCCGCCGGCACGCGGCAGTCCTCGAACAGGATCTGCGCAGTGTCCGACGAATGCTGGCCGAGCTTGTCTTCCAGACGCGCCACAACATAGCCGGGCGTGGAAGTCGGCACGATAAACGCGCTGATGCCGCGCTTGCCGGCGGCCTTGTCGGTCACCGCCAGCACGATCGCCACGTCGGCGTTCTTGCCGCTGGTGATGAACTGCTTGACGCCGTTGAGCACGTAGTCGTCGCCGTCACGAACCGCCGTGGTGCGCAGCGCCGAGGCATCGGAGCCGACGTGCGGCTCGGTCAGGCAGAACGCGCCGAGCATCTCGCCGCGCGCCAGCGGCACCAGCCACTGCTGCTTCTGCGCCTCGCTGGCGAATGACATCAGCATGCTGCACACCGGGCAGTTGTTGACGCTGATGACGGTGGAGGTGCCGCCGTCGCCGGCCGCGATCTCTTCCAGGATCAGCGCAAGCGACAGGTAGTCCAGGCCAGCGCCGCCGTATTCTTCCGGCACGGCCACGCCATAGGCGCCCAGCGTGGCCAGTTCGCGATGCACGTCCTTGGGAAAGGTCTTGTCGCGGTCCCACTGCGCGGCCTGCGGCGCGATCACCTCCTGCGCGAACTGGCGCACGGCGTCGCGGATCATTTCCTGTTCGGGGGTCAGCAGCATATCGATGGTCGGTTGGTCGTGCGCGCCGCGATCACCAGGGGATCGGCGTGCCGTCGTAGTTGTGGAAAGTGCCGTTGTCGCGCCGCTTGACGCCGGCCAGCACCTGGCGCATGCCCTTGACGCTCTGCTGCACGGTCAGGTCGGCTTCCTGGCCGCCCATGTCAGTCTTGACCCAACCGGGGTGCAGCGCCACGCAGGTGGCATGGCGCGCGTCGAGCGAGACCGCGCGCAGCGCTGCGTTGGCGCCGGCCTTGCTGACGCGGTACAGCCAGCTGCCGTTGTGCTCCATGCCGCCGATGCTGCCCATGCGCGAGGACAGCACCGCCAGCACGCCGCCGTGGCCGGACTGTCCGGCCTCGACATAGGGCAGCACCAGCGGCAGCGCCATCATCGGGCCGAGCACGTTGACGTGCATCACCCGGTCGAAGTCCTGCGGCGTCACCGGCTGCGCGCCTTCGGTGCGCGGGCCCAGCACGCCGGCGTTGTAGATCGCCACGTCGAGCGCTTCGCCGTCGAGCTTCCAGCCCAGCCCGGCGACAGCGCCGGGATCCGACAGGTCTACCTGATGGGCTTCGGCGCCAAGCGCCTGCAGCGCGCCCACGCCTTCCAGCGTGCGTGCCGCCGCGATGACGCGCCAGCCGTCGGCGCGGTACTGGCGGACGAATTCAAGGCCGATGCCGCGGGAGGCACCGAGGATCAGGACGGTTGGCAAGGGTTGCTCCTTGGTCTGGTACCGACGGGTTCAGCAAACTGCCTCTGCATGGCTCCCCTCTCCCGCATGCGGGAGATGGGAGAAAACAAGCGGGAAGCGAAAGCCCTTACAGGATCTCAATCCCCACCGCCGTTGCCTCACCACCACCAATACACAAGCTCGCCACCCCACGCTTGCCGCCGGTCTTGCGCAGCGCGCCGATCAGCGTGGTCATGATGCGCGCGCCCGAGGCCCCGATCGGATGCCCCAGCGCACACGCGCCGCCGTGGATATTGACCTTGTCGCGCGGGATCTTCAGATCGTGCATCGCCGCCATCGGCACCACGGCGAAGGCCTCGTTGATCTCGAACAGGTCGACGCTGTCGGTGTTCCAGTCCAGCTTGCGGTACAGCTTGGCGATGGCTTCCACCGGCGCGGTGGTGAACCAGCCCGGCGCCTGCGCATGCGTGGTGTGGCCCAGCATGCGGGCGATCGGCTGCAGGCCCAGCTTTTTCGCCGTGGAAGCACGCATCATCACCAGCGCCGAGGCACCGTCGTTGATCGACGACGACGATGCGGCGGTGATGGTGCCGTCCTTGGCAAAGGCGGGCTTCAGCGACGGGATCTTGTCGAGCTTGATGCGGCGCGGGCCTTCGTCGGTGTCGATCACCGTGTCGCCGCCCTTGCCCGATACCGTCACCGGCGCGATTTCCCAGCGGAAGTCGCCCTTCTCGGTGGCCTGCTGCGCGCGGCGCACGCTTTCCATCGCGAATTCGTCCTGCTGCTGGCGCGTGAAGCCATACTTGGCGGCGCAGTCCTCGCCGAAGGTGCCCATGGCGCGGCCCTTGTCATACGCGTCTTCCAGGCCGTCCAGCATCATGTGGTCGTAGATCATGCCGTGGCCGATGCGATAGCCGCCGCGGCCCTTCGGGATCAGGTACGGCGCGTTGGTCATGCTTTCCATGCCGCCGGCGACCGCGACATCGAACGAGCCGGCGATCAGGCCGTCATAGACGGTCATCGCCGCGCGCATGCCCGAGCCGCACATCTTGTTGACGGTGGTGCAGCCCACGGCCAGCGGCAGGCCCGCGCCCAGCGCGGCCTGGCGTGCCGGCGCCTGGCCCTGGCCGGCGGGCAGCACGCAGCCGAACACCACTTCTTCCACCTGCTCCGGCTTCAGGCCGGCGCGCTCTACCGCCGCGCGGATGGCGGCGGCGCCGAGCTGCGGCGCGGTCACGCTGGCAAATTCGCCCTGGAACGCAGCCATAGGCGTGCGGGCGGCTGAAACGATGACGATCTCTTCCATGTCGGGTCTCCTGGATCGGTATGGTTGCGTTAGTGGTGCCTGGTGCAGGACCAGCGCGTCAGCGGATTGACGCCTGCGGCGGATCGCCGTACTGGCGGTAGGCCACGGCCAGTTGCTCGCGCAGCTCGTCGTTGTTGCTGGCGGCCATGCCCAGGTCGCGCAGCAGGCCGTCGGACACGCCGTAGATCCAGCCGTGCACCGTGACGGCCTGGCCGCGGTCCCAGGCGTCCTGGATCACCGTGGTCTGGCAGATATTGCTGACCTGCTCGATCACGTTCAGTTCGCACAGCCGGGTATGCGCGTCTTCCTCGCGCAGCACGGTGCCGAGGTAGGCCTCATGCTTGTCGGCCACGTCGCGCACATGGCGCAGCCAGTTGTCGGCCAGGCCGATGCGCTCGCGCTTGAGCGCGACCTTGAC
The DNA here is from genome assembly GCF_004768545.1 of Cupriavidus oxalaticus. Lineage (NCBI taxonomy): Bacteria > Pseudomonadati > Pseudomonadota > Betaproteobacteria > Burkholderiales > Burkholderiaceae > Cupriavidus > Cupriavidus oxalaticus. The sequence goes on along the minus strand of NZ_CP038635.1, from coordinate 141,906 downwards.
GCCGCCACAGCCGTAGTGGCCCACCACCGTGATATGGCGTACCTTGAGCACTTCCACGGCGAACTGGATCACCGACAGCGCGTTCAGGTCGCTGTGCGCGATCACGTTGGCGATATTGCGGTGGACGAACACCTCGCCCGGGGCCAGTCCCAGGATCTGGTTGGCCGGCACGCGCGAATCGGAGCAGCCGATCCACAGGTATTCCGGCGCCTGCTGGTTGGCCAGGCGGGTGAAGAAGGTTGGATCTTCCGCGTTGACGCGGTCCACCCAGTCACGGTTGTTGCGGAACAGCTGGGCGATGGCGTCATTCATGCGACTCTCCTTGCAGGGTCGGCGGCAGGCAGTTCAGAGACAGCGCCGTAGCGGTTGATGAATCGCTCGGCAGGGTGATAGGCAAAAAAGTCATGGACATGTCCGGCCAGCAGCCGGTCCTTGTGACCCTGCCACATGGCAGGGTCGAAAAAATCCGCGTGGTGCCGCAGGAACGCCGCGCGCACGCGCGCATCGCCCAGCAGGAACGTGCGGAATGTCTCGGGAAAAATATCGTGCGGACGCACCGTGTACCAGACCTCGCCCGACATCTCCTCTTCCTCGTTGCGCGGTTGCGGCACGTTGCGGATATTGCAATCGGTCAGGTACTCGATCTCGTCGTAATCGTAGAACACCACGCGCCCGTGCCGCGTGACGCCGAAGTTCTTGTACAGCATGTCGCCCGGGAAGATATTGGCGGCCATCAGTTCCTTGATGGCGTTGCCGTATTCCAGCACGCCGTGCTCGACCTGCGCGTCGGTGCCTTCCTGCAGGTAGATGTTCAGCGGCGTCATGCGGCGTTCGATATAGACGTGGCGCACCACGATTTCCTCGCCGCCGTGCTTGTCGCGCTGGTATTCGATCATCGACGGCGCGTGCTGCTCGAACTCGCGCACCAGCGCTTCATCGAAGCGCGACAGCGGGAAGGCCACGTCGGAGTACTCCAGCGTATCGGCCATGCGGCCGACGCGATCGTGCTGCTTGACCAGCTGGTACTTCGACTTCACCAGTTCGCGCGTGGTTTCCTTGGGCGCCGGGAAGAAGTCCTTGATGACCTTGAACACGTACGGGTACGACGGCAGCGTGAACACCAGCATCACCAGCCCGCGGATGCCGGGCGCGACGATGAACTTGTCCGACGAATGCTGCAGGTGATGCAGGAAATCGCGGTAGAACAGGTTCTTGCCCTGCTTCTGCAAACCCAGCGACGTGTAGATCTCCGCGCGCGGCTTGCGCGGCATGATGTCGCGCAGGAAGGTCACGTAGGCCGACGGGATCTCCATGTCGACCATGAAGTAGGAATGCGTGAACGAGAACAGGATCAGCAGCTGTTCTTTCTTCAGCAGCACCGAGTCCAGCACCAGCTTGCCCGACGGGCCGTGCACGATCGGGATCGCCAGCGGGAAGGTGCGGTCGCCGTTCAGGATGCGGCCGATGATGAAGGCCGACTTGTTGCGGTAGAACAGCGACGACAGCGTATGGATCTGGAAATTCGGCGCGGTGCGGAAGTCGCCGAAATGCTCGCCGACGGCGCGCACCACGTAGCCGATATCGCGCGCCAGGTCTTCGAACGGGCGCTCGAGCTGGAAGTTGTGCACGATGCGCTCGAAACACGCCGCCATGCCCTCGCGGCTGCCCGGATAGTAGGCGCGGAAGGTCGGCCGCGTCGGCGATTCCTCGTTCTCGATGTACTCGGTCGAGATCGCCGGGCGCACGAAGATGAAATCGTTGTTGAAGTACGAGCGGTGCAGGATGCGCGTGCAGACCGAGTTGAAGAAGGTCTCGGCCAGTTCGGGCTGGTGGTGGTTGGTCAGCAGCCCGATGTAGTGCAGCTTGATCTGCTGCCAGATCTCGTCGTCGATGTTCTCGGCGTCGTACTCGTCTTCCAGAATGATGCTCGATTCGCGCACGCGCTCGTTATAGAAGGCGATGCGGTCGCGCTGGATCTGCTGCAGCCCGTGCCAGTCGCCGGCCTCGAACTTGAGCTTGGCCTGGTGGCTGACCTCGCGGAACAGCCGGTAGTGCTTGTCGAACCCGTCGAGCATCGTTCTCGCCACATCGAAGGCAATCTGCGAAGAGAGCAGTTTGGGGAAGTGGGACATGGGTCGACGGGGGGCGACTGCGTGACGGTCTTGCGACGGGTAGTGAGATTGTAAATGGGTTCCGGGGGAGCGCTGCGGATGTCCGGGGGCGCCGGAGGTGAATCCGGCGCCCCTCCCGGCATGCCGTTACATCGTTTCCGCGAACAGCTCGCGGCCGATCAGCATGCGGCGGATCTCAGAGGTGCCGGCGCCGATCTCGTACAGCTTGGCGTCGCGCCACAGGCGCCCGGCCGGGTATTCGTTGATATAGCCGTTGCCGCCCAGGATCTGCACGGTCTCGCCCGCCATCCAGGTGGCCTTCTCGGCCGTGTACAGGATCACCGCGGCGCAGTCCTTGCGCACCTGGCGCACGTGGTCGCTGCCGAGCGCGTCCAGGTTCTTGCCGACCGTGTACAGGTAGCTGCGCGCCGCCTGCAGCGTGGTGTACATGTCGGCCACCTTGCCCTGGATCAGCTGGAATTCGCCGATGCTCTGGCCGAACTGCTTGCGGTCGTGGATATACGGCGTCACCACGTCCATGCACGCCTGCATGATGCCGACCGGGCCGCCCGACAGCACGGCGCGCTCGTAGTCCAGCCCGCTCATCAGCACCCTGGCGCCGCTGTTCTCGGCGCCGAGGATGTTCTCGGCCGGCACCTCCACGTCCTCGAACACCAGCTCGCCGGTGTGCGAGCCGCGCATACCCAGCTTGTCCAGCTTCTGCGCCACGGAGAAGCCCTTCATGCCCTTCTCGACGATAAAGGCGGTCATGCCGCGCGCGCCCAGCTCGGGCTCGGTCTTGGCGTAAACCACCAGCACGTCGCAGTCCGGGCCGTTGGTGATCCACATCTTGGTGCCGTTGAGCACGTAGCGGTCGCCTTTCAGTTCCGCGCGCAGCTTCATGCTGACCACGTCGGAGCCGGCGTTGGGCTCGCTCATCGCCAGCGCGCCGATCCATTCGCCCGACACCAGCTTGGGCAGGTACTTCGCCTTCTGCGCGGCCGTGCCGTTGCGGTGGATCTGGTTCACGCACAGGTTCGAGTGCGCGCCGTACGACAGGCCCACCGACGCCGAGGCGCGGCTGATCTCTTCCATCGCGATCATGTGCGCCAGGTAGCCCATGTTGGCGCCGCCGTATTCCTCGGCCACGGTGATGCCGAGCACGCCGAGGTCGCCCATCTTCTTCCAGGCGTCCATCGGGAACTGGTCGGTGCGGTCGATCTCCCCCGCGCGCGGGGCCAGTTCGGCCTGGGCCCAGGTACGCACGGAATCGCGCAGCATCTCGATGTCTTCGCCGAGGTCGAATTTCAGGCCGGGCAGTTCGGTCATGTCGGTCTCCTGTTTGGATTCGCTTTGTATTCGTGCTTCAGACGTGATCCAGGGTCTTGACCACGCACAGCGTCATCAGCATGGTGGCCACCTGCTTGCGGCGGCCCTGCTGCGCCGCCTGTTCGACGTAGACCTCGCCCTGCGCCACGATCAGTGTGCGCCCGGGCTTCAGCACCCGGCCCACCGCGACCAGGCGTTCGCCTTGCGCGGGGGACAGCAGGTTGATCTTGTATTCGGCGGTCAGGCCCGCCTCGCCCTCGCCCACCATCGACAGCGCGGCATAGCCGCAGGCGCTGTCGGCCAGCGCGCCAACTACGCCGCCGTGGAAGAAACCGTGCTGCTGGGTCACTCCATCGGACCACGGCATCGCGATCTCGACTTCGCCGCGCTCCACCCGCTGCAGCGTAGCGCCAAAGCTGGTCATCAGCCCCTGGCGCGAGAAACTGGTGGCGATGGCATCGGCGCGCGCGGCGGACAGCGCGTCAGGTTCGGCACTTTCGGCAGCAAGGGCACTGGCGTTGGCAGGCGTCATGGCTGGGTTCCGGTGTGGAGCGTTGGAGTATTCTATTTACGTTTACGTAAACGTCAATCCAAATCGGCACGGAAGCCGTGCCAGGTGATGCATCAGGCCGATCGCTTCCGGGCCGGGGCATCGCCGCCCTCCGTGGCCGCGGGCTTGCCGCCGGTCTGGGCGGCCAGCAAGTCCCGGCAATGGCGCTCGTGCTGGTCGATCTCGGCGAGTTGCGCCTGCAGGTCTTCCATCTGCCGTTCCAGCGCGCCGCGGTGGGCGGCAAGCGCGTGCAGGAAGCGTTCGAGCTGCGGTGCGGTGTCGCGCGGCGACTCGTAGAGGTCCAGGATCTCGCGGATCTCATTGAGAGTGAGCCCTAACCGCTTGCCGCGCAACGTCAGCTTCAGCCGGGTCCGCTCGCGGCTGTTGTAGACCCGCTTGCGGCCGCCCGGGCCTTCGCGCTCCGGCGACAGCAGGCCCTGGTCTTCGTAGAAGCGGATGGCGCGGGGCGTGACATCGAACTCGCGGGCGAGGTCGGTGATGGTGTAGGTTGCGGAGGCTGGAGGTTGCGTGACTGCCATGGGTGCGCCCAGTAAAGTGAACGGTCGTTCGTTGCGAAGTCAAGTTTTCGCTTAAGATGGAGACGAACCGCCAGAGTTGACGTTTACGTTAGCGTCAACCCTGGCGACTGGCAACTGGCGCGAACCGGAACGTTACGCCAGCGCGCCCCGCAACGAGAAAGCCTGCCTGCCCCCGCCCGGCACAAGGCTTCGAACAAGAGACTCCTCATGAACGCACTCGAACACCAGCTCCAATACCCGTTCGGCGACACCATGCCCGATCCCGGCACCAAGCAGGAAGTCGCCCCCGGCGTCTACTGGCTGCGCATGCCGCTGCCGTTCGCGCTCGACCATATCAACCTGTGGCTGCTGCGCGACCGCCTGGACGGGCGCGACGGCTGGACCATCATCGACTGCGGCATTACCAACGACACCATCAAGGCGCATTGGGAAACCATCTTCGCCAACGAGCTGGAAGGGCTGCCGGTGGTGCGCGTGCTGGTGACCCACAGCCACCCCGACCATGTCGGCCTGGCGCACTGGCTGTGCAAGCGCTTCGGCGTGCGGCTGTGGATGAGCCTGGGCGACTACATGAGCGCGCGCGTGATGGGCACCGGCACCGGTGCCGGCTCCAGCGCGGGCGGCGACGCGGCCGCCGCGCACTTCGCGCGGCATGGCCTGACCGATCCCGACAGCCAGGAAAAGCTGCGCGCGCGCAAGACCTACTACCCGTCGCTGGTGCCCGACCTGCCGGCGCAATACCGCCGCCTGATGGAAGGCGACACGGTGCGGATCGGCACAGACGCGGCCACCTCGGGCTGGCGCGTGATAACGGGCTTCGGCCATTCGCCCGAGCACGTGGCGCTGTACAACGAAGCGACCAACGTGCTGGTGTCCGGCGACATGGTGCTGCCGCGCATCTCGACCAACGTCAGCGTGTTCGACATGGAGCCGGAAGGCAATTCGCTGCAGCTCTACCTGGACTCGCTTACCCGCTACGAGCCGCTGCCGCAGGACGTGCTGATCCTGCCGTCGCACGGCCGCCCGTTCCGCAACCTGCATACCCGCATCATGCAGCTGCGCGAGCACCATGCCGACCGCCTCGCCGAAACGCTGGAAGCCTGCCGCGAGAAGCCGTGCTGCGCACACGATATCGTCAGCGTGATCTTCAAGCGCCAGTTCGACATCCACCAGATGACCTTCGCCATGGGCGAATCGCTGGCGCACCTGCATTGCCTGTGGCACCGCGGCGAGCTGGTGCGGCAACTGGATGACGACGGCGTGTACCGCTTCCGCGCCGCCTGATCGCGCAAGTCAGTTGGCGGCCGCCAGGGCCGCCAGGTAGCGCACGCCGTCCACCGCGCGGCTGCCGTACCACGACAGCATCTCGCCGTCGACCAGCAGCACCGGCTTGCCGAGCTGGCGCTCGAGCGCGTCGGCGTGGTCTTCGGCGAAGCGATAGGGTTCGGTCGACAGCAGCACCAGGTCGAGCTCGCGCACCAGCGCATCGCTCCAGCGGAAGGTGGGATAGCGTTCGCCGGGCGCGTTGGGGCGGCTGCAATCGCCGCCCGCGCACGCCTGCACGGCGCCTGCGCCGCCTGGCCAGGTCTGCCAGTTGGCCAGCGCCAGCATGCGGCTGATATAGGTGTCGCGCGACACCGTCATCCACGGGTCCTGCCAGATCGCGTAGAGCACGCGGCGCGCCGGCCAGGCACGCGCGCGGATGGCATCCAGCTCGGCCTGCAAGGCCGCGCACAGCGATTCGGCCTCGGTATGACGGCCAAAAATGCCGCCCAGCAGCCGGTACAGCGGCAAGTTATCTTCCGGCGCGCACGGATGCGTGACGATCACGTTGGGCACGAAGGCGCGGATCTCGTCGACGGTCTCGCGCCGGTTCTCGTCGATATTGACCACCACATGCGTGGGCGCCAGCTCGCGCAGCCGCGCCACCCTGACGTCCTTGGTGCCGCCGACCTTGGGCACCGCGCGCACGGCCGGTTCCGGGTGGATGCAGAAGCCGGTGCGCGCCACCATCTGCGATTCCAGCCCGAGCGCGAACAGCAGTTCTGTCACCGATGGCACCAGCGAGGCAATGCGCACCTCGCCGCTTGCGGCGGCGTGCTGCTCTCCAATGGCATCGGTCCACATCGTCAGGGCTCCTTGCTTTCCCCGCGCCGCGGCTTGCGCGGCGCGCCGGTCGCCACCATGTCGTACAGCCAGCGCGGCATCACGTGCATCAGCCCCGCCACCACGCCCATCTGCCACGGGATCACGCGGAAGCGCCGGCCGGCGGCGATCACGCGCGCGGCCTTGCGCGCGAACACGTCGGCATCGGTCAGGAACGGCATCCGGTACGGGTTCTTCGCGGTCATCGGCGTGCGGATATAGCCCGGCGCGATCGTGACCACGCGGATGCCAAGCGGGCGCTGCTCCAGCCGCAGGCTCTCCAGCAGCTTGATCACAGCCGACTTCGACGCGCTGTATGCACCGGCGCCCGGCAGCCCGCGCACGCCGGCGACGCTGGCGATGCCGACCAGCGTGCCGCGCCGGCCACCGGGCCCGGGCTCGCGCTGCTGCATCGCGTGCAGGAAAGGCTGGAACGTGGTCAGCACGCCGAACCAGTTGGTGTCCATCACCTGCCGGAAGGCGTCGAGGTCCTCGCGTTCGCTGGCGACGGTGCCGACCGAGACGCCGGCATTGGCGATCACCACGTCGGGGCAGCCGAAATGGCCGAGAAAGTCTTCCGCCGCGCGCGCCATCGCATCGGCATCGCGCACATCGGCGCCGTAGACGCGCACCGCGCCCGGGTTAGGCAGCGTCGCCACGAATTCGCGCAGCGCGTCTTCGCGCCGGGCCACCAGGCCGAGGATGGCGCCCTGCGACGCGTATTCGCGCGCCAGCGCCTGGCCGAGTCCGCTGGAGGCGCCGGTGAGGAAGACTTTGAGGGGACGCATGGATGGAAGAAGGCTGTCCGAAATGAAAAACGGCTGGTACAGGATACCAGCCGTTCGGCAAACCACCGGCCTGTTCAAGGCCGCCAGTCGGATTTACATCTTCTTCGCCTTCACCTGCTCCACCAGGTAATCCATGGCCTGGATCGCGCCCTGCTTGTTGCCGGTGATCGACGGCGAGGTCACGTACTTGCCCTGCACCACCACGGTCGGCACGCCGTCGATCTTGTAGGCGTCGGCGATCTTGTTGGCGCGCTGGGCGTTGGTGGTCACCGTGAACGAGTTATACGCGTCCAGGAAAGCCTTGCGGTCGACACCGTTCTTGGCCATGAAGTCGGCGATCTCGTTGCTGTCGAGCAGGCGCTTGCGCTCGACGTGGATGGCGTTGAAGACCTTCATGTTCATGGCGTCGAGCTTGCCGATGGCTTCGAGCGCATAGAAGATCTTGGTGTGCGGCAGCAGGTCGTCGCGGAAGGCGACCGGCACGCGCTTGAACACGACATTGCCGCCCTGCTTCTTGACCCAGGCTTCCAGGTCGGGCTCGAAGTCGAAGCAGTGCGGGCAGCCGTACCAGAAGAACTCGGTGACCTCGATCTTGCCCGGCGTGACCGGCTGCGGCGCCTTCAGGACCTGGTATTCCTTGCCCTCGGTGGGCGCAGCCTGGGACGGCGCGGACATCAGCAGGCCGCCCACGGCGGCGAACATGGCGAACAGTGCGGCGAGTTTCTTCATCTTGGTGCGGCCTTGCGGTTGGGTCGATGAGCGTATGACCGCGGCGGCGGCGTCCGGTTCAGCCCGGGCGCCGCCGCCGCAGTGACAAGGGTGTTGCGTTGGTTACGGCGTATTTATGACGCTTTCGTGGCCGGGTGCGCCCCGCCCAGGCGCATAACGCCCGAGCCGGGGTTCCCGCTGACCATTACTGCTTGGTGAAGCGGATCACGGACGCCTCGAAGCCCTGCGACTGCAGCCGCTCGCGCGTCTTGTTCATGTCTTCGATGCGATTGTATGGGCCCATGCGCACGCGGTACATCTTTACGCCGTTGACGTCGCGCTCGGTGATGCGGGCCTCGAAGCCCTGCATCGCCAGGTTGGCTTTCTGGCGGTCGGCGTCGTCGGCCGAGCGGAACGCGCCCACCTGCAGCAGGTAGCCGACCTTGTTGGCGTCGGCCTGGGCGATCTCGGCGATCGGGTCGGACACCGGCTTTTCCGCCGGCTTGGTGGCGACAGGCTTGTCGGCGGGTTTTTCGGCCGGCTTCTCGACGGGCTTCTCCGCCGGGCGGGTGACCGCCACCGGCGGCTCGCCGTTCTGGCGGCCGTTCTGGTGACCGTTCTGCTGGCTTGGCTGGCTCGGCTGGGTGCCCGGCCTGGGTTCTGGCTCGGGCGCCTGGCCCACCGGCTTGGCCGGCGTCTTGCTCCACAGCGGCTTGTTCGGGTCGCTCGGCCCCTGGTCGGCGGGCTGCGCCGGCGGCGGCAGCTGGCTGGCGACGTTGCCCGGCTCGCTCGGCCGCGGCGCGCTCTTCTGCTGGAACGGCGTCGGCGACTTGGTGATGTAGAGGGCGACCACCACGGCGATGGCCAGCCCGACGATCAGCCCGAGCACAAGGCCCAGGAACGTCCCGCCGCGCTGCTGGCTGCGGCGGGCCTTGCGCGCATCGCGCTTGCGTTGCTGTTGCATGAAGTCCTCTTAGGTGATGCCGGGATTATAGGGCCACCTCCGGGCAGCCCTGTGGGTCCCACCGGGCGCCCCGCTGGGCGCCCACCGGGCGTCCGGCTGAACGCCCGTCGATTACATGCGGCGCGGCGCCGAGACGCCGATCACCGCCAGGCCGTTGCGCAGCACCTGGCGTGTCGCGGCCAGCAGCGCCAGCCGGGCGCGCTTGACCGCCTCGTCGTCGACCAGCACGCGGTCGGCATTGTAGAAGGCGTGGAAATCGCCGGCCAGGTCGCGCAGGTAGAAGGCAACCGCATGCGGCGCCAGTTCGGAGGCAGCGTCCGACAGCATGTCGGGGAACTCGGCCAGGCGGCGGGCCAGCGCCTGCGCCTGGGCGCCGGCCTCGGGGCCGGTCACGGCCGACAGGTCGGCGCCGGCCAGCTCGGCCAGGCGGCTCTCCCAGTCGGCGCCGCCCCACGACTCGAAGATCGAGCAGATGCGGGCGTGGGCGTACTGCACGTAGTACACCGGGTTCTCGTCGTTCTGCTTGAGCGCCAGGTCGACGTCGAACACGAACTCGGTATCGGCCTTGCGCGACAGCAGGAAGAAGCGCACCGCGTCGCGGCCGCGCGTGAAGTGCGCCGGCCAGTCGGCCACGCCCTGCTCCAGGCAGCTGCGGATGGTCTCGCAGGTGTCATCCTGGCCGTTGGACCATTCGATCAGGTCGCGCACCGTGACGTACGAGCCGGCGCGCTTGGAGATCTTGACCTCCTCGCCGTTCTTCATCACGGTGACCATCTTGTGCAGCACGTAGTCGGGGTAGCCCTTGGGAATCCCCATGTCCAGGCCCTGCAGGCCGGCGCGCACGCGCGCGATGGTGCCGTGGTGGTCGCTGCCCTGCACGTTGATGACCTTGGTGAAGCCGCGCTCCCACTTGGTGGTGTGGTAGGCCACGTCCGGCACGAAGTACGTGTAGGTGCCGTCGGTCTTCTTCATGACGCGGTCCTTGTCGTCGCCGTCGTCGGTGGTGCGCAGCCACAGCGCGCCTTCGCTCTCGTAGGTCTTGCCCTTGGCGACCAGCGACTGCACCGAGGCCTCGACGCGGCCATCGCTGTACAGCGACGACTCCAGGTAGTAGCGGTCGAACTTGACGCCGAAGGCCTGCAGGTCGATGTCCTGCTCGTTGCGCAGGTAGGTCACGGCGAACTTGCGGATCGAATCGATATCCTCGACGTTGCCCGACGCGGTCACCGGCTCGCCGTCGGAGGCGCTGACGGTCTTGCCGGCGAGGAAATCGGCGGCGATGTCGGCGATGTAGTCGCCGTTGTAGGCCGACTCGGGCCAGCTGGCGTCGCCCGGCTTCAGGCCGCGCGCGCGCGCCTGCACCGACAGCGCCAGGGTCTGGATCTGTACGCCGGCATCGTTGTAGTAGAACTCGCGGTGCACATGGAAGCCCTGCCACGACAGCAGGTTGGCGAGCGCGTCGCCCAGCGCCGCCTGGCGCCCGTGGCCCACGTGCAGCGGGCCGGTCGGGTTGGCCGAGACGAACTCGACCAGTACCTGGCCCTGCACGCCGCGCTCGCGCGCGCCGTAGTGGTCGCCCTCGGCCAGCACCGCGCGCAGCACGTCGGCCTTGGCGGCTGCGGTCAGGCGCAGGTTGATGAAGCCGGGACCGGCGATCTCCATGGCCTCGACCAGGCCCTGCGCGCGCGCATCGGCCTGCACTGCGGCGACGATGCGCTGCGCCAGCTCGCGCGGATTGCTCTTGAGCGCGCGCGCCACCTGCATGGCGATGTTGCAGGCAAGGTCGCCATGGGCGGCCGCCTTGGGCCGCTCGAAAGTGACGGCGGGCAGGGTGGCATCGGCCGGGGCGAGCACGCGCACGGCATCGGTGAACGCGGCGGCGAGATTGGAGGTCTGAACAGGCAGCATGGATGTCGGAAGCCCTGTGGGCAAGTATTCAGGCGCCGCGTAAATGCGGCACCAACTGCGGCACCAACGTGCGGCACCAACGCCCGAAGCGGCATGTGACGGCAAAGGTACGCCGCACCGCTCAACAGGCATTGAAACAGGCATTGGAATCGGGAACGCGGAATTTTATCAGGTGCTATGCTGACATCATGCGCGAAGATGGCCCCGGGCCACAATCCATGCGGCTTCCCGCCCCCGGGAAGGCCGTCCCCTGCATGTCCGGAAAAGGAAACCACACCATGCTGATCACCTTCAAATCCCACGCTGCGCAAGACCTGATCATGATGAAGGATCTGGCCATCACGCTGCTGGGCATCATCGGCAAGCATCTCGGGGAACGGGGGGTGATCACCGTCGAAGAACTGCCCCGCGCGATCCAGAAGCTGGAAGCGGCAGTGACCGACGCGCGCCGCGACCATCCCGCCGGCACGGCCGTGGAAGGCAAGTCGGGAGTCGATGAAGACGAGGAAGAGCCGCTGCACCTGGGGCAGCGCGCCTATCCCTTCCTGGACATGCTGCGCGCCTCGCAGCGGGAAGGGACCAACGTCCTGTGGGGGGTGTAGCCCGAAGGCAAGGCAGCCCCGGGCGCGCCGCCGCACGCGCGGCGCGCACAAAAAAACGCCCGGCACCGAGTTGGGTTGCCGGGCTTCCGGACGAGGGCGCCGGAAAGGGGGGAATGCTTTTCAGGGGCCCCGCCGCGCGGGGCCCGGTGCCGCCAGTCCTACTCCTCTTCGTGGTGGCGGCCGTTGGCCAGCAGAACACCGAGCAGCGCACCGATGGCAGCGGCAATCGCCACCGCCTTGAGCGGCGAATCGACGACCCGCTGGCGCGAGTGTTCGACCGCTCCGTCCATCCGTTCGCGGGCGCGCATCATGCCGTCGGTGGTCTGCTCGCGCAGCCGGTGCGCCATCTCGCTGGCACGGTCGCGCAGCCGCTGGCCGGCACGCAGGCTCTCGGCCGAGCCTTCCCGCGCCAGCACTTCGATGGTGTGCTCCAGCTGGGCGATCAGCGCCTTGACCTCGCCGGAAACCGGCGCAGCGGCCTCGCGCGAATCGCGCGCTGCGTGCTTGAGATGGCGGATGGCGCTGTCGGCACTGTCGGACAAGTGGTTCAGTTCCTTCCGGACTTTGGGGTTCTGGGTCAGCATAGGGTCTCCTCAGGTTGCGATCGGCACAGGAGCCGGCGCGTGGCCGGCGCTATCGCCTGCGGACCAGTCCCATCACCGCGGCCACCAGTGCCACGACCAGGAAGATGAAGAACAGGATCTTGGCGATTTCCACGGCGCCGGCAGCGATACCGCCGAAGCCGAAGATCGCCGCGATCAGGGCGATGACGAAAAATACGAGTGCATAGTGCAGCATGGCTAGGCTCCCGAAGATGGCTGACCGGGCCGGCACTGGCCCGGAGCCCAAGTGAAGACTTGCGCCACAAGGTGCAAGCTCATAGCCTCATCGTAGGAAGCCAGCCGCCGCGCCAATACCGACAGCGAGCCGATTCCGCTGTCAGCCGAGTCCTACAGCATGGCAGTAAGGGCGCGGCACGCCCGACGCATCAAGGTTGACCCATGCGGATCGATGTGATCCCATGAGCGCTCCCTGGCGCCGCACGGGCAGGCAGCGCACCCCAACCACAGGAAAGATGCCCCCATGTTCAAGCAGTCATTTCTTCCTCACACGCTGTTGCTCGCGGGCGGCATCGTGCTGACGCTGGCGGTGCTGGTGGCGTCGGAAACCGGCAATATCCGCCTGCGCGAAAGCTACACCGACGTAATCCGCTCGCAGCGCGTGCAGACCGAGCTGGCCGCGCTCAACGGCGAGCTGGTCAACGCCGAGGCTGGCCAGCGCGGCTTCCTGCTGACCGGCAAGGAAAGCTACCTCGAGCCCTACTACAAGGGGCTGCCGCGCATCGCCGAGCTGATGGCGCAGATCCGCGCGGACTATGCCAACGACCCGGAGGGGCTGAAGATGTTCGGCGACACCTCCAAGCTGATCAACAGCAAGCTCAACGAGATGGCGCTGACGCTGGTCTATGGCAAGCGCGACCTGGAAGTGGCGCTGGACCTGGTCCGCACCGACTACGGCAAGCAGACCATGGACAACGCGCGCCGCGGGCTCGACCAGCTGCAGGCGCGCGAGGCGGGCTCGGTCTCGCACCGGCTGGAAGGCGCCGAGAACGATGTGCAGCTGTCGCGCTACGGCATCGGCCTGCTGACCGCGATCAACATCATCCTGCTGCTCGCGGTCGGCGTGGGCCACGCCAAGCGCCTGTCCATGGCCGAGGCGGTGCGCGCGCAGCTGGAAGAGGAAAGCGCCAAGCTCGACCGCAAGGTGCGCGCGCGCACGCGCCAGCTGTCTGCGCTGGCGGCTCACCTTCAGCGCGTTACCGAAGACGAGAAAACCCGGCTGGCGCGCGAGCTGCACGACGAGCTGGGTGCGATCCTGACCGCCATCAAGCTCGACCTGCACTGGGTGCGCCGCCAGATCCAGCAGGCGCATCCGCAAGGCGCCGAGCGCCTGACGCGGGTGATGCTGCACGTCGACCAGGGCATCCAGATCAAGCGCCGCCTGATCGAGGACCTGCGCCCCACCGTGCTGCTCAACCTCGGCCTGCGCGCCGCGGTGTGCCAGCTGGTGGAGGAAGTCGGCGCGCGCAACAGCTGGGAAACCGAAGTCAGCGTGCCCGAGGACCTGCCGGCGCTGCGCGACGAAGCGGCAATCGCGCTGTACCGGATCGTGCAGGAATCGCTGACCAATGCCAGCAAGTACTCGGAAGCCAGGCGCGTCGAGGTCTGCCTGGCGTGCCGCGGCGAGCTGCTGACGCTGACCGTGCGCGACGACGGCAAAGGCCTGCCGCCCGACTTCGACGCCGGCAGCATCGCCGGCCACCACGGCCTGCTCGGCATGGAGCAGCGCGTCACCGCGCTGGGCGGCAGCATGAAGATCGACTCGTCGGCGCACGCGGGCGTTCGCATCCACATCGAGGTGCCGCTGACGGCATCCGTGCTGGCGCCGGCGGAAGAGCCGGAAGGCGAAGAGCCTGCACGCGCCTGATGGGTGCTGCCTGAAGGATAGCCAGGAGGATCAGGACGCCGCCGCCGCGTGCTCCTCGATCACGCGGAACACCTGCTCCAGCTCGAGCGACTTGTCGAAGAAATAATCGGCACCCGCCTCGGCGCACTGTCTGCGGTACATCTGCACCTCGGCGTGGTTGGTATAGACGATGCGCACGGTGTCCGTGCCTTTGCGCTGCATCGCGCGCAGCACATTGATGCCGTTGCCCTGGCGCAGCTGCAGGTCGACGATGGCGACGTCGTACTTGCCGGCATCGAGCAGGCGCACGGCCATGGCCTCGGTGTCGGCCCAGTCCACGTTCTCGATGAACGGGAAATCCTTCAGGTATTCGAGCAGCATGCCTCGCAGGACCGCCGAGTCTTCGATCAGCAGTATGCTCAGCGCCCGGTAGGAAGTGTTCGAAGCCTGCTCCGACATGTTCTGGTTTGCAGGCCCGGTCCGGTGCGATCCGCCGCAGGCCGCAATGCGGCCCGCGGCCCGCCGCTACTCGACCAGGCCGTTCTTGATGGCGTAGTAAGTCAGGTCAGCGTTGGTCTTCATGCCCATTTTCTCCAGGATGCGGGAACGATAGGTACTGACGGTCTTGACGCTGAGAAACAATTCGTCGGCGATCACCGACACCGACTGCCCGCGCGAGAGCTTGCAGAAGATCTGGAACTCGCGCTCGGACAGCATCTGGTGCACCGGCTGCTCGGTCGGCTTGTCGAGCCCGCCGATCAGCAGGTCGGCCACCGTGGCGCTGACATAGCGGCGTCCCTGCGCCACCGTGCGGATGGCCTTGACCAGATCGTCGGGGGCGCTTTCCTTGGTCAGGTAGCCTGAAGCACCGGCACGGATCAGGTTGATGGCGTACTGGTCTTCCGGGTAGGTCGACAGGATCAGCACTGGCAGTTCAGGCTTGCGTTGCCGGATCAGCTTGAGCACATCGATGCCGTTGCGGTCTGGCATCGAGATATCCAGCACCAGCACATCGTATTCGGCGTCACGCAGCCGAGCCATGACTTCGTCGCCGCTGCCGGCTTCGCCAGTCACCTGGATGTCGGGCTCGTCGGAAATGAACTGTCGCAGCCCGGCACGCACAATCTCGTGATCGTCAGCGATCAGGACGCGGATCATGAGGGGCTCCACGGGGTTGAACGGACCGGCACATTGCCCGGTGCAGTCGGGTGCAGGCGGAACCGCTTGCGTTGCTGTCATTGTAGTGCCGGCCGGGCGCTGGGGCTGTCGGTGTCAGGCTGACATGATGCACGGCCACAACGCGTAGAGCGCACATGGAGGGGCCCGCGGGTCAACGGCAGGACGCATGGCGTACAAAAGCAAAGCGGGACGGCCTGGAGTCCGTCCCGCTTTGCTGCGGCGCGTCAGGCCCTGAGAATCAGGGCATCAGAGCCTGCGCGCCTGTGCCGGCTGGCGGCGAGCTTACTGCACCTTCGCGCCGGCCTCGGCGCCCACGCTGGCGTCTGCCTTGGACTTCTTGGCCGACTTGGTGGTGTTCTTGCCGTGCTTGGCCTTGCTGCCGGCTTCGGCCTTGGCATCGGCCGACGTGCTGGCGCCCTTCTCGACCGCCGCACCGGCGGTGGACAGGCCCTTGTCAGCCGCGGAGCCCGCTGCCGACACGCCCTTGTCGGTTGCCGCACCCGCGGTCGACAGGCCCTTCTCGGCGGCGCTGGTGACGCCGGTGGCGGCGCTGCCCGCGGTATTCAACGCACCCTGCGTGGCGGCCGAGGGCGAGGGCGCGGTCACCGATGCGCCGACGTCGGCCTTCGCGCCGGCGCCCACACCAGTACCTTGTGCCATGGCCAGCGAGGAAGCGGCGGCGATCGACAGGGCGGACAGGGAGAGCAGCAGTTTCTTCATGGACAGACTCCTTTCAGGATGCCCCGCGGCGAAACATTCGTCGCGGTGTTCACGCGCTGGTGTTTGCGTGAATCGAGCCCTCAGTCTAGGGATCGCACCTGCACCGGTCTGTGAGGGATTGAAAGGCTCTGTAAGGAGTTGTGAGGCGTCGGATACGCCGCTGCAACCAGGCCGGGAAGCCGTTGCACGGGGAAATTCCCTGTGACATCAACGGGCTGGCGGCAGGATCGCGCGGCCGTGGCCGGCGCCCTGCCGTCGCACCCCGTTACAGGTTGGGCGCGAGCGCGCGCTCCAGCGTGGCGCGTTCTTCATGGCGGCGCGCCACCATGTCGTCGAGCTGGTCCTGGCCGATCTTGCCGATGGTGAAGTAGGTCGACTCGGGATGCGCCAGGTAGAAGCCGCTCACCGAAGCGGCCGGCGTCATTGCCAGAGACTCGGTGATGCCCATGCCGATCTCGGCCGCGTCGAGGAACTCGAACATCGGGCCCTTGACGGTGTGCTCCGGGCAGGCCGGATAGCCGGGCGCGGGACGGATGCCGCGGTAGGACTCGGCGATCAGCTGCTCGTTGCTCAGCTGCTCGGCCGCGTCGTAGCCCCACAGGTCCTTGCGCACGCGCTCGTGCAGGCATTCGGCGAAGGCTTCGGCCAGGCGGTCGGCCAGCGCCTTCAGCATGATCGCGCTGTAGTCGTCGTGGTCGGCCTCGAACTGGGCTTCCTTCTTGTCGACGCCGAGGCCCGCGGTGACGGCAAACATGCCCACGTAGTCGGCGATGCCGCTGTCCTTCGGGGCGACAAAGTCCGCCAGGCAGCGGTTGGGGCGGCGCACGCCATCGACCACCGGGCGCTCGCTCTGCTGGCGCACGTTGTGCCAGGTCAGCGCGACCTTGCTGCGGGTCTCGTCGGTGTAGATCTCGATATCGTCGTCGTTGACGGTGTTGGCCGGCAGCAGCGCGATCACGCCGTTGGCCGTCAGCCAGCGGCCCTGGATCAGGCGCGACAGCATGGCCTTGCCGTCCGAGAACACCTTGCGCGCCGACTCGCCGACGATCTCGTCGTTGAGGATATCGGGGAATTTGCCGGCGAGGTCCCAGGTCTGGAAGAACGGGCCCCAGTCGATGTAGTTGGCCAGTTCCGCCAGGTCGTAGTTGCGGAACACGCGGCGGCCGACGAACTTGGGCCTGGGCGGCACGTAGCCGCTCCAGTCGATCGGCGTCTTGTTGGCGCGCGCCTGCGCCAGCGTCACCATCGGCGTGGCCTTCTTGCTGGCGTGCTGGGTGCGGATGCGGTCGTAGTCGGCCTTCAGTTCGTCCAGGTACTTCGCCGCCCCTTCATCGGACAGCAGGCTCGACGCCACGCTGACCGAACGCGAGGCGTCAGGCACGTACACCACCGGCCCTTCGTAGTTGGGCGCGATCTTGACCGCGGTATGCACGCGCGAGGTGGTGGCGCCGCCGATCAGCAGCGGGATCTTCTTCACGCGGAAGTAGTCGTCGCGCTGCATCTCCGATGCGACGTAGGCCATTTCTTCCAGCGACGGCGTGATCAGCCCCGACAGGCCGACGATGTCCGCGCCCTCGACCTTGGCCTTGGCCAAGATCTCGTTGCACGGGACCATCACGCCCATGTTGACGACCTCGAAGTTATTGCACTGAAGCACCACCGACACGATGTTCTTGCCGATGTCATGCACGTCGCCCTTCACAGTGGCGATCACGATCTTGCCGCGCGCGCGCACATCGCCGCCGGCCTCGGCCAGCAGGCGCTTTTCTTCCTCGATGAAGGGCAGCAGGTGCGCCACCGCCTGCTTCATCACGCGCGCGCTCTTGACCACCTGCGGCAGGAACATCTTGCCGGCGCCGAACAGGTCGCCGACGATGTTCATGCCGTCCATCAGCGGGCCCTCGATCACCTCGATCGGGCGGCCGCCGCGCGCGGCGACCTGCTGCCGGACTTCCTCGGTGTCTTCGACGATGAAGGTGGTGATGCCATGCACCAGCGCATGCGCCAGGCGTTCGCCCACGGGCACCGGCTGCTCGGGCGTGCCGCGCCAGGCCAGGTTTTCTTCCTTCTTCGCGCCGCCGCCCTTGTAGCGGTCGGCGATTTCCAGCAGGCGATCGGTGGAATCCTCGCGGCGATTGAGCACCACATCTTCCACGCGCTCGCGCAACTCGGGATCGAGCTGGTCATACACGCCGAGCTGGCCGGCGTTGACGATGCCCATGTCCATGCCCGCGCCGATCGCGTGGTACAGGAACACGGTGTGGATCGCCTCGCGCACCACGTCGTTGCCGCGGAACGAGAACGACACGTTGGACACGCCGCCGCTCACCTTGGCGTATGGCAGGTTCTGCTTGATCCAGCGCGTGGCTTCGATGAAGTCCACGGCGTAGTTGTTGTGTTCCTCGATGCCGGTCGCGACCGCGAAGATATTCGGGTCGAAGATGATGTCTTCCGGCGGGAAGCCGACTTCATTGACCAGGATGTCGTAGCTGCGCTTGCAGATCTCGGTCTTGCGCTCGAAGGTATCGGCTTGGCCCTTCTCGTCGAAGGCCATCACCACGCTGGCCGCGCCGTAGCGGCGAATCAGTTCGGCGTGGTGGCGGAACTGTTCCTCGCCTTCCTTCAGCGAGATCGAGTTCACCACCGGCTTGCCCTGCACGCACTGCAGGCCGGCCTCGATCACGTCCCACTTGGACGAGTCGATCATGATCGGCACACGCGCAATGTCCGGCTCTGAGGCGATCAGGTTCAGGAAGCGAACCATCGCGGCCTTCGAGTCCAGCATGGCCTCGTCCATGTTGATGTCGATGATCTGCGCGCCGTTCTCGACCTGCTGGCGGGCCACCGCCAGCGCCTCGTCGAACTGGCCGTTCAGGATCATGCGCGCGAAGGCCTTGGAGCCGGTCACGTTGGTGCGCTCGCCGACGTTGACGAACAGCGTGTCGTCGTCGATGGTGAAGGGCTCGAGGCCGGACAGGCGCATCGGGCGCGGGGGCAGTTTGTTCTCGCTCATGTTCTCGGGCTCCGGCTCAGGCGGCGTCGCGGTACTGGCCGGGCCAGGTGCGGGGTTTCTTGTCGGCCACGCGCTGGGCAATGGCGGCGATGTGCTCGGGGGTGGTGCCGCAGCAGCCGCCCACCAGGTTCACCAGCCCGGAAGCGGCGAATTCCTCGACCAGCGAAGACGTGACTTCCGGCGTTTCGTCGAAGCCCGTATCGCTCATCGGGTTCGGCAAACCCGCGTTCGGGTAGCACGACACCGCGGCGTCGCACACCTTGGCCAGCTCGGCGATATACGGGCGCATCAGCGTGGCGCCCAGCGCGCAGTTCAGCCCGAAGGTGACCGGCCTGGCGTGGCGCAGGCTGTTCCAGAATGCTTCCACGGTCTGGCCCGACAGGATCCGGCCCGAGGCATCGGTCACGGTGCCGGAGATCATCACCGGCACGCGTTCGCCGGTGTCCTCGAACAGCTGGTCGATGGCGAACAGCGCGGCCTTGGCATTGAGCGTATCGAAGATGGTCTCGACCAGGAACACGTCGGCGCCGCCTTCGAGCAGCGCCTTGCCCTGCTCGTAGTAGGACTGGCGCAGTTCCTCGAAGCTGACGTTGCGCGCGCCGGGGTCGTTCACGTCGGGCGAGATGCTGGCGGTCTTGGGCGTCGGGCCGAAGGCGCCGGCGACGAAGCGCGGCTTGTCGGGCGTACTGTACTTGTCGCAAGCGGCGCGCGCCAGGCGCGCGGCCTCGACGTTCATCTCGTACGCCAGATCCGCCATCTTGTAGTCTTCCTGCGCCACGCGCGTGGCGCCGAAGGTATTGGTCTCGATCAGGTCGGCGCCGGCGGCCAGGTACTGCTCGTGGATCTCGCTGATGACCTGCGGGCGCGTCAGCAGCAGCAGTTCGTTATTGCCCTTCACGTCCACCTTGTGTTCGGCGAAGCGCTCGCCGCGGTAGTCGGCCTCGGTCAGCTTGTAGCGCTGGATCATGGTGCCCATGGCGCCATCCAGGATCAGGATGCGTTCTTGCAGCAGCCGGGGCAGCTCGGCAGCCCGGGTGTAGGGGCGCGGTGCGGCCGCGCGGGATTCAGGGGCACTCATGGCGGGGAACTCTGGAAAGGCGGCCGGCGCGATCGTGGATCGGCGGCGGGCGCTGCTGGGGCCGATGCTGGCCAAGAGCAGCGATTTTATCAGGTGTATCAAGGCCTTGCGGTTGCCTGTCGGGCCGATGGCGGCCTACACTGAGAGGCGCAACCGTCACCATTCCGGCCATTCCGCGTCCTTTGCGCGCCCCTTGTCCCCGCCGACCATGCAACACCTGTCCCCCGCCGACGCCAGCGACCTGCTGGCGCAATCGCCCGACACGCTCTTCATCGACTGCCGCAGCGAGATGGAATACCTGTTCGTCGGCCATCCCAAGGGTGCGCACAACGTCCCCTGGAACGACGGCCCCGACTGGGAGGTCAACCCGCATTTCGTGCAGATGGTGAAGAAGCTGGCCGGGCATGTGTCGGCGCGGCCGGTGCTGCTGATCTGCCGCAGCGGCAACCGTTCGGCGGCGGCGGCGCGGGCGCTGGAGGGCGCGGGCTTTGCCAACGTCTACAACGTGCTGCACGGTTTCGAGGGGGATCTCGACGGGCAGCGCCACCGCAATACGCTCAACGGCTGGCGCCACGACGGCCTGCCGTGGGAGCAGTACTGAACCGCCGCCCAATAAAAACGCCCGCCGGGGCGGGCGCGATGGCATTGCCGCCGGCCGTGGCCGGCGGCAATGGAAAGCCGCTCAATGCATGACCAGCGGATGCGTCATCACGTTGTCGAACTTGGCGAGGAAGTCATCGACCTCTTCCACTGATGGCTCGCTTTCGATCAGGCGCTTGACGTCGGCGCGGAAGCTTTCAGCCAGGTGCCCGCCGAGGAAAATCTCGCGCTTCAGGTTCTTGTCGACGATTTCATAGCCGCCAAATTCGAGCGGCGCTTGCTCGACATCCGCACCGAACTCGACGATGCAGTAATTGTCGCTGTTGTAGATCATTTGCATGGCACACCTCCTGGGCGTCATGGTTGGGCGGCTTGCCCTTGTGATTCTTGCCTCGTCGATGTTGCCGTGAGGGGGCGCCGCGGCTTTACCTCCAAACTTGGGGTGACCCGCGCGAAATCAAGGCTTGGCAGGATTTAGCCGGTCACTGCGTTGCCACGTCATTGCTGCCTACATAGATTGGGCATCGCCCTTTGCAACAAGTTTCTTGAGCCTGGCGCATCAGTGTGTTGTCTGTCACGGAACGTCGCACTGGCCGCCGCACGCCGCATTGCCGAGGAACGCGTCCAGTGCCGCGTGGAAGCGTTCGGGCTGCTCCACATGCACCAGGTGCGCCGCCTGCGGCATCACTTCCAGCCGGGCGCCTCGGATGGCGGCCGCAATGCTCTGCGCCATTGCCACGGTCGCGCCCTGATCGTTCTCTCCTGCTACTACCAGCGTAGGACAATGGATACGGGAAAGCGCGCCGGCGAGATCGAAAGCCATGATCGCCTCGGCCACGCCCACATAGCCGCGCACCGGCGTGGCCACCAGCATGGCGTGGATGCGCGCCACCGCATCGGGATGGGCGGCGCGGAAGGCCGGCGTCAGCCAGCGCTCCAGCGTGGCATGGGCCAGGCCGGCCATGCCGTGCGCCTCGGCCTGGCCGATGCGGTTGTGCCACATCGGGTGCGCTTCCATCGGGGTCTGGCTGTTGGTGGCCACCAGCGCCAGCGACAGCAGCCGCTCCGGATGGCGCAACCCCAGCGTCTGCCCGATCATGCCGCCGACCGAAATGCCGCAGAAGTGGGCCTGGGGGATTTCCAGCGCGTCCATCACCGCGATCACATCGTCCGCCAGCCGGGTCATGGTGTAAGGGCCCAGCGGCGCCTCGCTGCCGCCATGCCCGCGCAGGTCGGGGCGCACCACGCGGTAGCGCGATGCCAGGTGGGCGGCGGTCTGGTCCCACAGCGCATGGCTGGCGGCCAGCGCATGGGCCAGGATCACCCACGGTCCGTCGGTGCCGTCGATGCGCACGTAAAGCTCGGCGCCGTCGGCATGGACGCGGTGCGTTTCGGCGGGTGGCGTGGCAACTGTCATGGCGGGGCTCCTGTCAGTAAGAATGCGCCAAACGCGGCGGCGTTGACCCGGGCGAGACGCTTTTTAACGATTGTTGACATTCGCCCGCTGGTTACCGGTGGTGATCGACCCCGGCGAACGGCCCGTGGCTATTGCCCGCCGTTGCCGCGGTACACCAGTTCGATCTGGGTGCCGTCGGGCTCGGTCTGCCGCAGCCGCACCGGCATCCAGCCCAGCGATTGCGCAAGCCACAACTCGACCCGGCGACGGTCATTGGCGCGGCGCGGCAGCCGCACGAAGTGCTTCGCACGTACCATGCCATTGCCCGTATCGAAATCCTCTTCTCCAACATACTGCACTTGCATCGGTTCCACATCGCGCGTATCGGCAACCTGGAACGTTTCCGTCACACCGGGGGTGACATAGCGTTGCGGATTGCCACGCACCAGGCCGACCAGCTGCAGGAACACGCTGAAGCGATCCTGGGCCCCGGGCGGGAATGGCGACTGCGCGCCGTTGCGCAGCGTGGCGATGCCGGCGGCGGTGTCAAAGCGCGATGACTCGGCCTTGTTGCGCCGGTGCTCTTCGTAGCGTTCCGGCAACAGTCCCTGCTCGGACAGCGCACCGTTGCTCTGGAACGCGAAGCGGAACCACAGCACGCGCGTTTCCACCGCGAGCCGGTAGCGGCGGCCGTCGTGCTCCCAGCGGATCAGGCCATCGGGGTTCTGCACGCCGTTGACAAAGCTGGCGTAGTGGTACGTGGCGGGCGGCGGCGCGCTGTAGACGACGCCGTCGACGCCGCCCTGCGGACCGCCGGAAGGCGCCGGCGCGGGCGCGGCAGGTGCTGTTGGCGCCGCTCCGGTGCCGCCTGGACCGGTTGCCATCTCGGCCGGGCCTTGCGGGCTGGTCGCCAAAGGCGGGGCTGGCGGCTCAGGCTCGGGCGCCGGGACCGGCGCCGCGGCTTTCGGGCGCGGCTGTGGCGCGGGGCGCGGCCTCGGCTGGGCCGGTGGCCTGGGCGGCGGCAGCAGGACCGCCTCCAGCGTGGGTGTGTTGCTGGTGTCGAACGGGATCAGCGGCCCCGGCATGCGCAGGAATCCCACCACCGCCAGCACGTGCACAAGTACCACCAGCGCAACCACGATCACCCAGCGCCGACGGCGCCAGACGGGGGTATCCGCGCCCGGGCGGGCGCGAGGACTAGGGCTGGCCGGTTTCTCCGGCCGGGGGGACGGCACCAAGGTAGCCGAGTTCCGATGAGAGCTGTTGGGCGATATCGCGTACGCGACGATCCATCGTACCGCCCCATTCTGCATCGAACAGGCTCTGCGCGCCCAGTACGATTAACCCCATGGCGAGGTGGCCGTTGGCATCGAACACCGGCATAGAGAATGCATTGATGCCCGGCAGCACGCCGCCGAGCGTGCGCGCGGCGCCGTGCGCGCGGACTTCGGCGCAGATCGCGTCGTATTCGGACAGCGACGCCGGCATGTCCGGCACCGCGCCATTGCCGCGCGCGCCCAGCTCGCGCTCGATCAGCGGCAGGGTCTGCTTGCGCGGCAGGTAGGCGCCGTAGAGACGGCCGGTGGCGGAATTGAGCATTGGCATCACGTCGCCCAGGCGCAGGCTCACGGTGACGGGGTGGCTGGATTCCTCCCAGTGCACGATAGTCGGGCCGTGGTTGCCCCATACGGCGATGCCGGCGGTCAGGTCCATCTCGTCGCGCAGCTGCGACAGGATCGGCCGCGCCTTCTTGACCGGATCGAGCCGGTTGAGGCCGGCCAGCCCCAGCTGCAGCGCGAACGGGCCCAGGTCGTAGCGGCCGCTGACGGGGTCCTGCGCCACCGTGCCCAGCCGCATGAAGCTGACCAGGTAGCGGTGCGCCTTGGCCGGGTTCATGCCGGCGGCGGCGGCGAGGTCGCGCAGCATCATCGCGCGCGGCGACGCCGCGAGGGCCTGGAGCAGCTTGAAGCCCACTTCGATGGACTGGATGCCGGAGCGCAGCTTGGCGTCGTCTTCTTCGTTTTCAGCAATGCGTGACATGGCCGGCGGCAGGGGGGCAGAGGGAATTGGGACCAGGAAATCGGCGCCCGGAGACCCGGGCAAGTTCGTAGGTAAATTTACTATAGCGAAATCGATTTACCAATTTTTAAGCCATCGGTAGACTTCCTTCGCAACAGACCCGGCGGCGCGCGTGTCGATGCCCGCCAAGCCGGGCCCCTTTTTAACACGGAGACTACCGATGCGCCCCCTGCGTCCCTTCCCTGGGCGTCGCCATGCCCATTTCATGCTCGCCGCCATGGCTGCCGCCGGCGCCCTGTTCACCGCCAGCGCGCCCGCGCATGCCGATGACTGGCCCGCCCAGCCGATCCGCTGGGTCGTGCCCTACCCGGCCGGCGGCGGCACCGATGTGGTGGCGCGCACCGTGGCCCAGGCGATCACGCCGGGGCTGGGCAAGCAGGTGGTGATCGACAACCGCCCGGGCGCCGCCACCATCGTCGGCGCCGATGCTGTCGCCCACGCCAAGCCCGATGGCTACACCGTGCTGACCGCCGACACCGCCACGCTCGCGGCCAATCCGTCGCTGTACAAGAAGCTGCCGTACAACCCCGACAAGGACTTCGTTTATATCGGCCAGCTGGCGCGCTTCCCGCTGGTGCTGGTGGCCACTCCCAAGTTCCCGGCGCGCACCCTGCAGGAAGCCATCGAATACGCGCGGAAGAACCCCGGCAAGGTCAACTTCGCCTCGCCCGGCGCGGGCAGCCCCCACCACCTGGCCATGGAGCTGTTCATGGACCAGGCCAGGGTCAAGATGACGCACGTGCCCTACAAGGGCGCGGCACCGGCGGTGCAGGACCTGCTCGCCGGCCAGGTCGACCTGATGTTCCTTGACCTGGCCTCGGGCCAGCAGAACGTGAGCGCCGGCAAGCTGCGCGCGCTGGGCGTGGCCACGCCGAAGCGGCTGGCGGTGCTGCCAGGCGTGCCGACCGTGGCCGAAGGCGGCGTGAGCAACTTCGAGGCCTACGCCTGGCAAGGCCTGGTGGCGCCGGCGGGCACGCCCAAGGCGGTGGTCACGCGGCTGAACGCCGAGCTGGTCAAGGCGCTGAAGACGCCCGAGGTGCAGAAGAAGCTGGAAGGCGTGGGGGTCGAGGCGGTGTCGGGCACGCCCGAGGAATTCGCTGCCTACGCGCGCGCCGAAGCCGAGCGCTGGGGCAAGCTGATCAAGGCCAAGGGCATCACGGTCGACTAAGCCATCCGCTGGGGCGCGCAGCGTGGCGCGGTAGACTAGCGGGCGCTGCGTCCGCCGCGCGGGCGCCCCGCTCTCTACCGCATCGCATCCCATGAAACTCGCAACCCTGAAGGACGGTTCGCGCGACGGCCAGCTGGCGGTCGTGTCGCGCGACCTGAAGCAAGCCCACTTCGCCACCGACATCGCCGGCAAGCTGCAGACCGCGCTGGACGACTGGCATTTCTACGCGCCGCAGCTGCAGGACCTGTACGACGCGCTCAACACCGGCCGCGCGCGCCATCCGTTCGCGTTCAACCCCAGGGACTGCATGGCGCCGCTGCCGCGCGCCTACCAGTGGGCCGACGGCTCGGCCTACGTCAACCACGTCGAACTGGTGCGCAAGGCGCGCGGCGCCGAAATGCCGCCCGAGTTCTGGACCGACCCGCTGATGTACCAGGGCGGCTCGGACGACTTCCTCGGCCCGCACGATGACATCGTGTGCGCCAGCGAAGCCTTCGGCATCGACTTCGAGGCCGAGGTCGCGGTCATCACCGGCGACGTGAAGATGGGTGCCACGCCCGAACAGGCCGGCGAAGCCATCCGCCTGGTGCTGCTGGCCAACGACGTCTCGTTGCGCAACCTGATCCCCGCGGAACTGGGCAAGGGCTTCGGCTTCTTCCAGAGCAAGCCGGCGACCGCCTTCTCTCCGGTCGCCGTCACGCCCGACGAGCTGGGCGAGGCCTGGCGCGAGCGCAAGGTGCACCTGCCGATGACGGTGCACTGGAACAGCAGGAAGGTCGGCCAGCCCGACTGCGGCACCGACATGGTGTTCGACTTCGGCCAGCTGATCGCGCATATCTGCAAGACCCGCAACGTGCGCGCCGGCAGCATCGTCGGCTCGGGCACGATCTCCAACGTCGACCGCAAGAAGGGCTACTGCTGCATCGCCGAGAAGCGCATGCTCGAGACCATCGACGACGGCAAGCCCGCCACCGAGTTCATGAAGTTCGGCGACGCGGTCAAGATCGAGATGTTCGACGCGCAGGGGCATTCGGTGTTCGGGGCGATCGACCAGCTGGTGGCCGCGCCCTGAGCCGGCAACTGAGCCGGCCGCGCCTGTCGGCAAGGGTGCGCCGGATGTGCATATAATTGACCGACCGATCGGTTGGTAAATCCACGATGCACCCGGCGCGGCCGCGCGCCACTCACCTGACAGGCCCCCCATGACTGCCCCGAACGACGCCTCTTCCACCGAACTTTCCGAACGCTACGCGCGCTACCGCGCGCTGACGCTGCGCCGCCACGGCCCCATCCTCGAGGTCGTCATGGGCGCGGCGCAGTCGGCCAACCAGAAGCTGGCCACGGCCGACGCCAACATGCACCGCGAGCTGGCCGAGATCTGGCGCGACGTCTCCGCCGATCCCGACATCCGTGTGGCGCTGATCCGCGGAGAGGGCAAGGGCTTCTCCGCCGGCGGCGACCTGGCGCTGGTGGAAGACATGGCCAACGATTTCGAGACCCGCACGCGCGTGTGGCACGAAGCGCGCGACCTGGTCTACAACGTCATCAACTGCGACAAGCCGGTGGTCTCGGCGATGCATGGCCCGGCCGTCGGTGCCGGCCTGGTGGCAGGGCTGCTGGCCGATATCTCGATCGCCTCGAAGACCGCGCGCATCGTCGACGGCCATACCCGGCTGGGCGTGGCCGCGGGCGACCATGCCGCGATCGTGTGGCCGCTGCTGTGCGGAATGGCCAAGGCCAAGTACTATCTGATGCTGTGCGAGTCGGTCAGCGGCGAAGAGGCCGAGCGGATCGGCCTGGTCTCGCTGGCGGTGGAAGAGGACGAACTGGTGGCGCGTGCCTTCGAGGTAGCCAACCGGCTGGCGGCGGGGTCGCAGACAGCGATCCGCTGGACCAAGTACGCCCTCAACAACTGGCTGCGCATGGCCGGTCCCGCTTTCGATACCTCGCTGGCGCTCGAATTCATGGGCTTTGCCGGCCCCGACGTGCACGAAGGCATGGCGAGCCTGCGCCAGAAGCGGCCGCCACAATTCAGGTAACGACGACGCAGCCGCGCGGCCCGCATCCGGGCGCGAGGGCTGCGCCGCACACGGAGCACGCGACCATGTTCGGACAGATTCCCGATTTCACCAACGGCTTCGACTTCATGCGCCGCCTGTGGGGTGGCAGCGCCGGCATGTCCGGCGGCCTGATGCCCGGGCTGCAGGCGATGACGCCGCCGATGGACCTGGATGACCTCGACAAGCGCATTGCCGACCTCAAGGCAGTGGAGAGCTGGCTGCAGCTGAACACCAACCTGCTGCGCACCACGATCCAGGGCCTGGAGGTGCAGCGCGCCACGCTGGTGGCGCTGCAGACCTTCGGCAACGCGCTCTCGCCCGACGCCATGCAGTCGGCAATGGAAAACGTGGCGCGGGCCGCCAATGCGCCGAGCGCAGCGCCACCGCAGCGCGCCGGCGCCGACACCGGCGCAGGTTCCGGCACCACCAGGCCCCGCGAAGAAGCACACGCGGCGCAGGCCGGCGCCGAGCCGGAGCCGGCTCCCGAGCCGTCGGCCGAGGCAGCGCCAGACGCTGCACCCGAAGGCGCACCCAACGCCGCGCTGTGGTGGGACCTGCTGCAGCACCAGTTCAGCCAGATCGCCAGCAGCGCAGCCGCGGCCAGCATCGCGCCGTTCAACATGGGCGCCTTCGGCGCCGGCGGCATGCCGGCACAGCCGGGGGCCGCGCCGGACGGCGGGTCCGCGGCCAAAGCCACCTCACGCAAGGCCGCTGGCAACGGCAACGGCGCCAGGGCGAGCGCCACGGCAAAGAGCGGCGCCACGAGTGCGGCCAAGTCGGGGACCAAGGCTGCGGCCAAGCCCGCTGCAAAGAAAACTGCCGCAAAGAAGCCCGCTGCAGGCAAGACGGCCAAACCCACGCCCACCGGCAACCACGCCGCCAAGGACGACGACAACGGCGGCGACGAATGACGCAACTGCGGACGCAACTGCGCACCGCCTGACCTGTCGCTACGCAGCGCCTTCCCCCATGCACCGCGAGCCCCTGCCGGGACACCATCCGACCCCGCACAACGGCCCTGGCGTCCCTGGCGCGCCTAACGGCCCCAATCCCAACGCCACCGCGCTGATCATGATGGGCGGCGGCGCGCGCGCCGCCTACCAGGCTGGCGTGCTGTGCGGGCTGGTGCGCATTGCCGCGCGCCACGGCAAGGCGCATGGCGGGCTGCCGTTCGGCATCATCGCCGGCACCTCGGCGGGCGCGATCAACGGTGCCGGGCTGGCCATCAATGCCGGCGATTTCCAGGCCGCCACGCAAAGCCTGGGCGCGCTGTGGCACGGCATCCATGCCGACGACGTCTACCGCACCGACGTGCTGCGCGTGGGCATATCGGGCGCACGCTGGCTGTCGACGCTGGCGCTGGGCTGGGCCACGCAGCGCCGGGCACCGCGCGCGCTGTTCGACAACACGCCGCTAGGCGGCATGCTGGGCGAGCTGTTCGATCCCGCGCGGGTGCAGGCCAGCCTGGACAGCGGCGCGCTGCAGGCGTTCGCGGTCACCGCGCTGTCCTACAGCACCGGCCGCCACGTCACCTTCTACCAGTCGCACCACCGCATCCATCCGTGGCACCGCAGCCAGCGCATCGCTGTGCCGGCGCCGATCACGGTGGACCACCTGCTGGCCTCTGCATCGATACCGTTCCTGTTCCCCTCGGTTCCGCTCGAGATCGACGGCCATCACGAGTGGTTCGGCGATGGCACCATGCGGCAGATGTCGCCGCTGTCGCCGGCGATCCACCTGGGCGCATCGCGCATCCTGGCGATCGGCGCAGCCTCGCGCCAGCGCTCGGGCTGGTTCGACACCGTGCCCGCCGGCGGCTACCCGTCGCTGGCGCAGGTGGGCGGCCAGGCGCTGGCCAGCATCTTCCTGGACGGCCTCAATGCCGACCTGGAGCGGCTGCTGCATATCAACCGGCTGCTGGCGCGCATGCCCGAGATCGCCGGCGACCGCGAAGGCTGGCGCCCGGTGCAGGTCATGACGATCTCTCCCAGCGAACCGATCGAGGCGCTCGCCGCCGAACACCAGAAGCAGCTGCCGCGCACCGTGCGCGCGCTGCTGGCGCCGCTGGGCGGTACCGAGGCGCGCGGCGCCGCCTTCGCCAGCTACCTGCTGTTCGAACCCGAGTTCACCCAGGCGCTGATGGCGCTGGGCGAGCGCGACGCCGAAGCGCAGGCCGCCGAACTGGCCGCGTTCCTGTACGGCGTGGTGCCGGGCACTGCACCTGCCGCCTTGCACGAGGGCGCGGTTTCGCCCTGAGCACCTGCCCGCCAGGCGCCGTTGCTGGCACCTGTGCCGTCCGGCGCGCCGCTGATCGCCCGCAATATGCAGTCGGCTGCGCCAAACCTCCGCAAAAGTCGTTGCATTTGCCCCTATCCGCCCTAAAAAAGGAGAAGAGAATAATTCGCATCTGGTAGAATCTGCCCGTAATTTCAAAGGCTTACCATGCTCTACCCCGAACTGTTCAAATCGTTGGAAGCCGTCCGCTGGCACATGGACAAGGACATCCCCTGGGATACCTTCGACGCCAGCCTGCTGACGGACGACCAGGCCAAGACCATTCGCATGAACGCGATCACGGAATGGTCCGCCCTGCCGGCGACCGAGATGTTCCTGCGTGACAACCGCCACGATTCCGACTTTTCGGCGTTCATGAGCATCTGGTTCTTCGAGGAACAGAAGCACTCGCTGGTGCTGATGGAGTACCTGCGCCGCTTCCGCCCGGACCTGGTGCCGACCGAAGAAGAATTGCACGCCGTGCGCTTCGAGTTCGACCCGGCGCCGCCGCTGGAAACGCTGATGCTGCATTTCTGCGGCGAGATCCGCCTGAACCACTGGTACCGCCGCGCTGCCGAATGGCACTCGGAACCGGTGATCAAGCATATCTACCGCACCCTGTCGCAGGATGAAGCCCGCCACGGCGGCGCGTACCTGCGCTACATGAAGAAATACCTGGCGCAATTCGGCGATAACGCGCGCGCCGCGTTCGCCAAGATTGGCGTGCTGATGGCATCGGCGCGGCGCACCGAGAAGCCGCTGCACCCGACCAACCTGCACGTCAACAAGGCGCTGTTCCCCAACGACACCGTGCAGTCGCGCCTGCCCGACCCGGACTGGCTGGAGAAATGGCTGGACGAGCAGATCCGCTTCGACGAAGGCTGGGAGAAGAAGGTCATCGAACGGATCCTGCACAATATGTCGCTGCTGTTCGAACGCACGTTTGAGTCGGTGCAGGACCTGAACCGCTACCGCAAGGAACTGAACGCCCGCCTGCCCGGCGCCGGCGGCGCCCAGCCGGCGCAGGCCTGATCCGGCGGCTCGCTGCCAAACCGACAGAAACCCCGCTACGGCGGTAATGCCGTTCAGTTAAGGTCCTTTCTGAGGAACCGGACGGTGTAGCGCTTAGGCAGGGCTTTGACTTCACGGGGGCACTTACGCCCCCGTCGCTTTTGGACGATCGCCAACTGAAGTTTGGCGCGCATGCGCTGCAGGTGGGCCGGCAGCTTGCCTGGGGCCATGCCGGCTGCCCAGATCAACTCGCCCTGTATCAGGCGCAAGGCCAGCACAAAGCTCAAGTCGGTGGGCTCGGCGCGGGCCTCGAGCGCAGCCTTGGCCATCTCCAGACGCACCAGGTTGTACGCAATCAGTGCCCCCCAGATTTCCTGATGCACGCCCTCAGGCTGGCGGCTGCGCAAGGTCAGTTCGGCCCCGAGCATCGTCTGCTTCAGTTCTCGATAGCTGGTTTCGATTTCCCAACGGCGCTTGTAGCACCCAATGATGTCGGCTGCCTTGAAGCGCCGACGGTCTGTCAACGAGGTCAACAGGACGCGGTCTGAGTCCTCGTCCCGGATCGCGCGAGCTGTCCAAGTCTCTGGCAAGGCAGGATTCTTGCGGCGAGCCTGAGGCGAGACCTTCATCTGGACGATGCCATCGCCCTCGTTGCCTGAGAGCAACTCCCACTGCAGATTCTTCTTAGCGGGGATCAGGAAGTGGCGCTCGCTGCCGCCCATGCGCAAGCCCCACAGGATCTCTGCGGCCAGAAAGCCCTTGTCAAAGATCGTTAACGAATGATCCGGGATCCGCTCAATGAGCTCCTTGGCATAGAGCATCTCGTTGCGCCCATAGCAGCCAAAGGCGATATCGGCAACAAGATGGGTGGGAACAGCCGTGAGCGAGACCCCGCGGACTTGTGGATAGCTGGCGACCTTGCCGCTGGCGTAGCTCTGCGCGCCAAAGTGGAGGCGATTCTCAGGGCTATCGGCAGTGCGGAAGGTGGTCCCATCCATGGCGTAAAGCGCCAAGCCCTTCCATTTGTAGTGCGCAGCATCCTGAGCCACCCACGCCCGTGCGGTCTGCTCGAACAGCCACAACAGAGGCTTGTCTCCAAGCCGCTCGCGGGCTTGGGCGATCCCGCTCTTGCTGACACAGGCGTTGGCATCGTTGGGCAGTGCCAGGTCCAGCGTCTCCAGCACATCGGGAATCGATTGGTGCCGATAGAGCGCCAGCGCGATGACCAGCCAGACCACCTGCTCTGCTGGCAGTCGGCGCCGGCGAACGGACGCTGTCCCCGAGGCTGCCAGCGCTTGCTCAATCCAAGCCATCGGCAGGTGCTCGCTGAGCCGGGCAAAACTGGCCGGCTCACTAAGCTCAAGGGTGGCGTGGACTTGTTCCGATAGCATCGGAACGGCAAGTTAACAGCTCGACACCTTGTTTACAACCCCTGCAAAGAAAAATGCCGTTCAGACTTAACTGAACGGCATTACCGCTACGGCGGGGTTTTTTCATTGGCGCGCCAGCGCCGCCAATTCCCGCATACTTGACCGTCCGCACCGGCGCTTGCCGGTGACGAACTGTTCTACGAGCGGTGATGCGCCGGCATTGCCGCCGCCACGGTGCCGCTGCCCGCCAGCGACGCGGCGGTGGCGCTGGTGGGGTAGGCAGCGCTGAACGGACGGCGAACCCCGGCGGACGGGGTACCATTCGGACAAGCGTGCCGGCGCCGCCAGCGCCGGCCTCCACCATCCGATCCCTGACCCATGTCCGTACCCGCCTTCGAATCCAAGCTGACTCCCGCCGACAACCACGCCGAGCTGGCCGCGCGCATCGCCGCGCTGCCGCGCCCGCTGGTGTTCACCAACGGCGTCTTCGATATCCTGCATCGCGGCCATGCCACCTACCTGGCGCAGGCGCGCGCGCTGGGCGCGAGCCTAGTGGTCGGCGTCAACAGCGATGCTTCGGTCAAGATGCTGGGCAAGGGCGACGACCGTCCGCTCAACCACGAATCGGACCGCATGGCGCTGCTGGCCGCACTGGCGTCGGTCGACCTGGTGGCGATGTTCCGCGAGCAGACGCCGGTCGAGCTGATCCGGCTGGTGCGCCCCGACATCTACGTCAAGGGCGGCGACTATGACATCGATACGCTGGAAGAAACCCGGCTGGTGCGCAGCTGGGGCGGCCAGGCCTACGCCATCCCCTTCCTGCACGACCGCTCCACCACCAAGCTGCTGACCAAGGTGCGCCAGGCCGGCTGAGCCGCGCGCTCAGTCCTGACGCCGCGCCACCGGCAAGGTGCCACGCGGCGCGGCGTCTGCCGCGCGCGAAGGTGCCGGCGGCAGCTGCTGCAGGCGCTCGGCGCGCACTTGCTGCCCGAGCCGGTGCGGCTCGCGCGGCGTGCCGAACCAGCCGCCAAGCGGATTCGCGCCGAACAGGCCGGCCAGCGCCGCCACCAGCAAGGCGTTGGCAAGGAGCAGCAACATCAGGGCAATGCGCAGGGCGCGTGGGGCGGACATGGAACGGCGGCAGAGCGTGCGGGGATTACGTGGTCAAGGCGATGGCCGCTAGGCGTGGTCAAGGCGATGGCCGCTAGGCCTCGGCCGACGCCATCGCATGCAGGCCGAGCAACACCAGATTATCGTGCATCTCGAAGGGCACCGCGAGCGCGCCGGCCAGCGCGCTGCGTGCGCCGCCGGACAGCAGGCAGCGCGTCGGCCCGCGTTCGCCCAGCGCGCGCCAGGTGCGTTCGATCGCGCCCGCCTGCGCGGCCAGGCAGCCGGCGGCGATCGCGTCGTGGGTGTTGTCGGCCCAGCGCAGATGCGCGCCGGCCCCGGTGCCGGCCTCCTGCACCTCCTGCACCTCCAGCGCCGGCAGCTGCGCGGTATTGCGCGCCAGCGTGCCCAGCATCAGCGCCAGCCCCGGCAGGATCAGGCCGCCCTCGAAGCGAGCGCGGCCATCCGCGCCGACGGTGACGATATCGAGCGTGGTCGCGGTGCCCGCGGTCACGATCAGCAGCGTGTCGTGCGGCAGCCAGCGATGCGCGCCGATGGCGCCGACCCAGCGGTCGACTCCCAGCTGCGTGGGCTCGCGGTAGCCGTTGACGAGGTTGCCGTGCGCCGCGCTGCTGCGCACCCAGTGCACCGGCGCGCAGCCGCCGAAGGCGTCGGCCAGCGCCGCATCGACGGCGGCGGCGATCACCGGGCCGGCGACGTTGGTGATCCAGACCGCCGGCATCGGGCCGGTGCCGCGCAGCGCGCGCAGGTCGGCGGCCAGCGTCTTCAGCGCGTTTTCATCGGCATGCGCGACCGCGCCACCGTGCTGCCACGGCGTGGGCAAGCCCGCCCCGGCCGGCAGCGGCGCGCCGGCCTCGCACCATGCCCATTTCAGGCGCGTATTGCCGATGTCGATCAGCAGCTGCGGCACGCTCATGCGCCATCCTCCTGCCCCGGCGCCGGGCGCAGCGACAGCTCGCCGCTGGCCACCCGCTCCAGCCCCGTCGGGGTTTCCAGCAGCAGCTGGCCGGCCTCGTCGACGCCGCGCGCCAAGCCCTCCGCGATCACCTTGCCGTCGTGCAGCAGCCGCACCGGCTGGTCGCGGTAGGCATCGGCGGCGGACCAGCGCCGCGCCATCGGCCCGAAGCCATGGGCCAGGAACGCGGTGCGCATCGATGCCAGCCGCTCCAGCACCGCAGCCAGCAGGCGCGCCGCGTCGCGGCTGGCGTCGAAGCCCGGCACGGCCTCGGCCACGCCGGCCAGCTCGCGGCCCAGCGCGGCTTCCATCTGCGCATCGCGCACCAGGTTCAGGCCGATGCCGATCACGGCCCAGATCCGGTTCTGCCCGGCGCGCACCGATTCGATCAGGATGCCGGCCAGCTTGCGGCCATCGATCTGCAGGTCGTTCGGCCATTTCAGGCCGACGCGCGCGCCCAGGCGCGGGTCGACATCGCCGAGCGCTTCGGCCAGCGCCAGCCCCACCGCCAGGCTCAGGCCGGTGAGTTGTGCCGGCGCCAGCGCGAGCGGCAGCGCCACCGAGAAGGTCATGCCCGCCTGCCCCTGCCACGGCCGTCCCAGGCGCCCGCGCCCGGCTGTCTGGCGGTAAGCCAGGCGCAGCCAGCCGGCATCCGACCAGGGTGCGTGGCGGCATGCGGCGGTCAGGTCGGCATTGGTCGAGCCGGTTTCTTCGACCAGCTCCAGCTTCCAGTCGCGCAGTGCCGGCGGCAGCGCGGCGCGCAGGGCGGCGGGATCGATGCGCCAGGAGTCGGACGGGCCCGAGGCGGGCGTGAGGGAGGATTCAGGGGCGTCTGGCATGGGAAGCTGCGCTGGTGGCAATCTGCGGTGCGGAGTGGTGCGAAAGCTGGCAGGCATGGCGCCTGCCCGACTGCCGCATTGTAGCCGCGCGGCACGTATGCTCCAGGACCGCCCCCCTGCCCGGACGCGGCCGCGGTCGCGCCAGCCGGGCGGGTGGCTTAGAATCGGGACTCGGCCATCACATCGCTAGCCCTTGGAACGACAGACGACGCCAGACTTCCATATCACGCGCGGGGACGGGACCGTCAGCGTAGCGCTGAGTGGCGACTGGACCGCGCTCGCGCTGGCCGGCTGCCACCAGGCCCGGCAGCTGCGCACGCAATTGCACGAACTGGCGCAGGCGCCGGAGCATGCGCAATGGTCGCTGGCCGAAGTGCAGCGGCTGGACCATATCGGCGGACAGCTGCTGTGGCAGGCGTGGGACGGCAAGATGCCGCAGCAGATCGAGGCCAGCGAGGGCCAGCGCCGTGTATTCGAGCGCATCGCCGCGGTGCAGGACGAAGGCTGGAAGAAGCACATGGTGGACCGCTTCAACCCGATTACGCTGTTAGGCGCCAACGTGATGTCGTTCGGCGTGCAGCTGGCCATCGGCATCACCATGCTGGGCCAGCTGGCGTTCGACCTGCTGCGCTTCGCGCGCATGCCGCAGCGCGGCCCCTGGCGCGAGGTCTCGGCAAATATCTACAACGTCGGCTACAAGGCGCTCGGCATCACCGCGCTGGTCGGGTTCCTGATCGGCATCGTGCTGTCGTACCTGTCGGCGAACCAGCTGCGCATGTTCGGCGCCAGCACGTTCATCGTCAATATCCTCGGCATGGCGGTGATCCGCGAACTGGGGCCGGTGCTGGCGGCGATCCTGATCGCGGGCCGGTCCGGCTCGGCCATCACCGCGCAGATCGGCGTGATGCGCGTCACCGAAGAACTCGATGCCATGCGCGTGATGGGGATCTCGCACGGCTTCCGGCTGATCATGCCGCGCGTGATCGCGCTGGCCATCTCGATGCCGCTGCTGGTGGCGTGGACCGACGTGATGGCGCTGGCCGGCGGCATGGTGGCCGCGCGCATGCAGCTCGGCATCAGCGCCGCGTTCTTCCTGCGCGAACTGCCCGACGCGGTGCCGGTGGCCAACCTGTGGCTGGGGCTGGGCAAGGGCGTGGCATTCGGCATCCTGATCGCGCTGACGGCGTGCCACTTCGGGCTGCGTATCAAGCCCAATACACAAAGCCTGGGCGAAGGCACCACCGCGTCGGTGGTGACCTCCATCACCATCGTGATCCTGGCCGACGCGGTGTTTGCCGTCCTGTTCAAGGACGTGGGGATATGAGCGCGCCAACGGAACCGTCCGCGCCCTCCGTGCCGCCCGCGCCGGCGCAGCGTACCGCGGTGATCGAGGTGCGCAACCTGGTCAAGCGCTTTGGCAAGGCCGTGGTGCACGACCACGTCGACCTGGACGTGTGGCGCGGCGAGGCGCTGTCGATCGTGGGCGGCTCGGGCAGCGGCAAGACCGTGCTGCTGCGCCAGATCGTGGGGCTGGAGCGGCCGACCTCGGGCAGCATCAAGGTGTTCGGCGAAGCGCCGGCCAAGTTGCGCCCGGCGCAGCTGCAGGCGCTGCGCAACCGCTGGGGACTGCAGTTCCAGCGCGGCGCGCTGTTCTCGGCGCTGTCGGTGATCGACAATATCGCACTGCCGCTGCGCGAGTTGCGCGCGCTGCCGGACAACCTGATCTGCCGGGCGGCGCTGCTCAAGCTGCAACTGGTGGGCCTGTCGGCGCGCGATGCGGACAAGATGCCGTCGGACCTGTCCGGCGGCATGATCAAGCGCGTGGCGCTGGCACGCGCGCTGGCGCTGGAGCCGGAACTGCTGTTCCTCGACGAGCCTACCGCCGGCCTCGATCCGATGGCTTCGGACGACTACGTGGCGCTGATCCGGGAACTTCGGCGAGAGCTGGGCCTCACGGTAGTGATGATTACGCACGACCTCGACACGCTGGTGGCGCTGTCCGACCGCGTCGCGGTGCTGGCCGACCACAAGGTCGTCGCCGCCGCGTCGATCCCTGAAGTGGTAAAGGTGGACCACCCCTTCATCCGCGAATATTTCCTGGGCGAACGCGCCCAGCGCGCCTTGCAGGCGCTGCCGCAAGCGGGGCAACCCGCGGCGCCTCCCGGAGAAGCATGATGGAAAACAAGTCACACGCGTTCCTTGCCGGCGTGTTCACCATCGGCCTGGCAGTGCTGGTGCTGTTCGCGCTGTTCTGGTTCAGCAGCGACCACGCCGTGCGCGTGCCGTACGACCTGATCACGCGCTCCACCGTGAACGGGCTCGGGCCGCAGGCCGACGTCAAATACCGCGGGTTGGCGGTGGGCAAGGTGGAGTCGATCAAGTTCGACCCGCAGGTGCCGGGCCAGATCATCGTGCGCATCAGCGTCAACCAGGACACGCCGATCACGCGCACCACCTATGCCACGCTGGGCTTCCAGGGCGTCACCGGCATCGCCTACGTGCAGCTGGACGACACGGCCGCGCATGCGGGCGCCGATGCCTCGCCGCCGCTGCGCACCTCGCCCAAGGCGGTCGCGCGCATCGCCATGCGCCCGGGCTTCTTCGAAGAGCTGGAAAAGCGTGGCGATTCACTGCTGACGCAGACCGAGACGCTGATGGCCTCGCTCACCGACATGTTCCAGACCGCCAACCGCAATGAACTGATGGCCGCGATCCGCTCGGTGCGCAAGACCGCCGAGGACTACTCGAAGCTGTCGGACGCGCTGGCGCCGGCGGCCAACCGCCTGCCGCGCGTGGCCGAGAACCTCAACGCCACGCTGGAATCGACGCGGCGCCTGACGCAGGAGCTGGCCAGCCCCAACGGCACGGTGCTGCGTACGGTCGACAGTGTCGGGCACGACCTGCAGGGCGCGGCGGCGTCGGTGCAGACCGCGGCCGGCAACTTCAGCCAGGAGACGCTGCCGCAGCTCAACGGGCTTGCACGCGATGCGCGCCAGACCGCGCGCAGCTTCGAGCGTGCCGCCGGCCAGTTCAACGACAGCCCGACCAGCGTGCTGTTTGGCGCGCCGGCGCCGGTGCCGGGGCCGGGCGAGCCGGGCTTCAGCACGCCCTGATGTAACAGACGACATGACGACGACGAACCGACGACCATCGCCATGCCAGACAACGACAACCGCCAAGGCCTCGCCGTGATCCCTGCCACCGACAATTCACGCCGGACCATCCGCCCCCGCACCGCCGCCACACTGCTGGCGCTGGCCGGCGCCGCGCTGGTGCTGTCCGGCTGCGCGCTATCGCGCGGGACGCCGACCGTCACGTACGACCTGGGGCCGTCCGCCGCGCTTGCCGGCACGGCAGGCAATGCTGCCGGCGCAGCGCCCGCGCCGCTGCCCAGGCTGCGCGTATCGCAGACCGACGGCCCCGACTGGCTTGAAGGCAATGCACTCTACTACCGCCTGCTGTACGCGCAGGCGCAGCGGCTGCAACCCTATGCCACGCAGCGCTGGGTGATGTCGCCGACGCGCCTGTTCGACGAGCGCCTGCGCGAGTCGGTGGCGGCGCGCGGCGGGCTGGCCTGGGCCGGCGATACCAGCGTGCCGGGGCTCAAGGTCGACCTGCTGGCCTTCGAGCAGGTGTTCGACAGCACCACCACCAGCCAGGGCGTGGTGCGGCTGCGCGCCACCGTGTTCCACCGCGGCCAGCTCGGCCAGCAGACCTTCGAGGTGCGCCGGCCCGCGCCCAGCGCCGACGGCGCCGGCGGGGTCAAGGCGCTGGCCGAAGCCAGCGACGCCGCCATCGCCGCGCTGCTCGACTGGACCGCCACGCTGCCGCTAAAGTAAGACAGACAAGGAGATTTGCCATGGAGCCGGCTGCCCCGCCGCCCTCCGCACCGCCCCCGGCGCCGGCTGCGCAACCGGCGGCGCCACCGATGGCGCAACCGGCGGAAACTGCGACCGTGACCGAACCCTCCGGCCCGCAGTATTCGCCGCTGGCCCGCGTGGGGCTGATTTGCTTCACGCTGCTGGTGGTGTATGCCAGCCTCTACCCGTTCTCCGGCTGGGTCGACAACGGCATCTCGCCGTTCGCCTTCGTCACCGCGCCCAAGCCGCGCTATATCACCGACTTCGACCTGATGACCAATGTCATCGGCTATGTCCCCTTCGGGGCGCTGGTGGTGCTGTCGCTGCATCCGCGCATGTCGGGCGGGCGCGCGACGCTGGTGGCGCTGTGCGCCGGCGCGCTGCTGTCGGCCTGCATGGAGGCCTTCCAGACCTGGCTGCCGAACCGGATCTCGTCCAACATCGACCTGATCACCAATGCGCTGGGGGCGCTGCTGGGCGGCGCGGTGGTGGCGCCGTTTACGCACGCGCTGATCGACGATGGCCGGCTGACGCGGCTGCGCCATGCCTGGTTCGAGCCGCATGCCAGCTTTGCCATCATCCTGCTGATGCTGTGGCCGTTCGCGCAGATCTTCCCGCAGGAGCACCTGTTCGGCATGGGCGGCATCGTGCGCGAATGGCTGACCGATCCCGAATCCTGGCCGATGCAGGTGCTGCAGATGCTGTTCCCGCGGCTGGAGGCGTGGCAGGTCCACATCGGCCTGCGGCCCGAGGACATGCAGAGCCAGCAACTGCTGGAATCGCTGGTGACCGCCAGCAGCTGGATCGGCACCGGCCTGTTCGCCTCGATCGCCATGCGCCGCAACGCGCCGATGCTGCGCATCCTGGCCGGCCTGCTGGCTGCCGCGCTGCTGATCAAGGCCACCGCGGCCGAGTTGCAGTTCCCGGCCGACAGCGCCTTCAACTGGCTGTCCGAAGGCGGCCGCTTCGCGCTGCTGACCAGCTCGCTGGTGCTGGCGCTGCTGTTGTACCTGCCGCGCTGGCTGCGCGCGGTGCTGGCGATGGTAGCGCTGCTCGCGCTGGTGGTGCTGACCAACGTGCTGCCGTCGAATCCCTATGCATGGATTTCCGAGCAGGGCTGGCGCATGGGCCGCTTCATCCACTTCAACAGCCTGGCGCAATGGCTGGGGTGGCTATGGCCGTTCCTGGCGTTCTGCTATGTGATCTGGCGCTTCGAGCAGGTCAGCCTGCGCCGCCACGCCATGAAGAAGGCCGCGGCGCGCCGCGAGTCGGCCGCGGCCGGCACGCAGGAACCGTGACTGCGTGATTGCGGGGGGCGCTATCAGTTGTCAGTTGCCGGCGCGGATGGCAATGCCCTCGGCGGTGAGCCGTTCGCGGATGCGGCGCGCAAAGGCCAGCGCATGGGCACCGTCGCCGTGCAGGCACACGGTCTCCGCCTGGATCGGCACCCAGGTGCCGTCGATGGCGCGCACGCGCTTCTCGCGCACCATGGTCAGCGTCTGGTTCAGCGCGACTTCCTCGTCCTCGTGCAGGGCGCCGGGCGTGCCGCGCCTGACCAGCGTGCCGTCGGGGTTGTAGCCGCGGTCGGCAAACACCTCCTGCTTGACGCGCAGTCCGGCCTCCCTGGCGATGTCGATCATGTGGCTGCCGGCCAGGCCGAAGAACACCAGGTCGGCATCGAAATCCCGCACCGCGCGCACGATGGCGCGCGCCAGCACCGGGTCGCGCACGGCCTGGTTGTACAGCGCGCCGTGCGGCTTGACGTGGTGCAGCTCGCCGCCCTGCGCGCGCACGATCGCCTCGAGGGCGCCGATCTGGTACAGCATGTCGGCATAGACGTGCTCGGGGTCGCGCTGCATCTCGGTGCGGCCAAAGTTCTCGCGGTCCGGATAACTCGGGTGCGCGCCGATGGCGACCCCATGCTCCAGCGCCCACTTCACCGTTTGCACCATGGTGGCGGCGTCGCCCGCGTGCCAGCCGCACGCTATGTTGGCGGAACTGATCAGCGCCAGCAGCGCCTCGTCGTTGCCGCAGCCTTCGCCGAGGTCGGCGTTCAGGTCGATCTGCATTGCCGTTCTCCCGGGCGGTGCGGTGACGGGGCCGCGATACCGCCTTCTGTCGATGTGTACAAATACCGCGGACGGCTCAGGCCGCCGCGCGGGTCAGCGTGCGCCGGCGCGCGGCGATGGCCATGCCGTCGCCCTGCCATTGCAGCGCCTGTTCGATCTGGCGCAGGTAGCGGTCCAGCGCCGCCTGCGCGGCAGCGGCCTGTGCCAGCGTCACCGGCACGAAGCGCACGGCCGCGCCCAGCGGCACCTGCGCCAGCCGCCACAGGTCGGCGCCGATCACCACGCCGATCTTGGGATAGCCGCCGGTGGTCTGCGCATCGGCCATCAGCGCGATCGGCTGGCCGGCCGGCGGCACCTGCATCACGCCCGGCACCACGCCGTGCGACAGCAGGTCGGCGCTGCGCTCGGCGCGGCGCGCCAGCGCGGGGCCGTTCAGGCGCAGGCCCATGCGGTTGCTGTTGGGCGTGACAACCCAGTCGGACTGCCACAGCGCCTGCTGCGATTCCGCCTCGAAGTCTTCATACTCCGGGCCTGGCAACATGCGCACCGGCATGGCCTTGCCGCTGACGTCCGCGGGCAGCGCCCACGCCGGCGCCTGCACGCCGATCCAGTCGCCATCGGCCGCCAAACCCGCGCGTCCCACCGGCAAGCGGTCGCCCTCCTGCAGCGCGCGGCCATCCAGGCCGCCAAAGGCGGCCTTCAGGTCGGTACTGCGCGAGCCCATCACCGGCTCCACGGCAATGCCGCCTGCCACGCACAGATAGGCATGTGTGCCGCCACGCGCCGGCGGCAGCACCAGGATCTCGCCGGCGTGCGCGTCGAAGGCATGCCAGGACCAGACCGGCGTGCCATCAAGCGTCGCGCCGCACTCCGCGCCAGCCAGCGCGACGCGCATGTCCGCATGGAAGCGGACCGCGGCGCGTCCCAGCGTGAATTCGATGGCGGCGCACCCGGGCGCATTGCCCAGCAGCCGGTTGCCGACCGCCACGGCCAGTGTATCCATCGCCCCGCAACTGCCCACGCCAATATGGCGGAAGCCGGTACGGCCCAGGTCCTGCACCGAGGCGAGCGCGCCAGGTCGGATGATTTCGATCACGCGATGATTTCCTCGGCGACAAAGCGCACGGTATCGCCGGGCGCCAGCAGGGACGGCGGATCGCGATCCGCGACGAAGAGTGCGATATCGGTGTGGCCGATCAGCTGCCAGCCGCCCGGCAGCACCGCCGGATAGATGCCGGTCTGCTCGCCGCCGATGCCGACCGAGCCGGCCGGCACCGCCAGCCGCGGCTCGCGCCGGCGCGGCGTGGCCAGCTCGGGCACCAGCCCGCCCAGATAGGCAAAGCCAGGCTGGAAACCCACGAAATAGACAACATACTCGCCGGCGGCATGGCGGCGCGCCACTTCACGCGGCGACAGCCCGGTGTGCGCGGCCACGTCGGCCAGGTCCGGCCCATGCCCACCGCCATAGCGCACCGGGATCTCGACCACCTTGCCGGTGGTGTTGCGCGCCTCGCCGGAGGCCCAGGCCTGCTTCAGGCCGCGCTCCAGCCCTTCGACATCGGCGCTGCCGTCGAAGATCACCGTCAGGTTGTTCATGCCCGGCACCACGTCGACCACGCCGCGCCACCCTTCGGCCCGCGCCGCCATCGCCCAGATGCGGCGCTGGACCTCGAGCGATGCGGGCGGCGCCACGCTGTAGAGCAGCGCTCGTTCGGCGAGGCGGTGGATGGTGCAGGGGCTCATGGGATTCCTGGTAGCGCACTTTTTACCAGTGTAGGCTGGCAGCCCGGGGAATGCGATGCGCAAAGCAAAACGGCCGGGATTAGTCCCGGCCGCTCTGACAAGTCATGAACCCGATGCTGCTCAGGCAAACCCCGCCTGATGCGCCTGCTGGTCAGCATGGTACGAGCTGCGCACCATCGCACCCACGGCAGCGTGGGTGAAGCCCATCTTGTAGGCCTCTTCCTCGAACATCTTGAAGGTGTCCGGGTGCACGTAGCGCAGCACCGGCAGGTGGTGGTTCGACGGCGCCAGGTACTGGCCGATGGTCAGCATGTCGATGTCGTGCGCGCGCATGTCGCGCATGACTTCCAGGATTTCCTCGTCGGTCTCGCCCAGGCCGACCATCAGGCCGGACTTGGTCGGAACGTTCGGATTGCGGCGCTTGAATTCCTGCAGCAGCTTGAGCGAGTGCGCGTAGTCCGCGCCCGGGCGGGCCTGCTTGTACAGGCGCGGCACGGTTTCCATGTTGTGGTTCATCACGTCAGGCGGGCAGGCCTGCAGGATGTCCAGCGCCTTGTCCAGGCGGCCGCGGAAGTCGGGCACCAGCACTTCGATGCGGGTGTCGGGCGACAGCTCGCGCGTCTGCGAGATGCAATCCACATAGTGCTGGGCACCGCCGTCGCGCAGGTCGTCGCGGTCGACGCTGGTAATCACCACGTAGTTCAGCTTGAGCTGGGAGATGGTGCGCGCCAGGTTGCCGGGCTCGTTCACGTCCAGCGGATCCGGGCGGCCGTGGCCGACGTCGCAGAACGGGCAGCGGCGCGTGCACTTGTCGCCCATGATCATGAAGGTGGCCGTGCCCTTGCCGAAGCATTCGCCGATGTTCGGGCAGCTGGCTTCCTCGCACACCGTCACCAGGTTGTTGGCGCGCAGGATGTCCTTGATCTCATAGAAACGCGAATTGCCGGTGGCGGCCTTCACGCGGATCCAGTCCGGCTTCTTGAGCTTTTCGGCCGGCACGATCTTGATGGGGATGCGTGCGGTCTTGTCGGCCGACTTTTGCTTGCGGGTCGGGTCGTACGCCTCCGCGGGGGACTGCGGGGCTTCGCTGGAAGTGGCGATCAGGGCGTCGCTCATACATTTCTCCGCACGCGCTCAGCGTGCATTTCGCTTTTGACTAGGAGGCCAGGGCCGGGTCGGCATTCACGTCGGCGGCTTCAGCCGCCAGCACGCGGGATTCGTGCGCTGCCAGCACTTCGCACAATGCAGCCGCCAGGCGCTGTGCGATGTCGGTTTGTCGTGC
This sequence comes from Cupriavidus oxalaticus, assembly GCF_004768545.1. Classification (NCBI taxonomy): domain Bacteria; kingdom Pseudomonadati; phylum Pseudomonadota; class Betaproteobacteria; order Burkholderiales; family Burkholderiaceae; genus Cupriavidus; species Cupriavidus oxalaticus. The sequence continues at coordinate 97,972 of NZ_CP038635.1, read as the reverse complement.
CGCGGTCACGGGCATGGGGGCGCCATCGGCATCCGCCACCGGGCAGGTGGCGCCCGCGGTCGCCATGTCGACCGTTTCCAGTCCGGCATAGCCGCAGGGATTGATGCGCAGGAACGGCGACAGGTCCATCTGCACGTTGAGGCTGACGCCGTGGTAGCTGCAGCCGTTGCGGATCTTGAGGCCGAGCGCGGCAATCTTGGCGCCCTGGTGCGGCCCGTCGGACAGGTAGATGCCGGGGGCGCCGGGCTTGCGTTCGGCTGCGAGATTATACGCCGCGAGCGTGTCCAGCACTGCCTGCTCGATGGCGTGGACCAGCTCGCGCACCATCAGGTGCCGGCGGCGCAAATCGAGCAGCAGGTAAGCCACTACCTGGCCTGGACCGTGATAGGTGATCTGGCCGCCACGATCGATCTGCACTACCGGGATGTTGTCGTCAGGCGACAGCAGGTGTGCGGGATCGCCCGCCTGGCCCAGCGTGTAGACCGGCGGATGCTCGACCAGCCAGATCTGGTCGGGTGTCTCGGGGGAGCGTGCGGCGGTGAAGGCGCGCATCGCGTCGAAACACGGCTGATAGTCCTCGCGGCCGCGTTCGATGATCTGAATCGGATGCATGGCGAGAGTGTAACGAAAAGGGCCGGCTTGCGCCGGCCCTGCTCTGCTCCCGTCAGTCTTGCCGCACCGAGGACTTGCCGCTTGCGTCACGCGGCCAGGCCAGGCGCAGATGCGCGTGGCGCCGGTGTAACGCGGACGAATCCCCGCCCGCTTCCCGCGTCGGCTTCAGGATGCGGCCGCCTGGTCCTGGTTAGGCGTCCATTCCGTGCCTCGAACCAGCCGGCGCAGGCTGCGGTACACCAGGTGCGGCACATCCGCCAGCGCCAGCGCCGGACGGCGCGCCTCGGCGATCAGCGCCAGGCGTACCGGTTCCTGCGCGCGCGGGTCGATGCTGACCACCACCTCGTCGCGGGAGCGGAGCAACAGGCTGCCGCCACAACGCAGCCAGTAGTCTTCCGAATCGCCTTCGCGCGTCAGCCACACGTCCATGCCATTGGCTTTCTCGACATGCAGGCGCTGGGCGGCGTGCACCGACAGCGCGGTGACTTCGCCAGGATTCAGGGTGAACACGGTCGTTGTGAGCACGGTTTTCATCGAAGTTCTCCGTTCAGCCGGCCGGGGGCACTTGCGCCACGCTATCGCGATGCGGCAACGAATCCACTGAAATTGGCCCGGCAAGGGGACCAGGCCAGTTAAACCTTGTGGAATTCGCTGTTAAGTAAGTCGCTACAGCGGGGGCCGGTGATGGAATATTAGTGATTGCCCTGACACTATCAAAACGATATATTTTCTTTGTTCTTGTTAGTCAAACTCACATACACCCGACTTCACCGGAGGCAGCCATGGCCTGGAAAAGCGCCTGGGAAAAGGACCTGCCGCGCGGCTGGCACCGCGAACTGCCGCGCCTGCCGGCACTGACCGCCCTGCGCGCGTTCGAGGCGGCGGCGCGCCACGAGAGTTTTTCGCGCGCGGCGACGGAGCTGTTCGTCACCCACGGCGCGGTCAGCCACCAGATCCGCGCGCTGGAAGACGAGCTGGGCCTGCCGCTGTTCGAGCGCCACGGCAAGCGCGTGGCGCTGACCCCCTCGGGCCGCATCTACGCCGAACGCGTACGCGACGCGCTGCTGCAGATCGCCGATGCCACGCGCGTGCTGCAGGCCGGCAACCGCGACAAGCGCCTGACCATCAGCACCATGCCCTCGTTCGCCGCGCGCTGGCTCACGCCGCGCATCGGCAGCTTTATCGAGCGTCATCCGGAGCTCGACGTCGAGCTGCTGTCGTCGAACACGCTGGTCAACTTTGCCCATGAGGAAGTCGATATCGCGCTGCGCATGGGCAGCGGCGACTATCCCGGCCTGTATGTGGAAAAGCTGCTCGACGACGTCTTCTTCCCGATGTGCAGCCCCAGCTTCAACGGCGGCCGGCTGCCACAGAAACCGGAGGAGATGGCCGGCCTGCCGCTGCTGCGCGGCGAGGGCGATCCGTGGAAACCGTGGTTCGAGGCCGCCGGGCTGGACTGGCCCGAGCCGCGCAAGGGCCTGCTGATGGAGGATTCGTCGCTGCTGCTGCAGGCCGCGTCGGAGGGCCAGGGGATCGCGCTGATCCGCTCGTCGCTGGCCTACAACGACCTGCTGGCAGGGCGCGTGGTGCGGCTGTTCGACGTCAGCATCCCGTGTCCGTGGCTGCTGTACTTCGTCTGTGCGCCGGGCTCGCTCAACCTGCCCAAGGTGCAGGCCTTCCGCAGCTGGCTGATGCCGGAGATCGAGCGCTTTCGCGAGGTGCTGGCGCAGTGGGAGTGAGCTAGTCCTCGGCTTCGTCCGCTTCGTCCGCTTCGTCCGCCTCGTCGGGCGGTGGCGCCGAACGCCGTCCCGCGCGCGGGTGCGCCTTGTCGTAGACGCGCGCCAGGTGCTGGAAATCCAGCGCGGTATAGATCTGCGTGGTCGAGATGCTGGCGTGCCCCAGCATCTCCTGCACCGCGCGCAGGTCGCCCGACGACTGCAGCACGTGCGTGGCAAACGAGTGCCGCAGCATATGCGGATGCACGTCGGCCGGCACGCCGGCGCCCAGCGCCTGCTGCTTGAGCCGCAGCTGCACCGTGCGCATCGACAGCCGGCGCCCGCGCGGTCCCAGGAACAGCGCGTGCGCGTCGTCGGGTGCCGCGCCGGGGCGCAGCAGCGTGTCGCGTACCGCGATCCAGGCGCGCAGCGCCTCCATGGCCTTGCTGCCGACCGGCACCGTGCGCCGGCGTGCGCCCTTGCCGGTCACCGTCACTTCGGCGCCAGCCAGGTCGAGCCAGCCGCTGGACCGGTAGCCGTCGGCGTCGGCATAGCGCAGGTCCAGCTGCACCAGTTCCGACAGCCGCAGCCCGCTGGAATAGAACAGTTCATACACCGCATGGTCGCGCAGGGCCTGGGCATCGGTGCCGGCGCTGTGGGCAACCAGCGCCACCGCATGCTCGACCGACAGCGCCTTGGGCAGCGCATGGCCGGAGCGCGGCGCGCGCACGCCTTCGACCGGATTGACCGTCACGCCATGGCCATGCCGCGCCGCCCACTGGTAGAAGCCGCGCCACGCCGACAGCGTGCGGGCGATGCTGGTGCCCACCAGCCCGCTGCCATGCAGCCTGGCGGCGAAGTTGCGGATATGGTGGGTCTGCAGCGCCAGCAATGCGACGCCGCTCGCGTAGCGCGTGGCATGCGCCTGCAGCACGCGCAGGTCGCGGCCATAGCTGGCGAGCGTATGGTCGGCGAGCTTGCGGCTGCCGCGCAGCCAGTCGAGATACTGTACGACCAGCGGATCGGCCGGCCGATCTGACGACGGCGACGGCGGCGGCGCGCCGTCATCCGCCAACGCGGGAGCGGGCTGGCGCGGCGGCCGGCGTGCGCTCACGGCATTGGCCTCAGTCGCGCAGGCGGTTCAGCGCGGCGCCGGCGACTTCGCCGATCTGCGCCAGGTAGGCGGTGCCCATGCCTTCATGGAAGCGGCGCGGATCGGGAGATCCCAGCACCAGCAGGCCGAACGCCGTGCCCTGCACGTCCGCGCCGGCATCGGCCGCGCGCACGGGCACGCGCAGCGCGACCATCGCCAGCGAAACGATGTCGTCGCGCTCCAGCAGCGCTGCCGCCTCGAAGCCGCTGTTGGCGCCGCAATACGGCGCGCGCAGGCCCTCGGCAAACAGGCGCATGTCTTCGCTGGCATCCTGCGCGACTTCCATGTGGGCGTATTGTTCGGCCACGTTCCACAGGCGCAGCGCGACCGCGGGCACGTCGAACGCCTGCTGCAGGCCGTCCTGCACGGCATACGGCAGCGCGTGCGAATCGGCCTCGGCCAGCAGCCGCAGCTGCCAGTCGTGCAGGCGCTGCTGGGTACGGTCGTTGTCGTGGCCATGGCGTACCAGGTCGGCCAGGCGCAGCTCCAGGCCCTTGTTCTTCTCGCGCAGGATTTCCATCTGGCGTTCCTGCAGCGACACGGCGCGATGGCTGTGCGGGCTGGTCAGCTGCACGGTGGCCAGCAGCTCGGCGTGCTCTTCGAAGAATTCGGGATGGCTCTGCAGGTAGGCGGCAACGTCTTGGGCGTTCATGGGGCTTGGACCGGTAGAGGAAAATTGGGTGGCAGTTTAGCAAAGGGGAGCCGCGCCCCCCTTTCCTGTGCCGCCCGCGCTACGTCTGTATCAACCGCTTCTGCCGCGAAATACTCAGCAGGAGCCCAACCCCCGCCCCCAGCGTCACCAGCGCCGTCCCGCCATAGCTAATCAGCGGCAGCGGCACGCCAACCACCGGCAGGATTCCGCTGACCATGCCCATGTTGACGAACGCATAGGTAAAGAAGATCAGCGTGATCGACCCGGCCAGCAGCCGCGAGAACAGCGTCGGCGCGTTGGCGGCGATGAACAGCCCGCGGAAGATCAGCAGCAGGTAGAGCACCAGCAGCAGCGCATTGCCGATCAGGCCGAACTCTTCGGAGTAGACCGCGAAGATAAAGTCGGTGTGCTTCTCGGGAATGAATTCGAGGTGGGTCTGCGTGCCCTTGAGGAAGCCCTTGCCCTCGACCCCGCCCGAGCCGATCGCGATGATCGACTGGATGGTGTGGAAGCCCTTGCCGAGCGGATCGCTGGTCGGATCGAGCAGCGTGCATACGCGGTGCTGCTGGTAGTCGTGCAGCACCGGCCAGTTCACGCCCGGCGCGCAAATGTCGTTCTGGAACGTGATCAGCAGCGTGATCGCCACCACCAGCAGCCCCAGCAGCGGCAGGATCAGCTTCCACGACAGCCCGGCGAAGTAGATCACATACAGGCCGGCGGCCATCACCAGCAGCGCGGTGCCAAGGTCAGGCTGCTTGGCGATCAGGCCAACCGGGATCAGCAGCAGCCCCAGCGCGACGATGAAGTCGAACCACCGGATCACGCCCTCGCGCTTCTGGAAGTACCACGCCAGCATCAGCGGCATCGAGATCTTCATGATCTCGGACGGCTGGATCACCATGCCGACATAGAGCCAGCGGCGCGCGCCCTTGCGGATCAGCCCGAACATGGCCACCGCGATCAGCAGCGCCACGCCGACCGTGTACATCGGCACCGCCACCCGCATCAGCGTCTGCGTGGGCAGGTAGGCAATCACGAGCATCACCACGTACGACAGCAGGATGTTGCGCAACTGGTCTTCGACGCGGCCCGGCATGTCGATGGCGGCCGAGTACAGCGCGACGACGCCGGTGGCAAACAGCAGGAAGACGATCAGCGAAAGCGGCTTGTCAAAACCGGTCAGCGCGGTCTTGATCAGGGACATGACGCGGCGGCGATCCATGCGCGTCTCCTTCAGCGGGTGGCGTCGGCACCGCTGGCCGCCTTGGCGGACACGGGCTTGACGCGAGGTTTGGGCGCGGGCGCCCTGGCGGGCTGCACGGCGGGGGCGGAGGCCGGCTGCGGCGCGGGCTTGCTGTGGCCGAGGGCCTGCAGCATGCGCTGGTCCAGCGTCTCGACGGCCGAGGCCGGCGCGATCGCCTCGGCGTTCAGCGCGGCGGCAATGGCCTCCGGCGTCACCGGCTGCGCGCCGGAAGCCGCGGCCACGGCGCTGGCGGCGGCGCTCGCGGGCGCGGCACCGGAGGACATCACCGTGGCACTGGCAATGCTGGCGGTCTGGCCGGTGGTGAACACGCTCGGCGTATCCACGGGCGGACGGCCGGCCACGCGCTCGCTGGCCGGGGGCGCCATCGCCTCCAGTTCGGCCGGCCACTTGCCGGTCAGGTAGTAGTCCATCAGCTTGCGCGCGATCGGCGCGGCCACCGCGGCGCCGAAGCCGGCGTTCTCGACGATCAGCGCGATCGCGATCTTCGGCTGGTCGGCCGGCGCGAACGCGGTGTACAGCGAGTGGTCGCGCTTGTGCTCGGCCAGCGCGTGGTGGTTGTACTTCTCGCCCTTGGACAGGCTGTAGGTCTGCGCCGTGCCGGTCTTGCCGGCCGACTCATAGGCCGCGCCGGCGAACACGCGCGCCGCGGTGCCGGCATGCGTCACCGCCACCATGGCGCGCTTGATCACGTCGATGTCGGCCTGCTTGAACGGGATCGTGTAGCTTTCCTTGGGCACCGTCAGCGTGCGCTTGCGCGTGACCGCGTCCTCGACCGCCTTGACCAGGTGAGGCTTCATCACCTTGCCGTTGTTGACGATCACCGAGGTCGCCTGCGCCAGCTGCAGGATGGTGAAGCTGTTGTAGCCCTGGCCGATGCCCAGCGAGATGGTCTCGCCGTCATACCACTTCTGCTGCTCGGGCTTGCGGTAGGCGCGGCGCTTCCACTCGGTCGACGGCAGGATGCCGCGGCTTTCGCCCTCGATGTCGATGCCCGTGATCTGGCCGAAGCCCAGCGGCTTCATGAAGTCATGGATGCCGTTGACGCCCATGTCGCGCGCCAGCGCGTAGTAGTACGTGTCGCACGAATGCACGATCGAGCTGTGCATGTCGACCCAGCCGTGCCCGCCCGGCTTGTCATCGCGGAAGGTGTGGTTGCCCAGCGTGAAGAAGCCCGGGTCCGACATGCCCCACGCCGCGGTGCGCTTGCCGGTGCTCAGCGCCGCCAGCGCCATGAACGGCTTGTAGGTCGAGCCCGGCGGATACGTGCCACGCAGCGGGCGGTTCAGCAGCGGCTTGTCGGGCGAGCCGTTGAGCTCGTTCCAGGTATTGGTATCGATGCCCTCGACGAACAGGTTGGGATCGAAGGTCGGCTTGGAAACGAACGCCAGGATGTCGCCGGTGGTCGGTTCGATCGCCACCAGCGCGCCGCGGCGGTCGCCGTAGAGCGCCTCGGCCAGCTGCTGCAGGCGGATGTCGAGCGACAGGATCAGGTTATTGCCCGGCGTGGCGGGCGAGGTCGACAGCGTGCGGATCGGGCGCCCGCCGGCGCTGACTTCCACTTCCTCGAAGCCGGTCAGGCCGTGCAGCTCGGTCTCGTAGCTCTGCTCCAGGCCGATCTTGCCGATGTAGTTGCTGCCCTTGTAGTTGTCGGCGTCCTTGCGCGGATCGTACTTGGCGCTGTCGGCATCGTTGGCCTCGTCCATGGCCTCGATGCGCTCCTGGTCGCGCTGCGAGATGCGGCCCAGGTAGCCGATCACGTGCGAGGCCGACTCGCCCAGCGGGTACTGGCGGAACAGCCGTGCGCGCACGTCCACGCCGGGGAAGCGGAAGCGCTGCGCGGAGAAGCGCGCCACTTCGGCATCGGTCAGCTGGCTGCGGATCGGCAGGCTTTCAAAGCTGCGCGACTCTTCCATCAGCCGCTTGAAGCGGCGCCGGTCGCGCGGCTGGATCTCCACCAGCGTCGACAGGCTTTCGATGGTGTTTTCCAGCGTATCGGTCAGCTTGGACGGCGTGATCTCCAGCGTGTACGCCGAATAGTTGCGCGCCAGCACGATCCCGTTGCGGTCCATGATGATGCCGCGGTTGGGCTCGATCGGCGCCACCGAGATGCGGTTGTCCTCGGCCTTGGCCGAGTACTGGTCATGCTTGTACCACTGCAGCCACAAAAAGCGCGCGAACAGCAGGCCAAAGCAGATCACCGTGAACAGGGCCGCGGCCGCCACGCGGATGCGGAAGCGGCCGATTTCCAGTTCGACGTTGCGGATTTCGGTCATAGTACTGCGCGGGGCCTGTTAGGGACGGGTGGCGTCAAATCTGGCGTCAGATCGGACGCGTCTCGTCGACATCGCTCGAACGGCGCTGCGGCGCCAGCAGCAGGCTGGTCGCCAGCGGCCACAGCAGCGCCTCGATCGCCGGCGCCAGCAGCAGCGGCCAGCCGGGCAGCGGCGCGCCCATCGCCAGGCGGATCAGCACCGGCACCGCGTGCGCGATGAACAGCAGCGGCAGCACGTGCAGCGCCTGGGTGTAGACCGTGAACCACAGCACGCGGCGGTGGATGGTGATGGCAAAGTAGGCCAGCAGCGTATAGGCCAGCGCATGCTCGCCCAGCAGGCGCGCATCATGCACGTCCATCAGCAGGCCGAGCGCAAAGGCCACGCCCATGCCCACCTTGCGCGGCTGGTGGATGTTCCAGAACACCAGCACCAGCGCCACCATGTCGGGGATCCACAGCGTGTCGCCCCACGGCATCAGGTTGAACAGGAACGCCAGCACGAAGCTGAGCGCGATAAAGGCGGGATTGACCGGCCGCAGCAGGTATTGGGGGTTGGTCACCGTTGGCCCTCCCTGGCGTCCCTGGCCTCTCTGGCGGAAGGCGCCTTGGCCGCCGCGGCGCTGGCCGCTGCCGCGCGTGCGGCGGCGGACTTGGCGCCCTTGACCGGCGCCTCGGGCTTGGACTCGACGGTCTCGCGCGGCGGGATCGCGGAGTCGTAGCGCACCACCAGCAGCTGCCGGTGCGCGCGCACGCCTGCCACCGGCTCGCAGTAGATGCGCGAGAACGCGGTGTCGGCCTTGCGCTCGATATGGACGATCTTCGCCACCGGCAGCCCCGGCGGATAGATGCCGTCCAGCCCCGACGTCACCAGCAGGTCGCCCTGCTGCAGGTCGGCGGCGGCGGCCATGAAGCGCAGGTCCAGCTGGCCCGCGCGCGCGCCGCCGAAGGCGACGCTGCGCAGGCCGTTGCGCACCACCTGCACGGGGATCGCCTGGTCCTTGTCGGTCAGCAGCGTCACTTCGGACTGGAACGGCGACACGCGCGTGACCTGGCCCACCACGCCGCGCTCGTCGATCACCGGGTAGCCGGCGCGCAGGCCCTGCTGGCTGCCCTTGTCGATCACGATGCGCTGGCTGTAGGGGTCGCGCGCGTCGTAGAGGATCTCAGCCGCCGTCACCGGCGTGGCCGATTGCTGGGCCAGGCCCAGCAGCTTGCGCAGCTGGTTGTTCTCGGCCTCAAGCTGCGCCTGGCGCACCGAGGCCTCGGCCTGCTGCACGGCGATCTGGCGCAGTTCGCGGTTCTCGGAGGCGAGGATCGCCGAAGACTGCGCGTAGTCGAACACCGTGCGCAGCGCGTCGCGTGGCACCAGCACCAGGCGTTCGACCGGCATCAGCACGGTGGCGGCCACCTGCCGGCCAACGCTGAGCGCGTTGAAACGGGCGTCGATCACCAGCAGCGCCAGCGCGATGCCCACGTAGAGCACCAGCCTGGCGACAGCGGAGGAGCCTTGCTTGAAGAGCGGCGGAGGAGAGTAATCCATTTACCCGAACGCAGGCCGGTGCACGCATGCGAATGCCGCAAACACCGCGCCGCCCGCGGTGCCGCGCCCGGGGTGGGCACGGCGCCGCAGGGCGGCGGGCGTTGCCGGGGCGATCCCCCGGCGGATGCGGCGCCGCGACACCGCCCTGATCCAACGATCCGGCAGGCCGCGCATCGCCACGTGCAGTTCCTGGTGCTTACTCGTAGGAGAAGATGCTGCCCAGCTTGTCCATGCGTTCCAGCGCCATGCCGGAGCCGCGCACCACGCAGGTCAGCGGGTCTTCGGCGACCAGCACCGGCAGGCCGGTTTCCTCGGCCAGCAGGCGATCCAGGTCGCGCAGCAGCGCGCCGCCGCCGGTCAGCATCATGCCGCGCTCGGCGATGTCGGCGCCCAGTTCCGGCGGGGTCTGTTCCAGCGCGATCTTCACCGCCGACACGATCTGGTTCAGCGGATCGGTCAGGGCTTCCAGGATTTCATTGGACGAAACGGTAAAGGCGCGCGGGATGCCCTCGGAAAGGTTGCGGCCCTTGACTTCCATCTCGCGGACTTCGGAGCCCGGGAAGGCCGAGCCGATTTCCTTCTTGATCGCTTCGGCGGTCTGCTCGCCGATCAGCATGCCGTAGTTGCGGCGGATGTAGTTGACGATGGCCTCGTCGAACTTGTCGCCGCCGACGCGCACCGAACCCTTGTAGACCATGCCGCCCAGCGAGATGATGCCCACCTCGGTGGTGCCGCCGCCAATGTCCACCACCATCGAGCCCGACGGCTCCGACACCGGCAGGCCGGCGCCGATCGCGGCCGACATCGGCTCCTCGATCAGGTACACCTGGCTGGCGCCGGCGCCCAGGGCGGATTCACGGATGGCGCGGCGCTCGACCTGGGTCGAGCCGCACGGCACGCAGATGATGATGCGCGGGCTCGGACGCAGCAGCTTGCTGTCGTGCACCATCTTGATGAATTGCTTGAGCATCTGCTCGGTGACGGTGAAGTCGGCGATCACGCCATCCTTCATCGGGCGGATCGCCTCGATGTTGCCCGGCACCTTGCCCAGCATCTGCTTGGCTTCCTTGCCCACCGCCGTGATCGTCTTCTTGGCGTTGGGGCCGCCTTCCTGGCGGATCGCGACGACCGAGGGCTCGTCCAGCACGATGCCCTTGTCGCGCATGTAGATCAGCGTGTTGGCGGTGCCGAGGTCGATCGCCAGGTCGTTGGAGAAGTAGCTGCGGAGAAATCCGAACATCAGGAGTCCTGTCTGTGATGGTGTTCGCGGGTAGGCGAAGCGGCCGGCGCCGCGGGCGGCCCGGCCACGAATTGCTTGGGTGTTGAATACGGAATGGTTCTCGGCTTCCCGGCCCGCCCACGCTCCGGCGCGGTGGGCCCGGGCCGGGTGCTGGATTGGAGTCGGGTTCGGCACCGCCGCCGTCATGCCGCGCAGGCCGGCCCTACGGGAACCTTTGATTAGACCTCGCGAGAAAGTTCGCGACGATGCGCACGAAAATGTGCAGGCACCGGCGCGTCATGACCCGTTGCATTCGGGCGTGTCGTGGCCGGTGGCAAAGGCCTAATCAGAGGACCCAGGTTCGCCCTTCGGGCACCTTCGGCCGCCAGGCACGGCGGGCCAGCCGGGGACCGGCTTGCGGCAAAGTGACGAAGGCGTTGCCAAAGGTCGGGAGCACGCAATGATACCTTATAATTCCTGCTGCTTCGGGCGTTTACGGCCTGAAAAACCCTGTAATTCCGATGGCTCCGTTGCGCCGTTGCAGCGTCCCGGAGCCGCCCTGTCCGACCGCGCGACGCCACCGCCGCACGGCCGGCCGCCGGCCGCTGCCGGCACCTTCCGCATCCGAGCATCCGAACCACCACGCCATGGCCCTCGACCTATCCGACGTCAAGCGCATCGCCCACCTGGCCCGCATCGAAACCAGCGATGACGAGGCCGAACAGACGCTTGCGCAGCTGAACAACTTTTTCTCGCTGGTCGAGCAGATGCAGGCGGTCGACACCACCGGCATCGAGCCGCTGGCGCACCCGCTGTCGGCCGTACGCGACATGGTGCAGCGCCTGCGTGACGATGCAGTCACCGAGAGCGACCGCCGCGACGACTACCAGCGCCCCGCCCCGGCCACCGAGAACGGGCTGTACCTGGTGCCCAAGGTCATCGAGTGACCTGCGCCGGCCGCGCGCGTTGCCAATCCTTGTCGAAGCTTGCAGGATCTTGCCGCCCGGCCGACCCAGCCAGTACGCCACCCCGAATGCCAACCCGACTGTCATGCCCTTTTCCGCTGATTCCGTGACCTCCCTGCGCCAGCTCGCCGACGCCCTTGCCGCGCGCACCGTCTCCGCCGAGGAACTCGCGCGCGAGTACCTGTCCCGCATCGAGCAGGCCGCCGCGCTCAACGCCTTTATCCACGTCGACCCCGAGCGCACCCTGGCGCAGGCGCGCGCCGCCGACGAGCGCCGCGCGCGCGGCGAGGCCGCGCCGCTGACCGGCGTGCCGGTCGCGCACAAGGACGTGTTCGTCACCCGCGGCTGGCGCGCCACCGCCGGCTCGAAGATGCTGGGCAACTATGAAAGCCCGTTCGACGCCACCGTGGTCGAGCGCATGGCCGCCGCCGGCATGGTCACGCTGGGCAAGACCAACATGGACGAATTCGCGATGGGCTCGTCCAACGAGAACTCGCATTTCGGCCCGGTGCGCAACCCGTGGGACACCAGCCGCGTGCCCGGCGGCTCGTCGGGCGGCTCGGCCGCGGCCGTCGCCGCCGGCCTGGCGCCCGCCGCCACCGGCACCGACACCGGCGGCTCGATCCGCCAGCCGGCGTCGTTCTCGGGCATCACCGGCATCAAGCCGACCTACGGCCGCGTGTCGCGCTACGGCATGATCGCCTTCGCCTCGTCGCTGGACCAGGGCGGCCCGATGGCGCACTCCGCCGAGGATTGCGCGCTGCTGCTCAACGCCATGGCCGGCTTCGACCCCAAGGACTCGACCAGCATCCCGCCGGAGCAAGGCGGCGTGGACGAGGACTACACGCGCCTGCTGGGCCAGCCGCGCGCCGGCGCCAGCGCCGAGCGCCCGCTGGCGGGCCTGCGCATCGGCCTGCCGAAGGAATACTTCGGCAAGGGCCTGTCGGCCGACGTCGAACAGGCCGTGCGCGCCGCGCTGGCCGAGTATGAAAAGCTGGGCGCCACGCTGGTGGAGGTGTCGCTGCCCAAGACCGAGCTGTCGATCCCGGTGTACTACGTGATCGCGCCGGCGGAGGCTTCGTCGAACCTGTCGCGCTTCGACGGCGTGCGCTATGGCCACCGCGCCGCCGAGTACCGCGACTTGCTCGACATGTACAAGAAGAGCCGCGCCGAAGGCTTCGGCCCGGAGGTCAAGCGCCGCATCCTGGTGGGCACCTATGTGCTCTCGCACGGCTACTACGACGCCTACTACCTGCAGGCGCAGAAGATCCGCCGCATCATCGCCGACGACTTCCAGCGCGCCTTCGCCCAGTGCGACGTGATCATGGGCCCGGTGGCGCCGACGGTGGCGTGGAAGCTGGGCGAGAAGACCTCGGACCCGGTGCAGATGTACCTGGCCGATATCTTCACGCTCTCGACCAGCCTGGCCGGCCTGCCCGGCATGAGCGTGCCGTGCGGCTTCGGCGATGGCAACATGCCCGTGGGCCTGCAGCTGATCGGCAACTACTTCGACGAGGCGCGCCTGCTGCAGGCCGCGCACGCGTTCCAGCAGGCGACCGACTGGCACCTGCGCCGCCCCGCCAAGGCCTGACCATGAACCCGACCTTCCTCCGGCTGCTCGCCGCCCTGGTATTCGCCACGCTGGTGGCGGGCTGTATCCAGCTGCCGATCATCGGCAAGCCCACGCCCATCGCCAGCCGCGACATCGACCTGGCCGGCGACTGCCGCCGCACCGAGGAAGACGGCTTCCGCGAGGACGCCCAGCTGCGCGTTTCCGACAACACCGTGCAGCAGCTATCGTGGAAGCTGTGGGTGGGCCGGCGCGGCTCGTGCACCTTCAACCTGGCCGACTTCCGCCAGGTCCAGAGAAAGCCGCATATCGAGCTGCGCGCCAACGACGGCAGCGGCTGCAAGCTGATGGTCTGGCAGGACCCGCGCCGCGTCACGCTGGCGCATGCCAACTGCCAGCAGCGCTGCACGCCCGGCATCTATGAACAGGCCTGGCCCGTGATGTTCGAGCCCGGCAGCGGCGGCTGCGCCGCCACGCGCTGATAACCGCAGATACCGCAACCGACATGCCGCGCATGCCCGCCTTCCGGCCCCACCCTGCCAGCGCCAGCCGCGCCGCGCGCCGCGCTGCGGCGGTGATGGCGCTCGGCCTGGTTGCGTGGTCGGGCGGCGCCGCGGCGCATGCACCCGACCTGCCGCCGCCGGCGCTGGTACAGCCGCCGCTGCTGTCGCCGGCCGGCGCGCTGGCGCCGGGCACGGTGACGCGCCAGGGAGCCGGGCCGGCGACGGCGGCCACCAGCGCGGCGCCGGTGCCCGCGCAGCGCGTGCTGCTGCGCGGCGATGCCGCCACGCCGGCGCTGACCGCCTACTGGTTCGTGCCGCGCGAAGGCGCCACGCCGCGCGCATTGCCGGTAGTGGTGGCGCTGCATGGCTGCGGCGGCCTGCTGTCCCCGCGTGACCCCATGGCCACCAGCGACGGCGCCGACGCCTCGGCGCTGCTGCAGCAACGCTACCGCGAATACGCCCAGTGGCTGACCGCGCGCGGCTACGCCGTGCTGATGCCCGACAGCTTCAGCGCCCGCGGCAAACCGCACGGCATCTGCACCGAGCCGATCGACAACCGCGGCATCGACGACCGCACGCGCCGCGCCGATGCGCTGGCCGCATTGCGCTGGCTCGGCAGCCAGCCGGGCGTCGACCCCGCGCGCATCGTGCTGCTGGGCTGGTCCAACGGCGCGCAGGCGGTGCTGGCCACCGTCGACGCCAGCCGCCCGTGGCCGGCCGGCACGCCGCAGGTGGAACGCGCCGTCGCGTTCTATCCCGGCTGCAAGCGCGCGGTGCGCCAGCACGATTACCGGCTGCGCACCCCCATGCTGCTGATGATCGGCGGCGCCGACGACTGGACGCCCGCGACGCGCTGCGCCATGCTGCAGTCCGCCGTGCTGGCGCGCCAGCCCAACGCGCGCTTCCGGCTCGAGATCTACCCCGGCGCCCATCACGGCTTTGACGGCACCAGCGAGCTGCACGTCCGCCACGACGTGCCCGCTGCCGGCAACGGCGGCGGCGTGCGCAAGGCGCGCGCGGTGACCGTCGGCGGCGACGCGGTGGCGCGCGCCGCGGCGCTCGCGCAACTCGATTCCTGGCTCGCCAGCCCCGACCCCTGAGGCGCACCGAGGGCCCGCAGCCAGACAGACCCAACCCGGGGCGGCCCGCCGCCCCGCCGTAACAGACAGAACGAAAGAACCGAACAGGAATACCGCCATGCAATGGGAAGTGGTGATCGGCCTCGAAACGCACGCGCAGCTTTCGACGGCCTCCAAGATTTTTTCTGGCACGTCCACCGCCTTCGGGGCCGAGGCCAACACGCAGGCCTCGCCGGTGGACCTGGCGCTGCCCGGCGTGCTGCCGGTGCTCAACAAGGGCGCGGTCGAGCGCGCGATCCAGTTCGGCCTGGCGATCGGCGCTGCCATCGCGCCGCGCAGCATCTTCGCGCGCAAGAATTACTTCTACCCCGACCTGCCCAAGGGCTACCAGATCAGCCAGTATGAGATCCCGGTGGTCCAGGGCGGCACCATCACCATCCAGGTCGAAGGCAAGAAGGGCGAGTTCTACGAGAAAACCGTCAACCTGACGCGCGCGCACCTGGAAGAAGACGCGGGCAAGTCGCTGCACGAGGACTTCGCCGGCATGACCGGCATCGACCTGAACCGCGCAGGCACGCCGCTGCTCGAGATCGTCACCGAGCCCGACATGCGCAGCGCCGCCGAAGCGGTGGCCTACGCCAAGGCACTGCACTCGCTGGTGGTGTGGCTGGGCATCTGCGACGGCAATATGCAGGAGGGCAGCTTCCGTTGCGACGCCAACGTGTCGGTGCGCCCGGTCGGCCAGAAGGAATTCGGCACGCGCCGCGAGATCAAGAACCTGAACTCGTTCCGCTTCCTGCAGCAGGCCATCGAATACGAAGTGCAGTGGCAGATCGCAGAAATCGAGGACGGCCGCAAGATCCAGCAGGCCACCGTGCTGTTCGATCCGGACACCGGCGAGACCCGCGCGATGCGCACCAAGGAAGACGCGCACGACTACCGCTACTTCCCTGACCCGGACCTGATGCCGCTGGAGATCGAACCGGCCTGGATCGAGCGCGTGCGCAATGCGCTGCCGGAGCTGCCGGCCGCGATGCAGGCGCGCTTTGTGTCGCAATACGGCTTGTCGGCGTATGACGCGACCACGCTGACCGCGACCAAGGCATTTGCCGCCTACTACGAGGCCGTGGTCGCCGATGCCGGCGCCGCCAACGCCAAGCCCGCCGCCAACTGGCTGATGGGCGACGTGGCCTCGCAACTGAACCGCGAAGGCATCGCCATCGACGACGCACCGGTCAAGCCGGCGCAGCTGGCCAGGCTGCTGGCGCGCATCGCCGACGGCACGGTCTCGAACAACACCGCCAAGAAGGACGTGTTCCCGGCCATGTGGGCTGGCGAGCACGACGGCGATGCCGACGCCATCATCGCCGCCAAGGGCCTGAAGCAGATGTCGGACAGCGGCGAGCTGGAGAAGATCATCGACGACGTGCTGGCGGCCAACGCCAAGTCGGTCGAGGAATTCCGCTCGGGCAAGGAAAAGGCGTTCAATGCGCTGGTCGGCCAGGCGATGAAGGCGACCAAGGGCAAGGCCAATCCGGCGCAGGTGAACGAGCTGCTGAGGAAGAAGCTGGGCTGATCCAGGCCTGCCAGCTGTTTGCTACCTCTCCCGCGATGCGGGAGAGGACTACATCCCCGCCCTCCCCTTCACCGTCTCCTCCAGCAGCGACCTCAGCTTCGCCAGCGCACCCGGATCCCCGCGTGCCGCCGAGCGCGCATACCAGATCTTCGCCTGCTCGATATCGCGGTCGACCACGCCAGGCTCGCCGTGCTCATAGAAGCTGCCGACGATGTACTGCGCCCCGCCATCTCCCGCACTCGCCGCGCGCCGGTACCACGCAAACGCCTGCGCATAGTCGCGCGGCACGCCGCGACCGGTGAAGTAGTTCGTTGCCAGCTCCATCTGCGCCTGCACGTGCCCGCCTTGCGCCGCGCGCTCATACCAGCGGTTCGCCTCTTCGAGCGATTTCGGCACCAGCTGGCCGCGCTCGTACAGATCGCCCCAGGTGTATTGCGCATGCGTCATGCCGTTGTCGGCCGCCCTGCGCAGCCACACCAGGGCCTCTTGCGGCCGCGCAGCGGTGCCCTCGCCACGCAGCAGCATCATCGCGTAGTTGAATTGCGCCAGGCGGTTGCCCTGGCGCGCGGCGCTGGAGAAGCCCTGCAAGGCCTCGTCGAAGCGGCCCGACTCATAGGCAGCAACGGCGTCGCGGGTCTGCGTCTGTGCGGGGGCGGGCGGCTGGGGTGCGGCGGCGGCGGGCGGCAGGCACAGCCATGCACAGCAGAGGATGCCGGCCAGCACGGCGGCATGCGGGGAACGGGCTTTCGACATGGCGGACTCCGGGCGCGGCGCCTTCTTTGCTCCAGTGTAGGAGTCAGCGGGGGCACCCGGTAGGCGGGCCAGTTTATCGATGCGAATAATCAATCATATGAAAAATAATGATCCGTCATTCTTAGCATCAATAAATTAGCGATCGGATCATATCCATCCCGCGCGGTGGAGCCGCCGCCATAGCAGTCCGCACGCCACCGCCGTCACGCCGATCACTGCCGGGTAGGCGTAGTGGAGAGTCAGCTCCGGCATGAAATCGAAGTTCATCCCGTACAGGCTGAACACCACCGTCGGGAGCGCCAGGATCGCGCCCCAGCCGGCAAGCCGCTTGACCACCTCGTTCTGGCCCACCGTCACCAGTGCCAGGTTGACCTGCACCGCGGTGGTCAGCATTTCGCGGATCACGTCCAGCGTGCGCACCAGCCGGCTGGCGTGGTCCTCGATGTCCCGGAAGTAGGCGCGCAGTTCCTTCGGCACCAGCTCCTCGTGCAGGCGGATCAGCTGGCTGCACATGTCTTCCACCGGGCTGACCGCATTGCGCAGGCGCAGCACCTGGCGCTTGACCCGGTACAGATTCTCGATCGCCCCGCGGTCGAACTCGTCGCGGAAGATGCCCTGCTCCAGGTCCTCCAGCGTGTCTTCCAGCCGCGTGACGATCGGCAGGTAGTGATCGACCACGAAGTCCATCAGCGCGTACAGCACGTAGCCGGGTCCGTTCGCCAGGCCTTGCGGGTCGCTTTCGCAGCGCTCGCGCACCGGAGTGTAGGCGCTGCTCGCACCATGGCGCACCGAGACCACGTAGTTGGGACCGACGAACAAATGCGTCTCGCCGACCACCACTTCGTCCTCGGCCAGCTGCGCCGTATTGAGCACGACGAACACCGAATCGCCATAGGCCTCCAGCTTGGGCCGCTGGTGCGCATCGAGCGCATCTTCCACCGCCAGGTCGTGCAGGCCGAAGGCGAGCTGCACCTTGCGCAGCAGCGTCAGGTCTGGCTCATGCAGCCCGAGCCAGACAAAAGTGCCGGGCACGCCCAGCACCGTGGGGATCTCTTCCATGCCGACCGTGCCGAGCCGCTGGCCCTGCCGGTAGGCCACGCAATTGACGATGGCGCCCATGGGAACTCCGCTGTCCAATGGCGCAATCGTAACAAGGCTTTGCAAATTGCTACGGCGGCGAGAGCCGGCCCTGCGTGTCGCCGGTCACTCGGCCCCGGCGGTGCGAGCCGCGTGCTGCACAACGCGCGGGCAGATGGAACGCACAGGGCACCTATTGCGGCTCGATCTCACGGATCGCGCCAATTGTTACAGTTCGCGTGTAAGACAACGTTAGAATGTGGCATTTCCACGGTCACCCGGCTATGTCCCAGAAGAAATCGCCACGCTTCGAGCTGCGCAGTGGCAACGTCGATGCCCTCCTTCTCGCCCTCCAGACCGCCGACATGGCTGCGCTGCGGGATGACCTCCTCTCCCGGTTCGAAGCCACTCCCGATTTCTTCTCCAATGACGTGATCGCGCTGGACCTGCGCGCGCTCGAGGACGATAGCGAAGTCGCGCTCGGCACGGTGATCGAGACCCTGGCCAAGCTCAAGGCACGCGCCATCGGCGTGGTGGCCCGCGCCGGCCAGCGCGAATGGGCCGAGCGCTTCGGTCTGCCGCTGCTCGACAGCCAGAGCCGCCGCGGCAGCGGTGCCGGCGCCGATCGTGCCGCCGAGGCCAAGGCCGCCGCCGAGGCGGAACAGGCCGCTGCTCAGGCCGCCGCGCAAGCCGCGGCCGAGCAGGCCGCGCGCGAAGACGCCGTCCGCGCCGCCGCGCAGGCCACCACCGACGCCGCGGTCGCCGCCGCGGTGCGCCAGCACCAGACCCTGCTGATCGACAAGCCGCTGCGCTCGGGCCAGCAGGTCTACGCGCACGGCGACGTGGTGATCCTCGACGTGGTCAGCTATGGGGCCGAGGTCATTGCCGAAGGCAACATCCATATCTATGCCCCGCTGCGCGGCCGCGCGCTGGCGGGCGTCAAGGGCAACACCGGTGCGCGCATCTTCAGCACGTGCATGGAGCCCGAACTCATTTCCATTGCCGGCATCTACCGTACCGCGGAGCAGACGCTCCCGGCCGACGTGCTCGGCAAGACGGCCCAGGTACGCCTGGCCGAAGAAAAACTGATCCTCGAGGCGCTGCGGCTCAAGTAACCGCACCGGCATCGGGGACCCCAATCAAGCAGCGCAAGCTTCAACCTAATTACTGGACCAAAGAGCCATGGCAAAAATCATCGTTGTGACCTCCGGCAAGGGAGGCGTCGGCAAGACCACCACCAGCGCCAGCTTTGCCGCCGGCCTGGCCCTGCGTGGCCACAAGACTGCCGTGATCGACTTCGACGTCGGCCTGCGCAACCTCGACCTGATCATGGGTTGCGAGCGCCGCGTGGTGTACGACCTGATCAACGTGGTGCAGGGCGAAGCCAACCTGCGCCAGGCGCTGATCAAGGACAAGAAGTGCGAAAACCTGTTCATCCTGCCGGCCTCGCAGACGCGCGACAAGGACGCGCTGACCAAGGAAGGCGTGGAGAAGGTCATCAACGGCCTGATCGAGATGGACTTCGAGTACATCGTGTGCGATTCGCCCGCGGGCATCGAGTCGGGCGCGCTGATGGCGATGTACTTTGCCGATGAGGCACTGATCGTCACCAACCCCGAAGTGTCGTCGGTGCGCGATTCGGACCGCATCCTCGGCATCCTGTCGTCCAAGACCAAGCGCGCCAGCGAAGGCGGCGATCCGATCAAGGAACACCTGCTGATCACCCGCTACAACCCCAAGCGCGTGCACGGCGGCGAGATGCTGTCGCTGACCGACATCCAGGAAATCCTGCGCATCAAGCTGATCGGCGTGGTGCCGGAATCGGAAGCCGTCCTGCACGCATCGAACCAGGGCACGCCCGCCATCCACCTGGAAGGCAGCGACGTAGCCGACGCCTATGGCGACGTGGTGGACCGCTTCCTCGGCAAGGACAAGCCGATGCGCTTCACCGACTACCAGAAGCCGGGGCTGTTCTCCCGCATCTTCGGCAACAAATAAACGGTCCGGAGGCTCATCCCAATGTCGATCCTTTCCTTCCTGCTGGGGGAGAAGAAAAAGTCCGCGTCGGTCGCCAAGGAGCGGCTGCAGATCATTCTCGCCCACGAGCGCACCGGCCATTCCGCCCCCGCCGACTACCTGCCCGCGTTGCAGCGCGAGCTGGTGGCGGTGATTTCCAAGTACGTCAAGATCAGCGACCAGGACCTGCGCGTCAGCCTCGAGCGCCAGGACAACCTCGAGGTGCTCGAAGTCAAGATCGAGATCCCGCAAGGCTGATCCCGGTCGCCATAGCCCGGTCCCCATCCGTCCCGCTACAGGCCAGGGCGCAGTGTCTGCGTCCTGGCCTGTAGTCTTTTGCGCTCCGCCATCAGTTCACCAGCCCAGTGCCCAAGCGGCCTGGGGCATTGCGCGTCGCACCAAAACTGGAATTTGTAGCGGCGAGACAACGAATTCGCACCAAAATCCTGCTTGAAAGCCGGGCTTGGCGGACATTTGTGTCCTTACTGCTTACGTTTTGTTAAATTTTCGCCGGCGTTTACACGAAACGTAGACCTTCTCCCTGCCGTGATCCGGCAGAGAACAGTACAAGACAGAAAAGGAGCACCATGAAGAAATCGGCCATCGTCCTCGCAGCCGGCAGCCTGTTGGCAGGTTCGGCATTCGCCCAGTCGTCCGTCACCCTGTACGGTATCGTTGACCAGAGCATCCGCTTCCAGACGAACTCGAGCGCCAACAACGACAACTCGTGGGAACTGACCAACGGCGCAGTGACCAACAGCCGCTGGGGTATCAAGGGCAGCGAAGCGCTGGGCAACAACCTGAAGGCGATCTTCCAGCTGGAAAACGGCTTCGATCCGGACACCGGCCGTGCCAACCAGGGTGGCCGCCTGTTCGGCCGTCAAGCCTATGTGGGCCTGTCGGGCGACTTCGGCACGATCAAGCTGGGCCGCCAGTACACCGAAGGCTTTAATTTCTTCGGCGACTTCGATCCGCTGACCATCGGCAACTACACCAACAACGCCTGGCCGTTCTTCCTGACCAACTTCCGTAACGACAACGTCGTCAGCTACGGCGGCAAGTTCGGCGGCCTGGACGTTGGCGCCAGCTACGGCTTCGGCGAGCAGCCGGGCAGCATGAGCCAGAACCAGTACTGGGGCACGCGTGCCGCTTACACCTACGGTCCGTTCGCCGTCGGCGGCGTGTACCAGGAAGTGCGCAACACCACCGGCCAGAAGCAGCAAATGTGGGGCGCTGCCGGTAAGTACTCGATCGGCCCGGCAAAGATCTTCCTGGGCTACATCGGCGGCCAGGACCGCACCGGTTCGGTCGACGCTTCGCTGAACTTCACCGGCGGCGCGACGAACAACCCGGTCCCGGCTGGCGGCAACTTCGCGGCTAACCCGCGCAAGGACACCATCGGCTACATCGGCATGACCTACCAGGCCACCCCGGCCCTGGCCCTGACCGGCGTGTTCTACGGCGACTACGTCGAGAACGTCAACGGCGTGAGCGACAACAACGGCCGCCGCTACACCGGCGTGCTGCTGGCCGAGTACTCGCTGTCGAAGCGCACCCAGGTCTATGGCACCGTGGACTTCAACAAGGTCTCGGGCGGCACCATCACCGAAATGCCGGGCCGCAACAACCAGACCGGCGCTGCCGTCGGTATCCGCCACATCTTCTGATCGTTACCCCATCAGCAGTCCCTGGCGAAAGGCACCTTCGGGTGCCTTTTTTTCATTGGCGTGCGCTGCCCTCGTGCCTGCCCTCATGCTTCCCTCACGCGGCGGCGCGCTCGATCCGTTCCAGCCGGTAGCCATGCGTGTAGACGGGCGTCAGCCGCAGCGCCTGCGACGCCTGCAGGCCGAGCTTGCTGCGCACGCGCGACACATGGGTATCGATGGTGCGCGACAGCGAAGAGATCTCGCGCCCCCAGACCGCGGCGGTGATGTGGTCGCGCGTGACGATGCGGCCCTCGTTGCGGAACAGCAGCACGGCGAGGTCGAACTCCTTGGGCGTCAGGCAGATGGGATGCCCGTTGCAGGTGGCCGTGCGCATGGCGCAGTCGAAGGCGTATTCGCCCAGCCGCAGCGGGGCGTGCGGCGACTGCACCGGGGGATAGGCGCGCCGCAGCAGGCATTCCACACGGGCCGACAGTTCGGCGGGACGCACCGGCTTGACCATGTAGTCGTCGGCGCCCGCGGCGAGCGCGCTGATGATGTCCTGCTCGGCATCGCGCCCGCTGAGGAACATCACCGGCACGCGCCGGTCGAGATGCGTGCGCACCCACGCCAGCACCTCGCGCCCGGACAGGTCCGGCATCGACCAGTCGAGCAGCAGCAGGTCGAAGCACGCATTACGCAGCGCCAGCAGCAGCTTGCGACTTTCGGTGAAGGTCACGCACTCATGCCCGCCGCCGGCGATGATCCGGCGGATCAGTGCCGCATCGGCGGGCGCGTCCTCTAGCGATGCAATCTTCTTTCCCATGTGTGGTCTCCGGCGACGTTCGCCCGCAGCGCACAGTCGCTGCAGTCGTAGCGCGTCATTTAAGACCGCGTGCCCCGCCGGACGAATAGGAAAGACCTCAATTCGGGCTTTCAACAATCTTTTACTTCTTGCCTCAGCCAGGCGCCCATAACATGGCTTCGCCATTGCCGGCGGCATTGCGCCGGCAGGAGGAGCCACGACCGTGAAGATTGCCTCGCTGCAGGCCGATCCGACCCTCGCCATCCGCATCGAACAGGCCCTGCGCCTTGACGGCCACCAGTGCCGGCGCTACCTCAGCGGCCGCACGCTGCTGGGCGCGCTGCACGCCGAGCCGTTCGACCTGCTGATCCTCGATTGCGAAACGCCGGGAATCCCGGCGCTGGATGTGCTGGCGTGGGTGCGGCGCTCGCTGGGCCATGAGCTGCCGGTGATGCTGACCGGCGGCTCGAATGAAGAGGACTTTGTCGCGGCCTGCTTTGCGCAGGGCGCCGACAGCTACCTGCCGGGGCCGCCGCGGCTGGGCGAGCTGGCCGCGCGCGTGCAGGCGCTGCTGCGGCGCGCGCGGCCGTCCACGCAAGCCTGCGAGGTGGCGCATGGCGCGTTCCGCTTTGCCCCTTCCGAGCGGCGTGCCTGGGTGCATGGCAGGCCGGTGCCGCTGGCGCCGAAGGAATTCGACCTGGCCGTGCTGCTGTTCCGCAATCTCGGCTGCGTGGTGCCGCGCCAGACCATGGTCGACCAGGTCTGGCGGTATCACATCGAGCCGACCTCGCGCACGGTGGACAGCCACCTGTCGCGCGTGCGCACCAAGCTGTCGCTGTGGCCGCACAACGGTGTGCGGCTGTCTGCGGTCTATGGGCTGGGGTGCCGGCTCGATACCGCCTGAGCCGGCATTCGCCAGGTCAGTCCGCCTTGATGCCGGCTTCCCTGACGATGCGTGCGTTCTCCGCGTACTCCTCGCGGATCGACCTGGCGAACTGCGCCGGGGTGCCGCCGGTGGGCACTTCGCCGCCCTTGAGCAGGCGCTCGTGGACGTCCGGTTCGGCCAGTGCCTTGTTCAGCTCGGCATTCAGGCGCTCGATGATCGCCGCGGGGGTCTTGCCCGGCGCGAACACGCCGAAGGTCGAAGTCAGGTTGGCCTTGGGATAGCCAAGCTCGGCCAGCGTGGGCACCTGCGGCAGGCTCTCCAGCCGCTTTGGCGCGCCGACCGCCAGTGCGCGCAGGCGGCCGGCCTGCATATGCTGGGTCAGTGCCGGGCTGGCGTTGGTGCTCATCACCTCGAACTGGCCGCCAAGCGCATCGTTCATCTGCTGGCCGGCGCCCTTGTAAGGGATCAGCGTGATGTCGGCCTTCGACTTCTGCCTGATCTGCTCCAGCACCACATGGCCGACCGTGCCCAGCCCCGAGGTCGCCCAGCGCACCGAACCCGGCTTGGCGCGGGCCTGGCCGACCACGTCGGCGAAGCCCTTGCCGCTGAAGCCGTTGGTGGCGATCACCAGCACCGGCGAGTACATCACGCTCATCACCGGCGCCACGTCCTTCTGCGGGTCGTAGTTGACGTGGCCGACATGCGGGTTCAGCGTCAGCGG
Source organism: Cupriavidus oxalaticus (assembly GCF_004768545.1). Classification (NCBI taxonomy): domain Bacteria; kingdom Pseudomonadati; phylum Pseudomonadota; class Betaproteobacteria; order Burkholderiales; family Burkholderiaceae; genus Cupriavidus; species Cupriavidus oxalaticus. The sequence goes on along the minus strand of NZ_CP038635.1, from coordinate 73,951 downwards.
GCTGGTCGAGGCGAAGCCGAGCGTGTAGCCGTCCGGCGCGGCCTTGGCGACGGCGTCGATGCCGATGCTGCCGCCGGCGCCGGCCTTGTTCTCGACCACCACCGAGGTGCCCATCTGCGCCGACAGGCGCTCGCCGAGCGCGCGCGCCACGGTGTCGCTGATGCCGCCGGTGGGATAGGCGACGATCAGGCGGATCGGGCGGCTGGGGTAATTGTCTGCGGCAGCGGAGGCGGCGACGGGGAGTGCGGCGGCCAGCAGGCCGGCGGCAACGGTGGCTGCCAGCAGGGTCGGGCGGAAGGGGAAGGCCATGGTGTCGGGAATACGGGGAGAGGATCCGGAGCGCGCCTTCGCCGGGCAGGGCGCCAGCCGGCGCGCGACAGCCGCTATCTTAGCCGATCGGTTGCGCGCTCAACGGTGCCTAGCGCACCAGCGGGCGTTCCGGCACCCAGGAGACAAAGAGCTCGTTGGCGCGGTCATAGAGGCGCCAGACCGTGCCGCAGTCGCGGCAGGCAAAGGTCAGCATGCTGAACGGCACGCCCGCGGCACTCTGGCTCACCAGCGGCGCGGTATTGCGCAGCGCCAGGCAGGCAGGCGGCTCGCGCCGGCGTGGGTCGGCGGCCAGTTCCAGGCAGCGCTCGCAGGCCGGCGTGGCGTTGGGCGGCGTCGTGACAGGCGCGGAGGTGACCGGAGAAGGCGGGGCGAGCGGGGGCATGGTGGGCACGGCGGACTTCATGCCCGCCATGATGCCGCAAAACGCAGGCCGGCAGCAGTCCGCGGCGGCTGCGGCGATGCCCATGCACTCAGTTTGCCGCGCGCTGCCCCAGCCAGACACTCGCCAGCACCAGCAACGCCCCCACCGCCTGCACCGCGGTCAGCGCCTGCCCCAGCACCACGAAGCCAAGCACGGTGGCGCTGACCGGGCTCAGCAGGCCCAGCGCCGAAACCGCCGACGACGGCATGCGTCCCACCCCGCGGAACCACAGCGCATAGGTCACGCCCGCGCCGATGATGCTCAGCCAGGCGTAGCCCAGCCAGTTGGCCAGCGTGAAATGCCCGGGCAGCGGCTCCAGCGCCAGCGCGAACGGCAGCAGGAACAGGCCGCCCGCGCACAGCTGCCACGCGGTCAGCACCAGCGGCGACAGCGGCCGCTGCCAGCGCCGCGTCAGCACGGTGCCCACCGCCATCGATGCCGCACCCGCGGCCGCCGCGGCCACGCCAATGGCATCGAGCCGTGCCGCCGGCCCCAGCACCAGCAGCGCCACCCCCAGCAGCCCGCCCATGCCTGCGAGCCAGGCCGCGGTACGCGGGCGCGCGCCCAGCCAGGCCCAGGCCAGCGCCACCACGATCAGCGGCTGGATCGCCCCGACCGTGGCGGCCACGCCGCCGGGCAACCGGTACGCCGCGATAAACAGCATCGCCTGGAAGAAGCCGATATTGAGCACGCCCAGCACCGCCGCCCGCCACCACCAGCTGCCCTTGGGCAGGGTGCGGCCCCAGGCCAGCATCAGCAGCCCGGCCGGCAGCGCGCGGATCACGCCGGACAGCAGCGGCTGGCCCGGCGGCAGCCACTGGCTGGTGACGAGGTAGGTGCTGCCCCAGATCGCCGGGGCCAGGCCGGTGAGGAGGATGTCCCGCAGCGGCAGCCGGCCGGTTGCGGGGGACGCTGAAGCCGCGGAAATTGCCCCGGCAGAAGCGGATACAGCAGCGGACGCAGCAGCGTTGGCCGGACCATTCGTCTTCATATCAAGTTTCTTGATATCAATATAAACCCACTTTACGAAGCAGATCGTTTGATGTCAAGATACTTACGTTCCTGCCTGAATGTACCAATGCCAGCCCGCCGCAAACCCCAGCCCGCAATCCCGGACGACACGCCAGACCACGTCGACACCATCCTCGCGCAGTGGGCGCGTGAACGCCCTGACCTGGATGCTTCGCCGATGGGCCTGATCGGCCGCGTGGCCCGGCTCAACCGTCATACCGGCAAGTCGATCGAGTCCGCGCTGGCGGAAACGGCGCTGCAGCCGTGGGAATTCGATGTGCTGGCGACCCTGCGGCGCTCCGGCCCGCCGTTTGCGCTGTCGCCGGGCGCGCTGATCGGCTCGCTGATGATCACGTCCGGCACCATGACCAACCGGCTCGACCACCTGGAGCGCGCGGGCCTGGTGCAACGCCGCCCCAACCCGGACGACCGGCGCGGCCTGCTGGTGGAACTGACCGACGCCGGGCGCGAGCGCATCGATCATGCTGTGGCAGTGCACGTCGAGAACGAGCACCGCCTGGTGGCGGCGCTCAGCGCCACGGAACGGGCCCAGCTGGCCACGCTGCTGCGGCGCTGGCTGCGCCAGTTCGAACCGCCTCCTGGCGGCGACGAGACCAGCGACGCCTGAGCCCTGACTGACCCGGCGCCCCGGAGCCGGCCGAGTGTCAGCCGTGCGCGCGCTCGCGCAGGTCCGGCAGGAACACCGTCAGCAGCCCCAGCAGCGGCAGGTAGGCACAGTACTCATAGACCGCGCCGATGCCGTACGTATCCGCCATCCCACCCAGCACCGCAGCGCCGATGCCGCCCATGCCGAAGGCAAAGCCGAAGAACAGCCCCGACACCATGCCGACCTTGCCGGGGATCAGCTCCTGCGCGAACACCAGGATCGCCGAGAACGCCGACGCCAGGATAAAGCCGATGATGAAGGTCAGTACCGTGGTCCAGAACAGGCCCGCGTGCGGCAGCAGCAGCGTGAACGGCGCCACGCCCAGGATCGACGCCCAGATCACGCGCTTGCGCCCGATGCGGTCGCCGATCGGCCCGCCCAGGATGGTGCCCGCCGCCACCGCGAACAGGAACAGGAACAGGTGCAACTGGGCGTTCTGCTGCGCCAGCCCGAAGCGCTCCATCAGGTAGAAGGTGTAGTACGAGGTCAGGCTGGCCATGTAGAAATACTTGGAGAACACCAGCACCATCAGCACCAGCATCGCCCGCATCACCACGCGCGTCGGCACCGGGCTGGCCGCGGCGCCCGCGGCCTTGCGCTTGCGCGCGCCCTGCGCCAGCTGGCGCGCGTACCACCCGCCGATGCGCCACAGCACCACGATGCCCACCAGCGCCGCCAGCGAGAACCACGCCAGGCTCGCCTGCTGGTGCACGATCAGCGCCGCCAGCAGCGGCCCCATGGCGCTGCCGCCGTTGCCGCCGACCTGGAAGATCGATTGCGCCAGCCCGTGCTGGCCACCCGACGCCATGCGCGCCACGCGCGACGACTCGGGATGGAAGATCGACGAGCCGGTGCCGACCAGCGCCGCCGCCACCAGCAGCACGCCGTAGGTCGGCGCCACCGACAGCAGCAGCAGGCCGCCCAGCGTAAAGGCCATCGCGACCGCCAGCGAATGCGGCTTGGGATGCTTGTCGGTGTACAGGCCCACCACCGGCTGCAGCAGCGACGCGGTGACCTGGTACGTCATGGTCAGCAATCCGATCTGCGTGAAGCTCAGGTTGAAGCCGCCCTTGAGCATCGGATAGATCGCCAGGATCAACGACTGGATCATGTCGTTGAGGAAGTGGGCGAAGCTGATCGCCGACAGCACGCGGAAGCCGGTGCGTTCGGCCTGCGCCGGCGTGGTGGAGATGCTGGAAGCTGAGGCGCCGGACGGCGCGGAGTCAATGGTTGTGCTCATTGGCGGCTCTCGACAAACGGAAAGCGGTCAGCGGGGGCGCTGGCCAGGACTGTGAGTCGGGATGCTAGCTGGCACGCACGCGCCTGTCCTGCGAGAATGGGGCCGCAACCTTGGAGAAAAGGACATGCCGCGCGCGCCCCGTGCCTCCGACGACACCGCCCCGCCGGGTTCCGCAACCGGGCGGGCCCGCGATCTGCGCGGCTTGCCGGTGCCGCCAGCCGCCACGCCGGACGACACCTACAGCAGTCCCCCGCGCTACGTCCGCTACGACCGCAGCCCGATGCCGGTTGCCGCCATGGCCGCCGACTACCTGCCCGGTGAAATGACCAAGCGGCACCAGCACCCGCACGCGCAGCTGATCCACGCGGTGCACGGTGTGATGGTGGTAGCCACCGAGGAAGGCCAGTGGATCGTGCCGCCCACGCGCGGCATGTGGATGCCGGGCGGCACCATGCACTGGATCCGCATGGTCGGCCACGTGCAGATGCGCACCGCTTATATCCGCCCGGATGCCGCGCCGGGCCTGCCGCAGCGCTGCACCGTGCTCGGCATCTCACCGCTGCTGCGCGAGCTGATCCTGGCCGCGATCGACATCCCCCTGCCCTATGAACCGGATACGCGCGATGCGCGCCTGATGCGGCTGCTGCTCGATGAAGTCCTGCTGGTGCCATCGCTGCCGCTGCACCTGCCGCGCCCGGCTGACGCAGGCCTGCGCCAGATCTGCGACGCGATCGTGCAAACGCCCGACATCGCGCTGACCCTGGCGGACTGGGGCGAAAAGCTGGGCGTGGATCCCAAGACCATCCAGCGCCGCTTTGCGCGCGAGACCGGCATGACCTTCGGGCAATGGCGCCAGCAGGCGCGGCTGCTGGCGGCGCTGGAAAAGCTGGCCGCGGGCAGCAAGGTGGTCGACGTGGCGCTGGACCTGGGCTACGACAGCCCCAGCGCCTTCGCGACGATGTTCAGGCGGCAGTTCGGCGTGCCGCCGAGCGCGTTCTTCCGCTGAAGCGCGGCGCCCCGTCGCGCCCCAGATACCGCTCCACCAGGCGCGTCCAGTACGCCGCGCCCACCGTCAGGTTCTCGTCGTTGAAGTCGTAGCCCGCGTTATGCAGCAGCGGCTGGCTGGCCCCATTGCCCAGCCGCACGAAGCAGCCCGGACGCTGCTGCAGGTAATACGCAAAGTCCTCGCTGCCCGTGATGCGCGCAGCCTGCGGCACCACCTTGTCGGCGCCGACCAGTTCCTCGGCCACCTGCCGCGCGAACTCGGTCTCGCGCTCGCTGTTCACCAGCACCGGATAGCCGCGCACGTAGTCGACTTCCGCCACGGCGCCATAGCCCTCGGCCTGCGAGAGCGCCAGCTGGCGGATGCGGTTTTCCAGCGACGCGCGCACATCGGGGCTGAAGGACCGAACGCTGATTTCCATGCGCGCGCTGTCCGGGATCACATTGGGTGCGTGGCCGGCGTGCAGCGTGCCGATGCTCACCACCGCGGCCTCGTTCGGATCCACGAAGCGCGACACCACCGACTGCAGCGCCATCACCAGGCTGCCGGCCACCAGGATCGGATCGACCGACTGGTGCGGGCGCGCCGCGTGGCCGCCCTTGCCGCGGATGGTGATGGTGACCGTGTCGCACGCCGCCATGAACGGGCCCGCGCGGAACAGGAAGTTGCCCTGCTCCACGCCCGGATGATTGTGCAGGCCGAAGATCGCGTCGCACGGGAAGCGCTCGAACAGGCCATCAGCCAGCATGCGCTCGGCGCCGCCGCCCGCGCCGATTTCCTCGGCCGGCTGGAAGATCAGGTGCACGGTGCCGTCGAAGTTGCGCGTACGCGCCAGCTGCCGTGCCGCACCGAGCAGGATCGCGGTGTGGCCGTCGTGGCCGCAGGCATGCATGCGGCCCTGATTGACGCTCGCGTAAGGCAGCCCCGTGCGCTCGTGGATCGGCAGCGCGTCCATGTCGGCGCGGATGCCGATGCTGCGCGTGCCCTCGCCGCTTTGCAGCGTCCCGACCACGCCGGTCCCGCCCACGCCACGCGTGACCGTGAAGCCCCACGCTTCCAGCAGGCTGGCGATCAGGCCGGACGTGCGGACCTCGTCAAAGGCAAGCTCGGGATTCTGGTGGATGTTGCGCCGGATCGCCTCGAGTTCGGCGCGGCTGTCCAGGGTGTCGGCCAGCCCGCAGTAGCGGCGCTTGAGTGTGGTACCGAGGTAGGACTCGATCTCGGGGGCGTGCTCTGACATGACGTTTGCTCTCTGGCGAAACCTGTATAACCAGTATTTCACGCAGAAAACGCAAGCGAAATGCCAAGTGTGCGATTTCGGGTAAATCGAGGCGATCCGGGCGTTTTCGTCACCGGAACCGTTGCGCGCACGGCACGCTTTGTATGGAAACCCAACGCTTTGTGTGAAAGCGTTTCGACGGGGAACCATTGAAGCTGGCGCTCTTTACCTGCGTTGCAGCATCGCGCAACGCGCGCGGCGGCGTCACCTTGCCAGGTAACGCCGCGCCCTGCCCGGCTTGCGCCGGGAGGGTGATCAGCGCTCGCCGTAGGCGACCACGCGCTGGCTCTGCACGCCGAGCCCTTCCACGCCCAGGCGCATGGTGTCACCCGCCTTCAGGAAGCGCGGCGGCTTGAAGCCCATGCCCACGCCCGGCGGCGTGCCGGTCGCGATCAGGTCGCCTGGCAGCAGCGTCATGAAGCGGCTGACATAGCTGACCACCGTGGCCACGTCGAAGACCATGGTCGCGGTGCTGCCCCGCTGCACGCGCTCGCCGTTGACCTCCAGCCACAGGCCCAGCGCCTGCGGATCGGCCACTTCATCGCGCGTCACCAGCCACGGTCCGGCCGGGCAGAAGGTGTCGCAGCCCTTGCCCTTGTCCCAGGTGCCGCCACGCTCGATCTGGAACTCGCGCTCGGACACGTCGTTGACCACGCAGTAGCCGGCCACGTGGTTCAGCGCCTCTTCGCGCGAGACATTGCGCGCGACGGTGCCGATCACCACGCCGAGCTCGACCTCCCAGTCGGACTTCTCCGAGCCGAACGGCAGCATCACATCGTCGTCCGGGCCGTTGAGCGAGCTGTTGGCCTTCAGGAACACGATCGGCTCCGCCGGCAGCGGCATGCCAGCCTCGGCGGCGTGATCGGCATAGTTCAGGCCAATCGCCACGATCTTGCCGATACCCGTCCAGGGCACGCCAAAGCGCGCGCCCTCGAGCACGGGCAGCGCTGCCACGTCCACCTGCGCCAGCCGCGCCAGCGCCGCGGGCGCCAGCTCGCCCGGGCCGATCTCGCCCACCACGCCGCTCAGGTCGCGCACGCGGCCGTCTGCATCGATCACGCCAGGGCGCTCGGCGCCGGGATTGCCTACTCGAACCAGTTTCATCGTCGTTGCTTTCGTCAGGGATTGGATTAGGGATGATTCATGCGGACTGCTTCAGGCCGGGGGCGCGCGCACCGGCTTCGCCCAGCGAAGCCGCCACCACGGCGAGTACCTCGGTCGCGGTGTTCTCCGAATGCCGGCGCAGCACCTGCGCCAGGCGCGGCCTGCCGGGCTCGCGCAGCGCGGCCATGATTTCTTCATGTTCCTCATGCGACTCCTGCCAGCGCAGGATGTCGGCATTGGCGGCGCCGCGCGCGCGGTGGACCTTGCTCATCAGCGTGGCGTAGACGCCGGCCAGCACCGGGTTGGCGGCGCCGTCGATGATGAGCTGGTGGATTTCCTGGTTGATGCGGAAATAGTCGGTGCGCCGCCCCGCGGCATGCGCGTCGATCATGGCCTGGTGGCGCCGCTCCAGCTTCGCCATGGCGGCGTCGCCCAGCCGCCGCGCCGCCAGTTCGCCGGCCAGCGCCTCGAGCCCGTGCAGGGTCTCGAAGGTGGCGCGCAACTCCTCCAGGTCCAGCGGCGCCACGCGGTAGCCGATGTATTGCCGGTGCAGCACCAGTCCCTCGGAGACCAGCACCTTGAGCGCCTCGCGCAGCGGCGTCTTGGAGACGTCGAAGGTCTCGCAGAAGGCGCGCTCGTCGATGCGGGCGCCGGGCGGCAACTCGCCCTCTTCGATCATGGTGCGCAGCCGGGCAGCGATGCCGGCGGACATGCCGAGCGTGCGCAGGCGCGTGGTAGGGGAAAGCGTTTGTGTCACAGACGTCACCAGAATGGGGAAATGCACCACGAGAAGGCTATCACATACCAAAATTGTGCATTCGCAACATCGTAAAATCAATAACTTACAAGCGTTGTAATTACAGATTACGTATCCTATACTCCGGCCTGTTGCGCGACACCCATTAAAACTGCCCACCCAAAGGACCGAGACAAGGAGACGCCGCCATGCAAACGACAAGCCAGGCGACGGTGTTGACGGAGGCCAAGACCTCCGTGCGCTGGAAGATTTTTTTGATGATGCTGTTTCTCATCGCGATCAACTACATCGATCGCGCCTCGCTTTCGGTGGCCATGCCGCTGATCGCGAAGGAGTTCGACCTCAGTCCCACCATGCAGGGCCTGATCCTCAGTTCGTTCTTCTGGACCTACGCGCTGATGCAGGTGCCGGGCGGCATGCTGGCCGACAAGTACAAGCCGCGCATCGTGATCGCCTGCGCCACCGTGTTCTGGGGACTGGCCCAGACCATCGCGGCGTTCACCACCAATGCCATGTCGCTGATGCTGACGCGGCTCGGCCTTGGCGCCGCCGAAGCGCCGATCTACCCGGCCGGCGGCAAGCTCAACGCCATCTGGATGACGCAGAACGAACGCGGCCGCGGCGCCACGCTGCTTGACGGCGGCGCACCGCTGGGCGCGGCCCTGGGCGCGATCATCATCACGTGGCTGATCGCCTCGCTGGGCTCGTGGCGGCTGGCCTTTATCGTGGCCGGCGTGGGCACCGTGCTGGCCGGCTTCATGGCCTGGTATTACGTGCGCAATTCCCCGCGCGAGCACCGCGGCGTGAACGAGATGGAAGCGCGCTATATCGAAGAAGCGCAGGCCAGCGAGCACCGCGCCGAGCCGGCCAACCTGTCGGGCCGCTCCATGGATTTCTTCAAGTACCGCTCGGTGTGGTGCATGGCCGCTGGCTGGATGTGCTTCAACACCGTGTTCTACGGCCTGCTGACCTGGATGCCCAACTACCTGAACAAGGTGCACGGCTTCGACATCAAGCAGATGGGCGGCGCCAGCTTCATCATCTTCTTCAGCGGCTTTATCGGCGAACTGGTCGGCGGCTGGATCGCCGACAAGTGGAAAGAGGCGGGCGGCCGTCCCAACGTGGTGATGCGCACGCTGTTCGGCATCGCCGCGGTGGTGGCCACGGCCTCGATCTTCTCGGTGGCATATGTCAGCGACCCGATCATCGTGGTGGTGCTGCTGTCGTCCACGCTGTTCTTCCTGCGCTGGTGCGGCCTGTTCTGGTGCGTTCCGTCGATGCTCGGCACCCGCAACAAGGTCGGCTTCCTGGGCGGCGTGATGAACCTGGGCGGCAATATCGGCGGCATCACCGTGCCCATCATCGTCGGCATGATCGTGCAGTTCACCGGCTCGTACTTCCTGGCGCTGATGTTCTTCGCTGCTGCCGGCGTTGGCCTGCTGCTGGCCTCGACCGCCATCGACTACGAGACCAAGATTCCGGTCTGATCCGCGCGGATCGCTGCGATCACCAAATTCCAAGACAAGCAGGGGGCCGGCAACGTCCCAGCCCCCACGTTTACTCCTGAACACAACATGACCAAGCAAATCCGACTCGGCATGCTCACGCCGTCTTCCAACACGGCGCTCGAGCCCATCACCAGCGCGATGGTTGCCGGCCTGCCCAATGTCAGCGCGCACTTCTCGCGCTTCACCGTGACCGAGATCTCGCTGCGCGACCAGGCGCTGGGGCAGTTCAACCTCGACAAGATCCTGGCCGCCGCCAGCCTGCTGGCCGATGCGCGCGTCGACGTCATCGCCTGGAACGGCACCTCGTCCGGCTGGCTCGGCTTCGACAAGGATGAAGCGCTGTGCAGGCAGATCACCGAGGCGACCGGCATCCCGGCCACTACCTCGGTGCTGGCGCTCAACGAGATCCTGGAAAAGACCGGTGCGCGCAACTTCGGCCTGGCCACGCCGTACCTGGACGACGTGCAGCAGCGCATCATCGCCAACTACGAACGCAGCGGCTTTCACTGCGTGGCGGAAAGCCACCTCGACCTGCACGTGAACTACAGCTTTGCCGAAGTCGAAGCCGACACCATCCGCGAGATGGTGCGCGGCCTCGCGCAGCATGGGCCGCAGGCAATCACCACGTTCTGCACCAACCTGCGTGCGGCGCACCTGGCCGAGGAGCTTGAAGCCGAGACGGGGATCCCGCTGTACGACACCATTTCTACCGTGGTGTGGAAATCGCTGCGGCTGTGCGGCGTGGATACGCGCGAGCTGAAAGGGTGGGGCCGGCTGTTCCGCGAAGTGGAGTGATTGCCTGAGCCACGATGGCGCGATCCAGTCGCGCCATCGACGCACGCGGGCTGTGCAAATCTGCAATCCCCCTCCGCACGCCCGCGCATTGCCGCACCGAATCCGCGATCCTAGACTGCTCCCACGGCCCCACAATGGCGTGGCGGCCAGCCCACCCCAAACAGGATCGCGATGAAGCTCTACTACTCCCCCGGCGCATGCTCGATGTCCGTCCACATCGCGCTGCGCGAAGCCGGCCTCCCCGTCACGCTGGCCCAGGTCGACCTGCAACACCACAAGCTGGCACAGCCCGAGAACGGCAGCGACGACTACTACGCCATCAACCCGCGCGGCTATGTGCCGCTGCTGCAGCTGGTCGACGGCTCGCGCCATACCGAAGTGGCATCGTTGCTGCAGTACATCGCCGATCTGGTGCCCGAACGCGGCCTGCTGCCCGCCGCCGGCACGCGCGAGCGGCTGGAAGCCACCGGCTGGCTGACCCTGGTCTCCACCGAACTGCACAAGGTGTTCAGCCCGTGGCTGTGGCACAAGGAAACCGCGGCAAGCACGCAGCAGGCATGCAAGGCAAAGCTGCAGGCGCGCTTCGCCGAACTCGACCGCCACCTGCAAACCCGCCAATACCTGATGGGCGACCGCTACACCGTGGCCGATGCGTACTGCTTCACCATCCTTGGCTGGGCGCGCATGCTGATGATGCCGCTGACCGCCTACCCGTCGCTGCAGGAATACCTGTCACGTGTGGCCGCACGGCCCGCGGTACAGGAAGCAATGCGCGCGGAAGGGCTGGTGCGCGACTGAGCTGGCGCGGAGGTGGTGCGGGGAGGGCGCCGCTCAGCGCTGCGCGCCGAGCAGCGATTCGATCTTCGCCACCAGTTCCTTGTCGTCGGGCCTGGTGCGGCTGTCGTAGCTGGCCACCACCTTGCCGTCGCGGCCGATCAGGTACTTGTAGAAGTTCCACTTGGGCGCGGTGCCGGTCTGTCTGGCAAGCAGCGCGTACATCGGGTTGGCGTCGCTGCCGCGCACGTGCGACTTGCCCAGCATCGGGAACTTGACGCCGTAGGTGTTGTAGCAGAAGTCGGCGATCTGCTTCTCCGAGCCCGGCTCCTGCGAGAAATCGTTGGACGGGAATCCCAGCACCACCAGCCCGCGCGAGTTGTATTTGGCGTGCAGCGCCTCAAGCCCTTCGTATTGCGGCGTGAAGCCGCAATAGCTTGCCGTGTTGACCACCAGCACCACCTTGCCGGCGTACTGGCACAGGTTCTGCGGCGCTTCGTCCTGCAGGCGCGGGAAGGTGAAGTTGAGCGATGCGGGGCAAGCGCCCGCCTGCGTCGCCACAGCGGGCGCTGCGGACTTCTCGGCGGCGCGAGCAGGCGAGGGCACCAGTGCCGACGCGGCGAGCGCCACGGCGGCGAAGGCGAGGGCGAGGGGGCGGGAAATCACGGAACGACGGAACATGGCGGCGGGGCTCCAGGGGTCGGCTCGCTGTATCGGGTACGCGTAGTCTACGCCGATGGCGGGCCCGCTGCCGCCGCCGCTTCAGTCCATCGCCAGCGTGGCCGCGTGCTCGGTGACGCTGCTGCGCAGCTCAAGGTCCGGCATGCTGCGCACGACCAGCAGCGCCAGCACCGATGCGGCCGCGCCGGCGGCAAAGATCAGGTGGAAGCCCGACTCGACACCGTCCGCCAGCACGTGCCGCACCGCCGGCGACAGCTGCGCCAGCGCTTCGCTGCCATGGCGCAGCGCGCCCAGGTCGAGCGCCTGCTTCACGCCCGAGGCCGCCAGCGCATGGCGGAATTCCAGCGTCAGCAGCGTGCCCGCCAGCGCCCCGCCCAGCGCGCTGCCGAGCGAGCGCAGCACCAGCAGCGCGCCGGTGCCGGCGCCGGTATCGCGGCGCTCCAGCACGTTCTGCACGCTCATCAGCGTGGCCACCATGGTGATGCCCAGGCCCACGCCGGCCAGCGTCATCGCCATCAGCACGACAGCCAGCGGCACCGCCGGCGTCACCAGCGCCAGCACGATCAGGCCGAGCGCACCGGCGACATAGCCCGCCGTCAGGATGCCGCGCATGCGGCCTACGCGCGGCGCCACCCATGCCACGATAAAGTTGCCCGCCACCGTTGCCAGCAGGAACGGCATCACCAGCAGGCCGGAAGTCGAAGCATCGGCACCGCGCACCAGCTGGAAGTGCAGCGGCAACGCAAAGATGCACAGGAAGATGTTGAGCGCCGACAGCGCCGACGCCGCCACCCCCATCACATAGGCGCGGTTGGCAAACAGCCGCGGCGGCAGCATCGGGTCGGCCGCGCGGCGCTCCTGCCACGCCAGCAGCGCCACCGCCACTGCCGCGGCGAGCAGCAGGGCGGCCAGCTCAGGCGAGAGCCAGTCATAGACATCGCCACCCCAGCTCATCGCCAGCAGGAAGGCGACGATGGCCACCGCCAGCAGCAGCGCGCCCAGCCAGTCCACGCGCGCCGGACCGCCGCGCGGCGCCAGCATCGCCAGGCCGCGATGGCACATCGCCATCGCCAGCAGGCCCAGTGGCACGTTGACCCAGAACAGCCAGCGCCACGACATGTAGTCCGACACCCAGCCGCCCACCAGCGGCCCCGCGATCGACGCCACCGCCCACACCGTGGCCAGGTAACCCTGGTAGCGCCCGCGCTGGCGCGGCGCCACCACGTCGGCGATGGCCGCCTGCGCCAGCGACATCAGCCCGCCGCCGCCCACGCCCTGCAGCGCGCGGAACAGGATCAGCTGCCCGAGCGTCTGCGCCAGCGCGCACGCCACCGAGGCGCCGATGAACAGCGTGATCGCCACCATCAGCAGGCGGCGCCTGCCGAAGCTGTCGGAAAGCTTGCCGTACAGCGGCGTGGTCACCGTCGACACGATCAGGTACGCGGTCACGATCCACGACAGGTGGCCGAACCCGTTGAGGTCGTTGGCGATGGCCGGCACCGCCGGAATCACCACGGTCTGGTCCAGCGCCGCCAGCAGGATGCACAGCACGATGCCGCCGATGACGCGCATGATGGCGCGATGGTCGTGGACGGGCGTTGGAATGGCTTGGGCGGCGGGTGCGGACGACGACATTGCAGACACGGGTACGCGGCACAGTGCCGCGAGGGAAACCACAGGGAAGGGGGAATTGCCGGCCGGAAGGTCCGCCAGGAACGGCCGGTAGGCCGCAGCGGAGTGACCGTAATTCAGTAACCGCATAATTATATGCGGTCGGCGCATATCGCGCTAAGGGAGGCCGTGGGGCATGTCGTCAAACCCCTACGGTTTTCTCCCCTCTCCCGCCCGCGGGAGAAGGGCCAGGGGGCAGGGCCGGCGCATCAATTCCCCACCAGCCCAACGCATTGCCTAATGCCCACCCCCATGGATGTAATGCTCCAGCTGCTCGATGATGAACTGCTGCTCGGAGATGATGTCCTTCACGAGGTCACCGATCGACAGCATACCGACCAGTTCATCGTTTTCCATCACCGGCAGGTGGCGCAGCCGGTGCTTGGTCATCAGCGCCATGCATTCGTCAGTGCTCTGGCCGGCACTGACGTAGATCACCGAGGTGGTCATGATGTCGCGTACCAGCGTCTCGCGCGAAGTACGCTGCATCAGGATCACCTTGCGCGCATAGTCGCGCTCGCTCAGGATGCCCTTGATGTCACCGTGCTCGATGACCAGCAGGGCGCCGATCCCTTTCTCGGCCATCAGCTGCAGCGCGGCATAGACCGTCGCCGTCGGCGGGATGCTGTAGATGGCCTGAGTCGGCTTGGATTCCAGAACCTGGCGTGCAGTTTTCATCACCAACTCCTCTTCCGTCGAGAAATCATGCGGCTGGCGCTACCTGCCTTGCGACCAATGGAACCAGAGTAGCAAAGGAATGCGCCGGCTTACAGGGTGACTTACGCGAATCTTTGTAAGCGATGTTGTGGCGCACCCACGACTGCGGGCTTCCACTTATTCCGTCATCAGTCGCACCTTCACCTTCTTGCCTTTGACCTTGCCGGCGTTGAGCCGCTTCACCGCCTCGCGGCCGATGCTGCGCTCCACGGCGATATAGGTCGACATATCGAGCACGTTGATCTTGCCGATCTGTTCCTTGGTGAAGCCGGCCTCGCCGGTCAGCGCGCCAAGGATATCGCCGGGGCGGATCTTCTCCTTGCGGCCGCCAAGCATCTGCAGCGTCACCATCGGCGGCAGCAGGCGCTCACTGCTCGCGGGCGTCAGTTCGGCCAGCGAATGCCATTCGAACTCGCCGCCGTGGTGCTGTTCGAGATTACCTACGCGTCCCATCTCGTCCATGCTGACCAGGCTGAACGCCCAGCCCTCCTGGTCGGCGCGGCCGGTGCGGCCGATGCGATGCACGTGCACCTCGGGATCGGGCGTGATCTCGACGTTGATCACCGCTTCCAGCTGCGCGATATCCAGCCCGCGCGCGGCCACGTCGGTGGCCACCAGCACCGAGCAGCTGCGGTTGGCAAACTGCACCAGCACCTGGTCGCGATCGCGCTGCTCCAGGTCGCCATGCAGGGCCAGCGCCTGGTAGCCCTGCGCGCGCAGCAGCTCCACCAGCTCGCGGCAGCGCGCCTTGGTATTGCAGAACGCCAGCGTGCTGGCCGGGCGGAAATGGTCGAGCAGCCGCCCGACCGCGCCCAGGCGCTCGCCTTCTTCCACTTCATAGAAGCGCTGGCGGATGGTGGCGTTGTCGTGCGTCGCTTCCAGCTTCAGCGACTGCGGCTTGCGCAGGAACTTGTGGGCAAGCTTGTCGATGCCTTCGGGATACGTCGCCGAGAACAGCAGCGTCTGGCGCTCCTTCGGGCAACGGCTGGCGACGTAAGCGATATCGTCGAAGAAGCCCATGTCGAGCATGCGGTCGGCTTCATCGAGCACCAGCGTGTTGATCGCCGCCAGGTCCAGGCTGCCGCGATCGATATGATCAAGAATCCGGCCCGGTGTACCCACCACGATATGCGCGCCGTGAATAAGGCTATCCACCTGCGGGCGCATCGGCGAGCCGCCGCACAGCGCCAGCACCTTGATGTTCTCTTCGGCGCGCGCGAGGCGGCGGATTTCCTGGGTGACCTGGTCGGCCAGCTCGCGCGTGGGGCACAGCACCATGGCCTGCACGTCGAAGCGGCGCGGATCGAGCCGGTTCAGCAGCGCCAGCGCGAACGCCGCGGTCTTGCCGCTGCCGGTCTTGGCCTGCGCGACCAGGTCCTGGCCCGCCAGCGTGATCGGCAGGCTGGCCGCCTGGATCGGCGTCATCTCGTCGTAGCCGAGCTGCGCCAGCGTGGCGAGCATGGCGGGCGACAGCGGGAGGGTGGAAAAAGCGGGGCCGGCTTGCGGCTGCGGGGGTGCTTGGACAGGGGTCGAGTTCATGCGGGATTATAGCGAGCCGGCGTCAGGCATCCGCGTCGGCGGGCGGCGTCCAGCCCAGCCGCTCCAGCAACGCCTGCGCGGCGGCCGGCGCGCGTTCCTTGGCGCCGTTGATGAAGAAGACAAAGACTTCGCGCTTGCCGCGCTTGGGTGCCGCGGGCTTGCGGTCTTCGAGCACCGGCAGGTCGTCCGGCTGCGCGCCCTGCGCCCATGACTGCGCGCGTCCGGCCCATTCGTCGAGCGCACTGGGGCCATAGCCGGTCTTCAGCTTCTCGCTGCTTTCCATCAGGCGCGCATAGACAAAATCCCCGGTCAAATCCGCCATCGAGGGGAATTTCGGCGAATCGGTGAACACCGTGGCGGCCTTGTACTTGCGCGCGAGCTTCAGGTAGTCCGGCGTCATGAAGCTGTCATGCCGCACTTCGAGCACGTGACGCAGCTTCACGCCTTCGACGGAAGCCGGCAGCAGTTGCAGGAAACCTTCGAAGTCCTCCCCGTCGAACTGCTTGGTCGGTGCGAACTGCCAGACCAGCGGACCCAGCTTGGGGCCCAGCTCGGCAATGCCGCTGTCGATAAAGCGTTCGATCGATTCGGCCGATTCCGCCAGCACGCGCCGGTTGGTGGCAAAGCGCGACGCTTTTACCGCAAACACGAAATCTTCCGGCGTTTCATCACGCCATTTGATAAACGACGAACGCTTTTGCGTGCCGTGATAAGTGCTGTTGATTTCGATCGCGCTGAGGTGCCGGCTGGCGTAGGCCAGTTCGCGCGATTGCGGCAGCCTGGCCGGATAGAAGTTGTCGCGCCAGGGTGCGAAATTCCAGCCGCCGATGCCGACCCGGAACAGGCCGCCGGGCTTGCGCCGCGCTGCTGTCGGCGCAGACGCCGGCTCAGTTGCCGGCGCAGGTGCGGACTTGGCCGCGGTGCGTGCTGCCATGGCGCGATCTCCCTGGACGCGAGAGTCCAAGTCTAGCGGGAAACCGCGGCCAGCGGGGCGCCATGCCGAACCGGGCAGGCGCCAGAAACGAAGAAGCCGGAAGCAGGCTTGCGCCCGTTTCCGGCTGGTCCCCCGTTAACCCGGGCCCGCTCAGAACGACAGGTTCTGGATCACATCGGCAGTATTCACATCGACCTGTTGCGTCACCACCGCACCGCTGTTGCTGGTGGCCTGCACGCTGTACTTGCCGCCCGCGGCGCCGTCAGGCTGCAGCGGGATCGGCAGCGAGGCCTGGTAGGTGCCGATCACCGGCGCGGCCACCGGCAGCGCCCGCTCGGTCACGAACAGGCTGTAGGCACCGGTATTGGTTTCCGCGGCGGTCGCCGCGATCTCGAAGGTGCCGCCGTTGACCAGTTGCAGCGCGCGCAGCGTCGCTTCGGCCGAAGCCGGCGTCACCGTGCCCGAGACGCGGCGGTACGCGGAAGTCGGCAGCGACATCGGCGATGCCGAATTCGAGATCGCCGTGCTGCCGCCCGCCACAACCGGCACGCTGCGTACGATGCCCGTGCCACGGCCATTGGCTTCGCCCGGCACCACCACCACGTCGACCGCGCCGGCGGTGCTGCTCTGCTCGATCGGCGACAGCGTGAAATTGCCGTTGGCATCGGCCACCGTCGCCTTCACCACCACGCCGTTGCGCTCGGCATAGACGCGTGCGCCCGGGGCCGAGGCCACCACGCCGGTGACCGCGCCGCTGACCACCGTCGGAATCGCCGTCACCACCGGCTTCAGGCCATAGGTGCCGTTGCCGCGCGTCACCACCGACTTGCAGGCATCGAAGTCCAGCACCAGGTCGGTGAGCGTGCCGGACGCGACCGTGAACGAGCGGTTGATCTTGATGCCGGACTGCACCGCGCTGGGCGTATCGAGCGCCTGCTCGGTACCGCCGGTGGGTACCACGGAGTTGGCCAGCGCACCCGAACCGCCCCCGCGGTTCGCGTCGAGCACCAGCCGTACCTGCTGATAGTTGCCGGCCGGCAGCACGGTCTGGCCCAGTGTGGTCAGCACGCCGTTGGTCAGCGACAGCAGGTCGATCTTGCGCGCGGGCACCACGTCGATATCGACCCAGCCGCCGGCGCCGGGCTCGGCATTGGCGCTGCTGTGCACGCGCACCTTGTTGACGGTTACAAAGACATTGTCATAGCCGCAGGCGGGCGCATCGGTCATCGAGACCTTCAGCGTTCCCTGGCCACCGGAATCATCGCCACCGCCGCCGCCACAAGCGGCCAGCGCGAGCGCGCCGCTCAGCGCCAGGATGCGCAGCGGCGTGGATGAGTGTGAAAGGTTCAGCACGGTGTCTCTCCAATTTTTGTCATAGGTTGATCGGAGAATATGCTGCGAAACGCATACCCGGTGTAAGCCTTTGTAATGCGTTGTAAGGAAGCCTCGCCTCAGTATCCTGAACGACGCTCCGATCACACAGCAAGTGGGTACGTTGCGTCATCAACTTCGGTGAATTCCCCAACATCTCGCCTTCCTGCCTCAAGTCGGCAAGCGGGTGCACCGTATACAGCGGGGTGGAAATCCCACGAACAAACGCCCCCAACGATTCCCTACGAAGGAACTCCCCCGATGTTTAATACCCTCCGCGCCCGGATCATGGCCCTGTGCGTGGCCATTGTCGTGGCCGCGCTCGCCATCAATACGGCGCTGAACCAGTCCGTCGCCAGCCGCTACAACGAAGACGCCATCGACAGCAGCCTGGCCGCCGTGCAGAGCGGCCACACCAGCGCCATCGTCGAATGGGTGGCGTCGCACAGCCAGATGATCAATTCCCTGCAGGACGCCGTGCTGCAGCCCGAACCCGATGCCGCGCTCAGGCAGATTGCCGATGCCGGCCGCTTTGCCAACGTCTACGTCGGCTATGCCGACAAGACCGCCAAGTTCTCCAAGCCCGAAGGCATCCCGCCCGACTACGATCCCACCGGCCGCCCATGGTACAAGCAGGCCGCCGCGGCCGGCAAGCCGGTGGTCACGCCGCCTTATGTCGATGCCGGCACCGGCAAGCTGGTGGTGGCCTTCGCCGTGCCGGTGATCCGCGACGGCGGCATCAAGGCCGTGGTTTCGGGCGACGTCGCCATGGACACCGTGGTCGCCAACGTCAAGGCGATCCATCCGACGCCGGCGAGCTTCGGCATGCTGGTCGCCAAGTCCGGCGAGATCGTCGCGCATACCGACGACAAGCTCACGCTCAAGCCCGTCACCGACCTCATCCCCGCGCTGACCGCGGACAAGCTCGGCACGCTGGCCGGTGCGACAACGCCGCTGCAGGTCGATGTCGGCGGCAGCGCCAAGCTGCTCGGAGCGCGCGCCATCCCCGGCACCGACTGGATGGTCATCGTCGCGCTCGACAAGGCCGAGGCCACCGCCGGCATGCGCTCGGTGCTGATCGCCTCGGTGATCGCGCTGGTGCTGATCGCCGGCGTTGCGGCCATCGTGGTGTGGGGCGTGGCGACCATGTCGCTGCGCGGCCTCGGCACCGTGCGCGACGCCATGGACGCCATCGGCTCCGGCGACGGCGACCTGACCCAGCGCCTGCCGGCGCACGGCAACGACGAAGTCGCGCAGATCGCGCGCGCCTTCAACACCTTTGCCGACAAGCTCTGCACCACCATGCGCCAGATCCGCGAAGCCAGCGAATCCGTGCGCGCCGCGTCCGACGAGATCGCCGCCGGCAATATCGACCTGTCGCGCCGCACCGAATCCGCCGCCGCCAGCCTGGAGCAGACCGCGGCGTCGATGGAAGAAATCACCGCCACCGTCAGCCAGTCGGCCAACTCGGCGCAGCATGCCAACGAGTCGGTCAGCACCGCCTCGCGCGTGGCCGCCGATGGCGGCGTGGTGATCGGCGAAGTCATCGCCACCATGGGCCAGATCGAGAACGCCTCGGTCAAGGTCTCGGACATCATCGGCGTGATCGAAGGCATCGCCTTCCAGACCAATATCCTGGCGTTGAATGCCGCCGTGGAAGCCGCGCGTGCGGGCGACCAGGGCCGGGGCTTTGCCGTGGTCGCGGGCGAAGTGCGCGCGCTGGCCCAGCGCAGTGCGCAGGCAGCCAGGGAGATCAAGACGCTGATCGAGTCCACGGTGGGCAGTGTCACCTCCGGCTCGGGCCAGGTCCGGCGCGCCGGCGAGACCATGGACGAGATCGTCAGCAACGTGTCGAAGGTGACCGGAATTATTAACGAGATTACTCACGCATCGATGGAACAGACACGCGGCATTCAAGAAGTGAATAAAGCGGTCAGCCAGCTCGATGAGATGGTCCAGCAGAACGCGGCGCTGGTGGAGCAGTCGACCGCGGCGGCCGCGGCATTGCAGACGCAGGCGGGAAGCCTGGCGGGGGCGGTGGGGCAGTTCAGGCTGGGGTAAGGGGCTGGCCACGCGAAGGCTGGCCGCAGGCCGCCTTCGCGCCGGCTTAAGCGGCGGCCGTACGTTTGCGGCGCCCGCCAATCGCCCCCGATGCCGCCGCACCAAGAATCCGCCGGAACGTCGGGCATTCCATATGGCTCGGCGCCGGGCACGCAGCCGCGTGCCGCAATCCGTCCCGCATCGCCGTCAGCTTCCGGATGGTCCGGTCCAGCTCATCGGCCTTGGCGGCGAGCAGCTTCCTGTCGATCTGCGGCCCGCCCTGCCGCGAGAACATCCGGGCGATGTCGTCCAGCGAGAATCCCGCCGCCCGCCCGAGCGCGATCAGCGCCAGGCGTTCGAGCACCGCGGCGTCGTACACGCGCCGCATGCCACGCCGGCCGATCGGGGCGATCAGGCCCTTTTCCTCATAGAAGCGCAGCGTCGACGCAGGCACGCCCGCCTGCTGCGCCACTTCGGCGATATCCAGGCTTGTCACCGCTTGACCTCAAGTTGACTTGAACTGGCACAGTGTAGCTTCGCCGCCGCGATGGCGTGCAGGAGGACACAACCATGGGTGACAAGCAGGCAACAAGCAGTGGCGCCGGCGAACAAGCCGCGCTGTGGAACGGCCCGACCGGCCAGGCATGGGTAGCGCAGCAGGCGCTGCTTGACCGGATGCTCCAGCCGATGGAAGCGCTGCTGGCCGGCGCGGTCGATGCCGGCACGGCGCAGCACTTGCTCGACGTAGGATGCGGTGCGGGCGCGACGACGCTGGCCCTCGCGCGGCTGACCGGTGCGCGCGGGCATTGCACGGGCATCGACATCTCCGGCCCGCTGGTGGACGTGGCGCGGTCGCGCGCGCAACGGGAAGGCGTGCCGGCCACGTTCGTCCACGCGGATGCACAAGCCCATGCCTTCGCGCCAGGCAGCTTTGACGCCATCGTGTCGCGCCTTGGCGTGATGTTCTTCACCGACCCGGTCGCCGCCTTTGCCAACCTGCGGCGTGCCGCAAAGCCGGGCGCCGCGTTGCGTTGCATCGCCTGGCGCAGCGCGGCGGACAACCCCTTCATGACCACTGCCGAGCGCGCCGCTGCGCCGTTGTTGCCGAACCTGCCACCCCGCCAGCCGGGTGGGCCTGGCCAGTTCGCGTTCGGCGATCGCCAGTTGGTGCGGTCCATCCTCGAGGACAGCGGCTGGACCGCCATCGACATCACGCCGGTCGACGTGGCATGCGCGCTGCCGGCGCACGCGCTGGAAGACTACTTCACGAGCCTGGGCCCCGTCGGCCTGGCGCTGCGCGACGCAGACGCAGTCACGCGTGCCCAGGTTGTCGAAGTCGTCGGCAACGCCTTCAGGCCCTATGTGCAGGGCGAGACCGTGCCCTTCACCGCAGCCTGCTGGATGATTACTGCGCGGGCGCCCGCCGGCCCGGAGGCAGAGCACGCAACTGAGCATGGCTGACGCCACGGTTTCGGGCCTGCCGCACTCCACGACCGGGAATGCCTGGGTTGAGTGCGCTACCGCACCGAGCTTCCGTTGTGCAGGTCGAGAATAGGAACCCTTCGGCGCCATCGCGCACCGCATCCCGCTACTGCGGGAAAATTGCATGGCAAGGCTTCCTGGCCGACTGGCCGCCTGCGTCGCGTTCAGCCTGATGCTCACCACGGGTGCGCAGGCGTCGGATATTGCCTGCCATCATGGGCTGGGTTCGCAGGCCGCCCGCTGCGACGGCCAGTCGGCCCCAGGGAATACGTGCAGGCATGCGGACAAGCCGCCCAGTGGCGCGGCCCTCATTTGCGATTACACAATGCTCCGCGGCGCGTATGAACGCGTCTACGCCGAGCAGTTGCAGGGCTTGCGCACCGGGGAGTTCGGGCCGGACGATATCGCCGCATGGCGAAGGCTACGGGATGCCTGCACCTCGGTGCCGTGCCTGGACAGGGCCTTCGCCAACTGGCGCGACTACGCGAGGCAGAAACCCATTCCCGCCGCCGCCGACGCGCCCCCGGGGGTGCCTGCACAACCCGCGCGCGCTACCAGGAAGAGCAAGCCGGATGCTGCCGGACAGAAGGCTGAGGTCCGGCAGCCTACGCCTGTCGGGAAGCCGGAGCCGCGGGTGAAGCAGCAGGAGAGGCAGCAGGAGAGGCAGCAGGAGAGGCAGCAGGAGGGGCAGCAGGAAGAGCGGCACGAACGGCAGCAGCGGGACACGCTGCCGGCTGCGGCCGTGGCGTCTACAGAAAGCCGGGAACAGCCCGCCCCTGTCGAGAAGAACCGATCGCTCCCCGATACCGTCTCACCACCTGCGCCGCAGCTTCCGCCTGAGCCTGTGGCCGACAGGAACATCAAGGCGCTTCCCATCGCGCCGGTCACGATCGACCCGCCGCTCCCGGATTCCGCCTCAGTGCCCGCGCCACAGCTCAGGCCCGAGGCCGCGACCGGAAGAGAAACCCCTGAGCGCCCCATCGCCTCGGTTGCGATCCATCAGCCACCTCGCGGCCCAGCCACCCTATGGACCCCCGCCTACCCCGTGGATGGCACCTTGCCACGCAGATGGGAAACGCTTGTCGCGCTGGCGTGGCTGGGGCTGTGCGGGGTGTGCCTGGCCTGGTGGTGCCGGAGGCGGCGGATTGAATGGCTGCCGGATGCCGCGCGCCGACGCGAACGGACGCGGACCGCGGCGCGGATCGTGCTGGTATCGGCGGGACTGATCGCCGTGAACAGCATCGTGCTGTTCTGGATCCTGGCGTAACGCCGGTCATGGCCTTGCGCTCAGGCCGGGATACCCCTGCCGTTCCGTGCGCGACCGCACCGAACATCCGCCGCAGAGCCCCAGAATAGGAGCCCATCGACGCCCCGCTTGCGCCGCCTCCCTCGGCTTGCCCCGGGCGACAGCATGACAAGGCTTCCGGGCCAACTGGCCGTTTGCATCTCGATCAACCTTCTGCTCACCGCCGGTGCGCAGGCGTCGGATATCGCCTGCAAGCACACGCTGCGTCAGCCAGCCGCGCGCTGCGACGATCTGTTCGCCTCCGGCAGCCCGTGCAGGGAGCACCGGCAACCAAGCGCCGCCACCCTGATCTGCGACTACGCGATGCTCTATCGCAATCACGAACGCATTCATGCGCAGCAGCAGCGACTGCTGCGCGCCGGGGTAATCGGGCAGGACGAGGTCATCGCATGGCGCCGGCGCCGGGATGCCTGCACGTCGGTGGCATGCCTGGACAACGTCTTTGCCAGCTGGCGCCCGCACCGGAACCGCAAGCCGGAGCCTCGCGCCACCGCGTCGCAACCCGAGGCGCCCGTGCACAGCATTGCGAAGAACGAGCCGCAAGCGGCACCAAAGATGGCGCCCAGGCTAACGCGGCCGAACGAGCCGCAGCCAGCGCCACCGGACATCGCGCCGCAGCCTCCGCCTGGTCCCGTAGTCGAATCGGGAATTCTGGAAGACCCCGTCCCCCGCGCCGCAGTCGATCGTCCGCCCCCGGCTTCCATACCGCTACGTACGTCGCCGCCTCGCGCGCAGGCACCCCGGCAAACCGGATGGGAATCGCTTGGCACGCTGGCGTGGCTGGGCATGTGCGGCGCGGGCATTTGCTGCTGGTCCCGCAGGACGCGTGGGGAATGGCTGCCGGGCGGGCACCGCCTGCGCGAGCGCCTGCGCGACGCATCGGCCATGGCGCTGACGGTCAGCGGACTGCTGGTGCTGAATGCGGTGCTGTTCTTATGCATCCTGGGAGCATCCGGCTCATGAGGCCGCGCCGCCGTCGCGCAATGCGACGCAGGCCTGCGTTGCCGATGTCAGCGCATGCAACCCGCCCGCTCACTCCGGCAACGGATACTTCCGGGCATTCATCTCCATCTTGGCGCGCACCGCGGCGTCAAGGTCCACACCCAGCGCCGTCACCAGCTGCGTCAGGTAGATGGTGATATCGGCCAGCTCCTGCTCCACATGCTCACGCTTGTGCGTCGACATGACCTGACGCGACTCGTCCTCGGTCTGCCACTGGAAGATCTCGACCAGCTCGGCCACCTCGACGCTCAGCGCCATCGCCAGGTTCTTGGGGCTGTGGTATTTGCCCCAGTTGCGGGCCTCGCCAAAGGCAAAGGCGGCTTGCTGGAGGTTCTGGATATCGATCAGTGGCATGGCGGGATGGCGTTGGCGTTTCATGGCCCCCTTGCGACGTCGGTGCATCGGCAGCAGGGTGAAACCCGCAATTTAAGCACGACCACGCCCGCTCGACAGCCAAGCCTACCGGGCTTACGCTACACAGGTGCATCGATCGTCGCAGCGGAGGTCTCCATGCGCCCGACTCCCGGCCTGGCATTCGCCACCCTCGCCGGCACCGTTGCCTACCTGGCCATCGCAATCGCAGGCTGGGGCGGCATCGGCGCCTTCTTCGCGCATCCCGCGCGCGTGGCACTCACCATCGTGCTGTTTGCACTGGCCGTGGCCGCGCTGTTCTCGGGCGGCAACATCAGCAGCGGCATGCGCGAAGACCGCGGCAACCGCTGGGTGCTGGGCGCGTTCGGCGTGCTGGGGCTGCTTGCGGCGTATCTGCCGGCCTATACCGACCGCATCGGCTTCTGGACGCTGGACGGCGATACCGTGCGCTGGATCGGCGTGGCCTTGTTTGCCACTGGCGGCGTGCTGCGCTTGTGGCCGGTGTTCGTGCTCGGGCGGCGGTTCAGCGGGCTGGTGGCGATACAGCCCGGGCATACGCTGGTGACGACCGGCATCTATGGCGTGATCCGGCATCCGAGCTATCTCGGGTTCGTGATCAGTTCGCTGGGGTGGGTACTCGGGTTCCGCTCAGGCGTGGGGGTGTTGCTGACACTGGCGATGGTGCCTGTGCTGGTAGCGCGCATCCGCGCGGAAGAGGCGTTGTTGCTCGATCAGTTTGGCGATGAGTATGCGGCGTACTGCGGGCGGACGTGGCGGATGGTGCCGGGGGTGTATTAGGCGGTCCTCCACCATCTCGCCGTGCAGCAGTGCAACGGTTCATTCACTGGCCTCACCCATCCACGTCCACACCACCAGCGCTTCGTCGGCAGGCGACAGCCCGAAGCGGATCATCGGCATCCCCTTCTGCCTGACGATGCTGGATTTGCTGCCCACCCACGCCGCCTGTGGGTGTCCCGGCGGAAGCGAGGCGCGCCACATGCCGGACAAGGTCGTGATCTCGTCCGAGCGCACCGTGACGGGACCACCCGTCTGCGTCGGCGGCGCGTTGACGCGAAAGCGCACGCCATCCAGCAGCCTGTTCCAGAGGGCAATGGCTTCCTCGTCGCTCAACGATGCCGTGTCTGCGGCCCCGACACGATTGGCGGCCACCTTCGTGTACATCTTCGCGTTGATCCAGGCGGGGTGCAGCGTTGAGCGTTCCTTGCCCACGGCCTCCCATTCGAAGTCATGCGTGCCATCCGCACGGCGGACCAGCGATTCCTCGCCCTGCCAGACGCCGACCGTACGCTTGCGCTCCCGCAAGGTCGTCAGCTTTGGATAGCGGTGGCCGAGATCCTTCTTTTGCTGGGCGATCGAGGCCAGCAATCCTACGTCATCGGTGTCGTCAACGGTCGCCAGCTTGTTGGAGTCCACCGAAAAGCTGACATCCGGAAAGCTTGGCAGACGGATACCTGCGCTGAAGATTTCCTGGAATGTGCCGGATGCGTCCGCGACGAAGCCGTGGTCGATGCAGACGCCTGGAGCAGTTGGAATGTCGGCGTTGTCGCGTGCGCGGATGCCGGCTACCAAAGGGGCGAGCTCCTCGCCGCCGTAGAACCATTCAAACAGGTGTGAGCCATTTGACACGAATGTCCTTGCCTTCTCGACTCCAAATGTTTTCGCATTTTTGCTCTCAAACGATCGAACTTCGATGCTTTTGTGAATAGGTCCCGGCCCGAAATAGGAAATCTCGGCAGTCTTGTTTGCCGCAAGCACTTTGTCGCGATACGCCTGCGCCACCTCCTTCAGTTCGCCAGCGGCTCCAATGTGTGCGACGATCTTTCCCGGAAACTCTTGGAAGCCCCACAGCAACTTGGCTTCCGCCGGCACCTCCACCACGTAGCGTCCAAAACATACCTGCCTGGTCTTGGCGAAGAGCGTTTGCAAGCGCGGTGACAGTGCAGCGGGTTCCGACATGTTCTTCCCCGGATAGGTATGCGATTGGCAGGCCGCGACCAGCAAAGCGGCAAAGCTTATGGTTAGGGCTCGGCGGATCATTGATCCCACCATTCGGCGGTGTTGGCGATCTTGATGATCGAGTACAGTGTGCTCGCCAATACCTGATCGTTCTTGTAGCTGTCCTGATGCTCGTAGCCGGTCTGCCGGAACAGCGTACCGCGCACGGCTTCGGCCGAGGCTTTGGCCGGCACCGTCTGGTCCCCAGCGTCCTCCGGAGGCTCCAGGCGCAGCGTCAACGGCTGACCACTCTTGGTGCGCACCACGATGCGGCCTTCGGCGTCCTCGCTTTGTAGCGTCCATGTGAGCGGGTCGCCGTGCGGCGCCAGATCGGTAGTGTCCGCGCGCCAAGTCACACTGCCGTAGGCTTTCTGGTCACTGTCATGACCATAGCTGGCATAAGTGGTGGGGTGATACAGGTCCTTGATGTTTTTGTGAAAGTCCAGTGCGTCGGCAATCCGCTGTTTAGCCAATGCGTAAGGATCCGCACGTTCATACTTCTTGTCGGCAGGATTGATCCACTCCGGATTCAGCAGCCGCCACCAGCACTCCGGGTTGCGCCCATAGATGTCATAGACCGGATCGCCAACAGCCACCGGCGCCGCTGGCTTACTCGCGCCCAGCGTGCGGTGCAGTTCCAGATCATCCCGGTACGCTTTCAATGG
The DNA here is from genome assembly GCF_004768545.1 of Cupriavidus oxalaticus. Taxonomy (NCBI): domain Bacteria; kingdom Pseudomonadati; phylum Pseudomonadota; class Betaproteobacteria; order Burkholderiales; family Burkholderiaceae; genus Cupriavidus; species Cupriavidus oxalaticus. Next base: position 47,266 of record NZ_CP038635.1, on the reverse strand, counting down.
TTCATCCGACACGATCGGCAACGCCATCACCTGGCGGTAGTCGCATGTTTGCAGACGCAACCAGCCGCGCGGATATGAGGCGTTCGGCAAGAGTTCCAATGCCCCGGAAGCATTGGCAAAGACTGCCGTCACTTCCTTGCCCGTTCTGCCCAAGACATCCCGCGTAAACTCCCCAGACAGACTGGTCTGCGCCTCGAAGCCTGCGCGCACGCGCCGGTAGGCCGCCCCGGCTCCAAGTGCTGGCTGTACACCGTGGTAGATCCCGAGAATCTTGTCCTTCGCGTTGCCGTAGTCCGGATGTAGCAGCGCGCGGCCAACCAGCCCGCCCATGGAATGAGTGACCACGATCACCTTCTCGCACTTCCGCCCATTGGCCTTGTACATTCCGATGATCTCGTCGATGCGACTGGCAATCTTCCGCGCCGACGTACCGTTGCTTTGCAGCCAGTTGTAGCCCATCGCGTAGACCGGGTACCAGCAGTTCGACACGCGCCGGATATCGTCCTCGGTGAGCGCATCGCCCGCACCGCCCCAGTAGGCGGGAGCGACGCCCAGCACCTTTACCTTCCTGCCGTGCTTCCAGGTTGGCGAGAGCTCCTTGGACGATGGCATCAACATGTCGTTCATATGCGCCTCCAGCAGCTTGATCACGGTGCCGTACGTCTCGAACATGACTTCGCTCCATCCGCGCCAGCGCGCCTTCTGCGCCGCCGTGGATTCATGATTGCCGCGCCGGGCTTTCCATTCCTCGCCGGCTGGCGGCAGCGGTGCGCTCATCAGCAAGCCGATATCGGGCAGTCCGTCCGGCACATTGCTGTGACGCTTGTCGGAGTCCACCGTTTCCGCGCCGGTCATGTCGAACTTGCCGGCATCCTCGGTGATTTCATAACGGTCCACTTCGGTCGCGTCGGGGTCGAAGTTCCGTTGCCGCAGGGCTGGCGAATCCCTGCGACGGGCAAGGGCGTCCCAACGGTCGTCGGGACGCCATGCGATGTTGTCAGTACGCCCGATCTCCTTCTGGCGCGTGCGGCTCATGCGCAAATTACTGCCCATGATGCCCGGCAGAAAGATGATGGGAATCACCCTGGCAGGCGGCACCTGCAGGCTCACGCGCCGCTTGTCGGTCGAAGGCGTCAGGGCAATGGTGGCACCGGCGTGCCCACCGATTTCCTCGCCGGTTTTCAGGTAGATGCGATCAGATTCCATAGAGCACTTCCGCCGTGTGAGAGGTGGAGCTCCTTTATAGCCAGCGCCCGCAGAGGCAGGTATCGGATTGCTCTGGTCAGCTGGTAGGAATCGACGTCATCTCAACGATGCTAGTCGTGGGCTGTAGATCAGAAACCGATGGGTAGTGTTTGCAAGTCGCGCATCACCACTAGTGCCAGCGGTATCAGCGGGATCGCCAGCAGAATCAAGGCGCCATCCGCAGCAACCGTCAGTGGCGTCATGACAACCAGCGCTTCCCTCGCGCCGTTCGGCAGCGCTTCCCTGACCTCGACCCGGTAAGGCTGATTCAATGGCCTGGTGCCCGCCGGCATGCTGAATTTGGCAGCGGAGTAGCGGGAGCCTTGCAAGGCAAACCACCGCACCGCGCGGGTCGTCGATAAATCGGTGAATCCGAACGCCTTGGCGGCCAGCCGGTCCTCCTGGCTTGCCTGCTCGAGAATCAAGGCAAACGGCCCTTCGACATCGCCATTTGCCTTGACGTTAAAGACATCAAAGCGGGCCGACATTTTCCGGTGCAGCGGCGAGTCCAGCAACTGCACCAAACCCTCCGGTACATCGAAGATGTAGTGATATTTCGGACCAAGAACCGCCAGCCTCTTGCCGTCCGCGGTGACCAGCACCTGGCTGACCGTCTCCTCGTATCGCCGGTACTCGGTTTTAGTCGCCTTGTCCATCAAGGCCTTGGTGGCGCATCCGCCAGTGCCAAGCAATGTGAGGGCCGCCAGGGTGAGAAGTGTTCTGCGGTGGATGCGATTCGTCATCTGGGGAGTGGCTGGCGCCAGTCGATGGGAATCGAATATCAAAGCCTACGTCAGACACTCACTCAATAGCGCGAATCCAAATTGCATACGGAATTTTCCCGAATCTCGTCTGGCATCGCCGCTCGCGAAGACGCCCATCGGCCCTGATCGTGCTCCCGGCCCCTATGCTCGTCTCATCAGCCATGCTTCAAGTGCGTGAGCAGCGCATTGGCAACGGGGTCCGAGGACGCCGGGTTCTGTCCCGTGATCAGCAAGCCGTCCGTGACCACGTACGGTTGCCAGTCCGCAGCCTTGGAAAAATTGGCGCCGCTTGCCTTCAGCATGTCCTCGACAAGGAAAGGCACGACTTCGGCCAGTCCGACCGCTTGTTCCTCGCTATTCGTGAAACCCGTGACGTTCTTGCCCTTGACCAGGGGGCTGCCGTCCTTCGCCTTCACATGACGCAGCACGCCGGGTGCATGGCAGACCAGTGCGACCGGCTTGCCTGTGGCGATCATGCGCTCGATCAGGTCCTTCGAGTGCGAGTCCTCGGCAAGGTCCCACATCGGCCCGTGGCCGCCCGGATAGAACACGGCGTCGTACCCGTCCGCCGAGACCTCCGACAGCTTGATCGTCGCCGCGAGTGCCGCCTTGGCTTCCGCATCGCCGTCAAAGCGGCGAGTCGCGTGGGTCTGGAAGGAAGGGTCATTGCTCTTCGGGTCGAGCGGGGGCTGCCCGCCGTTCACGGAAGCAAGCGTCACCTCGACGCCGGCATCCTTCAACACGTAGTAGGGTGCGGCCAGTTCTTCCAGCCAGAACCCGGTCTTCTCGCCGGTATCGCCGAGTTGGTCGTGAGACGTCAGGACAATCAGGACTTTCATGACGGATCTCCAGGTGGGGGGAGCACGAGTCCATGGGGCTGAAGCGGCGCAACGGCGACGGATTGCCGGCGCTGCGTCGTGGGTGGGACGGCATGCAGCAACCGTGGCTTGCTTGATGCGCATGGACCTTGGTAAGCATGGACGATGCGGCTTCAAAATCAAAGGCTGAAATGGACCACGCTTTGGGGGCACATTGGGAGTACTGAGGCTTCGCCTTGCGGCACTTCGCAGCACCCGAACCAAAACGGCGCGAGACCAGATGGCCCGCGCCGTTTTGTTTTCAGGCCCGCTGCGAGCCGGCATGTCACTCGTCGGCGGGCACCGCGCTATCCGCGCCCTCGCCAGCGTATCCATTTGGCACACGCAGATTCCGCCTTGATCTACATCAACGGTTGCCACCGATCCCGCCACTATGCTGGCGAGCGCTAACGGATAGCGCTGAACAAAAGAAAGACACAGACATTACGGGTACAACATGCCGCATCACACCCTGGATATCGAGATCGAACGCCTGGTATCGAAATCAACGCTGGAGTGCGAGCCACTGACTCCCGTCAGCGAAGTTGTCGCAAGAATGACGGCGCGCCGCTGCAGTTCGATCGTCGTGATGGACCAGGGGCGCGCTGTCGGCATCTGGACCGAACGCGATGCGCTGACACTCGGCGACGCGGCCGACGCGCTGTCCAGTCCGATCAGCGCGCTGATGAGCCATCCCGTGCAGTCCCTGCCCGGCCGCACGCGCCTTGGCGATGCGGTCGTCCATTTCAAGAACAAGGGTATCCGCCATTGCCTGGTGGTCGACGATGCCGGACACCCGCTCGGCATGCTCTCGCAGACCGATCTTGTCATGGGCCACGGTGCGGAATTCTTCCTGCGCACCAGGCCGATCGATTCGGTCAGATTGTCCCGGCCTGTCGTGCTGGCGCCCGACACCAGCCTGCCCGACGCGATGCACGCCATGCGCACCGGCGGGCTGAGCGCCATCATCGTCCGCTACCCCGCAGGCGAGTACGGCATCCTGACCGAACGCGATATTGTCCGCCTGGCAGCCGCCAATGCGCTGGGCGGCACGGTGGCCGAACACGCAGCGCGCCCCCTGCGCGCATTGCGGCGATCCCAAAGCCTCTACGCGGCTCGCCAGACGCTGATCGAACACCGCATACGCCATGTCGGCATATTTGACGACCAGCACCACGACCACGGCGAACTGGTGGGTGTGCTGAGCCTGGCCGACATCCTGAGCCATATCGAATACGAGTATGTGCACGAGCTGCAGCTGGCGCTGCGCGAGCGCGATGAAGCCCTGCTGCAATCCACCTATCACCTGAAGCTGGCAGACCGCGTGTTCGATGCCACGCTCGACGGCGTCATGGTGACGGACCGGAATGGTGTAATCGAGCGGGTGAATCCGGCCTTTACGCAACTGACCGGCTACTCCCGGGCCGATGCCATCGGCAAGACCCCGCGCATGCTGAACTCGGGAAAACAGGGCCCCGAGTTCTATCGGTCGCTGTGGCGCCAGCTACGCGAGCATGGCAGCTGGCAGGGCGAGATCTGGAATCGCCGCAAGAACGGTGAACTCTACCTGGAGTACCTGTCGATCTCTGGCATCCACAGCCCCGATGGCGACTGCACGCACTACGCCGCCATCTTTTCGGACATCACCCAGCGCCGGATGGACGAAGAGCGCCTGAACCACCTGGCGATGCACGACGCCCTCACGGCCCTGCCGAACCGTACCCTGTTCAGCGAGCGCCTGAAGCAGGCCATCGCCCGCGCCGAGCGTGCCGCCAGGCGGGTGGCCGTGATGTTCATCGACCTCGACCGCTTCAAGCTGATCAACGACACCATGGGGCACGGCGTGGGCGACCAGGCCCTCAAGGCCATCGCCCGGCGGCTCAGGGAATCCGTTCGCGAAAGCGACACGGTGGCGCGCCTGGCCGGGGACGAATTCACCGTGGTCATCGAGGACATCGAAGACATCCGCCACGTCGCGCAGATTGCCCAGGGATTGCTGAGCGCGGTCGGGCACCCCATCGACACCAACGGACAAACCGTGTTCGTGACACCGAGCATCGGCATCAGCATCTACCCCGACGACGGCACCGACCAGAAACAGCTGTTGATGCAGGCCGATCGCGCCATGTACGCGGCCAAGGACGAAGGCAAGAACGGATTCCGCTTCTTCTCCACGCAGATGACCTCATCCTCGATGGAGCGGATCACGCTCGAAAGCGAGCTGCGCAACGCCCTGGCGGCCGACGAATTCCGCCTGCACTACCAGCCGGTCTTCGACCTGCGCAGCGGGGCCATCGTCAGCGTGGAAGCGCTGCTGCGCTGGCAGCATCCGACGCGGGGTCTGCTGGCACCGGGCGCGTTTATCACCGCCGCCGAGGATTCGGCATTGATCATGCCGATCGGCGCCTGGGTACTGCGCGAAGCCTGCAGGCAGGCGCGCCGCTGGATCGAAGAGGGTTTCGCGTTCGGCCGGATCGCCGTCAACCTCTCCGCGCGGCAATGCCGCCACGAGCAGTTCCTGCATGACCTCACCACGATCCTGAGCGATGCCGGCTTGCCGCCGGGCAGGCTGCAGCTGGAACTGGTCGAGAGCATGGCCATGACCGGCAATGGGGTGACGGAAGCGCTGCTGGGCGAGCTCGCGCGGCGTGGGGTGAGCCTTGCTATTGATGATTTCGGGACGGGGTACTCGTCGTTCACGTATTTGCAGACGTTGCCGGTGGATACGCTGAAGGTGGACCGGTCGTTTCTTGCCGGTATCGATGGTCGGCGGCGTGACAGTGCGATCGTGCGGGCGATTGTTGCCATGGCGCGGTCGCTTGGGTTGGCGGTGGTGGCGGAGGGGGTGGAGAACGAGGAGCAGTTGCGGTTTCTGCGGGAGATTGGGTGTGATCGGGGGCAGGGGTTTTTGCTGGGGCGGCCTGTGGCGGCTGAGCGGTTGCAGCGTGCGGGCTTTGGGGCCTGACGTCGTTCGCTAGCCACCAGATGCATACTTGCTGCGGCCACGATTCTCAATGGCGATAGTGCCGTTCAGTTAGCGCTATCGTCGTTCCCGCGAAGGCGGGAACCCAGTGACTTGCCTTAGCGCCCTTTTGGGGGGCGCCAATCAGGCCGGAATGGCACATAGTTGCCATCATGCATGCCGGCCAGCCTTTGCACATTCGCCTGTCGCCGATACCCGCCCTCTCGCATTCGCGAGCGGAGCATGATCACGACGTGACGCTTTCGGCGCACGCTGGCCCGGCTCCACACGGGGAGCATGGGACTAGAGTGCGTGCTGCTTGTCGGGTTCGCTGACCTCGACTAGCCTGCTATCGATGTCGACTCTTCGCTGCGCTGCGATACCCATTTGATGCCAGAACGCTCGACCACCCGCTATGGCAAGGCGCTGCAGCGCCTGCGCGAGGTCTTTTCCCCGTTGAACCTGGCGGCGGCGGCATGGCTGATAGCAACATGGGCGTTCGCGGCGTTTCAGCTCGTGAGCGAGCGGGACCGCCTGATGCACGACGCCGAGAAGCGTACCCAGGCGCAGGCCCAGGCGTTCGGCGCGTACTCGAAATCCAGCATCCTGCGGCTGTCCGAGTTCCTCCTGGACCTGCGGGCCAGTTGGCTGGCCGGCCAGCCGGGGTTCATCGAGATGGTGCGTGAGCGGCAGAACCTGGTGGTGGACCTGTCGTTCCAGGTGTCGGTGATCGACAAGCATGGCCTGCTCCTCTACTCGTCCATTGCCTCGCCCACGCCCGGCGAGAAAGTCGACCTGAGCGGGCGCGAGCATTTCCGGGTCCATCAGAGCGCGGGCGGGCGCGACATGCTGTTCATCAGCGACCCGGTGAAGGGCAAGGTCTCGCGCAAATGGTCGATCCAGTTCACGCGCCCCATCCTGCGCGCGGGCAGCTTCGACGGGGTCATCGTGGTCTCGGTCAGTCCGGAGCAGTTCGCCAGCTTTGCGCAGACGTTCACTGACCGCGATGGCGAAGTGGCGTCGGTCATCAAGGCTTCCGGCCAGGTCCTTGCGCGCGTGCAGGCCCTGGAGGGCACGCTGGCCAGGACGGCCAGCAACAGGCCTTACCTCGCCAGCGGCTCGCCCCCGTCTGGTAGTTATCGGGCGGTGTCGGGCTCCGAAGGCGTGGAGCGGGTCTTCGGCTATTACCGATTGCCGGAGTTTGGCCTCAATTTTGTGGTGGGCGAGTCGGTCGGCCTGGTGCTGGCGCCCTACGAGGTCTATCGCCGCGTTGCCCTGGCTGGCGCCATGGCTTCCACGCTGCTGCTTGCCCTGCTGTACTACAGCCTGCGCCGCTCCATGGCGGAGCGACGGCGCCATATGGAGGAAATGCGGCTGGCTTCGCTGGTCTATTCGTCCAGCAGCGAGGCCATGGTGGTGACGTCGCTCGATGGCACCATCATCGACGTGAATCCGGCCTTTGCCGCTGCCACCGGCTATACAGCCGAGGAGATCAGGGGCCGCTCGGGCTATAGCGTCAGCGGGGCAGGCAATGCGGCAGGGCTGGTCGAACGCCTGCGGGCCACCGTGGCAGCCACGGGCAGATGGAGCGGCGAAATCTCGATCCGCTGCAAGGACGGCAGCGAGTTTCCCGCCTACCTGACCGTGGATACCTACCTGGCCCACGCGTATGGCGAACGCCGCCGCGTTGCGCTGATCCATGACATGACCGAGAAGCGCCAGGCGGAGGAAGTCATCCGGCACCAGGCGAATTTCGATGCGCTCACGGATCTGCCCAACCGCCGCATGTTCTTCGACCGGCTGAATCAGGAGATCGAGCGTTCGCGCGGCACGCAGGATGTGCTGGCGCTACTGTTCATCGACCTGGATCGCTTCAAGGAGGTGAACGATACCCTCGGCCACGACCAGGGCGACCAGTTGCTGCTGGAGGCGGCGCGGCGCATTGCGGCATCGGTGCGCGCGACAGATACCGTGGCGCGGCTGGCCGGCGACGAGTTCACCGTGATCCTGCCTGCGGTGGGCGATGCCGGCGTTGCCGGGGACATTGCCCAGGCGATCCTGGAGCGGATTGCCGCGCCTTACCGCCTGGGCGACGAGCTGGTGGTGGTGTCGGCCAGCATCGGCGTGGCGACCTGGCCCAGGGACGCCGGCAACGCCGAGGCCCTGCTGGTGTGCGCCGACCAGGCGATGTTTGCCGCCAAGGATGAGGGCCGCAATCGCTGGAAGGTCTTCACCCAGACGCTGCTGCAGGTGGAGAGGGAGCGCCTGCGCATCACCCAGGACCTGCGCACGGCGCTGGCGTCCGGGCAGTTCGCGCTGCACTACCAGCCCATTGTCGATCTGCGCACGGGCAAGGTCTGCAAGGCCGAGGCCCTGATCCGCTGGGACCATCCGGTGCGCGGGCCGATCCACCCGGCCGATTTCATTGCCGTTGCGGAGGAATCCGGCCTCATCATCGACATCGGCCGCTGGGTGCTGACCGAAGCGCTGGACCAGCTTGCGCGCTGGCAGGTGCTGCTGGGCAAGGGCTTCCAGATCTCGGTCAACAAGTCACCAGTGGAGTTCTGCGCGCCTGCGAGCGGGCCCGAGTCCTGGTCCAGCATGATCGAGCGCAGGAACGTGCCGGTGGGCAGCCTCGTCATCGAGATCACCGAGGGCTCGCTGATGGAGCAGAACGCCGATGTCATGGACCAGCTCTCCCGCTTCCAGGCGGCCGGCATCGAGATCGCGCTCGACGACTTCGGCACCGGCTACTCGTCCTTGTCGTACCTGCGGCGCCTGGACATTGACTACATCAAGATCGACCAGTCCTTCATCCGCTCGCTGACGCGGGGCCCGGACGACGTGGCCTTGTGCCGCGCCATCATCAGCATGGCGCATGCACTGCGCATCCGCGTGATTGCTGAGGGCGTCGAGACGGAGTCGCAGCGGGACATCCTGGTGGCTGCTGGCTGCGACTACGGGCAAGGCCATTTCTTTTGTCCGCCGGTGGAGGCCAGCGCGTTCGAGGCCTATGTAAGCGCAGTGACTTGAGGCGACGCCGGTACAAGCCACCAGCTTTAGCGCGGCGTTAAGGCCGTTTGTCAGGGTCTGGCTGGTGGCCTTTCGCCTGGCTCCATGAGTATTTCGCTGCGATCAGTGGATGGGTGTTGAAGGAGTATTGAATCCTATGTAGCTAGAAGCTGCTCTCAACGGAAGCCCAGTCATCCCTCCATCAACCAGGCGCGCCAACTCGAGGTCGAAGGGCAGCACCCAAAGACTAAGGTCAGCGCTGAACCGAAAGGCCGGCAATGGATGTTGAAATGCCTGGCGGCGAGGATATTCACCAGCGCCCGATGTCCTTTATGCGCGCGCAAGCAATATCAGATTCGCGAAGAGCAGCCTACATCGTTCGGTCCACTGGGTTGAGTAGGACCGATATGGGAAGTCCGGGACAAACTGGTGGGGAAGTTCCGTCAAGTCGAGATGGGAGGTTTGATTGCCGGCGATGCTGCATGCGCCTCTAGTAGCCGCACCCTCAATCTGACCGTACGCCGCGAGATGCGCGTGTTCTCACCAAGGACGCCGGTGGCGAAGGTGCTGCGCCGCCTCAACCTCAGCGCTGTACGTGGAAGAACTGCCGGACGCGACAAAAGACGTCACTGATGAACTGTTGGCAACAATGAACGAGTTCACTGACCTGCTCATCACACCGCCTATTGCGTGCTGAATGCCTGTCGGAAAGCCGCCGTTCAATCATTCAGGGTGCAAGTTCCCTAGTAGTTGGCGGGGAGGGGCTGACGTTCCGACATTCAGCTTCTATGAGTAGCGACAAGACGAGGGCAGTCGATTCCTCATTCAACACCGCCCACACGTAGGCCGGTCGCACTAACAGTCCCCGTCGCAAGCTGGGGTGCCAATTGCAATTACCCAGGCTCCCTGCGTCTGCAGCCTAATGTAGCAGGACTGATTGCGCGACAAACGACCCCTCGGTGCGATGCGCCTTCCAGGTCATTCTGGAATCGATTATTGACAGAAACTTTCACAATTACTGTCAATCCGCAACCACCATTTCCGAGGGCACGAGGGATCCCGGCAAATCTCCTGTACCGATTTTGGATCGAGGGAGCAGTCGACCGGTCTTAGCGTGAGCGAAAGCTCACAAAATATGATCCACCATGTAGCGCTAGCTGGCAAGTTGTCCGATCAAAGGCGGATTCCAGAGCCTCCTAGTAGGACTGCGCTATAGGTGCGCCATTGCGCACACAACTTCAATCTCCGGCCCACCCGCGGCGACAATCCCTGGCCTGCGCTTCCCCGGCTATTGCAGTGAACTCTGGTCGGAGAGTCTGGGAGAATCTCAAAGTAGCTTGCGCCGGATGATTGAAGTATCTGGCTAACTAATTGGGCTTGCCACGGCGAACGCTCGCGATGCCTGCCGTCCCCTCTCCGTTTGCCGCTGGCGGGGAGTGACGTATGAAAATCGTCAGGCAGTGCCAGGCGTGCGGACTGCCGTTCGAGGTTCGCCCCCAAACGCCTGGACAGCGCTTTTGCTCAGCGCCCAAGTGCCAGCGACGCCGGCGCCGCGAATGGCAGCGCCAACGCTTAGCGACCGACGCCGACTACCGCGAGAACCAAGCGCAGGCCCAACGCAAATGGGCTGCGGCGCACCCGGAGTATTGGCATGAGTACCGCGAGCTCCACCCTGCGTATGCCGTACGCAACCGAGAGCAACAAAGGCGACGGAACATGATGAATCACGTTGCAAAGATGGACGCGTGGAAACGGCTTACGGCCGTACGCTCAGGCATATACGCCCTGTCTCCAGCGCCACAAACGCTGATTGCAAAGATGGACCCGTGGATCGTCCGAATTACAGTCCTGGCGCGGCAGAGTGCGGAGCGAGTCATGATTGCAAAGAGATGACGTGTGCCGCCAGGCGTTTGAACCTGCTAAAAATGACGGTGTGCACGTCCCAACGATCGCCAACTTGGGGGCTGGCGGAGCATGGGCACGGCACTTTGGGCAGTGAGTCGAAATCATGCTGACAGTCCATCAACGCAATGGCGAAACGCCATCGAGCGCCGAAGTACAAGCGGCCGAGTATGTCCGCATGTCGACTGAGCATCAGCAGTACTCGACTGAGAATCAACGCGACAAGATCCGCGAATATGCTCAACGGCGTGGCCTTCGCATAGTCCGTACCTATGCCGACGAGGGAAAGAGCGGCTTACGCATAGACGGCAGGCAAGCGCTCCAAAATCTCATTCATGACGTCGAGTCTGGCACAGCAGATTTCCAGGTAATTTTGGTCTACGACGTGAGCCGGTGGGGCCGCTTTCAGGACGCCGACGAAAGCGCGTACTACGAGTACATCTGCCGGAGGGCTGGCTTACAGGTCGCCTATTGCGCTGAGCAGTTTGAGAACGACGGCTCTCCTGTCTCCACAATCGTCAAGGGTGTAAAGCGTGCAATGGCCGGCGAGTACAGTCGCGAACTCTCTTCAAAGGTATTCGCTGGACAATGCCGCCTCATTGAGATGGGTTTTCGCCAAGGTGGGCCCGCTGGATATGGGCTGCGGCGGGTACTTGTGGACCAGCACGGCGTCATGAAAGGGCCGCTGGCACGGGGCGAGCACAAGAGCATTCAGACTGACCGCGTGATCTTGATGCCTGGCCCGGAAAGTGAGGTACGCACTGTCAATCTCATGTACTCATGGTTCATCGATGAGTCACTGAATGAGCATGAAATCGCTGCACGCCTGAACGCGATGCGAATCGAGACAGAGCTCGGTCGTCCTTGGGGTCGATCTACAGTAAGGGAGGTTCTGACGAACGAAAAGTACATTGGCCACAACGTCTACAACCGCGTCTCGTTCAAGCTAAAGAAGATTCGGGTCACGAACACCCCCGATATGTGGATTCGGAAGGAGCATGCCTTTGAACCAATAGTCCCAAGCGACATCTTCTACACCGCTCAAGGCATTATGCGCGCAAGAGCTCGCCGCTACTCCGATAGCGAGCTTATCGACAGACTGCGTGCCCTTTACAAAAGCCGCGGCTATCTGTCTGGCCTAGTCATCGATGAAACGGAGGGCATGCCATCCACGTCAGTCTACGTTTATCACTTCGGAAGCCTCATCCGTGCTTATCAGACGGTTGGCTTCACGCCCGACCGTGATTACCGGTACGTAGAAACCAATCGCTTCCTACGCCACCTGCACCCGGAGATTGTCACGGAGACGGAGCGCAGAATAGCCGCACTTGGCGGCACCGTAGTCCGCGATCCAGCTACGGACTTGCTTATGCTCAATGGCGAGTTTGATGCCTCGATCGTCCTTGCTCGGTGCCAATCGCCCGCGACCGGCCATTACCGCTGGAAGGTACGATTCGACACTAGTCTAACTCCCGACATTACTGTCGCAGTCCGCCTCGGCCCAGAGAACAAGTCGATACTGGACTACTACCTGCTCCCGCGCCTCGATTTCTGCAGGCCACGTATCAATCTAGCCGAACGCAATCCAGCAGAACTTGAAAGCTACCGATTTGACAACCTTGACTACCTTTATGGCATGGCGACTCGCTCGAAGCTCAGGAGAGCAGCATGAGCGAAAAGCGTCAGCCAGCCGAGGTTCGCATGATTCCAATCGATCGAGTCGAAGTCCTGAATACGCGGGAACGCAATGGAAAGGTATTCGGCGAGATCGTTGAAAACATTAAAGCCATTGGCCTGAAGAAGCCGATCACCGTCACCCCGCGCATGGCGGCAGACGGCGGCGAGAAATACATGCTCGTCTGTGGTGAGGGGCGCCTGAAAGCTTTCCGGTCTCTCGGCGAAACGACTATTCCCGCCCTTGTCGTGCATGTTAGCGATGAGGATGCTTTTCTGATGAGCCTGACTGAGAACATCGCTCGCCGTCAATGTCGATCCCTGGAGTTGCTAGGGGGCATTCGCCAGCTACATGAGCGAGGCTACACACCAAAGGTCATCGCGGAAAAGACGGGGCTCACCCAACAGTACATTCAGGGCATCCTGACACTACTGCAGCAGGGCGAGGAGCGCTTGCTTGTCGCCGTCGAAAAAGGAAGCATTCCATTGAACGCTGCGCTAGCCATTGTAGGTGCTGGCGATGACGACAAGGCGATTCAAGCTGCCCTCCAGGAAGCCTACGAGTCGGGCAAGCTGAGGGGCAAGCAACTCATGGATGCTCGTAGAATCATTGAGCGTCGCCAGACGCTCGGCAGGAAAAGTTCCCGCAGAATGCCGCGGCACGCAAGCGACGTCTCCTCGTCCAGTCTCATACGCACATATCAGAATGAGGTGGAGCGTCAAAAGTCCATGGTCCGCAAGGCTGAGTTCGCGCAACAACGGCTGATGTTCGTGGTGGGAGCCCTACGACAGCTATTCGTCGATGAAAACCTTATCAATCTTCTGCGCGCCGAAGATCTAGCAACGCTTCCAAAGTACCTATCAGAACGCGTGTGGCCCGGAGGTGCATTGAGATGAGCGGCGTTACGCTGGGCTTCATTCCTGAGCCATTGAGCGTTCCGGTGGCTTGCATTCTGCCATCTCGGCGCGCTCCGGAAGGCATTGCCACCTCGAGAAAGTTCAACCAGATCAAGTCCTCGATAGAGGAAATCGGACTGATAGAGCCTCTCTCAGTCACGCCGGCCGACCAGCAGTCTGGTCAACATGTACTACTGGATGGCCACATCCGACTGATCGCCCTTCGGGAGCTAGGTTTCGTCGAGGCGTCTTGCCTTGTTGCCACCGACGATGAGAGCTTTACATACAACAATCGCATCAATCGCCTGTCGACAATTCAAGAGCACCTCATGCTGAGACGAGCGATAGATCGCGGCGTTTCCCCGGAGCGGCTGGCAAAGGCACTCAGCGTCGATATAACCCACATCCAGAAGAAGGCCAATCTCTTGAATGGAATCTGCCCAGAGGCGACGGACCTGCTTAAGGATCGTCAGTTTTCCCCAGAGCTCGTCCGCGCTATCAGGAAGATGAAGCCAACCCGGCAAGTCGAGTGCGTCGAGCTGATGGCTTCAGCTAACAATCTCACTATCGCGTATGCCGAGGCGTTGCTTGTCGCAACACCAACCAGCCTACTGGTTGATGGCAAAAAGCCACGAAAGCTCACCGGCGTCACGCAGGAGCAAATGGGGAAGATGGAGCGGGAGATGACAAACCTGCAGGGACAATACAAACTCGTTGAGCAGACCTATGGTCAAGATATCTTGAACCTTGTCCTGGCGAAGGGCTATCTGGCGAAGCTACTCGAGAATGAGTCGGTGTCTGCTTTCCTTCGCCAGCGACATCCAGATCTACTCGCAGAGTTCGAGTTAATTGTGCAAACCGTCTCACTGGACCAATAACTCCGCCGGAACTCGCAACAGCGAGTCCGACTTTACGGTTGAGCGATATCGAATCGATTCCCGACGTTGTGTCGCCCGAGCAATACTACTTACTGCGACACGGCGGCAGCGACAATTCAAGCACACTGTGGGACGGGTAGACGAATCACATCCTCAGGGCTAGAATAAGAACCGGGTGCCCACCTTACTTGCACACGAGTAAAAACAGGCGTTATTTCCGTCATTGCAAACCTCTCTTTGAGCCTCGTCGTCGGGGACTTAAACGTGTGCGCCTGACCCGAATTCGGCGTGGCGTTTGAGGAAAGGTTCACGATGACGACCAAGGAACTCGCATACATAGCGCAGCAGCATCTCCAGGCTCACACCGGCACGCAATTCAAACGTGCCCACATCTACGAGCTGCTGGCCGCAGCCTTCGGCTTCAACTCCTACGCAGCCCTCTGTGCAGAAGCTGTTTTCACCAAGCAGTCGGTATCAAGTCGCCGTGCAGCCGATTTTGGCGAGCACGTCAGGATCCGTTGCCTAGAGATCGGCTACCAGATCGATCTCGCTAAAAAGGTCGCCGGAGTGTTACCGGCATTGATGACTGAGCACAAATTCGGGCTTGTCACGATCCATGACTTGATCGCCTATCTGCGCGAGGAGTCAGGGCACGGTTTGTGGCCTGACCAAAATGAGCGGGGTGATCGGAACCAGGTTAGGTGGTGGTCCTCTTCTGACGAATTGGTCTCACCCCTCATGCTCGACGGGCTCAATGCTGCGGCGAGCAGAGGCCATGCCGCCGCTCACTACGCATTGGCATTGATCCACGCTTCAACGGAAGACGAATTCGATGCGCCGGGAGTCGGTAGTGATTACTGGTACATGCAAGCACAAAACGGACGCGCTCTGACCGGCGTGGAACAGGAGTGGGCCGACGCTCATGCGGCTCGTCTGGCACAGGATGAAAGATTCTCTCTGCACCTTCGAGAGGCTGCGAAGCTGGGACACCGAGAGGCACTCTTGGAACTTGCCCATCGCTTTGACGACCCGGCATTCTTTGAGCAGGCGACCGACTCGGTGAACGCCGATCCCTCTTGGGTTGCTGACATCGCCGAGCGCATAGGGAGACCAGAGGATGCCAGGAAGTGGCTGACGGAGGCCGCAAAGCGTGGAGATACGGATGCCATGCGCCAATTGATAGAGCACTACGACAGCGAAGACCGACACCAATGCTGGACATGGGTGCACCTCGCAAAGCTGTTTGGTGTCGATTTGACCAAGGACGATTATGCCGCCATTCATGAGGACGGATCGCCCTACGACGACGACGTTGGCGGCCCGCTATTTTTGTCTGGGCAGGATGGCGTCAAACTGGAGCCAATGAGCGAAGCCCAACATGCCACTGCTCGACGCGCCGCACATGAATTCTTCGAAGGTGTTCGGCAGTTGACGAAATAACTGAATTTCAGTCTTCAAGCTTGAATGCGCAACCGAGGGCTGTACTCCTGCAGCCTTCGGTCGTTGCCCCTCTTGCGCGTTACGGGTGCGCCCAAATCCCAATGCCTTATCCAGCAAGCGCAGACCCCGCCTGCGGATCTCCTCATCATCCCATTTCGTCACGATTACGTGCGGAAAATTGGTGTTGAGCACTAGCAAGCTTTCCAAGAACTTTGTGCGTTTGCCTGCTACCCGCTTGTCGCCCTCGTCCCAGGTCCTCTGATGGCTTCCGCGTCTTAAATGCTCGCATTGATCTCAGCCAGCAAGTCCACTAGGTCCTGCGACACCTGGCGATAACAGACCACGGCAACATCCAGGGGATGATGGTGCACCCCAAGCAATGCACGCCGCATTGCTTGAACGATCCAATGGGTTTTGTTGCCAAAAGCACCTCCCCCTACCATGGTCAGATAGACCCTCGGGTTGCCAGTGTGTCGGTGGTTGAGCACTGCAGCCAACAAGGTCGCTTCATACGTGGCTTCGAGCACCAGGGATGCAAATGGCGCCCAATCCGAACGCGGCGCGCAGTTATAGGCCACGGGCAGTGCCGAGCAGAACGCTTGCGTCACGCGTTGCCGAGGTGGGGAATTATCCGCAGTGACTTCAGTATTGCTTTGCAAACCAATACGCAACTGTTTGCGCAACTCATCGCGCCCGGCCTCGCAGAGGCCTTGAATATGCTGGCCGATCGCCCGAACGGCTTCAGCCTGGAGCATCGCATAGCCGTTCTGCATTCGAATACCTGGGATGTTTATGGCGCGATCCAGGTCCCTTAAGGTATTGATCTGACGCGTCTGAGTCTGTCCGCTCTGGCCATTCACGGGCACCAGGTAATTGCGAAATACCGTGGCAGGCGCACAAGCTCTGGCACAGGCTGGGCCCTGGGTATGATCATACTGATAATCGGTGACGCCATGTTCCGGCGTAGTGCTGGGGCCCGGCATCTCCAGCAGATTGAACTGACTGGCCACCTGGATCAGTGCCCCATGGGCTTCGGGGCTGGTATGGAGTTCATAAGCGTCGGCACTGATGGTGCGCAGTGTCAAACGCGTTTCGGTTGGCGGCGTAAGTGCGTCAACTTGCGTTCGCAGTTCACGCACGCTGGGCGTGGTCAGTGTACCTACTTGAAAACTTCTTGGTGGCTCTGTATCGGCATGGAGCATGTCAGACTCTATGCGAAACCGCTTTTGCGTTTCCGCATAGCCCATCTCCGCAAAACCGAAAATCTGTTTGAACCAGGTCATGCCTATACCTCAGTCTGAACGCTCCATCCACGCCGTCGCGGACACGTTTCGATCTTCCTCCAATTGGTTAGCCTAATTGCCTTCGTCAGCTCAATGTTTCATTACACTGGGCATTGACTCGACAAATGTAGTCTGCCCCCCGAACTCCTTCTGCAGCAGCCCGTCGATTCCATCGACGACAGTACAGAAATGTTCGAGGGCCCGGGACAACTGTTCTTTCACAAATGGTGCTACGGAGATGTAGGCGATGCAGTAGATCTTCCCTTTTTTGAAAATGAAGCGAAGCAGCGGCTCCTCGGCATTCATGTCGTTCAGTCGCGCTAAAAGGCCAGGCTCTTCCTCGACATCTCTCAGGATCGGCGAGTGAATGCAGACGTATGGTGGGTCACCCATCAGTCGAACGAAGGCGACGGCGCTACCGGAGCGAAATTCGAGATCACCATCACTGTCGAACGTCAGCTCGCTGATACCAGTTATCTCCCTCACCATATCTTGCAGTTTCATTGACAGACCTTCGCGATTATCGACGGGTCGTGCGCGCACTGCTCGCCTCAGTCCCAAGTCCGGCAACTCAATCGCCTCCCCGTCTTCGCCAAAGGCATCGTATTCCAGAAATCCAGGATGAGGCACCAGCAGAATTTCAGCTAGGGTACGTACCGCCAGATTCGCGACCGCGTCAAAGGAAACGGGTGCCGAAAAGTCCAGAAAAAAATTTGGAGACCCGTCTGGGTCGTCGGCAGGCGTGGACTCGGCAGGGGTTCCGGTCGGGGCATGCCAACCCGCGTTGAGCAAGGCGGCAATCTGCCGCGCATTAAGTTGTTCCGGCTCAACCAGATAGCTGCTACTCGTCGTTTCAGCCCGCATTCCAAATGACCCTTGCGCGGCGAACTGGACGTACTGATTGGACCGCTTCACAGACAAGATCAGGTACTGGTCTTCCTTGAGTTTTTGAAGGACTCCTGCGAGCTTCCGCGCGAAGGGAGGCCATGCCACGGAGACGCGGCGCGATGGCGGTAGTTTGCCTTCCGTAAATGTTCTTTTCATCGGATCTCCATTCAAGTTGAGCCTCTGTAGTTCAAGTTCATTTAGGAGTGGAACATTCCTTGGTGCCGCCGACACGGGCTTCCGGCATGCGTGCTAGGAACGCGTCGAGGATCGCATACGAGACCCGGTCCTCAAATTTTTCGCAAAAGCAGGCGGAAACGGATTCTGTCGTGAACAGATTGGTGCGCACCTCGCTAGTCTTCCTTGGTTTGCTGGCTGCAGTCGCCCACAAGTTGAAGCCAGTGCCGGTGATACTTCTTCAACCGCTCAATGTCCACGTCACGCAGTGACGACAGGCGCAGGAGGTTCAGGTTGTCTTCCAGATCCATTTGCTTCACGCGCCGCGCAATCGGGTTCCCGGCAGCCCGCTGGATGAACGCGTCGTAATCCTCTCCTTTCCGCTTTGTGAGCGCCTCGATGGCAGAGATGACGTCGGCGGAGAAACCCTCGCGACGCAGGCGCTCAACCGACCAGCCTGGAACATCCTCAATGACGTCGTGCAGCAGCGCGGCAATGCGTGCTTCATCGGTGTCCAGCCTCATCATCATGCGGATCGGGTGCATGGCGTAGGGCGCGCCGGCCTTATCGAGCTGATTGGCATGGACGCGGGCCGAAATCGCCAGCGCATGAGCGAATCCACCGCCCTCAGCAAGCAGTTCCAGTTCGGCGACCGCGTCCTCCAACTCCTCAATCAGGGCTTCGAATTGGAGCGTCACTCCTGCCCGCCTGAGGGCCCTGACGAATTCTCGGTAGAACCACAACTGGTCCTCCCGGCCGGCGTTGAATCGATCCCATACGGAATCGCCTTTCTGGCGCAGATCGCGAATCAACGAGCGGGCGTTGTGCAGCTTATCGGCGGCACTCACCAGCCGAACGGACGCGGATGCGTGCGCGAGGTGGTCGAGGTAGCGTTGCTTGCGCACTTTCCAGTCTTCCTTCTGGCCTTCATCCGCCGCGAGGCTATCCGAACAGCCTTCCACAATTTGCGCAACCTCTTCGCCGCAAGCTTCTTGGATTCGCGCCAGCGTGGGCCTCCCACCCTGGTCCTCCACCGCGTCATGTAGCAGCGCAGCGGTGGCTTCGATCTCGTCTCCACCATGCTCCAGGACCGTGCCCGCCACCACCATCAGGTGGCCGAAGTAGGGGATATCCGAGCTTTTCCTTACCTGCCGGCGGTGCAGGCCCTCGGCAAGGGCAAGACCCGCTCGGAATCGCTCGTTAAGCATCGTGTTGTCTGTCGCGTTCGGCATCTTGATCTCCTTGTTGTGTCGTGATCGGCGACCGGCTCTTCCAGACTCTTGGACATTCGCAACGTGAGCCACTGGTCATCGTAGTATTTGTATCTCTCATCTAAACGCGCACCGAAGCATTAGTCCTCCTCCCGGAGGAAAGGAAAGACCACCTCCGTGTGACCCGTGCCGCCATGTAGCATCAGCCGGCGACGACTCGCAACCAATTCTGAGGTAGTTGGCACCTCACTTCCGCCCGCAACGCTATTGGCACATGTTCGCAGCCCCGCATCGGTCAACCGCAGCAGCGCTACTTGACCAACCTTTCTGCTGATGCAGAGCCACTCCTTGTCGTTGAGCCAGTAACTGACAGCACGCGGACTCATGAGTTTGTTGAGAACATCCCGCCGCATCTCCATGGTCGTCAGTTCATCAGTGTTTCCTTGCGCGAGATGAAAGGCTGCGATAGTACGTGCACGACCCTGCTCGGTAAGGGGGTTCTCATACTGACGAGGTGCGAAGAAGCTAAGCATATTGAGCATGGTCTAGAGGCGTGAACCTTATAAAAATATTGGCAGACAAGCTCGGCGGAAGGGTGTAGCGCGCATCTTTGCCGATTTGCCCTAGCTTACTTTCAGTTTGCCGCAATGCCATCTGCAACTGCAGCAAGGGTCGGCGGCGTGAGCGGCCGCATGAGGTTCTAATCCACATTGGCGACATGGCCACGCGGGTCGAAGAGGATGCCCCGGAATGCAGCCCATCGCTGTTGGTGCCTGCAAATTGACCACATACATAGCTCGAATTTCCACGTGTGTGCCTCGTAAAGTTCGCGCCCAGAGCGGACAGCGAAATTACATCTCAATTATTCGGCAGTCGTGCTCTCGTTAGAATCAGTCAAATGGCGGAGTTCGCGAGGGAAATCGTTCGCAAAAGCATCAAGCGTGTCGGGGTCGTCCTCAGCCGTGACTGATGGAAGGCCAGCCCGTTCAATGACCTGGGCGCCCGGTTCAATTTCCCAGACGACTTCCAGTTCCTCGCCGAGGACATTCGGCTCGCACGGCAATAGGGCGCTACGCGCGAGCCGCTCAGCCAGACTCTCCCTTCCCCTTCAAGAAATCCACGAACGCCCGCAAAGGCGCCGGCAAATGCCGCCGCCCCGGATAGTAAAGAGACGGCCCCGAAAAGCACTGCCACCACGGCTCAAGGATCGGCTCCAGTTCTCCGCTGTCGAGATACGGCCTCAGCTTGCCCTCGAAGATGTGGATAACGCCAACCCCCGCCAGCGCGGTGCTGAGCGCAAGATCAAAGGCCCCAGCGGGCCGGATCAGCAGACGGATGGGCGGGTCCAGCCTCAGCTCCTCGCCGTCGCGCTCGAAGGTCCACGGTGGCATCGCGCCGCTGGCAAACTGGCCGCGCAGGCAGATGTGGGAGAGCAGTTCGCGCGGGTGCTCCGGCCGGCCGTGCCTGTCGAGATAGCCAGGCGTTGCCGCCGTCGCGAAGCGTTGCACGCGCGGCCCGATCGGTATGGCGACCATGTCCTGCTCAAGCCGCTCTTCGTAGCGGATGCCTGCGTCACAGCCAATGGCCAGCACGTCGACGAAGCCATCCTCGACCACCACCTCTACGCGGATGTCGGGGTAGGCCTCCAGGAACGGCGGGATGATGGCGGGCAGCACCGTCCACGCGGCGCTAGATGGCACGTTCAGCTTGAGCGTGCCTGCTGGCTTGTCGCGGAATGCGTTCAGGACGTCCAGTGCCGATTCCATCTCGCTGAACAGGGGCGTGATCCGCTCGAGCAGGCGCAGCCCCGCTTCGGTCGGAGCGACGCTGCGTGTAGTGCGGTTGAGCAGGCGCAGGCCCAGCTTCGACTCCAGGCGGCGCACGGCGATGCTGAGGCTGGACGCCGAGACGCCGCTGATGCGCGCCGCATCCCGAAAACCCCCGGCGCGGGCCACCGACACGAACGCGGCAAGATCGTTGAATTCCATGCCAGTGTTAGTGTTTAATTTTTGAAACAGCTCATTCAATCTAGGCCGGATTATCAAACACTGCAATGCCAAACATACTGGCGCCACCTGTTCAGCCAAACCGAATCAAGGAGAGCGTCATGCCCCAATCCCATCGCCCCGCCACCACCTATACGCTTGCCGGCCGCACCTTGAACCGCATGGGCTACGGCGCCATGCAACTAGCCGGACCCGGCGTGTTCGGACCGCCGAAGGACCGAGACGCCGCGATCGCCGTGCTGCGCGAAGCCGTCTCGTCAGGTGTCAACCACATCGATACGAGTGACTACTACGGCCCGCACATTACCAACCAGCTCATCCGCGAAGCTCTCCATCCTTACCCGGATGACCTGGTGATCGTCACCAAGGTAGGCGCGCGGCGCGGTGAAGACGCCTCTTGGCTGCCGGCTCTGGAGCCGGGGTCCATCCGGCAAGGGGTCCATGACAACCTGCGCAACCTTGGCGTGGAGGTGCTGGATGTCGTCAACCTGCGGATCATGGGGGACATCCATGCGCCGACTGAGGCCTCGATCGAAAGGGAGGTCACCGCGCTGGCCGAGTTGCAAAGGCAGGGGCTGGTTCGCCACATCGGGCTGAGCAACGTGACGTCGCCGCAGGTGGCGCAGGCGCGCAAGATTGCGCCGATTGTCTGTGTGCAGAACCAGTACAACCTCGTGCAGCGTGGGGATGATGCGCTGGTGGATGAACTGGCGGAGCAGGGGATTGCGTACGTGCCGTTCTTTCCGCTGGGCGGGTTCACGCCGATTCAGTCGGCGGGGTTGTTCAGGGTGGCTGAGGCGATTGGCGCTACGCCGATGCAGGTGGCACTGGCGTGGCTGCTCCATCGGGCGCCGAATGTGTTGCTGATTCCGGGGACTTCGTCGGTGCAGCATTTGCGGGAGAACCTGAAGGCCGGGCAGATCACGCTGTCGGAAGCGGTGCTTGCAGAGCTGGATGCGTTGGGTCGAACCTGATAATTGAAAACAGCCTCTGAGCAGGCTCCACCGCCTGTCACGACAGGACTCCATCACGCACGGTATGCTTCACGCCAACGAGTTCAACGCATCGGACGATGTTGGCAAGAACCACAACGCATGACATGAACGCCGACGCCCTGTGGCGGCGCATCGGCCTGGCATTGGCGGGCGCCTTGCTGCTGGGTGATGCCATCGCGCTGATGCTGACGGGGCTGATCAACTTCGGCGTGACGCTGCCCGGCGCGATCGGCGCGGCATGCCTTGCGCTGGCATGGCGCTGGGATGCCGTGGCGCAATGGCGTGCGGCCAGCGCGCGGCGTCGATGGATCTGGCGGGCAGGGTGGACGGCATTCGCGGTATGGCTGGCGACGGTGGCAGTGTTCTTCCACTTCATCCACCGCAGCATTGCCGAATCTGCGGAGAAGGCAACGGCGGCGAGGACCATCGTCATCCTTGGCTCCGGCACCCCGCATTGCGCTGCGTCGCCGACGCTGGTGGCCCGGCTGGACGCAGGCATGGCACTGGCACGGCAATGGCCTGCGGCGTGGGTGGTGGTGAGCGGGGGGCGGGACTTCTTACGGCAATGCCGCGAGGCGGACATCATGGCGGACTACCTGATCGCGCATGGGCTGACGGCCGACCGCCTGATCCGGGAGAACCGGAGTACCAGCACGGAGGAAAACCTGCGCTTCAGCCGCCGGTTGCTGGAGCAGCGGGGCTTGATTGCTGCGGAACCGTTGGTGCTGGTGACAAGTGATTTTCATCTGATGCGGGCTGAGCGGATTGCGCGGAAGGCGGGGTTCGGGTCAGTAGTTGGGGTGGCGGCACCTACCCCACTTTATCTGCGCTACAACGCGTGGTTAAGGGAATATTTCGCGTTTATCAGCGGGTGGGTGCTGGGAGAGATCTGAGGCTCGGAGCATCACATAGGGACGCTGAAATTGTGGCGCCGCTGGACGTCATACAGGGCATCGGACTGCGTCGCGTCGGTGGCGTGAACGAAGCCCTCCTCGTCGCCCACAACTCGCTGTAGAACACCGTAAGTAGCTGATCGCGCCGATCCAGCAATCTGGCGTTGCCGTTAGTGCACCGCTGCGACTCGACACCTATCGCATCCCCATTGCAGGAGCACATGCCCACTCCGCACACTCGTGCGATCTACTGGGGAAATCCAGACACTACTCCATGGAATGTCTGCAATTCCCAATACGGCCTAGAATATAGGCCGTATTGACAAGGAACAGCATATGCGGAAATCGAGCGTGACCTGGGCCTTCCAGATGGCCAAATTCTTCGAATCGCGCGAGGAGTTGTTTTTGTATGCGCTTCGGGACTGTATTGACGGATCCTGCATTGCGATTGCGTTCTCGCACACCCCGCTAGGAAATCAGTTGGAGGGGTGGCTTGAGGCCGCTATCCATGACGGCGGGATCCCTGAGTCGATCCTCACGGATCATGCGCTCAGTGCCGACAATGAAGCCCTGTCAAATTGGGCACGTCGTCGCAGCGTAACAGTCATCTCGGCCACGCCAGTAACCGCTATGCCAGACGAAAGGATGATGCGATCAGCGCTCCGCAGGTTAGAAGAGGTTAGTCCGAATCACAGCAATCTCAATAGCCTGGCTGTTCTACACGCACTCGCAGAATGGCGCATAGATTACAATTTGCACTTGTAAAGTGGATTATCGAAGCAACCGCGCAGCCCGTATCCCTGACTGAAAGTTCCTTTTCCTAGCCCATTTGGTGTTCGACTTCCCAATGCGTCAACCATTGTGGCGTGGTGCAAACGCCTAACGAGACATTGACTTGTCTGGGAACGCTCGCTCGCCGCCTTCGGCGCAGTCATGCCAATGGAGAGCTTGGGTGTCATGGGAAACTGCCGCTGATCGGCAATCACGAATTATCCGCCACTGATAGTTTCTTCTCGCTGCCAATTTCTCGCTGCGAACACTGGTAGTCGCACAGCGTCACCAAGCTACAAGTCGTCACGTAGTCGCTTGCTTCACACAGGGGGAGTCCGAGTCGGGCGGAAACCGATGGCTGGCAATTCAAAGGGGACCGTATCGAGTCACGTGGCCTTGCAGTTCCTCCGTGATACCGTTGTACAGATAAGACCGGACGCCGTGGTGCATGCGCGACGGTGCTATCGCTCATCGTTGTCCAGTTAGAAAATCTTCCCAATCCCAAGCGTACGCCGAATCTAAGCTAGGCACGCTCGAGCCCCGCAGATTCGCGATGAAGAACGTCCGGGTCGGTTCCGGAATGTCTTCAAGGAGGACGTATGGCCACCCGCTATCGCGGCCATGAACGGGGACTAGCGGAGTGGTCGGCCGCGGCGGCAACTCCTCCTTGCCCGTCAAAGCTATCGCAATGCTGCGTGCGACCAAATCCCACACCGTGGCGGACCAGCGGGGATAGTCCTGCATGCCTCCTCTCCACACCTGGTCGGGGAGCAAATCGTCTCCCAATTCAAATTCGTAGTCGGCCTGCGCGCCAGAGCGCACCCGCCAGACGTCCGCCGTAGCCAGCGTGCGCCGTCCAATCGTGCGGCCCCCTGGCCATAGTTCCACCGTCACGCGCAACATGTCTTAGCTCCTTGGCTCCAGAGAAAGTCTGGTTCACTCGATCAATCCCTGCTGGGCTGCCGATCAATTTGGCCTAGCGCCGGCGAGGCGTTGTGGACGAAAGGTAGCTTCAGGAATTCAGTTGGGTCCATGCTCATAGGGGACGCTTCACAACGAATCGCCGGATAACTGCTCGACAGCTTTGGCAGCTCGACACCAGTCAATCAAGCCCACCAGTCGAGCCATTGGCACAAGTCCACCTCGGCGCACACCAGTCGGCGTACTCCGTTGCCCGACCACTGGAATGCCGAGCGTGGCCAGCTTTCTTTGCAATGCGGATGACTTGCTTTGCGCCGCAGCGGCCAGATCGGAAACAGGCACCCATTCACGACGAAACTTGCACAGTGCGCTGGCCGTGACAACGCGTACGCTTCTCCCATGCATCTTCACTGACTCCGCTTCCAGCAGTCCCGCTTTGATCCAGTGATCAATGACTTCATACTTCCAGCCAGTGGCACGCTCTAGCTGCGGAACTGTCAGCGCCGCCGACAATGCTGCCGTTCCGAGGAAGCGATGCACTTCACGTGCTGGGAAGAGAAATCCCCCGAGGCCGTGCCTTTGACTGCGCCCTATTGGGCGCAGTTTCCCTGCGAAAATTGCCCGATACAACGAGACGAGCGCTTCGCGATCGACCGTATGCCGCGCCGTCAGATCGTTGAAGGCCAGGGTGTCAGTGACCGTCTTATCAGGCGACAAAAGGCCGTCTAGTTGCGGGATGAAGCCTTCTAATGCAACAGTCGAAATTGGGCCGCTCTTGAGAATGGTCGAGCGCCAGTGCGGATCGCTATCTAGCAGTCCGGCTCGCACAAGGTTCTGCAAAACGGAATCGGCGACACCTACCCTCTCCGCCGCTGATGACGTGCTGATCCATAGGGCACGAGCAGTGCGGACGCGTTCAACTTCGGCCCGCTCGATCATTGCCATGCGGTAGTGGGTACCCTGACGGATGATCTCCGCTCGAACCTCGCCATTCTCCACTGCCTCTGACAGTACCGCTCTACTGAGCCCCAAGGCGCGAGCACCTTCCTGCACTGACAGCCATCGACGAGCCATACCAGCCGAAGGCGTCAACCCGACCTCGCCGCGCAGCGCCCCATCGAAGGCGTCAAAGACCACGTCAGAAAACACCTGCCAAAGCGGCGCGAAAGCACCTTGCTTTACACATATCGCCTTCAGCCCTAGGTACCAACTGCCGAGCCGCTTAGCAAGACTATATTCGTTCGACGGTCCTTGGACGAGTCGATCGTTGACGTGGATTGCGAACCCTTCTGGCCAGGACTGCAGCAGCGAGAGCGCGCCATCAAGAAACTTTAAGCTCTCGGCAACCGTCTTCGGCCGCATGGTTTTTCCTGGTCGGCGCGCTGTCGAATCGAGATGAGTTGCGAGCAGGAAAAGCAACTTCGCCAGGTGGATGTAGTCCTTCATTTCGCCGAATTCCACTACGCCGGGCACCAACCTCGTGTCTCCCTGCAGCCTCGCACTTACGAAGCGATGCATATCGGGAGCCGGAGTTGCTTGAGCGTGGCGAAGGTCGAAGCCGCAATCGCAGTGTTCTATACCAAACCGTCCTGTGACCAGCCTTTCGCCGCATTCCGGGCACACATCAATCAGGAAGTTTCCATGCTCGGAGCAAGCAGTAACAAAACAATGGCCCCAGGCGCGCCGCAGATGGATGCTCTTGGATAGGCATTCAGGGCAGATTGGATCTGAGCGACTGCGTAAGAAGAAGGAATCGCACAGCCCAGTGTGATCGCCATTCGCCGGCATAACGTTGTTCAGCCACTCGACCTCAAGCCCCAACGTTTCGCTCAGCGCTGGCTTGTTGGCCCACAGCGCATTCACTGACGGGTTGAGCCCAATGGTCTGCACGAGGCTTTTCCACCCCGGATAGCCGTTCCGCAACGCGAGTCGCCTCAGGTAGCCCACAGGGGCTTCATCCAAAAAAGGGGGCGTAAGATCAATGAGTGACATGAAACTCTGCCTTTAATGCGCGCGCAGTCCGATTGGCAAGCTCGGCATCCGCCGTATCGGATGGCAGCACAAGCTCACCTATTGCGAGTTCGCTCACCAAGACACGCATGAGCAACGCGTCTTCAGGCAGAGCATCCCCAAACGGGCTCACCTCCCGCCTGCCCGGCAGGTTGAGGCGTTCAGCGGCACTGCGAAGCTGCTGCAGTGATATAGCCGGTCCGTCGAGCCATTTCGCCAATTCGGCGAAGAACTTTGCCAATAGCCCTATCAGGCCCGCACTGAGTAGATACAAGTGGCGCGTCAGCGCGTCCCAACCCAGTTCGACACGGTACCCTTCTGCAGTGAAGCATTCCAGAAACTTCCTCGCGCATCCAGCAAAGTTAAGTCTATCGGGCGACTTGTCCCAGCGATATGGCCATAGTTCGATCGGTCTTTGTGCCCGGTTTCGCAGTTGTTCGTTGGCGTCCAACAGCTTGGCGAGCTTCGGGATCCCTGCCAGCACGCAAGTGATATTCAGTTCGTCTCCTAAATTCTTGAACCAATCTCCGACCAGTCGAGCCGAGATCCGATGACCTTTATCGATGAGATGATTCGCCTCGTCGAAGAGAATGACACGAACACCCGCACGAATTAGAGCTTCCTTCATCCGATCGGACAGATCGCCCTCTCGTGCAACGGACCTTATAGGCTGGCCAAGGGCTTTCAAGACACAAAGCGGCAACCCCTTGGGCGAAACCCCTGGGGACACTCGGACATAGAGAACCTGGGCTAGTAGTCGTCCCGACTGACGAGTCGACGGATACCTATGCGATATGGTTCTCAGAATGGCAGTCTTCCCGGTTTGCGACAGCCCTGTCAGGAACAGTATCTGATACGGGAATCCTGCCAGCGCGTCTTCCACACTTTCATCAAGCCTGTCGATGGCACCCACATATGCCGGATGGCCAATGATGAGCTCCGCGATTGCAGCCCGAATGCAGTGACTACTATTCATACGTGGTCACCGTGAGAACGTTAGTGCGTGGGCGTTGCGACACGTTAAAGTCAGGAATCGCATCTTCAGAGATGAACACCTCCGACGATGATTGGGACGGCCCATCAGAATTCGTCACAGGCAGGGGGTTTTCGCGCCGGCGCGCCATGGCCGCCTCGAGGAGTGCGGCATCGTGTTGCTCGCGATTGGTCTCCTTGCTATTGCGCTTGGACTTCTTCGTTCCAGCATCCATCAGGTCCTTATCGAATTGCACCAAGGCATCTGCGGGCTGTCCACCGCTGGCCCGCACGAGCTTACGCCGACGTTTCGCCTCATCAAAATCGAAGGCCGGTGAGCCTTCCGTTACCTCGTCATTGATTAGCATCAGGAGGCGACCGCTGTCCTTGTCAGGGACGTAGACGCAGCGATAGTCCACAGGTG
Organism: Cupriavidus oxalaticus; assembly: GCF_004768545.1. Lineage (NCBI taxonomy): Bacteria > Pseudomonadati > Pseudomonadota > Betaproteobacteria > Burkholderiales > Burkholderiaceae > Cupriavidus > Cupriavidus oxalaticus. The sequence goes on along the minus strand of NZ_CP038635.1, from coordinate 19,087 downwards.
AATAAAACACTGGAACGTTGGCGTTTGGACCATACTGGCGGATAAGCTTCGGGAGATTCTCGCCGCGGAAGCGAAAGCCCTCGAGAGAAATGCCGGTTTTCGGACTGATCGATCGAGTGTCCTCCACGAGCTTGACGATATTCCAGAGATCAGGATCCGGTGGATTCGGTATCGATGAAGCGTGCTCGCACTGCATCCAGCGCTGCATCGGAGTTATTCCGTCACCGCGCTCCAGGTGGTAATCAGCGGTGATGAACCGTTCCAGCGTACGATTTGCCCACTGCTCATATAGCCAACGCACAATCCAGCGTTCGAGTTCTTCAAAGGTCATGAGGTCCTCTTCTATTGCCTGCTCCGTTCGCTCCCCGTCTTTCCCGTTGAATCGCGTGCACCCGGGCAGCACTTCCAGATCGGATTTCAATGCGCCATTTAGACGCTCAATGAAAGGTTTTCGATGGCCAGAATGGGCCGGCGCGCGCTCAACATTGATACCGACCAGCGTTAGCCTTTCCACTCGCTCCCCCTTGTTTTCGGGGCCGTTGTCGACGATTACCTTAATTGGTGTTCCGTACGGATCAACCGGGCAGTTGATGTTGAGCGCGACGAAGAGTTCGCGTTTCGGAGACATTGCCCTCTCAAGGCAAGCAAGCGTGTCGTCGACGGTCGGGCGCTTCTTCATGAGCCGCCAGGACAAGGGCATCGACGTGAAGCAATCAATAGTCAGCATTAGCCACGACTCCACTAATATCGTTCCTCCCAGACCGCGAGTAACGAATGGCAGGTGCAACGTGTCGGCCTCCGTGCGATGTAATGCTCCGCCTGCGCGGATTCGCTGCTTTGCAACCGCCTTCGCGGACCGCGCGAGCCGCGGATCGAGCCTCCGGTAGTCAAGGTCGGGATGCCAATGCTCTACGAGTACTTTTCGGACAAATTTCCTTCCAAGCTGTTCGCCATCTCGCAGAAGGCCAGCGGCGTGCGCTTGCTGGTTCGCGAGCTTTGTGAGTGCAGGAACACGAAAGCGTGATTTCACCTTGGCGTATTGCTCTTCGACCAGTTGCAGGACGAGTTTGACCACCTGGTCCGAATGCCCACCACCGTGATTGCCGCGTAGGTGGAACTGCGGCAGTTGTGCCTGGGCGTGCGCATCGCCTCGAGCAAGGATGCGATACATGGTGCGCTCCGAGCCCAGCAGTATTGGGCGGTCGTCTGAGTCGCGTAGCCCCGTTTCGAGCAGTCCACATATCGCTTGGTGCGCTGTAGTCCCTCGCCGTATGCGCCCTTTGAGTTCGGCGAGAATCAAGCGGTTCACGACCTCCTTTTTGCGAGCGGCATTCGACGCATCGTGCAGCGCAACTGCTGCAATCGGTGCCTCGCGGTTCCGGATCCGGTAGTTTCCCGCGGCCAGGTGTGCGCGAAGCTCTGAAAGCCGAACGGTCTCCGATATGAGCTCCATCGGCTCAATCAGCTCGACCACGCCCTCTGCCGCCCAAATATCTTTGACTAGTCGCTCGCCGTTCGGAGTGGCAATTAGATCCCCTTTCTGCAGGTAACGATTCATGCCGACGCCTCCTGCAGAGGAAGCAACTCGAGAGCCGACAGGTCTCCACCTGCGTAGCTGACTTGCATGTCTGCCCGGATTGGGACATTCCTGAGATCAGCGGAAAGTAGCCCCGTCAAGAAGAGCAGCGGAGCCTCCCGCAACGACAAATCACACAGTTGGAGCGCGTCGACGAGCGCGCCGAGTCCGTGTGCATGGTGCTCCAGTTGCGCGAGCCAATGCGCCGACACGCCGCTCGATAGCCTGCGAAAGCTGGTCAACAGCGCTGCATTGGTTACCAAAGGATGATCCATCGCTGCAGGCACTTTGATCACTGCGAACCGATAGCCACGTCCGCGAAGGAGTGCTGCCGCGTGTCCCACCTTTTCCCAGTACGAATCGCCTGGAGCATGCTGAGACGTCTTGCTCTCAAGTACCCACGGAGCGCCGGATCCCAGTTCGATCTCAAAGTCTGGGGTATATTCGCGCGCACTTACCTCTGGTTTCTTGCGCTCCGATCGCGCCGATTTAAGCTCGTCTCGAGTTCGTAGTAGCCGATTCGTCGGGATGTCAATCGTGAACGGTTGAGCGCGAAGTTTGATTACCCGCGGATCAAGGTCCGCGAGTTGCGCAATGGTCGCTTCTGCGGGCGACTCGATCGCAATGATCCCGCCAGCCTTTACGCTGGAGTAGAGGAGCGATCCCCGACCGCCGACTCTGCCCAACGGCCGGGATCCTTGCATAACGACCCCTGAAGGTCCCGTACTGCGTGACATCGAACTGTTTGCGTTATATGTCATTGATTCAGAATATAGGCCAATTCTTGAGCAAGCCAAAACCTTGATCCGCTTGGACTGTAGTGTGCGAACAGGGCCGACCGCCGCTCTTTGTCAAACCACGGCCTCTATCCTCTGAGAGCACTTCATCGCCGTGGGTCCGCAACCGCGGTGCATCGCAGCGGGCGCGACTTTAGCAGCAGAACGGCGCTCCACAAGAACTTTCCACCACTAAATTTTTGCTTCCCGCTTTCCATGTTGTTCTGCGCCAAAACTCTTGTCCGTTCTCCAAAACTCTTGTCCGTTCCGGGCTTTTGGCGAGCCAGATCCTCTCCAAATTGACAGTAAAAAAACTGGCCAAAGTGAAATCGCTGTCACACGTCGCATGATGACTCGGCGCGACGAACCGAACGATAAGTGCGCAACGGCGGGCGAGCGTGGTCAGCGTCAAGCGCAGGGCATTTGCGCCCGACCTAAGTACATAGCCGGACTGCGTTGCTGGGCACGCGCTGGCATGCCCTGGACACGTTGCGGGCGCTTGTGCGCCGACCGGTCATCGTAGGCCGCCGAACCCATGCGGCAGCGCGTGGCAGCCCAGGTGCGGGCGCACCGCCCCTGAGCATCTGCCGACGCTCAACGCAGTTCAGCTCCAGTAGACGCCCGCAGCGGCACATCCGTCCGGCTCGACTGTGCCGCCGGTGCCGTTATGCGGCAGTTTTGGCCGATCGCGACAGGCACCCTTACGCTGGTAGCCTATCCTGAGGAAGTGGCGAGCCGAGGTTTCGCTTGGAGACGGCTTCGGGCCTCGCCATTCGCATGCCGGCAAAGACATGACCGTCCCTTGCTGCCCCCCATAGCAGGGCCCAGAAATTCTGCGTGCCCTCGGGAAAAAGGGCATTTGCACCACGCGGGCGTTGGAATGATTGCCGCAAATAGGCGTGGCGCATGTGAGGCCACGGGTAAGCGCGCCAGGAGTGAGAGATGCTTTGGGCAGTTCCCTCGGTCATAGACGATCCATGCATTTCCTTGACGGGCTGGACCATAGTGGAGACCGATCGTGGCGAATACCACTTAGTAGGGGATAACGTTGCTACCGGGCTCGGACGTGTCAGCAGCGCACTTGAACGGTACGACCCGGTGTTGACGCAATTCGTCACCAGCAGCGGCCGCGTTTATCGGGTTGCCAATAGAGGTCTCGTCACCTCCGACGCATGGTATGCGTGGGCGGCTTGGGCTAGCTTCAATGGCGTACGCTCGTGGCGTGAGGTGACCGACCACTACGAGGCAGTGGTGCAGGCACTCGCCGCGGACAAGCCATCCATCCACTAGGTTGCCTCTTGAAGGGAATCACATTGCGGCGAGTTATGGTTGAACTGCTTCCTATGGCCGCGAAATAGGGTCAGCATTCTCACGATTGCCAAAGGCATCCTGCCGTTGGTCATTTTCAGACCGGGTGGATACGGCTATCGTCACGGCGTATTGATGGTGCCGACCCACGTGGCCCAGGTAATGGCGCCAACGCTTTTTGGCATGCTGCTCGTTTGTCTCGGTGCAAGAGCGCTATGGATATGAAAGCGGCGCTGGGCTCGACTGCGGGCATCTTGCGCCTAGCCGATACTACTACGCTGTCTGGCCGGTTTCGATCTGCCATCCTGGCGCGATTTTGCGCTTGCCCAGACGCTCCCACGGGGGAGGTTTTGTCGATGTCCACATTGGGCCCATCCCGTCTTCCAAGCCGCAGTGCAGCAACGTCCTCCCGCATACAAGGACGGCCCACACCACTAGGGGCAAAGTTCGGAAGCGTCGAGCTTCATCGAGAAGGCTACGCCGATATTGGTGGCCGCCGTCTTGGATCATCCTGAATCTGCAGGCGAATACGAAGCAGGCACACAAGCTGCGCCAGATCGCCCGCGAATACTCCTTCGCCCTGCGCGCCATGCCGAACCTCGACCGTCTGGTTGGCTCGGTGGTCAAGGAGCACGTAAGTTTCGCAGACCTCATCCAGGTCGCCGTCGGCATGGTCAACGAGGAGACGAACGCGAACTCTGATTCGGAGCGGAACAAATTTCTCCTGAAACAGACCAAGACCGAAATCACCGATTGGATCAATGAGAGCTGGCTTGTATCGGCAATCCGGGAAAGCAAGCGTTACGACCTATACGACGCACAGATTGGTGTGTACGGGCCCAAGCTCGCGACATTGACGCATCCCCACATCATCCGCCCGCTCGCCCTGCTCACGGAGCTTCGTCAAGGCTACAACCAGGAATGGATGGAGAGAGCGCCTGCATTGCGACCTTATGGCTGACGGCCCTTCGGGCCTTCCCACCGAAGGAAGAGGCCGGCCTCCATGGATGTGCAAGACGGCCAATGGCCGACTCGCTGAGGATCACGCGTCTTTCAATATGATAATCTAGAAGTAAAATGGCGACTTCCCGCGGTCTACCGCTCATCCGTGCCAACGAAAGAGCAGACCCGCGTCAGTTCAGGCAGATTTTGGGTCGGGATCATGTACATAAAAAAGGTAAAAGTAAAAAACTTCAGATCTTTGGCGGATGCCGAAATCAATCTCAAAGACTACACGGCAGTAGTCGGCCTGAACGATTCAGGAAAGAGCAATTTTCTACGAGCACTGAATCTGTTCTTCAACGGCCAAACGGACGTTGGCAGCCAGCTCATGTTCGAGAAGGATTTCAGCCAACAAGCCAAAATCATTGGCGGAAAAGCAAAGCAGATTGAGATCGAGGTACATTTTTCACCTCCTTCAAATTACGCGGATAACGACATTGTCATATGGCGGAAGGTCTATCGCACTGATTCGCCATCCCCGTTTCAAGAGACAATTGTGCGTAGCTCCGGCCAGGAGTTCTCAAAGGGGTCGCGGACAGAATACTGGGTGAAGCATATCGCATTCGAATATGTGCCCGCGATCCGCGGAAAATCTTTCTTCGCAACGCTGAAGCGCAGACTTTATAACACCTTGGCGGCCACTGTCGCACCAAAACTAACCAAAGCGTCCGGCACATTTTTGGCGGATCTCCGCAAAGAAGTAAAGAAAATCGAATCAGAGTCGCACAGACTGTTGCAGCTAAAAACAGAATTCTCGTTACCGGTTGATCTTGGCGATTTTTTTGAAATGCTGGATTTTGATTCAGCAGACGACCACTCGAGCACTGCGTTGCAGTATCGCGGGGATGGTATTCAAGGACGTCATATTCCGTTAATCTTAAAATTCTTAGCCGATCAACGGAAGACCAATTCAGCCAAGGGTAAGCCGCCATCGGAGACAATATGGGGCTTCGAGGAACCAGAAAATAACCTGGAACTAACGAAACAAATGGAAACCGCTGAAGAATTCAGTGGATATTCCAAGAGTGTCCAGATCTTGGTCACCACCCATTCTCCAGCCTTCTACGGGAAGGCCAAGCAAGCTGGCATGGTCTGTGTGGCTTCGAGAATGGAAGGTAAGACGTCATTCTCCGAAAACATCGACCCAGAAAAGATGGACACTCATCTGGGTCTGATGCCTTTTGTTCAGCCCTACCTAGAGAAAGCCGTAGCCGAGCGCCGGGATTTGCTCGCACGAATTAAGGATCTTAAAGCACAAGCACTGGTCCGCGACAGGCCGGCGTTGTACGTCGAAGGGGCCAGCGACAAAGTTATCATCGATGCCGTTCTTCAAGCCACGTCACAAGGACAAAAGGATGCATTTGAAATAATAGCGAAGGACGGATTAGGTGGCGGTGTGAATTGGGTAGTTGGCTGTTGTGTCGCGCGAGCAGCGATGACGGACCTCAAGCACAAAACAGCGGCATTGCTAGACGACGACGACGCCGGCGTGGAGGCGGCAACCAAGATAAAGCAATATGGCGCCGCCATCAACCGCCCAAACATCATCAAATGTATTAGCGTCGGACGCAGAAATGGCGACGATGCGATCCGCCAATTAAAGCAGAGCGGGATCTTTGTTCCCTTAGCCATCGATGAGCTATGTGGCGAGTCTGCATGGGATCACGCCGAATCCAAAGGATGGCTCGTGGAACGTGGCGAGGAATTGCTCACGCGCAATATCAAGTTGATAACCAAGACCAAGACATTGGCTCAAGTCATAGCGGAAAAGATCGACGACAACCATGCGCGTCGCCTAGTCGAATACAAAATCGATCCGACCAAGAAAGGAAATTTCGCCAGACACTTTGCCAAGGAGGTGTCAGAAGGCGGGGCGATCCCGGCGACGCTTAAAGTGCTTGCGACTCAGATTAGGGAATACCTCAAGAGCTAGCGCTATCTGCGGCTGGGTCGAGATCAGTTATCCGCATCCGTCGTGTCCTGGGCGGCCATTTGGCTTGAGTCAGGTCGCCTTGGCTAGGCCCGACAGCGGCTTCGGCAAGCCTTCCGGTCTCGCCGAAGCCGGGTACGCTACAGCAACACCCGATAATGGCGGTTATCCGCATCCGTCGATTTGATGATCTGGTATTCCATACCGCTGGCCACAGCGATTTGCTGTGCAAAATCCTTTTTAGCCTGCACCACAGCGTCCTCAATCTGATTATCGGCCTTCACCTCGACGATCACGTATTTCACGCTGCCATCTAGTTCTTCGCGCTGGAAGAGGAAGTCCGGGTAGTAGCTGCGTACCGTATGGGAATCCGGATCGATGTATTGGATGAAGAAGTCCGACTGACCATGGGTAAGCATCCCTGTGAAATAGACCTTCTTCACGCGCTGCTCTCGAAGCAAATCCCAGAACAGTTGGCTCTCGGAGCCCGAGTCGAAGCAGTACGTGTCGAGATGGAAGCTCTTGGCGCGTTCTTCGTCCTTAATTGGGCTGTCCCCCATCCTGACGATCTTGTCCTTGCGGGCCGTCACCTCGTAGTAGCCGTTTGGTGGCATCTTGATCAGATCAACCTCGTGCTCTTCGGTCTGTTGAGATTCGTCCAAGTCAAAGAGTTGATTGAACAGGCGCGGAATGATTTCGTCATAGAGCAGTTCGTTGAACTCGTTGGCTATCGCCACCAGCTCATCCGTGCCCTCCTTCGTCGCGTCCAGCAGATCCTCGACGCCCAGTGGGCCGAGATTGAGATAGCGGGCGACCTCAGCCACCAGCGTCATCCGCGAGAACACACGCTTTTCGCGACGTGCAGTCAGGTCGAAAGTGCGGCTGCTCGACGCTCGGGCGGCATCAGCCGCGGTCAAACCTTCCTGCTGCGTTTCGATCAAGCGGTACTTCTCTATCAGAGAGTTCCAGCCTTCCCTGTCCGCCCGGTCTAGTCCGAGCGGCTGACCAGGAGTGAGCTTCTTCTCCTGCATCTTGTACTGTTTGCGCAACCGCACTAACTTGATCTTGACTGGCTCAACGACCCGTACCTCGACACGATCCTTGTCGCCGGCAACCTTCTGCAACTCATCGGCGCTGATGCGGAAGTTCTGTTGCAACTCGTCATTCAGGGTGTTCAGATTCTCGTTTGAGAGAAAGACGTGGCCAGTGTGTTGTGCTTGGCCAATTGCTCGTAGGCACCGCATGGTGGCTTGCAGGACGAAGATCTTGGACTTCGGCTCACGGAACAGGCCGACGCCGAAGAGTGATCGACAGTTCCAGCCCTCGCGCCCTTTGTTCACCAGCAAGACGAACTGCTTTTCTGAGTCCTCGGTATCGAGGCGGTTGAATTCGCGGATGTCGTCGTTGGTGGTGTGCTTGTCGTCGCCTACGTTGACCAGGATCCGAGAGGTCGGAATCCCGTGCTTGATGAGCGCACGCTCGACCGCTGGCTTCAGCTCGCTGGTCAGCTCGTCGATAGAAGAAGCGAAAAAGGCCAGCTTGGGTAACATGCCTTCCGGGCGCAGATCACCAGTTTGCTTCAGGAAGCTCTCGACGGCGATGTCCACGAACTCGTCGGTGCGGGTGTTGCTGTAGCCGTGCAGCATCACCTTCTTGAGGAAGCACTTGTCGATAGCATCCTTTAGGCCGTAGGCGTACACGACTTCCGGCAGCACTTCCCGCCCTACGTAGGGCGTGCCGGTGTAGTTGTAGCAAGCAACCACGCGCGTGCCCGCCGCGCTCAGGCTGGCTGCGAGGGCGTCGATGGTAGTACGCAGGCTGGTGTCCGTCTCTTTTGCACCCACGCCCATATCCTTCGCCAACGCCTTGCCGAAGGCATGGTGGGCCTCGTCCACGTAGATGCCCAACTGCTCAAGGCGACGCAGCTTTTCGAACCGCTGATTGGTGGTCAGCTCGCCTTCTTCTTCTGGCTGATCGAAGTTGTAGAGATCGGCAGCGTCGGCATAGACGCCAGCGACAGCAAGCGTCTCCCCCGTTGCTTCGAACAACTTGTCTGTGGCGGTCTTCTCCTTGTGCTGGCGCTTGAGGATGATCTTTTGCGTGTTGGATACGATGATGTTGAAGCGCGAACGATCCAAAGTGTCCAGCGATGTGCCCGCCTCCTCTAGATAATGGAAGCGCACGTGCATAGTCAGGAAGTTGACATACTCCGGCGGCACTACGCGGGTGAGATCAAACGACTCGATTTCTTTCAGCGAGTACAGCACCGTCTTGTCCGGTGCGAACACCAGCGCATTGTGGCAATAGCGCGCGTCCTTCTCGAACTTGTTGCCTAACAAGAACTCGTAGAAGATGCAGGTTGCCATCAGGATGGTTTTGCCGGTGCCCATCGTCAGAGCAAAGATGTAGTTCGGGTAGGCGCGTGAGTTCTTGCGCATTTTCTCGAACAGCACCTTGTAGGAGTTCAGTTCCAGCTCATCACTTTCTCCGAATTGGAACATCTCCTGCCCTGCGGTGCCATAGAAGGAGCCGAACTTGCGGCCCTCAAACTTGCCACTGCGCTCATACCACGCCTTAAAGATTTCCTCGACCTTGGCATTGCCGAGGAATTCCTTCAGGAAGACGTAGGTTTCCAGCGCCTCGAACTGCGGCTGGCGCAGGAAGGCCTTGGGGTTCTTCTCCGGGTTGTTGAAGTCTAGGAATTTGCGGGTCAGCTCCTTGTAGTTCTGCCGGATCGCGCCCCGGTTGGACTGGTAGAACTGCCACAGAAAGCGGAAAAAGGCGAAATCCAGCGATGCACCGGACGTGCTAGCGTTGATCGCCGTGCGCTTAGTTGCCATTGCTGATGCTCCCTTCCCACGATTCAGACAGCAGGTCAGTGATCTTCACTCGGATGGTGCCTGCATCCTCTGGAACCTTGTAAGCGCCCTGGACCAGATCGTTCTTGCCCGGAATGTCCACTACCGCGGGTTGCAGCACCGCCCCGTCGTAGTTCCAGTCGATAAGCACGGATTCGACCAGCTCCTTCCAGTTCTCGACCGACTCCTTCTGTAGCGAGAGTTTCTGTAGCAGGTTCATCGGGTAGAACTTCTCGATGATCAATTCGCCATTCTCGATGGCGAGCTTGGCCTGCGAGTCGCGTTTGAACTCCAGATTGGCCTTGTCGCGCAGAATGTCCACGACTTCCACATCAACCCTCACGCCAGAGCATCGCGCTGAGCGCGCTCGATTGATTTGGGAGAGTCTGGGCGATCTCGAGGAAAGGCGCGGCCGTGGCATCTTTGATGGATCCTACACATGGTCGCACTACGGGGAGCGTAGAACTCCCCCGTTTCCAGCGGCCTTCCTGCGCCGCCTCAACACAGCGGCATGGATACCCGATGGAAACGGCAATCTCCAGCCGCCAAGCCTCGTGATATTCGACACCCTCGGCTGGAAGCCCAACCCCTTCCTGCAGACCAAGATTGCATTTAAGCCACCTATCATAGACCAGTTAGCTAGAGAGGCTGGCATCGATCCCGCTGCCCTCGATTTGCTGAGAAAGCACGGCATCACCAGCGTGGCTGAGCTAATCAGCCGCCTCGGCATCGAGGACTCGCTCGCTGAACCCGAGCCTGAGACCGATGAGGAGCTGGAGGCCGATGCCCAGCCTAATGGCGATGTATACGACGATGCAAAAGATCTCTATGGGGACGACATGCCGAACATTCCGCCTGGTACGCCCGATCCGGATGGAGGCGACGGCGCGATGACGGGAGGTACGGGGAGTGGTCAAGGCAGGCCTGGCACTGGGGGAGCAGCCGGGCGCGGTGGCCACGCACGCGGGAACTCGCACGGCAGTTCCGCCGGGACCCGCAACCATGCCGGGGACAGGGACGGGGACGGAGGCACCAGCGGCAGCCAAGGAAAGCAATCAACTGGCCAAAGCGCCTCGCGCCCCTTCATCTCATACGTCGGTACCCATCCCGAGGAGGATGACTCAGATCCGGACGGCCTCGACCAGGCAACTAGAATGCAGATCGAGAAGCAGGCCATCGATTTGATCATTGAACTTGAACCGACACTGCGCCGCACCCCGGAAGGCAATCCCGGCTTCGATCTCTATGAAGCGGACAACCACAGCAAGCCGATTCGATGGGTCGAAGTCAAATCGATGGCTCATGGGTTGGAGAGCCGTCCTGTTGGCCTCTCACGCGCTCAGTTTGAGTGGGGTAGAGAACAGGGCCCAGCATATTGGCTCTACATCGTGGAACATGCAATGGATCCTGCGATCGCTCGGGTGCTACGGATTCAAGATCCTGTGGGGCGGGCTAAGACTTTCACCTTCGATCGAGGCTGGAGAGAGGTCGCTAGGATGGAGCCGGTATGAACGCTGGCCGCCGGGCGAGGTCTGTGCGCAAAATCAGCAATGCCTTGCGATACCGGTGCGCTCTGGTTTAGGCGGCACATGCCGCCAGAGGACTTCCCGCCGCCCTAGCAAACGACGTACTTGTGGTCGCGTGGCGGTGCGGCCTTCTGCAATCTGCTCTGCACCAGGACGAAGAGCAGGGCGTGTCATTTTCCGTCGTTGGGTCTTTCGAATCCCCTGAGCCAGGGTATGGCTTTTGATGTGGCCAACTTTCCGTCCGACCAGGATTACACGCAGCTATTTCTGAGCTGGGGAGCCTCCCATCGAGGATGCCCATCTCGGACAAGCACTCAAAGTCGCATTCGATGATGGTGAATGAAGATGAAGTGTGACTGAATGGCGAAAGGTCAGCGTGTGCCCCGAATCAGCTCAGTGGCGTCGGACCGAACTAAAACAACTGCGCTGGAAGTAGCCGAACGCCTATTTTTACCCGATCTCGGCCTTATCAGCCTCCCATCTGGCCGTCGCGTGCGCGTCCGATCTCTGCCGTTCGCCCCCCCCGGGGCCGACAACAGACTCCGTTTATTCGTTGCGCCTAAATTTTTCGCTCACAGCAGTATTTTTAGCCGCACCGAAAACGCTTGCACACAATGTTCGCAGCACAACTATCGAAAAGGCGAGATGGCAGAGCGACATCGGGACTCGTATCAGGTTTGTTATTCGAGTCTTTCGCGGCCCACTAAGGTTCGTACCCTTCCACTTAGTCCTGATATCGCTTAGGGAATCAAGGCTCTTGCCATACACTATGGTTGGCGCTTTTTTCCTCAATTCAGGTCAGGAGCTATTCATGGTACGCCCCGTCGCCATGGATGATGAGAATCCACGTTGGCCACGATGGCTGAGCCAGGGCAAGAAGGTCGCGCAACTTATAGATGAAGGCATTGCTGGCAGCGGAGACTATGCAGAGACGGAAGTGGGGCTCAAGGATGTTGGGCTCGCTTCCCGGACAGCACGAAGGTTTGAGTCGCTATACCGTTTTCTCTTGCGCGTGTATCCGGCGATGTTGCAGCGAAGGAAAGTCTTGGCGGGTTCGACTGCTGTTATGGAGCTCATGAAGTTGCATGAGCACTCCGCCAAGCTCGCCGACAAGGTAGTTGCAGATGTCCTTGCTGGCACCCTGACCCACGACAAGGTACGAGCTCAGCGCGAAAGAGTAATGCCTTCAACTGGAGATACCGCGCGCAAGTTTGGAACTGCTAAGCGCATAGCAGACTTCGAACATATGGCGGTTGCACAGATCCGGCGAAAGCCGGAGTTGCTAGGACTAGCCAAGGAGGGTCGAGTCGAACTACCACTCCCACGGAAGCCGCTCTTTCCTGATCTCTTGTTCAAGCAAGGTGATTGCACAATTGCCGTGGAGATAAAGGCAGCAGGGCCGAGGCGTGACAGCTACATTGTTGGAAGCTATATGGCTCGTCTGGCGCAACTGCTGCAACGATACGACCGGGCTATCCTGGTTCTGCCTGGAGGATGCGAAGAACTAGCCCAAGCTACGGTAAAACTCCAGCAGGAATGGGGGCCAGCAGATATATCGATAGTCTGCCTATCGGGACCCAAGCCACGAGCATTCGATGTCCGGACTACTGAGCTACATGGCGACACAAGGCGATGACCAATTTTTCGGGCGCATCGCTACTTAGTTGTCGGCGGCCAGGATTTGCATGAATGGAGCGGCCCTTCCCGCTGCGCTCTCGTTGAGCCACGGGAACCCGAGGGACGCTATTCGAGAGCGATTAACGTCTATGCTGAATGTCGCCTAGCCGCTACAAAGGGCTGATCGGCACGAGGACTCGTTGCCCAACTACTCGGTAACAGCCTGACCGAGCACACCAGGATGGCAAGACGGCCGACCAAGAATTCTTGGTCGGCCGTCTTGCCATCCTGGTGGGAACAAAGCGGCGCTCGCCGATCTACATAGAGACTTACTTCCCGACCCGAGGGCTAACTGTCGCGTGATTCAAAACAGCCTTTGCCAATAATCCCGGCACCATTTGTCACGAATCACCACCTGCTACACCTAAATTAAACATCAATATTCCGCGCCACCAACGCATTGGACTCAATAAAGTTCCTACGCGGCTCCACCTCATCCCCCATAAGGGTGGTAAAGATCTGATCCGCCGCAATAGCATCCTCAATCTGCACCTTCAGCAGTCGCCGCTGCGTAACGTCCAGCGTCGTCTCAAACAACTGCTCAGGGTTCATCTCCCCCAGCCCCTTATAGCGCTGACGCGAAACGCCACGCTCAGCCTCGGCAAGCAACCACTGCATAGCCCCGTGGAAATCATTCACGGTCTGATCGCGCAGCTTCTCGCCTTCGCCACGCTGCACCTTGGTGCCTTCCGGGGTCAGGCCCTGGAACGTCTTGGCCGCGTTAGACAGGGCAGCGTAATCCGCGCCATGAACAAAATCCGCATCCAGATGCGACAACCGCACGTTGCCATGGTGACGGCGCGCAATCATCAAGCGATGCTTGTCGGTCTTTTCGTCGAACTGAGCGTACACGTCCGCGGTGCCGTCATCATTCACGGCCGCGCCAATCAACGTCTTGGCATGCATCTCCGCCAGCTTAGCCTTCAGCGCCACCGCTGAAGCCTCCGCCGCCGCAGCACTATCCAGATCCAGCGTCACGCCGTCCGCAATAGCACGCAGAGCGTCGGTATCAACAACGCGCGACAAGCGACCAATCACCCCTTCCGTCAGCTGATACTGACGAGCCAGTTCAGTCAGCGCATCACCACTGATCTCACTGCCATCCGGCCGAACAAGCGACGCCTTCTCCATCGCCAGCTTCAACAGATAAGCATTGAGCTCGACATCATCCTTGATATACCGCTCTTCCTTGCCATGCTTGATCTTGTACAGCGGCGGCTGCGCGATATACACATACCCGCGCTCGATAATGTCAGGCATCTGCCGATAGAAGAACGTCAGCAGCAGCGTGCGGATGTGCGAGCCGTCCACGTCCGCGTCAGTCATGATGATGATGCGGTGGTAGCGCAGCTTTTCCAGGTTGTAGTCGTCCTTGCCGATGCCGGTGCCCAGCGCGGTAATCAGCGTCAGCACTTCCTGGCTGGACAGCATCTTGTCGAAGCGGGCGCGCTCTACGTTCAGGATCTTGCCCTTGAGCGGCAGGATGGCCTGGAACTTACGGTCGCGGCCCTGCTTGGCTGAGCCGCCTGCGGAGTCGCCCTCCACCAGGAAGAGTTCGGACTGGGCGGGGTCTTTTTCCTGGCAGTCGGCCAGCTTGCCGGGCAGGCCCATGCCGTCCATCACGCCCTTGCGGCGGGTCATTTCGCGGGCCTTGCGGGCGGCTTCGCGGGCGCGGGCGGCGTCTACGATCTTGCCGCAGATGGTCTTGGCGTCGATGGGCGTTTCCAGCAGGAAGTCGGTCAGGGCCTTGCTGACGAGTTCTTCCACGGGCAGGCGCACTTCTGACGAGACCAGCTTGTCCTTGGTCTGCGAGCTGAACTTGGGCTCGGGCACCTTCACGGACAGCACGCAGGCCAGGCCTTCGCGCATGTCGTCGCCGGTGGTTTCCACCTTGGCTTTCTTGGCGACTTCGTTTTCTTCGATGTACTTGTTGATGACGCGCGTCATCGCGGCGCGCAGGCCGGTCAGGTGGGTGCCGCCATCCCGCTGCGGGATGTTGTTGGTGAAGCAGAGCACCTGCTCGTTGTAGCCGTCGTTCCACTGCATGGCCACTTCCACGCCGATGCCGTCTTTTTCGGTGTTGGCGTAGAAGATGTTGGGGTGCAGGACGGTCTTGGCGCGGTTGATGTACTCGACAAAACCCTTCACGCCGCCGGAGAAGGCAAAGTCTTCTTCCTTGCCGGTGCGCTGGTCGACCAGCTTGATATGGACGCCGTTGTTCAGGAACGAGAGCTCGCGGATGCGCTTGGAGAGGATCTCGTAGTGGAACTCGACGTTGGTGAAGATTTCTTCGTCGGCCAGGAAGTGGACTTCGGTGCCGCGCTTGTCGGTGGCGCCGATGACCTTCATCGGCGAGACTTCAACGGGCTGGCCGTCGGGGCCGGGCACGGTCTCGATGATGCGGTTCTGCACATCGCCCTTGGCGAATTCGATGAGGTGGACCTGGCCGTCGCGGCGCACGGTCAGGCGCAGCCACTTGGAAAGTGCGTTCACGCAGGACACGCCCACGCCGTGCAGGCCGCCCGATACCTTGTAGCTGTTCTGGTTGAACTTGCCGCCGGCGTGCAGCTCGGTCATGGCAATTTCCGCCGCGCTGCGCTTGGGTTCGTGCTTGTCGTCGAACTTGACCAGGGGCGGAATGCCGCGGCCGTTGTCGACGATGGAGATCGAGTTGTCGCTGTGGATGGTGACCTGGATCTCGGTGCAGTAGCCGGCCAGCGCTTCGTCGATGGAGTTGTCCAGCACCTCGAAGACGAGGTGGTGCAGGCCGGTGCCGTCGGAGGTGTCGCCGATATACATGCCCGGGCGCTTGCGTACCGCCTCCAGGCCTTCCAGGATCTGGATCGAGGAGGCTCCGTAGGTGTTTTCCTGTTGCGGTTTCTGCTGTTCGGTCATGTCTTTCCTACTTGCGGCGAATACGGATTTCGGGCCGGGCCGGCATGCTCTGGATGCTGGCAGCGGGGCGCGAAGGGTCCGCATGGCGGGTTACTAAAAACGGCAAAAGGGGCGGATCGTCATGTCGATCCTGCCCCCGCTGCGGGATGCTCATCCCCAGGACTTCCCGGCCGGGCCGGGTGTCAATGCGTGCCGTTTGCTGCTCCGGTAGCTCGTCTTCTGCGTGTCCTGTTACCGGATCATCAGATGCGCATCGGCATGACGACGTACTTGAAATTGTCGTCTTCCGGCACGGTGATCAGCGCACTCGAATTGGAGTCGCCGAGGCTGACCTGCACCTGCTCGCTCTTCAGGTTGGCGAGTACGTCGAGCAGATAGGTCACGTTGAAGCCGATATCGAGCGCGTCGCCCGAGTAATCGAGTTCCAGCTCTTCCTGCGCCTCTTCCTGGTCGGCGTTGGTGGAGCTGATCTTGAGGACGTGCGTGTCGAGGATGCAGCGCACGCCCTTGAATTTGTCGGTGGTCAGGATCGCGGTGCGTTGCAGCGCCTGCTGCAGCCGCACGCGGTCGATCGCGAAGGCGTTCTTGTAGCCCTTGGGGATCACGCGCTGGAAGTCGGGGAACTTGCCTTCGACCAGCTTGGAGATCAGTTCGATATTGGCGAACGTGAACTTGACCTGGTTGGCGGCCAGCTGCACCGTGACCGGATCGTCGTTGTCTTCCAGCAGGCGCTGCAGTTCCAGGATGGTCTTGCGCGGGATGATGACTTCCTGGCGCGCGCCCACACCGGCGGCTTCATTCTCAAGCTCGACGCCGCAGTAGGCCAGGCGGTGGCCGTCGGTGGCGACTGCCATGACCTTCTTGCCTTCCACCACCAGCAGCATGCCGTTCAGGTAGTAGCGGATGTCCTGCTGCGCCATGGCGAAGTGGACCATCGCCAGCAGGTGCTTGAAGGTCTTCTGCGGCAGCGTGACGCTGGCGTTGAATTCGCTGGCTTCGGCAACGGTCGGGAATTCTTCGGCGGCGAGCGTCTGCAGTGCAAAGCGGCTCTTGCCGGATTGCACGGTCATGCGCTTGTCGTTGAGCGACAGCGCAACGTCGCCGTCGGGCATGGCACGCAGGATGTCGAGCAGCTTGCGCGCGGCCACGGTGGTGGCGACGCTGTCGTTGCCGACGCCGCATTCTGCATGCGTGGTGATCTGGATTTCGATGTCGGTCGACAGGAAGGACACGTTCGACCCGGACTTGCGAATCAGCAGGTTGGCCAGGATCGGGAGGGTGTGGCGGCGCTCCACGATGCCGCTCACGATTTGCAGCGGACGCAGCAGGTTGTCTCGCGAGGTTTTGACCAATTGCATTGAATTTATCCTTCGTCGTTTGTAGTCGGCGACCGCAGAACGCAAACAACTCCGAATTCACTTAGGAATCAAGGAGTTAATGTGCCATTGTACCAAGGATAAGCCGCTGCGGTGAAGCGGGGCGGGACCGGCTGGCGGGCCAGCTGTGCACAAAAAGCCACGCTGGTGCCTTGGTGCGCTTTGGCGCACTTGCCATCCCGTCCCGACTCACCGCAAAGCCTTATCGGTGGCCACTTTCCGGACTGTTGCTCCGGCGACGCTGACGTTAATTCCCCAGGCGCCACGGGTTGTCCGTGGCGCGCACCCTACAGTATGCCAGCCTCGGAGGGCCGGCCCTTCAAAATGCGCCTTTCCCGGTCTACGGCCGGGAACGACCATGCATCAGCCCTTGAGCGTTTGCTCCAGCACGTGCAACTCATGGTTGAGCTGCGCATCCTTGCTGCGTTCGTCGGCGATCTTGCGCACGGCGTGCAGCACGGTGGTGTGGTCGCGGCCGCCGAACAGCTCGCCGATCTCGGGCAGGCTCTTCTGCGTGAGCTCCTTGGCCAGGTACATCGCGATCTGGCGCGGACGGGCAATATTGGCAGGCCGCTTTTTCGAGTACATGTCAGCGACCTTGATGTTGTAGAAATCCGCGCAGGTCTTCTGGATGTTCTCCACCGAGATCTGGCGGTTCTGCACGGTCAGCAGGTCCTTCAGCGCTTCACGCGTCACCTCGATGGTGATGTCCTTGCCGTGGAAGTTGCTGAACGCCAGGATCTTGCGCAGCGCGCCTTCCAGCTCGCGCACGTTTGAGCGCAGGTGCTTGGCGACAAAGAAGGCGACTTCTTCCGGAACGTTCACGTTCTCGGCAGCGGCCTTCTTCATCAGGATCGCCACGCGCATTTCCAGCTCGGGCGGCTCGATCGCCACGGTCAGGCCGGAGTCGAAGCGCGAGATCAGGCGGTCGTCGATGCCGGTGATTTCCTTGGGGTAGGTATCGCTGGTGATGATCACCTGCGCCCGGTTGGCGATCAGGGCCTCGAAGGCGTAGAAGAACTCTTCCTGCGTGCGGTTCTTGCCGGAGAAGAACTGGATATCGTCGATCAGCAGCAGGTCGAGCGAGTGGTAGTAGCGCTTGAACTCGTCGAACGCCTTGCGCTGGTACGCCTTCACCACGTCGGACACGTACTGCTCGGCGTGGATGTAGCGGATGCGCGCGCGCGGGTTCTCCAGCAGCATGTAGTTGCCGATGGCGTGGATCAGGTGGGTCTTGCCCAGGCCCACGCCGCCGTACAGGTACAGCGGGTTGTAGGACTTGCCGGGGTTGTTGGCGACCTGGATGGCGGCGGCGCGCGCCAGCTGGTTGGCTTTACCCGTGACGAAGTTGTCGAAGGTCAGGATCGGGTTCAGGCGCGAGCGCTCGTGGACCGTGTCGCTGGGCTGGTGGCCGGGCATGCCGTTGGGGCCGCCCATCGGCGGCTGCGACTGCGGCTGCGGCGCGCGGTAGGAGCGGGCGCTGACTTCTGCGGGGTCCATGTGGACCACGTCGATATCGCCCATGTCGTTGGCGTGCTGGCTGCCATGGCCACCCATCTGGCCCAGATGGCTATTGTTCTGCCCGGGGTGCTGGCCGCCCTGGCCCATGCCGGGCATCGGCGCACGCGCGCCGGCCGGGACCGGCGCGGCGGACGGGTTGCCGTACGGCGGCTGGCCCATGCCGTAGGCGGTCGCGGCCGGATACTCGCCATAGCCCTGCTGGCCGGGCTGGCCGGCCATGGGGTAGGGCGCTTGCCCGCCCATCTGCTGGCCGCCCGGGTAGCCGCCCATCCCCGTACCCGGGGCTGCGTGGCCGTCCATGCCCGGCATGCCCATGGCGCCGCCCTGCTGCGGGTGCGCGCCCGGCCCGATGGCCGGTTGCGGCGCCTGCATATAGGCGGCGGCACGGCCGGAGGCCGCGGGATCGAGCACGAACTGGACGGTGACCTGCGCTTCCCAGTATTCGCAGGCCAGTGCGGTGATGCGCCCGGAGAACTGGCTCTTGACCCAGTCCAGCTTGAAACGGTTGGGCGCAGCAATCCGCAGCGCATGCGTTTCTTCATCGAACGCAACGGGCGCCAGCGGCTTGATCCACGTTTTGAACTGTTGCGGCGTCAGCTCGCGCTCGAGTTGCGCTGCTGCCGCCTGCCAGAAATCTTGCAT